>NZ_JAHKPE010000012.1:0-101270 GCF_018860305.1 Celeribacter halophilus
CAAAATTTTCTCCGTCAGATTACTCGAACTTCCCTCGGTAACCTCAGCTACCCCGTTCCGTCCGCGCCCTCTGGCGTCCCGTCCGCGCTGTCTGCGCCGCCGGTGAAGGGGGTTCTAAGACTACTCATCAAATCCTGCAAGCGATTCTTTGAAGAAATTTCAAAAAAATCCACGGACATCGATTTCGGGCGCTCTCATTATGCATCCACGGTCAAAACACACGCTTATAGAATAGCGCGCAGGGCTCCTGAATTATTCAGGTTAAGTCTCCTCACGTCTCTCTCCACCTCTACCACAATCTCGCGCAGTTTCAGCGTACGCTCGACAATATCCGCCACAAGACGCAAAAACGGCATGGCATTGGTCCCTGCCGGTGTCATGGGGACCAACTCCAAACGTGTACGAGGACCGGATACACGCTCGGCCTTGATCCCCTTCCAAAGCTCTGGATTATCCTTTGAAGCGAGGTAGAGTGTCGCCTCTGTCCTGACACCGCGCCCCATTCCGGACAACCAGCGCTTGGCAGGCCAAGGCGCCGAATAGGTCAGTTTCCTGTGCGGCATGGCGCGTATCTCCGAGACAAAGCCCCTCGGGTCTTCAAGTCCCATAGCTTTGTCAGCCTGGCGGACCACCCAGTGCCTGTCCGTCTTGCGGCGTGGGATGGCCCCGAGAGGGGCACGCGCCTCACACTCCATCAGCCAGTTCACAGCCCGCAGAGGCACCGCATATTTCTCCGCGATCTCCAGTGAGTTCAGGCCGCTTTTCACGGCCAGAGACAGAATAACCACAAAATTCGGAGCTATGTTTGTGACTTTTGGGGTTTTGTCTTGAGGCTCAGGAGTTACAGGAACAGCCTGACTACCCGGCTTGATCTCTGTGACGGGCAGCTTCTTCAAAACCTTCAGGCGCAAATCCTCCAGAACAACCGATCTCTTTCTTCCCACACTGCGCCGGTTCAAACCCGTCATGCTGGCCGCCTCAGCGGCGGGCCTCTCGTCCCTGACAGCGGCAATATGTAAACCAAGCGCGAGATCCGTCAGGTGAATATAGGTGTCAAATGTCGTCTCCGCCTGCCGGTGCCCCGCAAGCCGCGCGATTTGATGGGTACCATTCAGTGGATCCCGTCCGGAATATTCCTCACGCATCCACCTGATACAGTCGGCATTCCAACCTGTGAGGTTACACACGACCTTGTCGGCTTCAGGCGCCAACAGCGCGAGGGCGATATTCGAGAGTGCCCCGTGACGCAGATCATGCGGACGTAATCCGAGCTGTTCCCCCAAAAGCCGGGCAAAGCCTATCCGGTCAAACCGGGGCGCCTCCAGAAGCGATCTGTCTTCCGAGAGAAACGCCACCCTGTGGTTTGAACTGGTCTGCCGACGATGCGCGACAAACCTTTCCCATGACGACAACTCTTGAGGTCTGAGGAACTGCGCCACCGGCACCTGCCGACGCCCCGCTCCGGTTTTGATATCTCCCTCTGTGGTCGGATGCAGCCGAACCACCCCTTTTCTGCTATAATCAACATCACATATCCGCAGCGCTTCCATATCCGAGAGCCGCAGCCCGCCCCGCGCGGCCAATAGAAACGCAACCCTGTGTGGCCCCTCATCTTTCAACCCCTTCAAAGCCTGCCTGATTTGCGGTCCGGTAATAACAGCACGGCGCGGCGGCCCCTTACGAGACATCTGAGGGAACCGCAGATCGGGCTCCGGCCAATAGAGCCTCGGGTCATAAAAGGTAAAACGAAAGAACTGGCAGAGACACGTCCCCGTCATCTTGTCCTGCAACGCGCCCGGGATTTCCAAGACGGCATAAAGACGGGCTTCGATCTCCTCAACGCTCATGCGTGCCGGATCGGCCTCTCCAAATGCCAGCGAGAGGGTCTTGCCGACTGCGGACTCGTAGCGCTGCAGTGTTGAGACTTTGCAACCCTTCTTCAGTAAGGACGAACACCAGAGCGCACGTGCACGAACAATAGGAGGCGGGGCTTGGGCGATCAGTTCCTCCAACCCCGCGCGCACCGGCGCACGCGTTATCTTATGGGCCCCTTTCCGCCTCGTTGTGAGGATCTGGCGGAGCTCCCTGTTGCTCTCTTCCAAAGAAAGCGCTGCCTCCGCGCTCTTTACCGGCTTTCGACGCCGAAGGGCCGCAGGGACATCCAACACCTCCCCGCACAGGCTTCCCTCCCAGTGTTCCGAAGGCACGGATCCCGCCCTGAATGACCCGCGGGCCGCTTCAAACAGCACAGAGGGTATACCCGCGGCATACTGGTCTTCGAGGGGCGCAAAAGCTGCCTCGGCAAACGCATCGGCCTTGGGAAACTCGGGAAGCACGAGTACCTCCTGTATCCTGCGCAAGAGACGGTCCGGACTTGGGAGCCGCGGCAAGGATACCGGAGACCAACGCGCCAAAAGGCCGAGAGTCACAACATCGGGATAAAACCGCACCTCGGTATGCTGATTGATCTTCAGGTCAATCCAGACATGTTTTCCTAGCAGCTTGTGACGTTTGATTTCCGGCTTGCCGTATGACAGCCCCGCCCACAAAGACATCCAGGCCTCAGATCGCAACAAGCCCCCGCGCATGATAGCGCTCAGAACAATCAGAGCCGCAAGCGCCTCCCCTTTATGCCTTCGACTGCGCAACCGGTCTTCCAATTGCCTGTAGATGGCGCAGGCCCGATGCGCAGCAACAGCCCAGTTTGAGCGGCGCAGAGGCGACTTTGGGGGTGGTGGAGTGTATTTGACAGCCAAGCCGAGACGCAAATCATAGGCCCGCTCAATGGCGCGCAACAGGCTGATAACCCTGTCCCGTGCCTTCTCGGTCTCCCTCACCGTGTCACCCGCCTCTGCGGCCAGCGCCAGTGCCTCGCGCACAAAGCGCTCAGCCACAGAAGGCGTGCGAAGCGCCTCAACACCAACCCGTTCAAGCCGGGCTTTCACATGATCTCTCACATGTTTCATCGGCCCAGCCCCGGCAATTCAACCTCCAGGTCACACCAGATCTGCTCAAGCGCGTGTCGCAACCTGTCCTGATCGGCGATGCTTGAAGCACTGGTCGGGGTTAACGGGTCGAACATATGCCCGCCATGACCCATAAAGCCGTCGATGAGCGGTCCGGGAACATCAAGCTCCACCAGTGCAGAACGGACGTAATGTCTGGCCCAATTGGTTGCCTTTGCGGGGCCCCGCTTCGCCGGAGTTCCCGCCCGCCGCCACAACTCCGGAGCGGATAGCGGGGTCGGCTCCTCCATGAGTGTGCTCCATTTCAAAAACGGGACACCCTGCCCTTCTGCGATGGCCGACAAACTGTCGCGCACATGCGGCAACATAAAGAGGCGATGGGACATATCTGCACAAATCTCGCGCCAATGCAGAATAACGGCATGTGCCGTGGGGCACAGCGGCACCCACCTGTCATCATTGACCAACCGCCCGCCTTTCCCGGTCAGGAGAATTCTCGGGCGATGGTCCCCGACGATACGCGCAAACGGCTCGAATGCCGCCCCGTTTGGCCGGCGCGCCGTCAGGAAGTTCAACACAGCACCAAAGAGGTTCGTCAACCCGGCAAAGGTCTGCACATCGTCCTGATCGGGACCTGCCGTCCTCGCGTCATCCACCAATCCCCGAAAATAGCGCCGTACCTGCTGTCGGGACGGGGATTTGAGCGTACCGACCACAGAAGCCGGACTCGTTACCTCCACCGCAATATCAGTCTCAAACCTGTCCTTCAGCGCCTCTCGCCACGCCGAGGCAAGCCTCTTTGTTTTGACCTTCGTGTAATGCATCTGCACCACATCCCCGACCTTGCGGCCGGTGAGCAGCCCTACAATCGCACGGTCCTTATTCGGCATAGCATCGCGCAACGCCCGGATCAGATGGCTCGGCCCGACAGGGCGCTCGAGATTCTGTTTCTTAAGCCAGGCCCGCACATCCTCATGAGCACTGTGCCGATCAGGAAGCTGTTCGAACAAAGCCGCAAGGTCCTTGGGTGGCTGTAGCGTAAAGACAGTGTCCGGAGCCGTCTTTTCCGTCTGATGCGCGACATCAGGTACAAAAGCGATCCCGCCATTGTTCCACCAGCTTTCCCCAATGCGAGGCCTCCGCCCCAAACCGCTGACCTCCCGTCCGAACAGAAGATAGGCCAGAGCCCATACAGCGCCGATATCCGTGTCCTTCTCCGCCCATGCCGCACGCCAGATCGCACAGGTTTCCAGGTTCGAGAGCGAGGCAAAATCGCCGGTCCATCCGAGTTCGGCCTGTTCCTCTTCAAACAGGTTCAATTGTTGTTCTGCGAGGTAAACATCTCTGCGCTCGGGTGCCACCAGATCGGGAAACCGGTAATACAGAAGCTCACGATCTTCGATCAATTCCTCCGATGGGGCCTCCGCATCTTCCCCGACATGTTCGAAAACAACTTCACGCGCTCCATCATCTTCGATCACAAGATCGGGCGTCCGGTCATCATAAGGCCCGCGTTGTGCATCTTTCCGATAAACCGGACCTTGCGGATAGACCGCATTTGTAATCAGACGGGAAAGCTCGACCACTCTCGCATATTCATCAGCGCCGCGCACATGTAGCGTTTTCTCCAGCCCCCTCAACGCAGCAATCAAGCTCTCAAGATCCGGTCCGAAAGGCGGCAACTCCAGCATAAGGTCGAATGAATAACTCTTACCCACAAGGTGACGCACAGCCCTGAGGCCTTGATCGACACGACTGTACGTATCCGTCTGTTTATACGTCTTACAAAATCGCAGCGCCCCAACCAGAGCCCACCCCCGCAGAATATCCAGATCGGTAACCCGAGGTCGTGACGTGTCGGGGCGCGTCATCAGCATCGCAGCAAGAGGATTTTTGCATATGTACAGGCGTTGCTTCTTAACCTCAGGCCCCCTCTCCGGCAGCAACTCTCTACGGGCGGCCTCCGCCTCTCTGACGCCTTTCGTCGTCGACACCAGATTTAACAACCGCACAGCCTCACCCACGACCTGCCTACGCTGTTCACGGGAAAGGCCTGCCAGAAGGTCCATCATCGAGCTTCCCGCAAGCCGTTATAAAGCGTTTGACGCGAGATCCCTGCAAAACGGGCCGCGCCGTATTTGGTGATGCCCCGAGGACCAATCAGCCGGATCGCCTGCTCTTCAGGCAGCAAGTCGGAGAGTGCTCTATACCAGGCCCGGAAGTCCTGAACCCCGTCAGCACAGGCCGCTTCGGACCAAGCTCTGTCGAGATAGTCATTGGGGAGCTGTCGAAAAACACGAACCTCGGCATGACCGCTCCGGAGCGCCCCAAGCCCTGAAAATCCCGCAAACCAAAGATACTGGCGTCCCGATTTGATTGCATGAACCGGCACGACAGGCCTGCGCCGCGGGACACGCAACCAAAGGCGCAAAGGATCATGAATATCAGGATGCGGAGCCAATAAATCCGCGGAAATCATACGCGTGTTCGAGGACATTGGGGTGGTTTAACTGTCTAAAATTTTGGCTATTAAACTATCAACTTTTGGAACCATCTTGTCACCAAATTTTCTCGCACCAAGTAATATCAATAGGTTAATGGAGAAATTAGCAAACTATTGGATGATTTTCTAATACATCGTCAATTCCGCCCCCCCCTATCGAGGCGGTGCAGCTTTTGCTGTCCGGGCGCGCAGAGACGGCAGTCTTGCCCGAGCCCGCTACCACCATGGCGGAGATGCGCGCGCTGCAAGCCGGTCAAAAGGTCTACCGCGCCATCAACATTCAGGACGAATGGGGCAAGATCACAGGTCTTGGCCCCGTTGTGCCGCAGGCCGGTCTGGCCGTGATGCGTGATTTCGACGAGGCCAATCCAGATTTGGTTGTGGCCATTCAAACCGCCATTGAAACGACACGGCCCAAGGTCATGGCCCAACCGATGGAGGCTGCCCAAGCCGCCCCTGACCCGCTTGGCATGCCCGCGCCGGTGCTGGCGAAATCCATCCCGCATTCCGCCCTGTCTGCAGATCGCGCTGCCAGCCTGCGCCCGCAGTTTCAAGCGATGTATATAGCCGTTGCCGATGTCGAGCCTCGCGCCATTGGCGGCAAGCTGCCCGATGAGGGCTTCTACCGCTTATGACCGATGTTCTTGACAGGCTCGGCGCCACGGGGCGGTTTATATGGGGCGGGTGGTCTGGTCTGGCAGCACTCACGCTTTTTGCCGCTCTTTGGCAAGCTGGCATGAGGCCTATGGCGATTTCATTCTTCCCGCGCCTCTGGTGACCATTTCGGGGGCAATCAACATCCTCAGCAGCCCCAAAAATTGGGCCATTTTTATCGCAACCATGCGACGCGCCCTCATCGGGTTTACGCTCTCGGCCTGTATCGGCGGATTTACCGGTTTGATAGCGGGCTATTCTCCGGCGACCATGCGGTTTGCGCGCGCCCTTCTGACCGTCATCCTTGGCGTGCCGCCGATTGCGTGGCTGGTGCTGGCACTGATCTGGTTCGGCGCAACAGATGGCATGGTGATCATCGCCATCCTTGTGGGCGCCGTACCGCTGGTGTTTGGCGCCTCGCGTCTGCGCCGGTTCTGGAGCGTCAGATTTCGTCAAATTCTTGCCCACCTATTTCCAGCCTTGCTCTTGGGGTTGCCCTCATTGAGCAAGGCCGCCGTAATGATCGAAGTCCTCTCCTTTGTGAGCGGGATTGGCAACGAATTGGCCAAAGCACGTCAATATATGGATGAAACACAGGCACTTGCCTGGATGGCAGGACTAGTCCTCTACGGGAGCGCAATCACTTAGCGCAAACGCACAGACCGGCTTTTGGTCTTTCTGCCCTGGCTTGCGGTTTTTTTCATGGCCGAGACCATGACACGCTATTTCATGATCATCGGCGACAGCTATCTGGCAGGCGAGGCGATGAAATACGGTGGCATCGTCTTTTTAGGTATTTTGGGGCTGGCCCACGCACGGATCACTGTGCCCGTGACCAACCTTGTGCTCGACCCCAGCAAGAAGACATCGCCCTACCGTCCAAATCCGTGGCGCAAGAACCTCGCCTCCGAACTTGTCGCGCTTGTGCTTTTGGGGAAACTCTTTGGTCTCAGCGACACGGTTGTGGCTTGGCTGATGATCGCGGCGGGGGCCGGATTCTTCGACCCTGCTGGCGAAGGGTTCCTCGGACGCGAAGCCCTTCGTGCGGAAATCATCATACTCACCCTACCCTGCCTCCTGTCTGGAGCCGGACTGATCTGGCTCGGCGCAGGGGCAAACGGGTCCCTGTATTGCCCGCAGACGGATGGCATCTGGCACTCATGGGCGGGATCGGGACGGCTGTTTTGGCAGTGCTCTCCATCGCGGGGCTGTTGCATGCCGGATTGACACTTCCGGTTGGGTACGAGGTCTATGTGGCAATCTTTTTTCGTCTGATTTCCGTCTTCTTGCGCATATTACCCGAGTTGGCAGAGATCTCAGCCATAGCGAGCCACGTAAGCGCGTCTATATTCTGGGCTGCGGGGTTCGGTCTTTGACTCTGGCGGTACTACCCCAATTTTGACCGACCCCGACACGCTTGATCAGCATGAAGCCTGCTGAGACGGGCATGGGATATCAAAAGCTTGAACCGGACAAGATGCGCAGGCATCTGATAGAAGATGGCGTAAACCAACGCCGCCCCCAATCACACGGTTACATTTTATAGTTCACGCAAATTCAACGAACTATCGCTCACAACGGAATGAAAAATGTTATTTTGTTCTATTGCTGATGGGTTTTGATTTTCCGCCCTGCCCTCTCCATCCTCGTAGCCAGACAGATCGCAAACAGGTGTGAGACAGATGTTAGAGGGCCAGACGGCAGCGGTCAATGAGGCAGGGGGAAACGAGGTCATAGCCCCCCCCCTACCCTTTCACAAAAAGGCGGCGAAGCCTCGGCCCGCCGCCCCGCCTCTCTCATTCCAGCTCTTTGAAAAAACTCTCCAGAGCGGCTTCCAGTTTGCGCTGGTCAATCGCACTGAAGTCCTGCTCCGAGCGGATTTCCAGCCGACCATTCTGCACCGCGCAGCGCACTGTCCCCGCGGGGACAGCCATGCGGAAAGTCGTTTTCACCTTCGCGGGGGTTGCGCTTTTGGATGTCGGCGCCGGCTTAGCCGCCAGCACCGCGCGCAGCACATCAAGCTCGGCCTCGGCGCTCGTCGGCATGGCGGCGGCCAGCCTTGCCTTGATCCGCGATGCAGCCCCCTCCTCTTTCGAGATCTGCTTTTCAAGCTCAAGCCCCAGCGCGCGCGGGATGGCTTCCGGAAACTTCAGCGCTGAACCGATACCTTCCAGAACCGTGGCAAAACGCCGGATATAGCTGCGCTTCTGGCGACCGGCCGAGGCATAAAGCATCGCCACCGCCTCCTCCACCGTGGCACATTCCGTCTTCGGATCGGCCGCATAGGCCCGCGCAAGTTCGGCCATTTCCGCAAAAGAAATGTCACGGCGGACAAGGTTTTCATCGACCATCCGGCGATACAGCCCCTCAAGCGTCTCACCCGCCGCCATCAACCCCGCCGGAATCCGCGCATATTTCTCGTCGCCCGTTTCAGCGTAAAGCTCACGGAACGCGGCCAGACGACGAAAGCCCTGCACCAACTCGTAAGTGTCACCGATCACCTCGACCTGAATCGAGTTCGACAGACCAATGTCACGGATCGACGCCTTGAGTTCATCCAGATCAGGGTCGCGCTGTGCACTGCGATCGCGGGAGAGTTTCTCCGTCTGCACAGCATCAATCGGGATCAGATCAACGATCAATCCCTCTTTCTTCATCCGCACAAACTCATGGGCGAGCCGGTCATTCTCCGCCCTGATCTGCGCTTCGGCCGCTTGCCGCTCCCGCAGCGCCGTGGCGTTTTCCTGAACTGCGCTAGCCATCGGCCCCCGACGCGCCTCCTCTGTCCCCGCGGGGACAGATGGCTCAGGGACGGCCTCAACCTCATCCGGAAAGTCGATATCAAAGACCCGACGCTTTTTCATGCCTCATCCTCCAGCTTCTCCCACGCCGTGAGCATATGCTCCCGAAACTCTTCATAAGCACGATCAAAAGACGACCGCGCCCGTCGCCACGTCTCGCGGGTCATGTCGCGGTAATCCGTCTCGTAGATTGACGACAGGAAACGTCCGGATTGCTCCACAGCGCGCGTCATCTCAATCGGGTTCTCGGTCATCCTGTCCCCGAAAACCTTATAAAAGGCTTCACGCATCGCACGGTGCAAATCATTGCCCGCCTCATAGCGCGTGATGAGGAAGCGGATGTCCTGAAACATCTTCGGCAAACCGCTTGTCCCCGCGGGGACAACCCCGTTGAAAGCAGAAAGATCTTCAAGCGCCTCAGCAAGCTGACCGATGAAAGACGTGGTGGAATCGTATTCCCAATAGCCCGGACCCGAGGGGATATAGAGCACATCCGCCGCAAACACCGCATTCATCGACTGATAGCCGATGGCAGGCGGACAGTCGAAGATGATCATGTCATAGGCATCCGCAGGCAGCGTATCGAGATAACGGCTCACCGCCGCAAAGAAAGACCATTCGGGATTGAGGTGCCGATACTGGGCCGAGGCAAATTCCACAAACGCCGCATTGGCGCAGGACGGCACAATATCAATCGTCGGCCAGTTCGTCGGCTTGATGAAATCCGTCACCCGCAGATTGTCCAAACCCATGTCGGTGATCTGGGACGGGATGCGGCGCTGGGGCAGGGCCGTGCCACTTTCCGCGCCACGCGAAACCGCATTCATCCGCTCCGTCTCATGGATCAGATCGCGGGCCATGATGCCCCAGACCGTGTATTCCTCCGCCACATCCGTGAGCCCCATAGAATGGGACAGCGTCGCCTGCGGATCGAAATCGACACAGAGCACGCGATACCCGTCAAGAGCCGCCGCATGGGCAAAATGCAGCGCCACGGTGGACTTGCCTGCGCCGCCTTTGAAGTTCGCCACAGCGGCGCGGATCGCCCGTTTGCCCTGAGGCCGTTTGGGCATAAGAGACTTGCGGCTCACCTTGAGGCGCCGCCGGATCTCGTTGATCTCTTCCAGAGAATACCAGCGTTGACGCCCGTCCGCCTCGACATGGCCTTGCGGCAGGCTTGGATCCGACGCCAGCCGCCCCCGCAGGGTCGACTGGTTGACTTTGAAGATCAGCTCGGCGACCTCCCAGCTTGAAAACCGCCGCAGAGACTTTTCCCGCTCGGGGGAATAGGTCTGTTTGCGGATGTAGCTCTGCATCTTGAGCGACTGGGCCTGCAATCGCGACAAGTCCTCGTGAGTGAACATTGTGCCTCCTGTCCCCGCGGGGACGTAAATTTTCTTATTCTTCTTATTTACGCGGAATCCGGAAAAATACAAAACGAAAAAACGTAAATGCGTGATTTTCCGCAAAAAGCGTTCTATACTCTGCCAGATCGGGAAACGCCTTGAAAACAAAGGGTGTTGAGAGGCTCGCCGATTCACCTCCGCAGGTCCGAAAGCGGCAATGATATCGACCAAATCACCCTATATTAGGGGACAGTTTTGGTAGGCCTACGACATATTGGGGGACAAAACCCCTCCGATTAGGGGACACGCAGGATGTCCCCCTATACCAGAAATACCTTTCTTTTCATTTTTTGATGTAATTTGAAAGATATACGGATCGTTCTCGCGCTTGACAGAATCGAAGAACTCATCGCTAATCAGGGAAAGATGAGGAAAAACGCCGAGAAAGCGCTGTTCGGAGAAAGCAGCCGCCTGGAACAAACCTCACCGAGCGAATTGAGGCAAACGCCGTAAAGGCGACAGAGCAGAACTCTCTGCAAGGAAAGCGATCTATGCTGTCCAGAAAACCGGTAGGCCAGCAGGCTTCCGTTATCAAATATGATGTGCTCACCGCAGTGGGGACATTTGCATTGAGCCAGCCGAAAGGGAAACAGGTTCTATGCCTGCGCTTGATGACGCTGATTACGGCGCGGTATAACTGGGCGCGCAACGAGCTTGCCGTCGGGCAACGGGAAATCGCGCGCATGTGGAATGTCGACGAGCGCACCGTCAAACGCGAGATGGCAAAGCTTCGAGCGATGTCATGGCTCATCGTCAAGCGACAGGGCGCGCGGGGCAGGGTAACGCAATATGCGCTGGCGCTGGAACAGATCCTCAAAGACACACAGCCGGTTTGGGCCGCAGTCGGACCAGACTTTGAGCAACGGCTGATAGGGCAGGGGGCCCAACCCGAAAACACCAGCGCCAAGGTTGTGCCGCTACATAACGCACAAAGGTCCAGCCTCGCACCGGAGGTGGATGGTTCGAGTGAATGGGGTCTTGCGCGCAGCCTGATCCACGCCGAAGATCCCGCCCGTTTTGCGACGTGGATCGCAACACTGACACGGCAGGAAAGGCGCGGACGGCGACTGTATCTCACCGCCCCGAGCCGGTTTCACGCGCATTACGTTGCCACCCACCTGAATGCGCTCTGCCTGTCTGCCGTGCGGCAGGTTGATCCCGACATTGACGCCGTGATCGTTACGGGGCCAACCTAACAACAGTGGCGACGACATCACCTCGCGCTGGAACCCCAAACGCAACGCACGCCGCAGTCGGAATGCGTTTACCTTTCCGGCCTAGAGTTCACAGCTGTGAACCATCACAGGACCATCGCGCGCCGGTCCGCAAAAAACGTAAAACAAGGCCATCAAAAAACAAGATAGACAGCATAAGAAACTATCGGTTTTTGAAGATTTGCCATTGCTCCACACTGATTAAAAATCAAGGAGCCGCCAATGAAGCTGTCATTTTTCACCATGCCGATCCACCCGCTCGGGAAACCCTATGCGCAGAGTTTCGCAGAGGACCGAGAAGCATTTCTACTCGCGGACAAGCTGGGATTTGCAGAGGCATATTGCGGCGAGCACACCACAGATAAAGCCGAGATCATCACCTCCTGCGTCGCCTTTCTGGCCAGCCTCGCCTATGAGACAAAGAACATCCGGCTAGGCACAGGGACGGTGAACCTGCCCAACTCGCATCCCGCCCGCGTTGCCGCCGAAGTTGCCATGCTTGATCACATGCTGGAGGGCCGCTTGAATTTCGGTATATCTCCGGGTGGCCTCATGTCGGACGCCGAGATTTTCGGATCCATGGATAAAGACCGCAACGCCATGTTCCTTGAGTGTATCAACATGGTGCTTGAAATCTGGGCTGGCGAAGCACCCTATAATCTCAAAGGCGAATTCTGGGGCATCTCTACCGAACGCACCATGATGCCGGAAATCGGGCAAGGTGAAATCATCAAGCCGTTTCAGGCTCCGCACCCTCCCATTGTCGGCACTGCCGTTGCGCCATTTTCAAAAGGTGTCACCGCAATGGCCGCGCGCGGGTGGCAGCCGATCTCCGCCAACTTCCTGATGCCGAAATGGGCCGCGACCCATTGGCCGAACTATGTCGAAGGCTGCAAACAGGGCGGCTACACACCGGACTACGCCGACTGGCGCGTGGCCAAGAACATCTGCGTTTCAGAAGACATGGACACCGCCCGCTCTTATGCCCGCGATCCGGGTAGTCCCTATGTGCTTTACTACTCCCAGCTACTAACCAAACTGCGGGAGGGCGGGCGCCTGAACCTGTTCAAGGATGACCAGAGCATGCCCGACGATGACGTGACGCTGGACTATGTGCTGGACCGTCTCGTGATCCACGGCGACCCGCAATCTGTGGCGGATCAGATTTTGGCGCTCCGTGAACAGACAGGGCGGTTCGATCACCTCGTTTATGCAGGACACGACTGGACCGATTACGATTTGGGCCGCAACTCGATGATCCTGATGGGAGAAAAGGTCATGCCTATTCTCGACGAGGCCACCAAATCCGAGACGCCTTATTCCGCAAGCTGACGACCCGATTGTGCGCGACCTCTTGAGGGTGGCGCACAGCACGTCGATGAAAGGACATCCCATGACCACCGCGACACAGCTTTCCACATCCCACACCGAGATTGACCCCAAAGCGTTCCGCCGCGCCCTCGGGAATTTCGCAACAGGGGTGACAATCATCACAGCCCGCGCGCCGGACGGCACCCATGTCGGCGTCACGGCCAGCAGCTTCAATTCCCTGTCGATGGACCCGCCGCTGATTTTGTGGAGCAGCATGAAAGACACGCCGAGTTGCAAACTGTTCGAAGCGTCGAGCCATTTTGCGGTGAACATTCTGGCCTCGGACCAGATGGAGATGTCCAACCATTTTGCCCGCCAGCAAAAGGACAAGTTTGACGGCACCGCATGGGAGCCGGGTCTTGGCGGCGCGCCTTTGTTCCCGAACACGGCCGGACGCTTCCAATGCGAGAGTTATGACAAACTCGACGGGGGAGATCACTGGATTTTCGTGGGCAAGGTCGTGGCCTTTGATGACTATGGTCGCCCGCCACTGTGCTTTCACCAAGGGTCATACTCAATGGTTTTCAGCCACCCCGAAAGCTTTGCGAACACAACGCAAGACAGCCAGCCCGTGCCGGAAGACAGCCGCTCGGGCAACCACATCTTTTTCCAGATGCTCAAGGCCGTGCGCAACTATCAAGACCGCTATCAGCCCAAGCTGGAAGGGCTGGGCCTGAGCGTGATCGAGGCGCGGACACTGTTGCTGCTCAATGACATTGCGGCGCTGGATGCCGAGGCGCTCGTGCTGGAATTGCATTGCCCGATCATCGAGGCACGCGCCGCGCTCACCAATCTCAAGGATCGCGGATTGCTGTCGGAAAATGAAGGTCAGTTTTCCCTTACCGAGCAAGGGCGCAACAAGGCCGAACAATGCTGGTCACTGGCGGACGCCCACGCAAAAGAAACTTTTAAGGGCTTCGATGATGCGGAGGTGAAGCAATTCTCCGCCATGCTGAAAGCCCTGTCTCAATGACCCAAACCTTAAGGTTATTGCGGAAAAACTGATAACAACATACTGAAAACAATAGAATACCCCCGCAAACCACAGGGTCTGCGGGGGTAATTCGGTCATCAGCCCTTCAGCGCGGCAATCGCGTGGCTGACTTCGCGCACGCGGGCGGCGTTATCGGTGGCAAGGCTGCCGTCGGCGTTCCATAGCGAATTTTCGAAACCAACACGGGCCTTGCCGCCAAGCTCTGCTGCGCGGGTAAGGCTGGCGGTCTCGTCAGCCCCGAAGGCACAGATCATCCAGTCGTAACTCAGCCCCTCCGCCTGCGTCAGCGGAGCGAGATAATCCTCAAGCGGGATCGCGCCCTCGGACCCTTTCGCGTAGCTGCCCTGCACGAACAGCACAAGCTGATGCGCGCCGGGAATACGCCCGTCTTCACAGGCCGCCACAAAGCTGCGGACCTCATCGGGGGAATAGAGAATGTGCTGGATCTCCACACCATGATCCGCCGCCCAATGATAGAAATCACGCGCCGCATCCCAATCCTCGGGCTTGCGCACCATTTCACGCATCCCGACAGACACATGCGCCGGTTTCAAAACCCGCACCATCTCCTGTTGTTCCTGCGCCTCATAAAACCCCGCAGTCTCCGAGGTGACTTGAAGATACATATCCGGCACAGTCTCAGCCAAAACATCAAGCACCGCCTGATACCGTCCGGCGTCGAGGATATGGCGCTGTGCCGCATCACGAATGTGAAAATGTATCCCGTCAGCACCGGCGTCGAAACAGGCCTTCGCGGTGGCGATCAACTCTGCGTCGGTGACAGGGATCATCGGATGGTCGGCTTTCACGCGCCGTGCGCCATTGGGGGCAACCATCAAACGGGGGAGGGGAGTCATTGGCGTTCTCCTGCAAATGCAATGCGGACCGTTGCGCGAACTGTCGGATCGGGTGCCGCAAACGGCAAGCACGCAATCCTATCCCTTCGCCACACGGCCTTTCAACGCGAAAATTAGCAGAGCTTTAGCCTTCACAAATAAGAATAAAAATGCCTAATTGCTATTAGGAAAACGGATGGCACAATGAAGCTTCAACAACTGAAATATTTCGCGGCAGTCTATGAGCAGGGCTCGTTCTCGGCGGCGGCGGAGCGGGTGAACGCCACGCAATCGGGTCTGTCGATGCATGTCAGCCAGATGGAAAAGCGCTATGATGTGCAACTGTTTCACCGCAGTTCATCCGGCGTCACCCCCACAGAAGCCGGTCGGGCCTTTTATCAGGAAGCGGTCAAGGTTCTCGCCGCTTCGGATCACGCACAAGAGCGGCTCAAAACCCTAGCGAAATCCGTGGTGGGCCATGTGCATGTCGGGCTGATGCCGACCTTCACGCGCGCGGTTTTGTCAGAGGCCTTGCTGCGGTTTTCCGATGAATATCCGGAGGTGCGGCTCTCTGTGTCCGAAGGCTACTCGGCCAGCCTCGCCAAAGAGGTGATTGAGGGGCGGCTGGATTTTGCTGTTGTACCTGCGTCCTTTGCGATCAATGAGGCGCTATCCTCGAAACCTCTGGGCGAAGACCGCGAATGTCTGGTCTGTGCGGCGGGCCGCGAGATCCCCATTCGCGGGGAGGGCGTCCTGCTACGCGAGATGGAACCTTTGCGACTGGTGCTTCCCGGACGCGGCAACGCGCGGCGCAACCTGATCGACAGTTATCTTGCGCTCAATGATGTGAAAGTGGCCCGAATCCTCGAACTCGACACGATGCATGGCACGTTGAACCTTGTGGCCAAATCGGACTGGGTCACGATCCTGCCGGGGATTTTGTGTCTGCCGGATCGGGATGGCGCCCGCCGCACGGTTGCGCCTCTGGTCGATCCGCCGCTGACGGTGGATTACATGCGGATCGAGACCCGAAAACGTGCGCTCAGTCCGGTGGCACAGCTCTTTGCCGATGTGTTGCAGGAGGAATTGAATTCCGCCTTGGAAATCAATCCCGCGTCGCATTTGCCGGATGATGAACGGTGGGTGAGGGGATAGCGCCCAATGCCCGCGCCATCAGCTTTCCTGATGCGAGGCTTGACCACATATTGTTTCTCCTCATAGCACCTGCCCTCGTAGATTTGAGGACAGGCGACACTGGTCGTTGAATTGTAAACAGGATCACCGCCGCAGCGCTTTGGCCCCGATCTACCGCTCGCAAGATATTCAGACCCGAATTGGGCTGGATTAGAGTCTTTTTGAGCAGGAAAAGAGGGCAGAGCCGTGGCATGTGACCAAAGCCCGTGCCTTGCGCGGCAAGTCTGGAAAGCTGACTACGCATGACATCTGCCCTCCTTCACTCCATCGTTTCCGGTCGTCAGGATGCCCCTGTTCTACTGCTGCTCAACAGCCTCGGTGCCACACAGGCGATGTGGGACCCGCAAATGCCGTTTCTGGAAAGCCATTACCGCGTGATCCGCTGCGACACCCGTGGTCACGGCCAAAGCCCGACACCGCCATTGCCCTATGGTTTCGATGATATTGTCGCGGATGTGCTGGCGGTTCTCGACGCGCATGAGGTCGAAACGGCGACGGTTATGGGCCTGTCTCTGGGCGGGATGACGGCGCTGGGGCTGGGATTGGCCGCACCGGAGCGGATCAGCCAAATCATCTGCTGCGCCGCCCGCGCCGATGCGCCGCCGCCCTTTGTCCAGAACTGGCACAACCGCATGGCGATTTTGGATGACAAAGGGATTGAAGGGGTCTGGGAAGCCACTGTGGGCATGTGGCTGAGCGACGAGACGCGCAGCACACGGCCCGAAGCGGAAGCAGCCCTACGCGAGGGCTTTTTGCAGACCACCGCCGAGGGGTATCGCGGCTGCGCCCATGCGTTGATGGGGCTAGATTACCTGCGCCATCTCGGTGAAATGCGCGTGCCGGTGCTGTTCGTAGCGGGCGAGAACGACATGGCCGCACCGCCGGACGCGATGCGCGCCATTGCCCAGACCTGTCCCGAGGCAAAATATGTCGAGGTCAAGGATGCCAAACACATCATCAACATCGACAATCCGGAGGGCTTTATGCTCGCGATCTTGAGTTTTCTCGATCTCGACGCATAGGCCGAACATCACCACAGGAAATCACCACAGAAAAAAGGGCGCGGTTTGACTGCGCCCTTTTGCTTTGTTCAGCTTGGTTGAAACCCGCTGTCGCAGTCAGACATCCGCCAGATCGACCGCCTGACCCGTTTCCGCAGAACGCGCGATGGCTTCAAGCACCTGAATGTTGTGAACCATCTCCTCATTGGTGAAAGGGTAGGGGGCCTCTCCTTTAGCGGCGCGTGCGAAAGCTTCGAGATTGGCGGTCACCGCATCTTCCCAGTTGTAGTCTTTTTGAGAAACCGGCGCGCCGCTGATGCCCGTGAGCACGCGCACGATGCCGTCCGGTGTGTCGGGATGGCTGTCGTTAAGAATTTCGACCCATTTCTCCGTGCCGAAAACATGCATCCGGATGAAATGCGGCGTGTGTAGCACAGCGCTAAAGGTTGCGGTCATGCCTGCTTCGAATTTCATCTGGACCGTCACCACATCACCGGTTTCCCAACCGAGCGAACGGTCCGCCGTAAAGGCGTGCAGCGTCTTGATCGGGCCGAAGAACGAGATCAACAGATCGCTGAGGTGGATCCCCATCGCCGTCATCCCCGCCGCAGGCGACACATCCTTGCGTGTGCGCCAGTCATTGGCGGGCACTCCGATGAGCTTGTCGTGGCTGAACGCGGCTTCGGCATGCATGATCGTGCCAAGTTCTTCGGCCTCAAGAGCTGCTTTCAGCGCCAGCATCGCCGGTTCAAAGCGGCGTTCATGACCGATGCCCAATTGCACCCCAGCGACTTCGCATGCTTTCACGGAACGGCGGGCGCTGTCGGCGGTCAGACCCAGAGGTTTCTCGCAAAACACATGCTTTCCGGCGGCTGTAACCTGCGCAATCTGCGCCTCATGCAGCGGGTTCGGCGTGGTCAGGATCACCGCATCCACATCGGTGCGGGCCAGAGGCGCGTCAAAATCCGACCATGCGCTCAGCCCCATCGCGGTGATGCCGTCATGATTGGCGGTGACAGGTTCGATCACCCCCGCGACTTTCAGCCAGGGATGGTCTTGCAAACGGGCCGCAATATGACGGCCCCACCATCCGAAACCCGCGATGGCGACAGTGAAGGGTTGAGTGGTTCCGGACATGCGTATCTCTCCCGTAAGTCATTGTTTTTATTTTATACTCAAAGGCTCTATCACACGCGGTTAACACGCGGGTGTGCACATTCGAGGACATATTCTCACACGATAACGGGGGAGTTCGGCACGGCTCAAACAATGTAATCTGATGTGCCCTGTCAAACTATCTTATACCTGTCTATAGAGATGGTGCATCTCGTGGAAACGCCTGAAACCACGGGCAAAAACCGTAAAAATACCGTCCTGCATTAAACAGAAATTTAAGATTTCTTAACTATCAGGATTTCTGAAGGCTGCTAGGCAAAAACACCATTTCCTGTCTTCGGGCATTGGCGGCATTCTGAACAGACACAGCCGAACACCTGGGGAGGAGAACGGCAATTATGCACCAAATTTCAGTTGAAACCACAAAACCGAATGGTGCGCCGCGCTTTTCCCCGTCCACAATGCAATCTGTCCGAAAGGCCGAGACACGCAATGATCGCAATATATTCCATAGGGGCAAAGGATGTTGATAGAGCTTTTCGACATTGTCGGGCCGATTATGGCGATCACGGCGATTGGCTATCTTCTGGGCCGATCTTCGGTGGAATTCCAAACCCGCACCCTGAGCAACGCCGTGTTGCTGGTCGCAACGCCCTGTCTGATCTTCAGCAGTTTGACGGCGCTGCATGTGACCTTCGACACGCTGCGCGAAATGGCGAGCGCGGCGCTACTTTGTATCGGGGTGGCTGGCGCTTTGGGCCTTTTGGCCCTCACCCTCACACAATCACCTGTGCGCAGCTATCTTCCGACACTCATGATGCCGAATTCAGGCAATATGGGCATTCCGCTGGTCGTTCTGACTTTCGGAGACAGCGCATTGGCGCTCGCGGTGGCCTATTTCTTCGTCGTCGCTATCGTTCAGAACACCTTGGGGCTTGCGATTTATTCGGGAAGTTTCTCGGCCAAATCCCTGCTCAAGCAACCGCTGATCTATTCCGTGCTTGCGGTGCTTTTCGTTACATGGACGGGGCTGCCCGTGCCCGCCGTTGTTTCCAGCACAACCGAAATTCTCGGGGGCATGATGGTGCCGTCGATGCTTTTGCTGCTCGGCGCCTCGCTGGCCACGCTTCAGGTGGCCGATCTGCGTCCGGCGTTGATCGTCGCGGTCGGGCGTTTGTCCATCGGGCTGATCACAGCGACCATTGTCATCAGCCTGCTCGGGCTGAGCGGGACCGTGGCGGGGATCGTCTTTCTTATGGCAACCATGCCCACCGCCGTATTAATGTTCGTTTTCGCGGATCGCTATCAGCGCAACGCAAAACAGGTCGCCGGTACGGTCGTCGTATCGACGGTTATGACGCTTGTCTGTCTGCCGCTTCTGGTCTGGGGAGGACTGAAAATCGCGGCAAACGGGGATGAGATCGCGCAACTTCGGCACATGCCGCAGGTTGTTGATACCCGCCCCGCCACAAAGGGATAGGCAAACACACACTCCCTGAACCGACGTGAGCCGGTCAGGTGAAGAATAAAACGCCACAGCAAAGTGGCAAAGGAGAGGTGCCGCGACGGAGGGGATGCAACATCCCCGGAAACTGTCGAGGCGCAAGGGAGGAAATATGAAGACCACGCACAACCGGAGTGTATCCGGAATTTCGTTCTGTATCAAACACATGCGGACCGCCGAAACACAGCGCAGCACGCATTCTGCCTGTGTCGCGGACCACTAGGGGAGGGCCGAGATGTTTCGCAAACTTTCCCCGACCCCCGAAGTTCTGACCCTTGGCGCGTTACTGACCTGTTCTGTCATGTCGCTGATCTTCATCAACAGTCTGGTGGCCAAACCCAAAGCACTCTTCGGTCAATCGCTTTCGGCCATCTCGCCATCCGCCTTTCCGATGATCGTGCTGACCCTGCTTGCGCTGATGTGCATCGCCGCCCTCTTTCTCTTGCGCACCGATCTGGCGGAAACGCCGACCAAAGGGCTTTATCGCGATGAATGGATCCGCGCGGGAATCTTTTTCGGAATCATGATCCTCTACAGCCTGACGATGCAGAGTTTTGGGTTTCTGATCTCGACTGCCATCAGCCTGATCCTGATTTCGCTCCAAATGGGGGCGCGTTCGCCGATCCAGATCGGACTTGTGTCTCTGGTCGGTCCTGTCTCCCTTTATCTCTCGGCGACACGATTGCTCGCTGTGTCCTTGCCGGAACTCAACGTGATCGAACTGTTTTTCGCAAAACTGTTCTGATCGCCACGCCTGAACCAGACCCTCAGAATGTCCAACTCAAGAGGCCAAAATGTTTGACCTATTCACCGAAGGCTTTGCTATGGCAATGCGCTTCGACACCATGGCCCTTATGTGTGTCGGCCTGTTTTCCGGCATGCTTGTAGGTTCCTTGCCGGGGTTTACCACCCTCATGGCCATGGCGATCCTTTTGCCGATCTCGTTTTTTCTCGAACCGATCGTGGGGATTCCCTTTCTGCTGGGCATATACAAGGGCGGTATCTTCGGCGGCTCCGTGCCGGCGATCCTGATTTCCATGCCCGGAACCGGTGCGGCGGTGGCAACATCGCGCGACGGCTACAAGCTGACACAGCAGGGGAAATCCAGAAAAGCCCTTGATATGGCGCTGTTTTCTTCGGTCACGGGGGACACGTTCAGCGATATTTTCACCATCTTCATGATGTTCCCCATCGCCTATATGGTGATGCAGTTCGGGCCGCCGGAACTCTTTGCCGTGCTGCTTTTGAGCCTGATTATCATTGCCGCCACCTCCGGTGCCAACCCGCTCAAGAGCCTGATCATGATGATGTTGGGTCTATGGCTGTCCTTTGTTGGCACCGATCCACTTGCCGGTGCGGAACGCTTTACCTTTGGTCTGTTTGATCTGCGTTCCGGAATTCCGCTTTTGCCCATGCTGATCGGTGTGTTCGCCCTGCCCGAGGTGGCAAATGTCATCATGCGTCAGGAAAAGGGTCGCAAACTGGCGGCTCTGGTCGGGGAACGTCTGACCCGCGCCGAGTTCCGGCGTTGTATGCCGACGATTGCCCGTTCCACGGTGATCGGCACGGGGATCGGCATTGTGCCGGGTCTTGGCCAGATCGTCGCCGCGATGATGGGGTATACGGCAGCAAAAAATGCCTCGAAACATCCCGAAACCTTCGGCGAGGGAGAAATCGAAGGGGTCGCCGCCGCCGAAGCCGCCAACAATGCGGTGAACGGGCCGACGATGGTGCCGCTTCTGACGCTGGGGATTCCGGGCGACAACGTGACCGCTATCCTTCTGGGCGCTTTCGTGGCCCAAGGTCTACGCCCCGGTCCGCAACTGTTTGAAGAACAGGGGGCAACCGTCTTTGCCATTCTGATCGCAATGGTCATTGCAAACCTGCTGTTCCTTTTGATCGGCTATCTGTCGATCCCGTTCTTCTCGAAAATCGTGACGATCAAGACCTCGATCCTGATCCCGCTAGTGATCATGTTCGCCTTTGCGGGCACTTATGTATACCGCTCCGATCCGACCGATCTTCTGATCCTCGTGGCCTTCGGGGCCTTCGGGATCGTCGCCAAAGCCGCACGGTTCGATGTCATGCCGATGGTGATGGGCTTTATCCTGGGGCCATCAATGGAATACGCCTTCGGACAGACCGCCGCGATGGCAAATGGCAATGCGCTTGTCTTCTTTGCCACCGAAAGACTGGGCGCGCTCTGTGTCCTGATTGCTGCACCCGTCCTTGGATATTTCCTCTGGAAACGGCTCTACGGAACTTCGGCACTGAGCAAAACAATACAACAAAAACAATAAAATATCACAGATGAGCTGCGAGGAGGCACCTCATCACCAAAAGATCAACAAGGGAGAGAGACATGTTGACGAAACTGACCAAGAAAACCATGGCCGCGATGGCGGTTGCCGCCGCCGCCCTCACGGGCACAGTGGCACCTGCCGCTGCGGACTATCCCGAAAAACCCATCACAATGGTGATCCCGTTTAGCGCGGGCGGATCGCATGATCTGAACGGGCGTGTCATCACCTCTATCCTGCCGTCCTATCTGAATCAGGCCGTGATTGTGCGTCTGACACCGGGGGCAGGGGCCCAAAAAGGGGCGCAGGAAGTCGCGAATGCACCGGCGGATGGTTATACGCTTCTTTTCACACACAACTATGCCGACCAGCTTCAGCAATATGTAGACAAGCTGCCCTATGATCCGCTTGAGGATTTCGTGACCGTTGCGCGTGTGAACTACGCCCCAGCGGCCGTCGCGGTGCAAGCCGACAGCACCTATCAAACCTTCGAGGATCTGGTCGAGGCGTCCAAGGCCAATCCGGGCAAAATTCGAATGGCTCATTCCGGTAACTGGGGCGCGTTCTTTGTTCCGGCGGCGCAGATGATGACCGCCTTGGATATGCAGTGGAATCTCGTGCCCTACCAAGGGGGCGGCCCCGCTTTGCAGGCTTTGCTCAGTGGGGATGCCGATGTGACGATGGGTTTCCCCTCATCGCTTGCAAGCCATGTCGAAGCCGGCACCGTGCGGATTCTGGCAACCGCGGGTGAAGAGCGGATGTTCGACGACGTCCCGACCTTTGCCGAAGTTGGCGTTGAAGGTGACATCGGCTTTATGCACCGCGTCGTTCTCGCACCGGCAGACACGCCCGAGAATGCGCTGGCCCTTTTGCGCGATGCCTTCTCCAAACTGGCGGAAGACCAGACCTTTGCCAATATGATGGGACGCCTTGGCGAGAACATCGAGGTTCTTGGCGCCGAAGAATATGACGCGATGCGGGCCGGACAAAGCAAGGCCTATAAAGAGCTCGTGGAGAAACTGACCTCGCAATAAGGTCACACCACAGATCAAAGCACATATTCCAAAGACCCGACGCCGCGAGCAATCGCGGCGTTTTTTTGTTTTCAAACAAGGCGGTTCAAGGATTTGCACGGGTTACAAATGTGCAGAAAAAAAGCGCGGCTTCAGCAGATCGCATAGCCTCTATCAGCAAAGCTTGTTTGCTGGCAATTCCGGTAATTCGTAAAAATGATCAACCCCTTATAAAGGATTGGAGCATTGATGAGACAAGTAGAAGTGGCCGTAATCGGAACGGGCTGGTGTGGCGGTATGCGTGCGGAATCCTTGGCCAAATCCGCACTCGTCGACAAGCTCCATATTTGCGAAATCCGGCCGGAGCGACTGGCCGAGATGAAGGCGCTGACCAATCCGGCGAGCGCGACCTCCGACTATCAGGACATCGTGTCCAATCCTGCCATCGAGGTGGTCTATATCTCCACCACGCCGGAGCCGACCCATTACCCGATTGCGCGAGATTGTCTGAAGGCGGGCAAGCATGTCTTGCTGGAAAAACCTATCGCGATGGAACTGGCCGAAGCCGATGATCTGATCAACATTGCCCGTGAGAAGGGCGTGAAATTTACCATCGGCTATTCCCAAAGGTTCAATCCGAAAATCGCCTGGGCCAAGAAAGCCATCAAGGAAGGCAAACTTGGCAAGGTCGTCAACGTGATGGTCAGCCGTCATCTGTCGCGCAGCCTCGGGTCGCGGATCGCAGGACGGGTAAAGCTGTCGCCTGCGGCAATGGAATCCACCCATGATCTCGACTTCGTCTTTTGGCTTCTCGATGCGAAACCGGTCAAAGTCTATTCGCAGGGTGCCTACGGCTACATGGAGAAACTCAACGGCTCCTATGACTGTATGTGGAACACGGTAAATATGGACAATGGCACTTTGGTCGTGATCGGGGGCGGTTGGAACCTTCCGCCGAGCTATCCCAATTATTGCGCTACATGGATCGAAATTACCGGCACCGAAGGCTCTCTGGTTCTGGATGACACCTCACGCGACAACTGGTTCAACTCGGTCGAAGGCGGCACGCAGTTTCCTATGTCCACCATGCCGGGCGAACATGTGGATCATATGTATGCGGGCCAGATGGGGCCGGAAACGATCCATTTCCTCGAAAGCGTGTTGCTCGACAATGATCCGGTCGTTTCGCCCGAACATGCCCGCATGGTGATGGAAAGCTATCTGGCCGCCGACATTTCGGCAGAGACCGGTGATCCCGTGGACCTTCCGCTTTCCAATCATTCTCTGTCGCTGCTGGCGGATATGATTGCCGCGAAGAATTCCGACGCGGCCTAGCGTTACGGTAAGGGCGCGCGCCGGACGGTTCACGCCCTTGGTCCAATCCGGACAACAGGTTTCAAAGACTTGCCCTGCCGAATGTATCGGCGGGGTCTTTTTTGTGTCGCAGCTTGAGAAATGCCCGTATCGGAACAAATCCCTCGTAGGCAACCTCGAACTCCACGTCCTCTGTGAGAGCATTCCCGCACGGAACGGAACCGCGCAAATCATGCCGCCTCACGACGCATTAGGGCCATAACCATCGGACCGGACGAGAACTCGCCCACCGCGGCCTTGGCAGACAGGCTGCGCAGATAACCACCGGGGGAGCGGATGTCGGAAATTTTCTCAAGCATCGCCGCCAGAACGACAGAAGCTTCCGCCGGTCCCATATTTTGTTTGGCCTCTTCCCACGCAGACGGGGAAATCCCCATCATTGGACGCACCCGTTCTGCCAGCCCTACAAATTCATGCCAGTGTCGCACGCTGCCATCGGCATAGGTCAGGATCTCCCGACAGGATCTGAGCACGAGACCAAGCGGCAGGTTTGGAAGGGAAGGGGTCTTGTCCTCACTTACAGGCACCTCTTCTGTTTCCGGTTCTGTCTGTTCCGGCTCAGCCGCTGCGCTTTTTCCCAATTCTTGGGGAAGTTCAGAATCATATGAGTCTTTAGTTGAATTATGATAGTGATGCTCACTTTGAGACTCTTTGGTGCTCATATTCTCTGTTTCAGAAGGTTCGAGAATGGATCTTGCACGGTCCAAAGCCCCACGCAGTATGTCATACATCTTGTCCAGATCATCACAGGTCAGCTTGCGACGAAGATCACGGGCTGTCAGAGCCGCCAGGTCGGAGAACTGGTCCCAGATAGACAGATCAGGCCGCATCTCGTAGCCATAGACGCTCAGAGCTGCCAGATCACGCCGCATCAGGCTCACAGCCTCGCGCAGACGCTTGAAACGCTCGGCTTCTGCCCTCACCTCTTCGGCGGCCTCGCAGAACTCTGTATAGCGCAAAGCTAGTGGCGAGAGATCGAAACCGTAGACGATCTTGTCCTCCCCAAAACGACGCGCATACCGTTTCCCGTTCGGGCTGTCGCGGCGGATGATCACACCGGCGTGGACCAGATGGCCGAGATGACGGCGCATGGTCGACGCAGGCATCCCGTTCAGGCGCTCGCAGATCGACTTGTTGGACGGATGAACGACCATATCGGTCTCGTTCCCGCCCAGAATGGTGTTCTGATAGAAGCTGACCAGGGCCTGAAGCACCGTCATATCACGATCGGTGAGGCCGAAATGTTCTCGCGCCGCAGAGAGTTCGCGCAGGGCTTCCCATTTGTTCACGCCGCTTGGCGGCAGCGCTGAGGGCTGACGTGATTGATGCTTCAACAAGACAGCATCAATGGTCCGCCGGAACGGCGAGACAGGTGTGTAGTCCATATATTTTTCACGAAGACAAAAATATCCCGTTCCGCGAATCACTTTTGACTTGCGGATGAGAGCTCTGGCCACTACCTTGAGAGTGCTAGAAACAAGTTAGGGTCTCGTAGAGCGTGTCTTTACGGGGCCTTATCTTTTGTCGTGCCGTGCCTCCTTTACTGCTCTGTTGGTTCTTCCCGACGCGTTTTCCAGCGCCGGTGAAGCTCTTGTATGAGGTCTTCGGCTTCCGCCTCGACCCAATCTGCGAATTCCCCGCTCTCAAGCGTGATCGCCACGCCTTTCGACGTGCGCTTCACCACACCGCCGCGCGCGCCATCAACGGTGAGGACACGCGGTTTCGGACGGGCGGGATCGGGGGCTTTGGTGACGGCCTGCGCCGCCTTCTGCTGTGTTGTGACCGCCTTTGACACGGCTTCAAACGCCGCAACAGACAGTTCGTTATTGTCGATGGTGACATCATCGACGACCACAGCCACATTCGCGGAGGTATAGACATCATCGGCAATGCCAATGAGCGCCTCACGATCCGCGCCGGTCTCTTCAATCCCGCGCCCGAGCGCATCCCAACGGGGCCGCCCGATGCCGTGGGCAGGTCCGATCGCACGGATGAGATCGGGGCCGACCATTTCGACAATGGTCAGTGCCATGGAGATCGAAGATTTCGTCACCGTCAGCACCTCGGCCACATGGGCCTGGGTGCCGAAGCCCTGTTCGACCAGTTCTTTGGCAAACAGGGCTTTTTCGATATAGGACAGATCGCGCCGCGCCATGTTCTCGGAGATTTGCGCGCGCACGGCGGCATCATCGTCGAGATTGGCCACAAGGGCACGGATCTTTTCGACCTTCTCGGAAGAGCGGATGGCCTCAAGCCGCCGCCGCCCGTAGACGAGAAGGTAGTGATCGGGAATTTCGGGGTGACGCCGCACAAGGATCGGCACGGTCTGGCCGTTGGCCTCGATGGCATCGCGCAGATCGGCCACGTCATCGGGATCAAGCCGGTCCGACACGCGCTCGTCAATGACCAGCGCCGGATCCAGTTCCCAGACGCGGTGGCTGTCAACCGCATCACGAGCCGAGCGCAGCGCACGGTTGCTCGACATCATCGAGGTCGCCGCAGTTGGCGCCGGCGTGCCCGCCGCCGCGAGACTGTCGAGCATGGACATCCGCTTTTTCTTGCTGCTGGTCATGAGCGCCCCCATGTTTTCTGAATCAAGGCTGCGATCTCGTCATTGACCGCATTGAGGCTTTCAATCGCGCGGTCATAGGTCGAGCGGGTGAAGGCGGAGCGTTCCACCTCGTAAAGTGTCTGTTTGGTCAGACCTGCATCCGAAATCGCGGTGGATTTGAGCATCGGCGCGTTGAGCACCGTCTCGCCATACATGGTGCGCAGAAAGGCCACGATCCGGTTTTGCGGCGCGTCCGAAGGCTCGTAACGGGTGAGCACATAGCGCATCCAGTCATGGGACATATCCGCGCCACTTTCGGCAATCACATCCATCAGATCGGCGGTCATGCGCAGGAATTGCGACATGGACATGACATCCAGCATCTCGGGGTGGATCGTCACCAGAACACCGGTCGAGGCCGACAGCGCCGACATGGTCAGAAAGCCCAGTTGCGGCGGACAGTCGATGACCACCACATCATAATCCCCGTCCACCTGCGCCAGCGCCTCTTTCACGCGGAAGAAGAACAGACCCGCATTGCCCTGCGCCAGCGCGCGCGGGGTTTCGTGTTCGAATTCCATCAATTCGAGGTTGCCGGGGATCAGATCGAGATTGGGAATATAGGTCGGGCGGATGACGTTGCGGATCGGTTCCGGATCGTCATAGCGGATCGCATCGTAAAGCGTTCCGCCGTCAACGAGATCGAACTCCGGCTGCACGCCATGCAGGGCTGTCAGCGAGGCCTGCGGATCGAGATCGATCGCAAGGACGCGGTAGCCCAGAAGTGCGAGCCGTTGGGCCAGATGCGCGGCGGTGGTGGTCTTGCCGGAGCCGCCTTTGAAATTCATCACGCCGATGATCTGCATATGATCGCCGTCACGACGACCGGGCAGGTAATCCCCCGGTTTGCGCGCGGTTTTCTCCAGCAGAACCCGCAGGTCCTGAATGTCCTGCGCGGAATAGAGCCGCCGGTTGCCCGGTGTCAGTTCGGGGGAGGGGCCTTTGCCGTCGAGATGCAGCTTGCGCAGATAGGAGTCATTTACTCCCAAAAGCGCGGCCGCCTCGCCGGACATGAATTTGCGCATGGTTTTAGAGGCATCCGGCGGAAACAGGCTTTCGCGCTGCGAATGCAGCTGGTTGGCCAACCACTCGGAGTGTTGACGGATCACCGCATTCAGATCTTCATGCGTAGAATTGCTCGTCATCTGCTCTCTCTATCTCCGCAGATCGTGGCACATGTCTCTCGGTGTGCCTTGTCTGTCCCTGCGTCTTTGCCTGCTTTTGCGCCTTACAGTCGAACCGTGTTCACGGAAGATGGCGTTTATCGCTTCTTTTCCGTGACTATTGCCAAAAGAGGGGGAGTCGCGCAAGAAGATTCTACATGTAGTGACCACAGAACTGCGGGCTACAACGAAAAACCTGCCCTGAAAGTCCTGTTCGGCTGGATTAGAGACGAATCCGACGCACAGGCGCCAGTTGATGCGAGTCACGGCACAGGACCGGAAGGGCGACGATTCTTGGCCGGAACAGGGTCAAAGCGCATAAACCAAAGCGCATAAAAAACGCCCCGCCAAATCCGGCGGAGCGTAAAATCTTCACAAAACGCCGGAGATTACCAGGAGGTGATCACAGCACCGTGGTAGCTGTCGTCGATAAAAGCTTTGACCTCATCGGAGTGATAGGCCTCGACCAGCGTCTTGACCCACGGTTGATCCTCGTCGCCTTTGCGCACAACGATGACGTTCACATAGGGGCTGTCGGCTTTTTCCATCGCGATGGAATCGTCTTTCGGGCTGAGGCCCGAGGCGATGGCGTAATTGGTGTTGATGATCGCGATCTCTGCATCCGCAAGCGTGCGCGGCAGTTGCGCGGCATCAAGTTCGAGGAATTTCAGCCCCTTGGGGTTGTCCTCGATGTCGAGCGGGCTGGGCACGAGACCCGTGCCTTCGGCCAGCGTGATGAGACCCAAATCCTGCAAAAGCAACAAGGCGCGACCACCGTTGGTCGGGTCGTTCGGGATGGCGACTTTGGCACCGTCTTCGAGATTGGCCAGATCGTCAATCTTGTCGGAGTAAATCCCCATCGGCGTGGTGATGGTGTTGCCGACAACAACCAGTTCAAACCCGCGGTCCTTCATCTGGTTTTCCAGATAGGGAACATGCTGGAAGGAGTTGGCCTCGATGTCCCCATCCGCCAGCGCGGTGTTCGGGATCACATAGTCGGAGAATTCCACTACATCGATGTCGAGCCCCATGGGTGCTGCGACTTTGGCGACTTCTTCCATGATTTCGGCATGTTCGCCGGGGGAAACACCGACCTTGATTTCTTCGGCCATGGCAGCAGAGGCCATCAGCGCCAGAGCGGAGGCCAGAGAGGCGGAAAGGGTTGCAACGCGCAGCATGTGTAATCTCCTTACGATGCGGTTATGAATGGGGAATTATTGGCCACGCCCTTTGGGGGCGCGTTTGTCCACGCGGGTGGCGATCCATTCACCGATGGATTGCACAAGCTGGACGAGAACAATGAGGATCACGACCACAACGGCCATGACATCCGGCATAAACCGTTGATAACCGTAGCGGATCCCGAGATCACCGAGACCTTCGCCGCCCACGGCGCCGACCATTGCCGAGTAACCGATGAGGCTCACCACGGCGAGGGTCAGGCCGAGGGTGATCGCGGGCAGGGCCTCCGGGATCAGGACTTTGCGGATGATCTGGAACGGGGTAGCCCCCATCGCGCGGGCCGCTTCGATCAACCCGCCATCAACTTCGCGAATGGCGTTTTCCACCAGACGCGCGATGAAGGGCACGGCAGCGATGGTCAGGGGCACGATGGCCGCTGTTGTCCCGATCGAGGTGCCCGCAATGGCGCGGGTGAACGGGATGATCGCCACGACCAGAATGATAAAGGGCACGGAGCGGGTGGCATTGACAACGAGGCCCAGAACCTTGTTCACCCAAGGCGCGGAGAGCAACTCGCCGCGTTGGGAAATGGCAAGGAACACACCCAGAGGCAGGCCAAAAAGCGTGCCGAGAAAGGTGGAGATCGCGACCATGTAGAGCGTCTGCCCTGTGGCCTGAATCAAAAGGTTGATGAGATTAGCCGACATAGCCAAGCACCTCCGTCAAAAGCCCGTGGCGTTCGAGATAGGCCCGCGCCTCTTTGCCTCTTTGGGCATCAAGCGACACAAGCAGATTGCCAAACGGCCGCGTTCCGATCTCTTCAACGGCACCAGCGAGAATATTGACCTCGATCCCAAGATCGCGGGTCAACAGTGCGAGCATCGGGTCGGTGGCATGTTTGCCCGCAAAGGTCACACGGATCACTTCCTCGCCACCGGTTTCGGGGCGCTGCTGTGTGATCTTGTCCTTGATAAAGGCCGGAAGCGTCACGCCTGTGACACCGGAGAGGAACGAACGCGTCGTCGGATGTTGCGGGGCGGTGAACACATCATAGGTTGTGCCTGCCTCGACAATATTGCCGCCTTCGATCACCGCCACATGGCTTGCGATGTCACGGACCACGGCCATTTCATGGGTGATCAACAGGATGGTTAGCCCCAGCTCGCGGTTGATGTCTTTCAAAAGCGACAGAACCGTTTGCGTCGTCTCAGGGTCCAGCGCCGATGTGGCCTCGTCCGAGAGCAGGATTTTCGGCTCTGTGGCCAAGGCCCGCGCAATGCCGACACGCTGTTTCTGGCCGCCGGATAGTTCGGACGGATAGCGGTCCGCCTGTGCGGAAAGCCCCACGCGCTCGACCAGATCGGCCACCCGTGCCTTGATGTCGGATGCGGCCATGCCCGCGATTTCCAAGGGCAGGGCAATGTTCTCCGACACGGTGCGCGAGGATAACAGGTTGAAATGCTGGAAGATCATGCCAACGTCACGGCGAATAGTGCGCAGTTTCACGCCTTGGGCCGCGCCCACGTCCTGATCACCCACGAGAACCTTGCCCGACGTCGGACGTTCCAGCCCGTTGACCATCCGCAGCAGCGTGGACTTGCCCGCGCCGGAGCGCCCGATAATGCCGGTGATCGTGCCGGCCTCGACCGTCAGGGACACATCGCTGATCGCGGAAACCGTCCCTCCGCCCGGCTTGGCAAAGGACTTCCCGACACGGTCGAAAATGATGGAGGCGGCTTGGCCGTCATGTGACGTCATGGTTCTGATCCCAAAGGCCCAATTCACAGGTTCTGTTCAAAGCTGCGATAGACATGAATGATCCGGAAGGTTCAAGGTGCCTTTGCCACTTTAACGCCCCTGTGCGCGCCGCGCCTGTCCCAAAAGACGGGAAAAATGCGAAACACCTGTTCCGATGCGCCCGAAACGGTCGCGCCAAAGGCGGGAAGATTCGCGGGGACAGGGGAGAACATTCTTCTTTCTGCGCGCAACTTTGCGGTGCTTTCCCTCGGGCTCCCACCGCAAGACAAAACTCAAGACACGTTGCATCTTTCATTTATGCGCTGCTAAGAAGTCTCAAGAGGTCGTTTTCCCGTCACCCAAGGCGCGATTAACGAAACGGTCTCTTGAGACACCCATTGGCAGAATGCCTAAACTTTGCCCTTTGCGAGGCCGGTCATGCAAAAATGCTTTTGTCTTCCGTCGGAATGCTGGAATTCCACCGGCATTTCAGGGCAAGACCTCTGCACCCCCCTTGCGGCCACAACAGGAAAGCCAAGTCTATGAAATATTTCCTCCACAGCGCAGCTCTGACGCTCGCCCTCAGCACTTCTGCTCTGGCTGAAACGACTCTGACCGTGGCCAACTGGCTTCCGCCGTCACATCCGCTGGTCTCCGAGTTGATCGTGCCGATGACCGAACAGATCAAAGAAGCAACCGGTGGGGACGTGGTGGCCAACATCCTGCCCGCCCCCTTGGGACCGCCCGCGGCGCATTTCGATTTTGCCGTGAACGGTGTGGCCGACATCACCTTTGGCGTGCAGGGCTACAATCCGGGGCGGTTCAAGACCACCAGCCTCGTCGAATTGCCCTTCCTCTCCGACAGTGCCGAGGCGCTTTCTGTCGCCTACTGGCGCATCTTTGACGAGACCCTGCGCGAGGCGGGCGAATATGATGATGTGAAGGTTCTGGCGGTTTTCAGCCACGGGCCGGGCGAAGTCTTTTTCAAAGACGCCGACCCGACCTCGCCGGACCTGATGCAGGGCACCAAATTGCGCGTGGGCGGCGGGATCGTTCATGAGATCGTCTCCGCTTTAGGGGCCGTGCCAGTCGAAGGGCCATCGTCGAAATCCTACGAGCTTTTGAGCCAAGGCGTCGCGGACGGTATCCTTTTCCCCTATGAATCCGTGAGCTTTTTCAAACTCATCCCCGAACTGCCCATTGGCGTCTCTGTGCCGGGCGGGCTGTATAACACCTCTTTCTATATCGTCATGAACAAGGCGAAATGGGAAAGCCTGAGCCCCGAAAACCAAGCGGCGATTGACAGTGTGACCGGCGAAGCGCTTGCGCGGATGGCCGGTGAAATGTGGGACCGTGCCGATGCTGCGGGTCTTGCCGCGATGGAAGGTCAGACGACCATAACGCCTGCGACCGAGGAACAAATGGCCGCGTGGACCGAGGCGCTCCAGCCCGTGTTTGACGCGAAACTTGCCGAAGTCTCGGAAACCGGTCTCGACGGCCCCGCCATTTTCCAAGCTCTCAAGGCAGAAGCCGCGAAGGTGGACATCTCCAAATGAGCCACCCCGCAGACCTGCGGCCCGAGACCACACAGGAGGCGGCAGGCATGTCACCTCCTGTCACCTCTTCTGTCGAACCGGTGGCCTCTCTCAAGGCGCTCGGACGCGGTGGGATGGTGCTGGCCGCGCTCGGCGGGCTGCTTTTGACGGCGATGATGGGACTGACCGTCGCGGATGTGATCGGCCGCTACCTGTTCAACGCCCCGATCAAGGGGGCCGCCGAAATGACCGAAGTGCTGCTCTGCGCGACGATCTTTCTCGGACTGGGGGCTGTGTCCCTGTCCGACGATCATGTGGTCGTTGATCTCGTCACCGACAGACTGCCCGATGCGATCCAGCCCTATCGCAAATTCGCGATTGGTCTGTTCTCTGCCGTGGTGCTGTTCGTGGTGGCATGGCGGGTCTGGATCTATGCGGGCCAGATCGGCGGCTATGGCGGGACCACCACCAATCTGGGCATTCCGATTGCTCCGCTGGGTTATTTCTGCGCGATTTGTGCCTTTGCGGGCGGGATCATCACCGCGATTGTCTCCGGCATTATGCCTGTGCTTGCCCTGTTCGGACGGCGGCGCACAGATCGCGCGCAGAGCACACACGACAAAAGCACACCCGAAGGATAGACGATGGAAAACTGGCCGTTTGGCATGGCGGTGCTTGCCCTTATGTTGTTTCTCGGTGTGCCGATCTCCTTTGCCCTGACGGGTGTGGGGCTTGTCGGCGTCGCAGCAATTATCGGCTGGACGCCTGCGCTATCGCTTCTGGGGTCCGTGTTTTTTGACAACGGGCGCGATTATTCCCTCTCGGTTCTGCCACTGTTCCTTCTGATGGGGAATTTCGTTGTGCAATCGGGCATCGCCTCCGAACTATACACCTCCGCCTATGCGTGGTTGCGGCACCGCAAGGGAGGATTGGCCACGGCAACCGTGGTGGCCTGCGGCGCGTTTTCCTCGGTCTGCGGCTCGTCTATGGCCACGGCGGCAACAATGACGCGGATCGCTTTGCCCTCGATGCGCAAGTTCGGCTATCCGGACCAGCTTTCCACCGCTTCGATTGCAGCGGGCGGCACACTCGGCATTCTCATCCCGCCCTCGGTCATTCTCGTGTTTTACGGCATCATGGCGCAGCAGGACATCGGCAAACTCTTTCTGGCCGGTCTCATCCCCGGGCTGATCGGCATCATCGGCTATGCCATGGCCGTGCGTCTCTCGCTGCATTTGCGCAAGATCGACCTGCCGACAGAACCAAAACTGCCGCTGCTCGACCGCATCCGCGCACTCAAGGGCACAGCGGGGGCGATTGTCCTGTTCGCCTTTGTCATGGGCGGGATCTATTTCGGCGTCTTCACCCCGACCGAAAGCGCCGGCATGGGGGCAGGGGGCGCCTTCCTGCTTGTCGTCCTCTCCGGCAAGTTCACATGGGCCAGCTTTCTCAGCGTGCTCTATGACACGATGAAAACCACAGCGATGATGTTCTTCATCCTCTTTGGCGCACTGACCTTTTCCAATTACGTTAATATGTCGGGCATGACGGGGGATATTCAGAATTTCCTCTCCGTCTTCGGAGAAAGCCGGCTCGCCTTCATCCTGATTATCCTGTGCATCTATCTGGTGCTAGGCTGCGTACTGGAGAGCCTGTCGATGATCATGCTGACCGTGCCGGTGTTTTTCCCGATTGCGGCGGCCCACGGGATTGATCTGATCTGGTTCGGCATCTTTGTCGTCATGGTGACGGAAATCTCTTACATCACACCGCCCATAGGGATGAACGCCTTCGTGCTGCGCTCTGTCGTTCCCGACGTGAAACTGGGCACGATCTTTAGCGGTCTCCTGCCTTTTGTTGTCATGGACATCCTGCGCATCGCGCTGGTGACAGCGATCCCCGGTCTGGTCTTGTTTCTAACCTGACCACCGCCCTGTCGTCAGAGCAAGACACAGCCACCCTCCCAGATTGATTCTGATGTGAAAAGCACGGCTTTCGAGCCTGTGCTTTGCGCATGTTTTCACAACGGATTTTTACAGCATATTTGTAATTTCTGTATCAGAATTACGGGAGAATTCCCCGATAAATTGCGAATTATAGCACTCATAAGTTAACAACTATGGACAAATATAACAAATCGGGCTACTCATAGCCTCAACACCAGCGATGGAGTTTGGGAGGAGCTGATGTGTTGAACCGTGCGACGGGCGCTTTGCGCCCTTTTGCGGATCATCAACGGACCCTCTGACATAGACCGGCATTGAATTGCTTTGATGCGAGCCCCTGCGGGCTCGAAAAAGGACACATCCGGCCGAGCAGGGCCGCACCTGAGGGAAGAAATCATGAGTGATTACATTTTATCTGACGAGACGCGCGAGAAGCTGATGAAAGTCTCCACCGCCTCCGTCGCCACGGCGCTCTATAAACGCGGGCTGCGCAACCAGTTTGTGCAAGGCGTGGTGCCCATCGGGGACAAGCCGGTGACGATGGTCGGTCAGGCCTTCACCCTGCGCTACATTCCGGCACGCGAGGATCGCAACCCGATCACCGTCTTCCGCGAGCGCGACCACAAACAGCGCGTCGCTGTCGAAACCTGCCCTGAAGGTCATGTGCTGGTGATGGATGCGCGCAAGGACAGCCGCGCGGCCACCGCCGGTTCGATCCTTGTCACACGTCTGCAGATCCGCGGCGCGGCCGGTGTGGTCTCCGACGGTGGGGTGCGTGACGCCGCAGGCATCGCCGCACTCGACATGCCCGCCTATTTCGCCCGCCCCTCCGCGCCGACCAACCTGACGCTGCATGAGGCGATCGACATCAACGTGCCGATCTCCTGCGGTGACGCGGCTGTGTTTCCGGGAGATGTGATGCTCGGCGATGGTGACGGTGTGATGGTGATCCCCGCGCATCTGGCCGACGAGATCGCAGAAGAGTGCACCGGCATGGAGTCCTATGAGGATTTCGTTCTGGAACAAGTCAATCAAGGCGCCGGTATCATCGGGCTTTATCCGGGCACGGATGAAGAAAATCTCGAAAAATACAACGCATGGCGCGAACGTGAAGGACGCTGAACAATGAGCTATACACCGCATGGATGTCACCTGATCGCAGGTGAGAAAATCGCAACCGACACACAGTTTTCCTCCGCTCCGGCCACAGGTCAGGCCTTTGATTTTTCGGCCGGAACGCCGGAGCTTGTGGCGCAAGCCTGTGTGGCCGCCCATAAGGCATTCGCCGGATTTGCCGCCACGACACGCGAAGCGCGCGCTGTGCTTCTGGAGACCATTGCCGACGAGATCGACGCCCGTGGTGACGCGATCACCGAAATCGGCAGCGCGGAAACCGGCCTGCCGGAAGGCCGCCTTGTCGGCGAGCGCGGTCGCACGACCGGCCAGTTGCGCCTTTTTGCAACGCATATCCGCAATGGTGACTATCTCGACCGTCGCCATGACGAAGCCCTGCCGGAGCGCCAGCCGCTCCCGCGTCCCGATCTGCGCATGATGCAGCGTCCTATCGGGCCTGTGGCCGTGTTTGGCGCGTCCAACTTCCCCTTGGCCTTCTCTGTGGCCGGTGGCGATACGGCGGCGGCTCTGGCTGCGGGTTGTCCGGTTGTGGTCAAAGGCCACGGTGCGCACCCTGGCACGGGTGAAATCGTAGCCGACGCCATCACCGCTGCGGTCAAATCCTGCGGAATGGACGCCGGTATTTTCAGCCTTGTGCAGGGCGGAAGCCGTGCCGTGGGCGAGGCGCTTGTCACCGATCCACGGATCAAGGGTGTGGGCTTCACCGGCAGCCTCGGCGGCGGGCGTGCGCTCTTCAACCTGTGCGCAGCGCGGCCCGAGCCGATCCCGTTCTTCGGCGAGCTTGGCAGCGTTAACCCGATGTTTGTCCTGCCGGAAGCGGCAGCCAACCGTGGTGAAAAACTCGGTGCGGACTGGGCCGGAAGCCTCACGATGGGCGTTGGTCAGTTCTGCACCAACCCCGGAATTGCGCTTGTGGTGGAAGGCTCCGACGCGGATCAGTTTGTGACCGCTGCGAAAGCAGGTCTCGAAGCTGTGAGCGCACAGACCATGCTAACTGATGGCATGGCGGAGGCTTATCGCAACGGCGCTCGCCGCGTGGCCGAAGGGGCAGGGGTCAAATCCCTGTTGACCACCTCTTGCGAAGGCCGCGATGCTGCGCCCTATCTCTTTGAAGTCTCCGCCGCCGACTGGCTCGCGGACGAGGTTCTGGCCGAGGAGGTCTTTGGCCCGCTCGGTCTGGTGATCCGCGTGAAAGACGCCGCACAGATGCTGGAAATTGCCGAAAGCTTCAAAGGGCAGCTCACCGCGACGCTGCAAATGGATGACGGCGACATCGACTTCGCCCGTGACCTTTTGCCGATCCTTGAGCGCATGGCCGGACGGGTGCTGGCCAACGGCTTCCCGACAGGTGTCGAAGTCTGCGACACGATGGTTCACGGCGGCCCCTATCCGGCCAGCACGAATTTTGGCGCAACATCGGTCGGCACATTGTCGATCCGCCGCTTCCTGCGCCCCGTTTGCTACCAGAACCTCCCCGAGGCGCTCCTCCCCAAGGATCTTCTGTCGGTCTAACCTTCAGATCATCCCGCCTCCGGTCCGCCGTTACACTCTATCGTGATGGCGGACCTCTTTATTGCGCCAAGGCTTCCTTACAGGCCGCTGACCGCGCATAAGAGGGAAACTCGCGAGCGCAGCAAGATCGCGAGAATCGCATCAAAGCCCATTTACATATTTTTGCAACTAAACCGCGCAGATCGCCTAATTCACCAAATTTAAGGGATTTTCGTAAATAAATACGCTTCGAATGTGGCAAATTCGTAAAAATAGGTAAACTTTTTCGTTGATTTGTAAAATCAGTCTTGTAGAGTAAATCAAGGTTCACAGGCACCTTCGGGCGCATGTGTTAAGAGGGAGAGCTTCGGCTCGAAAAGAGGGAGGATTTGAGTGCTCGCGCCTGCGCGGGCATGAGGTGCACCACGGTTGCATGCATCTGACAGGAAGCCGGCGCAGTTCACCGCCACATCCCGTCCAATTTCTAAAGCTCATGTGAGGTCGAAACGGTTTCAGACCTTGCATCTGCGCAACATGACCACCCTGATCCATAAGCAAATGACTGGTACGATACGCCACTCTGCCGCCGCCGGATCAGGTCACCCGCCAGACGCATCGCGTCGGCATCATCTGTGATAGGAGGAACAGATATATGTTTTCCAAAGGCCTGAAAAACACACTCAAGCTGGCGCTCGGCGCCTGTATTGTCGGAACATCCGTTGCTGCGGCCGATTTCCCGACCCGCGACATTCGCCTGATCGTGCCGTGGCCCGCTGGCGGCGGCGCTGATGCGATTTCGCGCAAGATCAGCAACATTGCCGAACAGGATCTGCCCAAATCGATCTATGTCGAAAACATCGCAGGCGCGGTTACGGCAACAGGTCTGGTCCAGATGACAAGCGCGCGCCCCGACGGTCACACAGTCGGCGTTCTGACCTATGACAGCGTCATCACCTTGCCGCGCGGCCAGATGGTTCCGGGCTATGGTCTGGAAAACATGAAGCTGATCGCCCGCATCACCAGCGAAGCCGATGCCATCGTCGTCTCGAAACATTCCGGCATCAACACCTTTGAAGAGCTGGTTGAAAAGGCCAAAGCCAACCCCGGCAAAGTGCGCGTCGGCGTGGCTCCGAAAGGCTCCGGTCCCTATCTTTCGGCTTACCAGCTTGAAAGCCTGCTGGATGTCGACTTCAACGTGATCACCTATGCCGGTTCGTCCAGCGCAGAAGCCGAAGCGCTTCTCTCCGGTGAACTGGATGCGGCGATTTCCAGCCTTGGCGATTTCAGCGGCATCATCGAGTCCGGCGACGCCAAAGGCGTGATCGAACTGACTTCCGTGCAGAACATGACCTACACCGATGTGCCGACAATCAGCTCCAAGGGCTATGATCTGCAAACCGGTAGCTTCATTGTTCTGGCCGCACCGAAGGGCACGCCCGACGAAGCCGTTGAAGTGATCGAAAGCGCCTTCAAAACCGCCTATGACAGCGAAGAGTTCCAAAGCTGGCTCGCTCAGGTTGGCGTGACCCCGGACTGGCTCGGCTCTGACGAGGTGAACGGCTGGGTGGATGCGCTTCAGGAGAAAACCTTCTCCCTGATGGACGACCTGAACCTGTAATCTGTCAGGCTACACATGTCTCCGACCGGTGTTCCATGCCGCGTCGGGGGCATCACCTCTCAAAGGCTCTGCAAAAGCCGCAGTTGACTCGCAGACGCCGCGCGTTTGCTCAAGACCCACCCCACATCGGGAGAAAACGATGTTCTTAAACAGGCAAAACTCCTTTCTCTTTCTCATTCTTGCCGTGTCTGTCGGATATCTTGTCTCGGCCATGAGCCTCGGCGCACCCGTCGCAGAAAGCGGTTTGACCCCCTCGTTCTTTCCCATTCTCGTAGGGGCGGCGGCGATCCTTTTTTCCACCATTCTCATCGTGCAGAACCGGCGGGAAACATCCGGAAAAACCGTATCTGACGCACCACGGGTCTACACCCATCTCTGGGTCATTGCGGCCATTTTCGTCTATATTATGGCCTTCCGGACGGTGGGATATTTCATCTCCTCCGGCCTGTTCGTCTTTGCCTTGATCGTGATTTTCTCCTCTGTGGAGAAGCTCGTTTTGAAGGCAGTGATTTCGGCAGCGATTGTCGCAATCTGCTATGTCATGTTCCAGAAACTGTTCGGGGTCCGTCTCCCGACCCTGTGGGGGTGAACCATGGATTTTATTTTTCAAGTCTTCGGCAGCTTTTCCCTACTGCTTGATCCGTTCAACATGACCTATGTCGTGTTGGGCTTTGTGATCGGCACGATCTTTGCCGCCATTCCGGGCCTGACCGCGACGCTGGCGATGGCCCTGCTTTTGCCGCTGACCTACTCGCTCAATGTCGAAACCGCGCTGATGGCCTGTGCCAGTATCTATATGGCCGGTATGTGTGGCGGTAGCATCACGGCCACCACGATCAATATTCCCGGTGCGCCATCTTCGATGATGACCGCTCTGGACGGTTACCCGATGCAACAGGAAGGCAAGGGTGCGCTGGCGCTCGGCCATGCGGCTTTGGGCTCTATGTTCGGCGGAGCTGTAGGGGCTTTGCTCCTGATCGCGGTCGCGCCATTTGTTGCGGAACTGTCTCTACTGGTGAAAACCACGGGTAAGTTCTCCCTGCTTGCCTTTGCGCTTATCGTTGTGGTGATTGCACAGCGCGGACAGGTTGCGAAAGCCGGTCTGGCAGCCTGTATCGGGTTGATGCTGGCCACGGTTGGTCTGGATGCAATGGAGCCGATCACGCGCTTCACCTATGGCAACAGCAACCTCACCGCCGGTATCGCGCTGATGCCTGTCATCATCGGGACATTCGCCATTGCCGAAGTCCTGATGCAGGCCTTTGCCCCCGGAGACGAGAAAGCCACGAAAGCCGCCGCCGACAAGGTGAAAATCCGGCGTCGGGACTTTATCCCGCCGTGGTCGGACATTCGCAAAATCGGCTTTGTCTGCTACTTCAAATCCTGTCTGATCGGCTATTTTGTCGGCACATTGCCGGGGGCCGGCGGGTCGATGGGCTCTTTTCTGGCCTATACAGAAACCGTGCGCACCTCTGACGAACCGGAGACTTTCGGCAAAGGCAATCCGAAGGGCATTGTCGCCTCGGAAAGTGCCAACAATGCGGTCTGTGGCGGGGCGATGGTGCCGATGCTGACCTTCGGTATTCCGGGCGATCCGATCACCGCGATCATGCTGGGCGTGCTTGTCATCAACGGCATCCAGCCGGGTCCGCAGCTTATGGCCGATCAAGCTGGTCTGATTGCGCCGATGCTGGCCGCGCTGCTGTTCAGTGCTGTTTTCCTCATCCCGCTGACGCTCTATCTGATCGGGCCGTATTTCATCAAGATCGTGTCCATCCGCAAAGATGTTCTCTACGCGGTGATCGCGCTTCTGGCGATTGTCGGCAGCTATGTGGCGACCTACTCGACCTTCCAGATGTTCATGGCTCTGGCGATGGGGGTGCTGGCCTTCTATCTGCGGCGCAACGGCTTCCCTGTCATCACCATGTTGCTGGGATATATCCTCGGGCCGAACCTCGAAGAATTCCTGCGGCGGTCGCTGGCGCTTTCCAATGGTGACCCGACGACTTTTGTGACAAATATGGACAGCCTGTTCTTTGTGCTGCTAACTCTTGTGTTCGTCTATTTTCTGGTCATTCGCAAACCGGCCCGAAATCCGAGCGTCGAAGCATAGAGGACCACTGACACGCCGGACCTATGGTGCAAACGGGTCCGGCGACGATATTGAACGAAGGAGATTAAAGTGTCCGAGACACGGCGTCCCTCACTGGCCGATCAGGTCTATGACCAATTGTTGGTCAAAATTCTCGAAGAGGAATATCCGGTGCATAGCCGGCTTCCGGCAGAAGATGTGCTGGCCCAGAGCTTTGGCGTATCCCGCCCGATCGTACGCGCGGCGCTGTCGCGGCTCCGTGATGACGGGATCGTTCAATCCCGTCGCGGCTCCGGCAGCTATGTCTTGCGGCGTCCTGACCGCCAGTTGATCAGCTTTGTGCCTCTGGAATCGATCTCCGATGTGCAGCGTTGTTACGAGTTCCGGATTGACGTGGAAGGGGCCGCCGCCGCATGGGCCGCCGAGCGCCGCGACGATGACGACCTCGCCGCGATGGAAGAGGCCTACCGCGTCATGGAACGCGCCTATCAGGAAAACGAACTGGCCGTGGATGCGGACCAGAGGCTCCACCTCGCAGTGGCGCGGGCCTCGAAAAACCCGTTCTTTTCCTCCGTACTGGAATCCCTTGGCGAACAGATCGCCTTTGGCGTCAAACTGTCACGCTCCCTGACGCTTCTGGACACGCCCACGCGGCAGGAACTTGTTCTGGCCGAGCACCGCGATGTGCTCGATGCCATCCGCAAGCGCCAGCCAGAGGTCGCTTCCGCCACCATGCGCTATCACATCACCGCCGCAAAAGACCGGATGTTCGTAGGGACGCAGGACAACTGAGCATTTTGAGACAGTTTTGATATTTAGATAAATGACTTAGGACACTGTGACCCGCAGCTCCCCGACGCCTTCGACTGCGGCCTCCATGACATCGCCGCGTTCGACCGGACCAACGCCTGACGGTGTGCCAGTCATAATAAGATCTCCAGCGGACAAGGTGAAATAGTCCGACAGGTAGGAGATCATTTCCGGCACTTTCCAGATCAGCTGGTCCAGATTCCCCTCCTGCCGCAACACCCCGTTTACCAAGAGCGACACGCGCCCTTTTGACGGGTGGCCGATTTCACTGGCCGGACAAATCGACCCCATAGGCGCAGAATGTTCGAATGCCTTGCCGATCTCCCAAGGACGCCCCATCTTCTTGGCCTGCCCCTGCAAATCGCGCCGCGTCATATCCAGCCCCACAGCATAGCCCCAGACATGATCCAGAGCCGCCTCCACAGGAATGTTCTTTCCGCCACGTCCGAGGGCGACGACCATTTCGATTTCGTGATGCACGTCGGTGGTCATGGGGGGGTAGGGAAACTCGCCGGAAAAGTCGAGATTGTCGGGATTTTTCTGGAAAAAGAACGGCGGTTCACGGTCGGGGTCATGGCCCATTTCAATGGCATGGGCGGCGTAGTTCCGGCCGATGCAATAGACCCGCCGGACGGGGAAACGCGCCGTCGTGCCCGTGATCGGGGCGAGAACGGGGGCGGGGGGCGTGATGACCAGGTCCGGCATGGATTTTCCTTTTTCTCTCATAACTTACGCGCATGACCCTCTCGCAAATTTGCGGGGACAAACGGTTTTGACTCTGGCTTTAGACTTGTCGCAAGACGGGGGGCGAGGTCAACGGCTTTTGCTTTTACCGCACTGAAAGCCGCGTGAAAATCACGCCTCTCTCGACCTTCTCACAGGAAACGCATAGCCTGCGGCAGAGACGCATGACGGGGGCTTGCCCGCGTGTCGGAGTTGTGTCGGATATCTGTCGGCCCCCTGTCGGGCACATTCCCTGACAGATATAACCGGTCCGATAGGCCCGCCCTCTACGTCCGCAAACAAGAGAGAACCGTAAGGATCGCAAGAAAGATGAAAACCCGCCTGCTCCGGCTCCTCGGCCCTCTTGTCGCGCTCGGTCTTGCCACCTCTGCGGCTCAAGCGCGCGACATCGTCCGGATCGGGGTTCTGGACTATTGGCACACAGAACATTCGCTCGACCAATGGCAACCGACCCAAGACGCCCTGAACCGCGCCTTGCCGGACTATGACTTCCGTATCGAAGGGCTGGACCTCTACGCGCTCGACACGGGTTTGGCGGAGCACCGGCTGGATTTCGTCATCACCAATCCGGGCAATTACGCCGTGCTCGAACACGACCACGGGATCAGCCGGATTGCCACTGCTCAAAATGACCTGCCCGTGGCCTCAACCGTCATCACCCGTGACGGGATGGAGCGGCTGACGGAGCTTGCGGGAAAGCGCCTCGCCATTGTCGCGCCAGAAGCTTTCGGCGGGTTTCAGGTCATCTGGTCGGAGATGCAAAAGGTGGACACGCGTCTGCCCGCGCAGGTCGAGCTTGTGACCACAGGCTACCCGATGCAACAGGTCGCAGAGGCCGTGCTGGCGGGCCGCGCGGATGCGGGCGTGTTGCGCAGCTGTATGCTGGAAGACTTACAGACAAGCTATCCAGACCGCTTCGGCGCCTTGACCGCCTTTGCCCTCAATCCGGAGGCCAGCGCGACCACGCAATGCGCCACATCCAGCGCGATCTATCCCGGCTGGCCCTTCGCCAAAGCGCCACAGACCACACCGGAACTGGCCAAACAGGTCGCCGTCGCGCTGTTGCAGATGCAGGCGGGCAACCTCTGGACCGTGCCTCTGGACTACCAGCCGGTGCATGAGCTGATGCGCGAGCTTCAGATCGGCCCCTATGCGCGCACCGGTCCGGTGTCGGTGCAGGAATTCATCGACGACTATCGCGAATGGTTGATCGTGTTTGCCGCCGCCCTGATGTTCTGGGCGCTTTATTCGGTGCGGATCGAGACCTTGGTGCGCCGCCGCACGCGGGCGCTGGACGAGGCCAATGCCCACCTCAAGGACGAAATGATCGAACGCCAACGCGCAGAGGCCGCCGACCGCCAGCACCTGCGCGAGCTTGAACATGTGGCGCGGCTTTCCATTCTGGGCGAAATGGCCAGCTCCATCGCCCATGAGCTTAACCAGCCACTCAGCGCGATTTCCAATTATGCGCAGGGCTGTCTGTTGCGGATCAAGGCGGGGCGGTTCTCCGAAGAGGACATGAAACGCGCCTCAGAGGAAATGTCGGGACAGGCGGAGCGCGCCGCTCTGGTGGTCAAACGCATCCGCGCCTTCGTGCGCAAACGCGAGAGCCAGAGGGCACCTGTGGACATGGCGGCTCTGCTCGAAGACAGCGCCGCGATCTATGCCGCCTCCACCAACCGGGCGGGGGTGTCGGTCGATCTCTCGCTGGCTGACGGCTTGCCGCCGGTCATGGCGGATCGGGTGCAGTTACAGCAGGTCATTCTCAACCTCGTGCAAAATGCCATCGACGCGATGGGGGAGACCCCGCCGCAGGAGCGCGACCTCATCATCCGCGCCGCCCGCCATGACGATCCTTCGCGCGGGGCGGGGCTTTGCCTCTCCGTGCGCGATCACGGGCATGGTATGACGCCGCAAGCGATGGAACATTTTGCCGAAGCCTTTTATACAACAAAGCCGGAGGGGGTCGGTCTTGGCCTTGCTCTGTCGCGTTCGATTGTCGAAGCCCACGAAGGCTGGATGCGCGCCGAACAGCCCGAAGACGGGCAGGGGCTTCGGGTCGTGATCTGGCTGCCCGCAGGAGATCAGGATGAGTTGTGAAGGCATCATTCATATTGTTGATGACGACCGCGCCGCGCGGGAGGGGCTGGGGTTTCTGCTCTCCTCGCTCGGGCTGGAGATCAGGGAACATGCCTCCGCTGCCGCGCTTCTGGACATGATCGGAGATCAGGCCGAGGGCTGTATCCTCGCTGATGTGCGGATGCCGGAGATGACGGGGCTGGAGCTTCTCGACGAATTGAAACGGCGCAACTGTCCGCTGCCGGTCATCATGATCACGGGACATGGCGATGTGCCGATGGCGGTGCGGGCGATGCGGGCAGGGGCCATCGACTTTTTCGAAAAACCGGTGGACGGCATGGCCTTGGTGGACCGGATCAAGGATGCGCTCGCCGCCAGTCGGGAACGCGCCAGAGAGGCGCGCAAGACGGCCAGCCTGCGCGAGAAGACCAACAGTCTGACCGCGCGTGAGGCAGAGGTCGCCCGCGCCGTCGCCCGCGGCCTTCAGAACAAACAGATTGCCACCGAGTTGGGCATCAGCCCGAAAACCGTGGAAATCCACCGTCACAATGTGATGGAAAAGATGGGGGCCGGTTCCACCGCCGACCTTGTGCGGCAGCTTGTCGCGGCGGGATGGGCGGAGATTTAGGGGTTTTCCCCTAACACCTTCGGGTTTCCGCCAATACCGCGCCGGAGCGCGGGGGCATATCCTGTGGCTGATCAGAATGAAAGGATCAGCCAAATGGACACGACACGTCGCGGATTTCTCGGAGCGATCGGACAGGTGACCATCGGTGCCGCGGCTTCTGTCGCGGGCGCAAGCCAATCCGCCGAGGCTGCCGAAGAGAGCCACGTCCCGCATTGGGGTATGGTGGTGGACCTCAGAAAATGTATCGGCTGTCAGGCCTGCACCGTTGCCTGCATCATGGAAAACGCCGTGCCGGAAGACGCTTTCCGCACCCATGTTTCGGTTTATGAACTTGTGAAAGACGGGCAGGACCCCGCGATGGTCATGCTGCCGCGGCTTTGCAACCATTGTGACGATCCGCCCTGTCTGCCGGTCTGTCCGGTGGAGGCCACGTTTAAGGCCGAGAATGGCGAGGTTCTTGTGGATGCCTCGAAATGCGTCGGCTGTGCCTATTGTGTGCAGGCCTGCCCTTATGACGCGCGGTTCATCAACCACGAAACGCAGGTGGCGGACAAATGCACCTTCTGTTTCCACCGCACGCAGCACGGGCTGTTGCCCGCCTGTGTCGAGACCTGTGTCGGGGGTGCGCGGAACTTTGGTGATCTCAACGATCCCGACAGCGAAGTGTCGATCATGCTGCGCGAGAACGAAGTCTCGGTGCTGCGGCCCGAGATGCACACCAATCCCAACGTCTACTATATCGGCCTCGACGATGTGCTCGATGGTCGGGTGGCCGGTGACTCCGCCTATCATCCGGAGATGACCGGTCAAGCTCATGCGCACGGGGAGGGCCTGTGATGGAAACCCAAGTTCAAGAACTCGTCGGGGCGGTCCATGATGCGGCGTGGCAGCCGTGGGCGGTCCAGTATTTCTTTCTCATCGCGATTTCAGTGACCGCACTTCTGATGGCGCTGCCGGCCTTTGTGTTCGGGCGTCACACAGATCTGCGTGCGGCGCGGCTGGCGCTTATGGTCGCCGTGACCACGGGGATCACCGCCCCGATTGCGCTTCTGGCGGATTTGCACCAGCCTTTCCGTTTCTGGGAATTCTTTGTCTACACCCATAAAAGCTCGTGGATGGCATGGGGCGCGTGGATCGTGCCGTCTTATGTCGTGCTGATGCTGTTGTTCGCGTGGTCGCTGCACCGTCCCGAATTCTACCGGATGGGGCAGGACGACTGGCGCTTTGCATGGTTGTTCCGGCTGTTCTCGCTGGGCGGCGCGGCCAATGGTTTTGCCCGTCCGCTCGGCATGCTGGCCGGTGTCGCGGCCTTGGGTATCCTGACCTATACAGGCATGGAAGTGATGGTCGTGCGCGCCCGTCCGCTGTGGAACACACCTTTCCTGCCGCTGCAATTCGCCGCCACCGGTGTGGTCGGAGCCTTGGGCGTGATGGTGGTGCTGGAACGCCTGCTCAACCGTGACGCAGGGCTTGAAGCCACGATAAACCGCAGGCTGGCAATTGCGCTGGCCACTGTCGGCGCGTTCGGCGTCGCATGGTTCGCAGTCGCGCTCTCCGGCATCTCGCCGGTGCATAGCGAGGCGCTGGCCTCTGTCGCAGGCTTTTCCGTCTGGAAACAGATCGCCCTGTGGGGTGCTGCCTCCATCGCCATTCCCTTTGTCCTCGCACTCACCCTGCCGCAAAGCACGGGATGGATCACTGGCCTGATCGCCATTCACGCCGCATGGATGTTCCGCTGGACCGTGTTCATGGGCGGCCAAGCCGTACCGAAAGTCGGCTCCGGCCTCTATGACGCGCTCATGCCCACCGGTCTGGGCGGGCTGATGGGGGTGATCGGAACCTTCGGCCTCTGGGTTTTCCTCATGATCGTCTACACGACCTTCCTGCCGTGGACCGACGCCACACCGCCAGCCCCCGGTCAATCCTTTGGCCAAACACAGTCCAAACCTGCCCGCACTCAGGAGATATAACATGACCAACCGTCGCAACATTCTCAAAGGTGTCGCCGCCGCAGGTGCTCTGGGCACATTCGGCGCAGGCTACGCAGAAACCGTCCAGAAACTTGCCAAAGGCAAATGGTCTGGCAAGAAACCCCGCGACGAGCATGTCGTGGGCAATTCGATCCCCGCCGAATTCACGATTGATCCGGAAACCGGCGATGTGACGCTCAACCCCGATCAGGCGATGAGCTACACCATGTGCATCGGCTGCACGACCATGTGCGGCGTGCGGGTGCGGGTCGATAAAAAGGCCAACAAGGTGCTGCGCGTGGCGGGCAATCCCTATTCCCCGATGAGCACGGACCCGTTCATCCCCTATGAATCCTCCGTGGCCGAAAGCTTTGCCGCAATGGCACAGGCCGGACCGGGGCAGGGGCTGACACGACGCTCCACCGCCTGCGGGCGCGGCAATGCCGTGCTGGAACAGGTGGACAACCCGCGCCGCGTGCTCAAACCGCTCAAACGTGTCGGCCCGCGCGGGTCGGGCAAATGGGAAACCATCAGCTTTGAACAACTCGTCGAGGAAGTGGTCGAAGGCGGGGATCTCTTTGGCGAAGGCCCTGTTGCCGGTCTGCGCGAGATTCGCGACCTTGAAACCCCCGCCGTGGAGGGCGCGCCCGAATTCGGTCCGCGTGCCAATCGTCTGGTGTGGATGAACTGCGTCGATGACGGTCGGGACAATTTCGTTCTGCGCTGGCTGAAACAGAGCTTCGGCTCCAACAACTTCACCCGCCACGGCAGCTATTGCGGCGGGGCCTATCGCTCCGGCTCGGGCGCGATGTTCGGTGATTTCAAAGCCATGCCCCATGCCAAGCCGGATTTCTCCAACGCGGAGTTCATCATCTTTGCGGGCACGGCGCCGGGCAACGCGGGCAACCCGTTCAAACGCATCGGCAATCTTGTTGCCAAGGCGCGTTCGGATGGCAATCTGAACTATGTCGTGGTCGATCCCGTCCTCAACAACGCCCAGAACGGCCCCTCCGGCGAACGCGCACGCTGGGTGCCGATCAAACCGGGCACGGATGGCGCGATGGCTATGGCGATGATCCGCTGGATGTTTGAAAACGAGCGGTTCAACGCAACCTATCTGGCCAACCCCTCCAAAGCGGCCGCCGATGCGACCGGTGAGACAAGCTGGTCCAATGCGACCCATCTGGTCATCACCGATCAGGACCACCCCCGCTACGGGCATTGCCTGCGTGGCTCCGACATGGGGCTGACAATCGAGGGCGAAGCCTATTCCGACGCCGATCCCTATATGGTGATTTCCGAGACCGGCCCCGTTGCCGCCGGAGCCAGCCCCGCGCCGCTGTTCCATGCGGGTGTGGTCGAGACACCGAACGGTGCGATCAAAGTCAAAACCGCGCTGACACTTCTGCGCGAGGAAGCCATGTCGCGGGAAATGTCCGACTATGCCGAAGACTGCGGCATTCCTATCGAGAAGCTCGTTGAGCTGGCCCGCGAATTCACCAGTCACGGCCGCAAAGCCGCCGTCAGCAGCCACGGCGGCATGATGAACGGGTCGGGCTTTTACAATGCCTATGCCTTGATGATGCTCAACACGCTGATCGGCAACCTGAACTGGAAGGGCGGCACGATGATTGCAGGCGGCGGTTTCTCCGAGACCAAAGGACCGGCCTATGATCTGGTGAACTTCCCCGGCAAGGTGAAGGCCAAGGGCCTGCCTTTCGGGCGCAACGTACCCTATGAGAAAACGACCGAGTTCAAGACCAAGAAAGCGGCAGGTGCACCCTATCCTGCGGATGCGCCGTGGTATCCCAACGCACCGGGTCTTGCGACGGAATGGATGTCTTCGCTGGTCAACGGCTATCCCTACGGGGCCGAGGCGCTCATCTTCCGCAACACCAACCCGATTTACGGCATCCCCGGTGTGGCGCATCTGCTCGACAAGCTGAAAGACCCTGCGGTTGTGCCGCTCATCATCTCGATTGATCCGTTCATCAATGAAAGCACGGCGATTTCGGATTACATCGTGCCGGATTCGGTGATGTATGAGACTTGGGGCTTCACCAAGCCTTGGGGCGGTGTGGCGACGAAAGCGACCTGTGCTCGCTGGCCGGTGATCGAGCCGAAGATGGCGCAAAACGCCGAAGGCCAGCGCGTCGGTCTGGAGACCTTCCTGATCGGTGTGGCCAAGCGCATGGGCCTGCCGGGCTTTGGTGACGAGGCCATTCCCGATGCGCAGGGCAAACTGCATCCGCTCAACCGCGCCGAGGACTGGTATCTGCGCGGGGCGGTGAATGTGGCCATGACCGGCGAACCGGTGTCTGATGCCACGGACGAGGACATTGAACTGTCCAATGTGGCGCGGATACTGGACGATATGAAAGCCACGCTGAAGCCGGAGGAATGGCGCAAGGCGGCGACGATCTTTGCCAAGGGCGGGCGCTACGAGAATATCGAGCGCAGCTATCAGGGCGACAAGGCGACCTATGCGTTCAACCCGCCGATGCTGGTCTGGAACGAGGGTCTCGGCAGTTTCCGCCGCGCCACCACGGGCACGCATTTGCCGGGCACACCGGCATGGCGCGCACCGGAGTTTTCGGACGGCTCGAAGGTCCATGATCATTACCCGCGCGAGGACTGGCCGGTGCAAGTGGTCAGCTTCAAGTCGCCGTTGCAGAACTCCTACTCCGTGGGCGCGAAGTCGCTTTTGCGCATTGTGGCCTCCAATCCGGTGAATGTCGGGCGGGATCTGGCGCAGGCGCACGGGATCAAGACCGGCGACATGGTGCGGCTGACGACTCCGGGCGGGACGCTGGAAAGCGTGGCGGTGGTGCGCGACGGGGTTGCGCCCGACACGGTTGCCATCGAGCACGGCTTCGGCCATCGCGGTTTCGGGGCGCAGGACATCACCATTGACGGGACCACCATGCCCGCAGACCCGCGTCTGGCGGCGGGTGTGCTTCTGAACGATCTGGGGATGTTGGACCCGACACGCGGCAAGGCGGGGGTCTGGGTCGATCCGGTCTCCGGCACCGCCGTGCGTCACGGTCTGCCTGCGCGGATCGAACGGATCTGACGCCTCTGGCGACGGCAGTCCGGCTTTACCTGTTGCGCGATGTGCTGCGGGGGGAGGCGGACTGCGCCAGAATGTCAGTGATCTGCATGTCGCTCAGGGCAACCGGATTGGCCTTCGTCGAGGAGGCGGTCAGGGCACTCTGCGCGATCTCCGGCCAGAGTTCCGCGCCACAGTGCAAGTCCTCTAGCGAGGCCAGCCCGTGATGGTCAATAAAGCCTCGCAGCGCCTCTGCGCCTTGTCCGGCGTGACTGGGCGCATCATCCGTCCCGAACACGGCCCAAAGCCACGCATCCACCTGATCAATCCGGTCGGCGGGCTGGCCGGTGGCAATCAGGGCGGCGCGGTTGACCGTCAGGGCCGCGGGCAAAAGCCGCCCGCAGATCGCCCCATGCGCCCCGCCGCGACTGCCGATCACAGCGGCCAGACCATGCACGACACCAAGGCCGGAATTGGCGAGGGCGACACCGCTGATGTAGCTGGCGCGTGCCATCGCCTCCCGCGCTGCGGGGGCGGGGTCTTCCATAAGCTGTCGCAAAGCAGTCATGGCCGCAGGGATCGTGTCGCGGCACAGGGCATCGGTCAGAGGATTGGCACGGTTGCACAGATGGCTCTCGACCAACTGCGTCAGCGCATCCAGCCCCGTGGCGAGTGTCAGGCCTTTGGGCAGATCATCGGTCAGGGCCGGATCGACAAGCGCCAGATCAGGGAGCAGACGCGGATCGCGCAGGCTGATCTTAAGCTGGCGGTCGGGGAGCGAGATCACCGCATTGCGGGTGGCCTCCGCGCCCGTGCCCGATGTGGTGGGAATGGCGACGAAAGGCAGGGGATCTTGTAGCACAGGGGCCGGAGAGGCACCGAAGCCGAGATAATCGAGCACATCGCCCTCAGACACACAAAGGCCGGACACCGCCTTGCCCAGATCAATCGTCGCCCCGCCGCCCACGGCGACAATGCAATCGGCCTGCATCTCGCGCGCCTTGGCCACGCTGCGGCGGACATCTTCCACCGTGGGCTCGCCCGCGCTTTGCAGAACCTCAACTTCCAGCCCCCGCGCAACCAAATCCGCCGTCAGCACATCGGCCCAAGCCACCGACCCGCTACGCAGCAAAAGAATGCGCTGTCCCATGCCCGCGATCTCATCGGCGGCCCGAAGGCGGCTGTCGCGGCCAAAGATCGTGCGTGCGGGTGTGAGAAGGGTAAAGCCCTGCATATCCGCCCTCCCTCAGAACCGCATCGTGGCATCGACCGCGCGTTTCCAACTGTCGTATTTCGTCTTGCGCACCTCCTCGGCCATATGCGGATGGAACTGACGCTCCAATGCCCATGTGGCGGCGAATTCTTCCTGATTTGGATAGAAGCCCGCCTTCTGACCCGCCAGCCACGCCGCCCCCATCGCGGTGGTCTCCACGACTTTCGGGCGATCCACGGGAGCCGCGATGATGTCGGAGAGGAATTGCATGGCGTAATCCGACGCACTCATCCCGCCATCGACCCGCAGCGCGGTTGTGGACGCGCCTTGCCAATCCGCATGCATCGCCTCCAGAAGGTCTCGGGTCTGATAGCCCACGCTTTCAAGTGCGGCGCGGGCGAATTCCTCGGGGCCGGAATTGCGGGTCAGCCCGAAAACCGCGCCGCGACATTCAGCATTCCAATAGGGCGCGCCCAACCCTGTAAAGGCGGGGACCAGCACCACTTCCTGCGTCGGGTCGGCGCGTTCGGCCAAGGGCTGTGTCTCCTTCGCCTCACGGATGATCTTCAACCCGTCGCGCAACCATTGCACCACGGCGCCCGCGATAAAGATCGAGCCTTCCAACGCATAGGTCGGCTTGCCATCCAGTTGATAGGCGATGGTGGTCAGAAGCCGGTTTTGCGAGCGCACCGGCGTGTCGCCCGTGTTCAACAACGCAAAGCAACCGGTGCCATAGGTTGACTTGAGCATACCGGGCTGGAAACAGGCCTGACCCACGGTGGCGGCCTGTTGATCGCCCGCGATGCCAAGGATCGGGATCGGACGCCCAAAGAGATCGGCACGGGTTTCTCCGAAGTCCGACGCGCAATCCTGCACTTCGGGTAGCATGTTCATGGGAATGTTCAGCCGTTCACAGATGGTCTGCGACCAGCGGCCCTTGCGAATGTCATAGAGCATCGTGCGGGCTGCATTGGTGGCATCGGTCACATGGCGCTTGCCGCCGGTCAGGTTCCACACCAGCCAGCTGTCCACCGTGCCAAACGCCAGTTCTCCGGCCTCGGCACGGGCGCGCACGCCCTCCACATTGTCGAGTATCCACGCCAGTTTGGTGCCGGAGAAATAGGGATCAAGCAAAAGCCCCGTCTTCTCCGTTACCACATCTTCGAAACCTTCCGCCTTGAGCGTTTTGCAAAACTCGGAGGTGCGGCGGTCCTGCCAGACGATGGCGTTGTGGACGGGTTTGCCGGTCGCGCGGTCCCAGACCAAGGTGGTCTCGCGCTGGTTGGTGATGCCAAGGGCCACAATCTCCTGCGCGCCAATCCCCGCCTTTTCGATCACCGAGCGACAGGTGGCCGCCGTGGTGGACCAGAGATCGGAGGCCTCATGTTCAACCCAGCCGCTTTGCGGGAAATGCTGTGTGAATTCCTCTTGCGCGGTGGCTGTCACAGACAGGCTCTGGTCAAACAGGATCGCCCGCGTCGAGGTTGTTCCTTGATCAATGGCTAGAATATAGGTCACGCACATCCTCCCGAGGGTTTGCCAGTGTCAGTTGTCTTGTCTCTTCAAGGCAATAGCCCCGAAGGGCCATAGCGTAAAAGAGAAATGGGCGGAGCCGAAGCCCCACCCGAAGTTTGTTTACTGCCAGGACGCCACGAGATCGTCATAGGCAACGGTTTGCGGTTCCTCGCGCTCCATCTCGATGGCCGGTTTCGGCGCACCTTCCATGGCGAGCCATTCCGCCGCGTCTTTTTCCTCGTTCATCACAGGACCAAGATCGCCCTGAATGCCCGCACGTTCGAGACGTTCCATCACGCGCTCCATGTCGGAACACAGGCTGTCGAGGGCCTCTTGTGCGGTTTTGGCACCGGACATGGCGTCACCGATATTCTGCCACCACAGTTGGGCGAGTTTCGGATAGTCCGGCACGTTGGTGCCAGTCGGCGACCAGCGCACACGATCCGGCGAGCGGTAGAATTCGACCAGACCGCCGAGTTTCGGCGCACGTTCCGTAAAGCTTTCGTGCTGGATCGAGCTTTCGCGGATGAAGGTCAGGCCGACATGGGATTTCTTCACATCCACCGTTTTGGAGGTGACGAATTGCGCATAGAGCCATGCGGCCTTGGCGCGGTCTTCCGGTGTGGATTTCATCAGCGTCCACGAGCCCACGTCCTGATAGCCGACTTTCATACCCTCTTCCCAATAGACACCATGCGGCGAGGGGGCGAGGCGCCATTTCGGCGTGCCGTCCTCATTCATCACGGCAGGGCTGTCGACCAGCGGTGCGACAAAGGTGGTATACATGAACATCTGCTGCGCGATGTTGCCCTGACCCGGAACCGGACCGGCCTCGGAGAAGGTCATTCCCATCGCCGAGGGCGGGGAGTATTTGTTGAGCCATTCCACGGCTTTTTCCACCGCATAGACGGCAGCAGGGCTGTTGGCCGCGCCACCGCGGGCCATACAGGCACCGACCGGCTGGGAGTTTTCATTGACGCGAATGCCCCATTCATCGACCGGAAGGCCGTTGGGTTCGCCTTTGTCGCCCATGCCCGCCATGGACATCCACGCATCGGTGTAGCGCCAGCCGAGGGACGGGTCTTTCTTGCCGTAGTCCATCGAGCCGTAGACCTCGACCCCGTCAATCTCGCGACCGGTGAAGAACTCCGCGATGTCCTCATAGGCCGACCAGTTGACCGGAACGCCTAGGTCATAGCCGTATTTCTCTTTGAATTCGGCCATGATTTCGGGATCGGTGAACCAGTCATTGCGGAACCAGTAGAGGTTGGCGAATTGCTGGTCGGGAAGCTGGTAGAGCTTGCCATCGGGAGCGGTGGTGAACTGCAAGCCGATGAAGTCGTCGAGATCAAGGCCGGGGTTGGTGACATCCGCGCCTTCGTTTGCCATGAAGTCGGTGAGGTTGCGCACCTGTTGATAGCGCCAGTGGGTGCCGATCAGGTCGCTGTCATTGACGTAGGCGTCGTAGATATTCTCGCCCGACTGCATCTGGGTCTGGAGTTTCTCGACCACATCGCCTTCGCCGATCAGGTCATGGGTGACCTTGATGCCGGTGATGGCCTCGAACGCCGGTGCAAGCACCTGACTTTCGTATTCATGGGTGGTGATGGTCTCGGAGACGACCTTGATCGCCATGCCTTTGAACGGTTCGGCGGCGTCGATGAACCATTGCATTTCGGCTTCCTGCTCTGCCCGCGTCAGCGCGGACATATCTCCGATTTCAGCGTCGAGGAATTCCTTCGCCGCCTCCATATCGGCCCATGCCGGACCGCATAGGATGCCGAGCGCAAGCGCCACGGCGGTGGTTGATTTGATCGTCTGGTTCATAGTTTCCTCCCTAATTGAACCCAATCCATTCGACGTTCCAAAACCGGCGCTCCCCGCGCCGGTTCGCACTCCTTCACACCCAGCGGAACACCGCTGCGGCATAGAGGAGACACACAATCAGCGCGGCGGGCTGTGCCGTGCCGACAAGGCCCAGCCACGCGAGATTGATGAAAGCCGACCCCAAAAGGGTGATGAACAGTCGATCCCCCCTTGTGGTCTCGATCCGCAAAACGCCAACACGCGGCGTTTCGGGAAATTTGATCGCCAAGACGGTGAAGATCACCAACAGCGTCGCAATCGTTGCGAAAAATGCGGCGGTCGGCCAAGTCCATGCCATCCAATCCATTGTTCGATCCTCCTGCGATCAGACCCGCCCGAGGGCAAAGCCCTTGGCGATGTAGTTACGGACAAACCAGATGACGAGCGCACCCGGCACGATGGTCAGCACCCCTGCGGCGGCCAGAACGCCCCAGTCGACACCGGCGGCCCCGACCGTGCGCGTCATGGTGGCGGCAATGGGCTTGGCATCCACCGAGGTGAGCGTGCGCGAGAGCAAAAGCTCGACCCAGCTGAACATGAAGCAAAAGAACGCCGCAACCCCGATGCCTGACGCGATGAGCGGCATGAAGATCTTCACGAAGAACCGCCCGAAGCTGTAGCCGTCGATATAGGCGGTCTCGTCGATTTCCTTGGGCACGCCGCGCATGAACCCTTCGAGGATCCAGACCGCCAGCGGCACGTTGAACAGGCAATGCGCCAGCGCCACCGCGATATGCGTGTCGAACAGCCCGATCGAGGAATAAAGCTGGAAGAACGGCAGGGCGAACACGGCAGGCGGTGCCATACGGTTGGTCAGCAGCCAGAAGAACAGGTGCTTGTCACCAAGGAAATTGTAGCGCGAAAAGGCATAGGCGGCGGGCAAAGCCACGGCCAGAGAGATGGCCGTGTTCATCACCACATAGATCATCGAATTGACATAGCCCATATACCACGCCTCGTCAGTGAGGATGGTGACGTAATTGGCAAATGTCAGATCACGCGGCCAGAGCGAGAAACTGCCCAGAATCTCGGCATTGGTTTTCAGGCTCATGTTGATCAGCCAGTAGATCGGCAGCATCAGGAACACGAGATAGACCGTCATCACCACAGCGCGGCTGTTGACCTTGGGAAGACTCCGCCGCTTGGTCGCGGCAACAGGTGCGGTTGCGTCTGTCATCTTAGAGGCCCTTTTTGTCGAGATTGACCATCACGGTGTAGAACACCCATGAGATCAAAAGGATCACGAGGAAATACATCAGGGAAAAGGCGGCGGCGGGTCCGAGGTCGAACTGCCCCAGTGCCATTTTCACAAGGTCGATGGACAGAAGCGTTGTCGCATTGCCCGGACCTCCGCCCGTGACGACGAACGGCTCCGTATAGATCATGAAACTGTCCATAAAGCGCAGCAGGATCGCAATCATCAGCACGCCCATCATCTTGGGCAATTCGATAAAGCGGAACACCTTCCAGCGGCTCGCCTGATCAATCCGCGCCGCCTGATAATAAGCGTCGGGGATGGACTTCAGACCGGCAAAAGCCAGAAGCGCGACAAGCGAGGTCCAGTGCCAGACATCCATGACGATGATGGTGATCCATGCGGAGACTGTGTTCTGCGTGTAGTTGTAATTGATCCCGAGAGCCTCAAGCGTATGGCCCAAAAGCCCGATGTCCACGCGCCCGAAAATCTGCCAGATCGTGCCGACCACGTTCCACGGGATGAGCAGCGGCAAGGACATGACCACAAGGCAGAAGGACGACCAGAAGCCGGATTTCGGCATGTTGAGCGCCACGAAAATGCCCAGCGGAATTTCAATGGCCAGAATGATGCCGGAGAACATAAGCTGGCGTTGCAGGGCATTCCACATGCGCTCGTCGCTCAGCATCTCCTCGAACCATTCGAGACCGGCCCAGAAGAACTGGTTGTTGCCGAAAGTGTCCTGCACCGAATAGTTGACCACGGTCATAAGCGGGATCACGGCGGAAAAGGCCACAAGGATCAGTACGGGCAGCACGAGGAACCATGCTTTCTGATTGGTGGTTTTCTGTTGCATCAGGCGGCCTCCCCCTCTGTCGGCGCCACGCGCCAGTCATTCGCATAGACATTCACTTTCGCGGCGTCGAAGGTGACGCGGGTCATGTCCGCGCGCACCGGATCGTCCTCGCCGGAAATGATGTTGATGTCCTGACCGAAACATTCGGCGCGGATGATCTTGTGCCGTCCTGCATCCTCGATGCGGCGGATTTTCACGGGTAGGCCTTCGCTCTCGCTCAGGCGTACAAATTCAGGCCGCACGCCGATCTCGACCTTGCCGCTCAAAGGCGCATAACCCGAAGACAAGGCGACCTCCGCCCCGTTGACATAGGCCATCCGCCCCTCGACTTTCGCGGGGATGACATTCATCCCCGGCGAGCCGATGAAATAGCCGACGAATGTATGTTCCGGACGTTCGAAAAGCTCTTCGGGTGTGCCGATCTGGACCACCCGCCCGTCATACATCACCACCACCTTGTCGGCGAAGGTCAGAGCCTCCGTCTGGTCATGGGTGACATAAATCATCGTGTGACCGAAATCGTGGTGCAGCTTCTTGAGTTGCGTGCGCAATTCCCACTTCATATGCGGGTCGATCACCGTCAGCGGCTCATCGAACAACAGCGCATTCACATCCTTGCGAACCATGCCTCGGCCAAGCGAGATCTTCTGTTTCGCATCCGCCCCCAGTCCGCGCGCCTTCTTGCGCAGCATGTCTTCCATGCCGATCATCCGCGCGATCTCCTGAACGCGCTCGGCCACATAGGCTTCGTCGCGGCCACGGTTGCGCAGCGGGAAGGCCAGATTGTCCTGCACCGTCATCGTGTCGTAGACCACGGGGAACTGGAACACCTGCGCGATGTTGCGTTCTGCGGTCGGCGCATGGGTCACATCCTTGCCATCGAACAGGATACGGCCCTGCGACGGCATCAAAAGCCCCGAGATGATGTTGAGCAGCGTGGACTTGCCACAGCCCGACGCACCCAAAAGCGCATAGGCCTCGCCATCCTCCCAGTCGTAATTGAGTTCCTTGAGCGCGAAATCCGCTTCCGAGGCAGGGTTTGCCATGTAGGAATGCGCGAGGTTATCGAGTGTTATACGTGCCATTTCCGCCTCCCTTACGCTGCCATCGCATAGGCAGCAGGCGCAACGAGACGCCCGTCTTCACCGAATACATAGACGTGACGCGGATCGAGCCAGACATCGAGCGCGCCCCCGATGTCGAGATCATGCACCCCGTGGATCAGCCCGACCCAGCGCGCGCCGTGGTGATCCAGATGCACAAAGGTCTCCGAACCGGTCAGCTCCGTCACATGCAGGCGGGTTGTGAATTTCAGGGCTGTCTCCGAATGTTGGAGAATTTCCAGATGGTTCGGACGGAACCCCGCCATATAGCGCCCGTCGGGCAGGTCCGCGAGCTTGCCTGTGGCTTTGGTGCTCTGCCCGTCTCCGAACATCAGCTGCTCGCCCGTCTTGGCGATTTGCAGGAAATTCATCGGCGGATCGGAGAACACCCGCGCCGTGGTTGCATCGACCGGCTGGCGGTAGACGGCGGGCGTCGGCCCGAATTGCGTCACGCGGCCTTCCCAAAGCGTCGCCGTGTTGCCACCCAACAAAAGCGCCTCTTCGGGTTCGGTGGTCGCATAGACGAAAATCGCGCCTGAGGCTTCGAAGATTTTCGGAATCTCGATGCGCAATTCCTCGCGCAGCTTGTAGTCGAGATTGGCCAGAGGCTCGTCGAGCAACACCAGCCCTGCATTCTTGACCAAGGCCCGCGCGAGGGCGCAGCGTTGCTGTTGCCCGCCGGACAGTTCAAGCGGCTTGCGCTCCAGCATCGGGGTGAGCTTCATCATCTCCGCGCTTTCGCGCACGCGGCGGTCGATCTCCGCACGGGAGACCCCCATCAGCCGCAGGGGCGAGGCGATGTTGTCATAGACGCTCATAGACGGGTAGTTGATGAACTGCTGATAGACCATCGCCACACGCCGGTCCTGCACCCGCATACCAGTCACATCCTGCCCGTCCCAAATGATCCGCCCCGAACTGGGCTGATCCAGCCCTGCCATGAGACGCATCAGCGATGTCTTGCCCGACAATGTCGGTCCAAGCAGCACATTCATTGTGCCTTTTTCGAGCGTCAAATCGGTCGGGGCTATATGTGTCTGCCCCTCCACGGTCTTTGACACGCCCTGTAATTCCAGCGTCATAAGGTCCTCCTCCCCGCGCCTGATTTCTGTCTGGCCGCTCCGGCTACTCTGCCGCGGCCACCCGTTCGCGTCGGGTTTTCATCCATTCCTCCAGTGTCGCGATCTGTGCCGCATCGAGCCGGAGCCCGAGTTTCGAACGCCGCCAGATCACATCTTCAGCGGTGCGCGCATATTCGTGATCCATGAGCCAGACAACCTCCGCCTCGCTCAGTGTCGCACCGAAATCCTCTCCCAGATCCTCAGCAGTTTTCGCCGCGCCAAGCAACAGCTGTGCTTCGGTCCCGTAGGCGCGCACCAGCCGTTTGGCCCAGCGATCCGTCAGAAACGGGTAACGGGCGCGTAGCTGGCCAACCAAATCCGCGACACCGTCCACCGGGAAATCGCCCCCCGCAAGAGGCACACCTGCCGTCCACGGGCCCGTCGCGTCCGGCAGATGTTCTGCAATCTTTTCAAGCGCGCTTTCGGCAAGGCGACGATAGGTCGTGATCTTGCCGCCGAAAATATTGAGCACCGGTGCGCCAGCAGTCGCATCCACCTTGAGCGTATAATCCCGCGTGGCCGCTGTCGCTGATGATGCGCCATCGTCATAGAGCGGGCGCACACCGGAATAGCTCCAAACCACATCTTCCGCAGAAATCGGCTCTTTGAAATACTTATTGGCGAAGGCGATCAGGTAATCGCGTTCCTCATCGGTGCAATAGGGTTTCTCGGACGGGTCGCGATGCTCCGCATCCGTGGTGCCGATCAGGGTAAAATCCGTCTCGTAAGGAATGGCGAAAATGATACGCCCGTCTGTGCCCTGAAAGAAGTAACATTTGTCGTGATCGTAAAGCTTGCGCGTCACGATATGGCTGCCACGCACGAGACGCACACCTTCTTTCGAGGGCAGGTCAATCGTCTCGTGAATGACATTGCCAACCCAAGGCCCCGCCGCATTCACCAGCATTTTCGCATAATGGGTCTGCGAACCGCCGCTTTCCATGTCCTGCACCTCAATGCGCCACAAATCGCCTTCGCGGGCGGCGCGGGTCACTTTGGTGCGGGTCATGATCGTCGCCCCGCGCGCCTCGGCATCGCGGGCATTGAGCGCGACGAGACGCGAATCCTCGACCCAGCAATCGGAATATTCATAGGCCTTGGCAAACCGCTCTTGCAGCGGCGCACCCTCTGGCGAGCTTCGCAGATCACGGGTCTCTGTGGCCGGAAGAATTTTGCGCCCGCCCAGATGGTCATAGAGGAACAGCCCCAAACGGATCAGCCACGCGGGGCGGCGTCCTTTCATCCACGGCATCACAACGGAGAGCAGCTTGGAAGTCGGCGTTTCCGCCTCGAACCGCATATCCTTGTGATAGGGCAGCACGAAGCGCATGGGCCAGCTGATATGCGGCATGGCGCGCAACAGCACTTCGCGTTCGATCAGCGCCTCACGCACCAGCCGCACCTCGAAATACTCCAGATAGCGCAACCCGCCGTGGAACAGTTTGGTCGAGGCGGACGAGGTGGCGGAGGCCAGATCATCCATCTCCGCAAGCGTCACGGAATAGCCGCGCCCTGCGGCGTCACGCGCAATTCCGCAGCCATTGATGCCGCCGCCGATCACAAACAGATCGACCGGATTCGAAACTTGCTGTGCGTTCACGCCTAGTCCTCCGTGCCTTCGCAAAAAACCTACACGCGAAAAGAGAAAACTCGCAAGTCCATTTTTTCGTTTTTGTTCGTTTTAAAATTTATCACCGAATTTCAATATTTTGGGAAATACGTCTTTGTATAATTTCTGCGCCTGCGAAGCCGAATTTTGGATTTTTTTGCCCTTCCGACAAGAATCGACTGGATTCGCGGGGGGGTAATAGGGTCTTTTAAGGAATACATAGCCAAAACGAACCAAAGCGAACCGATATGTCCAACAACTTCCGTCATCCCGAAATCGTCGAGATCGCCCGAAAGACGGGAAAAGTGACGGTAGAAGACCTCGCCGACCATTTCGGCGTGACGCTTCAGACGATCCGCCGCGACCTCTCCGAGCTTGCCGATGAGGGGAGGCTGGAGCGGGTGCATGGCGGGGCGGTGATGCCCTCGGGCACTACTAATATCGGCTATGAGGACCGGCGGCTGCTCAATGCCGAGGCGAAAACCGCCATCGCACGGGCCTGTGCCGCGCGTATTCCGAACGGAATCTCCCTGTTTCTCAACATCGGCACAAGTACGGAAGCGGTCGCGCAGGAATTGCTCCAGCATGAGGGCCTCATGGTTGTGACCAACAATATGAACGTGGCCAATATTCTCGCCACCAATCCGAAATGCGAAGTCATTGTGACCGGCGGGCATTTGCGGCGATCGGACGGCGGGTTGGTCGGCACATTGGCGGCGCAGACTATCCAGAAGTTCAAATTCGATCTCGCAGTGATCGGCTGTTCCGCGCTGGATCAGGACGGGGACTTTCTCGACTTCGACATTCAGGAGGTCAATGTCAGCCAGACCATCCTGCGCCAGTCCCGCAAGACCTACCTTGTCTCGGACCACACAAAATTCTCCCGCAGCGCACCAGCGCGGATCGCGTCTCTGGCGGATGTGGATGCGTTTTTCACGGATTGCGCGGTCGCCCCCGAGCTTGCCGCCTCCTGCACAAGCTGGGGCACAGAAGTGGTTTACGCCGGATAAGAACTGGCACGGCGGCTCATTCACCGATGGATAAACCGCCGGAGGGCAGATACACGGGAGCAAACAAGGATTGGAGATCACGGATGAGCGCACAGAACCCCGAACTGGTAGAAACCGATCTGGTCTCGCCCGTCCAACTCTATGACTTTGAACAAAAGACCCTGTTTTCCCCCAAAGAGCGCGGCGAGGGGTTTATCAAACTCAGTGTGACCACCGGCAAGAAAGGTGCGCGCAGCGTTGCCCATTGCCATCCGCGCGACGAGGTCACGCTAACCCTGTCCGGCGAAGCGGTCCTGCGCGCCAATGGGCAGGAGTTCTATATGAAGCCGGGCACCGCGCTACGTGTGCCGCCGGGCTGTGTGCATGAGGTCGAAGTGCTGTCCGAGGAATGGACCGTCGTGGCCGCCTATTGCGACGAATGTCAGCTCTGCCGCCCGTAAACTTCCCGTAAGACGCGCGAAGGCTCTGCCACATGCGCCCGCGCCGAATCTCCGAACCTACCTCCGCCTGTCCTGCGGTTTTGAACCGCCGCGAAAAGGGGCAGAGGGTGGAGACTTCCCGACATGTGACTGAATAAAGCACAAAACTTAGGCACTTTTCGGGCATTCATAAAAAAAACAGTCTGGACAGCTTTTTTTTATTTGCACCCCTGACCTCCGCCCCTAAGGCTGTGCAGATATGTCGCACCTGCCCAAAGGAATGGTGCACATCCGAAACCCATGCGGGACACATAACGCGTTTGCACCGTCATGCCGTATCGGCGCCAAGACCAAGACGGGGCCAGCGACCCCACCGACAACACATATATGCGGACGCAAAACGTGCCACGCATGCGAGTTAGGACAACAGATGACACTTACTTTGCTCAAGAACGCCAGAATTGTAGACGGGACATCTCCGGAGCCGACCGATCCGGTGGGGATCGTCATTGAAGGCGGCAAGATCAAAGAGGTTGGCAAGGATGTGACCGCCGATGCGGAGCACGTGTTTGATATGGCGGGCCTGACGGTCATGCCGGGTCTGACCGACTGCCATGTGCACGTCATTGCCACCACCGCCAATCTGGGCCTGAACGCCGAACTGCCGACATCGCTTGTCGCCGCCCGCAGCAGCCAGATCATGCGCGGCATGCTGATGCGTGGCTTTACCACGGTTCGGGATTTGGGCGGCGCGGATCGCGGTCTGCAACTCGCCGTCGAAGAAGGTGCGTTTCTCGGCCCGCGTCTGGTGATCTGTGGCAAGGCCCTGTCGCAAACCGGCGGACACACGGATTACCGTGGTCCGTTCAGCAACCGTGATGTGAGCTGGTATCCCGAAGTGCTCGGCACTTTGGGCCGCAAATGTGATGGCGTGCCGGAAATCCAGCGCGCGGTGCGTGAAGAGCTCAAAAACGGTGCGCAATTCGTCAAGGTCATGGCCGATGGCGGGGTGTCCTCGCCCTCCGATCCGGTCGGCTATCTGGTCTTTTCCGTCGAAGAATTGAAAGCCATGGTCGAGATTGCCAAGGGCTTTGGCACCTATGCGACCGGCCACCTCTATTGCGACGAAGCCATTGTCCGCGCACTGGATTGCGGGTTCGAATGTATCGAGCACGGCAACCTGATGTCCGACTCCACCATCGAACGAGTGGCGAAAGAGGGCGTTGCGGTTGTGCCGACCAACATCACCTATGACATTCTCGCCAAGTCGGGCGCGGAGTTCGGCATGCCTGCGGAATCTGTTGCCAAGGTCGTGGATGTGCGCGAGGCCGGTCTCGAACGCCTCGAAAAGATGCACAAGGCAGGCGTTCTGATGGGCTACGGCTCGGATTTGCTCGGCGGGATGCATTCGGAACAATCGGGCGAGTTCACCCTGCGCGGGCGATATCTGCCTGCGGATGCGGTGATCCGGTCTGCCACGGTCGATGCGGCCAAGGTGCTGCGGATGGAAGGGCAGATCGGGGAGATCACCCCGGGGGCCTTTGCCGACATCATCGCCGTCGATGGCAACCCTCTGGACGATCTGGCGCTTTTGACTGGTCAGGGCGCCCATATGCCGTTCATTATGAAAGAAGGCCAAGTCATCAAGAAAACGGCCGCGCTTTCCTGATACGCGGGCCTGATCCGCGGGAAGGCGCAATGCCTTCTCTTATCACCCACACTTCACACCGCTTCCACTCTGGCCAGCCCGCGAAACACAACAACGACTGCGGGCGGTCATACATCCTTAACCAACAGGAAAATACCAATGAAAAAACTTCTGACCTACACGGCACTTGCCGGACTTATGGCGGGTTCCGCCGTGGCCGAAACGAATTTCATCGCCAACAGCTTCTATGACGGGGCCGTGCCGATGTCCGGCGAGGGCTATATCCGCTGGGCCGAACTGGTCGAAGAACTGTCCGGTGGCGAACTGGTGCCCGAAGTCTTCACCGGCACCGTGCTTCTGGCGCCGCGCGCCTCCATGCAGGGCATTCAGGACAATGTCGTTCAGGTCGCGCACCACGCCGCCGTCTACACGCCCTCCGATCTGCCCGTCTCCAACGCGGTGCAGGATCTCGGCTTTGCCTATTCCGATCCGCTGACCGCAATTTTCGCTGTGGCCGAGTTCTCGATGACCAACGAAGCCCAGCTTCAGGAATGGAAAGACAGCAAGCTGGTCTATCTCGGTGCCTATGCCACTCCGGCCTATGTGCTGATGTGTTCCAGCCCCGTGCGCAATCTCGAAGAGATGGCCGGCAAACGTATCCGCACAGCGGGTTCTGCGGTGTCTGTCTGGGTCGAAGATGCCGGCGGCATTCCCGTCAACGTGCCTTCGAGCGAAATGTATACCGGTCTGGAACGCGGCACGCTTGATTGCGCCACAAACGCGGCCAGCGACCTTCTCGACCGTTCGCTCCTCGAAGTGGCGGAACACACCACCCTGCTCTCCACAGGCATGTATTGGTCCGGCCCGCAGTGGGGCTATAACGTCGATTTCTGGGCCTCGCTCACACCGGAAGACCGTGCGGTTCTGATGGAAGCCTCCGCCCGTTCGATGGCCCGCATCGTGATTGCCTATAACGCCAAGGTTGACGCCGGTCTCGCCGCGTCTATCGCCGCAGGTGGCAATGTCTACGAGCCGGAGCAGGATCTGGTTGAGCATGTGACCACCTTCCGCGCCAAAGCCGCTGAAGGCGCAATCGAGAAAGCCGAGGCTGCGGGTGTCGCAGATCCGGAAGCGCTGATTGGCGATTTCCAGGACACAATGCAGAAATGGGCCGACCTTCTGGCGGAAATCGAACCGACCGACGAAGATGCCCTGACCGCGCTGGCTATGGAAGAAATCTATAGCAAGATCGATCCGGCCACATACGGCGTCGAGTAAACACCTGCGGGCTCGCCTTTCGTGCGGGCCCGCTCTCCATTCAGCTACATTCAGGACGTTGCGATGCAGTTCTTACTCAACGCGATCCGCTGGCTCAACATCGGGACAGCCACCGCCGCTTGCATTGTCATGGTATTGATGATGTTCCACATCACCCTTGATGTGGGTGTCCGGTATTTTTTCAACGGCCAGATCGTCGGCACATTGGAGTGGGTTTCTTTCTACTACATGGTCGCTCTGGTCTTTCTCGCCTTCGGCTTTGTCGAGCACCGAAACGAAAATATCCGCGTTGATCTTTTCGCGCAGAAAATGCCGAAATCCGTGCAACTGGGCCTCTATATCTTTGCCTGTGTGCTGGGCCTGATCTTTTTCGGGATGCTGTTCTGGCAATCCCTGCAAGACGCCATCAGCGCCACACAACGCGGCGAGGAGGCCATGAGCAACTTCCGCTTTTTGATCTGGCCTGCGCGTTGGGCTTTGCCCGTCGGCTTTATCGGCGTTCTGTTCGCGGTTCTCGCCAATCTGTTGAAGGCGATCTCCCGCCGCGAGGCGCTCTGATGCAGGGCTGCGCTTATCCGAACACACGCCCCGACAACATAACATCTCCCACACGACACGGCACAACGAAGGACTTTGCGCAATGAGCAACCTAGAAATCGGCATCGCAGGCGTCTTTGCCGCGTTGATCCTGATCGCAATTCGTGTGCCGATCGGGCTGGCGCTCGGGCTGGTGTCCATTGCAGGCATCGGGTTCATGTTCAATATGAATGTCGCTTGGGGCATGATCTCGGCCACACCGTTTGACTATGTCGGCTCATGGGAACTTTCGGCAGCGCCCATGTTTTTGTTGATGGGGTTTCTGTGCTCCTCCACCGATATGACACGGGGGCTGTTTCTCGCGCTTAGGCTATATCTGGCGAAACTGCCCGGCGGTCTGGCGATCACCTCGGTGGGAGCCTGTGCCTTTTTCGCGGCAGCGTCCGGTTCTTCGGTTGCAACCGCCTCGGCCATGTCGCGTATGGCCGTGCCGGAAATGCTCGACAACGGCTATGACCGTGGTCTGGCAACGGGCACGATTGCGGCCTCTGGCACTTTGGGCTCGCTGATCCCGCCCTCGGTCCTGCTCATCCTCTACGGGGTTTATGCGCAGGTCTCTGTGGGCCAGCTGTTCATGGCCGGTTTCATACCGGGCATCCTCTCCGCGCTGATCTACATGGCGATGATCATGATCCGCGTCAAACTCAAACCCTCGCTTGCCGGCACTGTTCAGGTTAACCCGACCGAAGAAGAACGCCGCGAAGCCTTTCGCGATGTCTGGCCCTTGCCCACGCTGATCCTTGTTGTGCTTGGCGGGATTTTCACCGGCGTCTTTTCTCCGACAGAAGCCGGTGCGCTCGGCGCATTTGCGGCTCTGATCATTGCGATTGTCCGCCGCAAACTGACCCGCGCGGCCTTGTTCGAGGCGGTCTCTCAAGCGATCATCTCGACCGCGTCCATCTTTATCATCCTGATCGGTTCGCTGTTCTTCACCCGTTTCCTGGCCCTCTCGGGCTTCCCGCGGGCCTTCGCCGATGCGATCCTGTCGGTCAGCACGGAGACATGGTGGATTCTTCTGGCGGTCTCGGTGATCTTTCTGGTGCTTGGCATGTTGATCGACAGCATCGGCCTGTTGCTTTTGACCCTGCCGATCCTTGTGCCGCTGGTGAACGAGGCGGGCATCAATCCGGTCTGGTTCGGGATCATCGTCATCAAGCTGCTTGAAGTCGGGCTGATCACGCCGCCAATCGGGTTGAATGTCTATATGATCAACGGGGCCTTGAACAACCGCGTGACCTTGCCAGAAATTTTCCGTGGCATCTCGTGGTTTCTGGCGATGGACCTTCTGACCCTGATCATCCTGATCCTCTTCCCGATCCTGACATTGTGGCTGCCCTCGCTGGCCTACTAACAGCGCAGGCAATGACCACGCACGAAAACGGGGGCCACTTGGTGGCCCCCTTCTTTATGTCATAATGTCATATGCAAAGTTGATCGGCGCTTTTAGGAATATCTGTGCGGCCTGCTATGCAGTCGCCAAGTGGCCGGCGTTAAAAACCGGCCCCGTTCCGCTCGATGTAGCGCAGTGTCATCAAGGTCAAAGGTGCGACGAAGGCTTTGGCATGTTGAAAGCTCTGTGCATCAAACGCATCGGGTTTCGCCAAAAGATTCACAGAGCCGAGCAATACCCCGCCCCATGCGATCCGCAGGTTGATGGCACAGCCGAAGCCGAGATCGAGAATGGCAAGGGCATCCTGAAACGCGAAGTGGAGGGCGTTTGCATCCGGTGAGAACAGGTGACGGCCTTCAAACACCAGTGCGGTTTCCCAGCCGGTGCCGACCATGCTTTTGACGCTGCCGACCGGATAGCTGTCTTCTTCGCTCGAATATATCCGCCGCAGCTTTGTCTCCGGCTCCAGAAGGGAGACCGCGACATAGCACGGGCCGATAAGGCTCTGAAGAGGGGGCACAAAAGCGGAAAAGCCCGAAGGCCCCTCGCTCAGATTTTCCGCCAGCGCATCAAGAGCCGTGGTGAGGGAGGGGCTTCGGGTCATGGTATCGCCTTTGTTATTTTGCGGCTGTCATCAGTTCTGGCAGCCAGAGCGCGATTTGCGGGAAGGCCGCGAGCAGCGCCGCCCCGATGCACATAAGCACAAAGAAGGGGAAAGCATACCATGCAACCGTGAGAATGCTCTTGTCCGTCAACCGTTGCAGGATGAACAGGTTGAAGCCGATGGGCGGGGTGATCTGTCCCAGTTCGATCATGACGACCAGAAAAACACCGAACCAGAGTGGATCAATACCGGCGGCGACGATCAGGGGCAGGGTGATCGGCAGGCTCATCACGGTGATAGAGACCCCATCGAGAAACAGCCCCAAGATGATATAGAACACGGCCAGCACGAGGATGAGTTGATAGTGGCCCAGATCGAGCCGCGCAATCATTTCGGAGGTCTGTTGCGGCACGCGCAGATAGCCCATGGTTGTGGAAAGCACTGCCGCGGCGGCCAGAAGCGAACAAATCACCGCCGAAAGTTTGATCGCGCCGTAAAGGGAGTCGTAGAGCACGGACCAGTTCAGCTGCTTTTGCACGCCCGTCAGGACCAGTGTCGCAAAAACGCCAACGGCGGCGGCTTCGGTCGGGGTGGCGATGCCACTGTAGATCGAACCCAGCACCAGAACCACGAGAATGCCCACAGGGAGCAGGTCCATCATCGAGCGTGCGAGCACCGGCAGCGTCAAACGCACCTTCGCCGCAGGGGCCAGCGCGGGATTGGCCGCCGCGCGCAGCATGACATAGCCGGAATAAAGCCCCGCGATCAGCAAGCCGGGCAGAATGCCCGCCGCAAAAAGCTTTGCGACCGACACTTCGGCGAGCACACCATAGACGATCATGACGATGGACGGCGGGATCAAAAGACCGAGGCTACCAGCGCCCGCCAGCGAACCGATGGCAAGGGTCTCGTCATAACCACGGCTTTTCAATTCCTTGATGGTGATCTTCCCGACCGTCGCCGTGGTGGCCGCACTGGAGCCGCAAACGGCGGCAAAGAGCGTGCAGCCCATGATATTGGTGTGCAGCATCCGCCCCGGCGCGAGATTTGCAATGGGGGCCAGACCGTTAAAGAGCCGCCGTGCGATGTCGGTGCGGAAAATCAACTCGCCCATCCAGACAAAAAGCGGAATCGCGGAGAGCTCCCATGCACTGGAGGCACGCAGAATGATCGTGGAATTGATGACGCCGGTTTTCAGGAAGGTGAAATCCAGCATGAACACCAGAGAGGCGACGGACACCAGCAGCAAGGCAATGAATATCCAGACCCCGAACCCGAGCGCGGCCACAAGCATGACCAGAACGGCGAGGGCAACTTCGACTGACGACATATTAGGTATCCTGCTGTTCGGGGTGGAGAGAGGGATCGGCTTTTTCAGGCAAACGTCCGGTGACGGCCTGAAGAAGATGGACGGAAAGTTGCAGCCCGAAACACACAAGGCCGATCACGACCAGAGATTGCGGGATCCAGAGCGGGGTTTCGAGAATGGAGGTCGAGGTGGTGCCCCGTTCCCAACTGCGCATCACGGTGCGGATGAGGAACCAGCACAGAAAGCTGATGGTCGTCAGACCGAGCAGGGCGCAAATGCCTTCGACAAAGCGTTTGGGGATCGGGCCGAGGGCTTCCATCAGAAGCCCGACACGGATGAGTTCCCCGTCGCGCAACGCCGCCCCCAGACCGAAAAACGCCGCCGCCGCTGTTGCGTAGCCGACAAATTCCTCAAGGACGAAGGTCGACCTGGAGAAGAGATTGCGCAATACGATCTCAAGCAGGATATGGCCCACCATCAAAACCACGCAGAGCATCGCTGCATAGGCGGACAGGGATGTCACGCGATCCACAAATCTTTCGTATCGGGTCATTGTTCTGTCTTCTCCCTCACGCGCACTCCGACACCTGCGTCGCAGGCATTGGAGAAACGACATGTAGTATTTTGATTTATGAAGCCTTTTCGAGCTCAAAAATGTATCTTTAGAGGATCACATAAGGCTTGGTCAGATCACGAGACAGACAGACAGCCGCCTCGTGACAGGGGCGTTACTGCATCTTGCTTTTGTATTCTTCGAGAATGGCCGCGCCATCAGGGCCGGCTTTTTCCAGCCAGCTTGCCATCGAGGCATCCGATGCGCTGCGCAATGTATCGAGCACATCTGCGGGCACATCTTCGACAACATCCACGTTGTTCTCACGCAAGATCGCATAGTTCTCTTGCAGACGCTCGGCCAACAGACCCCACTGGCGATCCACAGTCTCCTGAGCGGCCTGACGCACGGCGGCCTGTTCGTCGTCGTTCAATGCTTCAAAGGCATCAAGGTTCATGTGAATGACATTGACCGGCGTTGTGTAGTTGACCGCCAGATAGTTCGGCAGGAATTCCCAAAGCTTGGAATTCACCCCGCCTTCAGCCGAGGTCACCGCCGCATCCAGCGCGTTGGTGGCAAGCTGGGCCATCACATCGCCCCAAGACAGTTGCAAGGGCGCAGCACCGGCCTCTTGGAAGACGATGGTCGCATTGGCATCCGCCACACGCACTTTCAGATCCTGCAAACTGGCCGTGTCCGACACCGGCTCACGCGACCACAGGCCCGACGGGGGCCAGGGCGAGGAAAAGAGATAGACCTGATTGTTGTCGGCAAAGGTCTTGGCGTAGCGCGAAGCCAGAACCTCTTCCAACACTTTGGCTTCTTTCTCGGATGTCACAACAAAGGGCTGGGACGGGAGCAGGAAGATCGGATCGACACCAGAAAGCTGGCCGATGAAGGTGTTGGCAATATCAATCGCCGCATCAGAGACCGCATAGAAGTGGTCCGCCGATTTATAGCCAAGCCCGCCACCGGGGAAATAGTCGATCGCCACCGAACCGTTGGTCAGTTCATTGACACGCTCAAGGAAAAAGCGGTCGCCGTCGGCCTGAAAGCTCGTGTCGGCATATTCGTTCGCCATGTTGAATTTGGTCTCGGCCAAGGCGGTCTGCGCCGAGCCGAAAGCCGCCGCTGCAGTGATAAGCGCGATGAGGCTGTGTTTAAGTTTCATTCGAATGATCCTTCCCGGTTGGTCTGTGTTGGGCGTTGTTTTTATGGATTGGGTAGAAAGCAGAGGTCGTCACGAGATGTGAAAGCGGTCCTGTCCTCTTGATCGGGACGTGAGGGCGCCTCTTTTTTGTAGATTGTATCCAGTATCCATAACCAGAGACCTCTTCCCGTCAAGCGCCTTTCTTTCTCTAAGAAAAGGAGCGAGGACCGGATTGAACCGCCCGAACGCAGGCAAAGGTGAAAAAACAACGCGTTACGCCGCATATTTCGGACCGGCGTGCAAAACAGCGTAGGGCAGGGGCGTTCCGCGAAATTTGCCTCGCGACAGATTTTTGAACGAATGACTATAAAATAGGCAGTTTAGACGCCGTCGCATTTTGGTGCGGGAATTCACCGCTTGCCCCACATCAATGATTTACCAGAACGCCTGACGTGATAATAATTTTACGCCAAGCCTTCTGCATCAAGACGCGTATTGAAAGACCAGACATTGATTATGACACAGACCCCGCGCCCCCTCAGCAAACAAGAGGCGAAATCCGTTGATATGCAGCGGCGCGTTTGCGCAGCGACGGTCTCTGTTCTGGCGGAGGTCGGCTATGAACGTGTGTCCACAAAGCTGATTTCCGAACGTGGAAAGATGTCCCGTGGTGCGCTGAACTATCATTTCCCGACGAAGAACGATCTGTTCGTAGCGGCCTATGAATATGTATTGGCGGAGTGGGAAAAGGAATGGCCCTTTTGCGATCTGGATGCGCAGGGTAGCCTGACCACAGAGGCGCTGATCGATGCTCTCTGGACCGAACTGTTTTCCAAAAGCACCTATCTGGCCATTCTTGAACTTATGCTGGCGGCGCGACTGGACCCTGATCTGGGCACACGGTTGCGCGCGGCTCTGGCCCGATGGTCAAAGAAACGCGATCGGCGCACCATTCAGATGATGGGACTTGATCCTGACGACGAGATGGCCTCGAAGCTCTTGCGGCTCAACCTGTGTATGCTGCGCGGGATTTGCGTCAACCGGTTCTGCGCAGATGGCACCTATGCCGAAGAGCCGCTGATCGAAATCTGGAAAGACATTCTGGCTCGCGAAATGAAGACACATTTTGCCACGCCGGTTGAGACCCCCTGAGCCTCACGCATCAACGGAACGCGCCTCAAGCGAGGATACAAGACTGTCTCCGGCATCGTGAATATGCTGTTTGAGCAGGGCCACCGCCGCCTCGACATTCCGCGCACGGCAATATTCCAAAAGCGCACGATGCTCTTTCTGGGCGGCTTCGAATGTCTCGCTGATCAACAATTGAAGCCGGACGTAGCGTTCGACCTGAAGGTTGACGCCTTGCACAATCGCCAGCGTTTGGGTGCGGTTGGCGGGCACATAGAGGCTCCGGTGGAATTCCCAGTTCAACGAGCCCCATCGGTTGATGTCTCTTTCCTCATAGGCTTTTTCAAGCTCGCGAAGCACCTGTTCGGAGGCATCAAGATCGGCATCCGTCATGTTCGGGATCGCATGTTCCAGCAAGACGCTTTCGAGATTGACGCGCAGCTCATAGAGTTCCTGCGCCTGCTCGGCGGGCATGGCGGCGACAACCGCCCCTTTGTGCACCTTGGTGACAATCAGTCCGGCGGCCTCAAGCTGACGAAATGCCTCGCGCACGGGCATACGGCTACACTCATATTCTTCGGCAAGAGCTTCTTGAACCAGAGATTCGCCCGGTTTGAATTCACCATTCAAAATGCGCTCGCGCAGGGAGTCTGCCAAGGCTTCGGGAAGGCTCTGGCGTTTCAGACTATGGCTTTTGGTCAATCCCATTCCCGATTTCATGATGTATATTCCGACGCCGTGTTATTGGATCCAGCCCGCAGATTTACATAATCTGCCGCCCACCGCCATAGGAAACGCAGTCAAGCACCTGAAACACGGGGAAGCGCGAACAGGGGAGGGGAGGGGAGAGCAGCCGATACAAAAAGGCGGCCACCCGAAAGCGGCCGCCCTCACACTCTGCAGGGGTTCAGAGTGTTTTCAGTTTCTCGATGGCATCCGTTACCGTGGCAACGACGAAATCGCGCTCGTCACCGACCAAAGGCAGACGCGGGGCACGCACCCATTCCGGCGCACCGTAAACGAGGTTTTCGGCCAGCTTGATATATTGCACCAGCTTCACATGGGTATCGAGGTGGAAAGACGGCGTCAGCACCTGATAAAGTTTGCGGGCTTGCGCATATTTCTCGTCTTGGCACAGGCCGAAGAGTTTTACACATTCCGCCGGCCAGACATTGGTCATGCCGGACACCCAGCCCGTCACACCCAGCGCACTGCTTTCGACGATGAGATCATCCACGCCGCAGAACAGGCTGAACCGGTCACCGAAAGCGATATACATATCGGTCACACGACGAATATCGCCGGTTTCTTCCTTGATACAAACGATTTCCGGCGTATCGACGAGTTCTTTGAGAACCTCGACCGTGCAATCCACGCCATAGGCAATCGGGTTGTTGTAGATCATGATCGGCAGAGGCGTGGCAGAGGCGATGCCTTTATACCACGCAACAGTTTCGCGATCATCGGTCTTATAGCCAAGGCTCGGGAAGACCATCAGACCCTGCGCACCGCAGTCCTGATAGATCTTCGCAGAGGCCTTCGCGCGTTCCAGCGTAGTTTCGGCCAGACCGGACAGCACCGGCACACGACCTGCGGCAGTCTCGACCGCGGCACGGATGATGGCTTTGCGTTCGTCCATTTCCATGGAGGCATTCTCGCCCAGCATCGGCAGAACGATCACACCGGATACGCCGTTTTCGATGAGGCGTTCAATGCTTGCTTTGGTTGCGTCGATATCAACGCTGCCGTCTTCTTTCAGCTTGGTGGTGACAGCGGGGAAGACGCCTTTCCAGATGGCCATTGCCTGTTCCTTTCGGGAATTTTGAAATTCGGATGTGAAAGAGCCGCCTCGCAGCGCCCCCTTGAAAAGCTGGTCACAACAGCTGCGCACGGCAGGGGATGCCGCATCAAAGATTCTGTTGTGACCTTGCGACCCTTAAACTGGATCCAATCGACAGTTGTCAATTTATTTTTCCCGTGTACAAGAGAAAGAGCACCTCACACAGGGGAATCGGAGTGGCCATGCAACACAAGAAAGTCGCCATCATTGGCGCAGGGATCGTTGGTCTGGCCTGCGCGTGGCATGTCCTGCAATCCGGTCACACGGTCGTGCTCGTTGATCCCGACCCTGAAGGCGACAAAACCTCTTTCGGGAATGCCGGAGGGATCGCGGTTAGCGAAGTTGTCCCCGCCTCGGCCCCCGGTGTGTTTCTCAAACTGCCCAAGTGGCTGTTCGACCCGCTCGGCCCTCTGAGCCTGCGCTGGACACATGCGCCACGGCTTCTGCCGTGGATGCTGCGGTTTTCCCGCGTCAGCACACGTTCGGAGATGGAGCGGATCGCCGGAGCCCTGTCTGCACTCAACAGCCGCACATATGACGACCTGATGCCCCTTTTGAACAGTGCTGGCCTGTCAGACAAGCTCTACAACCACGGCGCTTTGACCGTCTACGAAAGTGAAACGGCCTTTCAGGCGGATGCGGCGGAATGGGAATTGAAACGCCAGCATGGCGTGACCTGCACCCCGATGAGTGGAGACGAGGCACGCCAGCTTGAACCGGCCCTCAGCGGTCTTGTGCACAAGGCCATGTTCACCCCGCAATGGTCGCAAGTCTCGGACCCCAAAGACATTCACAACGGCCTTCTGGACATCGTGCTAGGCAACGGAGCCACCATCGCACGCGGCGCGGCCAAGCGGATCAACCAGACCGCGACAGGCGTCCGGATCGAGATGGACGGTGATGCTGATGTCAGCGCCGATCTGGTGGTCCTTGCGGCAGGAGCATGGTCCAAACCGCTTGCCGCCTCCATCGGAGATCGTGCTTTGCTCGAAAGCGAGCGCGGGTATAACACGACACTTCCAACTCCGGGCATTAGCATCACCCGTGAACTCATTTTTGCAGAACGCAAATTCGTCGCCACGCCACTTGCGACAGGATTGCGCATCGGGGGCGCGGCGGAGTTTGGCGGATTGACCTCAAGACCCAATTTCAAACGCTCCGAAGCACTGGTGAAACTGGCGAAACGCTACTTGCCCGATCTCGACAGTGACCAAGGAATCCAGTGGTCCGGCCATCGTCCCGCCACGCCCGACAGCCTGCCGGTCATCGGACATTCCCCGAACAACCGCAATGTGATCCATGCCTTCGGGCACGGCCACCTCGGCCTCACCCAAGCAGCCACGACCGGACGTCTTGTGGCGGACCTGATTGATAACAAACCTGCCAGCCTTGATCTGACACCCTACCGGATCGAGCGTTTCACATATGGAGCCTGAGTTATGAGACATAGTTTCTTTTGTGTGGATGCCCACACTTGCGGCAATCCTGTGCGCGTTGTCGCCGGTGGCGGGCCACAGCTTCCTGCCGTTCCCATGTCCGAGAAACGCGAAATCTTTCAGCGGGATCATGATTGGGTGCGTCAGGCGCTGATGTTCGAACCACGCGGCCATGATGTCATGTCCGGCACGATCCTCTACCCGTCCTCGCGCGAGGACTGTGACATCGGCGTGCTGTTTATCGAGGTGAGCGGCTGCCTGCCCATGTGCGGCCACGGCACCATCGGCACAGTGACCGCCGCCCTGGAAGAAGGGCTCGTCGTGCCGCGCACCGCCGGACAGCTTTCGCTGGAGACGCCCGCGGGGAAAGTGGACATCGAATACACGCAGAACGGCAACTATGTCGAACAGGTGCGGCTTTTCAATGTGCCCGCCTACCTGCACGCCCGCGATGTGATCCTGAACATCGACGGCTTGGGTGCCTTGAAAGTCGATCTTTCCTATGGCGGCAATTACTATGTCATCGTTGAGCCGCAGGACAACTGGTCCGGTCTCGACGATATGACCGTAAGCGACATTCAACGTCTCAGCCCGATCATCCGTGCCGCAGCGCAAGAGGCACTGGCCCCCGAACACCCGACCGACCCGCGCATTTCAGGCGTCAGCCATGTCATGTGGTGTGATGCCCCGACCCAGACCGAGGCGGATGCCCGCAACGCTGTGTTCTACGGCGAAAAAGCCATTGACCGCTCCCCCTGCGGGACAGGCTCCTCTGCGCGCATGGCGCAACTCCATGCTCGCGGGCGGCTCAAGACTGGCAACACCTTCATCCATGAAAGCATCATTGGCACGATGTTCACCTGCAAAGTGGAAGGTGAAACCCGACTGGGGGATTTCGACGCCATTCTCCCGAGCGTCGCCGGATGGGCGCGTGTCATTGGTCACAACACGATCTTCGTCGATGACCGCGATCCACTGATGACGGGATTTCAACTGCGGTAATTCGCCCGAAACAAAATGGCCTGCCGCGTTTCCGGGGCAGGCCAAATTTATTTACATCGCACAGGCGTCAGCGCACGACATACACCGAACAGTTGGAGTGCCGCACAACGCGAGCGGCATTCGGCCCCAAGAGATAGTCCTTCAAATCCGGCCGATGCGCACCGAGCACGATCAGGTCGGCCCCGTCCTTCTCCGCCGTTTCGAGGATTTCGTGATAGGCCGTTCCCACGGCCACCACATGACGGACATTTGCATTGGCTTCCGGCCCGAGAGCCTCTTCCACCAGATTGTTCAACGCCTCTTTCGCGTGTTTGCGTGCTTCCTTCGTGTGTTTCTCATCGAAGTAACCGCCCACCCAGCTCATCCCGTAATCGGGCAGCACGGTGATCACGTCGAGCTGCGCATTTTCGGCAGCGGCCAGACGTGCGGCGGTTTGCAAGACTTTCACCTCGTCTTTAACGCGGTTCACGTCGACGGCACAGAGAATGGTCTGGGTCATGCGAGTTCTCCTTCGAATTCACGCTTGGAGGCCGCCCGGCGTCGTTGCAGGACGGTCACGAGGCCCAAGAGGATGAGCGAAGGAATGAACATCAGTTCTTTCGGAAGCTGGTCGGCCGGAGCCTGAACATTCGTGATCTGCACCGGCTCGTCGCCGTAGAAATCGAAGCTCGACAGTTGCTCCGACAGGGGCGTGCCGAACATCGGCTCGTCCATGATCATGCGGTCGCCATCAGCCATGAGCATCAGCCCGAGCGCATCAAGACGCGCATCGCCGCCTTCAGCTTCCGGCACGGTGAGCGCCAGGTGGACATCCTTTTGCTCCAGCGTGTCGAAATCGGGGCCTGTCACCACGATCCGCAACTGCGAACCGGCGGGGGCTTCTTCAAGCGCCTGCGCGACAGCGGTGGGGGCGGTCTCGTGATAGGGCGGCTGGATCATGTCCATAAAGAACCCCGGACGGAAGAGGGTAAAGGCCACGAGCAAAAGTGCCACTGTTTCCCAAATCCGCGACTTGGTGATGTAAAAGCCCATCGTCGCTGCGGTGAACACCAGAATACCGATGGTCGCCACAATGAAGACGATGATCCCTTGCACCAGCGTGACATCAATCAACAGAAGGTCGGTGTTGAAGATGAAGACGAAGGGCAGGGCGACGGTCCGCAAGCTGTAGAAGAAAGCGGTGAACCCCGTGCGGATCGCATCGCCCCCCGACACAGCGGCGGCGGCGAAACTGGCCAGCCCCACAGGGGGCGTCACATCCGCCATGATCCCGAAGTAGAACACAAAGAGGTGAACGGCGATCAGCGGCACGATCAGCCCCGATTGTGCGCCAAGTTCGACCACCACGGACACCATGAGCGAGGACACAACGATATAGTTCGCCGTGGTCGGCAGGCCCATCCCGAGGATCAGCGACAGGATCGCCACGAACAGAAGCATCAGGATCAGGTTGCCGCCGGAGAGGAACTCGACGAAATCCGCCATCACCTGACCGATACCGGTGAGCGATACGGTGCCGACGATGATCCCTGCCGTTGCTGTGGCAAGGCCGATCCCGATCATGTTCCGCGCACCGTCGATCATACCTTCAACCAGATCAACCACACCTTCCTTGAGGCAATCCACCGCATCGCTTTCGCCGCGGAAGATTGCCTTGAGCGGCTTTTGCGTCAGAAGGATGAAAAACAACAGGAAGGTTGCCCAGAAGGCCGAAAGCCCCGGAGACTTGCGTTCGATCATCAGGAAATAGACCAGAACGATGATCGGCAGGAGGTAGTAGAGACCGGCGGTCCAGAGCTTGGCCACATCCGGCAGTTCCATCAATTCGGAATCAGGATCGTCGATTTCGAGATCATCGGATTTCGCGGCCAGTTTGATCAGACCGACATAGACCAGAGCAATCGCCACGGCGAGAATCCAGCCGCTGCCTTCGGGCACCATGGAGGTGATGAGGCGCACAGGGAATTGCGTGGCATAACACAGCCCGCCAAAGCCCGCGAAGAACAGGAACATCCCCATGATCGTGCGCCAGAGTGACACGACCTTGTTGCCGATGGTCGGCATGTTGTTTTTCACCGCTTCAAGGTGAACGATATAGACCAGCGCGATGTAGGAAATGATCGCGGGCACAAAGGCGTGTTTGATCACTTCGAAATAGGAAATGCCGACATATTCCACCATGAGGAACGCGGCCGCACCCATCACCGGCGGCATGATCTGGCCGTTCACCGAGGAGGCCACTTCGACCGAACCCGCTTTTTCGGCAGAAAATCCCACACGTTTCATCAACGGAATAGTGAATGTGCCGGTCGTCACCACGTTGGCAATCGAGGAGCCGGAAATCAGCCCAGTTGCCGCAGAGCCGACAACAGCCGCTTTTGCCGGACCACCACGCAGGTGTCCCAAAGCGCCAAAGGCCATTTTGATGAAATAGTTGCCCGCGCCCGCTTTATCGAGCAGCGCACCGAAGAGCACGAAGAGGAAGACGAATTGCGTCGAGACGTTGAGCGCAATGCCGAAGACGCCCTCGGTCGTGATCCACATATGCGACATGGCTTTGCGCAATGAGGCCCCCGCCCAACGGATCGAGTCCGGCACGGCTTCGGAGGCACCAAAGAAGACATAGCCAAGGAAGACAATGGCCAGAAGCACCATCACCGGCCCGAGTGTGCGGTAGGCTGCAATAAATAGGAATGCGAGCCCCGCGAGCGCGAAATAGGAGTCACTCGTATCCGCAAGCCCGCCGTTGCCGACGATTTTCTCGTAGAAGAAATAGCCATACATGGCGAGGAACGCCCCGCCGAGGCCCAAAATCCAGTCATACCACGGCACGGAGGACTTCGGCGCCGATTTGAACAGCGGATAGGCCATGGCCGACAGGAAGATCGCGAAGGCAAGATGGATCTGCCGCGCGTTGTTGATCATATCGCCGGGTAGAACTTTCAACCCGATCGGAGAGGCAAGGAGCACCTGGAAAACCGACCACAACAGCGCAACTGCCGCAATCACCTTACCCAATGTTCCCGGCACATTGCGTGCGCCGCTATCAGAAGCCGCCACCAGCTCCTGAAGCTCGGCCTCGTTCAAGGCCTGTTTCCCAGTGTCTGACATTGATCCCCATCGTCCCTTATATTTTTATGAGAAAAGGGCGGCACATGACGTGCCGCCCGGGAAGTCGAAGGCGGATTATTCCATCCAGCCTTTTTCTTTGTAGTACTTCACAGCACCCGGGTGCAGCGGAGCGGACAGACCGTCTTTGATCATTTCTTCCGGCGTCAGGTTTGCGAAGGCAGGGTGCAGACCTTTGAAGTCTTCGAAGTTTTCAAACACAGCGGAAACAACCGCATAGACCGCATCTTCGGAGACATCAGCGGAGGTCACGATGGTCGCACCAACACCGAACGTATGCACGTCTTCGTCATTGCCACGATACATGCCGCCCGGAATGGTGGCGGTGCGGTAGTAGGGGTTGTCTGCAACCAGTTCGTCAATCGCAGGACCGGCAACTTCAACGAGCACGGAGTCACAAGCGGTCGTGGCTTCCTGAATGGAACCCGACGGGTGACCCACAGTGTAAACCATTGCGTCAATCTGGTTGTCGCAGAGCGCAGCAGACTGCTCGGACGGTTTCAACTCGGTCGCCAGTGCGAAGTCGTCGCTGGTCCAGCCGAGTTTCTCCATCACGACTTCCATGGTCGCGCGCTGACCGGAACCGGGGTTGCCGATGTTCATGCGCTTGCCTTTGAGGTCTTCAAAGACTTTCACGCCAGAGTCGGCACGAGCCACAACAGTGAAAGGCTCGGGGTGCACGGAGAACACGGCACGCAGGTCTTCGAAGGGCTCGCCTTCAAACTGCACAACACCGTTGTAAGCGTTGTACTGGATGTCGGACTGGGCAACGCCGAATTCCAGCTCGCCTTCTTTGATCGTGTTCACGTTGTAAACGGAACCGCCGGTGGATTCGACCGAGCAACGCACACCGGTTTCCTTGCGGTTCTTGTTGACCAAACGGCAGATCGCGCCGCCGGTCGGGTAATACACCCCGGTCACACCGCCGGTGCCGATGGTGACAAATTCTTCGGCCATTGCAGAGCCTGCGATCATCGCAGAGGCGGCTGCCGCAGCAAATCCGAATTTCATATGTTTGGTCATAAGTGACTCCCCTTAGTGGTATGTTTGGTCCTCCCGAGGCATCCGTGCCTCACAGATCGACCACTTCTCCAAGCGCCCTGTTGTGGCGCTCGATCTCTGATATCCGTTCCACGACGTCCGGTCCGGCTTTTTGTGCAAGCATTGCCATAAGCATCTCAAGGAAAAAAACCGTCGTCGTGTAAGTGTTAAAAAAGTTCGGACTTTCCCCTGTTATAATGAAAGAGCTGTTCGCATGGCGCAAGGCAGGAGATGCGTAGCTGTCGGTGATGACGGCCACATGAACCCCTTGGTGGCGGGCGATCTCGGCGGCGTTGACCGCCACCCGCGCGGAGGGGGACATGGTGATGACGATCATCGCATCCTGCTTGTCCATCTCGCTGAGCGCAGAGCCGTAGGACGACCCCATCCGTCCGGCGAGTCGCCACTTTTCTCCCAAGAAATTGGCCATATAGCCTGCATATTCTGCAATCCCTGTTGATCCCAACGCCCCGACAATGAGCACGCGGCGCGCTTCGTGCAACACATCGACCAGTTTTGCAAGTTCAACCGGATCAAGACCTCGCACAAGCTCCTCAAGATTGCTCTGGGTCCGCTCCAGAGACCGCATGAGAATCCCCTCCGGCGCACCGGCGGGAGCCTCTCTGAGGTCTTTGGCGCGTGTGGCAAAAGTTGACACCTTGAGCGCAAGCTGCGCCCGCACCGCGTCGCGCAGGGTTTCAAATGTTTCAAATCCCAAGGCTCGCGCCAGACGGCTGAAGGTCGCCGGAGCGATTCGCGCCTCTGTGGCGACCGATCTGAGCGAGCGCGTGGCCACATCAAGCGGGTTTTCGACAAGATAATCCCCCGCCTCACGCAAACGCGGGCTCAATTCGGCGTAATGTTCCGCCAGCCTTTGCTGATAACTTGCCGACACGAGACCATCCTACAGGAAACAAAGGTTGTCGGGCACTGTTTCAATTGTTTCAAATATTGTCAAGATTTGATCGGTGTGTTTCAAATTTGAAAGGGCCTCATCCAACCGGCCCCTTTTCGTCCTCGGAGCATCAAATGACTCATGTTTTCTACCGCAATTCCCGCAGCACCCCGCCCACAGCCACACGCGGCGAGGGGGCCTATATCTATGATGACACAGGCAAGCAATATCTCGACGGCTCCGGCGGCGCTGCGGTATCTTGTCTCGGGCATTCAGATCCGGATGTAATTGCGGCGGTTCAGACACAGGTGGCCACGCTCGATTTTGCCCATACCGGCTTTTTCACCTCCGGCCCTGCCGAAGCTCTGGCCGAACGTCTGGTGACCCATGCACCAGACGGCATAGATCGGGTCTATTTCGTCTCCGGCGGCTCGGAAGCGGTGGAAACCGCGCTCAAAATGGCGCGGCAGTATTTTGTCGAGACCGGAGAGCCACAGCGCACCCGCTTTATTTCGCGCAAGCAAAGTTATCACGGCAACACCTTGGGCGCGCTGGCGGCGGGTGGGAACGTCTGGCGCAAAGAAAAATTCGCGCCGCTTTTGGCCGACACCGCGCATATTTCGCCCTGCTACGCCTATCGTGGACAAGAGGCGGGCGAGAGCCTTGAGGCCTATGGCCAGCGTGTTGCAAATGAACTGGAGAGCGAACTTCAACGAGTCGGCCCCGAAACGGTGATCGCCTTTATCGCGGAACCTGTGGTCGGTGCGACATTGGGCGCGGTGCCTGCTGTTCCGGGATATTTCAAGCGCATCCGCGAGATTTGCGACCGCTATGGCGTGTTGCTGATTCTCGACGAGGTGATGTGCGGCATGGGACGCACGGGCACTCTGTTTGCCTGCGAACAGGACGGCGTTTCCCCCGATATCATCACCATCGCCAAGGGGCTTGGCGCTGGTTATCAAGCCATCGGAGCCACGCTTTGCACCAACCGGATTCATGACGCCTTTGTGCAAGGCTCCGGCTTCTTCCAACACGGCCACACCTATATCGGCCATCCGGTCGCCTGTGCAGCAGGCAATGCGGTTGTGACCAAACTGACCGACGGCGGCATGGTCGCCCGTGCCGTGCAGATGGGGGAAAAACTCGACCAAGCCCTGCGCGATGCTTTCGGAAATCATCCCCATATCGGCGACATCCGTGGGCGCGGTATGTTTCGTGGGTTGGAAATCGTCGAGGATCGGGCAAGCAAATCCCCCTTCGATCCGGCGCGTGGGATCAACAAGCGTGTGAAAGCCGCTGCCTTCGAGGCGGGGCTGATCTGTTACCCGATGGGCGGCACCGTGGACGGACAACGCGGCGACCATGTGCTGCTCGCCCCGCCGTTTATCCTCACGGATGACCAGATCGGCGAACTGATCGAAAAGCTGGGCACGGCGCTACAATCCGCTCTGTCATAACCCACATTTCTTCCTTTGCCTCGCCACCTGCGCCTTCCGGAGAGACGGGTTCTGTGCGCAATACCATACTGGCGGGGCAGGGGATTGGCCTGCCTGTCTCGCAACCCGTCGCAAATATCGCAAAAACGTCATGACCTTTTGCTTTTGTTGCTATATTTTTTCGTATAGGAAAAACGCCAGCACGAAACAGTTGTGAGGGCGGTAAGACAGAGGCACGACACAGGTTGCCCTGCGCCAGCTCTCGTTGCTCAGACTCCAAGCAACACACGAAAAGGACATGACATGACTTTCACCCCGCATGGCAAACATCTGATCGCAGGCGAATGGGTTTCCGCACCGGAGACATTTCATTCCGCGCCCGCTCACGGTCCCGCGCATGAATTTTCCGCAGGCACACCCGAACTGGTAAACGCAGCCTGTGAAGCGGCTGAAGAGGCGTTCTGGTCCTTTGGCTACACCACACGCGAAGAACGCGCCGCCTTTCTCAACACCATCGCCGACGAGATCGAAGCCCGCGCCGAGGCGATCACCGAGATCGGCTCGCAGGAAAGCGGTCTACCCGAGGGCCGGCTCAATGGCGAACGCGGACGCACAACCGGCCAGTTGCGTCTGTTCGCTGATCACATCCTCAAAGGCGACTATCTCGACCGCCGCCACGACGAGGCACTGCCGGATCGTCAGCCCATGCCGCGCTCCGATCTACGCATGATGCAGCGCCCCATCGGCCCGATTGCGGTCTTTGGCGCGTCAAACTTCCCGCTCGCCTTCTCCACGGCAGGCGGCGACACGGCAGCGGCGCTTGCGGCCGGTTGTCCGGTGGTTGTTAAAGGCCATGACGCACATCCAGGCACGGGCGAAATCATCGCGGAGGCGATCCACGCCGCCGTCCAAAAATGCAACATGCCCAAAGGTGTCTTCTCGCTGGTGCAGGGCGGGGATCGCTCCGTCGGTCAAACGCTGGTCCAGCATCCGCTGATCAAGGCCGTGGGTTTCACCGGTTCGCTTGGTGGCGGGCGTGCCTTGTTCGACCTCTGCGCGCAGCGGCCGGAACCGATCCCGTTCTTCGGCGAATTGGGCTCCATCAACCCGATGTTCATGCTTCCCGAAGCTGTGGCAAACCGTGGCCAAGAGCTTGGCAAAGGCTGGGCCGCCTCTCTTGCGATGGGGGCAGGGCAGTTCTGCACCAACCCCGGCATTGTTGTGGTGATCGAAGGCGCGGAGAGCGATGCTTTTGTCGCCGCCGCACAAGCCGCCCTTTCGGAGCAGGGTCCGCAGGTCATGCTCACAGACGGGATTGCCGAAGCCTACACCACAGGGGCGGCCAAGATCGGTGCGCAAAGTGGCGTGCAGGATCTTGTGACCTCGATGTGTGACCGCCGCGAAGCGAAGCCCTTCCTCTTCAAAGTTTCGGCCAGTGACTGGCTTGGCAACCACGCGCTTTCCGAAGAAGTCTTCGGCCCCTTGGGCATTATGGTCGTTGCCAAGGACGCCGACGAGATGGACAAGATCGCACGGTCGCTCGTGGGGCAGCTCACCGCCACGCTGCACATGGACGAAGGCGACACAGCTCTGGCGCGTCGTCTGCTTCCGGTGCTTGAGCGCAAAGCGGGCCGCGTGCTGGCCAACGGCTTTCCGACCGGCGTGGAAGTCTGCGACAGCATGGTGCATGGCGGGCCATATCCGGCCTCGACCAACTTTGGCGCAACCTCTGTCGGCACCCTGTCCATCCGCCGCTTCCTGCGCCCCGTCTGCTATCAGGACATTCCCGAAGCCGTCCTGCCCGCCGATCTGGCATAAGCAACAGGAGATGCGCGTAACACAGGTGCGCATCTCGCCCTGTCTTCGGCCCGACGGGGCCTTGGCATGACCCCGTCGCGCTACCTGAAGGCCGGTGACGTGATCGAGCATGGTATCGTCGGATTGAGCACACAGCGTCAGATTTGTGTGGACGACATGTAAAATAAGAGGGGGCTGCAAAGCCCCCTCCATAGATTGCGCATGTGACACGAAAATCCGTATTCCGGCGTTTCGCGAAGCGCTATGTCAGCCGTGTTTACGCGCAAAATCGCGCATGAATTCGGCCAGTTTCAAAGCCCCCTCCACAGGCACCCCTGTATAGAGGCTGGCACGGAGATAGTCGCCGACACCGAAAGGCGTCAGGGTCCGAAGGCCGATCATGCCTTTTTCCCAGCTCTGGATCAGGAACATGTTTGTCAGTTCCTCGTCTCCGCCCGCGACATTGAACGGCACATTCATCCGGCTTCTGAGGGCTTTTTCATCCACGGGCGTACCATAAAAACCGTCAGAGCCATCAATGACATCATACAATGCCGTGGCCTTCTCGATGGAGCGCCGTTCGATCTCGTCAATGCCACCCTGTGCTGCGATCCAGTCCATCATGTGACCGACGACTTCGATATTGAACGTGGCCGGCGTGTTCCAGAGGTTACCCGCTTCACTGTTCGTCGTGTAGTTGAAAACGCCCGGACAGAGCGGAGAGGCCTTGTCCTTGCCGAGAAGGTCCTTACGGATCACGGTCAGGGTCACGCCGGGGTGGCCGATGTTCTTCGAGGCACAGGCGAACAGAACGCCGACACCGCAGCCCTCCCAATCGATGGGCTTGGTCGAGAAGTCCGAGCTGGCATCCACGACCAGCGGGATATGTTTGCGGGACTCCGGCAGTTCGGGCAGCCTGTGCAACTCAATGCCGTTCACCGTCTCGTTCGAACACAGATAGACATATTTGCTATCGGGATCGACGTTCTCCTCGGTCAGTGCGGGGAAGCTCTTGTAAGCGCCGGTATCCGGATCGCGGGCATCAATCGTCTGCACGCGACAATACCGCTGCCCTTCATCCCGACCACGCTCCGACCACGTCCCGTTTACCACATAAGTGGCAACATCGGATGCATCATGGCAGAGGTTCAAGGGCAAGGCTGCAAACTGCCCGTGGCCACCGCCGTGCGTGAACAACACCTCATATGTGTCGGGAATGTTCATCACAGACCGGAGGGTTTCGACTGTGTGGCTAAGGATGTCCAGAAACTCGGGAGACCGGTGCGACAAGGCCAAAGACGTCAGGCCCGGCTTTTGGAAACCGTCCGCGATCACCTGCTCGACAGCTTTCGGCAGGGACGTCGGACCCGGGCTGAAGTTTGTAACCTCGTCAGCGGGCACCGGAGGTCTGAGCGAACCGCAGAGGGCTGGATGATCAATCGTATTCAGGGAATTCATGCCACTTCACCTCGTGAAACTTGGTCTAATGTTGCGGGGACACTCCCTCTCACCAGCGTCAAAGCACATGTCACCATGGCTCCGAGAGACAAAGCAAAAGCAGCTTTCACGCGCAGCGAAGCCGGACGGGAAGCGCACGGACTCGCAAATGGGGATAGTGCTTTCAACAATGTTGCGGTCTCCAGAGGGGTGGGAAGATATGCGAGGAGATTACACAGAGACCTCCCGCAAAGATTGGACCAGTGCGCAGCTTTGGCTTGGGCCAGTGCGGAGCGCTCGGGAATGAGTCGGCCAATTCTATGCGGCAGTTCGGTTTTGTGCGAATTTACAGCTCAATATCTTTTCCGCTTCGGCTGCATTCTGCACCAATATAAATTTAACATAAGATGCATTACAGGTCAAAATGACGATGCGGGATGAGCATCATCTAAAATTGCGAACCCAATTAAAAACCAATAAGTTATCTAATCCTGTAAGTGGTTCCACGCACTCGAGACATCACGCGAATGCCGGATCATGAGTTGATGCAACTCTGCGCCCGCGTCGAATATACGTCCGAAAATGCCTGGCTGGAAGACGCCCGTAGAGGTCTTCCGAGAAAGGATGATGGCCGGAATGCGACGGTTTCCCTACCCTCAACAAAAATAAGCGCCGCGTCTCACAAAGCGCTTACAGTCTCGAATATGCCGAATTTCATCAAAAAATCGACTTTCCCTGCTTCTGACGCCACGTCAAAGTATATATAATTAACCTAAAGTATGTATTGCTAGATAATTGATCTAGCCAGATTGAGGTGGATCATATATAGAACTATTGAAATCAGTCTCGTTAGGTTTATGCTGAATGGCAGTGTAGGCCCGAGAGTGTGTTGAGGGACGTAGGTTTGGTGACCAAGAGAGAAACAGAAAGCAAGACGGAGCGCTCAAAAGAGAGTGCGGTAGCTCCTTTTTCTGTGGAGTCTGTCGAAGCTGAGCGGCTCAACACAAAATCCGGACTGAATGGTGTGTCGGCCAGTGCGATTGGCATGGGCTTGGCGCTGCAATCCGGTTTGACCGGGTCTCTGGCCGCATTTGCGCAAGATGCTGACGTATCTGATTCGCCTGATGCAGACATATCGGGCGTTCCAAACGGAATTTCCGAGGGCGCAGCGAGCGCAAATCTCCAAGACACTCTTCCCGACGTGGCAAGCGGCGACATCACCGAGGACGATGACGTTTCGCTCGAAGACATTGAAGGTGAAGCGTCCGGTGCCGTTGCTGCCGCAGGCCGAACCTCGGATATTTCAAACGCCGGAGCTGCTGCCGCTGCGGCGGAAGATCGGCTGTCGGACGCAGTTGAAACAGACAATGAAAACCTGTTGAGCGAGCAGGCTTCGGCCACAGTTGTTGATCTGCTGGATGAGGGCGATGCAGACGGTGTGCTGGGAACCGTGTTGGATCCGATCCTCGGCGATGACGGTCTTGTGGACAATCTGCTTGATACGCTCCTTGGCGAAGGCGGTATCCTTGATACCTTGCTCGGCGATGACAGTCTCGTTGACAGTCTGCTTGATACGTTGATCGGAGAAGACGGGCTTCTTGATCTTGAGGCGCTTGAAGTCGTTCTGGGGCCTGACGGACTTCTTGGCGGGGCAATTTCCGAGCTTCTCGGAGATGAGTCCCTTGTTGCAAGCATTCTCGGGGATGAGGGTGTCGTTGACGATCTGGTGGAGGCTCTGACCGGCACCGGTGGCGTTCTGGATAATATACTGGGTCCGGTCCTCGGGGACGATGTGGTCGGGAATATTATCGGTGAAGATAGCATTGTATCCGGTCTGGTCGGCAATCTGCTCGGCGACGGAGGGCTTGTTGATGAGCTCGTCGGGGACATTCCCGTTGTAGGCGACCTGCTGGATGAAGACGGATTGCTTGGCAACGTGATCGGTGAGGACAGCGCGCTTGGTGGCCTGCTTGGCCTCGGCGGCAGCGACGAAGAGACAGGTAGCTCCGAGGATGATTCTGAGGAAGGCGACTATCTCGATGCGTTGCTCGGACTGGATAATCCGGCGGGTGATCTGGGCGATACCGTATCCGGTGTCCTTGACGACATTTCGCTTGATGGGGCTGGCGATGTCATGGCGGGCCTTCTCGGTGACGAGGATGTGTTCGATGTTGACGTTCCTGACGCAGTCAGCGGTGGCTTTGATGATCTCTTTGCCGGTCTCGTGGGCGAAGACAGCCTTGTTGGCTCTCTCGTTGACGAAGGGCTTTTGGCGGGCGGTAGTGACGCGCTTCCAGATGGTGAGGTGGACACCCTGCTCAATGAAATTCTCGGCCCGTCGAGCAGCGATGTTCTGGCAGGTGGGGATGCCCTGAGCGCCCTTCTTGATGAAGCTGGCGATAGTGACACCTCTGGTGTTGGCGGTCTGCTCGCAGATAGCGTTGGTGGTTTGGTCGACGATGTTAGCGATGCATTTGACGCCGGCGCATCCCTGCTTGATGGGTTGATGGACGATCAGGACAACATTTCCTAAAAAAGATGCATCCTTGGGTTGTGTTCTTTGCGAAATATATAAATAGTCTACTCCAACATCCCTTGGTTGGGGTTGGGATGCATCCGTAAACAAACCTTTGATTTGGTGCGGAGGGGGTATCTCTATAAATAGACATAGGTATATGGGGTGCGGCTGAATGGGAATTTTGTCTCAGCGAAAAGCCATACTTACGCGTCATAGGGGTGCTGATATACGCCTGTTCCGGCGGTGTCACGATGATGCGGAAAGAAAGGGAGGCTTTGGTGCTGTGTGTCATACGCATAAGCGCGTAGGGGCGTCCGTTCGTCGCTCTATTTCATGTTTTCGCCCGAAAATTACCCACCTTTACTCTGCTCTGGCGGTTCTGTCGTTTATGCACCCTGCCCCCGCATCGGCCCAAGTGTCACTGCAAGAGGCAGTTCTGACAGCCACCGCGAACGACCCCGGGGTTGAAGCCCTTCGTCAGGAAGTGGCGATTAAAGCGGTTGATATCGAAGCTGCCCGTGATGCCTATTTCCCGTCGATCAGCCTGTCCGGTGAAACCAGTTCGGCGGATGACGACGACAACGGACTGACGCTCAGCGTGACGCAGGTTCTTATGGATTGGGGCAAAACCAAAGCCGAAATCGAGGAAACCTCACAGGCGCGAGTTCAGGCCATGTCAGACCTGAAGATGGCTGTAGAAGACTTGAGCTTCGAGATCGCAGGCTTCTTTCTTGATGTTGAAGTCCTCGACCGCAAGATTGCCTATACCAAAGAATATATGACCTTTGCGCGCCGCCTCGCCAAACAGGCGCAGGATCGCGGTCGTGCAGGGCTGAGCGACAACAGCGAGGTTGCGCGTGCCCGGTTGGAGATCGCGCGCGCTGATGAGCAAATGGCTCAGCTTCTTGCCAATCGTCAGATCGCCTTGGCACAGCTTGAATATCTGGTTGGAACTCCGATCAGTGATGTCAGCCGACCACCTGATATAGGATTTTCCACCCATTACGGGATGCCTGAAAAAATCCGCGCCGCCATTCGCCTCGCGCCTGAATATATTTCGGCACGGGCTTCCGTCGCAGAGGCCGAAGCTGGCGTGAAATCCGCAAAAGTGCAGAGGTTTCCGACCATCAACCTGCAAGCACAAGCGCTTCTGGATATGAACGGGGACACGGAAACCGCGATTGGAATTTCCACAGGAATAGACTTGAATTCGCGCGGCTTTGGGCAACGCCAGATTCAGTCCGCAATGCTGAAAGTCGAGAGCGCCAAGGCCTCTCTCAACGGTGTTGAACGCGAGCTTATGAATACCGCAAGCAGCGCATTGCAACGGTTGAGCCTGTTGCGTCAGAGCGAACAATCCAAGGCCCTCCAGTTGGCGGAATCCGAGAAGGTTCTTGCCACTTATGAACAGCAATTTGTCGCAGGGCGGCGGGAAATACTCGACCTGCTGACCACCGGCCGTGATCTCTATGACGCTCAAATCGATGAGATCGATACCTATGACGAACGTAAACGCACGGCATATGAGGCCGCCAAAGATCTCGGCGTTCTGGGCACGATGCTGTCAGTGAGACCAGTCCTGCAATAATACAAGGCACAAAGAGGCTTTAGAGACATGAAAGACACGGCATTTCACGATCCTCTCGTTCTCGGCCTTCTCGAACTCTGCCGAATACAAGGGGTTTCGACCTCCGCCACGCAGTTGACGGAGGGGCTGCCGCGCGCAGACGGCACCAAACTTACGCCGGATTTGGCACCTTTGGCGCTTCGTCGCGCAAATATGAGTTGCCGGATCAGCCGCGAACCTTTGCGCACCATTCCGGCGCACAGCTTCCCTGTTCTTGTATTCCTTAAAGACGGACGCACAGTCATACTCGAAGAGCTGACCGGCGATCGCGCGACAGTCGTCTTGCCGGACTCCGGTGGCGGCAAGGCGATATGGACGTTTGAGGAACTCGACCGTCTGCATGATGGCAAGGTTCTGATCTCAAAGCCGATCGACATTGTGTCGGACCGTCTGGACGGGAAGAAGGAAGGACACGGGCATTGGCTACTCGGGCCGTTGTGGGAAAACTGGTGGATTTATCGCGATGTGATGATCGCTTCTTTTGCCGCGAACCTTCTGGCCGTGGTGACAGCGCTGTTTTCGATGCAGGTCTATGACCGCGTCGTGCCAAACAACGCCATAGATACCTTGTGGATTCTGGCCAGCGGGGTTGGAATTGCCATCGTCCTCGAACTGATCCTGCGTCTGATGCGGGCCTCTTTGGTGGATGTATCCGGTCGTGATCTTGATCTGCGTCTCTCGGCGCAGCTCTTTGACAAGGTCGCCAATATGCGGCTCATCAACCAGCCCTCTTCGACCGGTGTGTTCGCCAATCAGGTGCGTGACTTCGCCGTTGTGCGGGAGTTTTTCACCTCTGGCACAGTGACCGCCATTAGCGACCTGCCCTTTGTGGTGATCTTTCTCGGCCTGATCTGGTTTATTGGCGGGCCGATTGCCTTTGTGGTTCTGGCTGGGGTCGTCCTGACCATTCTACCGGGCATTGTAATGCAAAAGAAACTGGCCCGCGCGTCCAAGGAAAACACCCGCGAAGCAGCGGCTCTTAACGGCCTGTTGCTTGAAACGATTTCCAATCTTGAAACCGTGAAAGCAGCCCGTGCCGAGGGGCGTCTGCAGCGGGCGCATGCGCAGCTGACCGCGACTATGGCCACCACCGCGATCAAGACCCGCAACATCACAACCCTGATGACGCAGCTTGTCAGCACAGTGCAGCGTCTGGCTTACGCCGGAGTGGTGATCGCTGGGGTCTATCTGATCAATGCCGGTGAATTGACTGTCGGTAGCCTCATCGCCTGCACGCTTCTGTCCACCCGCGCCATGTCGCCTATGGGGCAAGTCGCGGGCCTTCTGGCAAAGTGGCAGCATGTGCGCGCCGCGATGGAGGGGCTGAACAACATCATGAATCTCTCCGTCGAACGGCCAGCGGATCGTCACTTTGTTCGCGCCGAGATGATGGAGGGCAAATACCACCTTCAGGAAACCGTGTTCCGCCATGATCCCCAAGCGCCGCCGGTTCTGGCAATTCCGGAATTGAAAATCGCCGCCGGTGAGCGGATTGCCCTTCTGGGCGGCAATGGCGCGGGCAAATCTACAATGCTGCGCCTTCTGGCGGGGCTGACCGACCCGCAAGCAGGCAGCATTTTGCTTGACGATCTGTCCCTGAGCCAGATTGACCCGATCGACCGCCGCCGGCAGATCGGCTATTTGCCGCAAAGCGTGGCCCTGTTCCAAGGAACATTGCGGGAGAACCTCCTGCTGGACCACGGGCTGCATTCTGATGAGGAACTGCTTCAGGCGCTGGATGCTGTCGGGCTTGGCAAATTCGTCCGCCAACACGTCCGCGGCCTCGATCTACAGATACAAAGCAATGCGAATGTGTCCGGTGGTCAACGACAATCCATCGGACTGGCGCGCGTTCTTTTGCAGGATCCGAAAGTGGTTCTTCTCGATGAGCCGACATCTGCCTTCGACCACGTTACAGAAGCAAAAGTCATAGCCCATCTGAAGGAATGGCTCAAAGGCCGGACCACGATCATTTCGACGCACAAGCGTGAATTGCTGGGTCTCACTGAACGCGCAATTGTCCTGAAGGATGGCCGGATCGCACGCGACGGGGATTTGCTGCAAATTCTCAATTCCGCGCGTGCCAATGCATCGCAAGGTAAACCTGTAAAGGCCGTGACATGAGCAGCCCCGACCTGATGTCCACAAGCCATATTGACGGAAGCTACCGGCGGCAGACCCTGAAGCGGGCGCGGCTGGTGATCCAGACGGTTGTGCTATCGTTAGTGATCGCTGTCGGCTGGGCCTCGGTCGCCCAGATCAACGAGATCACGCGCGGCGACGGGCGTGTCGTGCCTCTGCGCAGGTTGCAGTCGATTCAAAGCCTTGAAGGTGGGATCCTCGCTGAATTGCACGTGAGCGAAGGGGACATTGTGCAAGAGGGTCAGTTGCTTGCCAAACTCGACCCGACAAAGTCGGAAACGGCCTTTAACTCGACACAGGCGGAGATCACCTCTCTTTCCGCAGAAGTAAAGCGCCTTGAGGCGGAAGTTCTGGAACAGCCCGAACTGGATTTCGGCCCCAATCCGAATGAAGCGGAAGCCACAGAATTGCGCCTGTTCCAAGCGCGGCGCACAAAACTTGAGGCTTCTATTGCATCTCTTGTCGAAGAACGTGGAACAATCGAAAGCCAGATCGAAATCACCAGTCCGCTGGCCGAGTCCGGCGCGGTGAGCCAGATCGACCTGTTGCAGCTACGCCAGCAGAAGGCCGAGCTTGATGGCAAGATCAACGAGGTGCGCAACGCCTATGTGCAGGATGCCTATAAAGACCTCGCGGCCAGTCGGGCAAAACTCACTACCTTGCAGCAGGATTTGATCCAGAAACAGGACGAGTTCCAGCGCACGGAAATCCGTTCACCCGTGGCCGGTCGCGTCAACAACATCGAGATCACAACGCTCGGCGGGGTGGTGCAACCGGGTGAGCCGATCATGGAAATCACCCCAACAGATGATCAACTTCTGATCGAGACCAAGGTCAAGCCGCAAGACGTGGCTTTCGTCGCGCCCGGTATGCCCGCCAGCGTCAAGATCACCGCCTATGATTTTGCAACCTATGGCGATTTGCGCGGCGTTGTGACCCAGATTTCCGAAGACACGGTCGAAGAAGAAACCGCGCAAGGCAAGCAGGACTTCTACCGTGTCATGGTCAAGACCGAGACCAGCTATCTGGAACAGTTTGACGAACAATTCCCCATCCGGCCCGGGATGGTGGCACAGGTGGATATCGAAAGCGGCAATCGCTCGGTGCTGAGTTACCTGACGCGACCTCTCATGCGAGCGCGGCTACGGTAAGCGAATATCTGAACCTTTGATCCGACGCGGACATCAATGAAAGTAGAAAAGAGACAACAATGCTGCCTCGTTCCTGTGTAAATTCCGCATATGTGAAAGGCCTCCTGCGAGGGGGGCTGATGTCGGGTGCAGTTCTGGCCTCTTCCTTGGGCGCTGCGGCACAATCCGGTGAAGGCAATAGCCGGATATATACGAAGGTGGTGGTGCGCGGTGCGGAGTTTATCCCCGAGGAGGATATCAAACTCACCTGTGGCGCTGTGCCGAATGTCCCCTACCTCACCATTGAACTGCGTGCGATCGAGGACTGTCTTATGTCAACGGGCGTCTTCGAAAGCGTTACGCTGACACCCGAAGATGACACGCTGGTGATTGCAGTCGAGGAGTTGAACACCCAGCCCGGGCGCATCGAAGCCTCACTGGCCTACTCCTCACAGGACGGCTTGATCGGCGGGTTGTCCTTTGAGCAATACAACCTTTTCCCCGACACTTACGGGTCTGTTCGCCTCGCATATAATGACGAAGTGAAACGTGGCATCGCGCGGCTGTATCATGTCGATATGATCGAGGATGTCCTTGATCTCGGTCTCAGGGCCGGATGGGAAGAACTGTCCTATGATGACACGCCCTATACCGAGAAAACCCGCCAGCTTGAAGCCTATGCCGTTTGGAATGCCAAACCCGACACCCGTCTGGAGGCGGGCCTCGGCTATCGGAGTTATGGCCTTTTTGACGTGTCCGCTGATGCCAGCCCGCTTTTTCTATCGGAGGAAACATCAACCATTGACGCACCGTTCATGCGGTTCGGGCTTGATCACAGTTCCATTTCCAAAGGCGAAACTTCTTGGGGGGCATGGAATTATCAGTTCGGGGTGGACCAGTATTTCTGGAATCTCGGCACAGAGGACGCCCTGAGAGATTTCCGTCTCAAGACGCGTTCCTATGTCCCGTTCGGCAGTAGCACGCGCATGTTGATTTCGCTTGATGCAGGAACGGTCTCCGGCACCAACGGCAATGCAACACGGGTTATGGACCGTTTTACCCCCGGAGCCGACAGCTTTCGCGGCTTTGCCTCGGGTGGCGTTGGGCCGCGTGACAATGGAGATGCGCTTGGGGGCAATAATTTCGCTGTCTCGACCATCGAGCTGCAGAGGAATTTTGACAACTTCGATTCAACGCCCTTGATCGGCGGTGTGTTTTGGCAGACCGGCGCGGCATGGGGGCTTGATGACACCCAATCCGGCACGATTGATGACGACTATCATCAACGCAGTTCTGTCGGTGTTTCGTTGTCATTGGAAATCGGAATCGTCCCGATCTCGCTCTATGTCGCAAAGGCCTTGAAGAAAGAGGACGGCGATGAGGAACAGGTCTTCGGCTTGAGCCTGAGCACCAATTTCTGATCCCTCATATCGCTTCGGCATTGGCTGCGCATGATGCAGGACTCTGGCCCCCTCCCCTGAATTGAAACGGTGCGCCTTCGGCGCACCGGGGCGTCTATTCAATTTTTATCCTGTAGAAACAATTGGATAGTGGATTTCAACTTCCTCCGGCGGGATGAATTCATCCGCAATAAGTTCAGTTTTCAAAGCGATTGCTCTCCGGCGGGGCTCAGCGAAAGACCCCACAAATAGGTATTTTCGTATCAAAAGATATTTTCTATATACTAACGTATATTTCTTGTGCTAGCCTCAAAACAATCGAGGGCGAGAGACAATATTTCGTGCGTAGCACAATGTCACTCTCGCGGAACCAACGTGATGGATGATGCAGATATGAAACTCTTTCGCTCACACAAACCGCGTCCGAATGTCTCCACCCTTGAGAGCCGTCTTTTCGCGCGGATGGAGAAAGAGATGGAGCATGCCAGTTGCCCCAGCAACGGCGCTGTGCGTCTTTTGCGTGCAAACCGTGGTTGGATTGATCCTTCATACAAACACACTTCTCTGACCGAGACCAAAGCCACGCGCTGGTTGCCGGTGAACAGAGCTCTTCACGCCGGGTAGTTCGCACGCACCAGCTAAATGGTGCAGGAAAAGGATGTTGCCACATGTTGCGCCAGACTTTCGACACAACAAACTCCGCGCTTGTTACACAAAATGCGCTCACCGAAGATCTGAACGTGCTTGCTCTTCTCGACTGGGACCACCTGCCCTATGAGCTCAGCCAGCCTGGCTGTGGGTTTCGCATGTCACTCTTGCGTGGCGAAGACAGCGATCAGGCCCTCGGCATCCTGCGTCATAGCGAGAACGCGCCAGACATTCTTATTGTCGATGAAGATTTCTTCGGCTCACCCGAAGCGGCCGCCGACATCTGTATGCAAATCCGGCGCGCGCAGCCCAATGCGTGCATCATCGCGATTGAAAGCGAGATGTGGGAAGGCAAATCCGTCTTGGCAGAATTGGGCCTGTGTAATGAAACCCTGCCCGCCAATGCGACCAAGAGACAAATTCTCGAAAAGCTGCGTGCTTTGAACTAAGCCCCGGAAACCCGCGCGCTTTTTAGATGTAGTTCTTGTCTTGCGCGACGATCACGGCTTGTGTGCGGTTGTTAGCGCCAAGCTTTGTGCAGATCGATTTCACATGCATCTTCACCGTAGCCTCAGCCAAAGACAACTCTTCAGCGATTTCACGGTTCGGGCGACCTTCGGCCAACAAGGCAAGCACATCCATTTCGCGGGTCGACAAAGGCGATTGCGCTGTGCCCCGCGATTTCATCATGTGCGGATCGAGAAGCTCAACCGGAACATATCGACCGCCTGCCGCCATGAACCGCATTTCATTGGCGAGATTTTTCAGGGACGTGGTTTTCAAAATAACACCGGAACCGCCCATTTGAAGAATTTCGGAGATGACTTGAGCCGTGGGATCACTGGTCAAAAGCGCTGTGGGCCGCCCCTCGTTTTTATCCAGCGCCTTCTTCAACCCGCCGACGCCATTCATGCCGGGCATTTGCAGGTCCACCAAAACCAGATCAAAAGCTCCATGTTCGTCAATAATAGACAATGCAGCATCCAGATCGGGTGCTGTGCGCACTTCAAATTCAGGTAGGTTGGATAGGAAATGATCAAACATTTCCAGAATCATGGCGTGATCGTCCGCAATCAAGACGCTAATTTTACTGCCGTGCATGGAACTTGCGGTTGCTTTTGGCATTTAGAGCCTCTCTAAAAATTATTTTGATAGCTTGTCTAATTTCCTACCGCCTAAACGATGTAAACTCAACATAGCTGACAGAAACCGTTTGAACCGAGAAATGTCAACTTGGTATGAATTATATTCTAAAAAACGACAAGTCTTGACGTCAGGTCATTTACTTTTGTGCGAGTGTGTGAATGGCTTCTTGTGTGAGATCAAGGCACTCTTCCAGTTCTGGGAAACGAGACGGGAGATCGCCGCCCTCATCAAAATCGCATTCCATTGTTCTTAAACAGTTTTCAAGCGCACCAAGGCCGGTCAGGCTACACACGCCGGTGGCTGCATGTAGCATCCGACCCGTATCCGGCCCGACCCCGTCCGACTTAAGTTTGGCTAAAATATCTTTCGCTTCTGCATGAGCACGCTGCATGTAGGTCATTGCACCCTCCGTCCCTAGCTGGGAGAGCAAATCTTGCACAACCTCATCTTTGAGGACCGGTGTGACGGTTTGCGAGATTTTAGCAACTTTAGGTTGGTGTGGCACAGATGGCTCCGACTCATCAGGTTTGTGAAGCACAGCAAGGATTGCAGCACTTAATTGCGCCGGACGAATAGGTTTTTCCAACACTTTTGCGATACCGGCCTTATGGCATGCTGTGATGATTTCGTCGGCGACATGTGCGGTCAGTGCCAGAACAGGCCCGTTCCAACCGCCCTTTTGGGTTTGGCGCACGCGCTGCGCAAATTCGACACCTGACATATAAGGCAGGGTCATATCCGTAAGTATAAGATCCAGATTGTCAGCGATCTCCGACTTGTCGAGCAAGGATAGAGCCTCAATGCCGTTACCTGCGGGCCAGACCTTTGCCCCTGCGGTAGTGAGAATATGCTGAAGCCAGTCCCGACTCGTAGGACTATCCTCAACCAGAATCATGGACACTCCTTGCAAAGACGCATCCTGTTCTGGCGGAGTTCTTGGGCTGAAATTGTCAGCCTTCTCGCCTTTCTGGAGCATAAAGGTGGCCTTTATTGTTGTCCCGATCACGTCTTTTGCGTGATCCGTACGGTCGTTTTCTGCGCCCTCTGCGTATCTGTCTGACAGTTCGAGTGTGCCCCCGAGCTGGCGCAGAGCATGGGCGAGCACATTCATCCCCGCAGAAGGACGGTCCTTGCGCTCTGTGACGACAGGTGGTTGAGCCGCATCGCCTTGCCCCAAAGCAGCGCGCAGTCGTGCCTGTTGTTCGGGAGGAATGCCGCCGCCCATGTCCTTGACCGTCAGGATAATCTTGAGACGTTCCACACCGGTCTCCGGCGACGGCAGGGGACGACAGGTCAGGCCGATCTCGACTTCCTTGCCGCCGTATTTTGCGGAGTTGTCGATGATGTTCTGGAACAGAGCGCGCACGAAACGCACCGGTCCGTGCACCCAGATGTCTTCATGCGGATCCAGCCAGAGTTTGAGCGCCACATCCTGATTGCGCGCAATCGGCGAAATCATCATGACAAGCGTGCGCAATTCCTCCGTGAGGTTGAAGGTTTCGTCAGGGCGTATACCGGCGACACTTTGTTCGCCGCGAATAACGCCAAGCACATTGCTGATATGATCAAGAGCCACTTCGGCTGTCTGCTGCAGTTGCTCACGCGCCTTATTTCGTTGCTCTTCAGAGGCTTGACCCCCATCGTCCAGCACATTCTCCGCCGTTGCCAGAAGTGATTGGATCGGCGTGCGCAAATCATGCGCCACCCGCATAAGCGTCGCCGCGCGCGACCGGTTGCGCAGCCATGTGGCTTCGAGGTCATTCGAGGCTAGTCGTAAAAGATAGCCATCACCGGCGCCCAGAGACAGGTGGACGATTTCTCCCTCCAAAGTATCCGTCCCCAGCGTCAGTGAAACGGGAATACTCCCTGCCCGATGCGCCTGTGCACAAAGCCCGGACCAGTCCAGACTGTCGTGAATGCCTTCTTGGTCGAGCAACAACCGCTGCGCAGGCGCATTGGCGAGCAACACCTTGCCGCCCTCGCTCGCGAGAACAGACGGTCTGCGATCCGTGGCGATCATGCGGGCAATCGTCTGAATAATGGGGCGCATATTAAAACCCTAACTGTTGCTTTCAGAAGGTCTGCGACGACCGTTCTGCCGCAGCCAATCCCGAAATTATAAGGCTGTTTGTTGTTTGCTTGCTCAGGTGATGAAGTAGACATCCACCGCCCGCAAACCGACCGCAAGCCGGATTTCCAGATTTCTCATAATATGGCGTATCAGCAACATCCTTATGGATAGGTATTATATATTTATTGATTATTTAGGGTGTAACGGGTAACCCTTTCCCCTGTTAACTACGTTTGGGTATTGGCCGCAGGGGTCTTCAGCAGAAGGATTTGAAGAATGGCGATGAGTGGATTTGTGGTTGGGGACGGTGTGGATGTTCAGATTCATCTGAACAAAGACAGCGTCAGCCGATATGTGAAATCGGGCAATGATCTTTTGGTTGAGCAAACCAATGGTGAAGTTCTGAATATTCAGGATTTCTATACGCCCACAGAAAATGGCGAAGCGCATCGCCTGATTTTTGAAGACGGCACTTTCAGCGGTGTAGAAGGTCTGACGTCCGAAGAGGCCGCTGCAGCAGGGCTGGGACAGGGATTTGCCATCGATGAAATCGGTGCAGGCCTCGCAGCCGCGGCCGGACTCGGCGCGGCCGTATTGTTGAGTGACTCTGATGATTCAGATGATGATACGACAATCGAAGACCCTGAACTCCCCGAGGAAACCGAGGAGCCGGAACCCGCAGTAACAACCGGGGCCGTGGACTCCCTCACGGGTGACGAAGGCGTTCTTGGTGCCGTGACCGGCAATGATGGCGGCCTTGGCGCCGTAACTGGTTCCGAAGGTCTTTTGGGTGATCTCGCTGGCGAAGATGGCCTGTTGAGCGTAGTGACCGGCGAAAACGGTCTTCTGGGCTCTCTTCTCGGCACCGGCCTGATCGGTGACGGCGCCGCTTCGGACGACCCGCTTGCCAGTCTCACGGACCCTCTTCTCGGGGAAAACTCTCTGCTTGGCGGCTTGCTTGGCAGCACCGGCCTGACGGCGGGCCTCCTCGGCTCCGAAGGCATCATTGGCGGCCTTTTGACTTCCGAAGGTCTCGTCGGTGGTCTTCTGACGGAAGACGGGCTTGTTGGCGGCCTGTTGACGGACGACGGCTTGATCGGCGGCCTGCTGGGCGGCAACAGCCTTGTCGGGGGTCTGCTGGGCAATAACGGCCTCGTTGGCGGGCTGCTCGACGGCCTGACCGACGACGATGGTCTGCTCGGTAGTTTGCTCAGCGATGATGGCCTGCTGGGAGGCTTGCTGGCCGATGACGGCTTGCTCGGTGGTCTCCTTGGTGGCGATGGCCTCGTTGGCGGGCTGCTCGGTGACGAAGACGGTCTATTGAGTGGCCTCACAGATGGCGAAGATGGGCTTCTAGGCGGCATCCTTGGGGACGAAGGTCTCGTCGGAAGCCTGCTTGGAGGCGAAGATGACTTGCTGGGGGCTGTGACCGGAGATGAAGGTCTCCTCGGTGGCATCACCGGCGGCGAAGGCGGTCTGCTTGATAGCGTCCTCGGGGACGAAGGCCTTGTCGGCAGTCTAACCGGCGGGGAAGATGGCTTGTTGAGTGCTGTGCCCGGAGATGAAGGTCTCCTTGGCGGCCTCACCGGCGGTGAAGGCGGTCTGCTTGATGGTCTCACAGGTGGCGAGGACAGTCTCCTTGGCGGGATCACGGGTGACGAAGGTCTGCTCGATGCGGTTATTGCTGATGGCGGCTTGCTTGGCGATGTCACGGGCAACAACGGTCTGCTCGGCGATGTGACTGGCAATGACGGTGTGCTCGGCGAAGTGATCGGCGACGAAGGTCTCGTCAATGACCTGACAGGCTTGAGCCTGATCACAGACGGAGACGCCTCGGATTCCAGCGACCTGCTTGGTGGTCTCACCGATGGTCTCTTGGGCGGTGATCTGCTCGGTGGTTTGACTGGTGGCCTCTTGGGTGGAGAAGATGGCTTACTGGATGCGGTAACCGGAGACGAAGGCATCCTTGGCGGCCTTACTGGCGGTGAAGGCGGTCTGCTTGATGGTCTCACAGGTGGCGAGGACAGTCTTCTCGGCGGCCTCACGGGTGACGAAGGTCTGCTCGATGCGGTTGTCTCCGATGGCGGCTTGCTCGGCGATGTCACGGGCAACAGTGGGCTGCTCAGCGATGTGACTGGCAATGACGGTGTGCTTGGCGAAGTGATCGGCGACGAAGGTCTCGTCAATGACCTGACAGGCTTGAGCCTGATCACAGATGGCGATCCTTCGGCATCCAACGGTTTGCTGGGAGGTCTGACGGACGATCTCTTGGGTGGCGATCTGCTTGGGGGTTTGACTGGCGGCCTGTTGGGCGGCGAGGACACTATCTGATTCCTCAGAACGACCCATTCACAACAAACGCCCTGCCTTCTGGTGGGGCGTTTTGCGTTTGTGTAGGTCGCAAAAGCCACACAAACGGTCCCTAACGCAAAACTGGTCAAATATAATCAACAGTTTGTATTGACTATAAACTATCGTATGTGCCTTATACATACTTAAGCCCTCATTTGAAGCGACGCTATTGTGCGCCGAGTTTTAACCAGTCGGGGGGTGAAAAATGGGTATCAGGAGTGGAACCATGTCAAATCGAATTCTCAAAGCATCTCCGGATCAGGTGCGTGTAAATCTGGATATTGATCAAACCGGCCTCGAAACATATGCGCGAACAGGCGATGATCTCATCATCAATTTGAGCACCGGAGACCAGATTACAGTTCAGGATTTCTACGTCCCTGCGTCCGACGGCTCTTTGCACAGCATTGTCTATAGCAATGACATGATGGTGGAAGGTGATCCGACCGCAGCGGCGGGTCTCGGGGCCGGCTTCTCCGAAGAAGGCATCGCCGTGGCCGCTCTGGGTGCCCTCGGCCTCGCCGCTCTGGCCGCTGGTGGCGGCGGAGGTGGTGATAACGACGATGACGATGGTAAAAATGACGGAGACAACACGCCGCCCGTAGCCAAAGACGACAGCGGTA
>NZ_JAHKPE010000030.1:0-154492 GCF_018860305.1 Celeribacter halophilus
AAACGCCCAATTAGAGAAGCGGTCATTCACCAGTAATTTGACGAGCGACCGCATTTGTCATTATTGCTTGATCTCAAATAGAAAATCTGCCTAGCAAGTTTCATTCACAAGTTGAATGCCAGAGACAGTAAGAGTAGGCTAGAAAGCACCATTTAAGTTAACATTTAGGATTTTATTATTGAATACAGCCCTTTCTGACGCCCTCGCCCCGCTATCCAAACGAATGCCTCGCGCGGTCCGAGACATCGAAATCCTGCGCGTTTCAGCCCAGCTTGATGGCGGGGACTACGCCGCCTCGGCAGAGGCTGCACGGAAAGAGGCGCTGAAATGGGCAAAGAAGCGCGCCGGGCGCGCGCTCCCCAAGGCCGCATGGGATTTGCAGGACTTCGACCTACCTGTTGGTGGGCGCAGCAGCACGGCGGTGCGGATTGAGAACGACGCGCTCGACCTTTGGGCGCTGAGGGCGGAAGACCCAGACAAGGACGTGGCTGGACGCGTCTGGTCCACCGAGATCGTTATTGGTGGCGAAGTCGGCAGCCGTCCACATGTCAGCCTTCGCTTGATTGTCAGCACGACCGAGCCGGATTTTACGATTGAACCACACGTGCCGGGGCCGGTTTTGCAGATGATCGAAACGCCGGGACTGATCCGTGGCGCTCGGCGGCTCACTTCGGAGCCAGTGACGATCCAGACAGAGAACGACGCCGAAGACTTGTGTGACCATCTCGAAGACCCAGAGCGCCGTTTGCCGATCATTGTAGTCGCATTGCCAGAGGACGGAAGTGGTCCACAGATCAACACCACGGTGTTGGCCAAGGCTGTCGCAGGCCTTGCCCGTATTATGATGGTGCCCGCCGAATTGACTTGGGTTCTGACCAAGCGCTTCGGCAAATACCGCTCTGTGTTCAATGGCGGGGTGCGGGCCTATCTGCGCGGTTTCTCCGCGACAGATGACCCGTTCCGCCATCGGCTGTTTCTGGAAGCCGATTTGCGCAAGGATGGGGGAGGGGCTGCCTGTGTTCGCGGTCTTCTTGCACTCTCCGCCGAGATCAGCATTTCGGAAACGCGCCTTGGGAAAGATGTGCTCGATTTTGCGGCTGTTCGTACAGCGAGCAGAAAACTTCGCAAGACTGACCTTTCTAACCAAGCCGCGCCGGATGAGGAACTTCTGAAGACTGCGGAAGAGTTGGTCGAAAGTCTTGAAAAACAGATCGAAGAGAAAGACAAAGAGATCGACGGCTACATCGCGGAGGTTGAGGCCACAGAGGATCGCGCGCAGGCCGCAGAGCAAGAAAACCGCTCTTTGTTGCTCCGTGTCAGGCGGTTGCAGGCCGCGTTGGCCGAGGGTGGCGAGACCCCAACGGAAGAGCCACCATTGCCGCAGGAATGGTCAGAGTTCACCGATTGGCTTGACGAAACCTATCCCGACAAGGTGTTGCTGACCCCGGCGGCCCGTAGGATGGCCCGTTCCCCGGAGTTTGAAGACGTGACGCAGGTCGCTCGCGCAATCGCATGGCTTGCAACTGTTCAACATGAGCGGCGCATCAATGGCGGGGGAAGCCTGAGGGACGTGCCGATAGAGAACGGTATCCTGAATTCGCCATGTGGCGGGGATACATATGCGGCAGAATGGAAGGGAAGGCGCTACGATGTTGATTGGCACGTGAAAACTGGCAGTAACGTGCGTGACCCCAAACGGTGCCTGCGGATTTACTATTTCTGGGTGGATGAAACCCAACAAACCGTCATTGACCACCTCCCATCTCACCGCAGGACAAGTGCGACCTAGGGAGGCTTTGAGGCGATGCCGCGCAGGTCAATCACGGACGAAGAAATCGGCCTGATTAAGGCGATGCTGCATCGCGGGATGCGCAACCGTGACATCCAGTTCTATTTCAACAGGCAGGATCGCCCGGTTAATTCGGGCCGGATCACAGGGATACGATCTGGCGACTATGGCCCCGAGGTTCCAGAGGCGACGGATGCCGAGTTAGATGCCTAGCTAGCCACGTTCGCACCCGCCGAAGTTGGCGTTGTGATTGAAGGCGGGGAGCGACGTGAGCCGACGCTGATCAAATCGGCTCAGAAGTTGCCGCGCGAGCTCTACAAATCCCTGACATGGGATCGTGGCAAAGAGCTGGCGGATCATCCGCGCTTTACGTTGGCAACGGATGTTGATGTCTTCTTCTGTGATCCCCAATCACCGTGGCAGCGCGGATCGAACGAAAATACCAACCGACTTTTACGGCAATATTTGCCTCGCGGAACCGATCTATCCGTCTATTCCCAAGCAAAACTTAGCGCTATCGCAAGGCAACTAAACGAACGTCCGCGCAAGACCTTGCAATATCAGACGCCAGCAGAGAAGTTTGCAGAGTGTGTTGCATCAATCGGTTGAGCCCACCGCCGATCTTGAAAAAATTCTTTGGTGCGCGTGCAGGTAATAGGCCCCTAAACAGGGCGTGAGCACCTTTCTTCTGAGGCTTTTCGCGTTTGCCTCGGCGCAGAAAATATCTTGGGCGGTTGCGGCGAAGAGAAATTCGTTATTTGAACGTTATAGGAGTTTTCCAACGACCTGCGCCCAGTTCCCCTCGGGTGTCTCGCGGTGATCGCGTGTTTTTCATAAGGTTGATGACTTGCACGCTTCGTCATTGACGATATTGATCCACGTTGCCACTACCACGTTGGCGGATGATCTGTATTCTAAAGGCCTGCAACACAAAAATCCTTTCCCGAAACCGAGTGCCAATGCGGTATTTGTCCGATGATCAAGAAACTCCCCCTGACAGCTGAGCCGCATGAACGCGAAACCTTGCCGTCCTTCTTCTCCCGCATGGCCCAAATCAATGGAACCGAGGCAACCGGTTTTGCGCTGGACTTGGGCATCAGTTTCAAACGTATTCTGGAGCAGGACGCCCTTGCCATCCAAACCTTCGCGGCACGATCAGGACTGACACCTGAGCAACGTGCAACCTTGCTGTCATGGACAGGCGAAAGGGTGGGGGATGTTCGCATGCTGTTTCGTGGCGAGGTCTTCGTTTCGCGCGCCTTGCGCAATCCAGTCGTCCGCGGTTGCCCGCAGTGCTTGCGCGAACAGACAGAAGGCCAGGACCATCCACTGCGCTACATGTCCATGTCCGGGGATTGGTTGTGTCGTGGCGTGGACATTTGCCTCAGGCATCGACATTCCTTGGTGCCTCTGTGGTCCTACAAAAACCGCTTCGAGCGCGACAACATCGGCGCGAGGCTGGCAATGATCCTGCCTGACCTTCTTGCCGGCCGGTTTGAGTGTGAGCACATCGAGCCATCTGATTATGATCGCTGGATAGATTTACGTTTGTCGCAAGGGCTGGACGATACCTGGCTGGCAAAACCGTCGTTGTTTGCCGCCATGACCTTTTGTGATCTGCTCGGTGCAGCTCTCCTGCGCAAAAAGGGGCAAGAGGTTGACGGCAGACACGCCAAGGCGGTGGGCTTTGCTGTCGCTTCCCAAGGCCCGGGAAGTATTCAGGAGGCATTGGGGCGACTGACACGCGCCGAAGATGGAGAGCACACCGTCAATCAAGGCGAGCTTAAACCGATTTTTTCGGCCCTCGGTTACTTATATCGCAATGATGAGAGCTTCGATGTGTTTCGCGATATCGTTCGCGACCATGTGCTGAAGATCTGGCCCTTGCCTGCGGGTGAGGAAATCTTCGGTTACACTTTGCCAGAGCGCCGGGTTCATTCTCTGAAAACTGCCAGCAAAGAAACCGGGATTGGAACACCCCTCCTCAACAACTTCCTGACAGAAGCAGGCGCATTCGCACCGGATGATGCCCGCACGGAAGCACGTAAAACCTTCGATGCGAAGACCTATCAAGCGCTTCTGGATGAAATCCCGACGCTCGTTGCGCCAGGCATAATGCGCAAGGTGATCGGAGCCACTTTGGCCGAATTGAAAGCATTGGAGGCCGACGGCGTCCTTGTTCCTCGCACCAAAGTGGCCAAAATCAAATCTCCGTGGCGGATTTCCGATGGGCTTTCCCTGCTTGAAAGTCTGGAGAAACTCGCGGTTCAGGTTGATGGGGATGCGCCCGGCTGGGAAACGATCCTGCTTGCCCAAAGGCGTCTGGGGGTATCTGTGGGGTCCATCATTGGCGCCATCAAAGACGGTACGCTCCGCCTTGGTAAACGTGCCGATGTGTTTGGTTACCATGGCTTCGTCGTGCAAATCACCGAAGTCGCTCAGTTGAGAGAGCCAACCCAATCCGGTGTGGCGCCTACAGCCAGAGAGGGTGAGTTGAATGCAGCCGCCTTTGGCCGCTCAATCGGCATTCGAGGCAATGGAGCATTTATGGCCCTGATTGAAGGAGGCCATGTCCCTGCAATCGAAGTTATGCATCCGGTGACCAAGCGCCCGCAGTGGCGAATGCGCGGTGAGGATGTCGCAGCCTTCCACGCGACGTTCACTACTCCAACGGTTTTGGCGGCAGAAACGGGTGTGCATCGGAATACGATTATTGCCGCAATTTCTGCGCACAGCGTGACGCCATTTCGGCCTGGCGGGCTGGAGGTCGGTCCGGTCTATCTGCGTAAGGATATACAGCCTGTTTTGCGCGCGCTTTCGGGCAAATCCTGATGCTGCAGGGGGAAGCTGCACCCACACCTGAAAACAAATAATAAAATCAAAACCTTAATATTTATCCGGAGGCTCTTTGCACAAACCCCTTGACAGGGGGTGTGCATGAAAACCGCCAATTCGTGCAAACTTATGCCTAATTGGCACTGGCTATTATAAAAAATGGCGAGCCGTGGAGGACTCGAACCCCCGACCTGAGAATTAGAAGTTCCCTGCTCTAATCCAGCTGAGCTAACGGCCCGCACTTGTGGTGGCTGTATCTGTCAAATTCCCTATCCTTGTCAACTTGGTAGTCTTTCCGGACGCAGGCTTCGTGAATTTTCTTTTGATATATGGTGTCGCATGACCTTTTGACGTGGGAAGGCCATGCAATTCTCGGACTACTTCTGCAGTTGGCGGTCAGTCGTGACACAGGCAGGGGCAGGAGAAGAGGGTTCCGTGCCATGCGCCAAGGGCTGTGCGGGTTCCGACGATGAGCCAGATGACTGCGAGAGTTCCAATCAGGACATCGGCCAGCCCTCCGATCAAAGCGAGGTGCAGGTCAACACCAAGTTTGACCGTGGCAACCGAGAAGACGCCGAGCGGGAATGTATAGCCCCACCAGCCGAGGTTGAAGGGCAGGCCCTCACGCAGGTAACGCAGTGTGATGAGCGCGGCCATGGAGAGCCACCACAGGCCGTAGCCCCACAGGAGCAGCCCACCGATCAGGCCGACACCGGTAAAGGTTGCGCTATATTGCTCAAGCCCCTGCGCACGCAGAATGGCCGGAGCGGCATCGCCCAAGGTCATCAGCCCGAGTGCGCCGGTGCCGATGGGTCCGAGTGCCAGCCAACTGGTCGCCGCCATTGAGGCATGGGGGAGTTTGTGCAGGACAAGCCGGAGCAGGAGTATGACGATCACGCCCATAGCAATCGGCACGGACAGCGCCCAGAGCACATAGGACAGGACCAAGACCATCATTTGCATCTGCGGCGCAACAAGATGCGGGGCCAGCAACCCGCCGGACACGGCGGCGACCTCTGCGGCCACCATCGGCAGGAGCCAGACAGCAGTCATCTGTTCGACGCTATGATCCTGTCGGGTGAACATCAGGTAGGGGACTGCAATGCCGCAAAGGACAGACAAGCCGACGTCAATCCACCAAAGCGTCTCTGCAATGTGGACCGCCGTATCTCCGAGGTGCGCGGTCCCGTAGATGAGAAATCCGTTTAGAACCGTGGCAAGCCCCATCGGGATGCAGCCGAAGAACATGGAGACAACAGGGTGATTGAACACGCGCATGGCTTCATCAAAGAAAAAGACCCAGCGGGCGATGAGCAGCACGCTGAACAGGGTGAAGAGGGCAATGTTGAACAGCCACAGGACCTCACCAAGAGCAAAGAGAGGCGTCTTGGAAAGCGCAATGGAGAGGATGCCCGTGCCCATTGTGGCGGCAAACCAGTTCGGGGTGAATTGCCGGATCACTTCGCGAGGGTGTTGGAGCTGATTGAGCGGACGATGCGAGTAGCCGTTTGTGCGCGTGTTTTGAAAGGTCATGATGAATCTCCTTGAGGAGGAGATAGCGAAGCTTGATTGATCAATCTAACGGATTTAAGTTGTCATTATGATCGATATTTTCGATTAATTGGCAAGATTTGTTGGCAAGGTAGAGCATGACCCTCGAACAGCTTCGTATTTTCATCGCCGTCGCTGAACGGGAACATATGACCGACGCGGCGCGGGCGCTGAACCTGACCCAGTCGGCCACCAGTGCCGCCATCGCCGCGCTTGAAGAGCGTCATGATGTGCGGCTGTTCGATCGTGTCGGGCGCGGTATCGCCTTGACCGCACTGGGGCGTGACTTTCTGCCGGAGGCGCGGGCCGTGGTTGCGCGGGCCGAGGATGCCGTTGCCTTTCTCGCGGCATCGGCGGGGTTGCAGCGCGGACAGGTGCGGCTTGTCGCCAGCCAGACCGTTGCCAACTATTGGTTGCCCCCGCTCATGCAGGGCTTTCACGAAGTTTATCCCGGCATTGAACTGCATTTGAAGATCATGAACACCCATGATGCAGGGCAGGCCATCACCGAAGGCGCTGCCGATCTGGGCTTTGTCGAGGATGAGGTCAGCTCGCCCGCCTTTACTCTCTTGCCTGCGGCGGAAGATCAGCTTGTGGTGGTATCCGCCACGCCGGTCACGGATCTGGCCGCCGCCAAATGGGTGATGCGAGAGCGCGGGTCGGGAACGCGGGCGGTGCTCGAGCAGGCGTTGGACAGGGTCGGGATTGTGCCGGATGTGCGGATGGAACTGCCATCCAACGAAGCTGTGCGCGCTGCGGTCATTGCCGGCAGTGGCGTATCGGCCTTGTCTCGCCTTGTCGTAAAAGTCCCGCTCGCTGCGGGACAGTTGGTGGAGATTGATGTCCCGATTCCGCCACGCCGCTTCTATGCCTTGCGCCCCGACCAGCGCCATGTCAGTCGCGCGGCGCAGGCATTTCTGGATTATGTGCTGAAATAGGCATCAAATCCCTGTATCTGTGGAAAAGGGTTTCGCGAGAAACGGAGATGTAAATTTCAGGAAGCGTCACGCAACATGTTGATGTGGCGGTCTTTCACAATCAATCTGCGTCTCAAAGTCTTCGCGAAAAGCGTCAATCCTTCGTTGCTTCAAAGAGTTTATCTCGCTAAGGTTGAATTGACCGTGCGTAAATCTCATAGTAAGTGAATCTATTGCACGGGTGTGAACTGGTTACACGTCTCCGCCGGAAGTATCGGCGCTCTGGCCAGTCGTTCAGCAGACTTGAAACCTTAGCCCTTTGTTTTGTCGCCTCCCCCGAACCCCAGCCAAACGGAGCCGAGTAATGAGTGACCCGATGGAAGACCTGCCCTACGAAGACCGTATCGCACATATCCGGTTGCGGTTTGTGGACAGTCTGGCCGAACGGTTCGAGGAAATCCGGACCGCGCTCAAATCCGGACCGGACGAGACCTCGCGCGACAGTCATGTGCGCACGATCCACCGCCTTTTCCACGACATGGCCGGAAGTGCCGCGATGCTGGAGATCGAAGTGCTGGAAAGTGCCGTGCGTCCGGCGGTGCATATCGCGGAGCGGGTCGATGCGGCGCAAAGCGAACTGACTGATGACGAGAAACACGAGTTAGACGCGATCATTGAGAAAGCTCAGGCCGTCGCCGTTCAATTGAGAGAGCAATTTAGACCGACATGAAACACGCCCTTTTCGCAACCGTCTCGCTCTGTATTCTGGCCTTTGGTGCACAGGCGCAAACGACTGCCACGCCCCAAAATGAAGGCGACGCAGCGTCTGCGCCTTCACGCATGGGGAACACCCTGATCCGCAATATGTCTTTGCGGGATTTGGGGTTTCGGGATGGTATCTCCTTCAGCCGTCTGTCGGGCGAAGCGACGGTCTACTTTCCGGTGCTGGAAGAGGCACCATTGCGCGACGGATTTTTAAGTCTCGATTTTGAACACGGAGCCACTAACGGGGTGGAGAGGTTCTTGCAGGTCCGGATCGGTGACCGCATCGCCGCCTCGGTCGGTTTGCCGGAGGAGGGCGGTCGGCTATCCGTGCCTGTTTCGATCCGGCCTGACGACTTGCGCGGCGGTTTCGTGCCTGTGACCTTGACCTATTCCGGCGGCTTCTCCGAGTTTGTTTGCATCGACGAGCGGGCCTCTGGAGATTTCATCCAGATTTCACCGGACTCGGCGCTGTCCCTGACACTTGCCGCTGACGAGATCGACACGCCTTGGGAATTTAACGGCCTGCGTCCGTCGCAGGTCTATGTGCAGATGCCTCAAAGCGACCAGATGGCGGGTTTGGCTGCTGCTGTGCGTGCAGCAACCCTGTTCGGAGCAGAGCAAGGCGGCGTGCGTTTCGGGACGGAGCCTGTCGACACAAGCGGCTATGTCTGGGAGACCGGCGCGATTGCCTTGGATGTGACAACGTCCGGCACGGCCAGCGAGATGGAGGTCGTGCAGCAGGGCGGAAAACCTGTTCTGCATCTGCGCGGCACCGATCCCCAGATCGGGCTGTGGCAACTCTCCTCCGATTGGGCGGAAGTGGCGGATGCGGCTACGAGTGTGACGGGCGCCATCTCTGACGGTGCCTTTGATGCGGGGGCTTTGGCGCTGACGGATTTGGGCGCGGATTTGCAAGCGCGGCTCGTGGCGTCGTCGATGCAGTTCCAAATCCCGTTTCAGTCCTCTGACCTTCCTGTCGGCAAGACCGTGTCCGAAGTTGACCTGATACTCGCGGCGGGGCTTGATCCGTCCGGTGCGGGGGCAACGGCGACCGTCTATCTCAACGACACTTTACTCGGCTCGCGCCCCTTGGCGAAGGGGGAGCCGGAACGTGTGAAACTCTCTGTGCCTTCGGGCGTTGTCGGGCGAGACAACCTGTTGCGTGTGTTGATTCAGCGTCAGGTTTCGGGCGGTGCCTGTCGAGAGATGCCCCAATCCTATCCCGCGCAGGTCTTGCCGGGCAGCAAGCTGATCCTTTCCGATGCGACTGGCGGGGCCGACCAGTTCTATCAACTGCGTCAGGAGTTCGAGAGCGGCGCACAGATTTTTGTCGATCCGGACATGGGGTTGTCGCATAGTGATGTGCTGCCGTGGCTCGGCAATGTGGCGGGCACGATGGTTCCCGACCAAGCGCCGATCATCCCCCGCAACGCCCTGACGGACATCGAGGCAGGCACGCCCTTTATCATCCTGACCGACACCAACCCTGGTGATGGCGATCCGTTGATCACGGTTGACGGGGGGCGGATCGAAATCCGCGACCGCGCGGGCAATGTGATGTTCGATGGGGACGCTTTGGAGCGTCTCGGCATTGTGCAGATCGTGACGCGCAACGGGGTGCATGGCCTTTGGGTCCGTCCGGGGAGCGGCCCTGCGCCAGCGAGCTCTGCGCTGACGCCCTTTGTGCTGGATCGCGGGGATGTGGCCCTGATCGCGGAGGAAGGCGTGATCGTTGCGACCTCCACGCGCGGCAGCTCTCTGATTGACGTGGTCTATCCGGATCGCACCAGTCTGAAGCAGATTCTCGACCAGTATCGCCCGTGGATTGTGGGCGGGTTGTGGCTGGCCTTGACCCTGATCGTCTTGGCCGCCTTCCAGAGAATTTACCGCCGTCGCCAGTCTTCCTCTTCAACGGATACATAGACCAAGATGCCGCTCGATGCCGAAAGCGAAGCGATTGGCACATTGTTGCTGGATCGGGGGATTCTGTCTCCCGATCAGCTTCTGACGGCAGAGGAGCATGCCAGTGACTGGGGAGTGTCCTTGGTCAAGGTGCTCCTGTCGCGCCGCTGGATCACATCGGACCAACTCTACGAACAACTGTCCTATCACTATGATTTGCCACTGGTCGATCTCATGGAGCATCGGCCCGATGATGCGCTGATCCGCAAATATGACCCGCGGATGATGAACGACCGGATGACCGTTCCGATCGGGGAGAGTGATGGCGTTCTGACCATAGCCACGGCACGTCCGGGACCGGAGACCTTGCTCTATGTGCGCAAGACCTACGGGGTGCGGGTGCGCATGGTGATTGCCTCGCACTTCGATCTGTCGTGGTCGCTGCAACGTGCGTTCCGTGAGCAGCATTCCCATGAGGCGGTGTTCGCCTTGGCCGAGATTGACCCCGAGATGTCCGCTCAACAGGTCATTACGCCGCCGCAGATTCTGGTGCTCTACCTGCTGCTTTCGATCTTCCTGCTGGGGATTGCTTTTGCTCCGGTCCCGACATTGATCGTGCTCAATGTGCTTCTGACGGTGTTTTACACGGGGAATTTCCTGTTCAAGGCCGTGCTTGTCTGGGTCGGCGGGGCGGCGCAAGAGTCCTCGTCGCGTGCCATTGCGGCGGAGGCGGGCCTGTTGCGTGATGAGGATTTGCCCACCTATACAGTGCTGGTCCCGATGTTCCGCGAACCCGAAGTGTTGCCGATCCTGACACAGGCGCTGCGCAATCTGGACTATCCCTTGGCCAAGCTGGACATCAAGATTGTCCTTGAAGAAGGCGATCACGAGACCATTGAGGCAGCGCGGAGCCTCAACCTCGAAGGTGTCTTTGAAATCATCCGCGTGCCCGCCTCGCACCCGCAAACCAAACCCAAGGCCTGCAATTTCGCGCTGCGCTATTCGCAGGGGGATTTTCTGGTCATTTTCGATGCCGAGGACAAGCCCGAGCCGGACCAGTTGAAAAAGGTCGTCGCGGCCTTCAATCAGTCGCCTGACAACACCGCCTGCATCCAGTGTCGCCTGAACTATTACAACGCGCGGGAGAACTGGCTAACGCGGATGTTCACGCTGGATTATTCCCTGTGGTTCGATCTCATGCTGCCGGGGTTGGAACGGCTGAAAGTGCCGATCCCTTTGGGGGGCACGTCGAACCATTTTCGCATGGATGTGCTGCGCGAGTTGAATGCGTGGGATCCGTTCAATGTGACGGAAGACGCGGATTTGGGCATTCGCCTGACGCAAAAGGGCTACCGCGTGGGGGTGATCGATTCCACCACCTTCGAGGAGGCCAATGTCTCCATCCCCAACTGGATCCGCCAGAGATCGCGCTGGATCAAAGGTTATATGCAGACCTTTCTGGTCCATAGCCGCCGCCCCATCCATCTGTGGCGCTCGATTGGTCCGGCGGGGGTGTTCGGCTTTGTTTTCTTCATTGGCGGCACCTTTTTGTCCGGCCTGCTCAATCCGGTGTTCTGGGCGGTTTTCGCGATCTGGATGATCTTTGGTGAGGATATCATCTCGCCCTACTTCCCCTTGCCTGTGCTTTACCTGTCCATGCTGAACCTTCTCGCGGGCAATGCGCTGCTGATCTACCTGACGATGGTGGCGCCGTTCCGACGACGCTGGACCTATCTGGCCCCTTGGGGGGTGACGGTCATCGGCTATTGGGTGCTGATGACCATTGCCTCTTACAAGGCACTCTCGCAACTGGCGTTCAACCCGTTCTATTGGGAGAAGACCCAGCACGGTCTGTCCAAACACACCGCCAATGAGGTGGCCGAAGCCAGTGCAGATGTTGAGGAGGCCAAAGGATGATGCGGGTCTCCGGACGTCTGGCAGGGTTTGTCATGCTGTTTCTCGGGCTTTTGCTGAGCCTCGCATGGGCGCAGGCGCACGGGTTTATCTCCGCGCGGGTTGTGATGCTGTGGTCCAAGGCGATCATGCAGGTGGACGGGCCGGCCAGTTTCAATTCGACAGATGCGTTCTTTCCGCCTTTGCCGTTTGTCCTCTCGATTGCCCTGCAATGGATCACCGGAGGGACCACTGTACCGATCCCCTTCCTATTGTCCGCTGGTCTTGGCGCATGGCTCTTGGTGATGTGGTATGACAATCTGCGCACAAATGGGGGGATTTCGGTTCTCACCTGTTGTCTCGCGCTGGGTCTGCTTGCACTCAATCCGTTTTTCCTGCGTGTTCTGGCAGAGGGGCCGGAGGCGGTTCTCACCCTGCTCGGCACATGGATTTTCGCACGCGGGATCGTCAACCTGCGGCTCACCGGCAATGCGCCCGACATGATGAAAGTCGCCGTTGGCCTGTTGATCGTGTCACTGTCTAACAGCTACGGCTTGCTGATCGGCCTTGGTGCCTTGCCCTTCATGGTCATTGCCGCACGCCCCAGCATGTTGGTCGCTTCGCCAATCGGCTATCTCTTTGCGATGTTCTACCCTGTGGTGGCGGCGATCCTGTCTATGGCCTTTATCAGCAGTGTCTTTGACAGTGCGCTGGTGCCCTTGCTGACCGAAGAGCCTGTGCCGATCTCGTTGCAAAGCCATCTGGTGATCCTCGCAGGTCTTGTGCCTGTGACCCTCCTCGCCGCGCTGCGCAGTCTTTTCACGCCTTATTATGTCATGCCGCTGGTGGCGGCCTTCGGTGCGACTTTTGGCGCTTACCTGCTCAACAGCGTGTGGCATGTGGAATCCGACCCGACGCTGGCCATTGCACCGATGCTTGCAGTGCTGGTTGTCGCCATCCGCTTCTGGCCCGCGCTTGCACTGCGCGAACCGATTGTCGTGGCGCTTCTGGGGCTTGGGTTGGTGCTCGGGGTGTTTTCCTTGCGCGCCAATCCGGTGGTCGAGACCCGCAACTGGGTGGCCGCGATGCAAGGGGACATCATCGGGGATCACGCCGCGACCCGTGATCTTGCCACCTTTCTCGAAGATAAAGACGGTATCATGGTTGATGTGGAACGAAACCCAGAGATCGTGCCGCAAATTGATGATATACATAGGCTCTTAGTCTCCGGCCAAACAATTTACGATTGGGCGTTGGAGGGGGGGAGACTGCAAGCCCGCTATGTTCTGGTGCCGAATATGCAGAGCGGCACGATTGAAGAAGACCGCATTTTGCGCCGGTTTCCCGAACTCAAGAACGGTCGGTTAGCATTTTATGAAGAGGTTTTCATGAATGATCGGTGGCGGGTTTTTAGGAGGATTGAATCGTGAGGGGACGTAAATGAGCCAACGCATCATGGCAGTCGATGATTCTGATATTGCTCAGGAATTTATTCGCAGCAATCTGGCCGAATTGGGGTTCGACAATGTTGTCAGCTTTATGGACCCGCGTGCGGCCCTTGAGGCGATCGAGAACGGAGAGGCCGAGGCCGATCTGATCCTGATGGATATCATGATGCCGGAGATCGACGGGATCGAGCTTTGCGCGAGGATCAGGGTCATTGACGCATGGCGCGACATTCCGATCATCATGCTGACCAGTCGCAAGGACATGGACGCTCTGTCCAGTGCCTTTATGGCCGGTGCGAATGACTATGTGACCAAGCCGTTCGACCGGATCGAGTTGCAAGCACGGATGCGTAGCTGTCTGCGTCTCAAGTCCGAACTGGACCGCCGCCGTGCCATCGAACATCGCGGCAAAAGACGCGGCGGGCAGGGGGCTTCAAACGGATCGCAATCGGAGGTCTCGCATGTGATGCTTGGCAGTCAGGCGGGGCTGCAAGCGGATTTCAGGGCCATGTCACCGGAGGCCCAGTCGGCTTTGGGTTTGGTGGTTCTGAAGATCGACAGCCTGTGCGAAAAGCGCGCTTTGACAGACTTTCAAAAGGCGGAGATCATTCAGGCCACGGCTAAGGCTCTGGCCGATGTGCCGATGACTGCCGGAGAAAACTTTGTGCATTGGGAGGAGGGCCTGTTCTGTTTTGCAAGCCTACGCGCGTCCGAAGACGATCTGCGAGCGCGGGCACAGTCTTTCATCAAGGCCGTTCAAGCCGCCAAAATCACCACGCCGGACACTTGGGAAAAGGCCCCTGTATCCATCAGCGCGGTTCTAGCGCCGAAACAAAACGGTACGATTGGTCACCGCCTTGGAAAAGCCATTCAATTGGTGGAGAACATATGTGAGACGGGCCAGCTTCAGACCATAACTGTCCTGCCATCCCAACGGAATGACGCCTGACCCATGAGCCATATGTTCAACAAACCCTACGCGGCTCAAAGCCAATCGGAAAACGGTCGTGTGTTTATCGCCTTGGTCTTGTCCCTTGTGGTGGTGTTCGTTGCGGGGATCACCCTGTTGGTGCGTTCCGATTACAAACGCACGGTTAATGAATCCGAAGACCAGCTTGCCTATATCGCAGAACTGCTTGAGCAATCGGTGGAAGCCACGCTGGCTGTCGCCAATTTGCAGATGTGGAGCATGATTGACCAAATTGCTCTGACCGAACTCGGGACCACGGAGGAGATCGAAAGCCGCTATGGTGACTTGTTGCGCAAGACCGTTGAGGAAATCGACCAGATCAACAGTGTGGTCCTGATCGCCACTGATGGAAATGTGGTCTGGGCCTCTGTGGATAACCTCAGCGGACGGTATCTTGGAGACCGCCAGTATTTCCGAGAAGCCTTGCGTCTGGGCGAGGGAGAATATGCCGTCGGCGTGCCTTTGATCGCGCGAGGAAGCGGACAGCGTGTGACGCCGATTGCATGGCCGGTGGCCTCTCCCTACGGGCGGGTGCTTGGCGTGATCGTTTCGTCCTTGGGGGAGGAATATTTCTCGGACCTGCTGAGCCTGACCGAGTTCCCACCTGATCTGCATGTCGACATTCAGGCCTCGAACGGGGCCGCAGCATTCCATTCCAACGATGCCCCGCGCGAGATCGGCTCGACCATCATCAGCGCCACCAGAGAGATTGCCTCGCTGGGACTGACGATTGATGTCAGCCGTAGCAAACACTCGGTCATGGCGGCCTTCTATGTGCGGACCGCCGGTTTCATCGCTGTAGCGATCGTTCTGTTTTCCACGGCAATCGGCATGGCCATTCGCCTGAAAGCGAAGTCCGTTCAACTTGCGACCGGATTGCATCGTTCGAAAGAGGACAACTACCGCATTGTCGCGGCGCAACGCGAATTCAATACAATTTTCGACAATGTCGGGGACGGGATCGTTATCTTTTCCGAAGACGGCACCCTGAATCGCACCAACAAAATGGCCCGCGAAATCTTGGGAACAGAGGGCAGCGAAGCGGCTGTCGCACGGCTGCGCACGCTTCTGCCGGAGTTTTCGGATATCAACAGTGATTTTGAGGTGCATCGGATCAAAACCGACGAGACACAGCCCGACCAGGCAGTGCAATGTCGGGTGATGAAACTGACAACCGGCGATCAGGAAATTGCCTATTGCGTGCTCACCGATGTCACTGCCGAAGAACGGCTCGCAGCGGCGCGCACCAATTTCATCACCTCCATCAACCACGAATTGCGTACACCTCTGACCTCGCTTGCGGGGGCCTTGGAGCTTCTGGAAAACAGATATGCCGAGAGCTTGCCCGCACCTGCCGCGCGCTTGCTGGCGATGGGGTCGCGCAATGCGGACCGGTTGCTTTTGCTGGTGAATGACATCCTGACGTTGCAGGCCATTGATCAGGGGAAATTCCATGTGGATGCCGAACCTGTTCCGGTGGAGACCGCTTTGGAAGAGGCTATTTCGACCAATTCCGGCTATGGCGTGGCCACCGGTGTGAAACTGAAGTGCACCGCTTCTGTGACCGGCGATGTGTTTGTCGATCCGGACCGGTTGCAGCAGATTTTCTCGAACCTCATCTCGAACGCGGTCAAATATTCCCGACCCGAGGAGATTGTCGAGATTGGCGCACAAGAGGCGGGCGACGAGGTCACATTCTATGTTCGCGATACGGGGCCGGGCATTCCCAAAGCCGCCCGCCATCGTCTTTACGAACGCTTCACCACGCCGCTGCACGGGCGCGGTGTGCAGATGAGCGGCACGGGCCTTGGCCTTGCAATTACCAAGCAGCTGGTCGAGCGACAGGATGGCCAGATCACCTTTGAAACGCGCACGGAGGAAGACGGGCAGAAGGACACGGGCACTGTCTTTTATGTCACGTTCAAACGCCCCGCAGCGCCCGCAATGGAGAAAACCGCATGAAAGTTCTGTTTGTCGATGACGAGGCCGATATCCGCGAGATGATCGAAATCGCCTTGATGGTCGAGGAGGATATTGACGCAACCTTCGCGTCCGGCGGTGCCGAGGCCATTGAAATCCTGAAAGCGGAAACTTTCGATGCGATCCTTCTTGATGTGATGATGCTGCCGCCGGATGGTGAAGAAGTCCTCCGCACTGCGCGCAGCTTGCCGGTGCACAACACCACAAAGATCGTCATGTGCACAGCCAAAACCTCGCAAGAGACGGAACAGGAGCTCAAGGCGATGGGAGCGGACCGTGTTCTGCACAAACCCTTCAAACCCGTCAAACTGGCTGGCTATCTGCGACAGCTTTTGGGAACGGAATAGGGCTGCCGCCTCGTGGGTTTGACACGATATTTGAACGTTCTCTGCCTGTGACGCGCGAGGGCACTTCACTTCCTTGTTATCTTGCCGTCACCTGTGAGAAATGATGCCTCACCCTGTCCTAACATCTTGGCAATGCATCAGAATGCCGCCGATTTTGTCCTCTGAGTTTCCCTGTCCGGAACGGGCGCAAGGGCGCGATCTTCAGGAATGTGCTTTGCCATGCCTCTATCCTGTGAGGAGCCGGACTTGGTAAAATGTGATATGCCCTCTATATCAAGCCGACTTTGCGTTCGGCGATTTTTTGCCGAGGAGGAAATCTGCGGAGCTGTATCCGGACATTATGTGTCCGAGACAGCGGGCTTGGGCAAACCGCTGTGTGATTGGAGACGGGTATGATTGATGCGGCCATTCAGCCATTGCAACGGCGCCTGCTGACCCCGATGGGGCAGTGGCTGGTCGTGCGTGGGGTTCAGGCGGACCACATCACGCTTGCGGGCTTTGCCCTCGGCCTTTTGGCAATTCCGGCGCTGGCGTTCGGTGCCTATGGTCTGGCCTTGGCACTGCTCTTGATGAACCGTCTGGCGGACGGGCTGGACGGCACGGTTGCGCGCCTGTCCGAGCCGACCGACCGCGGTGCGTTTCTGGATATCGCGCTCGACTTTGTTTTCTACGCGCTGTTCCCCTTGGGCTTTGCCCTCGCGGACCCGATGCAGAATGCCTTGCCTGCAGCCGTCCTGATCGCCGCTTTCGTCGGCACGGGGTCGTCTTTTCTGGCCTTCGCCGCCATCGCCGCCAAGCGCGGGGAAACGGCAACGGAGTTCCCGTCCAAAGGCATCTACTATCTGGGCGGCCTGACCGAAGGGTTCGAGACCATCGCGGTGTTTGTCGTGATGTGTCTTTTCCCGCAGGGCTTTGCGCTTCTGGCCTACGGTTACGCAGCGGCATGTGCCTTGACCACCGTCCTGCGCTGGCACCAAGGTTGGCAAGCCTTCGCATCACGGAAATAATGACAGAAACCGCGCGGCTGTATCGACAAAACTTGTTTCGGAGACCCTATGAAAACTTCTCTCATCCTCGCCCTGTCATTGCTTGCCACACCAGCCCTGGCTGATTGGCAAGAGACCTTGGACGCTGCACGAGGGCAGACGGTCTACTGGAACGCATGGGGCGGCGATGCGCGCACCAATGCCTTTATTGACTGGGTGGGGGACCAGACCGAAGCGCTTTATGGCGTCGAGGTCGAACAGGTCAAGCTGAGCGATACGGCCGAAGCCGTCACCCGCGTGCTTTCGGGAAAATCCGCAGGGCAGGATACTAGCGGCAGCGTGGATCTCATCTGGATCAACGGGCCGAATTTCCTGGCGATGAAGGAACAGGGCCTGCTCTACGGTCCTTTCGTGGCCGATCTGCCCAACGCGCGCTATCTCGACCTCGGGCCGGACTCGCCCGCCTCGGTCGATTTCACTGTGCCTGTTGAGGGGATGGAAAGCCCGTGGCGACTTGCGCGCTTTGTGTTCAGCTACGACTCCGCGCGTGTGCCAGAGCCGCCGCGCACTATGGCCGAGTTCGCAGATTGGGCTGCTGCCCATCCGGGGCGGTTCACCCACCCCGATCCGTCCAATTTCATGGGCGCGACCTTCCTGAAACAGGCCCTGATCGAACTTGCTCCTGATCGTGACATCTTGCAAGAGCCCGTCACCGATGCCCGATTTGCCGAGGTCACAGCGCCGCTGTGGGCGTGGTATGACGCGCTGCGCCCGAACCTGTGGCGCGGGGGGGAGACCTATCCGGCCAATGAATCCGTGCAGCAACAATTGCTCAACGATGGCGAGGTGGATATCGCCATGTCCTTTGATCCTGCCTCGACCGCTGCCGCCATCGCAGACGGTCTGTTGCCCGAAAGCGCCCGCGTCTTCGTGCCCGAAGGTGGCAGTCTCGGCAATATCAGCTTTGTCGCTATCCCCTATAATGCGGCCAATGCTGAAGGGGCGCAGGTTGTCGCAAACTTCCTGCTCGACCCCGCGACGCAGGCTCATATGCAGAATATCGAGGTGTTGGGCTCCTTCTCAGTATTGGACCCCGCACGGCTTGATGCGGAGGCGAAAGCTGCCTTTGATGCGCTACCGAGTGCGCCAGCCTTGCCGACACGGGAAGAGCTTGGCCCGACGCTTCTGGAGCCGCATGCAAGCTGGATGACTCGGCTGACCGAGGCTTGGGCGCAGCGTTACGTCAAATGAGCCGCATCGTATGAAACACCAAGGCCGCCTGCTGCGTATGGCTGTTCTGGCGGTGGTCGGGCTTGGCCTGATCGCCCCGATAGCCCTTGGCCTGTGGCAGACAGGACGCGCCGCATTCGGCATCCTGCCGGCCTTGGGGCAGGACGTAGTCTCCCTTGAGCCGTGGCGTGCCTTGATCGAACTGCCGGGCTTTGCCACCAGCCTGCGCCTGACATTGGTGACAGGGCTTGGCTCGACCTTGCTTTCCTTGCTGCTGGCGGTCGGGTTTTGCGCCGCCGTCCATGCGCGGATCACTCCCGCGTCGGGCGCACGGATGCTGACGCCGTTTCTGGCCATTCCCCATGCGGCAATGGCGGTGGGGCTGGCCTTTGTTCTGGCCCCCTCCGGCTGGATCGCGCGGATGCTCGCACCGCTTGCGGGCTGGGCGCATCCGCCGGACATCGCCACGGTCAATGACAGCTGGGGGCTGGGATTGATGATCGGGTTGATGGTCAAGGAACTGCCGTTTCTGTTGCTGGTGATCCTCTCCGCGCTCAGCCAGATCCCCGTTGCGCGCCATATGGCGGCGGGGCGTGCGCTTGGCTACGGGCGTGGGATCGTCTGGATCAAGGTCATCATGCCGCAAGTCTGGCCGTTGATCCGCCTGCCGGTCTGGGTCGTGCTGGCCTATGCGCTCTCGGTCGTGGATATGGCCATCATCCTTGGTCCTTCGACCCCACCGACCTTGGCGGTGGCTGTGACGCGCTGGTTCAGTGATCCTGATCCGTCGATGATCCTGCCCGCTTCTGCCGGTGCGATGCTGCAGGCGGTGATCGTCGGAGCAGCAGTTGCGCTGTTGATTGGGTTGGAAGCTCTGGCCAAAAGGTTTGGCCGCTGGTGGCTTAGACGCGGGGGACGGGGGCTGTCGGCGGAACCGGGATTGCGGCTGGCCACTGTTGTGGTGATGGCGCTGATGGCCTTGGGGGCGTTGGCGATCCTGTCGCTTGTGATCTGGTCGCTGGCGTGGCGCTGGTCTTTTCCGCAGATATGGCCGGAAAGCTGGTCTCTGAAACCGTGGGCGCGGGCGCAAGGCGGCTGGATGGAGGCGCTTGGAACCACGCTGGTGCTGGCGCTGGCAACCGTCGGGCTGTCGCTGGCGCTGGCGATTGCGTGGCTGGAGGGCGAAGACCGTGCCAATCGCAGCCGCGCCCCTTGGGCTGAGGCGCTGATCTATCTGCCACTTCTGATCCCGCAAATCGGTTTTCTCTACGGGTTGAACACCGGTTTTCTCCGGATCGGCCTGTCGGGCAGTCTCTGGGCCGTGATCTGGGCTCAGGTGCTCTTTGTCTTTCCCTATGTGATGATCGCGCTGACAGACTCTTGGCGTGCGTTGGACCCGCGTATGATCCGCGCCGCCGCCGCACTGGGGGCAGGGCCGAACCGCAGGCTATGGACCATCAAGCTGCCGGTTCTGATCCGCCCGATCCTGACCTCTGCCGCCATCGGCGTGGCTGTCTCCGTGGCGCAATATCTGCCGACGCTTTTCATGGGGGCGGGCCGCGTGGTGACGCTGACCACCGAAGCCGTCACCCTGTCGTCCGGCTCGGATCGCCGTGTCACCGGTGTCTATGCCTCGCTGCAAGCGGGGCTGCCTTTTGCCGCCTATCTCGTCGCCTTTGCGCTGCCTGCGGTCCTGCATCGCAACCGCCGCGCCCTTTCCGGAGCTTCTGTTACATGAGCCTTGATCTTGATGCATTGTCCATCCGCGCGACGAATGGCCAACCGTTGTTTGCCCCGCTGACCCTGACGGTTCCGGCGGGCGAGGTGGTAACTGTGATGGGGCCGTCCGGTGTGGGGAAGTCGACCTTACTGGATGCGATTGGCGGGCATCTTGGTCACGGGTTTCACCTCTCCGGCGCAGTGCGGTTGAACGGGCGTGATGTCACAAGCCTGCCCGCCGAAGCGCGTCGGATCGGGTTGATGTTTCAGGATGCGCTGCTGTTTCCGCATATGTCTGTTGGCGACAATCTGGCCTTTGGCCTACCGTGCAGCTTGCGCGGGCGGGCAAAACGGCGCGCGGCGGTAGAAACGGCTTTGGCTCAGGCGGGACTGGAGGGGCTTTATGACCGTGATCCAGCGACATTGTCGGGCGGTCAGCGTGCTCGCGCCGCACTTATGCGTACATTGCTGGCCGATCCCGCGGCCTTGCTGCTGGATGAACCGTTCTCGAAACTGGATGCAGGGCTGCGCGACGACATGCGGCGTTTTACCTTCGCGCATGTGACATCCCGCGCCATCCCAACGCTGCTCGTCACCCATGACCCCGAAGATGCTGCCGCAGCCGGTGGCCCTGTCATCGCGTTGAAAGCGGATGGGGTCTGAGAGGGGGTGCTTTGTGTTAGGTGGGACTGAAAAAGCCATCGCACCAAACGCGCCGCCGGCGGAGTAAAGGGGCGCATTTGGTGCGGATCAGTGCGCAGGTCGCGCAGTGCTTATTTGAGGAACACGCGTTGGATGGCTTCGGCGCGTGTCAGACCTTCGGCGGCCAGAGCATCGTCCGACATATCGGCAACGCGGCGCGCTTCTTGTGTCATTGCGACGGCCTCGGCAAGGTTGTCGAGCATGTGGTTGATCGCGATGAAAGGCCGCGCCAGCGTGTGGCGCAGGTTGGATCCGTGATGATGTGCATTTGCATATGCCATTGGAAGAACTCCGCTTATGTAACTCGGTCTCTTCCTCCCTGCCTGTAAGATGGGGCGCGGGGCCGCTCTTGAGCACCCCGAAAATGCAGATACCCAATATGCAACAGACGCAACCCCGCCCGAAAACCGTGCGATCTTTGCACGGGTTTCAGGTATCAGAAGGGCGCGGCGGGCTCACAGATACGCCGTGGGGATCGCTGTGGTGAATTTCAATTCTTCCATAGATATCATGGAGTTGACCTGACTGAACTCCAGTTTCTGGATCATCTGTTTGTATACGGCGTCATAGCGGGCCATGTCCGGTACGACGACTTTGAGGATATAATCCACCGTGCCGGTCAGACGGTAGGCTTCGACCACTTCTGGGATTTCATCGATCAATTCCCGAAACTTGTTCAGCCAGTCGATTTCGTGATGCGAGGTGCTGACGCCGATGAACACGGTCAACGGCACATTGGCACGGGTCTGGTCCACCAGAACGACCCGTTTCTTGATGACGCCCGCCTCTTCCATCCGCTTGATTCTGCGCCAACAGGGGTTGGTGGACAGGCCAACCGCTTCGGAAATGGCCTGAATCGGCGTATCGCTGTCTTTTTGCAGGATTTCCAGAATGCGCCGATCTGTTTCATCGAAGGTAATGCTTTCGATCGGCTTTGATCCTGTCTTGCGGGGGCGCGGTTCTGTCATGCGGGAACAAACTCCATAACTACTCCTGCTGCAAATTCGGGTCCGACACAGACACCTTTCAATGTTGCCGAAAAAGCCACATCCGATTTCTCAAGGCAACTCTTCAGGCGGTCAAGGTCGCGGGTCTTGAGGCGCAGGGTTGTGAAAGCGCCTTGCGCGGTCGCCGCGAGGTTTGCCGCAGGATAACGCGCTGCCATTGCGTCCGGTGTGCACAGGATCAGGGAGGCCGAATTCGCACCGGTGGAGACCTTGTAACCGCCTTCAACTTCGGAGATTTGCCCCGCCGCCCAGAGCCGTGCGAAGATTTTTGCATCCTCTTCAGGGGTCTCGGAGATGGCCAGAATGGCATCAAGGCCGCAGGCGGTATTCGCGTGGTCGAAAAGTTCCGGTATCCACACGGTCTCCCGCGTTTTGTGCTGACACATAAAGACGCTGCCGAGGGGCGTCTCCTCTGGCGCGAAGGCGACGGTCGAGAAGGCGGCGACCCCTTCGGACCCGTCGGGCAGAGGCACGGGGCGGGAGAAGCTGCCCAAGCCTTGCGTTGCAATACCAAGTGCGGACAGGGCTTTCGCCGCCTCTTCCGCATCATTGATCCGGCAGGCGATGGCGTGGAGCCCTTGCCCCTGTGTTGCCAGGGTCTCCCGTCGTGCCGCGTTCAGTTCCGTCGGGGCCAGAATGCCCAGCAGTTCAAAATAGTCGTTCGGGAACATGATGGTGTAATTCGCCGTGCCCTTGGCCGCCGAATGGGCACCACGGGGTGAAAGCGTAAATCCGAGAGCCTTGAATTGCGCGGCGGCGGCATCGAGATCATCGACGAGGGCAAAGCAATGGTCGATACCTTTGACAGGGTGGGTCATTTCAAATTCTCCAAAGACATGGTTGGCGGCGTTATTTGCGGACAGGGGCGAGCACGATTTCCGGCAGGCTGATGCCGGGTTGCATCTCTGCGACGAACACGGCGGTTTTGGCCATGTCTTCGGGCTGGATCATCGCGGCGAGCTTGTCCGTGTCAAAGCCGGGGCGTTTGGTGAGAAGCGGTGTGGCGACCTCGGCGGGGCAGAGGGCAGTCGAGCGGATACCGTTCTTGCCCTCTTCATCGTTGAGGCTCAGCGACAGGTCGGACAGCGCATGTTTCGATGCGCCATACACCACGCCACTGACCGGAGAATGAAACCGTCCCGCCCAGCTTGAGGTATGGATCATCACCCCGTCATGTTGGGCACGCATGATTGGCAGGCAGGCGGCAATGACATTGAGCGCACCGGTGATATTCACATCAATCACCTGATCCCAGCTTTCCCAGTCCAGATCCGCCCATGTGCGTTTCGGAATGTTCAATCCGGCATTGTTACAAAGCACCGTCAGATTGCCACCCCATGCGGCAATGTCTTGGGCGGCTTGCGCCATATCCGCGCGATCCGTCACATCGCCTGCACGGATAAAGACATCCTGAGTCGACGGAAACTCGGCGGCAACGTCTTCAAGGGCGCTTTGATTGCGGGCGGTGAGCGCCACGCGATAGCCCGCTTGGGCAAAGCCGGTGGCCATCGCAGCGCCGATTCCCGACCCCGCTCCGGTGATCCATGCTACTTTCTTCATATTTTTCCCCGAATAATCCGCAATAAAAAGATCGTAACACCACTTTTTGAGCAATGTGTAGGATAAAATCCCAATTTATCTAAAATATTTAGCTTTGCATGTTGACTATACGTTATCCATCTCGTCATTTGAACCTACAAGACGCACTGCACCATCAAAGCACAAGGCCAAGCGCAACAGGGCCGTTCCAGACCATCCAATCGGGAGAACGAGAGACGATGACATTCACTATGAAAAAGGCAGGACTCACACTTGCCATGACGGGGGCTCTGAGTTCCGTGGCTTATGTGGCCAATGCGGAAGAAGAAGTCCAGAAGGGCGGCACGGCGATCATCCATATGATTTCCGAGCAACGCATCCTGAACCCGGGTCTGCGCGCCTCCACCGGCGTCTATAACATCACCGGCAAAATCATGGAGCCGCTGATCGACAAGAGCTATGAGGGCTATGAACCCGTTCTGGCTACAGAATGGTCCGGCTCTGAAGACGGCAAGACGATCACCGTCAAACTGCGCGAGGGCGTGAACTGGCATGATGGCGAGCCCTTCACCTGTGACGATGTTGCCTTTTCCGCCATCGAGCTTTGGAAAGGTCTTCTGAACTACTCCTCCGCGCTTCAGGCCAATCTTGAAAGCGTCGATTGCCCCGATCCGCACACGGCTGTGTTCAACTATTCCAAGCCCATGCCGCTTGAGCTTTTCGTCGCGGCCATGCCCGATCTAGGGCATCCGGTGCCGAAACACCTGTATGAAGGCACGGACATTCTCAAGAACGAATACAACACCGCGCCGGTTGGCACGGGGCCGTTCAAGTTTGTCGAATACCAGCGCGGCCAATATGTGCTGGCGGAAAAGAACGACGACTACTGGCGCGAAGGCTACCCCTATCTCGACCGGATAGTCTGGCGCTTTATCAAGGACAAATCCGCTGCCGCCGCCGCTCTGGAAGCGGGCGAAGTGCATGAATCCGGCTTTATCGGTGTGTCTATGGCCGATGTGGACCGTTTCAGCAAAGACGACCAGTTCGATGTTGGCACACAAGGTTACGAGAACAACGTCGCCCATTCCACGGTCGAGTTCAATCACCGCAACCCGATCCTTTCCGACGTGAAAGTTCGTCAGGCCATGTATCACGGCCTCGACATCGACTATGCGATCCAGACCATCATGCACGGCTTTGCGAAACCGGGGCGCGGTCCGGTGCCGAGCGCGGGTGGCATCAATTACACGGATGAAGTGCCGACCTATGCCTATGATCCGGAATTGGCAAAGACCATGCTCGATGAGGCAGGCTATCCGGTGCAGGACGACGGCTACCGTTTCCACCTGCGTCACCGTCCGGCGCCTTGGGGGGAATATACCCAGCTTTGGGCCGAGTATTTCTCGCAAGCCATGAAAGAGATCGACATTGATGTCGAGATCCTCACCAACGATGCACCGGGCTTTTTGAACGGTGTTTACCGTGACCATGATTTCGATACGGCGAACGGCTGGCACCAGTTCCGGTCCGACCCTGCTGTGTCTACAATGGTCTGGCTGCGCTCCGGTCAGCCGGAAGGCACGCCGTGGACCAACCAGTTCGGCTGGAAAAGCGATGAAATGGATCAACTGATCGACACTGCGGCGTCCGAGCTGGACGTAGAGAAACGCGCAGAAATGTATCACGAGATTCAGGCCAAAGCGATGGAAGAGCTGCCGGTGATTTTCGCGATCGAACATCCGTTCATCTCGGTCACCTCCACAAAGCTCCACAACCACCACAACACGCCGCGGTGGAATTCGTCGAGCTGGTATGACCTCTGGCTCGAACAGTAAGACCTTGTTCCCCGGCGGGCGCGCGACCCTTCGCGCCCGCCTTTTTCCCCGAGACTTTCCAATGGCACGATCCCGAAGGATCCAACGACAATGACACTGCACATGCCTCCGATCCTGATCTACGCGCTGCGGCGTCTGGCTCAGGCCATCCCCGTGGTCATCCTGATCATGATCGGCACGTTTCTTTTGCTCAAACTCGCACCGGGTGACACGGTGGACGCTCTGGTCGGCGATATGGGCGGAGCCGATGCCGCATTTATAGCGCGGCTGCGGACCGAATACGGGCTGGATCAACCGATCTGGGTCCAACTCTGGCGCTATATGGTCAAGCTGGCCTCTTTTGATTTCGGCTGGTCCTTTGTCTATGAGCAACCTGTGTCGACCGTCCTGATGGAACGCCTCGGGACCACGCTGATGCTGATGGCGGCGTCTTTGAGCATTGCCTTCACCGCCGGTATCGCGCTTGGAGCGATTGCCGCGCGCCGTGCCTATTCCGCGACGGACAACCTGATTTCTGTTCTGGGCCTCGTGTTTTACGCGACGCCTTCGTTTTTCCTTTCCCTGATGCTGATGCTGGTGTTCTCCGTCAAACTCGGCTGGTTGCCGGTGGGCGGAATCAAGACCATTGCCGCTTTCTACACCGGTTGGGATCACGTCTGGGATGTCATTCGCCACCTGATCATGCCGACCGCCGCGCTGTCGCTTATCTATCTGGCCTTCTACCTGCGCCTGATGCGCGCCTCAGTGATGGAAGTGGCCGATCTCGATTATGTCCGCACCGCACGGGCCAAAGGCGCCAAGGAAGGCCGCCTCATGATCCACCACATCATGCGCAACGCGTTGTTGCCTGTGATCACGCTTCTGGGGCTGCAATTCTCCACTGTGCTGGGGGGCTCTATCGTGGTCGAAACCATCTTCACCCTGCCCGGACTGGGACAGCTCGCCTACCAGTCTGTTGTGCAGCGCGACATGAACACCTTGATGGGGATCATCTTCCTCTGCGCCATCATCGTCGTCGTCGTCAACTTTCTCACCGACCTGCTTTACGCACGTCTCGACAGCCGGATTGAACTCGCATGACCCTTGCCGATACTGAAATCGCTCCGCCCGAGCCTCCGCGCTATGTGATGTTCTGGCGCCGCTACAAACGCAACCGTGCCGCTGTTCTGGGCCTCGTTCTCTTTGCCGTCGTGGTGCTTATGGCGCTCTCTGCGGGCCTCATCGAACCGGGTGATCCGCTGCGCCGCGCAGGTGACCCGCTGACCCCGCCTTTTGTCAACTGGGCCACGCCTCTGGGCACGGACCAACTGGGGCGTGACGTGCTTGCAGGTGTCTTCTACGGCGCGCGCATTTCCCTTTTGATCGGGGTGGTTGCCACATTGGTCGCCATCGTGATCGGCGTCGTCATTGGCGCTCTGGCCGGATATTTTGGCGGATGGGTCGATGATGTCCTGATGCGGATCACAGAAGCCTTCCAGACCATTCCGAACTTTGTTCTCCTGCTGACACTTGTCGCGATCATGGGCTCCAAGATCGAATGGATCACGCTGGCCATCGGCATCGTGAGCTGGACCGCGCCCGCCCGCATGGTGCGTGCCGAGTTCATGTCCCTGAGAAATCGCGAATTTGTCGATGCCGCGCGCAATCTGGGCGTGTCGAACACCTCCATCATCTTTCGTGAAATCCTGCCCAATGCCATGCCGCCGATTGTGGTCTATGCCTCCGTCATCATGGCGCTGTCGATCCTGATGGAAAGTGCGCTGGCCTTTCTTGCTCTTGGAGACCCGAACTATGCCAGCTGGGGCAATATGATCGGTCAGGGCCGCGCCGTGCTGCGCTCTGCACCTTACTGCGCCGTGATCCCCGGCATTGCGATCATCCTCACCGTGCTTTCCTTTTCGCTTCTGGGCGAGGGGCTCAATGATGCGCTCAATCCGAGGCAGAAAAAATGACCAAGACACCTCCTCCCGTCCTTGAACTCTGCAATCTGGAAATCTCGCTTCCGAAAAGCGCGGACCGTCCCTATGCCCTCGAAGGGCTTGACCTGACCATTGAACCCGGTGAGATCGTCTGCCTTGTGGGGGAAAGCGGTTCGGGCAAATCGCTTTGCGCCGGTGCGATCATGGGGCTTTTGCCGGAGCCGCATGTGCGTGTCACCGGTGGCGCGATCCGGTTTCTGGGCGAAGAATTGCGTGGCAAAACCGACGCCGAAATGCGCAAGCTGCGCGGGGCCGATATTTCAATGATCTTCCAAGAGCCGATGACGGCGCTCAACCCACAAAAGACCGTGGGGTGGCAGATCGACGAAGTGTTGCGTCTGCACACGAAACTGGGCAAGGCTGATCGGAATGCCCGCGCTATCGAGATGCTCGAACGGGTACATATCCCCGATCCTGAATCGGCCTACAATGCCTATCCACACCAGATTTCCGGCGGGCAGCGGCAGCGGGTGATGATCGCCATGTCGCTCGTTTTGTCGCCCAAGCTGATCATCGCGGACGAGCCGACCACGGCGCTTGACGTCACTACGCAGTTGCAAATTCTCAAACTCATTCGAGAATTGCAGGAAGAAGAAGGCGCAGGGGTTCTGTTCATCACCCACGATTTCGGTGTTGTGGCCGAGATCGCTGACAAGGTGGCCGTGCTGTGCCGTGGCGAACTGGTCGAAAGCGGCACCACGGATCAGGTGTTGAACCACCCCCGACACCCTTACACACGCGCCCTGATTGGTGCCGTGCCAGCCCTGACGCCGCCGCCGCTCAAAATCGCGTCTGACGCGCCTGTCGTTCTCAAGGGCATAGGTCTCAAAAAGACCTTTGCGGCACGAGGCGGCATGTTTGCAGGCAAGCGCAAGGCCGTGACTGCGGTCAAGGATCTCAGCTTCGAACTGCGTCAGGGGGAAACACTTGGTGTTGTGGGCGAAAGCGGCTCCGGCAAAACCACGGTTTCGCGGATCGTCACGCGGCTCTTGGAATGTGACCAAGGCTCTGTGGAACTGGACGGCAGTGACCTGCTGGCGGCAACGCCCAAAGAATTACGGGCTTTGCGTCAGCATATCCAAATGGTGTTCCAAGACCCGATGGCTTCGCTCAACCCCCGCAAGCGGGTGGTCGATCTGATTGCTCAGGGGCCGATTGTGCATGGCACCGATCCGGCGCAGGCGCGTGAAGAGGCCAAAAAGCTCTTGGAACTTGTCGAACTGTCCCCTGCTGCGGCCAACCGTTTCCCGCACGAGTTTTCCGGCGGGCAGCGTCAGCGCATCGGCATTGCGCGCGCATTGGCGCTTGAGCCGAAAGTCATCGTCGCTGACGAACCCGTCTCGGCGCTGGATGTGTCGGTGCAGGCGCAGGTGCTTAAATTGCTTGCCGACCTGCGCGACCGGTTGAACCTCTCGCTGCTGTTTGTGACCCACGATCTCAGGGTCGCAGCCCAGCTTTGTGATCGCGTTATCGTCATGCAAAAGGGTGAAATCGTGGAGACCGGCCTGACCGCCGAAGTCTTCGCCAACCCGCAGCACCCCTACACGCAAAATCTGTTGTCTTCTATTCCGGGCCGCGACTGGACACCTCCGTCGCTGCACGTGGATGTTGCTTAAGGACCTGAAATGTCACTGGAATTCAAAGATATCCGGAGCGCGTTGATCGGGGAAGGGGCGGCAATCTCCGGCCCCTTCGGCCCCCGCGCGCTGATCTATGCCGATTATGTTGCCTCGGGACGTGCGCTCGGTTTTATCGAAGATGCGATCCGCACCCATGTTCTGCCCTATTACGGCAACACCCATACAGAGACCTCTTTCGTCGGGCGGCGCACCACGCAGTTGCGCGAAATGGCCCGCGAGGCGGTGCGCAAAGCGGTCAAGGCAGACGAGAACCATGCGGTGATCTTCACCGGATCGGGGGCGACCGGCGCAGTGGACAAGCTGGTGCGGGCTTTTTCGATGAAGGGGCTCTCGGATGGCGTCGTGTTTGTCGGCCCCTATGAGCATCACTCCAACGATCTGCCCTGGCGCGAAAGCGGCGCGACGGTGGTGCGGGTGCCTTTGAATGCGGCGGGCACGATTTGTCTTGAAACGCTGGAGCGCGAAATCGCGGCCCATGCGGACGCACCACTCAAAATCGGGGCGTTTTCGGCGGCTTCGAATGTCACCGGCGTGCGTACCGACCTGCGTGCCGTGGCGCGGTTGCTTCATGCTCATGACGCGTTCTTCGTGGCCGATTTCGCGGCGGCAGCGCCTTATATGCCCGTCGAGCTGGCGGAAAGCGTCAAGGGCGCGGGCGACCGGATCGATGCAGCGGTGATCTCGCCGCACAAGTTTCCCGGTGGTCCCGGGGCCTCCGGTCTGTTGATTGCCGAGCGCAGCCTGTTTGACAGCGCTCGCCCGACCCTGACGGGGGGCGGCACGGTGAGTTATGTGACTGCCGAAGGGCATAGCTATATTTCCGATCCGGAACATCGCGAGGAAGGCGGCACACCTGCCATTGTCGATAACATCCGCGCAGGCATGGTGATGCAACTCAAACGGGATATGGACGAGACCCGCGTCGAGGCCCGCGAAACCGTGCTCACCCGCCGGATGGAAGATGCCCTGCGTGCCATTCCGGGGATGGAGCTTCTGGGGCCGTCCAATGTGCCGCGTCTCGGGATTTTCTCTTTCAACCTTCGGGTCAAAGGGCGGTTGTTGCATCACAACTATGTCGTGGCGTTGCTCAATGACCTCTTCGGGATTCAGGCCCGTGGCGGGTGCTCTTGTGCCGGTCCTTACGGTCATGCCTTGCTCGACATAGACCAAACCACCAGCGCACGTCACGAAGCGGCGGTGCAGCATGGTCATTCGATCTTCCGTCCGGGCTGGGCGCGGTTCGGGATCAACTGGTTCTTTGACGAAGAAGACGTGGACAAGATCGCCGCCGCGATCCGTTTCGTTGCCGAACACGGGCTCGATATGCTGGCTTACTATCGCCTCGACGCGGTTGAAGGCATCTGGCGTGCCACACCTGCTTTCGAAGACACATGCCCCGCCGCGCTTTCCGCTCTGTGGCAGGGGCAGGGGGCCTCTGTCGATCTTGTGCCCGATTTCGAGACCTGTCTGGCAGAGGCCCGCCGACTGGCGGAAGAGGCCAGAGAACAGCCCTGTGCCCACGGGCCGGAATTGTCCTCCGAGGAAGAGGCGCTGCGCTGGTTCTGGTTGCCCCATGAGGTGACTGACATGAAAACGAAAGGGGCTGCGTGATGGCTGTCGAGTTTCCGAAATCTCTCTGGGCGGCAACCGCGCCGGAGCGGCCCCTGTCTTCCCCGCTGCAAGGCGTTGAAGAAACGGATGTTGCCATCATTGGCGCAGGGTTTACAGGCCTGTCTGCCGCCATTGAAGCACGCAAGCGTGGCCATGCGACCACTGTGATCGAGGGCAAGGCTGCGGGCTGGGGCGCCTCCGGTCGCAACAACGGTCAGGTCATTCCGATCCTCACCTCGGCGGAGCCGGATGTCTGGGTCTCGCGCTATGGAGACGCGGGCAAACGTATGGTGCGCCTTATTGGCAATTCGGGCGATGTGCTGTTCGATCTGGTGCGTGAATTCGGGATGCAGGCCGAGGCCGAGCAGAGCGGCTGGTTCCAGCCTGCGCATAGTCCCGGTCGTGTGAAACTGTCGCAGAAACGGGTCGATGCGTGGCAACGTTACGGGTTTCCGGCGGAGCTGAAAGACGCCAAAGCCTGTGCCGATATTCTGGGCTCGGACTTCTGGTATGGCGGGATGTATAACCCGACCGGTGGCCATATCAATCCGCTGGCGCTGGCGCGTGAAATGGCACGTGTGGCAGAGCATCTGGGCGCGGTGATCCACGAGGAAAGCCCCGCGACTTCCTTTGAGCGTGTGGGCAGTCAATGGATCATCAAAACGCCCAAGGGCACGCTGAAAGCCCGCGCGCTGATTATGGCGAGCAACGCCTATACGGGCGAGTTGGCCCCGCGTCTCGCACCGCGCATTGCCCGTTCGATCGTGCCGGTTCTGAGCTGGCAAATGGCGACAGAACCAGTGGGCGACAATCTGCGCCAGAAACTCCTGCCAGGTCGTCAGGCCGTCTCGGACACTCGTGGCGATCTGCGGTTCTTCCGCTACGATGCGCGCAACCGTTTGATCACTGGCGGGGCTGTGATCGGCTCTATTGACGTGGCCAACCGCGTGCGCCGGAAAGCGGCGAAAAATCTGGCCGAAGCTTTCCCCGAACTAGGCGTGCCGGAGATGACCCATGTCTGGTCCGGCTATATCGGCATGAACTGGGATCGCTTCCCGCGCGTGCACAGGCTTGGCCCTGATGGCTGGGCATGGATCGGCTGTAACGGGCGCGGGGTAGCGCTTGGCACATCCTTGGGGCGCGAGTTGGCCCGTGCGGCAACCGGACAGCCCGAAGATGAACTGGCCCTGCCGGTGACCGAGCCGCATCCCTTCCCGATGCACGGGATCGTGCGGCGCGTCGCCCCCACCTATTTAACCTGGCTCAAACGTCAGGACCATAAGGAGATCAACCTGTGACGGAGACACCCATGGCAGAAGCCAAAGGCATGGATTTAAACGACATTCCGATCCTTCTACGCCGGAAGATCGAAGCAATGATCCTCAAGCATGTGTTTGATGTCATCAGTGAACGGTCGGGACGGGAAGAGGCCGAGACTGTGCTCGATGCCGCCGTGTCAAAATCCGCAATCGAACAGGGAAAGATGCTGGCCGACGAGTTGGGCCATGCGCCCGACCTGACGGATTTTGCGGCGATCCAGCCCAACTGGACCCGCGAGGATGCGCTCAGGATCAAGACCATCGAGATGTCCGAAGAAAAGATGGATTTCAACGTCGTGAAATGCCGCTATGCGGAGATGTATCAGGAGATGGGGCTGGGCGACATCGGGCACCTTCTGTCGTGCAACCGCGACGGGGATTTCTGCATCGGTTACAACCCCGATATAGAGATGACCCGCACCCAGACCATCATGAAAGGCGCAAGCCATTGCGACTTCCGCTACCGCATGAAAAAGGAGGCCTGAGCTATGGCTGTTGAAAACTGGGTTGCCCAGCAGGTTGCCGATCTGACGGAGTTTCGCCGCGATCTGCATATGAACCCCGAACTTCTCTATGACGTCAAACGCACCGCTCAAAAGGTGGCCGAAGCCCTGCGTGCAGCGGGGGTGGACGAGGTCCATGAAGGCATCGGGCAGACCGGCGTTGTCGGTGTGATCAAAGGCCAGAGCAATGCGTCCGGTCGCATGATCGGGCTGCGCGCCGATATGGATGCGCTTCCGATCGTCGAGGAAACAGGGAAGCCCTACGCCTCGCAAGTGGCGGGAAAGATGCATGCCTGCGGGCATGACGGCCACACGACAATGCTCTTGGGCGCAGCACGGCATCTGGCCGAAAGCCGCGCGTTTGACGGCACGGTGATCGTGATTTTCCAACCCGCAGAAGAAGGCGGAGCCGGTGCGCGCGCGATGATCGAGGATGGTCTTTTCACCCGCTGGCCTTGCAATGAGGTTTACGGGATGCACAACCGCCCGAACCTGCCGCTTGGACAGTTTACTATCAATTCGGGTCCGATCATGGGCTCTGTCGATGAGGTGAAAATCACCATCACCGGACGCGGCGGCCATGCGGCGCGGCCCGAGCAGAACATTGACCCGCTGCCGGTTGCAGGCGCGCTTTTGCAAGCGGTGCAGACCCTCACCTCGCGCAATATGGACCCGATCGACAGTGCGGTGGTTTCGCTTTGCACCATTCAGGCGGGCAATGCGTTCAACGTCATTCCCCAAGATGTCACTCTGACCGGCACCGTGCGGACATTGCGCGAAGAAGTGCGGGATATGATCGAAGAACGTCTGCACATCATGACCGGCAATATTGCAGCGGCCTTCGGGGCGGTGGGGAAACTCGACTATATCCGGCACTACCCTGTGACGGTGAACCACGAGCAGGAAACCGAACTGGCCGCGAAAGCCGCGCAAGAGGTTACAGGTGTCGAAAATGTCCATCTCGACATGCCGCAAACACTTGGCGGAGAGGATTTTTCCTTCATGCTCAACGAAGTGCCCGGCGCGATGATCAACATCGGCAACGGTCCTTCGGCGGCATTGCACCATCCGAAATACGATTTCAATGATGATGTTATTCCTTGGGGCAGCTCCTATTGGACCACATTGGTGCGTCAGAGATTGCCTCTTGGGTAAGTGATGCCTTTCCCGACTCGTCGGGAATATTTGCAGAATGTCAAAACACCGGCTCCGAAAGGGGCCGGTGTTAAGCATTTCAATCCGGGACATGGACGCTTTTGGCACTCAATCAGTGCCGTCTGCCTGTTTTCAGTCCGAGATAGCGCCTTCTTCATCGCGTGAGCTATGCATCTTTGTTTTCACCTTGCGCCCGATGATCAAGGGCAAGATGAACCCGATGATTGCGATGAGCCAGAGCGTGATCGACAGCGGGCTGTCAATCAGGGTCATCCAGTCGCCGTTATCGATACTGATGGCGCGGCGCAGGTTGTTTTCCATCGAATTGCCAAGAAGCGTTCCGAGAATGATCGGCACCAAGGGCACATCCAGTTTGCGCAGCACCCAACCCATGACGCCAAAGCCGATCATGACGAGGAGGTCGAAAGACGAGCCGGAAATCCCGTAAATGCCGACAAAAGAAACCATTGCAACAATCGGCATCAGGATGCGGGGCGGCACCATTAACACGCGCGTGAACAGACCGATCATCGGAATGTTCATCGCCAGCAGCATGATATTTGCAATAAAGAGTGCTGCGATGAGGCCCCAGACCACGTCCGGATTTTGTGAAAACAGCAACGGTCCCGGAGTGATATTGAGCGAGAGGAGCACAGCCAACAGGACCGCGGTTGTGCCCGACCCCGGCACACCCAGCGCGAGCATCGGCACGAGTGCGCCCCCTGCTGCCGCGTTGTTGCCTGCTTCAGGGGCGGCAACACCACGCGGATCGCCTTTGCCGAATGTTTTACCTTCGCTATCCACCAGACGTTTTTCAAACGAATAGGAGATGAAGGATCCGAGCGAAGCCCCTGCACCGGGTAGAACTCCGGCGATAAAACCGAGGGCTGTGGAGCGGATCATGGTGGGTGTGGTTTGTTTGAGCATCGACAGCGGAGGGGTGAGGCGTCCCACCTGAATTTTGTCGGCGCTTCCGTTTGCATCCCCATGACGGTGCTCAAGAAAGATGAAGACTTCAGACAGTGCAAACAGACCTACGATCGCCACAAGGAAATCCAGCCCGTCATAGAGATGCACTTCACCAAAGGTAAAGCGCGGCACGCCGGTCTGGGTATCCACGCCAATCATCGCGAGGCCAAGCCCCAGAGCTGCGGCAAATGCGGATTTGGCCTGATTGGTGGAGGAAACACCGCCAAGGGTCATGAAGGCCAGAGCAAAGAGTGCGAAATATTCCGCGGGGCCGAACAAAAGTGCAATTTTGACGAGTTGAGGGGCCAGAAAGATCAGACCCCAAGTGGCAAAAAAGGCACCGACAAAAGAGGCGATACCGGAAAGGGACAGGGCCTGCCCTGCCATTCCTTTTTTCGCCATAGGGTGCCCATCAAGACACGTCATCATCGCCGGTTCGTCACCGGGGATATTGAGCAAGATCGAGGAGATGCGCCCACCATACATGGCGCCGTAATAAACGGACGTCAGGAGAATGAGCGAAGGTGTGGCGCCGAGCCCGAGTGTGAAGGCTAATGGGATAAGGATCGCCACGCCGTTCGATGGCCCGAGGCCAGGCAATGCACCCATGATCGTGCCCAGAAAACATCCCAACAGAGCAAGTAGGAGGTTCTGCCACGTCAGCGCGATAGCAAAGCCGTCAGCAAGAGAAATCAGAGTATCCATGTGACACTTCCTTTTAAAAGCCGAGCGGTCCGCGCGCGAGCGAAAGACCAAGGAGCAGGTGGAAAACGACGTAGATGCCAAGCGATGTGCCGACACCGGTCACAACCGAGGCAACGGCACCAGAACCCAGCCGCCATGTGAGGTAGGTCGCAGCGAATGCGGTCGAGAAAACAAAGCCGATGACAGGAAGAAGCTCGGCGTAGAGGACCATGACGACAACTGCGGCCATAATTTCAACGAAACGCCCGAGGTCGGGCCAGGATGGCGATGCGTCGGGCTTGAGTGCGATTCCGATGGAACTCAGCCCCAGAATGGTGGCGATAATCAACGGAAATGCTTTGGGTCCAACAACATCGGATAGAAAGCTTTCTTCAATCGCCAAGGACGCAAACGCGAAACCGATGGCGAGAAGAAGACCGAAAAGACCAAAAACGCGATCACTCATGATGGTCTCCTTATGTAAGGGATGAGATGCGGCAGACTTGCCGCTACAGAAGAGCGCCGCATAGAAAATGCGACGCTCAAAACGATCACTTGAGACAGGCTTATCTGAGGATGCCGATCTCTTTGGAGATTTTCTGGATTTGCGCCACGTTGTCAGCCACGAAGGCTTCGAAGTCAGGGCCTTGCAGATCAAGAGGAGCGAGGCCGTTATTCGCCATGATTTCTTTCCATTCGTCGGAGGCATAAAGCGCACCGATTTTGGAAACCCAGGTATCATAGGCTTCATCGCTCATGTCGCCGGGGGCATAAAATCCGCGCCAGTTCGCGCCGATGGCGTCAACACCTTGTTCGCGTGCTGTCGGGAAATCCGCAAATTCACCTTCCAGCCGCTCCGGAGCAAGAACCGCAATCACGCGGATATCGCCGCTGTCGACGAACCCTTTGGCTTCGGAAAGGTCTCCCGTGAAGGCTTGGACCGAACCGGCCAGAAGCTGGGTCACGGCTTCACCGCCACCATCAAAGGCGATGTATTTTACGGTTCGCACATCTTCGACACCATAGGCGTCCGCAGCAATCAGAACTTTCAGGTGATCCCAGCCACCCACAGCAGAGCCGCCAGCGACCGAAACCGAAGAAGAATCGGTCTTGATCATCTCAAGCAGGGTCGGGAGGTCCGCAATGTCACTATCTGCGGCCACGGCAATCACACCATAATCCGCGCCGACAGAAGCCAGCCAGCGCACCTGATCCATTGTGTTGCCCGGAAATGCTCCTTGTGCCAAGCGGGTCGCGGTCGCCGAAGATGCGGCGACAATCAGGTTGTCGTCATCGCCACGTTTGTTGACGACTTCCGCATAGGCAACGCCACCGCCGCCGCCGGCAAGGTTGACGACTTGAAGCGTTTTGTCGAGCAAGCCAAGATCTTGCATGGATTTACCCACCTGACGGCAGGTAAAATCCCAACCGCCGCCAGGGTTGGCCGGCGCGATACATTCGGGGTTTTCGAGGGTGAATCCGTCAGCAAATGCGCCGAACGTAGATGCGCCTAGCAGGGCAGCAGCGAGGGTGAGGCGCGTGGCCTTGATAATCATGTGTCTTACTCCTCCACATTGTTTTCTGTCGGGCCGTATGGCCGCCCGAAGTCCAAAACTTTCGCACCGTAGCTTTTCGGCCTCCTCGCGAAAGGTTATGAGAGAGATGTAATCGGCAAACCTGTCACGAACCTGTCATGAGCGACAAGGATCGGTTTTTGGAGGAAACATGCGGGTACTGATCGTCGAAGATGCAGCGGATGTTTCCGAAGCTATCGCCATACGTTTGGGCAAGTTCGGAATGGCCTGCGATGTTGCGGACACCTGTGAGTCTGCGGAGGACTACCTTGCGGTCCAGCGCTATGATGTGGTTGTGCTTGATATCAACCTGCCTGACCGCAACGGTACAGAATTGTTGCAAGACATGCGTTCCGCAGGGAACCGGACACCGGTGTTGATGTTAACGGCTCTGTTCTCTGTCGATGATCGCGTGACAGCACTTGATCTTGGCGCAGACGACTACCTCATCAAACCCTTCGACCAACGCGAACTCGAAGCGCGGCTGCGCGCTTTGGTGCGTCGTGAGGCTGAACAAAAATCCGATGTCGTCACGCTTGGCCCGCTCAAGTTTTCGCCTGCCGGACTTTCCGCCACCTTGGAGGACGTGCCTCTAAACCTTACCCGACGAGAGGCAACCCTGCTGGAGCTTTTACTGCGCAATCAAAAAACTCCGTTGAGCAAGAAACGTCTCTATGACGGTCTTTTTGCGTTTGAGGATGCGGATGTTGGCGTGAATGCAATCGAACTCTATATCGCGCGTTTGCGCAAGAAACTCGCCGCTTCCAGCGTCTCTATCGAGACGCGCCGTGGGGTCGGTTACCGGATTTGCAATAATGGATGATCCTCTCGACGCCATCGCCGCTTGCACTGCAGGAAGCGAACGATCCTTACTTGCGCGTGTGATGGCGGGAGTGTTCACGCTTCTGGCAATGGGTGGCATTGTGGTCGCAGTTGCTGCCTTCGCCTATGGTCGCAACGCCGCACGCCAGTCGTTTGACAGAATCCTCCTTGGCGCGGCCAACGATATTGCCGAAAGTCTAATTGTCCAAGATGGCCAACCGGTTGCCAATATTCCGGCGTCTGCTTTCGGGCTGCTGGCGCTGGCTGAGAACGACCGGATCTATTATTCGTTTCAGGGGCCTGATGGTGCCGTGCTCACCGGATATTCGGGCGGGGCAAAAACGGCCAACCTCAGCGATACGCTTACTTCACCAGTGTTTTATGACAGCCGGATGCAAACAGAGCGGGCGCGGTTTGTCACTGTGGCGCGGCTGTTTTCGGAGCGCGACTTTTCGGGCGCAGTCTATGTCACGGTCGGACATACGCTAAGGGCGCGAAATGCTATGGCGCTGGGTCTGACGAAAGGGGCCTTGGTGATGACAGGGTTCGGCGGCTTGGCGCTGCTTCTAGGGGCGTTTCTGGTGATCCGCTCCTCTATGAAACCTCTGGACACGCTTACGCGCGAGCTTTCCCAACGAAACCCATATGACCTCACGCCCATGTCGACGCAGGGACCGGCAGAGGTTGCTGTTATGGTGCATGCCCTGAACCGGTTCATGCAACGGTTGGACCGTCAGGTTGACGCTATGAAGCATCTCATCTCCGATACGGCACATCAGCTACGCACTCCGGTTGCGGCTATCCGCGCGCAGGCAGAGCTTGCCATAGAAGATGATGCAGAAGACCGTCGGGTGCAGCGTCTCGAACGTTTGGTAAAACGCACACGCTCTCTGGGGACGTTGCTTGATCAAATGTTGTCCCGCGCCTTGGTAATGCACCGCACAGACAATGCGCCACCCGTGTCCATTGATTTGCGAGACATTGCCCTGCGTATTTTTGAAGAAAGAGACCACGAGCTTCTCGCGCCGCAAATTGAGGTGGGGCTTTCGATCGGAGAGCATCCGGTGATCGTGATTGCCGATGACATTTCTCTTACTGAGGCCGTCAAAAACATGCTGGCCAACGGTCTGCGACATGGTGTTTCGCCCGTCACTTTGGGGGTTTCCAAGGAGCAAGGCTGCGCCATGATCTGGGTTCAGGATTCCGGCTCAGGCCCTCCCCGCGAGGTCATGAGCACAATCGGACAACGTTTCGAGCGCTCCGCCGCCTCCAAAGGTGACAGCGCCGGTCTCGGACTGTCGATAGTTCACGCCGTTGCCAGAGCGTTCAATGGCAAGGTTCTGATGGAACATCTTGATGCGGGATTTCGCGTCACTTTGTCATTTCCTGCACAAGAAGAGGAAAGCTTACCATGAAGCGCGTGACATTTTTCAGAAGCCTCGCAACCACTTTGATTGCTTGCGTCTTCTCCTTACCTGGCCATGCGCAAGAGGCTACCGCGTTTTTCTCACCCCCTGAGGATACAGCGGACATCACACTCACGATCCGGTCGACAACGGACATTACCACTTTTGCGCAGCTTCTTGATGCATTTGTCGCGACCCATCCGAACGTCGAACTCCATTATGAGCAATGGGGCTCGAACAATCTCTATGTCGATAGCCTCAGCGCCTGTGATGGCAGGCGTCAGTCAGCGGATGTGGTCATTTCTTCCGGCGTTCACCAGATGGTCGATCTCGTCAATCGCGCCTGTGCGAGCACTTACCAATCTGACCTCACAGCGCAATTGCCCCTCCACCGAAAATGGCGTGACGAGCTTTGGGGAATTACACGGGAGGCGGCCGTTATTGTTTACAACAAGAGCCTTGTCCCTGCCGCTGATGTGCCCCGCACGAGGTTCGCGCTTCTTGATCTGATGCGACGTCCTTCAAATGCCTATAGGGGCAGGATTGCAACCTACGACATTGAACGCTCCGGCCTCGGATTTTTGTTTGCGTTTATGGATAGTCAGCAGGCAACCACATTTGGCGGGATGCTGGAATCCTTTTCGCGTGCCGATGCTGTTGCCACCTGTTGCTCTGCAGAGCTGATCGCCAGCGTAAATGATGGTCAGTACAAGATAGCGTATAATGTCCTTGGCTCCTATGTAGACAGGACATCCTACAGAAACCTTGGCGTTATATTTCCTGAAGATTACACGATGTATCTGTCGCGCGCACTTATGATACCGAAAGATGCCCGTCACAAAGAGACGGCAGCACAGTTTCTGGATTTTCTCCTCTCACCAGAAGGGCGTGCGCTTTTGCAAGAGGCAAACCTTATCCAGAACAGCGAACAAGCGGAGAACCTTCGCTCGGATAGCAATGATCGCTACATTCCGATTGCGCCGACATTGCTGGTTGCGATGGATGCACATAGACGTGACCAGTTCATCGCCAAATGGCACGACAGCTTTAAAGCGGAGGACGCGCCTTAGCATCTTTCTCTTTGCGGCGAGGTTTGGCTGACGTCTTCAACCGTTACAAAGAGTTTGTCTGGCGAGCCATAGCCGCCCGCCAGACCGTGACGCCGCTCTTAGAACGGGCTGTCTTCGTAGTAGAAGTCCATAGCGTTGTCCTGTGTGACCAGAACAGAGCCGATTGTGAATGTGCCCGACACGGCCGCGTTGGAGGTCAGACCGACAGCGGTCATTTCAATCGCCGTTGAAATCATGGACGGCGGATAGGTCACATCGGCAGGGATCATCGGGTCTCCATCTGCAACCCGCTTGATCATTTCCTTCATCCCCGCACCGCCGAGAACGAACTTGATATCATCGCGCCCGGCCGCCTCGATAGCCGCGAGCACACCGATGGCCATATCGTCATCAGAGGCCCAGACCGCGTCGATATGCGGGTATTTGGACAGGTAATCTTCCATGACGGTAAAGCTGTCATCACGGTTCCAGTTGCCATGCTCCATCGCCAGAACATTGATGCCGGAGCCTTCGATTGCGGCGGTGAAAGCATCGACGCGTTCATTGTCAATCGTGGTCGGAATGCCGCGCAGCACGACAATGTCACCACCATCGGGCATCTGGGATACCATAAATTCGCCAGAGACCCGTCCGAAGCCGCTATTGTCACCTGCGACATAGAGATCTTCAATGCCCGGCACGGACAGGCCACGGTCCACCACGGTGACCCAAGCGCCGGACTCGGCGACGGCCTGAACCGGCGGGGTCAGCGGGTCGGATTCAAAGGGCAGGACGACCAGAGCGTCGATATTGCGCACCGCGACCATGTCTTCGATATCGTTGACCTGTGTGCCCGGATCTGGAGCGGTGGCAAGCACAAAGTCGAGATTGGGATAGACCTCTTCGAGCCGCTCGACCGTTTGCTTGGCATGAAAGTTCATCCCGCCAGCCCAGCCGTGGGTGGCGGCGGGAATGGACACGCCGATCACCTTCGTGTCCTGCTCTTGTGAATAGGCAGACGTTCCGATGAGAGTGGCCACTGTTGCGGCCATGATTTTGGCAGAAAGTTTCATTTTGCTCCTCCCTGAGCTTGGTTCCGACAGCTATTGAGCCGCCTTGCGTTCACGCTGCAAGATAACAGCGAGAATGATGATAACCCCTTGGATCGCGCCATTCAGATAGGGCGAAACAAAGTCGGTCAAATTCAGAATATTGTCGATCAGACTGAGGATCAGCACACCGATCACAGTGCCCCAGACCCGCCCGAACCCGCCTTTGAGCACGGTGCCGCCAATGATAACGGCGGCGATGGCTTCGAGCTCCCAAAGCACGCCGGTGGAGGCGGAGGCGGACCCGAGGCGCGGCACATACATGATGGTGGCGACCCCGACGAGCAGCCCGAGGGCCGCATAGGTCAGCATCCTTGTGCGATTGACATTGACGTTAGAATAATGCGCGACGTGTTCATTGGAGCCGGTTGCGGCGCAATGGCGCCCGAAGGCCGTGCGCGACATGATGATTTCTCCGACGATCACCACGATGGCAAAGACGATAATCGGCCAACTGATCCCGAAAATGCCGTCAAAGTAGACAGGCCGGTAAAAAGTGCGCAGTCCGAAATCCAGTGACAGGGTGCCCCCGTCGGCCAGCCATGTGACGAGGCTGCGGTAGATGCCCATAGAACCAAGGGTGACGATGAAGGCTTCGATGCCCAATGTCGTGATCAGAAAGCCGTTGAGTAGACCCGCAATCACACCGGCGACAAGCGCCACAGTCATGCCCAGCAGAATGATGGGCACGCCGACTCCCAAACTCGGCAGAGCGGCGTTCATGGTCAGGATCATCAGTCCGGCAATAAAAGCCGCCATAGAGCCAACCGAAAGGTCAAGCCCGCCTGCGGTGATAACAAAGGTCATGCCAACGGCGATGATCCCGATAAAGGCAGAACGGGCCAGCACATTGGTGATATTGGCCGCGCTGAGGAAGTTCGGGTTCATCATGGCCCCGATTGCGATCAGCACGACCAGCGCCAGCACCGGTCCGAGCACGGACATGGAGGGCAGTTTGGCGCGGGTCTTTCCGGCTGGTGTTGATGTCACATCAGTCATTTGGTCAAGCTCCTTGCGTCGCAAAGACGGGGGATTGTTCGGACGTCGCGCTCAGCCCCATGGACAGGCGGACAATGGCGTCTTCGGTGATGGCTTCTTTGCTCACTTCTCCGCTGATCCGGCCCAGACGCATCACGAGAATCCGGTCTGCGAGGCCCATCAGTTCGGGCATCTCCGAAGAAATGACGATGATCGGCACGCCTTGGGCGGCCAGATCACGCAAGAAGGCGTAGATTTGTTGTTTCGTCCCGATGTCGATGCCACGGGTGGGTTCGTCCACGATCAGGATGCGCGGTTCGGAAAGCATGACTTTCGCCAAAAGCAGCTTTTGCTGGTTGCCGCCCGAAAGATTGCCGACCTTCACGTCACGGCGGCCTGCGCGAATGTCGAATTCGGCGATGGCGTCATCCAGCGCCTTTTCCTCGGCCTTCCGGTCAATGAAACGCGCACCGAACCTGTCCAGTGTTTGCAGGGTCAGGTTCTCACGCATCCCCCATCCCAAAAGAAGACCGCGCAGTTTGCGGTCTTCGGTCAGATAGCAAAGTCCGTGGCGCTGTGCATCTGCGGGTGTGCGGATGTTTACGGTGTTGCCAAAAATCGTGATCCGGTCCGCCGAGGCGGGCCGCAAACCGGCGAGGCCTTCCATCACCTCGGTGCGTCCCGCGCCGATCAACCCGCCCAGCCCCAGAATCTCGCCCGCACGCAGGTCGAAAGAGACGTTTTCGGCAAATCCCGGCACGGAGAGGTTCTGGACCGATAGCACTACCTCTCCGGTTCCGCCTTCGGGCTTGGCAGGGTAGAGGTCGGAGACATCGCGGCCAACCATGCCTGTAGCCATACCATCTTCGTCAATCTCGCTGGTCGGCCCGGAATGGACCACACGCCCGTCGCGCATGATAGTCACGACATCGGAAATACCGGCCACTTCATCAAGCTTGTGCGAGGTGAACAGGATTGCGGTTCCCTGTTCCCTGAGGGCACGGACCTGATCCATCAGAACGGCGGTTTCCCGTGTGGTCAGCACTGCTGTCGGCTCGTCCATAATCAGGACGCGTGCATCCCGCGACAGGGCCTTGGCGATCTCGACCATCTGCTTTTCCGAGTTGGACAGAGAGGACACCGGCGCATCAGGATCGACGGCGCATTTCACCCGTTCAAGATAGCTGCGTGTCAGTCGCCGCATCCGCGCTTTATCAAGCAACGGGCCGCGCCGCAGTTCTCGCCCCAGAAAGATGTTCTGCTCGACCGTCAGTTGTTCAGCGAGGTTGAACTCCTGATGGATCATCACGACACCCGCCGCCTCACCCCCATGCAGGCTCTCAAACCGCACAGGCGTTCCGTCCAGCATCACGTTGCCGCTTGTGGCAGGCTGATAGCCGGAGAGAATCTTCATTGTTGTGGATTTTCCCGCCCCGTTCTCCCCGATCAAAGCGTGCACCTCTCCGGCCCTCAGGCACAGATCAATCTCGTGCAGCACCTCGATCGGGCCGAAGCTCTTACTGACGCCGGACAGGGCGAGAACAGGATGTGACATCAGAGCGTCACCCAAGCCGCATCCTGCGCGGAGGAACTCACACAGGCGGAGATAAAGGCCATGCCCTCCAGTCCTGCCTCGATCCCCGGCAAGAGCCCCATAGCGGTTGCTTTGTCGGTGCCGTTCTGAACTGCGCGGATGGCCTCGGCGGCTTCGTTGTAAATGGTTGCAAAGCCTTCAAGATAGCCTTCGGGATGCCCCGCAGGGATGCGGCTGACCGCAGCGGCTGCGTCACCGGCGCCTGCACCATTTCGGGTGATCAGACGTTTGGGTTCTCCTTGCGGGGTGAACCAGAGGTAATTCGGGTCTTCCTGAGACCATTCCAGCCCGCCCTTGCTCCCATAGACGCGCAGCTTGAGCGCGTTCTCGTTGCCGGGAGCAATCTGGGACGACCAGAGCATCCCGCGTGCACCAGAGGCAAAGCGCAACAGCACATGGGCGTTGTCATCGAGTGTGCGTCCAGCCCCGAAGGCTTGCAGATCTGCCGCCAGTTTTTCGACCGAAAGCCCCGTGACAAAACAGGCGAGATTGTGGGCATGAGTGCCAATGTCCCCGACCGATCCGCCCGCACCGGAGCGTTTCGGGTCGGTCCGCCATTCAGCCTGTTTGACGCCCTCTTTCTCAGCGGGGCTGGTGAGCCAGTCCTGTGGATATTCGACCTGAACAATGCGGATATCGCCAAGATCACCGGCATGCACCATGTCGCGGGCCTGACGGATCATCGGATAGCCCGTGTAGTTATGTGTCAGGATGAAAAGCGCGTCACTGTCAGCCACGGACTGTGCCAGATCCTGCGCGTCTTCCAGCGTCGAGGTCAAAGGCTTGTCGCAGATCACATGGATGCCTTTCGCGAGAAAAGCCTTCGCGGCGGACGCATGGACGTGGTTCGGGGTTACGATGCTGACCGCCTCGATCCCGTCTTCGCGTGCTGCTTCTGCATTGGCCATCTCGGTGAATGAACCGTAACTGCGGTTGATGCCGAGCGCTCTGGCGCTGGCTTCGGATTTCTCCGGTGTCGAGGATAGCGCTCCGGCCACCAGTTCGAACCTGTCGTCGATCCGCGCGGCGATGCGATGCACCCCGCCGATAAATGCGTCATTTCCGCCGCCGACCATACCCAAACGAATACGTTTCATCAGTCGATCCCCAACATTTTACGATTTGCAGCCTCATCCGTGCCACCGTCTGCGAAGTCATCAAAAGCGCGTTCCGTGACGCGGATGATGTGGTCTTTCACGAATTGCGCCCCTTCGCGCGCACCGTCCTCGGGATGTTTGAGCGCACATTCCCATTCGACCACGGCCCAGCCGTCAAAATCATTGGCCGCCATTTTGGAGAAGACCGCGCCGAAATCCACCTGACCGTCCCCCAGACTGCGGAACCGTCCGGCGCGGTTGACCCAGGATTGATAGCCTGAATAGACACCTTGCCGCCCCGTCGGATTAAATTCCGCGTCTTTCACATGGAACATGCGGATGCGGTCTTTGTAGATGTCGATATTGTCGAGATAATCGAGGCACTGAAGCACATAGTGCGACGGGTCATAGAGCATACAGGCACGCTCGTGATTGCCGGTGCGCTCAAGAAACATCTCGTAGGTGATCCCGTCATGCAGGTCCTCACCCGGATGGATTTCATAACAGACATCAACGCCGCAGTCTTCGGCATGGTTAAGAATGGGCAGCCAGCGCTTGGCCAGTTCCTCGAATGCGGTTTCGATCAGACCGGCAGGGCGCTGAGGCCACGGGTAGATATAGGGCCATGCCAAGGCGCCGGAGAAGGTCGCATGTGCGCCGATGCCCATATTCTTGGAGGCAGACAAGGCTTTCTTGACCTGCTCGACCGCCCATGCCTGACGCGCCTTCGGATTGCCGCGCACTTCAGGGGCTGCGAAACCGTCAAACGCATCGTCATAGGCGGGGTGGACGGCAACAAGCTGGCCTTGCAAATGGGTGGACAGTTCGGTGACCGTGACACCGTTTTCGGCGGCCTGTCCCTTGAACTCGTCGCAATAGTCCTTGCTTTGAGCGGCCTTGTCGAGGTCGATCAGACGCGCATCCCAGCTGGGCACCTGAACCCCTTTGTAGCCGCAGTCTGCCGCCCATTTGGTGATGCTGTTCCACGAGTTGAACGGAGCTTCGTCACCTGCAAATTGCGCCAGAAATAGCGCGGGTCCCTGAATGGTTTTCATGGTTTTCCTCCTCCCTGTTCAACCGCGTTCAAACGAAGCGGTTCACAATATTTTCCAAGATTTCCTGACGACCGGACCGCGGTTGCGGATTGATCGCGTCGGCTTCGACCTGCGCGGCGATGGTGGCCAGATCGCTTTTGAGAAGTGCCTGACCTTTCGGCGTCTCCCAGCCGGCGTAGCGTTCGTTGCGCATTGCTTCGAGCGTGCCGTCCTCCAGCATGGCCGCTGCCGCTTTGAAACCGCGGGCGCAGACATCCATTGCACCAGCATGTCCGGCAATCAGATCCACCGGATCAAGAGACTGACGGCGCAGTTTGGCGTCGAAATTGGTCCCGCCGGTGGTGAAGCCGCCCGCCTTGAGAACCTCGTAATAGGCCAAGGCCACCTCCGGCACGTTGTTGGGGAACTGGTCGGTGTCCCATCCGGACTGGTAGTCATTGCGGTTCATGTCGATGGAACCGAATATTCCAAGAGCGGAGGCCAGCGCCAGTTCGTGTTCAAAAGAATGACCGGCAAGGATGGCGTGGCCTTGCTCGATGTTCATCTGCACTTCGTTTTCAAGCCCGAACTCTTTGAGGAAGCCGTAGACAGTGGCCACGTCGAAATCATACTGGTGCTTGGTCGGTTCCTGCGGCTTGGGCTCGACCAAGATCGCCCCCTTGAAGCCGATTTTGTGTTTATACTCGACCGCCATTTGCAAGAGCCGTCCGGCTTGTTGGCGTTCGCGCTTCAGGTCGGTGTTGAGCAGAGTCTCATAGCCTTCACGCCCGCCCCAGAGCACATAGTTCTGACCGCCCATCTTATGCGTGGCATCCATACAGTTTTTTACCGTCGCGGCAGACCATGCGAAAATTTCGGGGTCGGGGTTGGTGGCCGCGCCCGCCATGAAACGACGGTTGGAAAAGAGGTTGGCAGTTCCCCAAAGCAGCTTGGTCTTGCTGCTTTCCATTTTCTCGCTGAGGTAGTCGACCATCTCTTCGAAGTTGCGCTTGCTCTCGGCAAAGCTGTCGCCTTCGGGGCGGATATCGGCATCATGCCAGCAGAAGAACGGCACATTGAGCAGGTCGAACATCTCGAAAGCAACATCGGCTTTCATCTTTGCAAGATCCATCGTGTTGCCAAACCATGGCCGTTCAAAGGTCTGCCCGCCAAAGGGATCATCTCCGGGCCAGGCAAAGGAGTGCCAATAGGCGACGGCAAAACGCAGATGGTCTTCCATGCGCTTGCCCATGACGATCTCGTCAGGATTGTAATGATGGAAAGCTAACCCCTCGGATTGCGGGTCATAGCGAAGCGGGGAGATGTCTTTGAAAAATTCGGTCATCGGGGCACTTTCCTGATCAGTTCATTTCGGTTGGAAGGTTGTCGCGCACATAGATCGCCGGAATGAGCTCCGGCGAAGGCGGCGGCGGCATCTCATCTGCGATGGCTTGCAGCAGCGCCAAAGCGCGGTTCATTTCAATTTCGGGGCGTTGGTCGAGCGCGACATCAACGAAACCGTCTTGGAGCGCATCGCAGACAGTTGTGGAAAGTTCATGGACGATGCAGAAAATTGCGCCTTCCGGATCACGGTCGCGCAGGGCGCGCACCAGACCTTCGTTGCCCGCTCCAGCATTGTAGATTGCCGTGACAGGGGAGGCGTCGGACAGACTCTGATGCAGGGTTTTCCGCATCAGTTCGGCTTGGTCCTTGGTCTCGATGACTTCGGAAATCCCGATATTGGGGAAGTCGGCCTCGATCACTTCGCGAAACCCGTTAATCCGGTCGCTGTGGTCGCGAAGATCAAGAGAGCCCGCCGTTAGAATAACATGGCCCGACTTTCCGCCATGGGAGAACCCGATCAGGCGACCGGCGGTGCGGCCAGCCTTGACGTTATCAATCCCGATATAATGGTCGCGGTTGTTCTCCGGCACATCTGAGACGAGCGTGACAATTTTCGTCCCTTCGGCTCGCAGAGCAGTGAGGGAGGTGGAGAATTTGTCCAGAACCTGTCCGACAAAGGCGACACCATCATAGTTCTTTCCAATCAAGCCGGAGAGAGCCTCCTCCAGAGCGCATGCGTCAAAGGCCTCGAATTCGATCACATCCAGCACCACTCCGGCGGTCTTGAGATGCAATGCGGCGGCTGCAAGCTGGTCATGCATCCGGCCGAAAAAGTCGTGGGATTTGTCGGGCAGAACGAAGGCGAGGTGGTGGTGCCGGTTTTTGGAGAGCTTGGCTGCGGCAATGTTGCGGACATAGCCAAGCTGCGCGACGGCATCATTGACCTTGCGCACCGATTTCTCGGCCACATTGCCGCGCCGGTTCACGACGCGATCCGCAGTCGCATAGCTGACGCCCGCCAAAGCGGCGACATCATGAAGTGTCGGGTTTTTCATCTTTCCTCCCGTGCGCAGCACTCCTCCTGCTGGCACGGGTCTAGAGTTGACGCAAAAATGATATACGTCAATCATTTTTTGTAACTCTGATTTATTGACAATAAATCAAATGGTTATATATTTAATGCGCATTCGTATGTCAAAGCAGCCGAGTCGAAGCCTGCTATGCTCCTGTGGCCCTATCCCACCGGAGCGCATACTCCGCCGAAAGGCTGCGCGCCTCAGAAGTCGAGGGAATTACGTTCGCGATAGCCTTGCAGGAAGCTGGCGAGGCGCGGATCGGTCGGGTTGTTGAACACGTCGCGCGGCGATCCGGTGGCGACGATCTCTCCGTGTTCCATGAACACCACCCTGTCGGCCACATGCGCGGCAAATCCCATTTCATGGGTGACCACGACCATGGTCATGCCTTCGGCGGCAAGCTGTTTCATCACACCGAGCACCTCGCCCACCAGTTCCGGATCAAGCGCGCTTGTCGGTTCGTCAAACAGCATGATGCGCGGCTCCATAGCGATGGCCCGTGCGATGGCGACCCGTTGCTGTTGTCCGCCGGAGAGGTGGCTGGGATGGTTGTCTTCCTTGTCCGCCAGCCCGACCTTGGCCAGCGCCTCGCGTGCGCGCGCCTGCGCCTCGGGGCGTTTCAGCCCACGGACGCGTTCCAGCCCTTCGGCCACGTTCTGCAAGGCGGTCATATGCGGCCAGAGGTTGAATTGCTGGAACACCATGCCGATCTCGCGGCGCATCTCGCGCAACCGGTTCGCGGCCATCGGTTTGCCGCCGGGACTGTCATAGCCAATCAGCTGGTCGTCAATCCGTACCTCGCCGCTGTCGTAGAGTTCGAGCACATTGATACAGCGCAGCAATGTGGACTTGCCCGAACCGGACGGGCCGATCAGGCAAGTCACCTTGCCCGGCGGGATGTCGAGATTGACGTCCTTCAGAGCCTGAAACGGGCCATAGAATTTGTTGACATTGCGCAAATGGGCGGAGGCGGCGGTCTGGCTGGTCATCTCTCAGCTCCGATCAAGAAGGTAATGGGTGAAGCGGCGCTCCAGACGGCGGCCGAAGCGCGAAATCAATTCGACGAAGCCCCAGAAGAACAACGCAAGGATCAGGATCGGGGCGACAAAAGCGAAGGTTTCGCTCATCATCGTCTGGGTCTGGAACATGATCTCGGGGACGGTGATCATCGACAGGATCACGGTTTCCTTTGTCAGGATGATCGCGAAATTCACCAGTGCGGGCAGGGCGGAGACCATCATGACCGGCACCATGATGCGGGTGATGATCGTCGTGTTGCGAAAGCCGATGGCGCGGGCGGCTTCGACCTGACCGACGGGAACGGCATCAAAGCCTGCACGCAGGATTTCGGTGAAATAGGCGCTGCCGTAAATCGTCAACCCGAGGATACCTGCAGGCAGGGCGTCCAGACGCAGCCCGATGAGCGGGCCGCCGTAATACAGGACGAAAAGCTGCACGAGGAAGGGCGTGCCACGGATGAATTCGACATAGGCGCGGATCGGATAGCGCAGGAAACCGGGGCCGAACCGGCGGGCAATCTCGATCATGAAGCCGAGCACAAGGCCGAGGAGTGTCCCCAGCGCCCAACTCAGAATGGTGTATCCGAACCCTGTGAGCAGATCAGGGCCGTAGCGTTGGATTATCTCCGTCATCAGACCGTAAGCCTCCGTTCAAGCATGCGGCCGGCCTGTGCAATCACAAGGTTGATCACGAGGTAGATAAAGGCGGCGGCAAGGTAGATTTCGAGGGGACGATAGGTGGCGGCGGCGATGGACTGGCTCATGCGTGTGATTTCCACAATGCCGACCACGGTGACAAGGGAGCTGGCTTTGACCAGCAGGATCAATTCGTTGACAATGGCAGGCAGGCCGATCTTGAGCGCCTGTGGCAGCAGAATACGGATCCAGACATCGCGGGGCGCCATGCCGATAGCAGCGGCGGCTTCCGCCTGACCTTGGGGAATGGCGTTGAGAGACCCGCGCAGCACTTCCGACAAATAGGCGGCGGCGCAAAGCCCGACGGTGAGGACCGCTGCGGCCAGTGCGGGCACATTGATGCCGATCACAGGCAGCAGGTAATAGGCCGCGAGAAGCTGGATCAATAGCGGGACACCGCGGAAAAAGCTGACATAGAGTGCTGCACTCCGGCGCATCCAGCGCTTGTTGGACAGTGCAGCAGCACAGATTAGAGCGCCGAGAATAAGCCCCTCGATACAGCCGAGGACCGAGATCAGGAGCGTGTAGCGCGCCGAGCCGAGCAACACCGGAAAATTTTCCACGATCGTCTGGAATGAAAACATTGCCATGCCTTGAGAATGGGGAGGGCGTTGCGCGGGCGAGTGGACCCCGCCCGCGCGGGTTAGATCTTAGAGTTCGGGCATTGTTGCCGGCAATTCGGTGGCCATACCGAACCATTTTTCTTGCATGGCAGCCATACGACCATCGGTCTTGATCGCTTCAAGCGCGTCGTTCACAGCAGCAACCAGCGTGTCGCCATCCCCCTTGCGGGCCACAAAGCCGAAATAGGTGGGGGTGCCGAAGGGCGGGATGACAACGGCGAAGTTGTCGGGACGCGTATTGGCAAGGTAGCTGAGAAGTGGTGCAGACCCTGCAACAGCGTCAAGACGACCGGTCATCAGATCGGCATAGGCTTCGTCCGGTGTGCCGTATCCTTTGACGGTAATGCCGCCGATTTCCTCGCCATAGGCCACAAGCTGTTGCTCTTGCGCGGTGCCTTTTTGCACGCCGACCGTCATGCCTTTGGCATCTTCCGGCCCTGTCATCTTGCCATCCTTACGCTGCACAAAGGCAACGGTCGCATCCGCGATCGGCAGGGTGAAGCTGTAGCGTTCGGCGCGTTCGGCGGTCATGGTCACAGGGGCCAGAACAAAGTCGAATTTGTTGACTTCGAGACCCGGCAGGATCGAGGTCCAAGGCAAGTCCAGATATTCCGGCGTGACGCCCAGTTCCTTGGCGATCTCGTCAAACAGGTCGCGGTCGAAACCGACATATTCACCGTTTTCAAGCATGTCGAACGGCGCGTAATGCATCTCTGTCGCGACGACAATTTTGCCTGCGGCTTTGATGTCGGCCAGATCATCAGCCAGAACCGCTGAGGTGGTGAAAGCAAGTGCGCCCAGACCAAGAAGCGCGGATTTCACAGTTGTGTAAAAGGTCATATTGTCTCTCCTGTTGGCGGGGCTTTTCATTCCGGCACCGCGCCCCTTGGGCGCCGGACAGTCGGACCAGCGCCGGTTTTTCCGGCGCCGGAATGTCTATGTTAGTTTTCGCACGATAACGGCAATCACGGGACCGGAGGCGACTTGGCCGCTCAGGTCATGATTTTGATCTGAAACCATAATTTCGTCGGTATGCAAGACGAGATCGCCGATTTTAACCGGTTGATGGCGCGTGACAAGGGCAACTGCACAATTTGGCACAGGTTGACCTGCCGCAAGCATCTCGACCTGATGTGTGCAGACCCCGCGTCGCGTCATGACGTTGAAGTCCAGAACCGGACCTGCACTTAGGCGTGCATGGAGTGCGGCCTCTCCGGGAAAGGAGAAAGGCGGCGTGCGATTGTCCAATGTGACCGATCCGCCTTGCGCGAAATCAAGATGCAGACCTGTGCCGGACAAAACCGTCAATGTGCGGTCGATGCCAGCAAAGGCGGAGAACCCGCCCTCGGTCGCGACCTCGGCCATACTGATCCGCCACTGCATATCCTCAAAGCCTGCACCGGTGGGGAAGGCGGCGATTTCCCATGTCAGCCCGCCGCCATTTTTCCATGGCTGAGCGGTGAGCTCGCTGCGGCGGATCAGTTTCATTTCAGAATCCCCGGCAGGTTGAGGCCATGCTCAATGGCGCAATCGCGGGCAATCTCATAACCTGCATCGGCGTGGCGCATGACGCCCGTGGCCGGATCGTTCCAAAGCACCCGCGCAATGCGGCGGTCCGCATCTTCGGAGCCATCACAACAGATGACCATACCCGAGTGCTGCGAAAAGCCCATGCCGACGCCGCCACCGTGATGCAGCGACACCCATGTCGCGCCCGACGCGGTGTTGAGCAGAGCGTTCAGCAAAGGCCAGTCGGAGACTGCATCGGAGCCGTCCTTCATAGCCTCGGTCTCGCGGTTGGGGGATGCGACCGAGCCACTGTCGAGATGGTCGCGCCCGATGACGACCGGTGCTTTCAACTCGCCGTTGCGGACCATTTCGTTTATCGCAAGCCCCGCCTTGTGCCGTTCGCCCAACCCGATCCACATGATCCGTGCGGGCAGCCCCTGAAACTCGATCCGCTCGCGGGCCATATCCAGCCAGCGATGCAGATGGGCATTTTCAGGGAACAGTTCCTTCATGCGTTGGTCGGTTTTGTAGATGTCCTCGGGATCGCCCGACAGCGCGGCCCAGCGGAACGGCCCGACGCCGCGACAGAACAGTGGACGGATATAGGCCGGCACGAAGCCCGGAAATGCAAAGGCATTTTCCAGCCCTTCTTCCTGTGCCATCTGGCGGATGTTGTTGCCGTAATCGAGCGTTGGCACACCTGCGTTCCAGAACCCCACCATAGCCTCGACATGGTCGCGCATCGAAGCCCGTGCGGCGCTCGCGACTGCGGCGGGATTGCTTTCCTGCTCTGCGCGCCATTGCGCAACGGTCCAGCCCTTGGGCAGGTAGCCGTGGAAGGGATCATGCGCCGAGGTCTGGTCGGTCACAATGTCGGGCCGCCCGTTGGGGAGCGCTTCGCCAGCCTGCATCCGGCGCAGGATTTCGGGGAAAACATCTGCGGCATTTCCGATCAAGGCAACGGATTTGGCCTCGCCCGCCTTGGTCCAGCGGTCAATCATCGCCAGCGCTTCGTCAAGCGAATGGGTTTTCTCGTCGCAATAGCGGGTGCGGATGCGGAAATCGGCGCGGGTCTCGTCGCATTCCACTGCCAGACAGCAGGCTCCGGCCATCACAGCGGCCAGCGGCTGCGCCCCCCCCATGCCGCCCAGACCGCCGGTCAGAAACCAGCGCCCCTGCAGATTGCCGTCGTAATGCTGGCGACCGGCTTCGGCAAAGGTCTCGTATGTGCCCTGCACAATCCCTTGCGCGCCAATGTAAATCCAAGACCCTGCGGTCATCTGGCCATACATCGCCAGACCCTTTTTATCGAGTTCGTTGAAATGCTCCCAATTCGCCCAGTGCGGCACGAGGTTGGAGTTGGCAATCAGAACGCGCGGGGCATCCTTGTGGGTCTGGAATACACCGACCGGTTTGCCAGATTGCACCAACAGCGTTTGGTCGTCGTCAAGTTCGCGCAATGCGGCACAAATCCGGTCGAAATCGTCCCAAGTGCGTGCGGCACGGCCAATCCCGCCATAGACCACCAGTTCATGCGGATTCTCGGCGACATCGGGGTGCAGGTTGTTCATCAGCATCCGCAGCGGCGCTTCGGTCAGCCAGCTCTTGGCCGTCATCTCGGTGCCGGTCGCGGGAAAGATGTCGCGGGTGTTGTGACGCGGATTGTTCATCAGTTCGATCCTTTCTGCATCTCAGGCGAGCAATCTGCCCGCGATGATGTTGCGTTGAATTTCAGAGGAGCCTTCATGCGCATGATCCGCAGATCGCGAAGGTGGCGCTCCAGCGGGAAATCCCGCGTGAAGCCGTATCCGCCACAGGCTTGCGCCCTTCGAGCGGTTTCATCTCGTTAGCTCCGGAGCGAGGGTTTCAAGGGCGGTCAGGATTTCGGCGAGATAGGGACGCAGGCGTGCGGCCTTCTCTGCGTTGATCTCCCAAGGCGGAGCCTCGGCAGTCAGGTGGGTGGACTGCGCCAGTTCCATCTGGATGGCATGGACGCCTGTTTCGGGCTGGCCATAGTGGCGCGTGGTCCAACCGCCTTTGAACCGCCCGTTAACGACATGGGTAAACCCCTGAGCTCGGGCGCAGATCTCTGCAGTGACAGCTTCGATTTGCGGCGCGCAACTGGTGCAATTTGCCGTGCCGATATTGAGATCCGGCAGCTTCCCGTCGAAGAGATAGGGGATATGCGAGCGGATCGAGTGGCAGTCATAGAGGATCGCCACACCGTGCCGTGCGCGTACCCGTTCGATCTCGGCCCGTAGGGCGGCATGATAGGGGGTGTGAAACTGCACAAGACGCGCTTCGACTTCAGTCGGATCAGGTTCCTCGGTCCAGATCGGTACGCCGTCGAAATCGGTCAGAGGCACAAGGCCCGTCGTGTTCTGGCCGGGATAGAGGCTTTCATTTTCCGGTCCGCGATTGGCGTCGATCACATAGCGGTGGAAGGTGGCGCGCACGGTGGTGGCATTCGGGAGCAGCCCGTCATACAGGTGATGGATGTTCCAGTCCGTATCCGCCAAGGCACGTCCGCGTGGATTCAGTTTGGCCTGAACAGCATCAGGGACATAGGTGCCGGTATGCGGAAGGCCCAGAATGACAGGGCTGTCGCCTTGAGTAACTTCAACGGGATCAGGGATAGTGCGGCTCATGAGGCCACCTCCAACCCCGCAGCCGCGACAAGCGTTTGGTCTTCGACGAGGCTTTGTGCATTTTCAAGATCGGGCGCGAGGTAGCGGTCGGCTCCTATCGCGTCCACATGAGCACGCAGCGCGTCGATCACCCGTGTCAGCGGCGCGGAGGTAGCCAAAGGAGCGCGGAACTTGATGCCTTGGGCGCTGCATATCGCTTCGACCCCGAGGATCATCGAGAGGTTCCTCGTCATCAGCCCCAGCCGCCGTGCGCCATGAGCGGCCATGCTGACATGGTCTTCCTGATTGGCGCTGGTGGGGGTGCTATCCACCGAGCAGGGGTTGGCGAGATGTTTGTTCTCGCTCATCAGGGCGGCGGTCGTGACCTCTGCAATCATCAGGCCGCTGTTCAACCCCGGCTCCGGCGTCAGAAAGGGCGGCAGGCCGAAGCTCAGGGCCGGATCGACCATAAGCGCGATACGGCGCTGGGCGATGGCGCCGATCTCGGCCACGGCCAGTGCGATCTGGTCAGCGGCAAAAGCCACAGGCTCCGCGTGGAAATTGCCGCCGGAGACGATGCTGCCATCCGAGAGGACGAGAGGGTTGTCGGTCACTGCATTGGCTTCGGTGATCAGGGTCTGACCTGCGAAACGCAGCAGATCGAGCGCGGCCCCTGTGACTTGGGGCTGGCAACGAATGCAATAGGGGTCTTGCACGCGGGCATCACCTTCGCGGTGGCTTTCACGGATTTCGCTGCCTTCGAGCAAGTCCCGCATCGCGGCTGCAACGTCGATCTGGCCGCGATGGCCGCGCAGAGTGTGGATTTCGGCGCGTGTCGGTGCGGTCGATCCCATGATCGCATCGGTTGACATTGCTCCTGTGACAATGGCTGTGCGCAGACAGGTCATGGCGCGGAACAGACCGACCAAGGCCAGAGCGGTGGAGAATTGCGTGCCGTTGATGAGCGCGAGCCCCTCTTTCGCGCCCAGCACCACGGGGTCCAGTCCGGCACGCGCAAGCGCCTCTGCACCCAAGAGACGTTGGCCTTCAAACATGGCCTCGCCCGCACCGATCATCACCGCCGCCATATGGGCCAGCGGCGCAAGGTCGCCCGAGGCGCCAACGCTGCCCTGTTCCGGCACAACAGGTGTCACGCGACGGGCCAGCATGCCTTCGATCAGCGCGACAATCTCGGGACGCACGCCTGAGGCCCCGCGTCCTAGGCTGAGCAATTTGAGCGTCATCATCAACCGCGTGGTCTGTTCCGCCAAGGGCGTGCCCACACCGCAGCAATGCGACAGGATCAGATTGCGTTGCAGCGTGGCCGTGTCATCGGGGGCAATGCGGACAGAGGCGAGTTTGCCAAAGCCGGTGTTGACCCCGTAAATCGCGGCATCCCCTGACGCGGCGGAGGCAATCCGTTCGGCCGATGTTGCAATGGCCGCCGCTGTGCGCGGATCAAGCTGTGCCGCGGCGTCTGTGCGCCAGAGGGTTTCGAGTTGGTCGAGTGTTGTCTCGCCTGGAATGAGGGTCAGCATTTGCGGCCTCCGAAATAACGGCTGTGAAGAGGGTTGAAGCCGATGCGGTAGGTCAGCTCGGCGTAGTCAGTGACATCCCAGACGGCGAAATCGGCCCGCAGCCCCGGCGCAAGGCGCCCGCAATCATCCAGCCCAAGGGCCTTTGCTGCGTTGCAGGTCACGGCTTCCAGACATTCGGTCGGCGTCATACGGAACAGGGTCGCCCCCATGTTCATCGTCAACAGCAGCGATGTCAGCGGCGAGGTTCCCGGATTGCAATCCGTGGCCAGCGCCATCGTACATCCCGCCGCGCGAAAGGCTGCAACCGGCGGCATTTGTGTTTCGCGCAATGTATAGAACGCACCGGGGAGCAGGACTGCGACGCTGCCGGCTTTGGCCAGCGCCTCGGCATCCGCCTGTGTAGTATATTCGATGTGATCGGCCGAAAGCCCGCCTCGTTCAGCGACAAGCTGTGCGCCGCCTTGGTGGCTGAGTTGCTCGGCATGGAGTTTGACCGGCAGGCCCAGTTCCTGCGCAACATCAAAGACCCGCGCCATCTGGGCAGCAGAAAAGGCAATGGATTCACAAAACCCGTCGACAGCATCAACCAGTCCTTCGGCATGGGCTGCGCGCAATCCGGCGATCACCACCTCGTCAATATAGGCCTCTGTGCGATCCTTATATTCGGGGGGCAGCGCATGGGCCGCGAGCCATGTTGTTTTGATGCGCACATCGCGCAGCGTTTCAAGACGGCGTGCCGCGCGCAGCATTTTGATCTCGTCCTCAATCGTCAGCCCGTAGCCTGATTTGACTTCGACCACCGCCGCACCTTCGGACAGGAGCGTGTCGAGACGGGGCAGCGCCGTGGCCACCAAATCCTCCTCGCTGGCCTCGCGTGTTGCATTCACAGTCGAGAGGATGCCGCCGCCGCTGCGGGCGATGTCTTCGTAGCTGACACCTTCGAGACGTTGTTCGAATTCCCGTGCGCGGCTGCCGCCATAGATAGTGTGGGTGTGACAATCGACCAGCGCGGGTGTCACCAGCCGCCCACCCAGATCCTCGCCCTCGGCATCCCCTTCACCAAGTGCGGCGATTCGTCCATTCTCGATGCGTATCCAGCCGCGAAAGGCACGGTTCTCGCGATCTCCGGTGCAAGGGACAAGGGTTGCGTTGGTGAGGGTGATTTGGGTCATAATCTCGATTCTCTCTTGATTTGAAATTAATATGTCTGCACATAATAATCCTGTCAACACGGAGAGACGATCATGCAGACGATCTGGGCCCGCAGGGCGCTAGTGATGAATTCTTGGGCAGAGGCGGTGAAAGTCGATATTCACGGGGACGGCCGGATCGGGGCCGTGGTCGTGGGAGCAGACTGTCCGCCTGAAGTAACGCGGGTCGAGACCTTACTGCCTGCGCCGGCTAATTTGCATAGCCACGCGTTCCAGCGGGCGATGGCCGGTCTGACCGAACGGCGCGGCGATGATCCGCAAGACAGTTTCTGGACGTGGCGCCAGTTGATGTATCGCTTTCTCGACCGGCTGACCCCTGATGACATTCAGGCCATTGCGGCTTTCGTGCAGATGGAGATGTTGGAGGCGGGCTATGCCACGAATGTGGAGTTCCACTATCTGCATCACGGACCGGATGGTCGTCCCTATGACGATCTGGCGGAGATGGCGGGCCGGATCGCGGCGGCAGCGGCGCAAACGGGGATCGGGCTGACCCTTTTGCCAGTGCTTTATAGCTACGGCGGTTTGGACCGCCGCGCGCTTGTGACGGGGCAGGACCGGTTCGGCAATGATCCCGACCGCTTTGCCCGCCTTGTCGAGGCGGCGCGGGGCCATGTCGCAAAGCTCGAGGCCGATAGCGGGCTGGGCATCGCACCGCATAGTCTGCGTGCCGTTGATGCGGAGGGGCTTCAGGCCGCGATCTCGCTTGCGGGGGATGCACCGGTCCATATCCACCTTGCCGAACAGGTTGCGGAAGTGGAGGAGGTGCTGGCCGCCACCGGACGTCGTCCTGTCGAATGGTTGCTGGAAAACGCGCCGGTCGATAAACGCTGGTGCCTGATCCATGCCACCCAGATGCTGCCCGCCGAGACCGAGGCGCTTGCTGCGACGGGGGCGGTAGCGGGGCTGTGCCCGATCACCGAGTCCAGTCTGGGGGACGGGATTTTCGACGGAGCGCGCTGGCGTACGGCAGGCGGGGCGTTTGGTGTCGGTTCGGACAGCAATATCCGCATTTCTTTGACAGAAGAATTGCGCACGCTCGAATATTCGCAACGTCTGCGCGACCGCAGGCGCGCCGTTCTGGCCGATGCGGATCGCTCGACCGGACGGGTGTTGTTTCAAGGTGCGGTCGAAGGTGGAGCGCAGGCGGCAGGGCGCGAAACTGGTGCCATCGCGACAGGGCTTTGGGCCGACCTTCTGGCGCTGGATGATCTGGGGCCGGATGGCTGCGCCAAGGCCGGAGATGGCCTGTTGGACACATGGATTTTCGCGCGTGACGACAGATCGGTGCGTGATGTCTGGTCAGCGGGGCGTCATATGGTACAAAATGGGCGTCATATTGAACGTGACGCGATTGTGCCGGCCTATGCGCAGGTCATGGAGCGACTTGGACATGAGGTGTGAGCTTGGGCAAAGAGGGCAAGGCCGACAGTTCGGTCAGCTGGCAATCTATTCGTGATACGATGATGGCCCGTATCCGCGCGCAGGACTATGCGCCCGGAGAGTTGATCCCCAACGAGGTGGATCTGGCTGCGGAATTCGGCTGTGCGCGGGCGACGGTCAATCGTGCCTTGCGCGACCTTGCGACCTCGGGGTTTCTGGATCGCCGCCGCAAGGCCGGGACACGTGTGCGCGAGGCTCCGCGACGCAAGGCCACGCTCGCTATCCCCTTAATACGCGACGACGTTATCGCGAGCGGTGCGCGTTATGAATACCGCCTGTTGGAGCGCAAACTGGACACGCCGCCACCGCTGGTGCGTGAACATCTCAAACTCTCCGGCTCGGAGCGCCTGCTGCGGGTGCAGAGCCTCCACCTCGCCGATGACGTACCGCATATGTTCGAAGACCGCTGGATTGTTCTGGACACGGTGCCCGACATCGAAGACGTGGACCTGACAGAGACCAGCGCCAACGAATGGTTGGTGCGGCAGGCCCATTATACGCATGGCACAATGGAATTTTTCGCGGAAACCGCAGGGGCGCGGGGCCAGCATCTTGTCTGTGCACCCGATGATCCGGTGATGACGATGATCCGTGTGACATGGCTGGAGGCCGCACCGATCACGCTGGTTCAGCAATCCTATTCGCCCTCACACCGTATGCGTCTCGACCTGTAAAGGGTGAGGGTGAGCGGGAGCGGGCTTGGTCCAGCTTTGGGTCTCCGCACAGAGTGACGTTTTGCTGAACTGGATATGCTGCATAAGACGCAGATCGACAGAACAAAATACCTTTTATCATTCCGCAAAATACCCTTACCTGTGTGTGAGAGACAAGAGAGCGCAGGAGGCGCGGAGCATGGGACGGATGGTGGACCAAGAACGGATGGATCAACGGAGCGACAATCATGTCTCTCGCTGACGTTTACCGCGCCGAAATCCTTGCGGCTCGGCTGGAGGGGGCGTTGCGGGCCGATGCGGAGCTTGCAATGCTTTGGCGCGCCGAGGCAGCTGTGCAGGAGGCCTGCGCTTCGGCATGGCTTGAGGATTTGCCCGTCCGGCCCGAGACGCTTCTGGTGCGGGATTTCCGTGCCGAGGTTGGCGATCCTGATCAGGACCGTGCGGCACTCTCTGCGGCGGGGATTTTGCGCGGGCTGCATTCGCCGGGGGATCTTCTGCATATGACCGAAGAGGTGATGAGCCGCATCTGGGCGCTCTCCATGCGCGAGGTGACCGGCGACGCGCCCTTCACATCCGCGGACTGCGCCCGCATCCAGACCACCCTGCGCGATGCGGAAAGCCCCATTCTCGGGGCCATCGCAGTCGCGCAACTGGTCAGCGAATTCACGGAAGGGCAGGCGCCCTCTGTCGAACGGCTGGCTTTCGTCGCCGCTGATCACAGCTTGCGCGGGTCGGGGCGGTTCATGCTGGGAGAGGTCGAGGCCCCAAGGCATCTGATCGCAGCGCCGCGTGGCAACTGGGTGGTGCAGCCTTCTGTCGCGCTGGTGGACAACGGGTTCCGGCTCTGGTCGGTGATGCGTCCGGAACGGGTGGCTGATCTGGTGGCGGGGCTGACACACAGTCTTGAACGCGCCGTCGGCTCGCTTGCCCTGCATCGCAGGTTTCTGGACCGTGCGCGCAAGCTTGAAGCCAGTGCCCACGGCAGTTCCAAAACACCCGAATTGATGCGGCTTTTGATGGTGCAGCCGATTGTCTCCAGCGGCGAAGTGGCCGCACGTCTCGACATCAGCCCGCGCGGGGCGCTCAAGCTCATCGACCGCGCCGTGGAGGACGGGGTTCTGGTCAAGGTCGTGGGCCGGAACACCTACCGCGCATGGGCCACCGTGCCTTTCGCGCGAGTGTTGGGGCGGCGGTGAGAGGGCCGCGCCAGTCCCTATGCCTTCACCGCCGCCGGGTTTCGCTCAAGACGCGCTGCGTGCTCAGACGCATTCTTCGATCAAGCGGTCGATAAAGGCCTCGCAGCGGGCGAGTTGATCCACGGCGATGAACTCGTTCGGCCGGTGCGCTTGAGCGATGGAGCCGGGGCCACAGATGATCGTGGGAATGCCGAGAATGGTTTGAAACAGCCCGCCTTCTGTGCCGAAGGCGACTTTCTTGACCTCGTTTGAGCCTGCAAACCGCATCGCGGATTTCGCCACGGGGTCGTCTTGGGCCGTGTCAACGCCGGGGAAGGCCGCCAGAGGGGTAAAGACAATATCCGCGCTGGTATCAACCGCGCGCATTTCGGGCAGAAGGACATCGCTGGCATAGGCTTTCAACTCATCGGCCAAGGCATCGGGATCATCGGCGGCAATGGTGCGGAATTCCAGATCCATCTCGAAGACCTCCGGCACGATATTGAGCGCGGTGCCCCCGTGGCCGGTGCCGACATGGGCGGTGGAATGAGGGATATCATACATGGTGTCGGACGCCCCCGTCCCCAGACGGCGGCCGATTTCCTGCATCTTGACGATCAGCCTTGCGCCATATTCCACGGCATTGACGAATTCCGGCGCGCGCGAGGAATGACCGGGGGTGCCTTTGACGGTAACGTGAAAGCTGCGTTTGGATTTGTGCCCGATCACCACGGCCATCGAGGTAGGTTCTCCGACCACACAGGCCAGCGGTTTGACGGGGCGGCTGGCAAGTTCTTCCAGTAGCCCGCGTACACCGATGCAGCCCAGCTCCTCATCATAGGAAAAGGCGAAATGAATGGGCACGCGCAAATCCATCTTGGAGATTTTCGGTGCCATTCCCATGCAACAGGCGAGAAAGCCTTTCATGTCACATGTGCCGCGCCCGTAAAGATAATCGCCATCTGCGTGCAACTTGTGCGGGTCTGTGGCCCAGTCCTGCCCGTCAACAGGCACCGTATCCGTGTGTCCCGAAAGCACCCAGCCGGGCGTGTCGGTCGGACCGAATGTGGCCCAGAGGCTGGCTTTTGTGCCCGTGGCGTCGAACACGCGCTCGCAGCGCGCACCAAGGGCAGTCAGCTCGGCCTCGGCCCAGTCAATCAGCGCGAGGTTGGAATTGCGGCTGGTGGTGTCGAACCCGATCAGATGATCCAGCGCGGTGAGCGTGTCTGGTCCGGGGCGCAGGGGGGCGGTCATTCGAAATATCCTTTTTGTGAGGCAACAGTTTCGCGCACCAGTTTCATGAAGGCCAACACGGCCGCGCTCGGGCGGCTGGAGGCTGGTGTCATGAACCAGGTCCGCATGGCAACACGCGGCCGGAAGGGGCGCGCACAGAGCGCCGGATCGAGTCGCAAAATTGTCGGGAAAGGGTTGATCAGCGCCACGCCCGCGCCTTGCAGCACAAGCTGCGTGGCAAGCACGACGGTGCCGACCTCGAAAATCGCATCGGGATGGGCATTGGCGGCGGCCAGCACACCGTCTTGGGCGGCGCGGACCGTGTGGCGGCGGGTCTGGGCAACAAAGGGCTGCCTGTCCAGATCGCGCGGGGTGATGACATCGCGCTCCGCCAGAGGATTGTCGCGGCGCATCACACAGACCAGATCGGAGGTGCGAAAGGCCTCGGCCCAAACACCGGGGTGGTTCGGCTCGCTGTCAACCAGAGCCAGATCGAAGCGCCCTTCGGCCACTTGGGTGACGAGGCTGTCGCTGGAGCCGATGTCAGCCACGATTTTCTGGCGCGGGAAGCGTCGGTTGAACTCGGCCATGACCTGCGGGAGGAACCCGTGCCCGATGGTCGGAGGTGTGGCCAGATACATGGGCCGCTCGGAAGGGGGCAGGTCGGTCGATTGCGTTTCGATACGCGAGATCGCGGCGAATATGACATCCAGCTCCGAGTCGATCTTTCGGGCCTCGTCCGTAGGTAGCAGTCGCCCGCCTTCTCGCAGAAAAAGTTTGCGGCCAAGAGTGGCTTCCATCTGGGACAGGGTCCGGCTGATTGCGGGTTGCGACAGGCCCAAGGCTTCCGCCGCAGCGGTGGCTGTGTTGTGATCCATCAGAGCGCGCAGCACTTCCAACTCGCGCAATGTGAGGTCGCTTTTCATATCTCCACCTCCCGTATCCGGCCGAAACTCTATGCGTTTTCATTATGAGTTTGTGTGTTGACAATTCACAATACGAATAGACAATGTTTGTTACAAGTAGGATTTACGCAAAAACGCGGTGGTCTTTTCCCTCCTCCAGACGAGAGGCCGGATCCTATGCGTTGGTCGGCATGTCCGCCGATCATTGACCGGAGCGCAGGCGCGGGCTGTGGTCAAATGAAGTATGAAATAACGGGGCCAGAGGACCATTGCGCCGGTCTATAGTTGGCTCTCAAGCACTACAGGGAACTAAAAATGACACTTAATCGCCGTTTCTTTCTTGCCGGCACCGCAGCGCTGGTGACTTTCGCCGGTGCTGCCGCTCAGGCTCAGGATGCTCTTGAAAACGTCATGAGCTCGGGCGTCATCCGCATCGCCGTTCCGACAGATTACCCGCCCTATGGATTCGTTGGTCTGAACCTTGAGTCGCAGGGTCTCGACATCGATATGGCTTCTCTCATTGCTGAAAAATTGGGCGTAGAGCTTAAAATGGTGCCAGTGACCAGCGCCAACCGGATTCCCTACCTGCAAACCGGTCAGGTCGATTTGGTGATTTCCACCCTGGGGAAAAACGCCGAGCGGATGGAAGTCATCGACTTCACCCACGCCTATGCACCGTTCTTCCAAGCCGTCTACGGCCCGAAATCTATGGCGATTGAAACCTTTGACGATCTCGACGGCAAAACCATCGCCGTGGCGAAAGGCGCTATGGAAGAGCCGGAACTGGCGAAGCTCGGGCCGGATGGCATGATCTTCAAACGCTACGAAGATCAGGCCTCTGCGACAGCCGCGTTTGTGGCGGGTCAGACCGATGTGATTGCAACCTCGACCTCGAATGCGGCCCTGATGGCCAAGAAGAACCCGCATCTTGATGCCGAGTTGAAAAAGATCATCAAGGAAAGCCCCTGTTTCGTTGGCATCGCCAAAGAACAGGATGCGCTGCGTGGCAAGGTCAACGAGATCATTCTGGCGGCCAAAGCCGACGGCACGATTGATGCGATGAGCCAGAAGTGGTTGGGCAAGGCCGCTGGCGACCTGCCGTTGACCGAATAAGACTCCGTTAAGGTCGTAAAGATGACAGTAGAACTCAATTTTCTGGCCGTCTTTCAGGACTGGCCCATGTTGGTTACGGGCGTCATCTGGACACTTGGGCTAACGGCGATTGCGATCGTCGTTGGCCTGACGGTCGCAGTTGCCTGTGCATGGGTGCGCACTGAAGGCCCCAAATGGTTGGCAATTCCGGTTGCCGCCTATGTCGAACTGATGCGCAATACACCCTTCATTGTGCAGCTGTTCTTTATCTTCTTCGGATTGCCGGCTCTGGGGGTGCGCTTTTCGCCGCCTGTGGCTTCGGGCATCGCTCTGGTGTTGAACCTCGGCGCCTACGGGACCGAGATCATTCGCGCAGGGCTTCTGGCCACGCCGAAAGGACAGATCGAAGCGGCGCTGTCGCTGGCGCTCTCCAAATTCCAGATTTTCACCCGCGTCGTGCTGCCGCCTGCGTTGAAAAAGGTCTGGCCCGCGCTGGTGAGCCAGATCGTGATTGTTATGCTGGGCTCTGCGGTCTGCGGTCAGATCGCGACCGAAGAACTGAGCTATGCGGCCAATGTGATCTCGGCCAACACGTTCAGAACCTTCGAAGCCTATATCATTGCCACGGCAATCTATCTTGTCCTGGCCCTCATGGTCCGTAGCCTGCTCAATTGGGCCGGACCGCGTTTCATCTTCGGAAGGTGAGATCATGGTCGATTTTACACTATGGGATATCCTGCGAAACCTCATCATCGCGGCGCAATGGACGGTTCTTCTGTCGCTGATCGCCTTTGTCGGTGGCGGGCTGGTCGGGCTGTTCTGGCTTTTGCTGCGGCTGTGGCGCCCCGGCGCGTTCAAGCTTCCCTTCGCCATCTATGTGCAACTGTTTCAGGGCACGCCGCTTCTGATGCAGCTTTTCCTGAGCTATTTCGGTCTGCGCCTGTTCGGGGTGGAGGTCTCGGTCTGGGTCTCTGTGTCTCTGGCACTGACGCTCTATACCTCGGCCTTCCTTGCGGAAATCTGGCGTGGCTGCGTGGCCTCGATTCCGAAAGGCCAGTGGGAAGCCTCCGCCAGTCTTGCGCTGAGTTTTGGTGAACAGATGCGCTATATCATTGCGCCCCAGGCCCTGCGCATTGCGATCCCGCCGACTGTCGGGTTTCTCGTGCAGGTCATCAAAGGCACGGCGTTGGCCTCTGTCGTGGGGTTTGTCGAACTGACCCGCGCCGGAAACATGATCGCCAATGTCACCTATGAACCCTTTACCGTCTTCGCCTGTGTCGGATTGATGTATTTTATCATGTGCTATCCGATCAGTGCCTATGCCCGCTATCTTGAAAGGAAAACGCATGCCGTTAGCCGCTGAATCCCATGCCGTTCCCACAATCGTAGACATTGCCGGGCTGCGGAAGTCCTACGGCTCCACGGAAGTCCTCAAGGGCATCGACCTGCGCGTGGCGCGTGGCGAGGTGATCTCGATCATCGGGCGAAGCGGCTCGGGGAAATCCACATTGCTGCGCTGTATCAACGGGCTGGAAATGTTTCAGGAAGGGGGGCTGTCCGTCGACGGCAAATCCCTTTTGTATGACAATGCCACGGCGATGCGCGAACTGCGTCAAAGCGTGGGGATGATTTTCCAGAGCTTCAACCTCTTTCCGCATCTGACCGTGGGGCGCAACATCATGCTCGCACCAACGCTGGTCAAAAAACGCGACAAGGCCGCCGCCGAAGAGATAGCGACAAAGTTGTTAGAACGTGTGGGGCTGGAGGACAAATTCGACGCCATGCCCGACCAGCTTTCCGGCGGGCAGCAACAGCGTGTCGCGATTGCGCGCGCCTTGGCGATGGAGCCGAAGGTGCTGCTCTGTGACGAGGTGACCTCGGCGCTGGACCCAGAACTTGTGGGCGAAGTGCTGCGCGTGGTCGAAGGGCTTGCCAATGAGGGGATGACGCTTCTCATGGTGACCCACGAGATGAACTTTGCCCGCAAAGTGAGTGATCGCGTTGTGTTCATGCATCAGGGTCTGGTGCATGAAACGGGGCATCCGTCTGAGGTGTTTGAGAATCCGAAAACCACGGAGCTTCAGCAATTTCTCTCGTCGTTGAAAGACTGACGCAAACGGCCTGCCCCCTTTGTGCCCTTCCTGTCTTTGGCCCCATCTCTGTGGCGCGGGACGGGGAGGGCTTTTTATACCGCTATGCCATGCTCGGCTGTCGCTGCGCTCAGTATCCATTCGCCCACCTTCCGGACCTTTGCACTCGTTTTCCTGTCGTCGCGCAGAAAGAGGTAGTAGCCACGGTTCGTCGTTAGCTGCACATCGCTCAGCCGGACCAGCGCGCCGGTGTCAAAATAGGTGTCCAGCAACCCTTCCCATGCCAGACCGACGCCATGCCCCGCCAGCATCGAATTGACCAACAGGGAATAGGAATTGAACTCCACCTTGCGGCGGGGGCGTTGTTCCAGTGCGCCGAGGTTCTTGAAAAAGACATCCCAACTATACCACCGGTCCCCCGCATCGACTGAGAGAAAGACAAGATCCTGCGTAAAGCGGCGCAGGTCCACGCCAGCTCGGAGGGCCTACGCTTTGCCGGAAGCCGTTTTGACAACATTGTCTACAGGTTTTCTGAAAATTCCACATAAATAACTGCGAATACAATGGGGTGAGGGAAATTCTCGGTCACGTGTCGGAAGGTTTCGCGGGCAGGCTGATCGACGTGATGTTCATGTCTGGGGCGGGTTTCCTGTGGCCGAAGTTCATGACATCGTGATGAGCGCCGGAATGACTTGTCGCGCGTGCTGCGCATCTTTAAGGAGCACAGCGTCAAACCGCCAGAAGTGCAGCGGCTCTCAAAGCGACCAAGCTCATGCCGCATGTCTCACAGAGCAATTTTCGGTGTCTGCAACCAAGGATGTGCGCGCATGGAATATCTTCTAAACTTTCGCAAAGCCCTGCAACCTGTCGTCATGTTGTGGCTGGCTTGCGTCATGGTGCTGGGTCTTGTCACCCCCGCCGCCAGTCACCAGATGGACCCTGCGGTCATCTCCGCGCTGGTGCAAAGCGATCATGTCGAGATCACGATCCGCGATGCTCTGGAACCCATCATCGCCATCTCGCAGGTCGATCCCAAATCCAACGCGGATGCCGAGCGCGTCAACAGCCTGTATCGGGACTTGCGGACCAGTGATCCGGCCGCTCTGGAAGAGGTCTTGCGCCAGAATTGGGACGTGATTTCCGCCAATTTTCACGTTTATGCCGGAGACACCCGACTCGAGTTGAGTTTGGACAGTGTCACGGTGCCCGAGATTGGCGATCCCTTGCAACTCAGGTTCAGCACTCTGACCATGACCGCCGCCTTGCCCGCAGATGACACGCCCGTGCGCTTTTCATGGCGCGCTGACTTCGGCCCCTTCAGTATTCACCAAGCGGGCGGAGATGGCGACGGTTACACCGAGCTATTGCAAGGCGGGCAGGAAAGCCAGTTCATGCAGCGCACCGCCCCTGTCAAGCAATCCGCAACGGCTCTGTTTGTGCGTTTCGTCGTCTCCGGTTTCGAACATATCGTTCCCAAAGGCACCGATCATATCCTGTTCGTTTTGGGGCTGTTCCTGTTCTCCTTGCGGATCAAGCCCATTCTGGCACAGGTAACGGCCTTTACGCTGGCCCATAGCATCACGCTGGCCTTGGCGAGCCTGAACATCGTCTCCCTTCCTGCCAGCATCGTCGAACCGCTCATTGCGGTCTCGATTGTCTATGTGGCGCTGGAGAACATCCTCTTTGCAAATCGCGGAGCCATATCGCTTGCGCGGGTTGCGGTCGTGTTCGGCTTCGGCTTGCTGCACGGTCTGGGATTTGCCTCTGTCCTGAGCGATGTCGGCCTGCCCGCAGGGCAATTCCTGATCGGTTTGGTGGGCTTCAACGTCGGCGTCGAACTGGGGCAGCTGTCCGTGATCTGCGCCGCCTTGCTGCTGGTGGGCCTGCCCTTCGGGCAAAAGCCCTGGTATCGGTCCTACATCGTTATCCCTGCCTCTGCCGTCATCGCCGTGATCGGACTGTGGTGGGCAATCGAGCGCGTGTTCTTCTGACGCGCAGCTTGTCGGCCTCTGCGCTGCCATGAGGTTGCGAAGAGGCCGAGCCGGACGGTCTCAGTCGTTGCGCGGCGGCGGTCCTGCCGGTCTGCCGCCACCGAGTGAGGCGTTACAGCTTGCGTCGGGATCGTCCAGACTGCATCCGGTTTGCGCGGTCAGGCAAGGCAGGATCTCGTTCGTGCCCGCAGCCTCAACGTGATAATGATAGCCCAGTCCCTCGGTCTCATGCCCGCGGCAGGCATCCAGGTCGGCAGGTTCCGTGCCGTCGAGGTCGTGTTGGTCATAGAGGTCGTAGCCGTCCAGAGCGACACCAAGGCGTGCGGCATGACCGCTCAAGGCGGCGTCGGCGCGGGCACCGCAGTCTTCTTGTATCCCGTGGTAGTGATAGCCTTCGCTCGGGTTGATGTGCCCGCCACAATCATCAAATGGCCCCAGCGTATGCCCGCCAAGGATAAGCTCAAGAGGCGCGGGGCCTTCGACCTTCACGCCATTCAACGCCACCCCGATACCTACGTGAACATCCCCCTTCTGTCCGTCGGTCGGGACAGGTGAAAGCGGAATGAAATAGGTCCGTGTCACTGTCTTGCCGATGAAGCCGAGGCTGCAATCAACGCAGATATTGTCCGGCTGCCCCGTCTCGTTGGTGGGATCTCCCGCGACGATACAGCCGATTTCATTGTTGCGGACATAGATGTCGCCGGTTTCCGGATCAAACATATGCCACGCATCGTCCTGATAGATCTCGGCCAGATTTGCGATGAAGTCACCATCCACATCACGAACCTCACCATCCACAAACCATGTGCCACCATCTTCGGCCGTGTCATTGATGTTGAGAGGGCAATTGGGGCCTGTAATGTGATCGGAAGGCGCGGCGACCACGGTGATCTTCATACAATGCGCTTCGGCCCCTTGGGACAGGATGCAAGGTGCAACACTCGGCTCACCGACGATAGTTGCGCTCTGGTAGAGCGCCGACAATTCGGCAAAACGGTCCAGTTCGGCCTGTGTCTGGGCAACAGCAGGGGCCGCAGAAGCGGTCGCAGCGGCGATGAGGGGAATCCAGATGCGCATGGGGAAGCTTTCATTGCGGGAAAACAGAGGCTTCCTCAATACCCGTTTCCTCCATGCACGATCAAGGCGAACTGTCGGCCTCCCGCGCGATTGGCGGCAGGCGGCTCATGCACATTGCCGATGGACCGAGAGGATGGGCGTATATGTTCCGTTTTTAAACCTTTGCGCATGGGCTTTCATCACGATGACCTGATCCGTCACCCTTGGCGCTGATCCGGCCTTGGTTCTGTGAACCTCGCTTGCTATGCGTGCTTGATACAACGGAACAAATCCCGTTGGCTTGGGCCACAAAAGGAATATGACCCTCATGAAACACGCCGGAAAATTCGCCCTCCTGATTGCTCTGGTTGGCGCTATTGCCGTGGGGGTGATGCTCTTCGGGGCGCGCTTCGGGTTTTGGGAGCCGATTGTGGGGTTTGGCCTCTACCGAACCTATCTCAACCCTTTGGGGGCCGTCCTGACCGGAGTAGGGCTTCTCGCACTTGTCCTTCATCTTATACGCAAAGAAAGCGGCAGCGCTGTAGCAGGTGGCCTTGCCGCGCTCATCGGGCTGGCTTGTCTGATGCCTTTGATTGCCGGAACACTCAATCCGCCCCTCAGAGCGCCGCCTATCCATGATATTTCGACGGACACGGTCAATCCGCCTGTGTTTGAAGTGTTGGATGAGACCCGTGCAGGGGCAAGAAACACGCTTGAATACGGCGGAGCGGACCTGGCCGCTGCGCAAGAGGCAGGCTATCCCGACATCGCACCTCTGAACACGGATCTGTCCCCGAAAGAGGCCTTTGAGCGCGCATTGAGTGTCGGCAGAGACATGGGATGGGACATTGTCGCGTCGGATGCGGAGCGTCTTCGTTTCGAAGCGACGGCCCATACGCCGGTCTTCCATTTTGCCGATGATATTGTGGTCGTGGTCACGGCAGATGGCGATGGCAGCCGTGTCGATATGCGCAGCGTTTCGAGAGTCGGACGCGGTGATCAAGGGGTGAACGCCGCAAGGATTCGCACATTCCAAGACCGTTACGCGGAATAAACACGGCAATAGAAACGCCAGTCGGCAAAGCCCTGGCGCAAATCTGCGTTTCGACCTTGCCGACGGATGTGTTCGGGTGGGGGAACCGATTGCCGGTTTCCGCCCATCGAAAGAGGCTTCAGGTGCCCGCGATCGGTTGCCAGTTTCCGTTCTCGTCTGGTGCGAATTGCGGGATATGCGCGACGGAGACGAGATGGTTCACATCCTCGCCCAGTGTTTTGCGCCATTCCTGTGCTTCGGTCAAAATGACGCCCGCACCGACCACCTCGCCACCCGCCTGACGGACCAGTTCGAGAGCGGCTTTGAGGCTGGAGCCGGAGGCCACAACATCATCGACCACCACCACGCGCTTGCCCTTGATGAGCGGGATCGCGGCCCGATCAAGCAGGAGGCGCTGTTCACCCTTGGATGTGATCGAGGTCAGTTTGTATTCCAGTGCATCGGACAGGTGGAGCTTGGGGGATTTCTGCAAGACCACATATTTGTCCAGCCCGAGCGCCCGTGTGACCTCAATAGCCACAGGAATGCCGAGGGTTGCTGGCCCCACGATGATGTCGGGCTGAAGCGGCGCGATCTGTTTCGCAAGGCAGCGTCCGATATGCTCGCCAAACTTCACGCCAAGGTCGATCACCATCATCAGGGAAATGGCAAAGTCGGGGTTGATCGGCACAATCGGGAGATCAAGAGAATAGCCTTGAACATCCACGGTCCATGTCTGGGGGGCGGTTTTGTCGGTCATCGGGTCTTATCCTTCCAGGACATATGCGGTTCGACCATCAACCCCACCTCGCGCCATGTTGTGCGTTTGCGGGACAGATCAAAGCCGTAAAGGGTCAGTGAAAATGAGATGGCATGGGCGGTGCGGATGGCTTGCACCAGAAGCGGCACCCCGCGCGCAAGTGCAAAACGGAGCTTTTTCACAAGGCCCACATTGTCGATCTCCATGCCGCGGGCGCGCTGGGCGTCGGCAATGCGCTCGAACTCGTCGCGGAGCATCGGGATAATTCCGAAGGTCAGGGACAGAACAAGCGTGACAATGGCGGGCAGGCGCGCGGCAGAGCAGGCGGCCAAAATCGCACCGGGGCTGGAGGTTTCCATCACGAAGTAGAACAGCGCCGTCGTGGCCACCAGCCGTGCGGCCATCTTGGCGGCAATCGCCAGCGCGTCGAGCGGCGCGGTGCCTTGCAGCAGGAGGTTCACCATCCAGCTTGCAATCACCATCACCGTGAGCAATCCGGCCCCTTTGAGATAGCTGCGCAGTTTGGGCACTTTGATCACCCAGAGACCAAACAGACACAAAAGCGCAAAGGGCACACCATATTGCCAGTTCGGCGCGAACCACGCGACGGTCATCAAGGCAAAAGCGAAGGCCAGTTTCACGAAGAAATTCAGGTCATGCAAGCGGGTCATTCGGCGCGTTCCTTCTGAGCGGCGTAGGGAGCGGGCCAGTCGAGCGCCGCAAAGGCCGGACTGTTCCAGCCGTCCTCGCATGTGCCGTCGAACGGAATGTGCCCGTCCCCGACAATCACAAGGCGGGTCGACACATCGTCCACCAGTTCCAGATCATGGGACACCAACATCACCGCGCGTCCGGCCTGCGTCATCCGCTCAAGGAATTTTTCGAGAAGCGCGCGGCCTTCGAGATCACGTGCCAGCAGGGGTTCGTCAATGATGGCAATCACCGCACCACTGGCATCGGCACAGGCAAGCCCGAGCTGGCCTTGCTGGCGGGCGGAGAGTGCGAAGGGGTTCGTCTCGCCCAGACCGGCCAAGCCGTAGCGTGCCAGAAGGGTCTCTTCCTCCTCTTGGCTATCACTCATGGAGAGCGCGAAGCGCACCTCTTCCGCGACCGTCATATGGAACAGGATTTGTCGCATGCTTTGCGGCACATAGGCGATAGACCGCGCCCGCCGTGCCGTGGTCCATCCGTCCGCCCGCGTGCCAGCCAGCGTGATTTCACCCGAGGCGACAGGGGACAGGCCCAGAACAGAGCGCATCAGCGTGGTCTTGCCCGCGCCATTGCGACCGATAACGCCCAAGACTTCGCCTTCGCGCAGGGTCAGTTCAAGCTGGTCCAGAACCGGCTGGCCGGAGGCGCGTGTGAGCTTTGTGCGCAGTTTCGAAATGCCCAGCAATTCGGCGCCAACACTTTGTGCGGCGCGGGTGCGGGCCGGACGGCGCGGTGCCAGAAGTCCGGCGTCTTGCCACAACGCGGTCTCCTCCAGTGCAGGGCGCAGAGGCCGGATCGGGGACAGTGTGCCTTTCGAGAGAATGGCCAAACGCTCTGTGGCGGAGGCCAGATGGGTCGGATCCTGTTCCGCAATGATTACGGAGGACACGGTCTCTGCGGCCTGTGACAAAGCGTGACACAGGCGCTGCCGTGCCGCCGGATCAAGACCGGTTGTCGGCTCGTCAAGAACCAGAACCTTCGGATGAGGGGCGAGAGCCGCCGCCAGAACCACCATGCGTCGCTCACCGCCCGACAGGGTCAGGACGCGGCGTCCGGCCAGTTCGGTCAGTTCCAGCTGTTCCATCAAGCCCCGCACACGGTCGCGGACCTCGGCCCGCGCCACGCCGCGGTTTTCGAGCGGGAAGGCAATGATGTCTTCGACCGAAAGGTCCCAAAGCTGGTCTTCGACGGTCTGGGCCACAAAACCGATATGGGAGAACAGCGCGTCATTGCCCATGTCGGACAGCGCACGGCCTTCGAGATAGACCCGACCGGAATAACTTTGGTTCGGAATGATTTTCGGGATGATGCCAGCCAGCGCCATCATCAACGTGGTTTTGCCCGCCCCCGTCGCGCCACAGATCAACAGGCGTTGCGCGGGGTCGAGGTCAAAGGTGACATCAGACAGAAGGGGTTCGGACGCGCCGAACCCCAATGTCAGTTTTTGTGTAGAGAAAAATGACATGTAATCAGAAGCGCTTGAAGCCGGCCGGATGTGCGGCAGTCAGGATTTTCTGCGCGGAAGCCACCAACAGAGGTGTCCCGATCAACATCGGCACAATGTCCGACAGGCCGAGATAGCCAACAGCCCACCAGAAGGGGAAGATGTTGAGGAATGCAAGGCTTGCGGAGACGGCAACAACCATCACCAGACCGACACCCAGACATACGGCCGCAATGCGGATCAGGGTCTTTTTGTCGAATGTGGTTGTGGCAGGATTGAACAACAGCCCCGGAACCAGACCTGTCAGACCCACGGCCAGACCATCGACGATCAGCGAATGGGCCGGAATGAACGTGCCCGCCAGAAGCGACCAGATGATGGTGCCGAGATAGCCGCAAATAAACCCGCTCTTCCACCCCAGAAGGATGCCGATCAAAGGCGGCAGGAAGGCAAAGATGCGCCATTGAATGATCCCCGGAACAAGCTGGATCGGGTTGGCATAGGTCCACAACACGCCTGTTGCGGCGGCGGCGACGATGGAGAGAACGAGGGGAAAGAGGCTGGAGCCATTCTCCTCGGGGAGAGCGGTGTTGGTCATGATGTTGGTCCTGTCGGTTAAGGGGAGGCGTTGTGCCTTTGGGGTGGTGTCGTATGCGATCCGGCCTCCTCCCAACCGTCTTCGCGCTAGTGTCGTGTCTATTCCGCCATGAGTGGTTGCGTCGGGGCGAGGCTCGGATCCGCGCTGCTCAGATCAATGCGCGCTTCACCGTCAACGATGCGGAATTGCGGGATATGGCCCAGCCGGTGCACCAGAGCGGCGTCCTGCGCCAAGGCTTCGCGCCAGCGGTTGCCCTCTGTCAGGATGGAGCCGACGGCGAGAATTTTTGCGCCCGCCCGCCGCACCAGCCGCATCGCCGCCGACATGCTCGCACCAGTGGCAATCACGTCATCCACAACCACCACGCGGCGTCCTTGCAGCAGCGAAATCTGCCTGCGATCCAGCAGCAATCTCTGGGGCTTGTCCGTGGTGATGGACCGGACAGGCTCTTCCAGAGCATCGGCAAGGTGGAATTTCGGAGACTTCTGCAAGATGACATACTGGTCCAGTCCGAGATGACGGGAAACATCCATCGCCACCGGAATACCCAACGTCGCGCTGCCGATCACAACCTCGGGCTTGAGCGGGGCGAATTTCTCGGCCAGCGCCTTGCCGACACGGTCGCCAAAGGCCAAGCCCATCTCGATGTCCATCAGAAGCGCAATCGCCCGTTGATCGTCGAGCTGTAGCATGGGCAGGCGCGTCGGCTCGCCTGCAATATTCACCTCATAGTATTCCGGAGCGATCAACCGCAAGAGACACACCTTTCGAGTCGTAAATACAGGTCATAACCTCTGACATTCACGGAAGCGTTACAAACGCGAAGAATCCAACACAGCGTTGAGTTTTAGTTTACACTCTGCGATGATGGCGCCTTGTGGTGCTCACGGATAGAGGCGTCTTTATGGAGCGCGTGTTTTTCTCTCGGTTTTTCAAGTATATGGATGAAATCGCCCGCCTCGGGTCCATCCGTCAGGCGGCGGATAAACTCCATGTCTCGGCCTCTGCAATCGACAAGCAACTGCTCAAAGCGGAGGAGGATTTGGGTCTTCAGCTCTTCGAGCGTCATCCTAGAGGCGTGCGGCTGACCTCCGCCGGAGAATTGCTCATGTACCGGATGCGGGAATGGCAAAAGGACATGCGTGCGGTCGGGGCCGAGATCGAAGAATTGAAGGGGCTGCGCCGTGGCGAGGTTCGTATCGCGGTGCCACAGGAGACGGTTGTGAGCTTTCTGCCGCAGGCCTTGAGCGCCTTTCTGCGCGACAATCCCAAAATCAACATCACCGTCCAGACCGTGGATTCTGAACAGGTGCGCCAGATGGTGATCGACGGGGAGGTGGATTTCGGCCTGACCTTCAGTCCGCGCCCCTTGCCCGGAGTTCTGATCCTGCGCGAATTGGCTTTCAAGATTTTCGCGCTGACGCCAGCGGATGGCACGACACGCAAAAGCATCTCTCTGGAACGCTTCTTCGCCCGCCCGATCCTGATGCCGGACGGGACCAGCCATTTGCGCGATATTCTCGACATCGCGGCGGCGCGGGCAGGAGTCGATTTCAAACTGGGGCTGACCTCGAACAACCTCGAACTTTTGCGCCAGCTTGTGCGTGAAGGCAGTGGTCACAGCGTCATTCTGGCCTGTCCTGCGACATTTTCCGGTCCGGGCGAAGGGCTGACCGCCTTGCCGCTGCGCGGGGCAGGGGTCTCCGATCTCGACCTGTCCCTGATCGCCGCGCGAGACCGGTCTGCGGGGCTCGCCGCCGTTGTGGCCATGCGCCATTTCGAAGGGTTCATCGACACCATCTCCGGCACGACCTGACAGAGAGCACAGCAAGAAGGGGCCGCCTTTCAGGGAACGCCTGACAACAGTCTTGCGCGGCATGGCCTCTTTCAATATATGCACATTTGCGCTAATGGGCGAATAATTGAGTCGAAACTGGATATGGTCGCAAAAATGCAAGACAGCCCTTGGACACTAGCCTTCAATGAATTCCTCCATGTCGGTGGCGCGCTTGTCGTCATCATCGCCATTGTCTCCGTGGTGACAGGCATCATTCGGGAATACATTCCGCAGGAAAAACTTCAGAAGAAACTGGCCAAACATGAAAACCGCGGCCCACTGATGGGGGCGCTTCTGGGCACGCTGACGCCGTTTTGCAGCGCGTCTATGGTGCCCGTGGTGATGGGCATGGCGGAGATGGGGGCCTCGATGGGCACGATCTTCGGCTTTCTGATCTCCGCGCCTCTGTGCAACTTCGTGGTGGTCGGGCTTATTCTGGCGACCTTCGGCCTCAATGTGACGCTTATCTATATCGCGATCACGTTGGGCGGGGCGGTTCTCGCGGGCTATCTCATCGGATTGACGCCGCTGAAGCACGCGGTCCGGCGCGACATGACCGCCCCTGCGACCGGCTGTAGTGCCGCGCCCGCCCCGTCCTGCGGTGCTGCAGCCCCAGCGCCCACATGCGGCGGCACACCAGCAATGGCCACGGCAAGCTGCTCTGCGGCACCGGCTTCTGCCTCTGCCTCTGCCTCCGCCTGCGACGATACGGGCGTTCCCATCGTCTTTTCGGCGGACACGGCAAATTCCACCCATGCCACGCTCCCCCATGCGCAGCGCATCCGTGCCTCCATGCCCTTTGCCTGGGCGCTGTTCAAACGGATCATCCCCTATGTGCTGATCGGTGCCGTGATCAGCGCCATATCGGCTGCCTTCCTCCCCGCCGAAATCGTCGAGAAATATGTTGGCAGCGACAGTTGGTATGCAATCCCGATTGCGGCGGGGATCGGTGTGCCGCTGTATCTGCGCATCGAAATGGCACTGCCCCTGCTTCAGGTGTTGATCGCCAAAGGCATGGGGATGGGCGCGGCCATGGCGCTTCTGATCGGCGGCACGGGGGCCAGCCTGCCCGAAATCGCGATCATCTCGTCAGTGCTCAAGCCCAAGGCCGTGGTCGCCTTTGTCGTCACCGTGCTGACACTGGCCATGATCGGCGGCGGGCTCTTTGTTGTCATCGCGTGATCTGCCCCGAACCAAGGAGGCCTGACCTTGAAGCGGCTTTTGAACCTCTGCCCCTACACGCATCTCTGGCGGGCGGGCAAACGCGCGGTGATGGAGCGCAAACTGCCCGACTCCGCAAGGCCGGGGGCCTTTGTCACGCTATTGGGCCTGTTCTGCCCCTTTTTCTGGCTGGCGCTCTTCACCGGTGCCAGCCGGAGCGAACTGACCTTCCACGCCATCCATTCCGGTGTGGTGATGCTGATCGGCGTCATATTGCTGGTGATCGGGCTGGCGAAAGACCAAAGCGATCCCGAGCGCCGCGATCCGCCAGCATAACGCCATTCGCGCAGGGCACAGGAGCGGGTGCATTGCTGTTCCGTGCCCGCTCGGTTAGTTTTCGCACAGAGGATTTTCGATGGGGGACAAAATGGACGACCGCTATGTCGAAGCGCTAAAGGCCATTGCCGAGCCCCATCGTTTGCGGCTGTTCTGGCTTTTGCTGCAAGTCAACGAGCGCATCTGTGTGGCCGAGGCGATGGATGTGCTTGGCGAGACCCATTACAATATGTCGCGCAACCTGAAGATCCTGCTGAAAGCGGGGCTGGTGCGTGCCGAGAAAGACGGAAAATGGGTGTTCTATACCCTGAGCACCAAGGATGACGCCTTTCATCAAGGGCTTGTCGATGCGGTCCGGTCCATCCCCGCCAGCGAATTCACGGACGAGATCAAACGGTGCCGCCTGCGTCTGAGCCTGCGCGAAGACGGGCGTTGCGTGGTCGGGGCGGGAAGCGCGGAATGGGAAGAGGCCTGCCGCGCCGAGCAGGCGGAAGGCAACCCGCGACAGGACTGAGCCGCCGGTGTCCGAATTGGACACCGGCCCTCGTTCTTCTCACATATTCGGATAATTCGGCCCGTCTGCGCCTTGCGGCGTGGTCCATGTGATGTTCTGCGACGGGTCTTTGATGTCGCAGGTTTTACAATGGACGCAGTTCTGGAAGTTGATGACAAACTCCGGTTTGCCGTCTTTCTCCACCACCTCGTAGACGCCTGCGGGGCAGTAACGCTGTGCGGGCTCGTCAAACTTCGGCAGGTTGACCGAGATCGGCACATCGGCCTGCGCGAGTTTGAGGTGGCAGGGCTGGCTTTCCTCGTGGTTGGTGGCTGCGAAGGCGACGTTGGTCAGCCGGTCAAACGACAGCACGCCATCGGGTTTCGGGTAGTCGATCGGCTCGAACTTGTCGGCGGGGCCGGTGGCTTCCGCATCGCTCTTGCCGTGTTTGAGTGTGCCAAAGAAAGAGAAGCCGAACAGCGAATTAGTCCACATATCCAGCCCGCCAAAGGCCAGAGATCCCATGAGGCCGAGCTTGGCCCAGAGCGGTTTGACATTGCGCACGGGTTTGAGATCCTTGCCGACCGGTCCCTCGTGGATGGCGGTCTCGTAGGCGGTCAATTCGTCGCCCGCCCGCTCTGCCGCGATGGCACCGGCCGCGGCTTCTGCGGCCGCGATACCTGAGAGCATGGCGTTATGGTTGCCCTTGATGCGCGGCACGTTCACCATACCCGCCGAACAGCCGAGCAGCACACCGCCCGGAAAGCTCAGTTTCGGCAGCGACTGATAGCCGCCCTCGGAGATCGCGCGCGCGCCGTAAGCCACGCGTTTGCCGCCTTCCAGAAGATCGGCGATCATTGGGTGGTGTTTGAGGCGCTGGAATTCCATGTAGGGAAAGACATGCGGGTTTTCGTAGTTCAGGTGGGTCACAAGCCCGATAAAGACCTGATTGTTTTCCGCATGATAGATGAAGGAGCCGCCGCCCGCATTCTTGCCCAGAGGCCAGCCCATCGTGTGGCTCACGGTGCCTTCGCGGTGTTTCGCAGGGTCGATTTCCCAGATTTCCTTCATGCCGAGGCCGAATTTCTGCGGCTCCTTGCCGGCGGAGAGATCGAACTTGGCAATCACCTCCTTGCTCAGAGAGCCGCGCACGCCTTCGCCGAAGAAGACATATTTTCCGCGCAACTCCATGCCCGGCTCGTAATTCGCGCCGATAGAGCCATCCGGCTCGCGCCCGAACTCGCCCGCAACAACCCCTGCCACACGCGGGGAACCGTCCTCATCCGTGTCCCAGACGATCTGCGAGGCGGCCATGCCGGGAAAGATTTCAACCCCAAGCTCTTCGGCCTGTTCGGCCAGCCAACGGCAGACATTGCCCATCGAGACGATGTAATTGCCGTGGTTCGACATGAGTTTCGGCATCGGCCAGTTGGGAATGCGAACCTTGCCGGAAGCGCTCAGCATGTAGAAATTGTCTTCCTTGACCTCGGTGGTCACAGGCGCACCCTTGTCCTTCCAGTCGGGGAACAGGGTTGCCAGACCCACCGGATCAAGCACGGCGCCCGACAGGATATGCGCCCCCACTTCCGATCCTTTTTCCAACACCACGACCTCAAGTGCGGGGTCGATCTGTTTCAGCCGGATCGCCGCAGACAGGCCCGAAGGCCCCGCGCCGACGATCACGACATCATAGTCCATGGCTTCGCGTGTTATCTCGGTCACGGCTGGCTGTCCTTATGTGTCTGGTTTGAAGGGCAGGCCGCCCGACACGCGTGGGCGGCCTTGATGTGTTGTGTGTGGGGGCGGAGGGTGTGTTTTACCCTGCGCCCGCAGATGTGCGGGTGGTTGTGATCCAGCCCTCGCAAGTGTGCTTGGGCGGATTTAACCTGCGCCCGCAGGTTTGCGGGCGCGTTCGGCGCTTCCATCGCTCCACCGGAGCGATGGATCGGCCCCAAAGGGCCGACCGCGCCTCACCCCATTCTTTCCGAGCTATAGCTGCCCGGCGATGCCTGGAAGACCACCGTCTTGTTGCCGTTGAGGAACACGCGATGGTTGGCGTGGGCGTGGATGGCGCGGGCAAGCACCTGACTTTCCACGTCACGACCCAGCGAGACGTAATCTTCCGGACTTTGCGCATGGGTGACGCGGACGGTGTCCTGTTCGATGATCGGACCCTCATCCAGATCGGCGGTCACATAGTGAGAGGTCGCCCCGATCAGCTTCACGCCGCGCGCATAGGCCTGTTTGTAGGGGTTCGCGCCTTTGAACGAGGGCAGGAACGAGTGGTGGATGTTGATGATCCGCCCCGACATTTTCTGGCACATCTCGTCCGACAGGATCTGCATGTAACGCGCCAGAACGATCAGCTCGGCACCTGAATCCTCGACCACTTTCATGATCGCGGCTTCGGCTTCGGGCTTGTTCTCCTTGGTCACCTTGATGCAGTGGAAGGGAATGTCGTTATTCACCACAACCTTTTGATAATCCATGTGATTCGAGATCACCGCCACGATTTCAACCGGCAGCGCACCGATGCGCACGCGGTAGAGCAGGTCGTTCAGACAATGGCCGAAACGCGAGACCATGATGACCACTTTCATCTTCACGCTCTCGTCGTGGAAAGCGTAGGTCATGCCGAAGTCTTTGGCGATGGGGGCGAAGCTCTCTTCGATCTCGGCCAGATCAATGCCGGTTTCCGGCGTGAAGCTCACGCGCATGAAGAACTGGTCGGTTTGCGGGTCGTCGAATTGCGAACTGTCGGTGATGTTACACCCCATTTCGGCAAGCTTGCCGGAAATGGCTGCAACAATGCCGCGCTGGCGTGCGCAGGTGACGGTAAGACAGGAGTTGGTCATAGATACGGGGTCCTTATCAAACGCCCAGAAGCGTTGGTTCGGGGAAAGAGTGAAGATGGCAACAGGCGCTCAGCGTATTGGCCAGAAGACAGGCGATGGTCATCGGGCCGACACCGCCGGGCACAGGGGTGATGGCTCCGGCAACTTCGGAAACCTCGTCAAAACAGACATCGCCCACAAGACGGGTCTTGCCCTCGCCGCGTTCGGGCGCGGGGATGCGGTTGATGCCCACGTCGATCACAGTGGCACCGGGCTTGATCCATTCGGCTTTCACCAGCCCCGGCACACCAGCAGCCACCACAACGATGTCGGCCATCCGTGCCAGTTCGGGAATGTTGGTCGAGGACTTGTGCGCCACAATCACCGTGCAATCGGCATTGAGTAACAAGCGGCCCATCGGTTTGCCCACAATGTTGGAGTGGCCGATCACCAGCGCCGTCTTGCCGCGAAGATCAGGGTAGATCTGCGCCAGCATCATCATACAGCCGCGCGGCGTGCAGGGCACAATCGCGTCCTGTCCGGTGCCAACCATGCCGACATTGGTGGTGTGGAACCCGTCCACATCCTTATGCGGATCAATGGCGTTGATCACCAGCTTGCTGTCCAGATGCGCAGGCAGCGGCAGTTGCACGAGGATGCCATGCACTTCCGGATCGGAGTTGAGCCGTGTGATGAGGTTCAAAAGCTCCTCTTCGCTGGTGTCCTCGGAGAGCCGGTACTCGAAGGAGTTCATCCCCGCCTCGACAGTCTGCTTGCCCTTCGAGCGCACATAAACCTCGGAGGCCGGATCGTTGCCGACGAGGACAACGGCCAAGCCCGGGATTACCCCGTGCTCGGCTTTGATCTGTGCGACGACATCCTTGACGGAGCTGCGCAGGTCCGCTGCGAGCGCCTTGCCGTCGATGATCTGCGCTGTCATTTGAGCTTCTCCGTCATCTCGGGCACAGCGTCAAAGAGATCAGCGACAAGACCGAAATCGGCGACCTGGAAGATCGGCGCTTCTTCGTCCTTGTTGATCGCCACGATGATCTTCGAGTCCTTCATGCCGGCCAAGTGCTGGATGGCACCGGAGATGCCGCAGGCGATGTAGAGATCGGGGGCGACGACCTTGCCGGTCTGACCGACCTGTTTGTCGTTGGGCGCATAGCCGCTATCCACAGCCGCACGCGAGGCACCAACAGCCGCGTCCAGCGTATCGGCCAGACCTTCGATCAGTGCAAAGCTCTCTTCGGAGCCGACACCACGCCCGCCGGAAACCACGACTTCGGCCGAGGTCAGTTCGGGGCGGTCAGAGGTCACAACGCGGTCTTCGATCCACGAGGCCAGATCGCTTGCGGCGACCGGATCAAGTGTTTCGACCGGAGCCGAACCGGTAGACCCCGCGGCGTCGAAACCGGCGGTGCGAATGGTCAGCACCTTGACCGGATCGTTGGATTTGACGGTCTGGATCGCGTTGCCCGCATAGATCGGACGCGCAAACGTATCCGCGCTCTCGACAGCAACAACATCAGAGATCACCATCACATCCAGAAGCGCGGCCAGACGCGGGAAGGCGGCTTTGGCCGATGTGGTCGCAGGCGCCACGATATGGGTGAAACCCGGAACCAGAGAGAGCAGAAGATCGGTCAGCGCCTCGGGCATCTGGTGGCCGTAATCTGCGCCTTCGACATGCAGTACCTTGGCAACGCCATCAAGTGCAGCCAGCGGCGCGGGATCGACACCTTCGCCTGCGGCCAGAACCGTGATCGGCCCCAGAGCGGTTGCAGCCGCCACAGCTTTGGCCGTGGCATCAAGCGCGATATTTGCGCCGGAGATTTCAGCGACGAGAAGTACAGACATTAGGCCACCCCTGCTTCTTTGAGTTTGGAAATCAGCTCATCAACAGAGCCCACAATCTGACCTGCGGCCCGCGCGGCGGGCTCGTCGGTCTTGACCAGCTCAAGGCGCGGTGTGACATCCACGCCGTAATCCGCCGGAGTCATCTTTTCGAGCGGCTTTTTCTTGGCCTTCATGATGTTCGGCAAGGAGGCATAGCGCGGCTCGTTGAGACGCAGATCACAGGTCACGATGGCCGGAAGCTTGACTTCCACCACTTGCAGACCGCCATCCACTTCGCGGGTGACACGCGCGGTGCCGTCCGCGATTTCCAGTTCCGAGGCCGAAGTCGCCTGACCCCATCCCAGAAGCGCGGCCAGCATCTGACCCGTCGCGTTCATGTCATTGTCGATGGCCTGTTTGCCCGCGATCACCAGACCCGGCTCTTCGACTTCAACAACCTTGTCCAGAAGCTTTGCCACGGCCAGAGGCTCGATGTCCGTATGCACATCGTCCGCCGCCGTGATCAGGATGGCGCGATCCGCCCCCATAGCCAGCGCCGTGCGCAGCGCATCTTCCGACTTGGCAACCCCGATGGACACAGCCACCACTTCGGTCGCGATCCCTTTTTCCTTGAGACGCACGGCTTCTTCGACCGCGATCTCGTCGAAAGGGTTCATCGACATTTTTACATTCGCAAGATCGACACCGCTGCCGTCCGACTTCACACGGACCTTCACATTGTAATCAATCACGCGTTTCACAGGCACGAGAATTTTCATGTATTCATTTCCTTATGAGGGGGAGGAAGGTCCGCGCTTACGCGCGGATCCGTGCATATTCAGGGTCGTAGAGGTCCGGCTCGACCACTTTCGCTGCAATCGGCTCGCCGATCACTTCGACAAAGAGATCTGTACCGATGGGCGCGAAGTCGGGATCAACAAAGCCCATGGCGATGTTCTTGCCGGTCCGGTAGCCCCAGCCCCCAGAGGTGATCGTGCCGATACATTTGCCATCGGCATCCACGATGCTGTCGCCGCCTTGAGTCGGGGCATGGGTGCAGTCGATCACCATAGAGACAAAGTTCCGGCGCGGGCCTTCTTCCTTCATCTTGAGCAGGGCGTCCTTGCCGATGAAGGCGGGCTTGTCGAGTTTCACGAAACGGGACAGGTCGCTTTCCAACGGGTTGTATTCGGTGATGAGATCGGCCTTCCAGTGACGGTAGCCTTTTTCGAGACGCATGGAGTCCACTGCCATGCCACCGAAGAGTTTCATGCCGAATTCTTCGCCTGCTTTTCTCAGGGCAAGGTAGGCGGCATAGAGCTGGTTGTTCGGGACGTGGATTTCGTAGGCCAGTTCGCCCGAGAAGCTCACCGACATGACCACAGCAGGGGCGATGCCGATGAAGGCTTCGCGCACGGAGAGCCACGGGAAGGCCTCTTTCGACCAGTCGCCACGGGACACGGCAGAGAGGACATCACGGGATTTCGGCCCTGCGATCACGAGGATGGTGTAGTCGTTGGTCAGGGATTTGACCTGAACAGAGCCGTCTTCGGGCAGGTGTTTTTGCAGCCAGTCCATGTCGTGATATTCGGACGCCGCTGCCGAACCATACCAGATCTTGTCTTCGGAGAGGTTCGCAAGCGTGGCCTCGCCTTTGACATTGCCGTGGTGGTTCAACAGATAGGTCAGACCGACCTTGCCGACCTTTTTCGGCACGCGGCTACAGACAATCGTGTCCAGCCATTCGCGCGCGCCCGGACCGGTGATCTCGAACCGGTTGAACCCGTTCACCTCGGTCAGGCCGACAGAGGTCTGCACGGCTTTGACTTCTTCGGCGACCACGTCGAAAGTCTCGTTGAATTTGAAGCTGTAGGTCTGGTGGAAATCCGGTGTCGGTTTGATGAATTCCATCCGTTCCCAGCCGTTGACCACACCGAATTCCGCACCTTCTGCGGCCAGCACGGGGGTGATCGGCGTGGTTTTCGCCGGACGGCCCGCGGGGCGGTGTTCGTGCGGGAAGTGGAAGCGGAATTCGTTCTGGTAGTCCTCGATGGCTTTAAGCGCCGTGAGTTCCACATTGGCGTGACCGGTGAAGCGGCGCGGGTCGATAACCCATGTGTCGTAGCAGGCTTCGCCATGCACGATCTGTTGCGCCAGAAGCCAGCCGTGACCGCCACCTTCACCAAGACCTGCGCGCAGGCCGATGATGCAGAAGGCGTTGCGCTTGCCGGGGATCGGGCCGACGAGCGGGGCACCGTCGATGGTGTAGGTGATCGGGCCGTTGACGATGGAGTGGATGCCCACTTCGGTCAGCGCCGGCATACGTTCGAAAGCGCCTTCCAGCACATCCATCACGCGGTCCAGATCGTCGGGGCACAGGGCGTTGACAAAGTTCGGGTCGATCCCGTCCATGCCCCAAGTCTTACAATCCTGCTCATAGAAGCCCACGAGCAGACCGTTTTTCTCCTGACGGCAGTAGTAGTCGCTGATCGGGCAGCGCAGAAGCGGCATCCGGAAATCGGACTCTTCGATAGCCTTGATCGGCTCGGTCAGGAAATACTGGTGCTCCATGGAAGCAACAGGGTGGTGCACACCCATCATCGCGCCTACTTCGTTCACGCGGTAGCCACAGGCGTTGACCACGATGTCACAATCGATGTCGCCATGTTCCGTGTGGACGGTCCATGTGTCATCCTTGTGCTGGGTCAGACCGGTCACCGGCGTGTTGCGGTAGACTTCCGCACCGGCCAGACGCGCACGACGCGCCAGGGCCTGACAGAGCTGCGCAGGGTCGATGTCACCGTCGAGCGGATCCCAAAGACCGCCCAAGAGGTTGTCGGTGGACACCAGCGGGTGACGACGCGCACATTCTTCGGCGTCGATCAGTTCGAAATCCACGCCCATGCCTTTGGCGACGCTGATGAAATGGCGGTAGCCTTCCATCTGCTCTTCGGTGTTGGCAAGGCGGATACCGCCATCTGCGTGGTGGTAGTTGATCGGATACTCGGGATCTTCCGACAGCTCTTTATAGAGCGCGATGGAGTGGGACTTCAGCCCGACCATTGTCTGCGTGGCACCGAAGTTGGTGACCTGTGCCGCAGAGTGCCAAGTGGTGCCCGAGGTCAATTCGTTGCGTTCGACCAGAACGACATCCGTCCAACCTTCCTGCGTCAGGTGGTATAGCGTGGAACAGCCAGCAATACCGCCACCGATAACAACAACTTTCGTTCGCGTCTTCATATCGACCTCATGTGGAAAAATTCTTTCTTCACGCTAAATCGTCCTGCCCGATTTGGGTCAATTGATTAAAATGTAAGTTCAGGAAAACAGAACGGGCAAAAAATGAATTGCGAACATGCCGGAAAGGTAGGCGAGATGGTGAAATCTCTTTGTTTCTTGTGTTTTTAGGGGTTTAATGGATATTGTTCGGTCAGTCCCACGAAAATGGCGCGGCAGAATACAGTGCCTGAAATACAGGCATTTTGAAAATTGGCCCGTTTCGGGTTCATCAAACAAGAATAGGGTGTGACAGGATAAATGGCAGAGTCGACTCAATCATCGCGGGTTTTGACGGAGTTCTCGGACCGGCTGACCCTGCGCGGGCTGCGGGTGTTCATCGCTTTGGAAGAGGTGCGTTCGGTGGCCGAAGCGGCCAAGGTTCTGGGGCTGAGCAAATCCAATGTGTCGCAAAACATCACCACTTTGGAACAGAACCTCGGGACCAAGCTTTTCGACCGCAAGCAAAAGCCGATTTCCCTCACACCGGCGGGGCATGTACTGAGCCTGCACGCGCATCGCATCATGGCGATGGTCTCGGCGGCGGAGGCCTCTCTGGCCGAATTCAATGTCGACAGCCTGCCGGTTCTGAACTTTGCCATTATCGATGATCTGGACGCCTCTTTGGCCCCCGTCATGGCGACCGCCCTGCAATCGCATCTGGCCAACAGCTATATCTGCACCTTCTCGGGCCGCTCCGATCAGGTTACATCGCGGCTCATCTCAAGGGCAGCCGATATTGCGGTGACGGCCAGTATTCCGACCGACATCCACAAATTCCACATTCAGGAACTCTACCGCGAACAATTCGTTCTGGTCACGGCGCGGAGCAAATACCGCCCCTCCGATGACTGGCGCGCAACGCTTTCGCAACTGCCCTTTGTGCAATATTCCGATGCCATGCCCGTGGGCCAGCTTGTCGCCACGCACCTCAAGCGCATCGGTTTCGACGTGCCGCGCCGCTTTGCCTTCGAGACCAGCCGCTCGGTGATTGCCACGGTCGCGCGGGCCGGTGGCTGGACGCTGGCCACACCGCTGAGCATCCTCGACGCCAGCCGCTTTCGTCAGGATGTGGACATCTATCCGCTGCCGTTTACGGGGCTGTCCCGCCCGATCTATCTCATCAGCCGGATGAACGAATTGGGCGCATTGCCGGACATTCTGGCCAAACAATTCCGCACCCTGCTGCAAAACGAGTTGTTTCCGGAATTTTCCAGAACCGCGCCAAATGTGGCCGATGCTTTGGAAGTGCACGACCTGCCATAACGGGGCAGGGCGTCACGGTGTGCCCAAAGCCTGCGCCACCGGCAAGCAAACATGACAAAACAAAAACGGCAGCCCCGTCAGGCTGCCGTTTGCTGTTCCATGAGATGCGAAAGGGGCGTTAGCTGCGGCCCTTCCACGGCACCAGCCAGGCTTCGGCCTTGCGCATCAGGATGTCGATGCCAAAGCCGATCAGACCGATCAGCACGATCCCCATAAGCACGATATCCGTCGCCTGAAACTTGGAGGCGGCCACGATCATCTTGCCCGCGCCTTTTTCCGCAGCGACCAGCTCGGCGGCCACAACGGTCCCCCAGCAGACCCCCATTGCCACCCGTGCACCGGTGAAGATTTCCGGCAGGGAGTTGGGCACAATCACATGGCGCAGGATTTGCCATTTGCTCGCGCCCAGCGAATAGGCGGCCTGCACTTTGGTGATGTTGACGCCGGACACACCGGCCCGCGCCGAGATGATCATCACCCAGAGCGCCGCGAGGAACAGCAGCACGATCTTGCCGCTTTCTCCGATGCCGAACCAGATAATCACCAGAGGAATCAGCGCCAGCGGAGGCACCGGACGCATGAATTCGACGATGGGATCAAACCAGCCACGTGCCCAGCCTGACAGGCCCATGGCATAACCCAAGGGAATGCCCACGAGAGAGCCAAGCACGAAGCCCGCGAACACCCGCCACAAGGACCAGCCGACATGTTCAAACAGCGAGACGTTCTGATACCCGTCCGTGGCGATTTCCCAGAAGCGCGAGAAGACGGATTCAGGGGAGGGCAGCCAGATCGGCTCCATCTGCCAACCGGCATCGGGGGAGAAGTTCAAAGAGCCTTTGGCGGTCATGGTCACGTCACCGTGGGGCACTTTGACCGTTTCGCCTGCGGCAATGGGTTTGCCTTCGATGGCGACGATCTTGGCGTCCTCGCCGTCATTGGCCTGCGCACGGATGAGGACAGAGCGCCATTCCGCCACGGTGGCCGTGTCGCCTTGGGCAAAGCCGCTGGCGGCAGGCGCTTCGGGCGCCTCGACCTTTTCACCCGCCTCATGCACGATCACATTGACCGTAGCCTGTGCGGTTTCACCGGCGGGGTTCTCGGAGGTGTAGGTAAAACTTGTTTCCCCCTTGAACGGTCCGGGCATGTGGATCGGCACCAGTTTGGAATCCGTGAAAGCGCCCCAAACCAGAAAGATCATCACAACCGAAATAATCGACGCCGCCCGATCCGGCATGACCGCGCTTTCATCCCCGAAGGTCACGGTCTTGAGCGAGGTGAAATCGGTGGTCTTGCTCATGAAGGTGCGGGCCATTTTCACGAGGACATAGGCCCCGAGAAACAGCCCCACATAGATCAATAGAACGATAATACCAGACATGTTCAGCTCTCCGCTCCGCCCATGATTTCTTCTTCCATTTCCCAGATCATCTGGAGAATTTCTTTCTTGGTCGCGCCGAACTCGGGGGCATCCTTGACCGCTCTGAGATCGGCACCCACAGCCTTGTCGGCAAAAGGCAGGTTGTATTCCTTGAAAATCCGGCCCGGACGCGGGGCCATCACCAACAGGCGTTCGCCCAGCAACAGCGCCTCGTCCACCGAGTGGGTGATGAGGATGATCGTCTTGCCGGTCTTCTTCCAGAGATCGAGCACAAGACCCTGCATCTTCTCGCGGGTCAGCGCATCAAGCGCGCCCAGAGGTTCGTCCATCAGGATCACATCAGGATCATTGGCCAGACACCGCGCCAGAGCGACCCGCTGCTGCATCCCGCCGGAGAGTTCGTAAACCGCCTTGTCCTTGAAATCATGCAGACCCACGGTGTCGAGCAGGTTCTCGACAATCGTGTTGCGTTCGGTCTCTTCCATCTTTTTCATACGCGGGCCGAATTCCACGTTATGGCGCACGCTCATCCATTCGAACAACGCGCCTTTCTGGAACACCATGCCGCGCTCGGCACCGGGGCCGGTCACTTCCTTGCCGTCGAGGGTCACAGAACCCGAGGTCGGGGCCAGAAATCCCGCGAGAATGTTCAAGAGGGTGGATTTGCCACATCCCGAAGGGCCAAGGACGGAGAGAAGCTCGCCCTCTTTCAATTCGAGTGAAACGTCTTGCAAAGCCTGAACGTGCGAGCCGTCCGGCAATTCAAAACGCATGGAAATGTTATTGATTGTCAGAGCGCCCATGCGGGGTCTCCCTGTCCATGATGGTTTGTTGGAAGGATGCGCATACGGCGCAAGTCACGCCGTATGCTCTGTTCAATGTCGAGACGATTATTCGATCGCTTCGAGCGGACCGAGGGCAATCGTGCCTTCATAGCTTTCAAGAGCCGAAGGGATCGCGCCGGATTCGACGAAGACATCCGCAACGCCCTTCATGTAGCTGGCTGCCGTGCCGCCAAGCCATTTCTCGGAAATCTGCTCTTCGATGGAGGGGAAGGTAAAGCCGGAGATCGACGCCAGAGCGGCCTCTTCGTCCATGCCGGATTCCATCGCGATTTTTGTCAGCATCTCTGCGGGATGGGATTCGTTCCATGTCGCATTGGCTTCGGCTGTGACGGAGAGGAAGGTCGAGACCAGCTCTTCGTTTTCGACGACGAAATCGGAAGGCGCCGAAGTGACGTCAAAGACCAGAATGCCGAGTTCCTCTTTTTCCGCGCCGGTCAAAAGGATGTTGCCGTGCTCTTTCATGCGCGTCAGACCACCGCCATAGCCGCAGGCGAAATCAACAGAACCCTGCGCCAGAGCCGCAGCCCCGTCGGTCGGTGCCATGTCGACGATTTCAAGGGTGGAGATATCGACGCCGAAGTGGTCCATCTGTTTGAGGAAGCCGTAATGCGACGCGGTGCCGAGCGGCACGGCGACTTTCTTGCCGGCCAGTTCTCCGGCGCTGTCCTTGTCGATTTCAAGCTCGGTGGCCACAACACAGTTGTCGTTTTCCGAGTAGCTCACCGCTACGTCGATCATCTGCAACGGTTGACCGGAGGACACGGCAACCACGAAGGGCGGCACACCCTGGCTGATGGAGATTTGCACATCGCCGGAGGCCATCGCGGCGGACATTGCGGTACCGGTCTCGAAGCTGACCCAGTTCACATCCATGCCAAGCGCTTCTGCATAGGCACCATCGGCTTTGGCGGCGAGGAACGGCATGGGCCATTCGAGGAAGTAACCAACGGTCAGGCTGTCCTGTGCAACGGCGGGAGTGGCAGCGGCAAAGCTGGCCAGTGCAATGGCGGATACGCCCAAGAGCGGTTTCATAAAATTGGTCATTCAGTTCTCCTTGTTGGGGTCGGACATCTCTATCGTGTCCGGTTTTTGTAATCGTTGGATCCGGTTCCGTATGTCGGCGTCTGCGCGACGTGTCTGATCAAGATCGGATGTGCGGTCCTTCTTCTGGGGTAGATGATACCCGGTTTTGGTGCGCACCCCTGAGCAATTTCTTTCGGGGCGGGCAGATATACAGGTCATACTCGTTACAAAATCTAAAGGTCGCGGGATCGAGGCGGTCAATTCAGCCATGTTACCGTTCATAAAATCAGAACGAAAGAACCTGTAAAGCTGAACGGTTGATCGGAGGGACTTATGCGGAAATTCGTGGATTGTCTTTTTATTTTAATATCTTAGAGGTGATTTCCTGTGGTGTCCGTTTGGTTTTCCGTAAATTTCCCTGCCCAGAAATCAAGCGTTTCGAAAATGCCCGACACTTGTCCGACAGAATTCCGACGCATATCCGACCGGTATTTTGGGCTTTTGTTGCGGGGTGTGACGGCCGGAACAGGGGAGGCATTCCGACCGCCACGAGGCGCACCGATCCGACCGCAGAGACTGCGCGGTCCAAGATCTCGGTGATCTGTAAATGCCCGTTGAGGCCCGTCGGCGGCGCAGGCGGTTGGCACCGTTTGAGCAAAGGAATTGTAAGGGCGTTGACAGGGCATGTGACCATTCTGTGTGCGTTGGTTTTCCGGACCCCTGCCTGAGCGTCACTGGCCCACACAGAGCCAGTTTCGGAGTTTGAATTGGGCCAGTTTACCGCCGGATCGCCAAACGGCTTGCATCAACCGGAAAATGATCGCAGCCTTAGGGCCACACAAATGTGCCGCCTCACTGCACCCACTGTCACAGGGTCAAACCCGTGCAAGCGAGGCCGCCCGCGTTCCAACCTGTTCACCTATGAGGCCCGCCATTCATTCGCTGCCAATTTCCATCGACCGCGTCAGCAAGGAACCGATCCAGAGCCAGCTGCGCCGTGGCATCATCACGGCCATCGGCACGGGCCAGTTGGCACCGGGGCAGAAGATGCTTTCGACACGGCTTTTGGCCGACCAGTTGGGCATTGCGCGCAACACGGTTTCGGCGGTGTTCGAGGAGCTTATGGCTCGCGGTTATCTGGAGGCCCGCCCCCGTCGCGGCTACTTCGTCAGCGACAGCAAACCGCCGGTCACGGATCGGGTGGATTCGTCGGTCACACTCGATTGGGAAAGCCGTCTGAACCATCATCCTTCGCGCCTGAATCATATCCGTAAGTCATTGAATTGGCATGATTATAAATATCCGTTCATCTATGGGCAGGTGGACCCCGGACTGTTCCCTTTGAACGCATGGCGGACCTCGTCGCGTGACATGTTGGGGCGGGCCTCTGTGGACTGGTGGGGGGCGGATCGCGCGGTGGATGACGACCCCATGTTGATCGAGCAGATCCAGACTCAGGTACTACCGGATCGCGGCATCTATGCCCGGCCTGAAGAGGTCATGATCACCTTGGGCGCACAGGAGGGTTTATACCTCATTTCGCAACTGCTTTCGGGGGCCGGAAAGCGGGTGGGATGCGAGATGCCGGGCTATCCGGATTCACGGTTCATCTTCGATCTTTCAGGGGCGGAAATCGTGCCTTTGGACCTCGACACAGAGGGGGCTGTGATCCCCTCGAATGCGGGTTTGGATCTGGCGGTTTTGACCCCCGGCGCGCATTGTCCGTCCATGACCGTGATGTCGGATTCCCGCCGGAACGAGACCCTCGCGCTGGCGGAAAAAGAGGATTTTCTGATCGTCGAGGACGATTATGAGGGGGATATTTCCTTCGCCAAAGACCTTGCCTTAAAATCACGCGACAAAGAGGGCCGTGTGCTATATTTGGGCACTTTGTCTAAAGTTTTGGCACCCGGTGTACGACTCGGCTACATCGTGGCACCGGCCCCCGTCATCCGTGAAGCACGGTGGTTGCGCCGACTGATTCACCGCTCGGCACCGCTCAACAACCAACGCGCCGCCGCCATCTTTCTGGCCGAAGGGCATTACCGCAATCTGGTCCGCAAATTGCGCAGCACCTATCAGGCGCGCTGGGAAACGGTGATGGAACATCTGCCCGACCTGATGCCCGGTTTCCGCGCCCCCGACCCCTGCCATCCCGGCCGAAGCGTCTGGCTGGAATGCCCCGAAGGAGTGGACGCACATCAGCTTTTGCAAGAGGCTATGGCGCAGGGCATCCTGTTCGAAAGCGGCGATCCCTTTGTGGACCCGAGTCAGAGCGGACGTTTTTTCCGGCTGGGCCTCTCCGTCATCGAAACGCATACGATTGTGCCCGGTATGCGCAAACTCGGAGAAATCGCCGCGCGTATATAGACGTCTGCGAGCAAGAGGCGTTAAGAGAACAAGGCCGCGCGGGTCGTCCCGTTGTCTGGCCCAATGAATATACCCTCACTGGCCCGATCCTGACTTGAGCCCCTGCGCTAAAGAAGGACGATTCGCATTTGGAGCACCGCACATGACCGTTATGATAGTTCTCTTTGTTGGTATTGCTGTTCTGTTTTCCTCTTTCATTCGTGGCATTGCGGGGTTCGGTTTCGCGATTGTGGCCGTGCCGGTCATGTCGCTGGTCCTGCCGCCGCTGCAAGCCGTCACGCTCGCAGTTCTGGCGCAGTTGATCGTGGGCTTTCATGATGTCTATGCGCTGCGCCAAGACATTCACAAACCGTCTGTACTGCGTCTGGCGATCGGCTCTCTGATCGGAACGCCCATCGGAATCTATGCGCTGGCGGTTCTCTCGCCGGATGCCGCGCGCGTGCTGATTTCCGTGGCGGTCATGCTCGGGCTTTTGCTTTTGCTGCGCTACAAACCCGCCGAGCCGCGCCCAAGCGGACATCTCGCGGCGGTGACAGGTGTTGCTTCGGGGGTGTTCTCCGGTCTGGCCGCCATGCCTGGGCCGCCGGCTGTGGCCTACTATCTCGGAGTAGGGATGCCCGCAAAAGAAACCCGTGCCTCTTTGCTGATCTTCTTTTTCTTCTCGTCCCTGATCGCCACGCCGGGGTTGGCCATGGCAGGTGCGATTGATCTTCATATGCTTGTGCTTGTGGTCGTGTCTGTGCCGGGGCTGATCTTTGGAACATGGCTGGGCACAGAGGCGTTCAAGCGGCTCGGCTCGGATCAATATCGGAAAATCGCAATCGGTGTGATGGCCGTGGCGGCAGTGCTTTCCGGCTGGCGCGGGTTGTCTGCCTACCTCTGAGCGAGACCTCAATCATGAATTGAAACGGCCTTGGCACATGTTGTCGAGGCCGTTTGCGTGTTTTTCATACGCATTTTGCCCTGCGTTTTGCCCAAAAAATATACATTTATTGTTTTGCGTGAAATTTTAGACCGAATTTTCATGACTGGACATGAAAATATGGAGATAAATTTCATGACGCAGAGAGGTGCTGATTCACCCCTTGCCCGCCAGAAGATGAGAACCCCATGTCCAACACGCCCGATCTTGGCCAGGATATTCGCGCTTTGCGCACGGCCCGAAAAATGACCTTGGAAACCCTTGCGCAGAAGCTGGGGAAATCCTTGGGCTGGGTGTCGCAGGTGGAGCGCAACCTCTCGACCCCGACGATGGACGATCTGCGCGACATTGCGCGGGTGTTCGATGTGCCGCTGTCGCTGTTTTTCGGCACAGCCCCCGCGCCGGAAAAAGAGCGGGGCCGGATTGTGCGGGCATCGGCCCGTCGTCATATCGGCGCGCATGAGACCGGATTGGTGGAAACCCTGATCTCGCCGGACCTGACCGATGATTTCGAAGTGATCCATTCTACCTTTCAACCGGGTGCCGCGCGTGAAGAGGTCATCACGCGTCCGACCACCGAAGTTGCCTATATGATCTCCGGCACGCTGGAGCTCTGGATCGACGGCGAAAAGTTCACAGTCTCCGCCGGAGACAGTTTTCGCATTCGTGGCGACAGCTACCGCTGGGCCAATCCCTATGACACTCCGGCCATTGCGGTCTGGGTCATTTCTCCCCCTGTATATTGAGGTCTCCCCATGTCTCTTCCCTCTACAGCTCGTGTCGTCATTATCGGTGGCGGTGTTATCGGAGTCTCCACGCTCTACCATCTCGCCAAAGCGGGCTGGTCCGACTGTGTTCTGTTGGAGAAAAACGAACTTACCGCAGGCTCCACATGGCATGCGGCGGGCAACTGTCCGAACTTTGCGGCGAATTACAGCGTGATGAATATGCAGCGCTATGGTCTGGCGCTGTATCGCGATCTGGCCGATGAGGTGGATTATCCGATCAACTACCATCTGACCGGTGCGGTGCGGCTGGCCCATACCCATAACCGGATGATGGAGTTCGAGCGGGTCAAAGGCATGGCGGCGCATATGGGTCTCGAAATGGACATGTGCACGCCGGAGGAATTGCAGGCGCATTTCCCCTTTATGGAGACCCATGATCTTGAAGGCGGGCTTTGGGACCCTCTCGACGGTGACATTGATCCGTCGCAGGTGACGCAGGCGCTGGCCAAAGGGGCACGCGCTCATGGTGCGACGATTGCACGGTTCACGCCGGCCACGGGCGTGTCCCGCGACAATGGTGAATGGGTGGTTCACACGGAGAAAGGCGATATCCGCTGTGACTATGTGGTGAACTGCGCAGGGTATTATGCCGCACGGGTGGGCGAGTGGTTCCTGCCGCATGGCGGGCGCGAGGTGCCGCTCACGGTCATGAGCCACCAGTATTTCCTCACCGAAGCCATCCCCGAGATCAGGGCATGGACCGAAGAGAACGGGCGCAAAGTGCCGATGCTGCGCGATGTGGATTCGTCCTATTACCTGCGTCAGGACACCTATAGTCTCAACCTCGGCCCCTATGAGCGCAACTGTCAGGTCGGCTGGGCCTCGGGTCAGGAAATGCCCGAAGATTTCAGCTTCCAGCTTTATCCCGACGATCTGGACCGTCTTGAATGGTATATCATGGATGCGATGGAGCGGGTGCCGCTTTTGGGCACGCAAGGCGTCCAGCGCAACATCAACGGTCCGATCCCCTATGCGCCGGATGGTTTGCCGATGGTGGGGCCGATGCCGGGTGTGCCCAATGCTTTCGAGGGCCACAGCTTCACCTTCGGCATTGCCCAAGGTGGCGGTGCGGGCAAGGTTCTGTCGGAATGGATCATGCACGGGCAAACCGAGTGGGATATGTGGTCCATTGACCCGCGCCGGTTCACCGATCACGCCGATCACGATTTCAGTATGAAAAAGGCCAAGGAAACCTATGGTCACGAATATGCCATGCATTTCCCCCATCACGAATGGCCCGCCGCGCGGGACAAGAAACTCTCCCCGAACCATGAACGTCTGATTGCGGACGGGGCGCAGATGGGGGCCTACAACGGCTGGGAACGTGCCAACTGGTTCGCTAAAGACGGTGACGACACCTCTGAGGAGGTCACCCATACATGGAACCGCACCGGCCCGTGGACGCCGCGTGTCCGCGAGGAGGTCGAAGCGGTGCACGATGGCGTGGGGGTGATCGACATGTGCGGCTTTTCGCGGTTCACCCTGTCAGGCGAAGGTGCGGCCGAGTGGCTGCGCGGACGGATCACGGGGGCGCTGCCGAAGATTGGCCGGATGAACCTGATCTATTTCGCCACGCCGACGGGGCGGGTTCTGACGGAAATGTCCTGTATGCGTCATGATGAGGACAATTTCACCCTGATGACCGCTGCTTTGGCGCAATGGCATGACTTCGAGATCCTGTCGTGGAATTTGCCGGACGGGCTGCACCTGAGCGATCACACCAAGGCCGTGACGGTCATGCTCGTGAGCGGTCCGAAATCCCGCGATCTGTTTGCGCAGATTTCGGATGCGGACCTGTCCCTTGGCTGGCTCACCCATCAATCGGCCCTGATCGCGGGCAAATCCGTCACTCTCGCACGGGTGTCCTTTGTCGGCGAACTGGGCTGGGAGGTCCATTGCGCCACCGAAGACGCCGCGGAGGTTTACAAAGCCATCCGCATGGCCGGTGCAACGCCCTTTGGCATGTATGCGCTCAATTCGATGCGGATCGAAAAGGGGTATCTGACGTGGAAGGGCGATCTATCCACGGATTACAGCTTTTTGGAAACCGGACTAGATCGCTTCGTTAAACTCGATAAGCCGCAGGACTTCCCCGGCAAGGCCGCCTTGCAAGCGCAGGCGCAGACCGGTGTCTCCAAACGCCTTGTCACCCTGACCGTCGAGACCGCAAAGCAGGACGCGCCCTATATGGCCGCCGTGTTCAAGGACGGCCAGCGCGTGGGGGAGGTAACCTCCTCGGCCTATGGCTACCGCGTCGAGAAGGCCATCGCTCTGGCTATGCTGGATATAGAGGCAACGGCAGCGGGTACGGAGCTTGAGATCGAAGTCTACGGCACGCGTCTGAAAGCCGTGGTTGAAGCCAATGCGACCCTGTGGGACGCGGAAAACGCGCGTCTGCGTGCTTGATCTGAAAGGACTATGACAATGGCAATGCCTCCAAAACACGCGCGTGTCGTGATCGTCGGCGGTGGGGTGATCGGTTGTTCGGTCGCCTATCACCTGACCAAACTTGGCTGGACCGATGTGGTCCTTCTGGAACGCAAACAGCTCACCTCGGGCACAACATGGCATGCGGCGGGGCTTATCGCCCAGTTGCGCGCCACGAAAAACATGACCAAGCTCGCCAAATATTCGCAGGAGCTTTACGGCACACTCGAAGACGAAACAGGCGTGGCCACAGGGTTCCGGCGCAACGGGTCGATCACCATGGCGCTGTCGCAAGAACGCCGCGAGGAAATCCTGCGTCAGGCCTCCATGGCCCGCGCTTTCGGGGTCGAGGTCGAGGAAATCGGGCCTGACGATGTGCTGGCACGCTATCCCCATGTGAATGTCGAAGACATGACCGCCGCCGTCTATCTCGACAAGGACGGGCAGGGCGATCCGGCCAATATCGCGTTGGCACTGGCGCGTGGGGCCAAGGATCGCGGTGCAATCGTGCTGGAGCGCACCAAGGTCACAGGGTTTGAAAAGCAAGACCGCCGGATCACAGCTGTGAACTGGGAAAGCGCAGAGGGCGAAGGCCGCATCACCTGTGACCATGTGGTAAACTGCGCGGGCATGTGGGGCCATGAGGTCGGGCGCCAGATGGGCGTCAACGTTCCGCTTCACGCCTGTGAACATTTCTACATCGTCACGGATACGGTGCCAGAACTGACACAGCTTCCGACCCTGCGCGTGCCAGAGGAATGTGCCTATTACAAAGAAGACGCCGGTAAAATCCTGTTGGGCGCTTTTGAGCCTGTGGCGAAACCTTGGGCGATGAAAGGCATTCCCGAAGATTTCGAATTTGATCAGCTGCCCGAAGATTTCGATCATTTCGAGCCGATCCTTGAGGCGGCGGTGAACCGGTTGCCGCTTTTGGCCGAAACGGGGATTCATACGTTTTTCAACGGGCCGGAGAGCTTTACGCCGGACGATTCCTATCACTTGGGTCTTGCGCCCGAGATGGACAATGTCTGGGTTGCGGCAGGGTTCAACTCCATCGGCATCCAGTCAGCGGGCGGGGCTGGTATGGCGCTGGCTGCGTGGATGGACACGGGGTCGAAGCCCTTCGATCTGGGGGATGTGGACATTTCCCGCATGCAGCCGTTCCAAGGCAACAAGACCTATCTCTTCGAACGCTCCAAAGAGACTTTGGGCTTGTTGTTCGCCGACCATTTTCCCTACCGCCAGAAAGCTACCGCACGGGGCATCCGCCGTTCGCCGTTGCATGAGGCGCTCAAGTCCGAAGGGGCTGTCTTTGGCGAATTTGCAGGATGGGAGCGCGCCAACTGGTTTGCCGATGCGGGGCAGAAGGCCGAATATGAGTATTCTTGGAAACGCCAGAACTGGTTCGACAATGCCGCCCGCGAACACAAGGCCATCCGCGAGAATGTCGGCATTTACGATATGTCGTCCTTTGGCAAGCTGCGGGTCGAGGGGCGCGATGCGGAGGCCTTTTTGAACTATGTGTCCGCCTCGAACCTGTCTGTGCCTGTGGGCAAAATCGTCTATAGCCAGTTTCTCAACACCAAAGGCGGGATCGAGGCGGATGTGACCATCACGCGCCTGTCGGAGACCGCCTATCTCATCGTCACCCCTGCGGCGACGTGCCTGTCCGATCAGACATGGCTGCGGCGTCATCAGGGGGATTTCAACGTCACCATCACCGACATGACCGCCGCAGAAGCGGTGATCTGTGTCATGGGGCCCAATGCGCGTGCGCTTCTGGAGCGGGTCTCCCCGAATGATTTCTCCAACGCGACCAATCCCTTTGGCACCTGTCAGGAGATCGAGATCGGCATGGGCCTCACCCGCGCCCATCGTGTGACCTATGTGGGTGAGCTTGGCTGGGAACTCTATGTCTCCACCGATATGGCCGCGCATGTGTTCGAGGTGCTGCACGCGGCAGGGCAGGACATGGGGGCCAAGCTCTGTGGCTTGCATATGATGGACAGTTGTCGCATCGAAAAGGGCTTTCGCCATTTCGGCCATGACATCACCTCGGAGGATCACATTCTGGAGGCGGGGCTGGGCTTTGCCATCAAGAAAACCGATGTGGATTATATCGGGCGGGCTGCGGTGGAGCAAAAGCGCGAAGAGGGGCTCAGGATGCGGATGGTGCAATTCCTGCTCACCGATTCCGAACCGCTGCTCTATCATGCCGAACCCTTGCTGCGCGATGGCGAAATCGTCAGCTACCTGACCTCCGGCGCATACGGGCATACGCTCGGCGGGGCCGTGGGGCTGGGCTATGTGCCCTGCGAAGGGGAAAGCGTCGCGGAGCTTCTGGCCTCCAGCTATGAGGTCGAAGTGGCCGGACAGCGCGTGGCGGCGCGGGCTTCTCTGAAGCCGTTCTATGACCCGAAATCGGAACGCGTCAAATTGTGAGACCGCAGGTTTGGCGAGCGTGAAAATACCCCGCCTCCCGTCATGAGAAGGGAGGCGGGTCTTTGTCGAGATGGTCGGTGTAAGCCGCAGGCGAACCCGCCTCAACGCACCGGATTAACGCGCTTCGATCAGAGTATCTTCCCGATGATCCCGCAGTGTTGCGGTGAGCCGCACCGTGCCGCGTTCTCCCGTTAGGCGGAGCCAGCAACCCGTGGTCCCGCCTTGCAGGACGGGGCAGCTCGGGCCGATAAGCGTCGCGGGGCCCTCGACCTCCAGAAACACGGGTTCGTTCAGAAAGTGGAGCTTGTTGCCCGCCTGATCCAGCGCGCGGATCATCACGCGGATGTCGTCGCTTGGATCGGCCTCGGCCTCTTGAACATCGGGAGCCAGTTCCAGCCGGTCCAGAACGGCGTCGGCAGGGAAGAAACGCTCCACCACCATCTCCCCGTTCAGAAAACCGCGCAACTGTCCCGCGTGCCAGCTTTCGCCCCAGTCTCCCAACTCGTCTTCGGTGAAATGGCGGTGGTCAATGATGACCGGTGGGTGCGGCAAATGGGGGAAACGCTCACGGTCCGGCCCGACGCGTTTCGTGACATTGGCATAGGACAGTTCCACCTCGTCGCAATTGGTCAGCACGATCAGCGGAAGCACCCCGCCGATATTGCGCTCCCCACGCGCCCAGACGGTGACGGGCTCCATGAGGATTTCGTCCTCGGGATCGCGCTGGCTGGCATAGGCATAGGCGGCGAATTTCGGTTCACGGAAGATCGTCATGACACCGTGGTGGCAAATCCGGTCTCCGGCGCCGAAATCCTTGTGCGTGTTATAGTCGAACATACACCACCCGATACAGCCCGCCAGACCGGAGGCCGGATCATGGGCGGCGTTGAGCACTTCAAGATGGCGGATTACATGCTCGTGCTGGCGATGTTCGGGATCACCCGCCTTGGTCGGGAACATATGGCCGTTATATTCGGTGACCAGATAGGGCACACGCTCCGGCAGGCCCGTGACCTCCTGTTGATCGCGCAGTGCGGTGCGCGGGCGGTTGGAGAAGGGCATTTCGAAGTCGCCCAAGATGAAATCGTTCATCGTGTAGACATCTTCAAGCAGCGTGCTGTCGGGAATACAACGCACACCGCCGGTCTGTCGCGTCGGGTCGAGATCGCGGGCGAGGGCATTGGTGCGCGTATAGAACGCATCGTCATCGGGGCTTTCATTGATCCGCACTCCCCAGATGATGATGGAGGGATGGTTCCAGTCGCGACGGATCATCCGCTCGACATTGCGCAGGGATTCATCTTGCCACACGGGGCCGCCGATATGCTGCCAGCCTGGGATTTCCTCAAAGACCATCAGGCCGATCTCGTCGCAGCGGTCGAGGAAATAGGGGCTTTGCGGATAGTGCGACGTGCGCACGATGTTGCAGTCCAGATCAAAGCGCAGAATTTCGGCATCCCGTTGCTGGCTGCGTTTGCCTTGCGCATAGCCGGAATAGGGAAAGCTCTGGTGCCGGTTGAGGCCGCGCAGGATCACCCGTTCGCCGTTGAGAAAGAACCCCTCCGGCGTGAACTGTGCTTCGCGAAAACCGAAGCGTTGGGTGAGCCGGTCACCGCTGTCGGGCAGGGTGAGCGTCAGCGTGTAAAGCGCAGGCGTCTGCGTGGACCAAAGCGTGATGTCTGTCAGGCCCTCAAACCGGATATCCCCCTCGCCGGAGCTGTGTGCGATTTCGCGGCCTTGGGCATCGGTGATCTGCGCATTGACCGGCCCCGCCTCACTGGTCGCGACTTTGGCAATCACGGTCTTGGATGCGGCCAGCACATCGGGCGTTTCGATTTTGACCGAGATGATGTGGCGCGCAGGCAGGACTTCCAGCCAGACATCGCGGTAAAAGCCGGCATAGGTGAGATAGTCGATCCGGCCACCAAAGGGCGGAATCTCGGGGTTTTCCGCTCCGTCAACGCGCAGGGTGACGAGGAGTTTCCCGTCCACAAAAGCATCGCTCAGATCGACAGTAAAGGGCGTGTAACCGTCACGGTGGTGACAGGTCTCGATCCCGTTGAGCCAGACCGTCGCATCAGCCATAGCGGCATCGAACCGCAGACGGACGCATTTGCCCTCCCATGCCGGAGACCACCGGATTTCGCGCTGGTAGGTAAAGGGCTTCTGATAGGCGCGTTCGTCGAAATAGCTCATCGGCAGATCGATGGCGTTGTGGGGCAGGGTGACGCTTTCTCCCGCCATTGGCGCATTGATATGGGCGGGATCGAAACCGGCGGCAAAGGTCCAGCCGGTGTTCAGGGTTGTCATCTCTCTCATGTTACCACTCCGCAAAGCTGCCATCTGGGTGACGCCAGACCGGATTGCGCCAGCGGTGACCTTCAGCGGCGGCTTGCCGGACTTTGGCTTCGTTTACCTCAATGCCCAATCCCGGCCCTTGCGGGATCGCCACGAAACCGTCCTTGTATTCGAAGACGGAAGGATCAATCAGGTAGTCGAGCAGGTCGGAGCCCTGATTGTAATGGATGCCCAGAGATTGTTCCTGAATAAAGGCATTGTAGCAGACCGCATCCAGTTGCAGGTTGGCTGCGAGGGCAATCGGCCCCAAGGGACAATGCAGCGCCAGCGCGACGTCATGGGCCTCAGCCATGGCCGCAATGCGGTAGGTCTCTGTGATGCCGCCCGAATGGCTCGGGTCGGGCTGGATGATGTCGACATAGCCGCCTTGTAACACGGATTTGAAATCCCAACGGCTGTAGAGCCGCTCGCCCAAGGCGATGGGCGCGGCGCAATGGTTGGCAATCTCGCGCAGGGCTTCGGCATGTTCGCTGAGCACCGGTTCCTCGATGAACATCAGGTTGAACGGCGCGAGCTCTTTGGCCAGTTGTTTCGCCATCGGGCGATGCACGCGGCCATGAAAATCGACGCCAATTCCGAAATCCGGCCCCATCTCGTCGCGAATGGCCTGCACACGTTCCAGAACCGCGTCAATCTTGGCATGGCTGTCGATGAACTGAAGCTCCTCTGTGCCGTTCATCTTGACCGCCGAAAATCCGCGATCCCCACAGTCGCGGGCCATGCGGGCGGTGTCGCCGGGGCGGTCGCCACCGATCCAGCTATAGACCCGAATCCGGTCGCGTTGCTGACCGCCCAGAAGCGCGTGGACCGGCACGCCTAAGGCTTTGCCCTTGATGTCCCAAAGCGCCTGATCAATGCCTGCGATGGCGGACATATGGATGCCGCCACCGCGATAGAACCCGCCGCGATACATCACCGTCCAGTGGTCCTGAATATGACCGGGATCCTTGCCGATCAGAAGGTCGGACAGTTCCTCGACACAGGCCGCAACCGTCGCCGCGCGGCCCTCCAGAACAGGTTCGCCCCAGCCGGAAATGCCCTCGTCTGTGGAGATTTTCACGAAACACCAGCGCGGGGGCACGATGAAGGTCTCAATTGCGGTGATTTTCATAGTCTATCCTCAGAAAAACTTATTGGGCCGCTTCGGTGTCAAACGGCGCGACAGTGTTGAAACGGGCGGTCATGAAAGCATCGGCCACAAGGCGCAGCGGCGCGAGATCGAGATCGCTTTGCCCTTGCGTCACCAGATCACGCATGCGGGCATAGAGGCGGGCGTATTCGTGGTTGTCGCCGCTACATATCTGCGCGCCGTTGACCGAAAATTCCGCGCCGCCCTTGTCAAGCTGCGCCAGATCGCCCTCGTTGGTTTCAATCGTGATACGCCAAAGCTCGTCACCGGTTTCGCGCCAGTCGAATTGCGCCGTGACGGGTGTGTCGCCTGCGCACAGTGTCAGCTCTGCAGCAATCGGTGTCTGGCGTCCTTCGGGAATGCTCAGGGTTGCGGATTTGAGATGGACGGGGTCGCGCAGAAGCCGCGTCAGGATCGACAGGGCGTTGATGCCCGGATCAAAGACGCCTAGCCCGCCGGGTTGCCAGATCCACTCCTGCCCCGGATGCCATTTGCGCACGTCCTCACGCCATGTAATCGCAATCCTCGTGGCTTTGCGCTCCAAAAGCCAAGCCCGCGCTGCCTCGACAGCGGCGGCTTCGCGTGAATGCCATGTGGCAAAGATCGTGCGTCCCGCCTGCGCTGCGGTTTCGCGCAGGGTTTCGATTTCGCTCAAACTCATGGCGGGCGGTTTTTCGAGCATCAAGTGACGTCCCGCGCGCAACACCTCCATCCCCTGTTCGAACCGCCCCTGTGGCGGGGTGCAAAGGGATACGATGTCGAGCTCTGGATGTGCCGCGAGCATTTCGGTCAAGCCGTGGTGGCTTGGCACATCGGGTAGGGCGGCATTGCGGCTGGCGATGGCGGCAAGATGCACGCCTTCGGTCGCGGCAATGGCCGGAAGATGCTGGGCCTTGGCAATGGCTCCAAGCCCCACAAGACCGATTGCAAGGCTCATCCGCGCACCCTTGCGCCGTTGTCCGCACGGAACAGGTAGAGCGAGGCCGGATCGAAATTCAGCCCCACCGTGCCGCCGCCGGAGGTTTCGAGACGCTGGTCGGTCTCCACCACAACGCGCTCGCCAGTGGAGGCGCTCAGATGGGCATAGCTGACGCCACCGAGGTTCTCGGCCATCTGGATGCTGAACGGCCTTTCGGTTCCGCTCAACTCAAGGGCATTGGGGCGAATACCGATCTCAAGCGCCGTGCCTTCGGGCGGCAGGGCAACCGGACTGTCGAATTTCTGTCCCAGAGCGGGGATGTCGAGTTTGCCGCCGGAGACGGTTGCGGCGAGGAAATTCATCGAGGGCGAGCCGATGAACCCCGCAACAAAACGGTTGTCGGGATCGTCATACAGATCCATCGGACGACCGACCTGCTCGATATAGCCCGCGCGCAGCACCACGATCTTGTCGGCCATTGTCATAGCTTCGACCTGATCATGGGTGACATAGATCATCGTGGCACCGATCTCGCGGTGCAGTCGGGCAATCTCGGCCCGCATTTCCACACGCAATTCCGCATCGAGGTTGGAAAGCGGTTCGTCGAACAGAAACACCTCCGGCCCGCGCGTGATGGCGCGTCCGATGGCCACACGTTGCCGTTGCCCGCCCGACAGAGCCGCAGGTTTGCGGTCCAGCAGCGGTTCGAGTTTGAGAATTTGCGCGGCCTCTTTGACTTTTGCGGCGATGTCTTCCTTGGGATGACCGTTCATCTTCAGGCCAAAGCCCATGTTCTCGGCCACGGTCATATGCGGGTAGAGCGCATAGGTCTGGAACACCATCGCAATGCCGCGTTCTGCGGGTTCGGCATGGGTCACGTCCTGCCCGCCGATGCGAATGGAACCGCTGGTGGTCTCTTCCAGCCCCGCGATCATCCGCAAAAGCGTGGACTTGCCGCAGCCGGATGGGCCGACAAAGACGCAGAATTCTCCCGGTTCGACCGCAAGATCGACTCCGTGGATCACTTTCACATCGCCATATTTCTTGACGATCTTCTCTAAGGTCACTCCGCTCACAAGGTCTCCTCCCTTATTACTGGCGTTATATCTGGTGCGCTGTCTGGTCTGTTCGGGCGCGATCGGGTCCTGTCAGGCTGGTTCTGTTGCGCGTTGTTGTTCGGGAAAGCGCCACTCCATAGCGGCCTGCGCAATTTTATCGGCCGTTTCCTTCAGAAGCGGTGCGTAGGTTTCGAGTTGGGCGTGGCTGTCGCTTTGGCCCGAAGTGATGGAAATCGCACCCAGCACACGGCCTTGCGCCGACAGGATCGGCGCGGCGATGCAGCGGATGCCGGGTTCGTGTTCTTCATTGTCCCACGCAAAACCGCGCGCGCGAATATTGTTCAACTCCGCCCGCAGGCTCTCTGCGTCCGTAAAGGTGGTGTCGGTGAAGCGGTGGAAACTCTGGCGCTTCAGCGCGTCTAGCAGGGCATTCTCGGGCAGATAGGCCAGCATCGCTTTGCCCACACCGGTGCAATAGGCCGGTCCGACCTTGCCCGATTGCGAGAACATTTCCACCGGACGGGCGGCGTTGCGTTTGTCCACATAGAGCACCATGCCCTGATCCAGCTGCGCGAGGTGCAGGGTCTGGCCTGTCTGTTGCGAAAGCTGGTCGAGATAACCCGCCGCGATCGGAGCAAGCGAGCTTTGCGCCCAAGCCGCATGGGCAAGACGCACGAGGCGCAGTCCCGGTTTGTAGGCTTGGCGTTCGTCATCATAGGCCAGCATGCCTTGATTGGTGAGGGTTTGCAGAAAGCGGTAAAGCGTTGCTTTCGGCAGGCCTGCCTTAGGCAGTAATTCCGCAAACCGCACGGGGCGCCCGAACTCCGCCACAAGATCCAGCACGGCCAAGGTGCGCCCGACGGTGCCGTCGGATTTGCCTGCAGAACGTGCAGGGGGCTGCTCGGTCTTTTTGCCAGGGGTTCGGGATGCGTCGGTCATGGTTCCTCCTCAGGACTGTTGACAGGATGAAAGATTCGCGGCAACATTTCAATATGTAAAACATGGTTCCAATATTTGAAACTAAAATATGGGGCCTGTGCTGCAAAACGGGAGGAAACCGAATGAATATTTTGAAGACAACGGCGCTGACCGCGCTGGTGGGTGCGCTTGCGATGCCGGCGATGGCCGAACAGCGTGTGCTCAAGCTTTTTACAGACGCCTCTGATCCCGCCCCCAAAGCCGCTTTCGAGCAGCTTGTGGCAGGGTTTGAAGCCGAGAACCCCGATGTGACTGTCGAGGTGAACACCTTTGACCACGAGGGTTACAAGACCGCGATCCGCAACTTTCTTACGGCGGACAGTCCGGATCTGGCCAACTGGTATGCGGGCAACCGTATGGCCCCCTTTGTAAAAGCCGGACAGTTCGTGGATGTGTCGGATGTGTGGGAAGAAAACGGGCTGAAAGACAGTCTGAGTTCCGCGCTTTCGTCGATGACCATTGATGGCAAGCAATGGGGCGTGCCTTACACCTACTACCAGTGGGGCATCTATTATAACAAAGACGTCTATGCCAAAGCGGGCGTTGATGTTCCGACCACTTGGGACGAATTCATCTCGAATTGCGAGAAGTTTCAGGAGATCGGCGTCGATTGTCTGACCACAGGGACCAAGGCGCTCTGGCCCGCTGCGGGGATTTTCGACTATCTCGATCTGCGCACGAACGGATATGACTTCCACATGCAACTCACCAACGGCGAAGTGCCGTGGACCGATGAGCGCGTGCGCAATGTCTTTGCCGAATGGGCCAAAGTGGTGCCCTACACCTCGAAAAACGTGGCCGCGATTGACTGGCAGGACGCCGCCTCGAACATTGTTCAGGGCAAGGCCGCCAATTACGTCATGGGCAATTTTGCGGTCGCCACCTTCAAGGATGGCGGGATGACCAATGACACATTGGGCTTTATGGACTTCCCGACGATCAATCCCGACATTCCCCGCGCGGAAGAAGCCCCCACGGACACGATCCACATTCCGGCAGGGGCCAAGAACGTCGAGGATGCCAAGAAATTCCTCGCCTATCTGGCGCGTGCGGATGTGCAAAGCGAAGTGAATGCCACGCTTGGCCAGTTGCCGATCAACAAGAACAGCGAAGTCGGCGACGATCCCTTCCTGCAACAGGGGTTCGAGGTTCTGTCTACGGCAGAGGGCGGCATTGCCCAGTTCTTTGACCGCGATGCGCCGGCCCAGATGGCCAAGGCCGGAATGGAAGGTTTCCAGGAATTCATGGCCTATCCGGATCATCTGGACGCCATTCTTGAGCGCCTAGAGAAGATGCGTCAGCGCATTTACAAAGACTGATCCTCCCCGGGGGCGGTGCCTGTTGTGAGGGTGCCGCCCCTTGTTCCCCCAAACGAGGAGAGCCGTGATGACCGATTCATCCGTCCCTGCGTCGCGCAACAGCGGCGCTTTTACCCCCCGTCGCAGACTTGGCCGGAAACTGGCTCCGTGGCTGTTTCTTGCACCGGGCATGATCATGTTTCTGGTCTACGTCATCATCCCCATCGGCCAGTCGATGTGGATCTCGTTTTTTCAATGGGACGGTCTAAGCCCGAAAATATGGGTCGGGATCGAGAACTATATCGAGCTTCTTGATGACGAGGCCTTTTATACCAGCCTCAAGAACAATGTGATCTGGCTGGTGCTTTATATGCTGGCAATCCCTTTCGGATTGTTCATCGCGCTTTTCCTGAACCAGACCGTGCGCGGGATACGTATCTATAAATCCCTGTTCTTTTTCCCCTTCGTGATTTCGCAAGTCGTGGTGGGCCTGATCTTTTCCTGGTTCTATGCGCCGGGGTTCGGCCTGTTGTTCGAATTGACGAAAATCTTCGGCGGGGAAGGCATAGCGGTCCTCGCCAACCCCCACACGGTCACTTACGGGATCATCGTTGCGGGACTCTGGCCACAGATCGCCTATTGCATGATCCTCTACCTGACGGGCCTGAATGCCGTCGCTCCCGATCAGATCGAGGCCGCGCGCCTTGACGGGGCCAAGGGTATCAAGATGCTCTGGTATGTGGTTCTGCCGCAACTGCGTCCGGCCACATTTATCGCCGTGGTCGTGACGGTGATCGGAGCGTTGCGCAGTTTTGATCTGGTGTCGATCATGACCGATGGCGGTCCCTTCGGCTCCTCGCGTGTGCTGTCCTATTACATGTATGAGCAAGCACTCTCCGAATACGGCTATCGCATGGGCTATGGCGCCGCGATTGCGGTGGTGCTTTTCGCGATCATGATGATCTTCATTTCGGGCTTCATCTGGAAGATGTGGCGCGACGAAAGGGGGCTTTGAGATGTTTCCGAAACCTGTCCAATCCATGAGCCCGACCGCACGGCTCACCTATCAAGTCGCGCTTCCGGTCATGTTGGTGATCTGGCTCCTGCCGCTTTTGGGGGTGGCTGTGACCTCCCTGCGTCCGTCCAGTGATCTGGCGCAGGGCAATTACTTCGGCATGCCTTCGGCGCTGGCCTTTTCGAACTACCTTGATGTGTTCAAAAACTCGCCCTTTGCCAGCTATATGCTGAACTCTTTCCGTGTCACCATCCCGACGGTGATCGGCGCTGTGGCTCTGTCGTGTCTGACGGGCTATGCGCTCGCCGTCTATAAATTCCGCTCCAACCTCATCATATTTTTCATGTTCGTCGCGGGCAACTTTGTGCCCTTCCAGATCTTGATGGTGCCGGTGCGGGATTTGACGGTGAACATGGGGCTTTATGACTCGATCACGGGGCTTGCGCTGTTCCATGTGGCGTTCCAGACCGGCTTTTGCACCTTGTTCATGCGCAACTTTATCAAGGCCCTGCCGCAGGAACTGATCGAAGCCGCCCGTGTCGAGGGCGTCGGAGAATGGCAGATTTTCTGGCATATTGTCCTGCCGCTGGTCCGTCCGGCCATCGCGGCCCTTTCCGTTCTGGTCTTTACCTTTATCTGGAACGACTATTTCTGGGCGACGGTCCTGACCACAGGGGCCGATACCCAGCCGATCACCGCAGGGCTGCAATCGCTTAACGGTCAATGGGTCGCGGCTTGGCATCTGGTGTCTGCGGGCTCCATCCTTGCCGCACTGCCGCCGGTGGCGATGTTCTTTCTGATGCAGAAACACTTCATTGCAGGGCTGACGCTCGGGGCGGTCAAATGATCCGGACATGGCACCTTGAAGACCCGCAGCAAAGCCTTGTTCTGGCAAGCCATGATGATCGCCTTCCCGAGATCATCTATTGGGGGGCGGCCTTGCCGGAGGATGAAGACCTGACCTCACTGGCGCAAGCCTGTCGAGCCGATGTGACGGGCGGTATGCTGGACCGTGCGCCGGAGGTTTCGATCTGTCCGGAGAGCACACAAAGTTTTCCGGGAGAACCGGGATTGATCGCCTATGACGCCAAAGGCCGCCCGCTGCGCCCTGCCTTCCGTTTCGAGGCGGAGGAGAGCGATGACAATGGCGTGACCTTGGTCTATGCCGATGAGGCAACGGGGCTGCGCTATCGGGCCAGCTTTGCGCTTGACCCACGCACCGGCCTCATTTCTGCGCGGGCTGCCATTGAAAGTGCGGAGCCGATCACCTTGCATTGGCTGACCGCGCCGGTCTTTCCGGCCCCGCAACTGGCCGACGAGATGCTGGAGCTTTCGGGCCGGTGGTGCGGGGAGTTCCGGATTGCCTCAACACCTTGGCAGGCAGGACAACGGGTGCGAGACAACCACACAGGGCGCACCGGTCACGAACATTTCCCCGGTCTGATCCTGCCCGCGCGTGGAGCGACCAAGACCTCGGGAGAGACCCGCGCCTTTCACTATGGCTGGTCGGGCGGTCACCGGATGGTGGCGGAAGAATTGCCTGACGGGCGTCGCCAAATCCAGTTCGGCCATGCCTCCGGCTCGGAGCCGCAACCGGACACGCGGTTTGAAACCGCAACGCTTTTCTCGGCGTTTTCGCAAGAGGGCTCAAACGGCTGCGCCCGTGTGTTCCAGCGGCACCTGCGGCACACCGCGCCGCAAACCTCCCCGCGCCCTGTGCATTACAATTGCTGGGAAGCGGTCTATTTCGATCATAACCTGTCCGAGTTGCAAGAGATTGCCAGCCGTGCTGCGGCACTTGGTGCTGAGCGGTTTGTGCTGGATGACGGGTGGTTCGGGCGTCGGGACGATGACACCACCAGCCTTGGCGATTGGCAGATTGACCCGCGTAAATATCCCGACGGGCTGGCGCCGCTGATCGACCATGTGAAAAGCCTCGGCATGAGCTTTGGCATCTGGTTCGAGCCGGAGATGGTCAACCGCGACAGCGATCTGGCGCGGGCACATCCCGACTGGCTTTTGGGACCGGAAGACCAGATCGAAGGTCGCCAACAGCGCGTGCTTGATCTCGCGCGCCCCGAGGTGCGGGCCTATCTGTTCGAGGCGATCGACGGGCTGCTCTCGGACTATGACATCAGCTATATCAAATGGGATCACAATCGGGTTTTGCCCGCACCGGATGCGGCCCAGACGCGTGGGGTTTACGACCTGTTCGACCAACTGCGAAAAGCGCATCCCTCGGTGGAGTTTGAAAGCTGTGCTTCGGGCGGCGGTCGCATCGACTTCGGTATTCTGGAACGCACCGGACGGGTCTGGCTTTCCGACAGCAACGACGCGTTGGAGCGGTTGCGCATTCAACATGACGCCGCCCTGTTCCTGCCCGCTTCGGTCACAGGTAGCCACGTTGGCCCGCGCGTCTGTCACACCTCGGGGCGGGAGATTGATATTCACACCCGTGCTTGGGTTGCGGCACAAAGGCATATGGGCTTCGAGATGGACCCCCGCGAACTGACCGACACAGAGGCCGAGGTTCTCTCCACCGTCACCGCATGGTGGAAGGCCAACCGTGACTGGCGTATGCGCGCCGATATTCTCCGGCTGGAAAGCGCAGATCCGGCGGTGATTGCAGAGTTGCAACTGGCCGAAGACGGTCAGCGTTTCGTGGTCTTTGCAGGGCAGGTGACACCCTCAGATCAGATATTGCCCCGCCCATTGCGTTTGAGCGGACTTGATCCCAAGGCGCGGTATCGTGTCCGGCTGATCAATGCGGATGAGACATCACATCTGTCCCGCGGCACCCCCGCGCTCAAGGCCGGTGCGGTGGAATTGAGCGGTCAGGCTCTCATGGGGCAGGGGATGACCCTGCCTTGGAGTTTCCCCGAACGCATCCGGATCATCGAAGGAGAAAGACTATGAGCCATACGATGCCGGACTGGATTGCCGCCGACTGGGGCACCACGCATTTGCGGCTCTGGGCCATGCGCGGGCACGAGGTGCTTGAGCGTCGCGCCACGGATCAGGGCATGGGCAAACTGGCGCCTGCGGACTTCGGCGCGGTGCTGGAAACGGCAGTGGAGGGCTGGGGCACGGCTCCGGTTGTTACCTGCGGCATGGTCGGATCCCGTCAGGGTTGGTTCGAAGCCCCTTATGCGCCCGTGCCTTGCGCCGCCGCACCAAGACTGGTGCGGGTTCCCGACCATGAGGCCCGCCCTGTCTACATTGCCTGTGGCGTGCGTCAGGATAGCCCGCCCGATGTGATGCGCGGGGAGGAGACCCAGATTGCGGGGCTTTTGTTGCGTGAGCCGGACTTTAACGGAACGGTTTGCCTGCCGGGCACCCACACAAAATGGGTCGGGCTGCGTGACGGGAAAATCATGCGCTTTCAAAGCTGCATGACCGGCGAAATCTTCGATCTGCTGTCGCGTCACTCGGTCCTGCGACATTCTTTGGGCGGGGCGGGGGATGATCTTGCCGCTTTCGAGGCGGCCTGTTCCGAAGCCTATGTGAATCCGGCCCTTGCCTATGGCGCGCTGTTCGGCCTGCGGGCGGGGGCTTTGCTCGGTGATCTGGACGCCAATGCCGCTACGGCGCGGCTGTCGGGGTTGCTGATCGGGTGGGAACTGGCCGCGACCCATGAGATATGGTCCGGAGGTTCTGTCGCCTTGATTGGCAGTCCGGTCTTGAGCCCGCTCTACACGCGCGCCTTGGCGCTCTGCGGGATCAGCGCAACGGTCCATGATGCCGAAGATGTAACGCTCGCGGGGCTCTACGCCGCGCAACAGACGATAGGAGATCAGACATGAGCCGCCCCTTGATTGCGATCCTGCGCGGGATCACCCCGCCGGCAGCCCTGCCCGTGACCGAAGCCTTGCTGGAGGCAGGCGTGACGCGGATCGAAGTGCCGCTCAATTCGCCCGACCCGCTCGATAGCATCAAGGCGATGGTTGATGCCTTCGGGGATCGGGCCTTGATCGGCGCAGGCACGGTTTTGCGCGTCGATCAGGTAAACGCCGTTGCCGCCACGGGGGCCAAGCTGATCGTGTCTCCGAATTGCAACGCGGAGGTCATCGCTGCAAGCAAGGCCGCCGGATTGCAGAGCTTTCCCGGTGTGATGACCCCGACCGAGGCCTTTGCCGCGCTGGACGCGGGTGCAGATGGTTTGAAACTCTTTCCCGGCGAATTGATCGGCCCCATCGGGTTGCGGGCGATGAAGGCGGTCCTGCCCAAAGGGGTGCCTCTGTTTGCTGTGGGTGGCGTCTCGGTGGAGAACATGGCCAACTGGCATGCAGCAGGTGCGGCGGGCTACGGGATCGGCTCGTCGATCTACAAACCCGGCGACAGCGCCGCAACCGTGGCCCAAAAGGCGCGGCGTCTGGTGTCCTGCCTTGATGAGGTTCGTGGCAAATGACGGCGCAGGTTTTTGATGATCGACCGTGTTTCCTCGGAGAAGGTGCTTTCTGGCACCCCGAACGCGGGCAGCTTTTCTGGTTCGATATTCTTGCCGGTCGGCTTCTGAGCCGATCAGGGCAAAAGCCGCTGGAATGGCAGATCGGCCAGATGGCCTCAGCTGCCGCGTGGGTGGATGCGGAGACTTTGGTCCTTTCAACCGAAACCGGATTGCGCCGCTTTGATATCGCAACAGGGGCGCATGAGCCGCTGGTCGGGATTGAAGCGGACCGAAGTGAGACCCGATGCAATGACGGGCGAGCCGATCCGATGGGTGGTTTCTGGGTGTCGAGCATGGGTAAACATGCCGAAGCCAAGGCGGGCGCGATCTACCGCTATTATGGCGGTGCCGTGGAGCTTTTGTTTCCCGAAATCACCATCCCGAATTCGATCTGCTTTGCGCCGGACGGGCGACGGGCCTATTTCGCGGATACGGCGGAGGGCAGGATCGTGACCGTCTCTCTGGATGCGGACGGGTGGCCCGATGCCGCGCCGGATGTCTTTGTGGATTTGACTGCGCAAGGGTTGAACCCCGACGGCGCACAGACCGATTGCGAAGGCGCACTCTGGAGTGCGCAATGGGGGGCCGGACGCGTGGCGCGCTACCTGCCTGATGGTCGGTTCGATCGCGCGATTGCGCTTGCCGGACGGCATTGCTCCTGTCCGGCGTTTGGCGGGCCGACATTCGAGACGCTTTTTGTCACCACCGCGTGCGAAGGGATGGAGACGCCCGATGCGGGGCAGGGGGTTATCTACCAAGCACCTGCAGGGGTCGCAGGGCGGGCCGAACCGGCCCTCCGGCTTTAAGCGACGTGTAGAGGAAGGCGCGGGGGATCAATGCCCTCCGGCCTTGGCGCCTTTGCGCGGCGGTTGCATGGCCAGAGCCAGCACTGCCAGTCCTGCAAACAACAGGGTGATCAGGGTAAAGACATCGATAAAGGACATCACCGTGGCCTGCTGCGATATGCGGGCGGCCATGTATTTGAGCGCGCCCGTCTCTCCATCCACGCCATTGAGGCTCAACAGGGAAGAGATGAGATCAAGCTGTCTGAGGGCCTCGGCATTGGACCAGTTTAAAGCCTCACGCAGATGGGCGCTGTGCAACGCATTGCGGTCGGTGAGCAATGTATTGATGACAGCCAGCCCGACAGCCCCGCCAAGATTGCGCATGAGGTTGTAGAGGCCGGATGCGTTCTTCATCTTGTCGGGCGGCAGCGTGCCCAGTGCGAGGTTGTTGATGGGCACCATGCAGATCATCAAGGATATGCCACGCAGGATTTGCGGAGCGAGCAATTCGTTGAAATCCCAGTCTGCAGTCATGCCTGTCAGCATCCATGAGGAGGTCGCAAAGCCGATGAACCCCGCCAGAAGCATCACGCGCAGATCGAGTTTCGAGGCCAGTGTCCCTGCAATCGGAGCGGTCATGAACATGGCCAGACCGGAGACGAAAACCGTCTCCCCGATCATCAGGCTGTCATAGCCCCTGATTTGCGCGAGATAGAGCGGGTAGAGATAGGTCATGCCATAAAGGCCGATCCCCATCACAAAGCTGAACACGGAGCCGACGGCGAAGTTCACATTGCTAAAGGCGGAGAAATCCACCACAGGGTTCTTGCGCGTGAACGCCCTCCAGAAGGTTATAATCCCGCCGACAATCATCACGACGAACAGCCCCGCGACAAGTTCATCGTCGAACCAGTCATTTCCCGGACCCTCTTCCAGAACATATTCCATAGCTCCCAGAAAACAGGCCAGCGCCCCAAGACCGATCCAGTCGAAATTGTCGAACAGGGACCAGTTGGGTTTGTCAAAGTCGATCAGGACAAAGGCCCCGATGGTGACGGCAATGCCCGCAGGGACATTGACCAGAAAGAGCCAGTGCCAGCTAAGCGTATGGCTGAGATAGCCACCCACGGTCGGTCCCACGGTGGGGGCCAGCGTGGCAATCAGGCCGATCATGGGGGACACCACGTTGCGCTTGGAGGCCGGAAAGATCGTAAAGGCGGCGGCGAAGACGGCAGGGATCATGCCGCCGCCGAGAAAGCCCTGAACCGCGCGCCAGAGGATCATTTCATTGATACTGCCTGAGGTGGCGCAGAGAAAGGAGGCCACGGTAAACCCCGCTGCCGAGGCGGCAAAGAGGTAGCGTGTGGACATCATCCGGCCAAGCAGTCCCGACAAGGGGATCATGATGACCTCCGCAATCAGATAGGCGGTCTGCACCCAACTGATTTCATCGGCAGAGGCACCGAGCCCCGCCTGAATTTCCGGAAGGGAGGCGGAGACGATCTGGATGTCGAGAATGGCCATGAACATGCCGAAGACCATGACCAGAAAGGCCGCCACGCGACGCGGGGTGACCTTTGGTTCGACGGCTTCTGCGGCGGCGGTCATTTGCTTGCCTGTGCCAGATTTGTGCCTGTATCAGCGGGTGTGGTGCGTTCGTCCACCTCGACCACAACCGACAGGCCGGCACGCAGGCCCTCGACCATATCGGGCAGCATGATGCGCACGGGCACACGTTGCACAATCTTGGTGAAGTTGCCGGTGGCATTGTCCGTAGGCAGGAGCGAAAAGATGGAGCCGGTCGCCGGAGAAACAGAGGCCACACGCCCTTCGATCTCCTCGCCCCCCATCGCATCCACCCGCACTAAGGCGGTTTGGCCGGGGGTGATGCCGTCAAGCTGGGTTTCCTTGAAATTGGCTTCGATATAGAGCCCGTGATCGGGAACAACGGCGGCAAGGCTTGCGCCAACGCTCACAAGCTCACCGGCCTCAATGGCAATATTGGCCACGGTGCCATCGAAAGGTGCGCGCAAGACCGTATGGTCGAGATCGCGCTGTGCCTTGGCGACGTTGAGTTCGAGGGTGCGGCGGTTGGAATCGGTTTCCGCACGCTGGGCCTTGAGCACATCGATTTCCGCTTTTGCCCCTGTGATGGCGGCTTGGGCGGCGGCGCGGTTGGCGCGGGCTGTGGCCAAGGCTTCGTTGGCATCATCAAGGCTGGCTTGCGAGCTAACCTTGCGTTCGTTCAAATCCTGCGCACGTTTCTGTGCGGTCTTGGCGGTTTGATAGGCGGCTTCCGCGGCGGCCAGTTCGGCTTCGACCTGTGTGACGGTCGCTTCTGCCGCAATGATCTGCGCATCAATCCGCGCCAGTGTTTGATCCAGAGAGTCGAGATTGGCCTGTGCCTGAGCCCAGGCGATATTATAGTCGCTGTCGTCGATGCGGACCAGAACATCGCCTTTGGAGACGTGTTGGTTTTCCTTGACCGGAATCTCCGCCACATAGCCTTGCAGCTTGGCCGAGACCAGAGACACATCGGCCTGCACATAGGCGTCATCGGTCTCGATCATGAACCGTCCATGTGTCCACCAGTTCATCCCCGTATATCCACCTGCCAGAAGTGCTGCGACGGCGATGGACCCGAGAATGATTTTTTTGCGCCCGCTTTTCGGCGCTTCGGACTCCATAGGGGAGGGGGAGGCGTTTTGTGTCATGAGTGAAGGCTTCCGGTTTCAGGAATGAGTGCGTTGGGCTGTTCGTTATCGAACCAGTTGGTTCGACAGCAATTAGGGCGAAGGGAAAACAAAATCAAGCCTTCATCGAACCGATTGGTTCGACTATATTCAGAACATGAGTGATGAATGTCCCGAGTCTCCGGCTTGCCCTGCGCAACAGGGTGAAGCGACCACAAAGAAATGCCGGCATCCTGCGGGCAAAGATCCCGAAAAACGTCGCCAGATCCTGAGCGGTGCGTGGCAGGTCTTTATCGATCAGGGCTTTGACGCCGCCACGATGAACGGAATTTGCAAGGCGGCAGGCGTGTCCAAGGGGACGCTCTATGTCTATTTCAAGAACAAGGAAGACCTCTTTGTCGCTCTGGTCGAAGACCGGCGGGAGGCTTTTTTCGCGGGCATTATCGAGCGACTTGAAGACGCGGGAACGATAGAGGATCACCTACTGGCCTATGCCTCTGGCCTGTCCATGCAGGTCAATTCCGAAAATGTCATCCGCGCGCAACGCATTGTCATCAGTGTGGTGGAGCGGATGCCCGATCTCGGTGCGCGGTTCTATGATGCCGGTGCGCGATACTTCCCTGGCCATCTGGCCGAGTTTTTGCGCACGGAGACCGAGGCGGGACATCTCGCCGTGCCTGATCCGGAGTTTGCGGCCGCGCAGTTTATCGAACTCGCCACCGCCGGAACATGGCGCGCACGCATTTTCGGGCGTCGGCGCACGGAGCCTTCGACAGAAGAAATCACCCGCACCGCCAAAGAAGCCGTGCGGATGTTCATGGCGACCTATGGCGTGTGATCTGCCTTGAACGGGCGCAATAGGCGAAAAAGAATATCCTTCCGGTTCTCGCGCTCCGGCCAAGACAGTTTTTCCGAAAAGTGATGCGACACAAATCCCTCTCATGCACAGCGGCACAGATGCGGAACTTTGTCTGGTCACAACGGGTCTGGCAGTAAGGGCCTTTCCTTGACCTCTCACGCGATCGGGTCGAGATGCCTTGAAAACCCGTTTGGATGAAGAGGCTTCGCATGACCTTGAACATGATTTCTATCGCGGCGGCTTCGGTTGCCCTCTCCGCCAGCGTCGCTATGGCAGCAGACCTTGGCCCGCTGGTCACCCCCATCGAATTGAACACGGCACTCGAAGACACGAAGGTCGCGCCTGTCCTTCTCGACATTCGGGGCGATGCCTATAGCAAAGGCCATATCGAAGGCGCCGTGTCTGCGCCATACAGCCTGTTTCGCGGACCGGCAGAGAACCCCGGCCAGATCGTGCCCGTCGAGACGCTTGAGGACACTTACGAACAACTCGGGCTGACGCTGGATCAGTCGGTGGTGATTGTGACCGATGGCAAGACGGATAGCGATTTCGGTGCGGCTGCACGGGTATATTGGACCCTGAAAAGCTCCGGTTTCGAACAGCTGTCGATTCTGAACGGCGGGGAACTGGCATGGGTCAATGCGGGGCTTCCCGTGTCCACAGATGCTGTGGAGCCCGTGCCGACAGAACTTTCCATCACATGGGACAATAGCTGGACGGCAGAGACCGATGATGTGCAGAATGTCGTCAGCGGTGCGACGGATGCCCTCTTGCTTGATGCACGCCCTGCGGCATTTTTCGAGGGCAAACAGGCGCATGCTGCTGCCGCCCGTCCGGGGACACTTCCGGGGGCGAAAGACTACCCCTACACCAATTTCTTCCGGCCTGATGCCTCCGCGATCTCGGCCGTGTCCTATAAGCCGGAGATGAAAGAGACCTTGGGTCTCAGTGACGGCCAAGACGTGATTTCCTTTTGCAACACAGGCCATTGGGCGGCGACAAACTGGTTTGCTCTCAGTGAGCTGGCGCAACTGGATCAGGTGAAGCTCTATCCCGGCTCTATGGTCGAATATTCGAACATGGGTGGCGAGATGGCGAATGCTCCCGGTCTCATCGAAAACCTGTTCAACCAGTTTCGCGGAGGCAACTGATGACTCAGGCTGTTTCTCCTGATCTGCGGCTGGAAGCTGGCAGCGGCGTGATCTCGCGCCGTGCGGCTTTGGTTGTGGCCGCATTGGTGAGTGTGGCGCTTGTCGCGGTGTTTGTCGGCGCGCGCTACGGGCTTTTGCTGGCCGTCGGGCTCGGGTTCGGCGTGGTGCTGGAAGGAATGCGCTTCGGCTTTGCCGGTCCGTGGCGTGCGATGATCCTGCGGCGTGAACCTTCGGGGATGCTGGCGCAGCTTCTGGCGATTGCTCTGGTCTCTGTGGTGGCCATCCCGCTGCTCTCCGCACACCCCGGTGAGTTGGTCGGCGCACAGGCCGCTGTCGGATTTGCGATGGTCGGCGGCGCGTTCGTCTTCGGGGCCTGTATGCAGATTTTGCTGGGCTGTGGGTCCGGCACTTTGGTGAATGCGGGCAGCGGCAATCCCATTGCGGTTTTCGCCCTGCCGTTTTTCTGCATCGGTAGCTTTTTCGGTGCTTATGGTCTGGTCTGGTGGACGTCGCTCGGGGCCTTGCCGATCCTGCAATTCCGCGGCATGACGGGGCTTGGCCTGACTCTGGTGTTGCTGGCCATTTCCGCCGCCATCGTGCTTTGGCGCGCGGCTCCCGGCACCGTGCGTCTGAGCCGCCGTCACGGCATCGCAGCAATCGTGCTTGCGGCTCTGGCGATTGGCAATCTCGTGGTTGCGGGGCAGCCTTGGGGCGTCGTCTATGGTCTGGGCCTTTGGACCGCGAAAGTTGCCACTGTAGCGGGTGCGGACTTGTCCGGTTCGGCCTTTTGGGCGGCATCAGGTTCCGTTGAACGGGTGCAATCGAGCCTGCTGACCGACTACACCTCTTTGACCGACATCGGCCTGATCGCCGGTGCCTTCGGTGTTGCCGCATGGCGGCGCGGCGGTTTGACCGCGAAATTGCCAAGCTATCCCGCCCGCGCCTGGATCGCGACCATGGTGGTCGGTTTCCTTCTCGGCTATTCGTCACGGCTTGCGTTCGGTTGTAATGTAGGGGCGTTCTTTTCGGGGATTTCAACAGGCAGCCTGCACGGCTGGGTCTGGTTCATCGCTGCATTTGCAGGGGCATTCGTCGGCATCCGCTTGCGGCCCCTTCTGGGACTGGAGGCGCGCGCATGACACGTCGTTTTACTGCAACTCTTGCCATTGTCGGCCTGTTTCTTCTCGTCGGGTTTGACCTGATGAGCGCCCCCCCCAACCCCTATCAGGCTCCGCCCGCCTTGGCGCTTGGCTCGGGGATTGCCGCCTCGGGCGGGTTCTGCGGCGCGCTGCCCGATTAAACACGCTGTCCGACCGAACACCGAGCAAATCGGCCCGCCCCAAGAGATCGCCTTTGGCTGTCTCGGGGCGGGCTTTTCTTATGCGCCCACATATGGCCCGTCGCTATTGGAATTTACGGAACGCGGAGATCAGGGACCAGAGGATCAGCACCGCTGTCAGCACGACAAAGACACAGGCGATGGGGCGTTCGATAAAGACCATCGGATCGCCACGGGAAATGAGCATGGCGCGGCGCAGGTTGGTTTCGATCAACGGCCCAAGCACGAAGCCGAGCAGCAAGAGCGCAGGGCTGAATTTCGCCCGCGACAGGGCATAACCGATGATGCCAATGCCCGCGACCATCGCAATGTCGAAGCTGGAGCCGCGCACCGAATAGACCCCCATCGAAATGAACACGATGATGGCCGGATAGAGCCAGCGAAACGGAATGCGCAGCATGTTCACCCAAATGCCGATCAGCGGCAGGTTGATGAAAAGCAGAAACAGATTGCCGATGGCAAAGCTGGCAACCAGCCCCCAGAACATGTCGGGACTGTTCTCCAGCATCATCGGACCGGGCTGCACCCCGTGGATTACCAGAGCGCCGAGCATGAGTGCCATGATCGGATCCCCCGGAATGCCCAGCGTCAGTGTCGGCACAAAGGCCGAGATTGAGGCGGAATTGTTCGCTGCTTCAGGGCCGGAGATGCCTTCGATCTGGCCGGTGCCGAATTTCTTCGGCTCGCGGGAGACGCGACGTTCCAATGCGTAGCTGAGAAAGGAGGAAATTGTTGAACCGGTGCCCGGAAGTGCACCGAAAAAGCTGCCTAGGGTGCTTCCGCGCAGGATCGGGGCAGGGAGGCGTTTGAGTTCCGCGCGAGAGGGGAGCAGTTCCCGCAAGGGGATGCGGGCGACGGGGGTGCTGCGCTCTGTGTTGCGGATGTTGGAAATCACTTCCGCCGCACCGAAAAGCCCCATAGCCAGCGCCACAAGGTTGACCCCGTCCATGAGTTCCGTGCGCCCGAAGGTGAACCGCTGAAGGCCGGAGTTCACATCCGTCCCGATCACGCCAATGATCAGGCCGAGGACAACCATCGCCAAGTTCTTGGCTGGACGACCAGAGCCGACCGTGGAGGCCGCGACCAGCCCCATAATCATCATCGCCGCATAATCCGCCGCACCGAATTTTGTCGCTACGCCGCTCAGCCATTCGGCCAGAAAGATCAGCACAATGATCCCGAGCATCGAGCCCGAGAATGACGAGATCATGGAGGTAAATAGCGCAAGCCCAGCCCGACCGTTCTGTGCCATCGGGTAGCCGTCGAGCGTGGTTACCGCCGATTGCGGCGTTCCGGGAAGGCGCAGCAGGATGGAGGCCACCGCCCCGCCATATTGCGCCCCGTAATAGACCCCCGCCAGCATGACCAACGCGGCTTCTGAAGATACATAGTAGGTGATCGGCAATAGCAACGTGATTGCGGCCATCGCTCCGATGCCGGGCAGGACGCCGACGAATGTGCCGAGGATCGCGCCGAACAGGCTATAGACGAGGACAGAGGGATGCAGGGCAACGGACAAGCCGTGCATCAGGCCTTCGAACGTGGTCATATCAACGGCTCCATGGCCAGACGGGGATTGGCATTTGCAGCGCCAGAATAAAGACACCTGCGGCCAGAAGCGTGATGACCGCCGATAGAACCACACGCCACAGGATGCCTTTGTGTGGGGCAACGGAGCTTGCCAGAAGGACGGTGATTGCTGTTGTCAGCAATAGCCCGACACGGTCCAGCGCGAAGCCGAAGAACAAAAGCGAGGCCGCAACGGCAAGTGTTTCACGCCACGCGAGCGGTTTTGCCTCGGTCTTGCGCCACCATGCGGGCAGGCCGATGATCAACCCCAGACCGAAGAGGACCACGCCAAGCACGATCGGGAAGAACCCCGGCCCCATGCGCCGCAGATCGCCCATGTCATACTGGACAGAGGCATAGGCTGCGACGCCAAGCCCGAGCAGGGCGAGAATCCCGCCCCACAGCACATCGTCAATATCACGTCGCATCGGCGGCCCTCTTTCGTGGCGTTACTGGCGCGCTTCGATCCCGTCGATCACAGCACCCCAAAGGGCAGTATCATCTGCAATGCGCGTGGCAAATTCTTCGGTGCTGCCCGGCTGGACCTGCCAGCCCATAGCCAGAAGCTTGTCGGCCACTTCGGGCATCGCGAGGATTTCCACGATTTCACTGTTCAGACGCTCGATGATTTCGGGATCGGTTCCGCTCGGTGCGATGAAACCGTTCCAGAGCTCGGCGCGGAAATCTTCCGGCAAATTCGCCTGACCGGCCATAACGGGAACGTCGGGAAGGCTGGGGAAGGGGGCGTTGGAGGTGATGCCCAGAATTTTCATCTTGCCTGCTTCGACATGGGGCATTGCTGCGGAAGGTGCCATGAAGCCACCGTCGATTTCGTGACCGATGATGGAGGTCGTGACCTCTGCGTAGCTTTGGAACGGGATGTGATAGAGGTCCACACCCGCTTCATTTGCAAACAACTCGGCGGTCAGATGCGCACCGGAACCGTGACCCACGGAGCCATAGGCAATATCACTGGGGTTTTCCGTGGCTTGCTCGATGAATCCTGCGACCGTGTCGGCCGGAAAATCGCTCGTGACGCCCAGAACCAGCGGGCTTGTGGCGATCAGGGCCACAGGCGCGATGTCCGTGGCGGGATCATAACTGAGATCTTCTACAAGACGCTGCGCAGTGGTCAGCGGTCCGTTGATCGTCACGGCAAAGCTCAACCCGTCGTTTTTGTCGGCGAGCATTTGTTGCACGCCGATGACACCACCGGCACCGGGTTTGTTTTCCACCACAACAGGCTGCCCCAGCGCATCGGCCAAAGGTTCGGCCACGAGACGGGCGATGGTGTCAGGCGACGATCCGGCCGGAAAGCCTACATAAAGATGCAGAGGAGCAGACGGCCAGTCTTCGGCGGCCAGCGGTCCTGCGGCACAGATGGCAGCAAGGGCGATACAGCTCAAGTTGCGGTGATGAAACATAAGAACTTCCTCCAATAATTTAGGGGGTTCTTTCTTTTTCCAGCCAAAGTGTCAATCAACCGTGCATGTTTTTTATGCACGAGGGCCTTGTTCACGGTTGTATTGCAGCGATTTCCAGTGAAATTCGTGCAAAACCGGCAATTTTTCATAGGCTGAACAGGTCCAATTTTCCGCTGCGCCATGCCTCACGTGACCGAGGCGTGGGGTGGTGGCCGTTGAGATTGCGATCACTTTTTTCATGAGATGTCTTGTCTTCTGCCGCGGAATACTTTTCCTTCTGCGCAGAGTTGCCCCACGTTACGACCGTTGCGCATTACGCACTCCAACGTCCGGCAAAGATGGAAAACCTACCCACAGGAGGTCTTTATGAAACTTACCACTGCTTTGTCTGCGCTGGCCCTGCTCGTGGCTGCACCGACGGCATTCGCCGCCGATGTGCCAGAAGGCACGGTGCTTTCCGAGAACCAGACCTATACGTTCTGGCTTCTGGACGCGATCAAGTCGATGGACCCGCAAATCAACACCGATGTTGAAGGCTCCGATGTTCTGCGTAACCTTTTTGAAGGCCTCTATAACGAAGATGCCAAAGGCGCTTTGGTGCCGGCAGTGGCGTTGAACCATGACCTGTCCGAAGATGGCCTGACCTACACATTCCACTTGCGCCCCGAGGCGGTCTGGTCGGATGGCAAGCCTGTGACCGCAGGTGATTTCGTGTATGCGTGGCGTCGTCTGGCCGATCCGGAAACCGCATCGGAATATGCGTGGTACATGGAGCTTATGCAGGTGAAAAACGCCGCCAAGGTCACGGCAGGTGAAGTGCCGCCGTCAGAGCTTGGCGTGAAAGCAATTGATGATCATACGCTTGAAGTGACGATCGAGACGCCGCTGCCCTATTTCCCGCAGATGCTGGTGCATGCCTCTACCTTCCCTGCGCGTCAGGATGTGATCGAAAAATTCGGCTCGGACTGGACGAAACCGGAAAATATGGTGACTAACGGGGCGTACACTCTCACCGAGCATATTCTTGGCGAGCGGGTCGAGATGGACAAATCCGATACCTATTGGGATGCGGATAAAACAGTGATGACCCATCTCACCGGGCTGACCGTCAATGACCTGAATCAGGCTTTGACACGCTATCTGGCCGGTGAACTGGACCGTGTTAACATTCCCGCAGGCCAGTATCCGCGCCTGAAAAAGGAATATCCCGACGAGGCAACCTCGCTGCCGTATTCCTGTTCCTACATTTACATGATGAACCTGTCGGACAAGGGACCCGAAGCACTCAAGGATGTGCGTGTGCGCAAGGCGTTGTCCTATGCCATGAACCGCGATGTCGTGGTAAACAACATCCTGCAAGGTGGTCAGCATCCGGCCTATAGCTGGACCCATTGGGCGACAGCGGGCTTTGAAATGCCCGAGATCGACTATGCGAGCTGGACTCAGGAAGAGCGCAACGAGAAAGCCAAAGAGCTTTTGGCCGAAGCAGGTTATGGCCCTGACAACCCGCTTGATCTGACGTTGAACTACAATACCTCTGACGACCACAAGAAGATTGCCATCGCTGCGCAGCAATTCTATCGCCCGCTTGGCATCAACCTGACGCTCAACAACATGGAGTGGAAGGTGCATACCGACAAGATGCAGAGCCAGGATTTCGATCTGGCGCGCTATGCGTGGTGCGGCGACTATAACGAGGCGTCGACTTACCTCGACCTGTTCACCTCATACTCGGGGCACAACAGCGGCAAGTTCTATAACGAAGAATATGATGCGCTGATGAAAGAGTCGAAAACAGCCGAGGACCCGCAGCATCTCTACACGCAAGCGGAGCAAATTCTGGCCGAGGAAATGCCGGCGGTTCCGATTTATCACTATGCGAAAGTGGATATGATCTCTTCGGATATCAAAGGTCTGCCGACGGAGAACGTGATGCAAACATGGTACGGCAAAGACCTCTACCGTGTCGCGGAATGATCCGGATCGTATAAATCAGGCAGGACGCGGGGATATCTCCCGCGTCCACCCATAGGAAAAACCGTATGATCGTCTACATTCTCAAGCGTCTGGCGATTGCCATTCCGACGCTGCTCTTGCTGATTGTGTTTTCTTTCCTGCTGATGCATGCGGCCCCCGGTGGGCCCTTCACGCAGGAACGTGAACTGCCTGCACAGGTGCTTGCCAATCTCAACGCCAAATATGGTCTCGACCAGCCGCTGTGGAAACAGATCTGGAATTACATCTGGGGCATTGTCGCGCATTTCGATTTCGGGCCGTCCTTTGTCTATAAGGATCGCACCGTGAACGAGATCATCGCGCAGGGCTTTCCGGTGACGCTGACATATGGCGGGGTTTCGTTTGTGGTGGCGGTGCTCGCCGGAGTGACGCTGGGTGCAGTCGCGGCGGTCAAGCACAACACCATTATCGACTATTTCGCCGTGGGCATTTCCATCGGTGCGCAAGTGTTGCCGAATTTCGTCATGGCCCCGATCCTTGTGATTGTCTTCACACTGTTTCTGGGCTGGCTGCCCGGTGGGGGCTGGCGCTTTTCCGATCCGTCCTACTGGATCATGCCGGTAATCGCGCTTTCTACCTCCTATATGGCCTCGATTGCGCGGATCATGCGCTCCTCCATGCTTGAGGTGCTCAATTCCAACCACATCCGCACTGCCCGCGCCAAAGGGTTGCCGGGGCATCGCGTGATCTGGCGTCATGCACTCAAGCCCGCGCTTTTGCCGGTGATTTCCTACCTCGGGCCGGCCTTTGTGGCGATGATTACAGGGTCTGTGATTGTGGATATCTATTTTTCCACCGGAGGCATCGGCAAAGCCTTTGTCGATAGCGCTTTGAACCGTGACTACGCCGTGATGATGGGGGTGACGATCCTCGTCGGCGCACTCACCATTCTTTTCAACCTCCTCGTCGATATCATCTACGGATGGATCGACCCGAAAATCCGGTATTAAGCCATGGTCATCGACAGTGAGAAAATGAAGTCTCTGGCCGAAGCCACCTCCCGCGAGGACGTGGTTGGCCGTTCCCTCTGGGCCGATGCGCGGCGCAGGTTCTTTCGCAACAAGGCAGCGATATTCGGTTTGATCCTGTTGGTTTTCGTCAGCCTTTTTGCGCTTTTCGGCAATTTTGTCGCGCAATGGTCCAATGAGGAAATCGATTTCGCCGTCATGGGGATGGTGGCCGAACAGGGTGGGCCGTCGCTGGCCAACGGACACTATTTCGGCACGGATGATCTGGGGCGCGATCTGTTCGCCCGCACGGTGCAGGGAACGCAAATTTCGCTGGCTGTGGGGATCATCGGCTCTGCCATCGCAGTGGTGGTCGGCACGATCTATGGTGCCACCGCGGGTTATTTTGGCGGACGGATCGACAACATCATGATGCGGACCGTCGATATCCTTCTGGCGATCCCCTATATGTTCGTGCTGATCCTGCTTCTGGTCATGTATGGCCGATCCATCACCATGCTTTTCGTTGGAGTGGGCCTTATTTCTTGGCTGGAAATGAGCCGAATTGTGCGCGGGCAAACCCTAACCCTCAAAGGGCGCGAATATATCGAGGCTGCGCGCGCCATCGGTGTGCCTGCACCGGTGATTATCCGCCGCCACATCCTGCCCAACCTGATCGGTGTCGTGACAGTCTTTGCCACGCTTCTGGTTCCCAACATGATCCTGACCGAAAGTTTCATTTCTTTCCTTGGTCTCGGTGTGCAGGAGCCGATGACGTCACTCGGTGCGTTGATCTCTGAAGGATCCGGAACAATTTCCTACGGCACGCTTTGGCAACTGGCCTTCCCACTTCTTTTCTTCGTTCTCACGCTGTTCGGCTTTTTCTTTGTCGGTGACGGGCTGCGGGACGCTTTGGACCCGAAGGATCGTTAAACATGGCGCTTCTGGACGTTAAAAACCTCTCTGTTCAATTTGATACACCTGAGGGAAACATTCACGCCGTCAACGGGGTGAGCTTTGCTTTGGAACAGGGCGAGACCTTGGGTATTGTAGGGGAAAGCGGCTCGGGAAAGAGCCAGCTCAACTTTGCGCTTCTGGGACTTTTGGCCCGCAATGGCCGAACCTCGGGGCAGGCGATCTTTGAGGGACAAGACCTCTTGTCGATGTCGGAACGCGACCTCAACAGGATACGTGCCAATCGTATCGCTATGGTCTTCCAAGACCCGATGACCTCTCTCAATCCCTATATGCGCATATCCGAGCAAATGGCCGAGGTGCTTATGCTGCACAAAGGGCTGTCCAAACGCGCGGCGATTGCCGAAAGCGTCGATATGCTCGATGCGGTGAAAATTCCGGATGCAAAGAACCGCGTGCGGCTCTACCCGCACGAGTTCTCAGGCGGGATGCGTCAGCGGGTGATGATCGCCATGTCATTGCTCTGTCGCCCAGACATCCTCATTGCGGACGAACCAACTACCGCGCTTGATGTGACGGTGCAGGCACAAATCATGGAGCTTCTGGCCGAGTTGCAACGGGAGTTCGGCATGGCGACAATCCTGATTACCCATGACCTTGGTGTGGTGGCAGGGTTCTGTGAGCGGGCTATCGTGATGTATGGTGGCCGGATCATGGAAGAGGCACCGGTCGATCCACTTTTTGAAAGTCCGAGCCATCCCTATACACGGGGACTTCTGGACGCGATTCCGAGAGTGGATGAGGATCAGGACGCGCTGCGCGCGATCCCAGGAAACCCGCCCAATATGACGGGAATGCCGCGGGGCTGTCCCTTCGCACCGCGCTGCGAGAGCGTCATGGAAGCGTGCTGGAGCAGGGCACCCGAGCTTGTGAACTTTGCGCCGGGTCGGACCCGCGCCTGTTTTCGCCCTGTCGAGGAGATCGTCGCATGAGCCGTCCGTTAATCGAGGCCCGTGATCTGCGGGTGACATTTGAAATCCGACGTCCCTCCGATCTGCCGTGGACCCCTCCGGCGTTGCTCAAGGCCGTAAACGGCGTGAGCTTTTCGCTAGAGGCCGGACAGACGCTTGGCATTGTGGGGGAGAGCGGTTGCGGCAAGTCTACGCTGGCGCGTGCGCTCATTCGTATGCTGCCTGCGACCGGTCAGGTGATCTGGGAGGATGGCACCGATCTTCTGACATTGTCCCCGCGTCAGATGTTGCAATATCGTTCGCGTATCCAGATGATCTTTCAGGACCCGCTGGCTTCGCTCAATCCGCGTATGACTGTGGGTGACATCATCGCCGAACCGCTGCGGACACATCGCCCCGACATGAGTGCGAAAGAGCGCAATGAAAAAGTGCGTGCCGTGATGGAGCGTGTGGGACTTTTGCCCAATCAGGTAAACCGCTACCCGCACGAGTTTTCCGGCGGACAGTGCCAACGCATCGGCATCGCGCGGGCTCTGGTGGTCGAACCGAAACTGTTGATCTGCGACGAGCCGGTTTCTGCGCTTGACGTCTCTATTCAGGCGCAAGTCGTGGGTCTGCTTGAAGAATTGCGCCGTGAATTGGGGCTGACGATTATTTTCATCGCCCACGATCTTTCCGTGGTGAAGCATCTCTCTGATGAGGTGATGGTGCTTTATCTCGGACGCATGATGGAAAAGGCCAGTTCTGACGACTTGTTTGCCGATCCGCGACATCCCTATACGCAAGCACTCTTGTCTGCCGTGCCGATCCCCGATCCGAAAATCGAGAGGAACAAGACGGTGATCCCCCTCGAAGGTGATCTGCCTTCTCCTATGGCACCGCCCAAAGGCTGTGTTTTCCGCACCCGTTGTCCTAAGGCGCAAGCAATCTGCGAGACTGTGCCAGAGACGCAAATGCTGGGCACTCACGCCACGGCCTGTCATTTTGCGGCTGCGCCGGTTGAGGCATAACTGACGGATCATGAGCGTGCCGCCAGCACGGATTGATAGAGCGCGAGATAGTCGTGGGCCATGCGTCGTGTGGTGAAATGCGCGGCCACATGGGCGCGGGCGGTGGCGCGGTCGAGTGTGCTGACCTGCTCCACCGCGCGGATGGCTTCTGTGGGCGTGTCGACAAGAAAGCCTGTTTGACCGTCACGGATCAGTTCAGGCATGGAGCCGCGCGGGTAGGCGATCACAGGCGTGCCACAAGCCATCGCCTCCACAACCGACAGGCCGAAGGGTTCGTCAAAGCCGATGAGATGCAGCAACGCCTTAGCCGCTCCGAGCGCCTTGGCGCGTTCGGTGCCACCGACCGGACCATGCCAGAGAATTTGCCCGTCATTGAGGTGAGGTCGCACATGGGCGTCGAAATAGTCCTGATCCTGAATGATGCCGTAGATGTGGAGCCGGTGCCCTGTCGCACGGGCCACCTCGATGGCGTCTTTGGTTCCCTTGTCGGGATGGATACGCCCGAAAAACAGCAGGTCCTCGCTGCCGACGGGATCAAAGGGGAAATCCTCCATCTTGATGCCGTGGTGGATCGTGGCAGCATAGCGCAGGTCCGGATGCCGGTCTGCTTCGCTGATGGCGACGAAATGCACTTGGTCCTCGAAGGGTTTATACATCGGCAGGATGCGCTCGGAGGAAAAGCCGTGAATGGTTGTCACGACCGGCGTTTCGACCAGAGGGGCAAAGGCATGGGCGGGGAAATCGGCCTGATTGTGGATGATGTCGAAATCACCGGCTTTGGAGAACACATGCGACAGATGCCGGTATTCCCAGACCTTCGGATCAATTGACGGATCTTCGCTATAGGGGGCGGGGACAACCGCATCGAGACGGGCGGAGGTCTGGCTGTCCTTGGTGGCGAACAGAGTCACATCAACGCCCAATGCCACCAGTTCCTCCGTCAGCAAATGCGTCAGAAGCTCCCAAGGGCCGTAGTGCCTTGGCGGGGTGCGCCACGCGATCGGGGCAAGCATGGCTATACGCATCGGCCTGCCCCTTGCTGTGTTATGTGGACATCTTTCTGCGGCATGGTTCAGACCAGAGAGGCCAAAAGGTCATCGACGCGGATCGTGGCAAAGCCGATGGAACTGTCCGCGATGCCGAAGGGCACAAAGAGATGTTCGCCATGCACCAGAGCGCCGCAGGTGTAGACCACATTCGGCACATAGCCTTCGCGCCCCGCATCCGAAGGAGAGAGTAGCGGCACTTGTGAGCGTCCCAGAACGCGGGAGGGGTCCTGCCTGTCCAACAGCATGGCGCCGATGCAGTATTTGCGCATAGCGCCCACCCCATGCGTGAGCAACAGCCAGCCTTGCTCCAGCTCAATCGGCGCACCACAGTTTCCGATCTGGATCAGTTCCCACGGGAAACGTGGTCCAGCGAGTTTCTCGCCTTCGCCCCAATGGGTAAGATCGTCCGAGCGGATAAGGAAAATATTTTCCCGATCCTGCCGCCCGATCATGACATATTGCCCGCCAATCCTGCGCGGGAACAATGCCATGCCCTTGTCCCTTGAGGCCGGACCGCTCATGCGGCGGAGTTCGAATTGATGGAAGTCGTGCGTGACCATCAGTTCGGAGGCAATGTCGTGCCCGCTCCATGCGGTATAGGTGCCGCAATAGAACTGGTTTTCACCATCGTGGAACTGCACCAGACGCAGGTCTTCCAGCCCGCCCCTTTGGGCCTGTGTCACCGGAAAGAGCACGGTTTCGTTCATCGGCCCGTCGCTTTCGCGTATCAGGCTTATCCTCTCCTCGGTGATCTCATGCGGACGGGCCGCGACCGCAAATTCGGAAGGTTCGACCAACTGCATATCACAATCCGCACTCAGCACCCCTTCGCGGAAGGTGATCGACGAGATATGCCCTTCTCCGACCGCACGCAGTGACATGAGAAAGCGCAATTCGCCGGGGTTCAGCCCCGTCTGGTCGGGATGGGGCACGACGCTCGGGTTCATCAGTGCTGCGGCCTGATAGGAATACTCGTGACAGAAATATGCCCCGATCAATGCGCGTTCGGCCTCACGGGTTGCGGCGGTGAGGCCGAGGTCATGGGCGATGGAGTCGTATCGCGCCTCGAAATACTCGCGAACCTTGCGGTGACGGGTCTCGAAATCCGAGAGCACAAAGGACAGTTCCGCCTGAATGGTGCGGTTGTCCATGTTCCGCACGGTCTCGACGATCCGTCTGGCGCGGGCATCCACCGAGGGATCAATGGCGCGCCCTTTCGGCGGGAGCGGATAGGCGCGCACGACGACACGTTCGGCATTGGGATGGAGACGTTGGGGAAGAAGATTGACGCAAACCATATCATCCTCGCACGACAGTCGGTTTGACAGGCTGGATTTTCGGAAGACGTTTCAACCGCTGGATTTCCAAGGCCGCGAACTGGAAGGCGAGGATCGACTCGGCACCCTGATTGAGGTTGACCCGATCCACTTCCAGCCCGTCGAAACAGCCGCCATTGGACGTGGCCATGCGCAGCCCCAGATCATTGAGGCCGAGATACCAGTCAAAGGCCGCCTTGGCCCGCGTCAGCCAGACGGGGTGGCCGGTCACCTCATGCGCTGTGGCGCAGGCACCAATCATGGCCCAGGCTTCCAGCGGTTGCTGGTCAAAGGGGCGGGGCCGCTCATGTGGGCGACCGAAACTCTCCGTGCCGACAGGGCGGAACACCCCATTCACGCCGGTCTGCACCTCCGCCAACCAGTTAAGGGCATCTACCCCGTCCTGAATCATATCCTCCCGCTCAAGCAACCGCCCCGTAGAGATCAGGGCTTCGGGCAGGCGTGCATTGTCATAGGAGAGGCTCGGCTCGAACCAGTTCCAGTCCGTGTGCCGTTCTGCTTTCAGCCGCGTGTGAAGCTCTGTGGCAAACCGGTTCACCATGGTCTGTGCGACACGGTGCCCCGGATAGACCGAAAGCCAACTGATCAGCCCCAGAAGAGCAAAGGCCCGCGCGCGTAGTGCCGACAGGGATTGGCTGGCAGGGATCACTTTTTCGGTCAACCCCGTCGCCCAGAGTTTCACGCCTTGGTCGTCACTGTCGGCCACCACGCGGCCAAGCGCCCAGAGTGCGCGACCGTGGCTGTCTTCGGAACCTTGTGTCTCAAGCCAGTTGCGCCGGTAATCCATGAAATTGCGGAATACGGAGGTCTCTTCGTTCCACGCGTCCTCCACAAACGCGGCGCAGGTGTCGATGATGCGGTTCGCGCGGTCGGTCTCGATCCCTTCGGCTTTCATATCGACGGCGAGCATCAAGGCGCGGGCGTTGTCGTCCAGACAATATCCGTGCTGACGGTGGGGGACCGAGGCCCTGCTGTGTTGCAACATGCCGCAGCCATCCACCATCCGGTCCACCGCCCGAAGCGTCGAGACATTCGGGATATTCATGCCGGAACGCAGGCTATGGACCGCTGTTGTGGGGCGGCGTACGCCACGGGCCTCTCCCAAGAGACCGAGGTAGCCGCGTGCCACTTCGGGCCAGATCATATGCCGTCCGGCCTCGTAGGCGCGGGCGCGCATCTGGTCGCGGCGGGCGGGATCGTCCAGCAAAGCGCCGATGCTTTCGGCCAGTGCTCTGGAATCTGCAAAGGGCACAAGCACGCCAGTGTCCTGCGCCAGCAATTCCGTCGCGTGCCAATAGGGTGTCGATACCACCGCCTTGCCGCGCCCGACCGCATAGGCCAGTGTGCCGGAGGTGATCTGCGCTTCGTGCAAATAGGGCGTGACATAGATGTCGGCCGCAGACAGCCATGCCTGTAACGTCGGGGTGTCCACATATTGATTGACGAACCGCAAGTGTTCCCAGACCCCCGCCGCTTTCGCCTGTGCCGTGAGCCGGTCGCGGTAGGCTTCGCCCTCAGCCGCCAGAAGATGCGGATGGGTGGCGCCGAGAATGACATAGGTCAGGTCCGGATGGTCGCGCACCAGATCGGGCAGGGCCGCGATCATATGTTCCAGCCCTTTGTTGGGGGACAAAAGTCCGAAGGTGAGAATGACCTGCCGCCCGTCCAAACCGAAACGGTGCTTCTGGAATGCGGGATCAAGGAAGGGCAGGTCGGGGATGCCGTGGGGGATCACAGCGATCCGCGTATCGGGAATATTCCAGTGCTCCGTCAACAATGCGCGGCCCTTTTCGGCCATGACCACCAGTCGGGCGGAATGCGATGCCAGCGCGTCCATGACACGACGCTCGTCGGGATTGGGATCCGTCAAAACGGTGTGCAGCGTCGTGACAAGCGGCGCGCGGAGTCTTTCGGTCAGTTCTAGCAGATAGTCGCCGGAGGCCCCGCCAAAAATGCCGAACTCGTGTTGTAGCAGGACCACGTCCGGATTCAGCGCGTTGAGATGGTCGGCAGCGGCGCGATAGGCGTCACGGTGATCCTGTGCAATCTCGTAGTCCACGTCCGGCGGATAGGCATATGTCTGCCCCGGATCCGTCATCGCAACTGTGGTGATCCTCAGCGTGGGGTCCGCCGCAATCAGGGCGGACCGGAGATCGGCCGTAAAGGTTGCAATGCCACATTGGCGCGGCGGGTAATTCCCGATCAAGGCGATGTGGCGCACTGGTGATGGTGTATCTGTCATTTTCGGGCCCTCCATAGTGTTTCGTCATCCGTGGTGCACGCCACCGGTTCCGCGAGGATCAGCACTGTCGGTTCCGTCGTGTGCACAGGCATCGCATCGGTGAAGTCCCAGCATTGGTGCGGGGCATAGGGCTCGGTTCCGAAACTGCCGCGGCCCTCGGCCACCATGACGCTCGCGCGCGGAGCGACCAACATGCTGCGCTGATCGGGGGCGAGCATCTCATGGGTGATCTGGAAAGGAGCTGTGCCATTCGGCATCGGAGTCAGAGGCTGCGGATCGAGGATGGCCTCCTGGAGCGCCTGATCGAGATGCAATTCCCGCGGACGGCCATAGTCGAAAAGGCGCCATGTGACATCGCTGGGTTCCTGCACTTCGACCACGGTCAATCCCGGTCCGAGTGCATGGATGGTCCCCGCCTCGACAAAGAAGGTATCTCCGACAGCCGGTTCGATCCGGCGCAGCATGTCAGGGAGGCTGCCGTCTTGCGCGGCGCGTCGGATGTCTTCGGGAGTGGCTGACTCCTTCAACCCGAGCTGGAGATATGCGCCGGGTTTGGCATCGGCAATATACCACCATTCATGTTTGCGACCGGGGCCGCGCTGCGGGTGGATTTGCACGGACAGAGGTTCGCTGGTCTGGAGCCATTTGAGGACAAGACCGCTGGTGTCCGATTTGAAAATGACTTCGCCCAAGGGCTGGGCGCTGTCCGGTGCCCAAAGGCCGTCACGACGGCCCCAAGGTTTGGCTCTATACTCTGGCGTCAGTTTGACGTTGGTTGGAGCTGGTTGTGAGTTCTGACCTGTACTTGTGTGTTGCGTATCTATCAACATCGACTCAGTGTCCCTAACAGATGACGATGATGTGAGTGGTGAAAGTCTGACGTCGCCGGAATTCGGCGATGGACCTTCTAAATAAAGTAAGCTCGAAATCGGATTTCAAGATGTGTTAAGGGCGCATTTCTGGAGATGTTTTCGAGCACGCTGACCGCGAGCCGGAACGGGGGTGTCTTTGAAACCCGTTTGATTTGTCATTTCTGAAGGTGCGCGTAAAATTGACAACAATGTCACATTGCGATTCAACCAGAAGAGGCGCACAGTTCGCGCAAACGACTCCTTGTCTCAACATTGTCCACGTCCATAGAACGAGGAAATATCCCCCATGTCCGCAAAGCTCTTTCACCGTCTGGCCTCTGTTCCTCCGGTCATAGCGATGTGCCTCCTGTCGGCCTTCTCCTCATTGGCCACCCCCGCGCAGGCCGAAAACGGCTTTGACGCTTTGCTCGAAAAATTCGGGAAGTCGAACGGGGAGGAGGGCATTTATAGCTCCAATGGCCGGATCGAGGCGCAGACCGTGGATGTTGCGACGAAATACGCCGGACGGATCGAAAGTGTCACCGCCCAAGAAGGGGATATTCTGGCCGCAGGGGACGAGATCGCACAGATGGACACGGCCGATGCGATGGCCAAGCTCAATGCCGCCAAAGCAGCCGTGCTGCGCGCCAATGCAGGTCTGACCGTGGCGCAGGCGACGCTGATGCAGGCACAAAGTGCCTTGTCGATGGCCCAGACCACCTATGACCGCGTGGTCAAACTGCATGAAACCGGCACCGCATCGCAAAGCACACTGGATGACGCGACCAATACGCTCAACAGTGCCAAAGCCTCCGTCGAAATGGCCAAGGCGCAGATCGAGGATGCCAAGGCCTCCATCGCCGCAGCCGAGGCCGATCAGGAACAAGTGCAGCTCGCCCTCAATGATCTGACCATCAAAGCGCCGATCCGTGGGCGGGTGCTCTATCGTCTGCACGAACCGGGAGAGGTGATTGACTCGGGTTATCCTGTCGTCACCATGCTGGACCTGAGCAATGTCTATATGAACATCTACCTGCCCGCGGCAGTGATCGGAACGCTCTCCGTAGGCGATGAGGCGCGGCTGATCCTTGATCCGATTCCGGATATCGTTGTGCCTGCCACGATCACTTTCATCTCGCCGCAGTCGCAATTCACCCCGAAAAATGTCGAGACACAGGAGCAACGCGAAGATCTTGTGTTTCGTGTCAAACTCACCGTGCCGCGCGCGCTTTTGATAAAATACGAGGAACTGATCAAAAGCGGGGTGCGCGGCATCGGTTTCGTGCGGAGCCAGCCGGATATGGACTGGCCGGACCATCTCGCAGTCAATGTGCCGGAGTAAGCCGCAATGGAGCATGTGGCACGCCTGAATGCTGTGTCGCACCGTTACAAAGCGGTCTTCGCTCTGAACGATGTGACGCTCGACATTCCTGCCGGACAGGTGGTCGGTTTGATCGGGCCGGACGGGGTGGGCAAATCCACGCTTCTGGGGCTGATCGCTGGTGTGCGCCGTGCGCAGCAAGGGGAAGTCACGGTTCTCGGACAGGACATGCGCGACGCCCGCGCCCGCACCGCTTTGGGGGCAAAGATCGCCTACATGCCGCAGGGGCTTGGCCGCAATCTTTACCCGTCTTTGAGCGTGCGCGAAAACCTCGATTTCTTCGGACGTCTGTTCGGTCAGAAACGCGAGGAACGCCACGCCCGCATAGACATGCTGACCGAAGCCACGGGGCTTGCGCCTTTTCTTGACCGGCCTGCGGGGAAACTCTCGGGCGGGATGAAGCAGAAGCTCGGGCTTTGCGCGGCGCTGATCCATGACCCCGACCTTTTGATCCTCGACGAGCCGACAACCGGCGTGGACCCACTGTCGCGGCGGCAGTTCTGGGAATTGATCGACCGCATTCGTGCCAAACTGACGGGCATGAGCGTGGTGGTGGCCACCGCCTATATGGAAGAGGCCGAACGGTTCGACTGGCTTGCCGCGATGAATGATGGGCAGGTGATTGCCACCGGCAGTCCCGAAGACATCCGCACGAAAGCGGGCAAGGCGACGCTGGAAGATGCCTTTGTCGAGTTGCTGCCCAAAGAGGAGGGTGAGGAGGTCGGCGTGACCCTGCGCCCGCGCGTCGAACAGGATGGTGCCGTGCCTGCAATCGAAGCTTTCGATCTGGTCAAACGCTTCAATAATTTCACCGCTGTGGATCACGTCAGCTTCACGATCCCTGAAGGCGAGATTTTCGGGTTTCTCGGCTCCAACGGTTGCGGCAAGTCGACAACGATGAAGATGCTTACCGGCCTGTTGCAGCCGACCGAGGGGCATTCGAAACTCTTTGGTGAAGAGCTTGAAAACGGTGACATGGCCGCACGGCAGAACATCGGCTACATGTCACAGGCCTTTTCGCTCTATGCCGAATTGACCGTGCGCCAGAACCTTGAGCTACACGCCAAGCTATATCACATTCCGGCACAACGTCGTGCCGTGCGAGTGCGCGAGGTGCTGGACGAATTCGAACTGACCGAAATTGCCGAGGCGCTGCCCGATGGCCTGCCTCTGGGTATCCGGCAAAGGTTGCAGCTTGCCGTGGCGACGATCCACGAGCCGCGTATTCTTATTCTTGACGAGCCGACCTCCGGTGTGGACCCGCTGGCGCGGGATGCCTTTTGGCGCAAGCTGATTTCGCTGTCTCGTGACAAAGGCGTGACGATCTTCATCTCCACCCATTTCATGAACGAGGCGGAGCGCTGTGACCGGATTTCTCTCATGCATGCGGGGCGTGTGCTGGATGTCGGCACCCCGCAGGAACTGACCGAGCGCCGTGGTGCGCAGACATTGGAAGAGGCGTTTATCGCCGCGCTGGAAGGGGAGACCCAAGACGAAGACGCTCCGTCCGACACCGCCGGTCTGACCGCCGATGTGGCCACCAAAACGGCCAGTGCCGCACATCGCGCGATGGGCCGGCTTTGGGCCTATACTACACGCGAGACGCTGGAACTGGTCCGCGACCCGATCCGCATGTTCTTTGCGCTGGCCGGACCGATCATTTTGATGCTCACAATGGGGTTCGGGATTTCCTTTGACGTGGACAAGCTGAGTTTTGCGGTCAACGATATGGATCGGACACCGGAAAGCCGCCGTTTGGTCGAGGCTTTCTCCTCCATCCCGCAATTCGAACAGCAGGAGGATTTTTCCTCTCTCGACGAATTGGACCGGCTGATGGAACGCGGGGACGTGACCTTGGCCATGGAAATCCCCGACGGATTCGGCAAGGCCCTGCACCAAGGTTTGACAGCGCCGGAAATTTCGATTTGGATCGACGGCTCCATGCCGTTTCGCGGTGAGACAACCGAGGGCTACACGCTCGGTTTGCTGACCCAGTTTGCTGAAGATCTTGAAGCCGAAACCGGCACAGAGAGTTCCGCCAGCCTGTCGATCTCGACCCGCTATCTATTCAATCAGGCGTTCAAAAGCGCGCATGCGATGGTGCCCTCGATGATCATGCTGATCCTGATGCTGATCCCCGCGATCATGTCCACCATCGCCGTGGTGCGCGAAAAGGAGACCGGCACGATCGCCAACTTCCGCGCCACACCCGTGCGCAAGGTGGAATTCCTTGTGGGCAAGCAACTGCCCTATATTGTCATTGCATGGTTCAATTTCTGGGTGCTCGTGGGGCTGGGGCTCTGGGTCTTTGAAGTCCCTTGGTATGGCAGCCTTCCGGTGCTGGGATTGGCTGCGCTATTCTTTGTCATTGCGACCACAGGTTTTGGCCAGTTGGTCTCGGCCTTTACTCGCACGCAAGTTTCGGCAGTTTTTGCAACGGCGGTGATCGCGATCATTCCCACGGTCAATTTCGCCGGTCTGATCACCCCTGTCTCGACGCTCGCACCCATAGGGCGTCTTATCGGTCTGAGCTTTCCGGGGGCTTGGTTCCAGCCGGTCTCGGTTGGCATTTTCCTCAAAGGCTTCGGGTTGAGCGATGTTGCACTGAACATCTTGATGCTCGCGGTATTCAGCCTGATCTACCTTGTTCTCTCGGTGCTTGCCCTGCGCAAGCAGGAGGCCTGAGATGTTGAAAAGCCTTGCCAATATTCTCCGCCTCACGGTCAAGGAACTGCGTGCAATTCGCGGCGATCTGGTGATGATTGTCCTGATTATTTATGTGTTCAGCGCGGCCGTCTGGCTGGTGTCCGATGCAGGCTCGACAGAGGTGCAAGACCTCTCGGTTGCTGTGGTGGACGAAGACCACAGCCCGCTGACGGCGCGGATCATTGATGAAATCCGTGCGCCTCTGTTCACCCCGCCCGCGCTTTTGAGTCCACAAGAGGCCGCGCAGGCGCAGATTGATGGCGACTATGTGCTCGTCGTCGCCCTGCCGCCGCATCTTGAACGAGACCTGCGCCGAGGTGATGAGGCGGAAATCCAGATCCTTGCCGATGCCACCGCTGTGGCTTTTGCGGGCACCGGCTCGACCTTCATGGCGGAGCTTCTGGCCGATACCGTGTCGGACTATCTGACGCCGGGAGTGGAAGACGACGATCTTGTGAACGTGGTGTTCCGCAGCCGCTTCAATCCGAATTTGACCGCGCGATGGTTCACAGCTGTGATGCAGTTGATGAACAACGTCACGATACTGATGATGATTCTGTCGGGCTCGTCCCTGATCCGCGAACGCGAGCGTGGGACGATCGAGCATGTTCTGGTGATGCCCGTGCGCCCGCATGAGATTGTGTTCTCCAAAATCCTTGCCACAGGAGGTGTGATCCTCATTGCCTCTGTTCTGGGCCTCGTCTTGGTGGTGCAGGGCGCGATGGGCGTCCCGATTGCGGGGTCCATCTGGCTTTATGTCTTTGGGGCCGCCCTCTATGTGATTTCGGTAGGATCGCTGGGCCTGATGCTGGCGAGTTTCACCCATAACATGGGGCAATTCGGGCTTCTGACCATTCCGGTGATCGTTATCATGATCCTGCTCTCGGGCGGGATAACGCCACTTGAATCCATGCCGGAGTGGCTCCAGCTTGTGATGCACACGATCAGCCCCGCCACCCACTTCGTGTCTTTCGCGCAATCTGTGTTGTATCGGGGCGCGGGGCTTGATCTGGTCTATCCCGATCTGTTGAAGATCGCGGCCATGTCCCTGATCGCGCTGGTTCTGGTGCTGGCGCGGTTCCGCAAAATCCTGAGCTAAGGCCAGCCCGCTGGAAGTTGCGCAAAATCTGTGATGTCGTTTTTGGCAAAACGCATTAAAGATGCGTTTATGAACAAAAACACGCACACAGAAGACGGACAGAACGGGGTGAAGGCTGCCTTTGGACCGGAATTGGCCAAGGCGTCCATCCTCGTGGTGGATGACGAAATCGGTATGCGTCATTTCCTGAAAAAGACGCTCGCGGACAAATGCCGCCTTGTCGATGTGGCGGCGACCCCTGTCGAGGCATCCGAATGTCTGGACGGCAAAAGCTATGACGTCATCATGCTCGACAATATCATGCCGGGGATGACGGGGCTGGAATGGCTGGCGGACCAATGGCAGATCGGGCTGCGTTCCGACATCATCCTGATGACGGCCTATGCCGATCTCGACACGGCCATCGAGGCGTTGCGACTGGGGGTCAGTGACTTTCTGTTGAAGCCCTTCCATTCCAATCAGGTGTTGAATGCGATTTCAAAAAGCCTCGCCAAGACCGAACTGAAACGGCAAAACTCCGTGCTGCGTCAGGAACTCGCCGCAGGCAGCGATCTTTTGCGCCAGAGGGACAGCTTTATCGGCTCTTCGCAGGTGGCGCAGGCTCTGCGGGAGACGATTGAACGCGCCGCTGCCATCAATGCTCATGTCGTGATCGAAGGCGAAACCGGCACCGGCAAACATATCGCCGCGCGGATGCTGCATAGCGTTTCGCCTCGTGCGCATCAGCCTTTCACATGGCTGCCATGTTTCGGCATAACGCAAGAGGAATTCCGCGAACGCCTTTTCGGACGGGTGGACGGGCCCCATGCGTCAGGGACGGAAGGCATTTTGAGCACCGCCGAAGGAGGTGTTCTCTTCCTTGAAGACGTGGATATGTTGCCCGCGAATTGCCAGAATACGCTTGTCGAATGGTTGAGCACAGGCCGGTTCCAGCCGGTCGGGGGGGGCCGGAGTTTCGAGAGTGACATTCGCGTGGTTTGTTGCTGCAAGGAGTCTTTGAAGGAAGCGGTAGAAAGCGGGCGGTTCCGGACGGATTTGTATTACCTCCTGAATGTCCATGAAATCTGGCTTCCACCCTTGCGTGAACGTCCAAGCGATGTGATCGAAATTGCGGAATTCTTTCTGAAAACCCTGTCTTCGCGCATGGGGGGCGCGGCACCCGAATTGACCGCCTCGGTGAAGCGGCGGCTGATGGCGTATGACTGGCCGGGCAATGTGATGGAACTGCGCAATGTGGTGGAGCGGGCCATCATTCAGGGAGGTTTTGACCGGGCCTTGCAGGACGTGGGCGGAACAGAGACGGAAAGCCTCGAAGCTGTAGAACAGCGCCATATCCTCAATGTCTTGCAAACCTGCGGTGGCAACAAGGCCGAGGCCGCGCGTATTCTGGGCGTGGCGCGCAAGACCATTGACCGCAAATGTCAGGCGTGGGGCCTTTAACACATGACCCCGCTTCTGGCGCGTCTCAAAACCCATGTGCGGTTGAAACTTCTGGCGCTGGCGCTTTTGCCGATTGCAGTGCTACTGCCCATCTTTCTGGGCGTGACCATGTGGCATTGGATCGGGCGTTTCGATGATCTTCTGATTGCGAAAGTCACGAGTGATCTGCGGATTGCAGAGCAATATTTCCTGAAAATCGAAGAAGCGCAGGCCCAGAGCATTATGGCGGTCGGAGACTCGCGGCAGTTGGCGCAGGCGATGGGGGAAGGCGAGGACGCCTTGCACCGCTATCTGGCCGATGCGCAAAGCCGCATGGGGCTGGACTTTCTGATGGTGGATACACTGGGGCCGCAGACGGATGTGCCGGACACCGTGCGCAAGTTGCTGGAGGCCTCCGCGACGCCCTCGCTCTCCGGTCTCATCGTGGTCGCACCTTCCGAATTGGAGCGGCTGGGCGAAGGGCTGTCAGAACGGGCGCGGTTGAGTATTGTGCCAACCCCCGGCGCGCGGCCTCTGGAGAGGGAGCATGAAGACCGCGGATTGATCCTTTGGGCGGCGAATAAGATCGAGGGCGCAGACGGTTATCTCTTTGGCGGGCGGCTTTTGAACCGCAACCTTGATGTGATCGACCGGATGAACGCGCTGATTTACGGCGCAGACTCGGAGACCCCGTCGGGGGCAGGCACAACGACGCTGTTTCTTGATGATGTCCGCATTTCCACCAATGTGCGCCTGTTCGAGGGCGACCGTGCCCTTGGCACACGCGTGACAGAGGTGGTCTGGCATCAGGTGGTGGAACAGGGGCAGCCTTGGCTGGATCGTGCCTTTGTGGTCAATGACTGGTATGTTTCGGGCTATATGCCGCTGACCGATGTGACGGGGCGGCGCGTCGGAATGCTTTATACAGGTTTTCTCGAAAAGCCCTTTGCGGATCAGCGCAACGGCACGGTTCTGGCGCTTGGGTTGGCGTTTCTGGCGGTGCTTTGCCTCGCCGCTCCGTTGTTCCTTCGTATGGCGCGGGAAGTGTTCGCGCCGCTGGAGCGCATGACCTCCACGATGAAACAAGTGGAAGGCGGCAATCTGAGCGCCCGTATCGGCACTGTGGAGGCCGAGGATGAAATCGGCGCTGTGGCCCGCCATCTGGACCGTTTGCTGGATCAGGTGAAAGAGCGCGACGAGGCGCTCCGCGATTATGCCGATCACCTCAATGATCTGGTGGACCAGAGGACACAGGAATTGCGCGAGGCCAACCAGAAGCTCGAAGACACCTATGCCCAGCTCATTCTAAAGGAAAAGCTGGCCTCTCTGGGCGAGATCACCGCCGGCGTGGCCCATGAGATCAACAACCCGATTGCCGTTATTCAGGGCAATATGGAGCTTTTGCGCCTTGGTCTGAGCGATGAGATCACATCGGAGGTGGAGACCGAGCTTGACCTGATCGAAACCCAGACGCGGCGGATCAATACGATTGTTGGCAAATTGTTGAGCTTTTCCAGATCAGGCGAAATGTCGGATCATTCCTCCTTGGTGAATGTCTCGGAGGCGGTGGACAGTGCCTTGGTCCTGGTCGCCGCAGACTTGCGCCAGCACAAGATCGAGACGCGGCGGATCGAGAGCGACGTGCCACTGATCGAGATTGTCGAGAACGAATTGCAACAGGTGCTGGTCAATCTCTTCATCAACGCAGCGCAGGCCATGAACATGGGCGGGACTTTGACGGTCGAAGTGAAACCCCTTGCGCAGAACGGAAAGGATGGTGTGGCGATTCTGGTGCATGACACAGGTCCGGGCATTCCCGCCGAACAGATCGACCATGTTTTCGATCCGTTTTTCACCACGAAACAGGCCGAAGGCACAGGTTTGGGCCTGTCGATCAGTCAGGCTTTGATCGAGCGGGCAGGGGGAAACATCACGGTCGAGAGCATGTGCGGACGCGGCACAAGTTTTTCTGTCTGGTGTCCGATTGCGTCATTCTGTCCTGACGAAGAGTGAGGTGCTTTAAAAAAGTGGACATTTTGTCCATCAGGTCGAGCGCATCATCGGTTGAAAATGGTAATTCTTACCTTTCTGCACTGCGGTGAAATTCTGTAACCTCTTGATTATATTTATTATTTTAGTTTGACAATTCCAGACTTGAAATGGCAATTCCTCAGCCATTGCGCGACATCTGGTCGCGGAGTGACGTTTGTACGCACCCGAAAACAGGTCGCGCACGCAAGAAGGGGCCGCAGAGCCCCACAGATCGGAGGAAACTTCATGTCAGTTTCAGGAGCGGGGCCGCTTGGCTTCCTGCGCAAAGAGAATATCGTGGCCCCTGAGGGCTATAACCGCTGGCGCGTGCCGCCGGCTTCTATCGCGATCCACCTGTGTATCGGATCGGTTTACGCGTGGTCCTTGTTCAACCCCGCTTTGACCCGCGAATTTGGCGTTCTGACGCCTGCCGCGTCGGATTGGTCGCTGACCTCCGTGGTCTGGATCTTTTCTGTGGCCATCCTGTTTCTCGGCCTATCGGCTGCTTTTGGCGGCAAATGGCTTGAGAAAGTCGGCCCGCGGTTTGTCGGCGTTGTGGCCGGTTTCTGCTGGGGCGGCGGCTTCCTGATCGGGTCTCTGGGCATTGCCTCGCACCAGTTGTGGCTCATCTACCTTGGCTATGGCGTGATCGGGGGGATCGGTCTTGGCCTTGGGTATGTTTCTCCTGTGTCCACCCTGCTGCGCTGGTTCCCTGACCGTCGTGGTATGGCGACCGGCATGGCCATCATGGGCTTTGGCGGCGGTGCGATGGTCGGGAAAGTCCTGATCGACAAGCTGCTCACCACCTTCCAGAAAGCCCCCGACTTCCTCGGCGCCGAAGGTGCGATCAACCTCATCACCGAGGGCGGCAAGCGTTTCGCAGACACTGCAAACGGCACGGTCGAGGTTATTGTTGCCACGGCGGCCCAAGCCGCACCGTTTGGCGGTGACGCGGGCGTCTATGTGGTCGGCACCGGGGATACAGGCGCGGCTGCGACCTTTGTCACCTTGGGGATCATCTACTTCGTCGTTATGCAGATCGCCTCATTCCAATATCGGGTCCCTGCGAAAAACTGGAAACCGGCAGGCTGGGAACCCAAACCCACCACCTCCGGTATGGTGTCGCAAAACCATGTCCACATCGATCAGGCGCTCAAAACGCCGCAATTCTGGCTGCTGTGGATTGTGCTCTGCTTCAACGTGACCGCCGGTATCGGTGTGATCGGTGTGGCGAAGACCATGATGGACGAGATTTTCGGCAACCTGCCGATCGTGACGGCGGCGTTCGCCAGCACCTATGTGTTCATGATTTCCGTGTTCAACATGCTGGGCCGTTTCTTCTGGGCCTCCGCATCCGACTTTGTCGGGCGCAAGAACACCTATCACATCTTCTTCGTGATGGGCACGGCGCTCTACCTCTCTGTGCCGTTCTTTGCCTCGATGGGGGGCACTCCGGCGCTGATCGGGTTTTACGTTGCAACCATGGTGATCTTTACCATGTATGGCGGCGGTTTCGCGACCATTCCGGCCTATCTGGCAGATGTCTTCGGCACCTTCCACGTTGGCGGCATCCACGGGCGTTTGCTGACCGCATGGTCCACCGCAGGGGTGCTTGGTCCGCTGGCGATCACAACCTTGCGCAAAATGTCCAAGGAAAACGCCATTGCCGATCTCGCGTCAAAGGTTGATCCCGCGACCTTTGCCGAGAAGTTCGGTGCGCCCGTCAGCCAACTGAATGACCTGATGGCGGCCAATACGGTGACGATTGCGAACCTGCTCGAAATTGCACCGGCAGGGACTATTGACCCGACATCGACGCTCTACAATACGACGATGTATTGCATGGCTGCACTGCTGGTGATTGCATTCTTTGCGAATTTGCTGGTACGACCGGTGCACGAAAAGCATCACGTCAGCCGCACGCATCCAGAGGCTGTTGCCGCCGAATAAGCGACACAAACCGATTGTGTGGGGCCGCTCTTTTTAAGGGTGGCCCTGCGCTACGTCCCCTCAAGAGACAGGCGTAAAGCTAAGCAAGGGATACGCACTATGACCAAAGACGATTGTATCAAAAAGCCTTCCGGCGCAGCCGGTGGATGGGGCGCGTTGAAAAGCGTGGGCCGTCAACTGATGGGCACCGGCAGTCCGGTGAGTCGCGCCAAGACGCTCTTGAGCCTCAATCAGGCCGACGGGTTCGACTGTCCCGGCTGTGCTTGGGGCGATCCCGAGCACGGGTCGTCTTTCGAGTTTTGTGAGAACGGTGTGAAAGCGGTTGCGTGGGAGGCCACCAAGGCCCGCGTAACACCGGAGTTTTTTGCCGAACATTCGGTCACGGAATTGCAGGGCTGGACGGATTATGATCTCGAACATGCGGGACGTCTGACCACGCCGATCCGTTACAATCCGGAGACGGATCACTACGAAGAGGTAAGCTGGCAGGACGCATTCGACGGCATTGCCGAAGCGCTCAATGCCTTGGAAGACCCCAATCAGGCGGAATTCTACACGTCAGGCCGTGCCAGCAACGAGGCAGCGTTCCTCTATCAGCTTTTCGTGCGTCTCTACGGGACCAACAATTTCCCCGACTGTTCCAACATGTGCCACGAAGCCAGCGGTGTCGCTCTGACGCAGGCAATTGGCGTTGGTAAAGGCACCGTGTTGCTCGATGATTTCGAGAAATGTGATCTGATTTACTGCGTCGGTCAAAACCCCGGCACCAACCACCCGCGTATGCTCGCCAGCCTGCGCGAAGCGGTGGAGCGCGGGGCGAAGGTCTGTGTCTTCAACACGCTCAAGGAAAAAGGCCTGACCAAATTCGCCGACCCGCAGAAAAAGCTGGAGATGCTCACAGGCGGGGCCGAGCCGACATCGACCGACTATTACCGCCCGCGTCTGGGTGGCGACATGGCGGTATTCCGTGGCATGTCCAAGGTCGTGCTTGAGGCCGAGGATCGTGCCAAGGCCGAGGGGCGCCCCCCCATTCTCGACCATGACTTTATCCGCGAACACACCTCCGGTTTCGAAGGCTGGTGCGATATGGTGCGTGCGACCTCTTGGGAGATCATCGAAGAACAATCCGGCCTGAGCCGCGACGAGATCACCCGCGCCGCGGAGATGTATCTCAAGGCCGAGCGCGTCATCACCACTTGGGCTATGGGCGTTACGCAACACCTGCATTCCGTGCAAACCATCCGCGAGATCGCCTCTTTCATGTTCCTCAAAGGCAATATTGGCCGTGAGGGGGCGGGGCTTTGTCCGGTGCGCGGGCACTCCAATGTGCAGGGCGACCGCACAGTGGGGATCAACGAAAAGGCCCCTGCGGCCTTCCTCGATGCTCTGGAAAAAGAACTGGGCGTCACCTTGCCGCGTGAGCCGGGGCACAATGTGACCCACGCCATTGGCGCCATGCTCGAAGGGACTGTGAAAGCCTTTGTCGCTCTTGGCGGCAATTTCGCGCGCGCGGTGCCGGACAGTTCGCTGGTCGCGGATGCCTTCCGCAATCTCGACCTGACGGTGAACATCGCCACAAAGCTCAACCACGGGCATCTTATGCCGGGTAAAGCCTCCTATGTCCTGCCCTGTCTGGGTCGCACGGAGATCGACCGCAATTCCAAAGGCGAGCGTCAGATGATCACCGTCGAGGACTCCATGTCGATGGTGCACGGCTCGTCGGGCATCAACCTGCCGGCATCCAAATCGCTGAAATCCGAGATCGGCATCATCGCTGGTATGGCCAAGGCGACCTTGGGTAGCGATGTGGTGAACTGGGACGAAATGGCCGAAGATTATGACAAGATCCGCGACATGATTGCGCGGGTGTTGCCGAGTTTCGGAGATTTCAACACGCAGGTGCGCAAACCGCGGGGCTTCTGGCTGCGCAATTCGGCCTCTCATCGCGAGTGGAAAACCACAACGGGCCTCGCCAATTTCGGCACGGATGATCTGCGGGACCGGACGGAGTGGCAGGAGGTCAAAGGCGAGAATGGCAAGTTTGTTCTGCAAACCTTCCGCTCGCACGACCAGTATAACACCACGATCTACGGCATGGATGACCGCTATCGCGGCGTCTACGGCATCCGCAATGTTGTCTTCATCAATCCGAAGGATATGGAGAAGAACGGGCTGTCGGATGGCGATCTGGTCGATCTGATCGGTTGCTTCGATGACGGGCGTCACCGCGCCTGTAAGGGGTTCCGCGTTGTGCCCTATGACACACCCTATGGTTGTCTTGCGGGCTACTATCCCGAAATGAACGAACTGGTGCCGCATCAGACTGTGGGCGATCAAAGCTATACGCCGACCTCGAAATCGGTGATTGTGAAGATCGAACCGCATCAAAGCGCATAAGGCATGTCGCAAGAAGAAGACTTCGAAGCGGCCTTTCACGCCGCGCAAAGCACTGGCCTGCCATATCTCAGCCCTATGGGGCCGATGATATTGGCGGCCACGCATCTCGGGATTGCCAAGGACAGCCGGAGTTTTGCGCGGATTTTCGATCTGGCCCATGCTTTGGTGATCCGCGAATGCACCAGTCTTGAACAAGAGCTGGGTCTCATCGAAACCGAACGCAAAGACGTGCGAACCTCGCGCGTCTTTTACCGGCTTACAGAGGCCGGAGATGCGCTTTTCGAGGCCAAAGATGATTGAACAACCAACCGTTTCCGATGTCGTGGCGCGCCACGCAAGCACCACATGGACCCGTGAGGGGGAGCGCCAGATCACACGGGATTTGGTGGTAGAGCGGCCTGTGGCGATTGTGTTCAACGGCACGACTGTGGCGGTCATGATGGCATCGCCACAAGATATCGAGGACTTTGCCTTGGGCTTCGCGCTGACTGAGGGCTATGTGAAGAGCCTCGCCGAGATCGAGCGGTTCGAAGAGATTGTCCATGACAAAGGCACCGAAGCACGGTTCTGGCTTGTGGATACTGCCGCTGATGCATTTCTCGCCCGACGTCGTGCCGCTTTGGGGCCGATGGGCTGCGGGCTTTGCGGGATCGACAGTCTGGATGAAGCGCTGCGCAATGTGCCGCCAGTGGGGGCCGGTGTCCGGCTTTCGGCAGAGGAGATCGCGCAGGCCCCCGACGCACTCCGTGCCTGTCAGCCGCTCCACGACCAAGCCCGCGCCGCCCATGCGGCTGGATTTCTCATCCCTGAACAAGGGATATATCCGACACGCGAAGATGTTGGTCGCCATAATGCGCTCGACAAGCTTTGCGGCGCGTTGATCCGTGACGGGATTGATCCGCAAAGCGGCGCCATCGTGATGACCTCGCGGCTCTCGGTGGACCTTGTGCAGAAAGCGGCGATGATCGGCTGCCCGACGTTGATCGGCGTTTCCGCGCCAAGCAGTCTGGCCGTCGAGACCGCGCGGGAGGTCGGCATGACCCTCATTGCGTTTTGCCGCGCTGGATGTTTCGACATATTCACCGGCGCAGAGCGGTGCGTGTGAGGCTTTAGTCCTTGTCAGCCGTTGAGGCGATGGGGAAAGTGGCAAAAAATGTCGTTTTGTGGCCTTCTTCACTTTCGTAAAAGATATTCCCTAACATTTTTTCGGCCAGATTTCTTGAGATATGCAGGCCGAGACCGGACCCTTGGGTGTAGCTTTCAACCTTGTCGTTCACCTGTTCGAAGCGACCAAAGACCTGACTTTCCATGCCGGCAGGAATGCCGCGGCCGGAGTTGGTGATCGACAATGTGGCCAGTCCGTTTGATGCTTTGACCGTGCCTTCTACGACGCCGTTCTCGACCGAGAACTTGATGGCGTTCGAGAGGAGGTTGTCGATGATCTGACGGATGGCAAAAGCGTCTCCGGTGACGACGGCGTCCCGATCCACATCTTTCAAGGCAAGTTCAATGCCGCGCTCGGTCGCGAACATCTTGTTCTCTTCGAGGCTCTCTTCGAGCAGTTGGGTAAGGTTGACCGGCTTGCTCTCCAGATTCAGCGCATTGACGTTGATTTTCTGGGTCAGCAAGATGTTGTCGATCAACCGCGTCAGGCGCAGGCCATTTCGATGCGCGATCTTGAGAAGTGACAGGATGGGATCGTTGACCTCTCCGAGGCGACCGCTCAGAGCAAGGGACAAACCACCTGTGAGAGAGGTCAAAGGTGTGCGCAACTCGTGGCTGACGACAGAAATAAATTCGTCTTTCGCGCGGCTGGCCTCGTCGGCCCGTTGCAGCGCCTCTTCCAGAGCCGCACTGACGGCGATCCTGTCGGTGATGTCGACAAAGGTGATGCTCCAGCCCAGAATGGTTTTCGCCGGATCAAGCGGGCTTTCGATTTCGCGGATACGGGGCTCATAGATCCTGTCTCCGATACAGAGTTGATCGGGGCTCCCTGAGGGTGTCATGTTCTTGATGTTCGCGAGTATCTCTGTGAGAGTGTTGCCCGATTTTTGATGCAGGCCGCTTTGTTTTGCCGCCGCGTTCATCTGCATGATATTTTGAAAACGGTCGATCATAATGACTGGCTCTGTCATCGTGTTGAACAGGGCGGACTGGCCGACGAAAGCCATATCCATGGTTTTGTTTGTCAGAAGCATCCATGTGAAAATGATGATGCCCAGCGTGAACATGAAGGAGGTTGGATCAAGTCCGAAGATGGTAAAGCCAAGAATGACATAGGACGCATTTGCGGTCAGCGGTGTGATGGTGATCAACAGCAGTGTGATCAGCAGGGGCCAAGCTGTCCGCTTCGCACGTTTAAAGGCCTTGGCGAGACACCAAAGGGTCGGTACGACAAAGGCATAAAGGATGGAGACGATGACATAAAAGCCGGGACCATGAACATAATGGATATGGTCTGCTCCCGGAAGGATACGCGTCGCATCTGTATAGACGAGCTTGTGCCACGGATTGGTGGCGGCGAATGCCAAGATCGCCAAGGGGATCAAGGTGAGTGCCGCGAAGACGATGCGCTTTTTGAGCCAGGCGGCATGATCGACATAGGCAAAGACAAAGAAACACCACGCGATTGGTACCATCGCATTGCCCGGCCATGCCAGAATGGCCCATTGGAACTGACAGTCGAAATCTGTGGATGCAGATTCAAAACCGACCGAGAGCAACGTCCAGATCAAGGCCCCGAAAGTATGGGCATAATAGAATTTACCGTTGAACTTCTGGAGCTTCAGCGTTGTGAACAAGCCCAGAGCCGCGATCGCGCAGACACCGCATACGGACCAGAAAATAGGATTTGCAGGGACTCCCTCCAAGCACATCATCATTGTTTCCCCACAGACCCCTGTTTTGCAAATTCATCCATTGGTTCTGCCGACGTTAGACAGAACCGCGACGGTTGAACACTTAAAACGAGAAACTTGAATGTATTACTCTCGTTTAAAGGTGTGTCGGTGACGAATTATGGGCAAATTGCGAACAGCCATGTGAACAATCGGGATGCAGAGCGCGCAACTGTCCGCCCCAAGGTGCATTCAAGCCGCGTTCTGTGCGGTCAACGCAAGGCGGGGGCTTTCGCGGATTTTGTCTGTGATGCGACGGGGGCCGAAAGGGGTAGGGCGGCTCTTACGGAGAGCGTCTCCCGACCTGAGCCCGTCTGTCAAGTTGTACCAAAGCGCGATCAAAGGTCTTGCGCACTCTTTGGGTGCGGTGGGCGGCAGGACGGAAGGGGCGACCGACCGTCACAGTGACGTCTCTGCCGATCTCCATCGCGCCTATAGCCTCTGACGCACCAAGGATTTCGTTTATGCTGCTCCCGATGTTGTGCCAATCTTCAAGCGCATCACTCGAACTGATGCACAAAAATGCGCCGGAGCCGAAATAGGCATTGAGAAGGCGACGCCCCTTGGCCGTCGCGCTGATCCCCTCGGAAACCTCGACCAATATCGACAAGACCTGAAGCGGCGACAGTGTGGCAAAAATCCGGTTGAAAGAATTGATCTGCACCGCAAAGACAACGCTTTGATCGATTTTCTTGCGGTTGAGTTGCGACAGGTAATTGCCGAGGGAGAAAGGGTCAGTGTGCTGTTCAACATCGGTGATGCGAACGGGAGTCTCCAAAGCGAACTCCAGCGCCTTGCTGTCTTCGGATGTGGGGTCAGTCAGAACCTCGCGGGCCACCGTAAGACAATCGTCGCGCATCTTGCGCTGCGCAATTTTAAGACGCGGTTGAATGTCTTTCACATCGAAAGGCTTGGTGATGTAATCCGTCGCACCAGCAGCAAAGGCTCCCTCGATATCCGAGAGGCCGGACTTTCGCGTGAGCATGACGATCGCAGTGGTCTTGTAATCGGGAAGCTTTCGGATGGACCGGCACAGTTCGATCCCGTCCATTTCCGGCATCTCGATGTCGAGCATGAGCATTTCGAAAAGCTCGTCTTCATGCTGGAGAATATCCAGCGCCGCAGGACCGGAGGCCGCGACCACAACTTCGTTGGTCTGGTCCTGCCGCAGCACGGTGCGAACCAAATCACGAATAAGCGGGTCATCGTCAACAATCAGGATTCGCATAACTTCTCCCTGCTAAGGTTAGAATTTCACTCGACTTTATGCGCGCATGCGCAATGGTTGAGGTAAAAACTATAGTTCAACCTTGGCAAAATTATGGTGAATTGCAGCTTAAAGTTGTCATCGGCAGCTTTGCACTCTCTTTAGGTGGAAAATCGCCGATAGCGTTTTCGGAAGGTAAGCCGCATTAGCAATATCCGGTATGAAGTGGGGGTTTCATGATGGTCAAAATATCATCAAGATATTGAATATCTCATATCGTGGATTGGCAGCACCACATCTTATTTGATACGCCTTCGCAAAACCGATGCCGGTGACGCAGCGTCCTACATGGATTCAACTTTGCGGTGAAAAAGGCATGCCTAAGCGATGCTGGCCCAGATCGCGCGAAGCTGGTCGGGCAGTTCCATCGGTTCAAAGGGCTTTATAATGACGTCCAGCGCACCGTTTTCTTTCAGGTGTTTGAAATCCGACTTGGATGTCTTGGCGGTCACATAGATGATCGGCACATCCTTATAGGCGTCGATTTCTCTGAGCCTCGCATATGTCTCGATCCCGTCCATGACCGGCATCATGACATCAAGCAAAATCATGTCGGGCGCGTCGTTCGGCAGGTTTTCAAGGGCGATGTCGCCACCTTCGAACTGAATGACGTCAAACCCGCCAACGAGTTCCAGAGACATGCGTGTGATTTCACGAATGTCGGGATCATCTTCGATATGCATGATGCGGCGTAATTCAGTCATAGCGTTTCAATACACCTTTCGCTTGCTTCAAACAAGCACACGCCAGAGTGGAATCACAAAATCGCGCTTTGTCCGTTGAACGGCTCTATTTTGGGTCTTTTCCTGCCTTTGAATACCATGATGGCAGAGGAGATTCTGTCAGGGATGCCAAAATTACTAATATTTTGTAAAATTATATTAATTAGTTAAATCAACATCTTATACGCTTTATGCGGTCTGGTTTTTTCTCTTTTTACCCCAAACTTAGTTCTGCCGCAATTCGGCCCGCTTTTGTGACAACTTTGCCGATAGTTCTAAAGCAATAGGGCTGTTTTCCTGAGGCTTTGGAGGCTGATATGGCAATACTGGTGGTTGATGATGATCGAAATATCCGGACTCTGATTGAAGAGATTCTCCGGAGTGATGGTTACGAAGACATTCAATGTGCGGAAAGTGGACGCGAGGCGCTTGAGCTCATCATCGCAGGTGATGAGAGATTCTCGACCATATTCCTCGACATTCAAATGCCGGAAATGGACGGGATCGAGCTTTGTGGTCACATCCGCGCGCTTCCCGAATATCGCCAGACACCGATCATCATGCTGACCTCCATGAAGGACAAGGCCCATGTCGACGCCGCCTTCATGCAGGGCGCCACCGACTATATGACCAAGCCCATCGACATCACCGAGATGCACGCCCGGTTGCGTGTGGCGCAGATGTTGTTTGAGGAACAAACGCGGGCGCAAGAGGCGCAAAACCGCGAGGCAGATTTGCGCCTCGGAATGGGAGCCAGCGCGCATCCTGCTTCAGACACACAGTTCGAATTTGCAGACCCTGTGATCATCTATGACGTCCCGCGCGTGATCGGCAGCACGGAAATGGAGAACTATCTCCACCGTATGTCCCATGTTCAGAGGTTCATGTTCAGCGCTATTGCGTTTCAGATCGACCGTCCCGAGCGGCTTTTCTCTTTGAGCACGCCCGTTGAGTTTTATGACATTCTGACCGATGTGTCCGAGGCTATTTTTGAAAACACCCGTCAGTATGATCCGATGATTTCCTATGCCGGAGAGGGCAAATTCATCGCCGTTCTTCCGCGCACGGTTCAGTTGGATCGCGACGAGGTTGAGGCCGAGTTGTCCTTGACCCTGCGCGAGTTTGGGCTGATCGGCGGAGAAACCGTCCCTATGGATGTCACGGTTTCAGCCGGTGACGTGGTCAAAATGTCGATGTTTGACTCCACGCCGCAAAAAATGTTCAATCGGGCTCTTATGAGTGTGTCCAAGGAACGGAATACTCCCAAACGAGCGCGCGTGAATATGATGTTCGCTTAAAGCACAGGAATATGCACGGGGATGTTGCGTGGGGGCGGGCAGGCATTTCGTGCAAAGGATTGCGAGATATGACGACCCAGAATTCTGCCCGCTCCGAACTGCCACCCGCTCTTCAGAAAGCGATTGAAGAGACCCGCTTGCGCTTCATTGACACTGTCTGCGAGCGATTGCCTGAAGTCGAAACCCTTCACATCGAGATCATGCGCAATCCCGCTGACGTGGAGGCGCAGAAAGAGCTGTCTTTCATCGTCCACCGGCTTAGCGGTATTGCCGCAACGGTGGGGTATCCGGAACTTGGGTCAACTGCGGCGGAGATCGAGGGCATCCTTGCGCAATTCGATCAGTCTGCGGACGTCAAAGACATTTTAACAGGTCAGGTCGAGACGCTTCTGGATCATATGGAAGACGCTATTATTGACGCCAGCTAGGTTCAGGGCCCATTAATCGACTTGAGATTGCATTAGTTGCATGATTCAAATCCCCAAGCTTTCAGGGGGTATCATGAGCCATCTATTTTGGCTGACCGACGAACAGATGGCGCGACTGCGGCCGTTCTTTCCCAAGAGCCATGGCAAGCCGAGGGTTGATGATCGGCGCGTGTTGAGTGGGATAATCTTCATAAACCGCAATGGCTTACGGTGGTGCGATGCGCCGAAAGAATACGGCCCGCCGAAGACGCTCTATAATCGTTGGAAACGCTGGAGCTGTTGATTTCCGCTGAGACGTGACCCGGTATTTCCACCGAGAATTGACCCACCCTTATCTATGTATCAGCGTTTATTTGGCAGTCAATTGTGGGGTCTCCTTTCGCGTTTTTTTGGCGGTTTCGGAACTGACTTTGAAGCGGTAGCTGTCGTTTCCAGTTTCGAGGATGTGACAACGGTGGGTGAGCCGGTCGAGCAATGCAGTTGTCATTTTTGCATCGCCGAAGACCTGTGCCCATTCACTGAAGCTGAGATTGGTGGTAATGATCACACTGGTGCGCTCGTAGAGCTTACTCAGGAGATGGAAGAGTAATGCGCCTCCTGATGGGCTGAAGGGCAGGTAGCCGAGTTCATCCAAAATGACCAAATCGGTTTTGGTGAGCATCTCTGCAATTTTGCCAGCCTTCCCCGCAGATTTTTCCTGCTCCAGTGCATTGACGAGTTCCACGGTCGAGAAGAAGCGGACTTTGCATCTGTGATGTTCGATGGCCTGCACACCGATGGCGGTGGCGATGTGGCTTTTCCCTGTACCTGGGCCACCGATCAGAACTACGTTTTCTGCGTTCTCCATGAATTCGCCGCGATGCAACTGCCGGACTGTGGCTTCATTGATGTCGCTGGATTTGAAGTTGAACCCTGTAAGATCCTTGTAAGACGGGAAACGGGCCACCTTCGTATGGTAGGCGATCGACCGCACTTCCCGTTCTGCCATTTCAGCCTTGAGCAGTTGGGACAGGATCGGCGTTGCAGTCTCAAACGCTGGCGCACCCTGCGCTATCAGATCATCAACCGCTTGCGCCATGCCATGCAGTTTGAGGCTGCGGAGCATGATCACAATCGAGGCTCCCGCTGGATCATGACGCATGACGCTTCTCCTTTGTTTGTCTGAGGTCGTCATAGCGATCGACATTGGCTTTGGGGGCCGTTTCCAAGGCCAGAGCGTCTGGAGGGTCGATCTCCGGAAGATCGGTTTTCTTGGGGTCAATCAGCCTGTGAAGCAGGTTCAAGATGTGTGTCTTGGTCGGTACGCCTGCCTCCAGTGCCAGCTCTACCGCGCGCAGAACCGCAGCTTCATCATGATGAAGAATGAGGGACAAGATATCGACCATCTCCCGATCACCACCCTCTTTGCGCAACATGTGATCTTGTAGGCGGCGGAAGGCGTCCGGCATCTCCATGAATGGCGCACCATTGCGCAGTGCGCCGGGTTTGCGATGGAGCGAGCCATTATCCGC
>NZ_JAHKPE010000021.1:0-264784 GCF_018860305.1 Celeribacter halophilus
GTCTCAGCGGAAATCAACAGTCAAGCGTATCGGTAACGTCCTCAGTCCGCATGTTGGTGCAGAGCTTCCAGGAGACGATGTAGCGGCTGTAATCATCGAGGACTGTGCTGAGATAGAACCAGCCCCAACCAAGGACTTTGATGTAGGTGAAGTCAGTCTGCCACAACTGGTTGATCCCAGTCGTTTTGTCTTTGAACTCGTTCGCCGCCTTGAGCACGATGAATGCCGGGCTGGTGATCAAATCATGCGCCTTCAGCACCCGATACACAGTGGATTCTGAGACAAAATAGCGTTCCAGATCCGTGAACGTCACGGCCAGCTCGCGCGGTGACAGTTCCGTCTCCTGCAAGGCGAGGTCGACAACCTTGCGCTTCACCTCGTCGGGCACACGGTTCCAGACGTGTTTTGGCTTGGGAGACTGATCCTGCAAGCCAGCCTCGCCGCGCTGAAGATACCGGTCGTACCAGCGATAGAACGTGGTGCGGGGAATGCCGAGCTTGGTCAGTGTTAGACGGGCCGACAGATGGCTCTCTTCAACCAACCGGATGATCTCAAGCTTCTCAGGTGCAGGGTATCTCATTCGTGGTCGCCCCCACCGTCGTACATGCTTTTTTTGAGCAGACGTAGTTCAAGCGTTTGTTCCGCAACCACTTCCTTGAGGTCCTTTGCCTCTCGACGCAGTTCCTTCACCTCATCGGTGTTTGCAGCACGCGCCGTGTCCCCAGCAAGCCGCTTCTTACCCTGCTATCGGTCACTCGGACCGGTGGCGTTCCCTCAGCAGTCCATGAAGTCCTTGGACCATTTGTAATAGATGCCCTGTGATATACCTTCACGGCGGCACAGTTCAGCAATGCTGTCCTCGCCGCGCAGGCCATCTAGGACGATCCTGATCTTCTCTTCAGAAGAATAGTGCTTGCGTGTCGCGCGTTTGATGTCTTTGATGATCTTCTCGCCCGGGCTCTTCGTTGTCTTTCTCATCGTCCACTCCTCGGTGGTTACGATGAGCCAAGAACACTCTCTTAGCAAATACCGCTATTTGGTCCCATAATCGCTGACGTCAGACACGGCAAACCCGAGGCTGATATCCGCCAGGATTTGTTGAAAGGACGGATTGCCGAGATTCGGAAATTTCATCAGCGATGCTGTGATTTCGTTCCAGCATCGCTGAGCGGTCGTTCTTTATTGTAGTTCACACCTCCCACCCCTGCTTGAGCAGAGCGGTTGGAGGCAGCTACCACATCATTTCAGAGGCAGGTCATGGGCGAGAGCTTTTGGTTTGCTTTCATGCAACATTAGCTGCACCACATCAGATCGACTGTAATGGCCAAAACTGTCAACAATTGTTTTTGCTTTGTTAATTTCAGCCATATCCAGTTCCGCTATAATCAGCTCTTCCTTCCCGCTGTCGCTCTTGGCAATGATACGACCATTCGGGCCGACAATGGTAGACATGCCCCCCCCGACTGTAAATATCTCCATAGCCTTATCGCCCAGCTCTTCGATAAATGCCTTCGGCAGCACTCCGGTGACCGAGACAACAAAACACTGCGCTTCGAATGCATAGTTTCTTGACGCTGCGTCAATAACATTATCAGTCCATGATAGCCCGCCCGGCCAATTTGCTACATGAATCTCCTCTCCTTGAGATTGGACGGCATAGCGAAAAAGTGCGTTTGAGTGCTCATAGCAAACCAAAGCACCAAGCCGTCCGACCGAAGTGTCGTATACCTTAAGGTCTTCACCACTTCCAAAACCATAGCTCATCCGCTCATGATGGGTTGGCATGAGCTTACGCCTACATCCTAGTATGGAGCCATCCTTGTCCAATATAAGCTGGCTATTATAGAGCGTTCCACCTTCCCTTTCTGTCAGGCCGATCACCATTGCCATGCTATTTGCCTTTGCCGCTTTGCACAGCCGGTCAGTTGTCGCATCTCCAATGACTACAGAGTTTTCCAACAAACGTGGATAATAGTCTGTCCGCGCGGTGAATGCGTCCAAACATAGTGTCCAATAAGGATATCCTGGCAGAAAGGTTTCTGGAAAAACCAACAGCTCAACATTTTGTGTTGCGGCGTCTGCCGCAATGTCGTCAATCTTGTCCAGCGTTGCTTCGAGATCAAGGAAAACCGGCGCGTACTGAGCCGCAGCCACTTTACGTATATTCATCAGTTCAGCCTTTCATTTCGTCCAAAATTTTCACCGAATCCGGATCAAAACCTGTCGCCATGAGTTCTTTGTAAGCGGCTGAACTAAAATTAGAATTTACAAAGCTGGAAACGTCCGGGACTCTTGGAATTAGTTTTTCCGCATACCCCCATTCAGCCATTTTTTGCATGCGCTGGATAGCAGCTTCCGTCACGGACAGATCCATCTGCTCAATACTACTAGCAGCCCATACAGGGTCAAAGCTTGAAGATGTTTCAATTACATCGGTAGGAATACTCTTTGCAGGCTCCAGCGACTGAAACCATTGATTTGCAATGTCGTGGTTGTTTGCCGCGTAATACATAGACTCTGAATGAGCTTTCAAAAGCTTGGTAACCTCTGCTGGACGCTCGTTCATAAACGCGTCACGCATGATCAAAACCATAGAAGGTGTCACATCTTGCGATACAACCTGAGCAAGATCCTGATATTCAAAAAACGTAACCCACGGATCCCACATGAAAAACGCGTCAATCTGTTGCGTTCGCACAGCATCTGCAAGCTCTGCAGTTCCGATATTAACGAAATTTACATCTCGACCAGGAGTGAGACCCGCCTTAGTCACGGCCTCTTGCGCATTAAGGTATGCAGTAATACCGAACAGTCCATAAATGGACTTACCCTTCAGATCTTCGATTTTTGTGATCCCAGATGATTTAGTAGTCATAACCGCCGAACGGAAATAGGACTGGTGCGACACGACAGAGAGTGGAACGCCCGCAGCCATCATCATCACGGCACTAAAGTCCGCGACGCTTCCGATATCGGCCGCGTTCGATACCAGTGCCTCGTTGATCGGCGGACTCCCTGCAAATTGAGTCATCTTTACATCCACATCATTACGAATACCAATGTCGGTATTTTTCAGTGTGTGCTGTGTCTGCGCAGATACAGAAACTGTGTTGGTCCAGCAAAACCGGATCGGATCGGAATCTTTTGCGCGTAGGATGCTTGGAGCAGAAAGTGCTACGGTGCTCGATCCAAGTAACATATTGAATTGACGTCTATTAATCATGTGCTTTCCTTCTCTTCTTTTTGCCAGTCTGGTTTCAGCGTTTCCCATAGCTCGCTTACAGTTCGAACAAACCAAGGGTCGGCACGGCTTGCCGCGTTTCGTGGAAAATTAAGTTCGGATGTGACGATTTCTCTGACCCGGCCCGGTCTGGGGCTCATAACAACAACCCGGTCAGCTAAGAAAACCGCCTCATCGATGCCGTGTGTTACGAATATGACCGTGCTGTTTCCTTCAGAGGTCAGGCGCGAAATTTCCTCCTGCAGCAATACGCGGGTCTGTGCATCAAGCGCTCCAAGTGGTTCATCCATGAGTAAAATTTCAGGCTCTGGGGCCATAGCCCGAGCAATCGCAGCGCGTTGCTTCATGCCTCCAGAAACCTCATGTGGAAACTTGTCTTCAAAACCTGCAAGCTGAACTCGCGCGAGGAAATCACGGGCAACTTCAGAACGCTCTTTCTTGGGCATGCCCTTGGCTTTCAAGCCGAATTCAACGTTCTTTTGCAATGTCATCCAATTGAACAGAGCGTAATCTTGAAAAACGACTGTCCGTGACGCATCCGGTTGCAGAACCTCTTGGCCATTCTGGATCACGCCCCCAGTCGTTGGGTTTTGAAATCCAGCAATCAAGTTCAGCAACGTCGACTTGCCACAACCAGAGGGACCAAGCAACGATATGAACTCGCCGCGTTGGATAGATAGGTTAACATTTTGAAGAGCAATAATTTCCTTACCTTCTTGTGTTTTATAGACTTTTCCAACATCTGAAATTTTTAGGTGGGGCTGCGTGCTTATGTTCATAAGAGTATCCTTTAGCTACGTTCCGAGGGGGACCATGCGTTCACGCGACGCTCAATTTTCTCAACCGCTGCAGACATGATGAAACCGACGACCCCAATAGCCACCATGCCTGCAACAACGTTGTTGATTTGAAAGAGCATGCGGGATTGCTGGATCAGGTACCCTAGGCCTGTCTGTGCAGCTATCAATTCTGCAGTCACAACACACATCCAGCCAATACCAAGAGCGAGACGCAGGTTTGGCATCATGATCGGTAACGCTGCTGGAAATAGAACTTCCAGAAAGAGCATATTACGGGGCGCGCCAAGGCATAGTGCCGCATTGATTTGATTGCGATCAATTGAACGGACTGCTGTATAAGCCCCAAAAAAAAGTGGAAACACGCAACCTAAAAACACCAAGAAGTACGCAGACATATCTCCGAGGCCAAACCAAAGAATAGAAATTGGAACCCACGCTAGTGGTGGCACTGGACGAAGCGCCTCGATAATCGGGCGGATAAGGTCTGCCGCAGTCCGTGACCAGCCACACAGAAATCCCAAGGGAAGCCCTATCGCGCAAGCGAGCAAGTATCCCAAAACCACACGTTTCAGGCTTGCCGCAAGGTGCACAAAAAGTGTGCCATCTTTTGATAGCGCAGCCAGCGCAGCCAACACATCTGTTGGGGCGGGCAGCAAAAAGCTGTTGATAATCCCAAGCCCTGCCAAAGCTTGCCATAGAAGCAAGGTGCCTAGCAGACCAATAGCATTCAACGTTAGTGTTCTGCGCGCGGCAGGTCCGATGGTTCGTTTAGTCTTGACTTGATGAGGGGGGGGAGCAGTCGTTGTTTGGATTGTCATGTTCAATATCCTCAATGAATTGAGATGGTTCGCTCATAGCCCAGATCACTGAGAACAAGGTTCGCTGCATTGTTGCGAATTCTTCACTCTCAAGGATCAGGCCATAATTTTCTTTTTTTGAAGAAACGATTGCCACGCGATTGTCGTAGATCATCGTTGTTAAGCCCAATGGCACGTGCTCTGGAGCAAAGCGTACTTCGCGTTTTTCCCTGTGATTGCTGGGCCAGATATTCTTGCGATCATGGCTGCGGGAGCGCATAACCTTCATCCAGATACCTTTTTCGACACGCTCAGCGGCATAGCCTTCCATCCATTCAAGGCCCGGAACCTCCATGATTTCAGCCATTGCGTAAGTGCAGTATAATGTCCCGCTCCTGCAGGTGAGGGCATCCATCATCGTCGTCCGGATGCCCTCTTCACCCTCGTAAAAACGGATATTTGGCTTGCCTTTGGCTGCGTTGAAGAGCGCTCGAAGTTCAGGCAGCATCTCGGAAACCATTTTCCGACGAGCCTCGATTTGTTCCGACATGATCGTCGGGTCGTGGGCGACGATGATGCGCTTGCCGACCGCACCCTGGCTTTCTAAAAGCCCTTCTTTTTCCAGTTTTGCTACGGAATCGTAAACCGTCGCTTTCGGTAGCTTTGTGCGTGCGACCAACACTGAAACAGGTGAGGGGCCACTTTCAATCGCAGCCAGATAGACTCGACTCATATTGTCCGAGATGCCCAGACGTCCAAGTGTGTGTTTAAGACCCATGTGTACTTCCTTCATAAATGAACCCTACAGGTCGGATTTTTCCGACCAATTATTTTGTGACATTTTATCTTAAAAAAATCAATTATCGTAGAAATTATAGGCATAAATGTTAGGTTTTGACAGTTTTATCCGCGAGACAGGGACTTACTTCGGGCTTAATATATTTAAATGGTCGGAATATTCCGTCCCATTAGGAGAGCGACATGACTATCAAAGCAGCAGTTATTCAGATCGGATCAGTACCCTTCGACACAGAGGCGACGATCCGTAAGATTGAAATACACGTGAAGAAAGCAGCAGAAAATAAAGCTCAGTTGGCTGTACTTCCGGAGGCATTGATTTCAGGGTACCCCAAAGGTGTAGATTTTGGTGCACGGGTCGGAGGGCGTTCACCCGAAGGCCGCGACGAATTTGCGCGCTATTATGAAAGTGCCATAGAGGTTCCGAGCGCTCACACCGATTGGCTTTCAGAAATTTGCGCAGAGCACCAAATTTTTATGGTTGTAGGCGTCATTGAGAGAGATGGTGGAACGCTTTACTGCACCTCGCTGACGTTTTCCCCTGAAGATGGATTGTTGGGGAAGCATCGCAAACTAATGCCGACCGCCATGGAACGGCTGATTTGGGGATTTGGAGACGGTTCGACGCTTCCTGTTTTTGACACCGAGATTGGTAAAATTGGTTCCGTGATCTGTTGGGAAAACTACATGCCAATGTTGCGTATGGCGATGTATCAAAAAGGGATTCAGCTATACTGCGCCCCAACTGCTGATGATTCCGACGGTTGGGTGGCCAGCATGCGCCATATTGCTCGTGAAGGTCGTTGTTATGTATTAAGCTCATGCCAGTACATGACGCGCGGTGACTTCCCTGATGATCACCATCCGATTCAAGGAGAGGCCCCCGACACTATTATAATGCGGGGCGGCTCAATGATCGTGAACCCTTTAGGTGAAATTATTGCTGGCCCAATCTATGATGGCGAAGACATCGTTTATGCTGATCTGGATCTCAGAGAAATTATTCGAGGCAAATATGATTTCGATGTTGTCGGTCACTACGCCCGACCCGACGTCTTCCTGCTGAAAGTTGATGAAGGAAAGAAACAACCGGTTTCTTGACATCAATGATATGGCAGAATGAAGTGGCCCCACCTTTGAGCTAAGAGGTGGCCCTGCTTATTTTGACCATCTTGCAATCCATTTAAGGTGAATCAGAGTTTCACATCAGGCTGTCATTTTCATAGATTCGGCCCGCCTCCACGTGCTGATCAATGTTTGGATGAACACCGTGCTTCTTCGACAGCTCCGCCAAGGTCATCGCTTAGCGGATCGCCTCCAGCGTAGCCTTGGCATTAAAGTCAGGTGAATAGTTCTTTCTTTTCCTCGTTATGGATCGTCTCGTTCGTTATGCGATCCACCTGAAACACTGGTCCGAATCTTCGCGACCACATCTATCAGATCGGTTCTAACTCATGCGCGGTATAAACCTCTTATCGCAAATCATCTCCATAGAGCGATTGAGCGGTCTTCTGGCTCTTGTGATGATCGGGGCTATGGTGCTCGCAAGAGTGGGAGAAATGTTGGTGCCGCACGCCGCATCCTTGATGTGGATATCCGCATGTGCTGCGGTTGCGCTGGCGTTGATACGCATAAGGTCGGTACACCGCATCGCGCGTGTCTTTGCCATCGGCGCGCTGATCGTCGCGGGCATAATCGTAACGTTGCGCCCTGAAGGCTTACCGGCTTTAAAACAGGCGATCTTCCAAGGCACTGCATTCTCGGCATTTTTGACCTCCTTAGGCCTCATACGCACTCCGGTCCGCGCCTCGCAAGTCGTGAGCGTGGCGGCCGCACAACTGTTTTCGTATCCGGCCAAAATGCGCAATGCAGTTATGACATATGGCGCCCAAGCCTTCTCCGTTTTGTTCAATATTGGCACCATTTCGATGATGTCAGACATGGCGGTTGACCACGCTAAGCGCGCGACGAAAGCTGGGAAATCCGTCATAGATCCACGCCCCGTGACCTTATCGGCGCTTCGCGGCACGATCATGATGACGGTTTGGAACCCCATTGGGGTCGGTTTTGCGATTGTGACCACGGCAATTCCCACGCTTGATGCCGTGACTTTTTTAGGCTTGAGCTTTGCCTGCGCGATGCTAATCACAGCGGGTGGACTCATCATTTCGCATTATGAAACCACTAAAGAACCGCAGTTTGATGGTGAAGCTGAGGAGGATACCGTAAATGGGCGTGCTTTGTGGGCAATCCTGTTCGCGGTGGTTCTACTGATCCTTGTGACGTTAAGTGTGCACCACGTACTTCATGTCAGCTTTCTCGTCGCGGCTTGCATCGTTCTGCCGCTCTTATCGATACTCTGGCCATATATCGAACCTACGGTTCGCCAAAGCGCTGCCGACACAGGGAGCCAAGTTAAGGCGCTCGGTGAAGCATCCTGTGCGATGGCAAATGAAGCAACTATGTTTTTTTGTGCCGCTGTCATTGGGGCAGGAGCCTCGATCTTTCTGACAGAGTTAGGCATAGCTGACTTGATTGAAAGCGGCGCGTTGCCCATGCTGACCATTATCTTGGCGTGCCTGTTTTTGGTTCCCCTCGCCGGCGCCCTGTTGATTCCGCACTCCATCGTCATGATAATGGCTGCTCAGCTCTTTGGCACAGGCCCGATTGGTCAGGCGCATCCTTATGCTCTTGCTTTGGGGCTGTGTTTCTCTTGGGCCTGCGCGATTTCCGCATCTCCCATTTCTGCCATGTCGATCATAACTGGGCGACAACTTGGCACCTCACCATCCCGCGTGACCTCGGCCATAAATCGAAACTTCACCTTTTATTGTCTGTTGGTTTGCGCGGCGCTCGTCTCAATCATTTACTATTTAGAATGAGGCAAACCTCTCAGGAGGGCGCAATCACCTAATGCACCCATGCGTACTGCATCAATCGAACTAGCCTCCAACCTGCTGCATATTTCCAAGAGATTTGGCTATGCTTTGAATGTGCGTCATACTATCAGGACGCTAGAACGCGCCGGAGCAAGTGCCGTTCACCTCGAAGACCAAAAGACTCCGAAACGCTGCGGGCATTTTTCCGGCAAGGAAGTAGTGCCCCTGGAAGAAGCGCGCTCGCGCATCCGAGCGGCTGTAGACGCGCGCCAAGATGAAAACCTGATGATCGTCGCCCGCACTGATGCACGTGCCACAGATGGTTATATCGAAGCTCTTGACCGGGCATCTGCCTGTATCGAAGACGGAGCGGACATCACCTTTGTAGAAGCCCCACAAAGCGTGGAAGAGATGCAGGGTATTCCCTCTGCGTTGAATGGCACGCCTCAATTGGTCAATCTGGTTGTCGGGGGGAAAACCCCAATTTTAGGCACACCCGAGTTGGGAGAAATGGGGTTTTCACTCATTCTCTATGCCAACGTGGCATTACAAGCGGCAGTCTACGGAATGCAAATGGCCCTAAGGTCCGGTTTCCGACGACACTTACAAAAAAGTTTCACAAGGGATTGAGCTTATAAGATACTTAAACCCCGAAATCATCTGACGAGAAAAGGTGCCTATTTTATGAGCCAGAGGCAGAACTATGGGGAGGCAAAGTGGCAAAACTATAGGGCATTCGCCGTGATTTAATTGGTCGGAGCGAGAGGATTCGAACCTCCGGCCCCTGCCTCCCGAAGACAGTGCTCTACCAGGCTGAGCTACGCTCCGACCGTGAGGGGCGGAATATAGCGACATTGCGGGTTTTGCAAGAGCCAATTCCATGTTTCGTGACATGGCTCAGCGAAGTTTTCCGCGTCTGACAAAAGGAGAGATTCGGAAGGACGCTGCCGAAGAGGCGCGCGAGCGGGTACGGAGCACGGGGGTGTTCTCCGAATGGCCACCGCGCGACTCGCGGAAAACAATGTAGAGACCCGAGAGGATAATGATGCCCGCACCGACGACTGTCGGCAAATCGACCTTTTCGCCAAAGATGAAATAGCCGAAAATCGTAGCCCAGATGATCTGTGAATATTGCATGGGCGCAACGATAGCGGCTTCGGACGCGCGATAGGCGAAGATCAGGATCACACCGCCACTAAAGCCCAGTATCGAGACCATTCCGATACCTCCAAGATCCAGAAGCGGCAACGGCTTGTAGAAAAACGTCATTGCCAGCCCCATCACGAGGAAGTTCGCGATCAGAGGGTAGAGCATCAACACCGCAGTCCGCTCTTCACGGCCCACCTTACGCACCACAACGGAAGCGAATGCCCCGAAACCCGCGCAAGAGAGTGCGGCCAGATGACCGGGGGTGATTTCCGTGGAACCAGGACGCAGAACCACCATCACACCGACCAGCCCCATCACAACTGCGGCCCAACGGTGAAATCCGACCCGTTCGCCCAGCACCGGAATGGACAGGATTGTGATGACCAGAGGCGTGGCAAAGATCAGCGCATAGACCTGCGCCAGTGGCAGCACCGAGAAGGCATAAAAGGCGGCAAGCGTGTTGCACATGGCCGCCAGCGTACGAAACAGCGTCCACCACGGATGCACAGGGCGCAGGTGGCCTTCGCTCCGGTCACGGATCAGCATGAACATCACAAGCGGGAAGGAGAACAGCGTCGAGAAAAAGATGATCTGGAACGGCGCATAGGTCCCGCCAAGAAATTTGATCACCACGTCATGCGTCGAAAAAACCGCGAAAGCGGCGAGGGCATAGAAAGCTCCCGTGATGTTCATGCGTCGGTCCTCCTCGGATGGCGCGGTCAGGTTAGAGTGTTTCACGGGAAACCCGAGTCACAGATTTTCGAGAAACGCTTAAAACGTATGAATGTAGCGGGCCTGTCACAATCACCTTATGGCACATAGATCATTGCGAAAGCGCTTTAACGCTGCATTTCGGCAAACTGCAAACACTCTCTTGCGTTTTCAACGCCTCAAACCCACATGTGTTCCATGTATCGCACGCAAAAATCCGCAACCTGTTGTTATTGTGGCTCCAAGACTGTTCTTACGCTCGGGAATGGTGTCCGCCACGAATTGAAATGTGCAGCCTGTGGCGCGCCTCTGTCGCGAATGAAATCCCTCAATCGGAGCTATGAGCAGGATTCGTTCAAGATCAAAGGCAAGAAATCGAAAAAATCCCATTCGCCAACGCGAGGCAAAGCCAAAAAGAAACGCAAATCCACCGCATACCGGCTGTTTGACCTTGCCGAAGATATTTTCGACCTATTCGACTGAATGAAAAAGGACGCCCCTAGGGCGCCCTTTCGTGTTCTTGTTCACTGATACAGCAGATCAGAGAGACGCATCCAGAGCGGCCAGAATGGCGTCGCCCATGCCGGAGGTCGAGACAGGCGTCACGCCCTCATCCGCCAACAGATCCGCTGTGCGCACACCGTCGGCCAGCACGTTCTCGATGGATTGCTCAAGGCGGGTTGCCTCTGCACCCTCGTCAAAGGAATAGCGCAGCGCCATCGCGAAAGAGAGAATACAGGCAATCGGGTTCGCCTTGCCCTGCCCTGCGATGTCTGGCGCGGAGCCGTGCACCGGCTCATACATGGCTTTCGGACGACCATTCGCCATCGGCGCACCAAGGGACGCAGACGGCAGCATGCCGAGCGAACCGGTGAGCATCGCAGCACAATCGGAAAGCACATCGCCAAAGAGGTTGTCGGTCACGATCACGTCGAACTGCTTCGGCGCACGCACCAGCTGCATCGCGCCATTGTCGGCATACATATGCGACAGCTCGACCTCTGGATAATCGGCGGACACTTCGGTCACCACATCACGCCAGAGAATACCCGATTCCATCACATTGGCTTTTTCCATGGAGCAGAGCTTCTTGTTCCGCTTCATCGCCAGTTCAAAAGCGGCAATCGCTGCGCGGCGGATTTCCGACTCGGTGTAGCGCTGGGTGTTGATGCCGACACGCTCGTTGCCCTCGGTGATGATGCCACGCGGCTCACCGAAATAGATGCCAGATGTCAGCTCGCGCACGATCATGATGTCGAGACCGGCCACCACGTCTTTTTTCAGCGAAGAGAAATCCGCCAGCGCGTCAAAGCATTGTGCCGGACGCAGGTTGGCAAAAAGGTCCATTTCCTTGCGCAGGCGTAGCAAGCCGCGCTCCGGCTTCACAGAGAAATCGAGCACGTCATATTTCGGCCCGCCCACAGCGCCCAAAAGCACCGCGTCTACCTCTTGTGCCTTCGCCATGGTTTCGTCAGAGAGCGGCACACCATGTTTGTCATAGGCAGCCCCGCCCACGAGATCGGTGGTCACATCGAACTTGAGGCCACGTTTTTCGCCAAACCAGTCGATAATGCGAACGACTTCGGCCATCACTTCGGGGCCAATACCGTCACCGGGGAGAATGAGAAGAGAAGGCGTGCTCATGATCGCGTCCAGTCCTTGTTGTTCTTAAGGTCGCAAGCGGCGTAGCGCCTGCCCGCCGCCTCGTCAAGGAAGCCGCGCCAGATCAACCCAGACAAGGCCATGTCGAAAGGTGTTTTTTTCACTCGCCGCATCGACCCAAGCGACACCGGCATCGAGAACCTCGAGACCGGCAGACGGCAGCACATAGTCCACACGCAGGTTTCCCGGCTGCGGATCTTCCCAGTCGGCAGTGTCCAGAGCAGGGTCGCCCAGATGATCGGGATTGGCGACAGGGCCGCGCTGCGCCCGCGGCTGCGGGTCCTGAATACGGGGATCGGAAAGCAACGCCTGCATCGCCTCGCGCCACCCGTCTCCATCATGCGAGTCGAGATTGCTGTCTCCCAAAATGACGAAATCACCTTCGGGCGGGGAGAGCGGCAAGGCCCCGTCAAGATAGAGCAGCCAGAACCGCGTCTCATCCGCATTGCGCCGCCCGTTGCGATCTTCCTCACCGTCGAACACAGGGGAGGTGGCCGTATAGCTGAACAGATGGAGTGGCTCCCCGTTCCACATCACAGGGACATCCCAATGTGCATGCGAAGACAGACGCAGAACCTCCAAGTCTTCATCATCAAAATATCCCTCCGGCAGAGCCGCCTCGGGCAGATCGCGCCACAGCATCCCGGAAAAATCGCGCACATCCTGCGCCGCAATCGGCAAAAGCGACAAAATCGCCATGCCGCCCTGCCCTGTAAACTCGCCATAGGATTGCGCATCCTCTGGTTCGCCAAAGCGGCCATCCTTATTCAGATCACGCCCTGTAGGGCGACCGGAATTTCCGGGATGGGTAAAGAGAGCGGGGTAATCGAGATCTTGAGCAAATGCGCGCAGACTGTGCCCGTCAAGATCGGTATCAAACCCCGTGAGTAGCAAAATATCGGGAGAGAGCGCACGGATATGATCCTGCGCGGCTCGAATTTGCGGATCATCCCCTTCGAGAATATCGCGCAGCAAAAGCCCCGGCCCGTTGCGCGTCAGTTCCACAGTCCAAGTGGCAACACGCAAACGCTCCTGTGCGGCAGCCCCGAAAGGCTTCAGAAGCAGAACAAGCGCCAGACACCGCATCACGCGGCTGCATGGTCCAGTTCGGCACGTGCATAGGCCTGACGCCGCTTTTCCGCGATCATGGAGGCAATCCGCCCCATCGCGATACCGCGCATAAACAGAGACGAGGGCAAAAAGGCCCATGCAGCGACGGCCCAGATCAGGGATTGATCGCTTTCAACGCTTAGCGCGCCAAACGTGCTTGCGGCTGCTTTCAACACCACAGGAATAAGGAAAGGCAGCAAAAACCCGATCACAACATTGATCCGCGCGTCACGGTTCAACCGCTTCACCACATCACCGCCTGCGGTCGGGTCAAAGGTCGGAAGATTGATCCAGACATTGAAAGAACCGGACTTGGACGGCCAATGCCGCACGCCCAGCACAATCAGGAAGATCGCCAGCGACAGAAGCGAAATAAGGTAGCTCAAACCGGCGGCCTCGCGCATCAGTTCGACCTCTTGCGCAGAGCTGTTGGCAGGCAAGGCCAAGACCATCAGACGGACGGGCGAGTAAGGGAAATCAAGGACATAACCGATCAGCGCGCCGATGGCCCTGATAAATTCGGTCACGATGGTCGGGCTATAGGTGCCGCGGACAATCAGCGCCAAAAACAGCACCGTGACAAACAACGCGGCAAAGCGCACGCGGTTGAACGGCGGCGCATCGCGAAATTCGACAAGCCCCGGATAGACCGACACATATTCAAAAAAGGTCAATGCCGCCGCAAAAAAAGCGACAAGGGCGATCACCTGTGCGGTATCTGCGGTCACGCTTGGCAAAAGCATAGACGGCACGATGACCAACAGGACCACCAAAAATGCGCGTAAAAGCGCTCCCAGCACGCGACGAACCACTGCCAATTTCCCTTCAAACTGGTTGAGCACGATACGAAGCCGCGCTCTTTTCCCATTTTGATCCCGCCAAATATGACGGATTGCCTCAATATTGCCCAACTTTTGCCTTCTTTCGTCTTGTGCAGCAAGGATTGGTTAAGGTTAACGGTGCAAATCGGGCGGTTTCATGGAAGAAGCGGTGCGAAATTGCATCATTGCGCCCTGATTTCTATGTTTTTTCAAGGTATCTGCCACTTTTCAGAAAAAGAGGCGGGCCCGAAACGGTCTGCCATATGCGAGTCGGGGCCATGTCAGAAACGACACACCTGAGCCCACAGGGGTGATATTCACACCGGTTACGCGCGCCATAGACAAGCGGCGGCACATATCAAGATGGGAGCGATGCGCCCCTTCGCAGGCTGGCACGTTCTCGCCGGAATTGGCAGGAAAACCCCGCTTATTTGCGAAACCCCGCGCAAAATTGCGCGACATTCCGCACCGCTACGGCGAGCAAATGCGCAAAATCTTTCTAATGTTTTCAGCTCCTTGAGACCTTGAGCGCGGGCTGTATCTCTCAGGGCAACGGTTCATAGCCGTTTCAATTCGCCCTTCACGGGCAACACACATGAAAGGACACACAATATGAAACCTATTGCTCTGACCCTTGGCGCTCTGACCCTCTTCGCGGCTCCGGCATTTGCCCAGACCACCTTGCTGGATAGCGACGAAAACGGCACCTACTCCATGGAAGAGATGCTGATGGTCTATCCCGACCTGACCGAAGAAAACTTCGCCCTGATTGACGCCGATGCAAGCGGCGAAGTCACCATCGAGGAACTGGCTATGGCACAGTCCGAAGGCCTGCTTCCCGCGATGGAATAACTCTACAGAGGCGGCGGCCCAAAAGGGTCGCCGTTTTCACAAACGATGGTTGCGCAGGAAAAGCCCGAACCCGATCAGGCCGGCCCCGTCCACCAAAAGCTCGATGCCAAAGAGAATACCCAGAAGCGACAGGGAAATGGCCGCGAAATTCGCGAGGATATACCCCCCCAAAAGCACTGTCACGGCACCGGAGAGCAACAGCGCCCAAAACAACCGGCTTTCCCGCATCCGCCACGCCATCAGCAGACGGATCACACCGGAGGCGAGCAGAAACCCGGTGACCAGCATGGTCAGCGACACAGTGCCCTCCAAAGGATTGGCAATAAAACTCACGCCGATCAACAGGCTGATTAGTCCCCAAATCAGCGTAAAGACCCGATTGTCATGCAGCACACCGGAAAATCCGGCCCAAAGCTGCGCCACACCGGCAATGGCGAAAAGCGAGCCCAGCATGACCGTGATCGCAAGCGAGGTCACAACCGCATTGCCCAGCGCAAGCAGGCCAAAGAGAAACATCAGGGCACCGATTCCAACCCATGTTTTCCAATTCGTCATGACACTCTCCTATCTGTTTCACCCTAGATATAAGCATGCAGTCCCAAAAGAAAACGGCGACCAATGGCCGCCGCTTCACGTTTCATGTCAATCTCTGCCCGAACTCAGACCCAAGGACGTTCCTGAGCCAGTTTGTTTTCAAACGCATCAATGTCTTTGACATTGTTCATCGTCAGACCAATGTCGTCCAACCCTTCGAGCAGGCAATGTTTCTTGAACGCGTCCACCTCGAAAGGGAACTCCTGTCCGTCCGACGTGGTGACAACCTGATTTTCCAGATCCACGGTCATGCGCGCGTTGGAGCCTTTTTCGGCATCCTCCATCAACACATCCACAACCTCTTGCGGCATCACGATCGGCAGGATGCCGTTCTTGAAGCAGTTGTTGTAGAAAATGTCGGCGAAAGACGTGGAAATCACGCATTTGATGCCAAAGTCGGCAATCGCCCAAGGCGCGTGTTCCCGCGACGAGCCACAGCCGAAGTTGTCACCCGCGACAAGAATTTCCGCGTTGCGATATTGCGGCTTGTTGAGCACGAAATCGGGGATTTCATTGCCCTGACGGTCATAACGCATCTCGTCAAAAAGATTCACACCAAGGCCGGACCGCTTGATGGTCTTCAGAAACACTTTCGGGATAATCATATCCGTGTCGATATTCACAAGCGGCATAGGGGCCGCGACGCCGGTCAGTTTTTCGAACTTTTCCATTTTGCGGCTCCTCAAGCAGTCTCGGTTTCGATCATCAGCTCGCGCACATCGGTCAGATGACCGGTGATCGCAGCGGCAGCGGCCATCGCGGGAGACACAAGGTGCGTCCGCCCTTTATAGCCCTGACGGCCTTCGAAGTTGCGGTTCGACGTCGAGGCGCAGCGCTCCCCTTCCGACAGTTGATCGGGGTTCATGGCCAGACACATGGAACAACCCGCCAGACGCCATTCGAAACCGGCGTCCTTGAAAATATCGGCAAGCCCTTCTTCTTCGGCTTGAGCCCGCACAAGGCCCGAACCCGGCACAACCATGGCCCGCATACCGTCTTTGATCTTCTTGCCTTTGAGGATCTCGGCAGCGGCGCGCAAATCTTCGATCCGGCCATTGGTGCACGATCCGATAAAGACCGTGTCGATCTCGATATCGGTGAGTTTCTGACCCGGTGTGAGGCCCATATATTCAATGGCACGTTTTGCCGCGTCGACCTTACCACCTGAGAAGCTCTCGGGATCAGGCACAGTCGCAGTGATCGGCAGAACATCCTCGGGCGAGGTGCCCCACGTGACAACAGGCTCGATGTCTTCGCCCTTGAGCGTCACGACCTTGTCGAAATGGGCGCCCTCATCGGTATAGAGCGTTTTCCACCAGTTCAGAGCCGCTTCCCACTGTGCGGCTTTCGGCGCATGCGGGCGACCTTTGACATATTCAAAAGTGGTTTCGTCGGGCGCGATAAGACCGGCACGCGCACCGCCTTCAATCGCCATGTTACAGACGGTCATACGGCCTTCCATCGAAAGATCGCGGATCGCTTCTCCACAATATTCGATGACATAGCCCGTGCCGCCAGCAGTGCCCGTTGCACCGATCACGGCAAGGGTGATGTCCTTGGCTGTCACGCCCGGCTTCAACTTGCCGGTGATCTCCACCTTCATATTCTTGGACTTCTTCTGGATCAGCGTTTGCGTGGCCAGAACATGCTCGACTTCGGAGGTGCCGATGCCGTGGGCCAGCGCACCGAACGCGCCGTGGGTGGCGGTGTGGCTATCGCCGCAGACCACCGTCATACCCGGCAGGGTCCAGCCCTGTTCCGGCCCGACAATGTGCACGATCCCTTGGCGCACGTCGGAGACCGGATAGTAATGGATGCCGAAATCCTTGGCGTTCTTGTCGAGCGCATCAACCTGAATGCGGCTTTCCTCATTGGCGATCACGCCGGACACACGGTCCAGAGTGGTCGGCACGTTGTGATCCGGCACGGCAATGGTCTTGTCCGGCGCGCGCACGTCACGACCGGCAAGGCGCAGCCCCTCAAAGGCTTGCGGCGAGGTCACTTCGTGAACGAGGTGGCGATCAATATAAAGCAGGCAGGTGCCATCTTCCTGCTCGTGGACAACATGGGCGTCCCAGATTTTATCATAGAGTGTCTTCGGGGCGGTCATTTCGCTCTCCCGTGGATGTTCTGTGGAATTTGTATGAAGTCAGCAGGCGTGCCGCGCACACCAAAAACCCCGCATCAAAGTCGGGCTAGGACGGAGTTCATCGCTCCGAAGAATCGCCAGGGCAACCAGGCCCGGTCCGTGATCTCAAACATGCGCTTCATGAGGTGTCACATATAGGCTGCGCGCGAGTCTCGCAAGGGAGATGCGCATCTGTCCCCGCATTCATGCAACTCACACAACGTCAATGGATCGATGGCAAGGGGCTAAACATTGAGATTTCACCAAAGCAATGCTATCTTGGTCCCATGCCCAGTGCCGGGGCGGACCGGCGCGTATCCCAAGGAGGACTATGTCCTGTCTCACGTACAGAGCGCGGCTGAGAATGCCGCAACCCCGGAGGCGCCCATGACGGGAGCCATACCGGACCAGATCGGAGGCGAGCAATTGCTCGATTTCGTCACAAAGACCCTTGACCAAGACAAAGCCGAAGATGTCGTGTCCATCGACCTTCAGGGCAAATCCGAAGTGGCCGATTACATGGTCATTTGTTCGGGCCGTTCGACCCGTCAGGTTTCGGCTATGGCAGAAAAACTGTCCGACACGCTGAAACAGCGGTTCGGCATCCTGTCCCGTGTCGAGGGCAAAGAGCAAGGCGATTGGGTGCTGATCGACGCGGGTGATGTGATCGTTCACATTTTCCGTCCGGAAGTGCGCGATTTCTACCAGCTCGAAAAAATGTGGATGTCTCCGGAAGACGCCAAAGCGGCGCTTGCGGGCAAAGCCAGCGAGAACTGATGCGGGTACAGATTTGCGCTGTGGGCCGGCTGCGCGCCGGTCCCGAGGCGTCTCTGATTGACGATTACACCACCCGCTTCGATCGCACCGGACGGGCCTTGGGGCTTGGTCCGCTGAGTATCGCCGAGGTCGAGGACAAAAAGGGCGGCGGCATGAAGGCCGAGGCTACCCTCTTGCAACGCGCCCTGCCAAAAGGCGCCGTTCTCGTGACTATGGACGAGCGCGGCAAGCTTCTGTCCTCTCCCGAATTTGCCAGCAAACTGGCCGAATGGCGCGACGCAGGACGTTCCGATGTGGCGTTTGTGATCGGGGGCGCGGACGGGATTGATCCGTCTCTACGCACACAGGCAGATTTTTCCATTTCTCTGGGCAAGATGGTCTGGCCGCATATGCTGGCCCGCGCCATGTTGTGCGAACAACTATACCGCGCCGCCTCCATTTTGGCCGGATCTCCCTATCACCGGACATGATTTGAGTATTTTTAGCACAAAGGAGCGCAAACCAGTGCCCAAGTCGCATTAAACTCGTGGCGCTTGCGCAATCAACTTGTGCTTCAAGTCGCGTGTGAAAGGCTTTAGATAGAGTGCAACTGCTTTGCTCTTCACAGAAGGAAGCCCGCTATGGCCACACCGAAACCCGTCGTCCTGTGTATTCTCGATGGTTGGGGCATCGGCCCGACAAAGGAAGCGAACGCACCGGCCCTTGCGAAGACGCCCACCTTTGACCGATTGATGGCGGAATGTCCGCACAGCACGCTGATCACCTTCGGCCCTGACGTAGGTCTGCCCAGCGGACAGATGGGCAACTCCGAAGTCGGGCACACCAATATCGGTGCAGGACGTGTTGTAGCGATGGATCTGGGGCAGATTGATCTGTCTATCGAGGACGGGTCCTTCTTCGACAATGAAGCAATTGTGCGCTTTGCCAAGAACGTCAAAAAAGCGGGCGGAACCGCGCACCTCATGGGGCTCATCTCCGACGGCGGCGTTCATGGCCATATCGAACATACACTGGCCGCGACCAAAGCCGTGATTGCCCACGGCGTTCCGGTGGTCATCCACGCCATCACAGACGGGCGCGACGTGCCCCCGCAATCGGCGGCGGATTTCATCAAGGACCTTGAGGCACGTCTGCCCGAATATGCCACCATCGGCACGGTGATCGGGCGCTACTACGCTATGGACCGTGACAACCGCTGGGAACGCGTGTCCCAAGCCTATAACGCGATTGTCAAAGGTGTCGGTGTTGAACGTGCTGCCACGGCGCATGAAGCCGTGGAAAACGCCTATGCGCGTGGTGACACAGACGAGTTCATCACCGCGACCGTCATTGGCGATTACGACGGGATCGTGGATGGGGACGGGTTCTTCTGCAACAACTTCCGCGCCGACCGTGCCCGCGAGATCCTGCGCGCCATCGGGGAGCCGGGGTTCAAGGATTTCGACACCGGCCCACGTCCGAATTACTCGGAACTGCTTGGCATGGTGGAATATTCCAAAGACCACAACGCCTATATGCAAACCGCTTTTCCGCCACGCGATCTCAAGAACACGCTTGGTGAATGGGTTTCCAAACACGGGTTGAAACAATTCCGGCTGGCGGAAACGGAGAAATATCCGCATGTGACCTTCTTCCTCAACGGCGGCAAGGAAGTCCCCGAAGAGGGCGAAGACCGGTTCATGCCGCAATCTCCGAAAGTGGCGACCTATGATCTGCAGCCGGAAATGAGCGAACCGGAAGTGGCGGAGAAATTCGTCTGGGCGATTGATGAGGGCTACGACCTGATCGTCACCAATTTCGCCAACCCCGACATGGTCGGCCATACGGGTATTCTCGAAGCTGCCATCGCCGCTTGCGAAGCTGTCGACGACGGTTTGGGCAAGGTGGTCGCAGAGCTCGAAAAGGTCGGCGGCGCGATGCTGGTGATCGCGGACCACGGGAATTGCGAGACGATGGTCGACCCAGTCACAGGCGGACCGCACACGGCGCATACAACGAATCCCGTGCCGGTGATCCTGTTTGGCGGGCCTGACGGGGCCAAGCTGCGCGATGGCGGTCGACTGGCCGATGTCGCCCCGACCATCCTTGAGCTGATGAACCTGCCCCAGCCCAAAGAAATGACCGGCGAAAGTCTGATCATCAAATGAAGGCTCTGATCGCGGCAACTGCGATGGCCGTTCTGGCCAGTTCCGGCTATGCGCAGGAAAGTCCTGTGGCTCTGGCCGAGGCGGCGGTTGCGCAATTCCATGACGCGCATAGCCGTCTGGAGGCCGCGCAATCGGCCTCGGATCGGGTGAAGGCCCTGACCGGTGTCGTGCAAGCCTATGAAGAAGGGCTTGAGGCGATGCGGTCGGGCTTGCGGCAAGTGTCCTTGCGCGAAGCCGAACTGTCGCGGGAGTTTGCCGATGAAAGCGGGCAATATGCCCAGCTTCTCGGTATTCTGGTCGGGATGAAGCCCGATGCCTCCCCCGAGGCACTGGTGCATCCAAGCGGCCCTCTGGGACAGGCCCGCGCCGGAATGCTGGTCGCCTCTGTCGCGCCGACCGTTCAGGCGCAGGTCGAAGACATGCGCGTGCGTCTCGAAGAGGTCCAAATCCTGCGGGAATTGCAAAACGAGGCGCTCGAAACGCTCTCCCAAGGTTTGCAGGAAGTACAGCAGGCACGCACCGAACTGTCACAAGCCATGTCGGATCGCACCGACCTGCCGCAGCGCTTCACAACCACCCCCGAACGGATCAAAACACTTATCGACAGCTCGGAGACCCTCGAAGCCTTTGCATCGGGTCTTGCCGTGATGGATGTCGTGGACGGGATTTCGCCCCTGCCCGATCTGGGAAGCGCGCAAGGATCATGGCCGATGCCCGTGCCGGGCCGCATGCTCAGAAACTTCAACGAAGCCGATGCGGCGGGTGTCAAACGCCCTGGTTGGCTCTGGGCAGCGCGACCTTTGTCCCTTGTGACAACCCCCTGGCCTGCGACGCTGCGCTACAAAGGCCCGTTCCTCGACTACGGAAACGTGATCATCCTTGAACCCGCAAATGACGTTTTGCTCATTCTGGCCGGGCTTGATGAGGTCTATGGTGATATCGGAGCCGTCCTGCCCGCAGGGACGGCAGTGGGTCTTATGGGCGGCGCTGCTCCAGATCTCGATGACTTTGTCGAGAATGCCAAACAAGGCACTGGCGTGAGCCTTTCGGAGACGCTTTATATAGAAGTAAGAGAAGGCGGACAGCCCGTGAACCCCGAACACTGGTTCGCCGGCGCTCCGCTTTGAGACGATCAAGGGCCGGCAGGGGCCCGAGAAAGAGGAAAGAGATGAAGAAATACATGATGGCTGGCGTGGCTGGCATTCTGGCCGGAACGTTGATCTCGACCCAGTTCGCCGGACCGCTTTTAGCGCAAGAAGCGGAGAAAACGTCGAATGTCTACGAACAGCTCGATCTCTTCGGTGATGTGTTCGAGCGCATCCGCGCGCAATATGTCGAGGAAGTTGATTCCGAAGATCTGATCGAGGCCGCCATTGACGGCATGCTCTCCTCTCTTGATCCGCATTCCTCCTACCTCTCTCCGCAAGACGCCGCCGACATGCGGGTTCAGACGTCCGGCTCCTTTGGCGGTCTCGGCATCGAGGTGACGCAGGAAGAAGGTTTCGTCAAAGTGGTCGCGCCGATGGACGGCACCCCTGCCGATATTGCCGGTATTGAAGCGGGCGATTTCATCACCGCTGTAGACGGACAAAGCGTGCTTGGCATGACTTTGGATGAAACCGTCGAGATGATGCGCGGGCCGGTCGGCTCCGAAATCGTGATCACCGTCGTGCGCGAAGGCGTCGATGATCCTTTCGATGTCTCCATCATCCGCGACACGATCAAGCTCACCGCCGTGCGTTCGCGTGTTGAGGGCAACTCCATTGTGCTTCGCGTCACAACCTTTAACGACCAGACCTATCCGAACCTCGAAAGCGGATTGAAAGAAGGTGTCGAAGAACTCGGCGGCATCGACAATGTCGATGGCATCATCGTTGATCTGCGCAACAACCCCGGCGGCTTGCTGGATCAGGCGATCAAGGTCTCCGACGCCTTCCTTGACGAAGGCGAGATCGTGTCCACCCGTGGACGTTCGCCCGAGGAAAGCACCCGCGTCAACGCCACCGAAGGTGATCTGGCACAGGGCAAACCGATTGTCGTGCTGATCAATGGCGGCTCCGCGTCGGCATCCGAAATCGTGTCCGGCGCATTGCAAGACCATCACCGCGCTGTGGTTGTCGGGACGAAATCCTTTGGCAAAGGCTCCGTGCAAACGGTTATGCCGCTGCGTTCCGACGGGGCCATGCGCCTGACCACCGCGCGCTATTACACGCCGTCGGGCCGCTCCATTCAGGCTTTGGGCATCTCCCCCGACATCATCGTCGAGCAGCCGCCGCGTCAGCCTGTCGCCGAAGAGGCCGAAGAGACACCGAAGTTCCGTTCCGAAGCCGATCTGCGCGGAGCCCTCGACAATGACAGTCTCACCGAAGACGAGCGCGCCAAGATCGAAGAAGAACGCGCCGCTGCCGAAGAAGCTGCCAAACTGCGCGACGAGGACTTCCAACTGGCCTATGCGATCGACCTTCTGAAAGGTCTGTCGAAAATCGGTGACTGATAACACGAGGGGCGCCCAACAAAAGCGCCCCTCTTTTCCAAGGCAGGTCTCATGAGCAAAGATTTCTCCACCCTCCCCTATCGTCCCTGTGTCGGCGTCATGCTTTTGAACGACAAAGGGCAGGTCTTTGTCGGTGAACGCATCGACACCCCCGGCGCATGGCAAATGCCACAGGGCGGGATTGATCCGGGCGAGGAACCGCAAGAGGCCGCGTTGCGCGAGCTTTGGGAAGAAATTGGTGTGACCTCCGATCAGGTCGAGGTGCTTGCACAGACCGCCGACTGGCACACCTATGACTTGCCCGATCACCTTTTGGGAAAAGTCTGGAAAGGCAAATATCGCGGACAAAAACAGCTCTGGTTTGTCCTGCGCCTGACCGGTCCCGAAAGCGCCATCAATATCGAGACCGATCATCCGGAATTCGGCCAGTGGAAATGGTCCAATGCGGCTGAATTGGTCTCTGATATTGTGCCGTTCAAACGTGATATTTACGAGGCTTTGGTGGCCGAATTCTCCGACCACCTCGCCTGATCATTACACGGTGCGCGAAACGCTTCAGCGCAACTGTTTCAGCAATGTCTGTGAGGGGTAGCCATCCGGCGTGACCCCGATGGACGTCTGAAACGCACGGATCGCATTGGTCGTGTTCGGCCCGATGATGCCGTCCACCTTGTCATCCAGAAAGCCTTTGCGCTTCAAAATCCGCTGCATCTGCTTTTTCTCCTGAAAAGAGAGGGGCTGATAGCCGCGCGGCCATGAGGCTTGAATGGCTGGCCCACCTTTGAGCCGGTCCGACAGATGTCCGACCCCGATCACATAGGCATCCGCCTTGTTGTAGCGCTCAAGCACGGCGAAATTGTCAAAGATCATGAACGCCGCGCCGGACGCTCCCGCAGGCAAAAGGATCGAAGCGCGCCCGTAGTTCGGCACAGTTCTCCCATCGACCCCAACCACGCCCAAAGCGGCCCAATCCGACGGGCTGCGCATGTTGTCGCGGCGCGCCGAACTATAGTCGAACCCGCTGGGAAGACGCACTTCAACGCCCCAAGGCTGCCCCTTGTTCCAGCCATGCCGCGCCAGATAGGCGGCAGTGGACGCCAGCGCATCGGTCGGATCATTCGACCAGATGTCACGCTTGCCATCGCCGTCACCATCCACAGCAAAAGCCTCGAAAGAGGTCGGGATGAACTGCGTATGGCCCATAGCACCGGCCCAGCTTCCCTTCATGTTGCGCGGATGGGTGTCGCCTTTTTGAAGGATTTTCAAAGCCGCAATCAACTGCGCCTCGAAGAACTTTCCGCGCCGCCCGTCATAGGCCAACGTCGCCATCGCTTCGATCACATTCACATCGCCGCGGTGTTCGCCATAGGCGCTCTCCAGCCCCCAGATCGCGGTGACAACATATTTATCGACCCCGAACCGCCGCTCGATCGCATCAAGCGTCTTGGCATATTTGCGCATGGCTTTCTGACCATTCGACACCCGAGTCGGTGACGCGGCACTGTCGAGGTAATCCCAGATCTGCTTGGTAAACTCGGATTGACGCCGGTCCTTGGCAATCACATCCGTGTTGTAGCGCACGCCGCGAAACGCCTGATTAAGCACCGTTTCGGAAATACCTTCACGCCGCGCACGCTGTTTGAAATTCGCGATCCAAGTCTCGAATCCGGCCTGAGATGCCACGTTTTGCACCAAATGAGCTCCCGGTAACTGAGGCGGTGTCTCCGCCATACGTCCGGCAGTTTGCGCGAACGCGGAAGTGAGGCCAAGCCCCAGAGAGATGCTGATGGCACCGATAACAAGAGAACGCATACTGACTGCTCCGTTTGATTTTGGCTCAGGCTAAACTGAATCGGCACCGGCCTTGAACTGGGCAAATTTCGAGCGGCGATTTTCCGCTACGATCTCACTTTCTCCGGCGCTGCACCTTTTTCTTGAGCTTGGCTTTCTTCGCCTTGGACTTGTTATATTTGCGCGAGACAGGACGCCCCTTTGCACGGCGCGGACCGCGCGGCAGCATGGCCCCGTCAATGGACAACAGTTCCAATTCCAACCCGCCCGTCTCCGGCACCGCTTCCGCGATTCGCACGGTGACTTTCTGACCAACAGAAATCACAATACCGGTCTCCGCGCCCATGAGGGTTTGTTCCTCCGGATCAAAATGGAAGAACTCCGCCCCGATCGTCCGCACCGGCACAAGCCCGTCCGCCCCCGTTTCGTCAAGCTTGACGAAAGCACCAAACTTCTGGATGCCGGAAATATGTCCCGTCATCTCGTTACCAACGCGCTCGCTCAGATAGGAGGCTAGATAGCGGTCATTGGTATCCCGCTCGGCAACCATAGAGCGCCGTTCGGTCTCGGAAATGTGTTTTGCGGTGGCTTCGAGCCTTTCGATCTCTTCCGGCGACAAGCCGTCCTTGCCCCAGCCATGCGCCGAAATCAGTGCGCGGTGCACGATCAGATCAGCATACCGCCGGATCGGAGAGGTGAAATGGGCGTAAGACCGCAGCGCGAGGCCAAAGTGCCCGAAATTCTCGGGGAAGTAATAAGCCTGCGACATTGAGCGCAGCGTCGAGATGTTGATCAGCTCGTCGTGATCCGTTCCTTCGGCCTGCGCCAGAAGTTTGTTCAGGTGCGACGTATGGATCACCTGCCCCTTGGCCAGCGTGAAGCCCGAAGCCTGCGCCACTTCGCGCAGGGCATCCATTTTCTCGTCCGAAGGCTCTTCGTGAACGCGATACAAAAGCGGGCGGTTGCGATGGAACAACTCTTCGGCCGCCGCCACATTGGCCAGCACCATGAATTCTTCGATCAGCTTGTGTGCATCATAGCGTTCCGACAGAGCGACGGAGGACACACGCCCGTCTTCGTCAAGAACGATCTTGCGTTCGGGAAGATCCAAATCCAGCGGCTGACGGGCCGTGCGCGCGCGTTTGAGGGCTTCGTAAGCCTCGAACAGCGGTGTGATGACGGTCTCCATCAGCGGGCCGCATTTGTCATTCACATCACCGTCACGCGCCGCCTGAACTTCCGCATAGTTGAGCGAGGCGGCGGATTTCATCAAACCGCGAACAAACCGGTGCGAGAGCTTTTTACCTTCCGCATCAATCACCATCCGCACCGCAATACAAGCGCGCGGCACACCCTCGTGCAGCGAGCACAGATCACCGGAGAGGCGGTCCGGAAGCATGGGCACCACGCGATCCGGGAAATAGGTCGAATTGCCCCGATTCCACGCCTCGCGATCCAGCGCCGAGCCGGGCGTCACATAATAGGCCACATCAGCAATCGCGACCCAAAGGATAAAACCGCCTTCATTCTTCGGATCCGTGTCGAACTCGGCCCAAACCGCGTCATCATGGTCTCGCGCATCCGCCGGATCAATCGTCACAAGCGGCATATCGCGAAGGTCTTCGCGGCCATTGAGACCCGCGGGTTTGGCCTTGTCAGCCTCTGCGATGACCTCATCGGGAAATTCGTCTGGGATGCCGTGTTGGTGAATCGCGATCAACGACACCGCTTTGGGCGCAGTCGGGTCGCCCAGACGGTTTATTATCCGTGCGTTCGGCAGGCCCATCCGGTTCTTCGGTCCGGCCTGTTCGGCCTCGACCAACTCACCGTCATGTGCGCCGTAATCATTGCCCGCGCGGACAAGATAGTCTTTCTCGTTACCCTTATCGATAGGCACAACATGCCCGCCCTCCGCGCCTTTACGGTAAACGCCAAGGATTTTGCGTGGGTTAGAGCCTATTTTCCGGATCAGCCGTGCCAGATATTGATGATCCTCGCCCTTCACTTCCTGAAGTTTCGCAAGGATGCGCTCCCCTTCGCCAAGCGCGGGATCGCTGTCTCTGAGCGACAAAAGAACCCGCGGCTCGGGACCGTCTCCGGTCCACTCCAAAGGACGCGCGAAGAGATCACCGTTCTGGTCCGGCGCGAGCACGGACAGCACAGACACCGGAGGCAGTTTGTCGGGATCGCGATAGGTTCTACGCTGTTTGCGCAGATGGCCCTCGTCCTCAAGCTCTTTGAGCACGCGTTTCAAATCAATGCGCGCAGCGCCTTTGATGCCGAAAGCCTTGGCAATGTCGCGTTTCGCGGTTTGGGTCGGGTTGTCCGAAATCCACTGGAGGATTTCGTCCTTGGTTGGGATCCTGCTCATACACCAAAGCTATCACGAGGCGATCCGCCTCACCACTGGCAAAGCGATCTCCCGTCAGGATTTCACACGTGAAGTTGCGCAGGCAGGCGGTCTATCGCCACCCCAAAAGCGCCTACAGGTCCAGAACCATATCGTGATGCGGAATGCCCCCGTCCAGATATTCCTCGCCAATCACGCGAAAACCGAAGCGTTCATAAAACCCGATTGCATGGTTTTGTGCGCCGAGCTTGGCCTGTTTCAAATGCGGACGCTGACGCAATTCTTCAAGGCAGGCCTCGATCAACCGCGCACCGAGCCCCGTGCCGCGCTGCGATTTCACGACACAAACCCGACCAATCTTGCCAATCTCTCCGACCTCATAAATGCGCGCCGTGCCAAGCGCCGCGCCATCCACACCCTTGGCAAGAAGATGCGTTGATATATCGTCGAGATCATCAATCTCATCTTCGACAGGCACTTTTTGCTCCTCGACGAAGACCGCCATTCTCAGCTTGTGACAGGCGTCGATATCTGAGGTTTTCGAGATTGTGACAGTCATGCGAAATAGTCTCCAATCAGGCTGGAATAGACATCTTTCAGAGCGGTGATGTGGGCGACCTCCACATGCTCATCGACCTTATGCATGGTCTTTCCAACCAGCCCGAATTCAACTACGGGGCAATGGTTTTTGATGAAACGCGCATCAGACGTGCCACCTGTGGTGGACAGCTCCGGCGTAACACCCGTGGATTTGGCAACCGCCTCCGCAACCAGATCGACAAAACGACCCGGCGGCGTCAGGAAACTTTCGCCGGAAATCTGGAAACTCACATCAATCGCGACGCCTGTTTTCTCGGACATCGCTTTCGCCTTGGCACGTATCCAGTCACTCAAAGACGCGCCCGAATGGGCATCGTTGAAGCGGATATTGACCGTTGCCTGCGCAGTGGCGGGCACGACATTGGTGGCCGCATTACCCACATCAAAGGTCGTCACCTCAAGGTTGGACGGATCGAAATGTTCGGTGCCCTGATCAAGGCAATGCTCAGACAGTTCCGACATCAGCTTCGCCAGAGCCGGCACGGGATTGAGGGTCTGATGCGGATAGGCGACATGGCCTTGCGTCCCGTGCGCCGTGAAATATCCGGTAATAGAGCCGCGCCGACCGATCTTGATCATCTCGCCCATCGTGTTCGGACAGGTCGGCTCACCGACCAGACACACGCTCATCTTCTCGCCCGCCTCTTCCATATAATCCAGAAGCGCAATGGTCCCGTCCGTAGCGTCCCCCTCTTCATCTCCGGTTATGGAAATGATGATAGCAGTCTCATCGGGCCGGTTTCGGGTCGTATAATCGCAAGCCGCCGCGACAAATGCGGCCACGCCGGACTTCATATCGGTCGCCCCACGCCCCCAGAGCTTGCCCTCCTTGATCTCGCCGCCGAACGGATCGACCGTCCAAGCGGACTCATCGCCAACAGGCACAACATCCGTATGCCCGTTGAAACCCAGCGTGCGCGGCGCGGCCTTGTCTCCCCATCGCGCGAACAGATTCGGCGTCCCGTTGCGATCGACCCTGACACAGCTAAATCCGGCCTCACTTAGGGTCTTTTCAAGCAATTCAAGCGCGCCCGCCTCAAGGGGTGTCACACTCGGACAGCGAACCAAAGCGGCGGTCAATTCAACGGGGTCTAGGGCCATAATACGTCCTCTGGGATTGTTGCCCCGTAGAACTACCGAGGCTTGCGCCGGTGAGCAATGCAAAGGTTAACCCGACGTGATCCGACACCTCCACACGCCCCAAAAGTGATTGTGTCTGCTCTTTGTGCACCCAAGACGCGAAGTCGTTGCACTTTTGTCACCCCTCTCCCGACCCGTAACGTCATAAAAGCCGTCTTTTGTTCCGCGATTGAAAACGGCCCCTGTCCTATGCCATACGCAGAGACAGATGAGGGACGACTATGAAACACGTTTTGCGCATTTTAGCGACATTTTTTGTGCTGTGCGGTCCATTCTCGGCAACAGCCCAAGACCACAAAGTCATGACCGTAACCCGCGTGCCGTTTTCAATGGAAGAAGGCGGCGAGCAAACCGGATTTGCCATAGATTTGTGGGACGCTCTCGCGAAAGATCTCGGCTGGTCCTATACGGTTTCCCGCGTCGACACCTTCCCCGAAATGCTCGCGGCCATCGAAAACGGCGAGGCTGACGCCGCCGTGGGCAACATTTCGATCACCTCCAGCCGCGAATTGGTGATGGATTTCACCCAGCCGATCTTTGAGGCGGGTCTCCAGATCATGACCCGCGCCGATGGCGGGGAGATTTCGATCTGGTCGGCGATTATGTCACGGGACATGGTTCTGGCGATTGCTGGTGCATTTGCCCTTCTATTCGGTGGCGGCATGTTGATGTGGTATTTTGAAAAGCATCATCAGGAATACTTCGCCCTGCCCGCACGCAAAGCCATGTTCCCCGCCTTTTGGTGGGCGCTGAACCTCGTGGTGAATGGTGGTTTCGAAGAGCGCCAGCCGCGCTCGCCTATGGGGCGCGTGTTTGGTGTCTTTCTGGTGATTTCGTCTCTGTTTCTCGTGTCTGTCTTTGTCGCGCGCATTACCGCTGTGCTGACGATTGAAGCCATCCAGTCGAATGTCTCCGGCATTGGCGATCTTTACGGCAAAGCTGTGGGCACGGTCGAAAACTCCACCGCCGCCGAGTTTCTTCTCCGGCGCGATCTGAATTTCGATCCCTATGCCAATCCTGAAGAGTTGATTAAGGCCTTTGAACAAGGCGATATTGATGCCGTTGTCTTCGATGCACCGATCCTTGCCTATTACGTCAGCCATGAGGGCAAAGGGATCGGACGTGTGGTCGGGCCGATTTTCCTGCCGGAAAACTATGGTATCGCTTTGCCGACCAGTTCTCCGAACGCCGACCAGATCAACCACAGCCTGCTCAAGCTGCGCGAAGACGGCACCTATAACCAGATTTACCGCAAATGGTTCGGCCAGAAATAAGACGGAGCAAGACAGGTTTTAGAGACTGATCCGGCGGGAAACCGTCACTTTGCCGTCACTTTAGTGACGTGTCCCGTTGTCGCCTTCGAAAAACGGGGTCATCTGCGCGACGATCACCGAGTTTTCGTCCAGCGCGCGCTGCATCAGCTCTTTTTCCTCGTCGGAAATCTCGTGCCCCTCGGCAAGGCGCTCTTCGAGCGTGCCGTAGCCGGTCACATCCAGCGGCGCCACATCCGCCTGTTTCAGGATCGCGACAGTCTCGCGCACGGCTTCTGCTTCGTCCACGCCAGAAGCGTAGATCATCAGCGCGCCGCCTGTTGCCCCTTTGGGCAAGCCGTCACCGTCCTTACGGCCAACTTCGACCAGAAGGGTGTAGACTTTTTGACGGGAGGGTTTTGCGGATTTTGACATGCCTTCCCTTTGCGGAGGCGCGGGTAAAAAGTCAAGCAGGCAAATCGTGGTTCAACTTCGGGAATGAGTCTTGACGTTATGTTATTACATACCTATTTTCGCGACGTCTCTCCACGAAGGAACACCCAAATGCCCGAACGCTTGCCTGTCACTGTCCTCTCCGGTTTCCTCGGCTCCGGCAAAACCACCTTGCTCAACCGCCTTCTGAACAATCGCGCCGGTCTGCGCGTCGCGGTGATCGTCAATGATATGTCCGAGGTGAATATCGACGCCGACCTGGTCCGTCAGGGCGGTGCGGAACTGTCGCGCACCGAGGAAACTCTTGTCGAAATGAGCAACGGCTGTATCTGCTGCACCTTGCGGGACGATTTGCTGACAGAAGTCCGACGTCTCGCCGACGCCGGAAAATATGATTATTTGCTCATCGAATCGACCGGTATTGCTGAGCCCATGCCCGTTGCCGCGACCTTTGCCTTCCGTGATGAAAACGGCGAAAGCCTCGACGACATTGCCCGCCTCGACACGATGGTGACGGTCGTCGATACGGTCAACATGCTCAATGATTATAGCAGTCACGACTTCCTCGAAGATCGCGGTGAAGTTGCTGGCGAAGGAGACACGCGGCGCATCGTTGATCTTCTGGTTGACCAGATCGAATTTGCCGATGTCATCATCCTGAACAAGATCACCGATGCGGGGCCGGACAAACTTCTGGCCGCGCGCAAAATTGTCGCCGCCCTCAACCCCGACGCCAAGGTGATTGAAACCGATTACTCGGAAGTTGCCACCGAGGAAGTGCTCGGAACCGGCCTCTTTGATTTCGACCATGCCCATGAACATCCGCTTTGGGCCAAAGAGCTTTACGGCTTTGCCGACCATACACCCGAAACCGACGAATATGACGTCACATCCTTTGTCTATCGTGCGCGTCGGCCCTTTGATCCGGCGACAATCGAAACCGTTCTGAACGGCGATTTGCCCGGTGTGATCCGCGCAAAAGGACATTTCTGGCTGGCCACCCGTCCGGATTGGGCCGCAGAATTTTCCATGGCTGGCGCACTTAGCACGATCAAGCCCTTGGGGCGGTGGTGGGCGGCAGTCCCTGAGAAATATTGGCCCGATCATCCCGAGGGCCGCTTGCAGATCGCAGAGGTCTGGACCGACGGGTTCGGAGACCGGCGTCAGGAGATCGTCTTTATCGGTTCCGGCATGAACGAAGCACTGATCCGCGCCAAACTCGATTCTGCCCTGATCGGGCCGGAAGATCAGGTCGATTTCGATCTGGCCCAAACCCTCCATGATCCGTTTCCGAAATGGGGGGCTGCGGCGGCATGAGCAATCTGAACACCAGCTTGCGCAAGCGGAGGCGATCAAACGACCCTATGCGAGAGTTTGACCGCCTGCCGCGCCCGTTGCGGCTCTGGCTGATGGAGGCGGCCTTGCCGTGGTCCCCGCGTTCCGTGCGCAGGCTTTGGGCGGGCGCGCTGGCCCTCTATGGCGGCTGCGAGGAACGCGCCCTGGCCCATCTGTCGCGTATTGAGGCGCAGCGGCTTGCCAAGGACGCCTACACCTTCGACGCTGACGGAACTACCTGAGCTTGCGGGTCACCCAGATCAAAAGGATCGCGCCAAATGTCCCGACAATGAGCTGTGGCAGCCAGCTGTTCGCCGCGTAAATGCCCAGCAGGGAGAGGATCAGGTTGAGGACAAATGCCCCGATGATCCCCAAAATGATATTCATAAAAATTCCGGTTTTGGCATCCATCATGCGGCTGGCAATCCAACCGGCCAAGCCCCCGACGATGATCGACGCAATAAGTCCAAGTCCCATGTGACCCTCCTGTTTCACCCTAAACACTCCGCAATGAACTCGGATCACGAATTGATTGCGGACGATCTACGGCATCAAAAATATTTCAGACAAATATATAACGAAACGGGCGCGAAAAGGTTCCCCTTTGCACGCCCGTCTCTTGAATTTAATTCACTTCAGTCGCGCAGAAGCTCGTTAATACCGGTTTTGGAGCGGGTTTTGGCATCCACACGTTTCACAATCACCGCGCAATACAGGTTCACACCGTTTTTCGACGGCATCGTCCCTGCAACAACAACGGAATAGGGCGGCACTTCACCGTAGAAAACTTCGCCGGTTTCGCGATCCACGATCTTGGTGGACTGACCAAGGTAAACGCCCATGCCCAGCACGGAACCTTCGCGGACGATCACACCCTCGGCCACCTCGGCGCGCGCACCGATGAAGCAGTTGTCTTCGATGATCACAGGACCGGCCTGAAGCGGCTCAAGCACGCCACCGATACCCGCACCGCCCGAAAGGTGGACGTTCTTGCCGATTTGCGCACAGGACCCGACGGTTGCCCATGTGTCGACCATCGTGCCGCTGTCCACATATGCACCGAGGTTCACAAAAGACGGCATCAACACCACGCCCGGCGCGATATAAGCAGACTTGCGCACAACGGCATTCGGCACTGCACGGAAGCCTGCTTCGGAAAACTCGGCTGTGCCCCAGCCCTTGAACTTGCTGTCGACCTTATCCCACCAGCCGGAGCCTTGCGGACCGCCGTCATGCAATTCCATATCCTTGATGCGGAATCCCAGAAGCACGGCCTTCTTGGCCCATTGGTTGACGCTCCAGTTGCCGTCTTCCTGCTTTTCGGCCACGCGAATTTCACCATGGTCGAGCGCGTTCAATGTCGCTTCAATGGCTTCACGGGTCTCACCGCCGGTCGCGGGCGTGATGGTATCGCGCGCGTCCCATGCGGCTTCGATGGCGGCTTCGAGCTGGGCATTCGACATGTTGGTCTCCGAGGTCATCGTGGAATATTTGTTCCCAAAGGCTATAGTCGCTCAAGCCCCCCCACGCAACGCGTGAGAGTGCACAGGTAACGAGACAAAACGACATATGAGGCAGCACAGATGACTGACACCAAACCAATGGACCGCCGCCACCCCCTGCGCAACAGCCGGGTGGATCAGGAAACCGCACGCCATATTCCCGACACACCACAGACCCGCTCACCGTCCTATAAGCTTGCCTTTACGGATGATGACTTCATGTTTCGGGACGAATTGCGTCCCGTCAGGTTGCAGTTGGAGCTTTTGAAGCCTGAAATTCTGATGGAAGAATTCGGGGTGGAAAGCACCATCGTTCTTTTCGGCGGCGCACGGATTCCGGCCCCCGACAAGAAAGAGACAGCCAAGACCGAGACGCTGGCCGAGCTTTCGAAATATTATGACGAGGCACGGGATTTCTCGCGAATCATGACCGAACGCGCCAAGGGCAACGGGCATCGGGAGAATGTCATCGTGACCGGCGGTGGTCCCGGCGTGATGGAAGCCGGAAACCGTGGCGCAAAAGATGCGGGCGGGCTGTCCATCGGCCTCAACATTGTGTTGCCGCATGAGCAGGCCCCGAACGAATATGTCACGCCGGAATTGTGTTTCAACTTCCACTATTTCGCGATCCGCAAAATGCACTTCCTGATGCGCGCCAAGGCGATTGTGGTCTTTCCGGGTGGATTCGGGACATTGGACGAGATGTTCGAGAGCCTCACCCTCATTCAAACGGGCCGCATGAACCGTGTGCCGTTTTTGTTGTTCGGGCGTTCCTTCTGGGAAAACATCATCAACTGGGAAGCCTTGGCCGACGCGGGCACCATTTCCCCCAAGGATCTGGAACTGTTCAAATTCGTGGAAACCGCAGAAGAGGCCGTTCGCGCGATTGATGACTGGCCTGAGGAAGGGCCGCGCGATGAAATCGTCGGGCGCGAAAGCTAACCCTGTGTCGCGGCAATCGTGCCCCTGACGGCGTTAGGTGCCATCATCTCTGATTCGCACCCATTCCATGCTCGTAGGTTGCCACGGGCATGGTTAAACCAACACTACCGGTTCAAAGACCGGCTTCGGCTGCGATCTGTTTGCGAGATTTGCGCGCGCGTTCAGTCGCAGATTTGAGCTGACCACAGGCCGCCATAATGTCTTCGCCACGCGGCTTACGGATGGGCGAGGCATAGCCCGCCTCCATCAAAATCGCGGCAAAAGAGCGGATGCGGTTGTTCGAACTGCGCTTGTAAGCGGAGCCGGGCCATTCGTTGAAGGGGATCAGGTTGATCTTGGCCGGAATCTTGTAGTCTTTCAGATGCTGAACAAGGCGACGTGCATCATCATCCGTGTCGTTCACCCCGTCGATCATCACATATTCAAAGGTGATACGTTCGGAATTCGAGACCTTGGGATACTCCGCCAGAGCCGTCAAAAGCGCGTCGATGTTCCAGCGTTTGTTGATCGGCACCAAAACATCGCGGGTCTCGTCCGTGGTCGCATGGAAGGACACCGCCAGAAGACAGCCGATTTCCTTCGCCGTCCGGTGAATTTCCGGCACAACACCAGAGGTCGAAAGCGTGATACGGCGACGGCCCAGCTGAATGCCTTCAGGGTCCATGACGATCTTCATCGCATCGCGCACATTTTCAAAGTTATACAAGGGCTCGCCCATGCCCATCAGGACAATATTGGACAAAAGACGCGCTTCAACGGTTCGGGTGCCGCGCTCGGGCCATTCGTCCAGATCGTCCCGCGCCATCATCACCTGACCGACAATCTCGCCCGCAGTCAGGTTCCGCACCAGCTTTTGCGTGCCCGTGTGACAGAAAGAACAAGTCAGCGTGCAGCCCACCTGCGACGACACGCACAGCGTGCCGCGCCCGTCTTCGGGGATATACACCACCTCGACCTCATGACCGCCCGCAATCCGCACCAGATATTTGCGCGTGCCATCTTCGGACACGAGTTTGGACACCACTTCGGGAATGCGGATTTCGAATTTCTCCGCCAGTTCTTCGCGATAGGCTTTCGAAAGGTTGGTCATCTCGGCAAAATCGCGCACGCCCCAGAGATACACCCATTGCCAGATCTGCCCCGCACGCATCTTTGCCTGCTTTTCGGGTGCGCCGTGCTCGATCAACACCTGACGCAACGCATCACGGGTCAGCCCGACAATGTTGATCTTGTCGGACGGCTCTTCCTTGCGCGGAAAGGTCATTACATCCTGCGTAATCGGTGCGCTGGGTTCCATGGCGGATCTCTTCAAACCGGTGATAAACGCCTGACGGGATCAACTTGAAACACAAGTCGATAACGGAAGGCTTATCACGTCAAATAGGTTACACGGCGTCTCCCGAAAGCCTGCACGCAGAGCTTTCGCGAAACGATTTAAGCGGTTCATTTACAGGATTTCCGGCCAGAAAGCCATATGAAAAGGCCCCGCAAATGCAGGGCCCTGATCACTTCTGTTGATAAAGCCTTTACTTGCCGCAGCGCTTTGCTGCTTCCTCAACCGAGGCGGTAAAGCCCAAAAGCGAGAACGTGTCCTTGGTGATCGTGCCCCGCGAAGACCGGCCTGTGAGCGTCGCCGTTGCCCCGCGCTTCATCGCCGCGATGATCTTGGCATCGTCTTCAGGCGTAACAGCCCAAGCCGTCTCATCGTCGGAATTGGTGAACAGGTTGAACTCCGTGCCGCCGATTTCCATGGTCACATTCGACCCCGGCGCAAAGGGATAACCGCCAAGGAACGACACCTGTCCGTTGACCCCATTGCCAGGACCATAGGTGACAAACAGCAGAATCTCGGAGCGCACCACAGACTTCGGACGCCCCGCGCTATCGGTGTTCAGGGTCTCTTTCGGGACCGACACAGCCCAGCAGGTCTTGGTCGGCTGGCTCTCTTCATAGACATACCAATCAGTGTTCGATCCCACTTGATTGGTGCTTTCCTGCGCGAATGCCGGACCTGTCATCGCCGCAAGGGCCGCCGCAAACAGGGTCTGTTTCACGAAAAAACTCATTGATCTCTCACTGCCTCTCGTTATGTCGGCCTCTGTTGACCACACGCTCCGCTGTCTATAGCTGCGGTTTTCAAATGGGGTCAGGCCAAATCCTATCGTCTGTCGGCACAGTAACGCACTTCCGCCGACTTGGGAAAGGGCCTTGGCAGAAATTCGCTGAAACGTGAAAGGATCGAGAAATGGCCGTGACACAAGAGATGGTCGAGGTTTGGCGCGGGCCGGTTCTGGAGAGCCGTCACGCCGGTATCGCCGTGATCTGCAATGCCGATGGCGAAGTGATCGAAAGCTGGGGCGATCCCGACACGGTGATCCTGCCGCGCTCGTCGGTGAAGATGATTCAGGCGCTGCCGCTCATCACCTCCGGCGCGGCGGATGCCAAGGGGCTGACAGAAGAACAGATCGCGCTGTCCTGCGCCTCGCATCAGGGCGCGCCGATCCACACCAAACGGGTTGGCGCGTGGCTCAACGATCTGGGTCTGAGCGAGAACGACCTGATTTGCGGCCCGCAGACGCCGTGGGACATTCCCACACGCAATGCGCAGATCAAGGCCGAAAGCGGGAAATGCCGCATCCACAACAATTGCTCCGGCAAACATTGCGGCTTCCTGACCCTGACCCAGCATCTGGGTGCGGGACCGGACTACGTTGATCCCGACCATCCCGTGCAAAAGGCCGCGCTTGATGCCTTTGAAACCGTGACGGGCGAGACCTCCCCCGGCTTTGGCATCGACGGCTGTTCCGCCCCCAATTTTGCTACAACCCTGCGCGGATTGGGCCGTGCTATGGGCTATTTCGCCGGAGCCCGCGAAGAGGGCGACAGGATGGAGCGTGCCGCTTTCCGTTTGGCGAAAGCCATGCGCAGCTATCCCGATCTGGTCGCCGGAGAGGGTCGCGCCTGCACCGAATTGATGCGTGCAGCCAAGGGCAAAGTTACAATCAAAACCGGCGCAGAAGGCGTGTTCACCGCGATCCTGCCAGAACAAGGTCTGGGCGTGGCGCTCAAAATTACCGACGGGGCGACACGCGCATCGGAATGTGCCATCGCCGCCCTTCTGGTGAAGCTTGGTGCGCTCGATGCAAATGATCCGCTGGTGAAAAAGCGCCTCAACCCCGACGTGCCGAATTTCGCAGGAATCAACACAGGCGAAATCAAACCGGCAGCGGGCTTTCCGGCCTGAAATCTCGCGCGCTACGCTCTCGTTTCCTTGGCTGTATAAAGACTCAAAACCACTCGGAAACGAGCTTGAGCGCAAGAGCCGTCGAAGCGATCACCAGCACGGGCTTGATCAGTCGCGCACCGATCCTTGTGGCGAGTGTCGAGCCCACATAGGCCCCCGCGATCTGGGCCACGCCCATAGCGAGGCCCAGCATCCACAAGGGTTTGGCAACCAGAACAAACCCGACCAGCCCGCCCACATTTGAAGCAAAGTTCAGCAGCTTTGTGTGGGCGGTGGCTTTCAGGATGCCATAGCCTGCAAGGCTCACAAACCCAAGCATGAAAAACGCCCCTGTGCCCGGTCCCAAAAGACCGTCATAAAAGCCGATACAAGGCACAAAACTCGCGGCAAACAGGGTTGGCGTGATGCGTTGGGTGCGGTCCACATCGTTCAGCCCCGGCTTGAAGGCAAAGAAAAGCGCAATCGCGATCAGAAGCACGGGCAGGCCGAGCCTGATCACATCCGTGGGCAAAGAACTGGCCAGAAGCGCACCAAGTATGGCGCCCGCGAAGGACAGGACCGCAGGCACAATCTGCGTGCGCAAATCGACATGCCCTGCCCGCGCATAGTTGATCGCCGCCATACCGGCCCCGAACAATCCCTGCACCTTATTGGTCGCAAGCGCCTGCACCGGCGGTATCCCCGCAAGCATCAAGGCAGGCACTGTAATCAAGCCACCACCGCCTGCGATACTGTCCACAAATCCTGCGGCGAACCCCGCGGCAATGAGGATCAGCAGCAGGTCAAGCGAGACCTCAAACATCGGCGAAATCGGCTTTTGCGTAGCCCTGAACATAGAGCAACGCGGTGAGATCTCCATGGTTGATACGGATATCGCATTCGGCGGCAACGGACGGTTTGGCATGCAAGGCAACACCCGCACCGGCCAGTTTCAACATGCCCAGATCATTCGCCCCATCCCCCACGGCAATCACTTCGCCATGCGCCAGACCGAGACGTTCGGTGATCTCATTGAGCGCCGCGACCTTGGCTTCGCGCCCGAGAATCGGCAGACCCGGTTTGCCGACCAGTTCACCGTTCTCAACCAGCAAGGTATTGGCACGGTTCTCGTCGAATCCGAGCGTTTCGGCCACATAGCCCGTAAACGCCGTAAACCCGCCCGAAACCAGCGCCGCATAGGCCCCGTCGCGCTTCATTGTCGCCAAAAGGGCCTTACCCCCGGGCATAAAGGTGATCCGCTCGTCGATCACCTTTTGAATGACACTTTCCGGCAACCCTTTCAAAAGCCCGACCCGCTCGGTCAAAGCTCCTTCAAAGTCCAGCTCGCCGTTCATCGCCTTGGCGGTGATCTCCTTGACCCGCTCGCCCACGCCGGCAACATCGGCCAGTTCATCAATGCATTCCTGCTGGATCATGGTCGAATCCATATCGGCCAGAAGCATCTTTTTCCGGCGACCCTCTGCGGGTTGGACAACGAGGTCGATACCTTGCGTCTGGAGACCTTCCCAGACGTCCCAAAGGTTGGATGGCACCTTCTCGACCATGAATTCTGCGGCCTCGCCCAAAGCGAGCCACTTCAGATCACCACCTCCCCAAGCCGAGCGCAGAGCCTCCGCCGTCGAAAGATTGAGCGCAGGGGCGGCAGGGTTGGTCAAAAGCGTGACGGCATACATGGGAGGCTCCGAAATATCTTTGCGCCCGCCTGATACCGCGCACGGCACAGGCTTTCCAGCCTTTTCGAAACGGGCAAGGGTCAACAGTCAAAGCGGCCCCGAAGGGCCGCTTATGGTAATATGGAGGTCTTGAGACGTCGCTCAGGAAGTCCGCTTGCTCTGCGCGGCGGACAGAAACTCTTTCGCCCGCGTCGCATCAGGACGGGTCAACAAACTGCCCCCGACAAAAAGCGCTACAGAAACGGGCAAGGCCAGCACTCCGGCATTAAGGCCCCAGAGTTTGTTTCCGGTCAGATACATGGTGATGACAAAGGCAACGCCGCCCAAAATCGACAACAAAGCCCCAACCGCCGTGCCCCGCGTCCAGAAGAATGCGCCGATAATCGCAGGCACTGTCACGATCAGCCCGACAGAGGCGGCCACCGACAGGATCGCGATCATCGAAATCTGGAAGGAGGCAAATGCCAACGCCAGAACCGAGATCACGGGGATGACGAACTTGCCGACCTTGAGTTGCGTCGCATCCTTCGACGGGGACAAGTTGCCCCAGACATCACGGGCAAAGACCGATGACAGCGTCAACAGGATCGAGTCGATGGTCGAAACCGCAGCCGCAAGAATACCGATCATCACGATCACCCCCAGAAGCGGCGGCACATAGTCGGAGGCCAGAAGTGTCGCTGTGGCCAAGTCCGGTTTCTCAAGGTCCGGAAAAACAACATAGGCCGAGAAACCCCAGAGCACGGAGACGACGGTGTATACCAGTCCGAAGCAGAGAAAGATCAACAGCATATGCCGCAGCGCACGCAGGGATTTCGGCATGAACAGACGCTGGCTGACCTGCGGGTTCGAGATCGAGAAAAAGAACCACGGGATTGTCAGGCCAAGGAAGGTCTTGAAGCTGAACAGACCCGGTCCCGGCACGGTCAACATCTCCGGATTGCGCGCGGAAACCGCATCGAACAGAGCATTGAACCCGCCAAGCTCGGAGATCACGAGGACACAGACGATCACGGCGGCAAGGATCATCACCAGAGCTTGCAAACTGTCTGTCCACATGACGGAGCGGATGCCTGCGATATAGGAAAACAAAATGGCCAGAACCGTTGCGATCACGATGCCCCAACCAAAGGGGATCGCACCGCCGGTCATGCCGGAAAGCAGATAGCCGACACCGGAGAGCTGCACCGAGGAATAGGGAATGAGGAAGACGAGGCTGACCAGCCCCGCCGCCACGGCCACCCATTTGCTGTTGTAGCGATGGCCGAGCATCTCGGAGGGAGTAACGAAATTGAAGCGCTTGCCAACCGCCCAGAACCGCGGGCCAAAAATGGCAACCAGTGACACCCCTGCGAAATACACGATTTCAAACCCGAGAGCCCCCACGCCGCCTTTGTAGGTCAGGCCAGCAAGCCCCACCATCATAAAGGCGGAATAGGTCGTCGCCGAGTAGCTCAACGCCGACAGAACGCCGTTCATGGCGCGGTTTCCGAGGAAGTAATCGGACATCGAAGAAGATGATCCGGCGCGGGAAATCCATGCGACCGTGAGGCCGAGGATCACATAGAGGGCAACGCCCCAGAGCACGAGAGAGGTATTCATTCGTCGCCCTCCCCGAAACCGGAGGTGGCCACGACATTGAGAAGGATCACGGCGAGGCCTGCGAGGGTCCAGAACAGGAAGGCCCCCGTCCAATGCGCGACGGAGCCGAGCAGGAAATATGGCACGACATAGCATGCAAGGATGACGATGCCCCAGAGGGCTATAGCGATTCGGAATGACATTTTTCGGGTCTTGTCCTGATGTTTGGAAACGGTCCGACCATCTTTGTCTGCGTCCTCTAGCCGCAGACCTGATCGGATCGGGGCAAGTCACAACAGGCGGGCAGGCCGGACTGTTGCCGGGAGATTCCGGCCCCGACAGCCTCTCTCCCTCCCCCGCGCCCCTCTAAGGCGCCGAGTGGAGGGATGTTTACGCAAAAAATCCCGAAAATGATACAAAAACATGACAATTCCGGCCAAAAACATTTGACCCATCAGTCAGATTTCAAGGCCACCCTTAGGGGTGAAGCCCCTCAACAATCACGTCATAGGGTTACAGTTTGGCGCACAGAAGATGCCAGGAAAGCCTCATGGGACAGCCCCGCGCAATCCCGCGCCCTGACGGGTGCGGATGTTGCGCTGCGGCGAAAACAGGTGCGAAAGAACAGTTGCTTTTTCTTTTGCATGGGAATATCTGCGGCGGCGGGACACCTCTCCCCAACGAGAGGCATTATATCTGGAAGGATAGCAGATATGGCTACCAAGCATCCGCAGGCGCGTCCTGCGAACCCGCGTTTTTCGTCCGGCCCTTGCGCCAAAATCCCCACATTTTCTCTGGATCTGCTGGCTGACGCCCCACTGGGCCGTTCGCACCGTGCCAAGGTTGGCAAGGACAAGCTGAAAGCCGCGATCGAGACGACCCGTGAGGTCCTCGGCATTCCCGCCGATTACAAAATCGGCATCGTGCCGGCCTCTGATACCGGCGCTGTCGAAATGGCGCTCTGGTCTCTCTTGGGCGCGCGCAAAGCGACCATGTGCGCATGGGAATCCTTTGGTGCAGGCTGGGTTACAGACGTTGTCAAACAGCTCAAAATCGACGCCGAAGTGAAAACCGCTGACTACGGTCAGATCGTCGATTTCGCGGATGTCGATTTCAACACCGACGTTGTCTTTACGTGGAACGGCACAACATCTGGTGTGCGCGTCCCCAACGGCGACAAAATCCCCGCTGACCGTGAAGGGCTGACCATCTGTGATGCAACCTCTGCGGCCTTTGCGATGGACCTGCCTTGGGACAAGCTCGATGTGACCACCTTCTCCTGGCAGAAGGTCATGGGCGGCGAAGCGGCACACGGGATGATCGTGTTGTCCCCGCGCGCGGTCGAGCGTCTGGAAAGCTACACCCCTGCATGGCCGCTGCCGAAAATCTTCCGCATGACCAAAGGCGGCAAGCTGATCGACGGGATCTTCACCGGTGCGACGATCAACACCCCGTCCATGCTGGCAGTTGAGGACTACCTCGTGGCGCTGGACTGGGCGAAAACGGTTGGCGGGCTGGAAGGTCTGATCAAGCGTTCGACCACCAATGCCAAGGTGCTTTGGGATTTCTGCGACCGTCATGACTGGATCGCCAACCTCGCTGAAGACGAGGCGACGCGCTCCAACACCTCCGTGTGTCTCAAGTTCACCGACGAACGCATCAAGGACGGCGCTGCCTTTGCGAAGGCCGTGGCCAAGAAGCTCGAAGACTACAACGCCGCTTACGACATCGGTGCCTATCGCGACGCCCCTGCGGGTCTGCGCGTGTGGTGTGGTGCGACGGTGGAAGCCTCCGATCTTGAGGCCCTGACGCTCTGGCTCAAATGGGCCTTCGAAGAGTGCATCGCCGAGCAATAACACCTGATTTTTGGCGGTCGGCAAACGGTCGGACTTTCGTCTGACTGTTGTCGGCCCCCACAGGATCAAAGTGCCGGGCGTCTGCGCCCGGCTCCCAATCCCAACATATTCCCGAGGAGCGCCCAACATGGCCCCCAAAGTTCTCGTCTCCGACAAACTCTCGGAAACCGCCGTCCAGATCTTTCGCGACCGTGGCATCGAAGTCGACTTCATGCCCGAGCTTGGCAAAGACAAAGAGAAGCTGGCCGAAGTCATCGGCAAATATGACGGTCTGGCAATCCGCTCTGCCACCAAAGTGACTCCGTCGCTTCTGGAAAAAGCCGACAACCTCAAAGTGGTCGGTCGCGCCGGTATCGGCACCGACAACGTCGACAAGGAAGCCGCGTCGAAAAAAGGTGTGATCGTGATGAACACGCCGTTCGGCAACATGATCACCACCGCAGAACACGCGATTGCGATGATGTTCTCCGTGGCACGCCAGATCCCCGAAGCCTCCGCCTCCACCCACGCGGGCAAATGGGAAAAGTCCAAATTCATGGGCACCGAGCTGACCGCGAAAACGCTTGGCGTCATCGGCGCAGGCAACATCGGTGGCATCGTGTGCAACCGTGCGCTGGGCCTGAAAATGAAAGTGATCGCTTACGATCCCTTCCTCTCTGAAGAACGCGCCAATGAAATGGGTGTAGAAAAAGTCGAACTCGACGAACTTCTCAAGCGCGCCGACTTCATCACGCTGCACGTTCCGCTGACCGATTCGACCCGCAACATCCTCTCGAAAGAGAACCTTGAGAAAACCAAAAAAGGCGTGCGGATCATCAACTGTGCCCGTGGCGGTCTCGTGGACGAGGTTGCTCTGGCCGAGCTGCTGAAATCCGGCCATATCGCTGGCGCGGCGTTCGACGTGTTTGCGGAAGAGCCCGCAAAAGAAAACGTACTCTTCGGTCTGCCCAATGTGGTCTGCACCCCGCACCTCGGCGCGTCCACCACGGAAGCTCAGGAAAACGTGGCGCTGCAAGTGGCCGAGCAAATGTCCAACTACCTGCTGGACGGTGCCGTTGAAAACGCTCTGAACATGCCCTCCATGACCGCCGAAGAAGCGAAAGTCATGGGCCCGTGGGTGAAGCTGGCCGAATATCTCGGCTCTTTCATCGGTCAGGTCACCGAAGAAGCCATCGAATCGATCAACATCACCTATGATGGCGTTGCTTCCGAGATGAACCTCAAGGCACTCGAAGCCGCCGTGGTTGCAGGCATCATGCAAGCGGTGAACCCCGACGTGAACATGGTTTCCGCACCGCTGATCGCCAAAGAGCGCGGCATCCAGCTTTCCAAAACCACGCAGGATGCCTCCGGTTCCTTTGAAGGCTACATCAAGCTCGACATCCAGACCGTCGAGAAATACCGCACCATCGCCGGCACGGTGTTCTCCGATGGCAAGCCGCGCTTCATCCAGATCAAAGGCATCACCATCGACGCCGAAGTGGGCGAGCATATGCTCTACACAACCAACAAGGACGTTCCGGGCATCATCGGGAAACTCGGCACGCTTCTGGCCGAACATGATGAAAACATCGCCAACTTCACCCTTGGCCGCGCCGAAGAAGGTGGCGATGCGATCGCAATGACCTTCCTCGACACGCCGGTGAAAGAGGAAACGGTGAAGGCGCTCAAAGACTCCGGTCTGTTCCAGCGCGTGATCCCGCTGCACTTCAAAGTCTGATTTCAGGCGGACGTCTGATTGCACAGGCGTTTTTTACAAAACGATCAGGGGGGGCCGCTGGACAAACCAGCGGCCCTTCGTTTTACGTCATGTGACCAAACACAAATACAGATGCGGCCCGCGCCGCAACGGGAGAACACACCATGAGAACGAAAGCCGCCGTCGCTCTTGAAGCCGGAAAGCCGCTTGAAATTATGGAAGTGGAACTGGAAGGCCCGAAGAAGGGCGAAGTTCTGATCGAAGTGAAGGCCACGGGCCTTTGCCACACGGATGAATTTACCCGTTCGGGGGCCGATCCCGAAGGGATTTTCCCCTGTATCCTCGGTCACGAGGGCGCGGGTGTTGTGCTGGAAGTGGGCGAAGGCGTCACCACGCTGAAACCCGGCGACCATGTGATCCCGCTATACACGCCGGAATGTCGCGAATGTCCCTCCTGCCTGTCGGGCAAGACCAACCTGTGCACCGCCATTCGCAACACGCAGGGTCAGGGCCTGATGCCCGATGGCACCACGCGGTTCAAGATGCTCGATGGCACGCCGATCTATCACTACATGGGCTGTTCCACCTTTGCGAACCACACGGTGGTGCCGGAGATCGCGCTGGCAAAGGTGCGTGAGGATGCGCCTTTTGACAAGATTTGCTACATCGGTTGCGGTGTGACCACGGGGATTGGCGCGGTGATCAACACGGCAGGCGTCGAGATTGGGTCGACAGCGGCGGTGTTCGGTCTTGGCGGCATTGGTCTCAATGTCATTCAGGGGCTGCGCATGGCCGGTGCCGATATGATCATCGGCGTTGATCTGAATGACGACAAGGCGGAGATGGCCCGCAAATTCGGCATGACCCATTTCGTGAACCCGTCGAAGATCGACGGCACGGTGGTCGAAGAGATCGTCAACCTCACCAAGAAGGGTGCGGACCAGATCGGCGGCGTGGATTATTCGTTCGATGCGACCGGCAACGTCAATGTGATGCGGGACGCTCTGGAATGTTCGCACCGTGGTTGGGGCGTGTCGGTCATCATCGGCGTGGCCCCTGCGGGTGCGGAGATTTCGACCCGTCCGTTCCAGCTTGTCACCGGTCGCGTCTGGAAAGGCACGGCGTTTGGCGGGGCGAAGGGACGCACGGATGTGCCGAAATTCGTCGACTGGTATATGGACGGCAAGATCGAGATCGATCCGATGATCACGCACAAGCTGAAGCTGGAAGAGATCAACCACGGCTTCGAGTTGATGCATGAAGGCAAGTCGATCCGTGCGGTAATCGAATATTAAGAGGTGATCCGATGCAGGTAAAATCCACGAATCGCAGCCACGGCGGCACGCAAGGGGTCTATACCCATGCCTCGACATCGACCGGAACGGAGATGGAGTTTTCCGCTTTCGTGCCCGACCATGCCGAGGGCGAGAAACTTCCGGTGGTGTTTTACCTGTCCGGCCTGACCTGCACGCAGGCCAATGTCACTGAAAAAGGCGAGTTCCGCGCGGCCTGTGCGGAGCTTGGCCTCATCTTCGTAGCGCCGGACACGTCTCCGCGCGGCGAAGGTGTGCCGGATGATCCCGACAGGGCCTATGATTTCGGTCTCGGCGCGGGGTTCTATGTGAACGCCACCGAAGCCCCCTTTGCGCAGCATTACCGGATGCGCGACTATATCGAGCAAGAACTGCCCGCGCTGATCGGTGCACAGTTTCCTGCCGATATGGAGCGCATCTCGATCATGGGGCACTCGATGGGCGGGCATGGCGCGCTTACCATCGCGCTCAGAAATCCGGATCGCTACAAGGCCGTCTCGGCCTTCGCCCCCATTGTCAGCCCGCTGAACTGCCCGTGGGGCGAGAAGGCGCTGACAGGCTATATCGGCGCGGACAGGGCCGCATGGCGCCAATACGATGCCTGCGCACTGATCGAGGACGGGGCGCGTGTGCCGGATATTCTCGTCGATCAGGGGAGCGCCGACAATTTCCTCGAAGGGCAACTCAAACCGGAGTTTTTGACACAGGTTTGTGAAAAAAGCGGACAGCCCCTAACACTTCGGATGCAAGAGGGCTATGACCATAGCTATTATTTCATCTCCACCTTCATGCGCGACCACCTCGAATGGCATGCGATCCGCATGAAATCGTAACAGGAGGCTCTCTTGCGTATTTACGCGATTGGCGACATTCACGGTCAACTCGACATGCTCAAAGCTGCGCATGCACGGATTGACGCGGACAAGGAACGTGTCGGAGACCACGACGCACGGGTTCTGCACTTAGGCGACTATGTCGACCGCGGGCCCGATAGCGCAGGGGTCATCCAGTATCTGATGGATGGCATCAACGAGGGCAAACCGTGGCGGGTGATCCGTGGCAATCACGACCGCATGTTCACCCGTTTCGTGCGCCACGGCATCGCTCATGACGATCACATCAAATCCGGCAAAAGCTGGCTGCATCCGGCCTTGGGCGGGACAAACACACTGGCCTCCTACGGGGTCGAGGCCGAAGACGGTGCCTTCGAGATCGCCCATATGCGCGCCGCCAAAGCCGTGCCCGAAGCACATCTCGACTTCATCGAAAACGCGCCTTTGACCTATGCTTGGGGCGATTATCTTTTCGTCCACGCCGGCATCCAGCCGCGCCTGCCTGTTGAGCGGCAGACCGAAGATGATCTCATCTGGATCCGCGAAGGCTGGCTCGATTATCACGGCCCGCTGCCCTTCACTGTGGTGCATGGCCACACCGCGCTGGACGAGGCCACCCATTTCGGCAACCGGATCGACATTGACACGGGTGCAGGCTACGGACGTCCGCTGACGGTTCTGGTGATCGAAAACAGCCACGAGCAAATCGTGACCGAAACAGGCCGCGCGCATCTGGCCCACGCCAATCCGGGTTGAAACGAAGGCCCATTGCCTCCTTTCGCCCGCGCCGAGGCAGATTTTCGGCCCGCCGCGCGCTTTGACAGGCAATTTCCAGCCACGCTTTAAGACTCTTTTCACCCTGTTCTGATCCTCTAGGCGCACGCCCGAGAGGATCGGGCGGGGTGAAAGCCTTTCGCACCGCATTTGACACAAGCTGATTGCGAAAAGCTCGCCACATCGAAACATGTGCGGCGTTGCCCGAACATCTGGGAACCAGAATGTGCGGGACGCGCTTGAGAAGAGGGCCAGATGTCGCTGTCGGATAGATTGTCTCAGGAACGCCGCGCACGCCTCGCTGCGGAACGGTTGCTGGAACTCAAACAGGCGGAACTGTTTGAGGCCAATCGCAAGCTCTCCCGCCACGCACGCTCCCTATCGGACCAGATCATCGTCAAACGCGAAGAGACCGAAGTTCTGCGCGACGAGAACCTGCGCACCAAACAGGACCTCGAAAAGGCCACCGTCGCCGTCCATATCGCCGAACGCCGTCTCTGGGATTCGATTGAAACCATCGAGGACGGATTTGCGGTCTTTGATCCGTCAGATGTCATGATCGCCGCGAACTCCGCCTATCTGCGGGTTTTCGACGGGCTTGAAGATATCAAACCCGGCATCACCTATCCCGACATCGTCCGCCTCGCCGTGGAAGAGGGGCTGATCGACATCGGGGAAACCACAAGAGATGCCTTTATCGACGCCGCCCTCGACCGCTGGCACGCGCCCACACGCGACCCGCAGACGATCCGGCTCTGGAACAACCAGTTCGTGAAGCTGGTCGACCGGCGCTCTTCGGACGGGGATATGGTGTCTTTGGGCCTCAACATCACCTCGACGATCCGCTACGAGCGGCGGCTGAAAAAAGCACGCTCCAAAGCCGAGGCCGCAAACCGCGCCAAATCCGCCTTCCTTGCCAATATGAGCCACGAAATCCGCACGCCGATGAACGGTATGGTGGGCATGTCCGACCTTCTGGCGGACACCGATCTCGACGAGGAACAGACGCTCTATGTCGAGACGATCAAATCCTCCGGCGAGGCACTTTTGAACCTCATCAACGATATTCTGGACTATTCGAAAATCGAGGCCTCGAAACTGTCCCTGCATCCAGAGCCCTTTGATCTGGAACGCTGTATTCAGGACGTCATGATGCTTTTACAGCCCACAGCCGCTCAAAAGGGAGTCGATCTGATCATCGACTACGACATGTTCATGCCGACCGTTTTCATGGGCGATCAGGGACGCATGCGGCAGATCCTGACCAACCTGATCGGCAATGCGGTGAAATTCACCCCCGCAGGTCATGTGATTGTGCGGGTCGTCGGCCTGCCCGAGGAAAACAGCACACGCCAGCGCATCCATGTTTCGGTCGAGGACAGCGGCATCGGCATTGCCCCCGATATGATCGAGCATGTTTTTGGCGAGTTCAATCAGGTCGAAGGCGCCCACAATCGCAAGTTTGAAGGCACCGGACTGGGCCTCGCCATCACCCGCCAGCTTGTGCAACTGATGGGCGGCGAGATCTGGGTGGATAGCGAGGAGGGCATCGGCTCCTGTTTCGGCTTTCGCCTGACGATGGATGTGGTGGAGGAGGAGGCAACCCCTGCCCTGCCCACATGGATGCACAAAGCCGCGCTTGTCGATCATATCCATGCCCATGCGCTGATCCTTGAGAAACACCTCACTGCCTTGGGCTTTGACGTGTCACCCTTTTCCACCGCAGACGATGTTCTGGCCTCCGCGCTCGATTTCCACGTCTATCTCATCGATGCCAAACTGCCCGACGCCGATCTGAAAGAGACCATCTCCACGCTCCGCGCCCGCGGGGTTTCTGCCCCTGTGGTGCTGATGACTGCGGGTCCGACAAAGGCGGAGCGGCTCGACATGGACGGCGTCTCGATCCTGCAAAAACCACTGCTCAGGGCCGATCTCTGGCAAGCCCTATCCAAACTCCTGCCCGTGTCACCGCCCGCGCAAGAGGACAGGTGCGGACGTGTGATGCGTATTCTGGCGGCGGAGGACAACAAGACGAACCAGCTTGTGTTCAGCAAGATGGTCAAGACGCTCGATATCGATTTGCGCTTTGCCAACAACGGGCGCGAGGCGGTGGACCTGTATCAAACCTTCCGGCCCGACATGATTTTTATGGATATTTCCATGCCCGAAGTGGATGGCAAGGAGGCCACACGGCAAATCCGCGCGATTGAACAGGAAAGCGGCACCCATGTGCCCATCGTGGCGCTAACCGCTCATGCGATGGCGGGCGACGATACGGAGATTCTGGCGGCGGGGCTGGATCACTACATGACAAAACCCCTGCGCAAAGCCGCGATTCTCGACCGGATTCTTGCCGAACGACCCGAAGGATGCCGTCCGGTCCTACCGGAACAGCCCGTGAAGGTGATGGCCGGAGAATAGTTTGGCAACAGGCGCGGGTCAGGCGGCGCGAATAGCCTCGATCATCGCGGGGCCAAAGCGTTCGGCCGGCTTTTCACCGACGAGTCGGGCAAAACTGGCCATATCTGCGGGGCGCATTTTCACGATCTTGGTGATCTGCGCGGGGGTGAGGCTCATGGGTTTGAGCGTCCCGCAATCGCCGCGCGTGAGATCATTGTGAATCCCCTGCAAACGGTCGAAAAGATCGCCCCCGCCGGAGCCTGCAAGTTTGCGGCGGGCGGGGTGCATCTGTGGTGCAGGGGCACCAAGGATGACAGAGAGGAACAGCGCGCCGTAACGCTCCAGCTTTTTCGCGCCGACACCACCGATACGGGCCATATCGTCCAGCGTCTGCGGCCGTTTTTCGGCCATTTCGATCAACGTCCGGTCGGCAAAGACCACATAGGCGGGCACACGCGCCTCCTCGGCCAGTGCGCGGCGTTTGGCCTTGAGCGCGGACAAAAGCGGCGCGTCTTCTTCGGAAACCAGCGCCTTGGCGACCGGCCCCTTGCGCGATTTCGCAAGCGTATCCTTGCGCAGAGTCACTTCCGCCTCGCCTTTGAGAATCGGCATGGCCGGTTCCGTCATATACAGCGCGCCGTGGCGTTCCGGGTCGGGACGCAGAAGGTCCGCGCCCATCATCTGCCGGAAAATCGCGTTCCACTGGCGCTTGTCATATTCCTTGCCGATGCCGAACACCGAAAGCTGGTCGTGGTTCCACTGGCGCACCTTGTCCGTCATTTTGCCCATCAGCACATCAATGAGATGCCCCGCGCCAAACCCCTGATCGCAGCGCAGCACGGCAGAAAGCGCCTTGCGCACCGCCGTGGTGCCGTCAAACAGCTCCGGCGGGGTGTCGCAAAGGTCACAATGGCCACAGGGCGCGGCCTCTTCGCCAAAGAATTTCAAAAGCGTCTGACGCCTGCACACCTGCGCATCCGCAATGCCGAGCAGCGCGTTCAGCCGCGCATGATCTGCAGCGCGGCGCTCGGGCGGGGCGAGGCTTTCGTCGATCTGGGTGCGGCGAAACCGGATGTCATCGGGACCAAAAAGCGTCAGTGTCTCGGCAGGCGCACCGTCACGCCCCGCGCGTCCGATTTCCTGATAGTAGCTCTCGACGCTCTTGGGCAGATCGGCATGCGCCACCCAGCGGATGTCCGGCTTGTCGATCCCCATGCCAAAGGCGACTGTGGCCACGACGATCAGCTCGTCCTCCTGCTGGAAACGCCGCTCGACCTCGCGGCGGCGGTCGGGCTCCATCCCGCCATGATAGGCAAGAGCCAGATGACCGGCGTCCGAGAGAGCTTTGGCGAGGCTCTCGGTCTTGGCCCGCGTGCCGCAATAGACGATGCCGGACTGGCCTTTGCGCGCCGCCGCGAAATCGAGGATCTGACGCCGCGGGCTGTCTTTCACGGCAAAGGCGAGGTGGATGTTCGGACGGTCGAAACCTCGCAGGAAACTCTCGGGCTGCACCCCGTCAAAAAGACGCCGCACGATTTCGGCCTGCGTCTCCTCGTCGGCGGTGGCGGTGAAAGCGGCCAGAGGCACGCCCAGCGCCCGTTTGAGATCACCGATACGCAGATAATCGGGCCGGAAATCATGGCCCCATTGAGAGACACAATGGGCCTCGTCCACAGCGATCAGAGAGACATTCGAACGGCGCAACAGCGGCAATGTCCCGCCGGACGCCAGACGTTCGGGCGCCATGTAGAGCAGTTTCAACTCCCCCGCAGTCAGCGCGGCGAAGACAGCATCATTTTCTTCTTCGGTATTGCCGGAGGTCAGCGCACCCGCCGCGACACCGGCGGCCTGAAGCCCCTGCACCTGATCGCGCATAAGGGCGATGAGCGGGGAAATCACCACGGTCAGGCCATCCCGCATCAGCGCCGGAAGCTGGAAACAGAGCGACTTTCCGCCCCCCGTAGGCATGATGGCAAGCACATCACGGCCCGCAGCGACCGCCTCCACGATCTCTTCCTGACCGGGACGAAACCCGTCGAATCCGAAAACGGAGGATAAAAGCCCCTGAGTGTCCATCATGCCTGCTCTTTTTGGTTGAGAGCAGAATCGCACGCAGGGGCGCGAGGCTCAAGGGCGTTTACGCAGGGATGGCTTAGTAGAACATGCCCATATTGTTGTAGATGATCCGCTCGATCGCATAGATCGCGATAAAGGCCACCAGCGGCGCGAGGTCCAGCCCGCTCATCGGCGGCAGAACTTTGCGGATCGGGCGATAGATCGGCTCCAACAGACGCGAGAGACCTTCCCAGATCTGATAGACCAGAGGCTGGCGCACGTTCAGAACCTGAAAATTGATCAGCCAACTCATGATGATCTGAACGATCATGACGAATTTCACGACGCCGAGGATCATCAGCAGGATTTGCATCAAAGACAGCATATTTTTCAGGTTCCCAAATTGTCAGTCGTCATTCACCTAAGGTCTCTGCCCTCCACGCGCAAGGGTGAGGATGGCCGTGCCGCCACGTTCCCTCTTGACCTTTGCGCCTGCAGCAACATGCTGGCGCGCATGTATCCATTCATCCGCATGTTCTATCAGGCGTGGAAAGTCCGAAACGCCCCCAAACTTGGTCTCTTCGAGCCACATCACTCGCGGCATATCTGTATGCCGTGGGACATTGACCTCTGGCTCGAACTGAATAACGGCAGAACCTTAACAATCTTTGACCTCGGCCGTGTGCCGATGTCGATCCGCAACGGCACGGCGAAGGCTGCCAAGGACGGCGGCTATGGCATGGCCGTGGCGGGCGCATCCGTGCGCTACCGGCGGCGCGTCACGACCTTTCAGACCGTGGACATGGTGACGAGTCCCATCGGGTTTGACGACAAGTTCCTCTATATCGAACAGTCGATGTGGGACCAGAAGGGCGAATGCTGCAATCACATTCTGTTGCGCGGCGCGGTCATCAAGAAGCGCAAGATGGTGCCTCCGAAAGAGCTTCTGGAGCGGCTGGAACCCGGTATCGAGAGCCCACCCTTGCCGGAATGGGTCCAAAACTGGATCGACGCGGACAATACACGGCCTTGGCCACCGGTGCGGTGAACCTTGGTTAATGCCTTTTGCACAAGGCTTTAACCATTGCACAGATGGCACATTCCCTGTTCTATCGCCTCAACCGAGGAAAGAGGACTAAGGTCATGGGCCAACCAAGTCACCGCAAGCGCATTTGGGGCTGGATGATGTATGATTGGGCGACCCAGCCCTTTCATACGCTGATCCTGACCTTCATTTTCGGCCCTTATTTTGCAGAACAGGTGATCGCGCATCTGGTGGCGGGCGGCATGGATGCGGCCCATGCCAAGGCCGAGGCCCAGTCGATCTGGGGCTACGGGCTAACGGCGGCGGGGCTGATGATTGCCGTGAGTGCGCCGATCCTTGGGGCGATTGCCGATGAGAGCAAGCGCCGTATGCCGTGGATATGGCTGTTTTCGGCGCTCTATGTGATCGGATCAGCCGGTCTCTGGATGGCCTCGCCCGAGAGTTTCCCGACCATGTTGGTGCTCGTTTTCTTCGGTTTAGGCCTGATCGGGGTCGAATTTACCACGATTTTCACCAATGCGCTTCTGCCTGCGCTCGGCACGCGTGAAGAGATCGGCAAGATTTCCGGCAACGGATGGGCATGGGGCTATGTCGGCGGAATTGTCGCGCTGGTCATCATGCTTTTGCTGTTTTCCGAAAATGCCGACGGGGTCACGCTTTTGGGTCATGCGCCTCTGTTCGGGCTTGATCCGGCCATGCGCGAGGGCACCCGTTTTGTCGGGCCGTTTGTGGCGCTGTGGTTTGTGCTGTCTATGATCCCGTTTTTCCTGTGGGTCCGCGAGCCGGCATCGAAGAGCGTGCCGATGGCCCGTTCGGTCAAAAACGGGATGCGCGATTTGATGAAAACCCTGCGCAGCCTGCCATCGCGTCATTCGCTGTTTGCCTTTCTCGGGTCTTCGATGTTTTACCGCGATGCGCTCAACGGTGTGTTTACCTTCGGCGGCATCTATGCGCTCGGCGCACTGGAATGGAGCGTGGTGCAGATCGGCGTGTTCGGTATTCTGGCCGCCTTCACCGGAGCGGTTTTCACCTTTGCCGGAGGGTTCGCGGATCAGAAGTTCGGGCCGAAACCCGTGATCATCTTCTGTATTCTGGTGCTGATCTCGGTTTGTCTGGTCATTCTGACCATCTCCCGCGAAAGCGTCCTGTTCCAGACGGTCGAGGCCACAAGTCATTTGCCCGATATTGCCTTCTACATCTGCGGGGCGGTTCTGGGCGCGGTGTCCGGTGTGCTCCAGTCCGCGTCGCGCACGATGATGGTGCGGCAAGCCGATCCCGCGCGTGTGACCGAAGCGTTCGGACTTTATGCACTGTCCGGCAAAGCGACGTCTTTTCTGGCACCGGGGCTGATTGCACTGGCCTCGGATGTGACCAATTCCCAGAGACTCGGCATCACCCCGCTGATCGCCCTTTTCATTGTGGGGCTGGTGCTGTTAGCGTGGGTTCATCCGGAAGGCACAAAGGTTTCTGAAAATGCGTAAATGGTTGAGCGTCGCGTTGGTTCTGGCACTGGCCGGCTGCGTCGGCAGCGAGAAAGAAGACCTTGCCGCCGTACCGAAAGTGTCGGTGTCCTCCTCGGACCAGAGGCCGGCCAAGCTATTGTTCGGGCCGGTGGCCACGCCGTCGTCCCATACGCCGGAGTCCTTTGGCAGCTATGCCAAAGGCTGTCTTGCGGGGGCTGTGGCCCTGCCGGAGAGCGGCCCGACATGGCAGGCGATGCGTCTGTCGCGCAACCGCAACTGGGGTCAGCCGGTTCTGGTCGATTTTCTCGAAGACCTGTCGCGCAAAGCCGCGGCACAACCGGGTTGGAACGGCATTTATATCGGGGACATGAGCCAGCCGCGCGGCGGGCCGATGTCTTCGGGGCATGCGAGCCACCAGATCGGTCTGGATGCCGATATCTGGATGCTGCCTGCAACGCGGCTTGATCTCACACGTGCGGAGCGCGAAAGCCTCTCGTCCATTTCGATGCGTCGCGCCGCAGGGGCCTATGTGAACGACAACTGGACGCGGGCGCATCACGAAATTCTCAAAGCCGCCGCTTCCGACCCTCGTGTGGCGCGCATCTTTGTGTTCCCCGGCGCGAAAGTGCAGATGTGCAAGGACGAGAAAGGCGACAAAAGCTGGCTTCGGAAAATCCGGCCCTGGTGGGGGCATCACTACCATTTCCATGTCCGGCTGAACTGTCCGAAGGGCGATTCCTCCTGTGTGGATCAGGCCCCGCCGCCCCCCGGAGACGGGTGCGCCGATGCGCAGGACTGGGTGAATAACATCCTCAACCCGCCGCCGCCCGATCCCAATGCGAAACCGGCCAAGCCCAAGCCGCCGATCACTCTTGCCACCTTACCTGCGCAATGCTCCGCCGTCTTGTCCTCGCGCTGATCGCGAGCCTTCTTGCCAGCCCGTCTCTTGCGACCGAGGCGCGTTTTCTGGGCTCCCATACATGGGTCTCGGATGATGCCACTGTGGGCGGACTCTCCGGTCTTGAACTCTCCGAAGACGGGCGCAGCTTTGTCGCCCTGTCGGATCGTGCCAAGTTTTTCACCGGCATGCTCACGCGCAACGAAAAGGGTGTTGTCTCCGGTGTGACGCTGGAAAAGGGCATCCCGCTCTCCGCGCAAGATGGCGGGACGTTAAAGCGGTTCGAGGCGGATTCCGAAGGCTTTGCCCTGTCACGGGACGGCAAGGCCTATGTGAGCTTTGAAGGTATCCACCGGATCGCGCAGCTTGATCTCGACACGGGACGGTTGACCGATTTGCCGAAACATCCCGATTTCGAGAAGATGCAGAACAACTCCTCGCTGGAAGGCGTGGCCGTGGACGCAAGTGGCACAATCTACACCCTTCCCGAACGCTCCGGCGCGGTTGGTCGGCCTTTTCCGCTCTATCGCTATATGAACGGGCAATGGGATGCCTCATGGTCCATCCCGCGTGACGAAGACACGGATTTCCTGCCCGTAGGTCTCGACATCGGACCGGACGGGCGACTTTACCTGCTGGAACGCTGGTTCACCGGATTGGGCTTTGCCTCCCGCGTGCGGCGCTTTGATCTTGGCCCGAAGGGACCGGAGAACGAAGTCACACTCTTGCGCACACTCACCGCCACCCATGACAACCTCGAAGGCATCGCGGTCTGGGCGGACGAGGCAGGGATCCGGCTGACCTTGGTCTCGGACAACAATTTCCGCTTTTTCCAGCGCACCGAGTTCGTCGATTACCGCGTTATCGAATAACGCCACTGGCGGCCGGATCATACCTGTGCGCGACCTTCTACCAATCACGTCGCGCCACCGCACACCGCTTTATCCTTGATTTGCCCGCGCGCGGCGGGTAAACGCCCACATCGCCCCGCTCGGGGCCGAGTTGCCGTCACCTTCGATAAAAAACGGGTACATCATGAAACGTCTTCTTCCTGGCATCCTTGCCATGGCCGCCATTGTCGTGGCCTCCAATATCCTCGTTCAGTTCCTCATCATGGATGGGCTGCTGACATGGGGCGCATTCACCTATCCTTTCGCCTTCCTCGTCACCGATGTGATGAACCGTGTCTATGGCGTCGCCTCTGCGCGCAAAGTCATCCTCGCGGGTTTTGTCACGGGGATTGTCTGCTCCCTCATCGGGACACAGATCACCCTTCAAGGTGACGGCTATAGCTATCAGGCCGTTGCCATTCGCATCGCGGTTGGTTCTGCCACCGCCTTCCTTGTCGCCCAGCTTGTCGATGTCTTTGTCTTCGACCGCCTGCGCAACGGCTCGTGGTGGAAGGCGCCCTTTGCCTCCTCCATCATCGGCTCCGCGCTTGATACGGCGATTTTCTTTAGCATCGCCTTCTCGCAAAGCATCACTCTTTTCGGGGAGAATGCCGATATGGAAGTGTCATGGGCGTGGGATGCCGTTCCCTTTCTCTTTGTCGGCTCACCTGTGCCGCTGTGGATCTCGCTCGCGGTAGCCGATTGGGGTGTCAAACTCGCCCTTGCTTTGATCGCGCTCGTGCCTTTCCGCCTAATTGTTAAGCGCCTGACAGCACGTATGGTATAATTTTACTTGCCATATACCAAATCTGTGCCACCATGAACCTATCGGCAATTCATCGAAAGGAGGTGGTCCAGTGTCTAGAGTGATGTTGGAGAGCGAGGTCAAGACAGTCGGGGGGGCCGCCACCTAGAGGAACAATCTAGTGTGAAACACTCCTGATTGGGCTTCCTAATTGGCCCATCTCCTGAGATCTCGGAGGGCTGCTTTATCTGGCAGCCCTTTTCCTTTGCTGTATAGATGCCCCATGCCCCTGACCGTTACAGAACAAATCACCATCGCCGACTGGGAACTGACCGAGCAATTCGTGCGAAGCTCCGGCCCCGGCGGGCAGAATGTGAACAAAGTCTCCACCGCCGTTGAGTTGCGGTTCGAGGCGGCGCGTTCCCCGAACCTGCCCGAGCAAGTCAAACACCGTCTGCGCAGGCTGGCGGGACGGCGCTGGACCAAAGACGGGGCGATCATCATTCAGGTGGAGGAGACCCGCTCCCAAGCCCGCAACCGCGAGATTGCGCGGGAGCGTCTGGCCGAACTAATCCGCAAAGCCACCGAGAAACCCAAACGCCGGATCAAGACGAAACCGACGCGCGGCAGTATCGAGCGACGGATCAAGGCCAAAAAAGTGCGCAGCGAGGTCAAAAAACTCCGCGGGAAACCGGAGTAAACTGACGCGCCTAATCACCTGCGATTCCCACAATTCCATCCGGCTCAAACGCATTTCGGCCAGACCCCGCAGAACAGGGTCTGGCCGATTTTTTGTGTCGGGGATTTTATCGGCAAGTCCGAAACCCTGCCCGATAAAGATCAGCCCCCGAAATCATCCAGCATGATGTCTTCACGATCCACACCAAGATCCAGAAGCATGTTGATCACGGACTGGTTCATGATGGGCGGACCACACATGTAGTATTCGCAATCTTCCGGTGCGGGGTGGTTCTTGAGATATTCTTCATACAGCACGTTGTGAATGAAGCCGGTGTAACCGCCCCAGTCATCTTCGGGCAGAGCATCCGACAGCGCCACATGCCATGTGAAGTTCGGGAACTCCTTGGCCAGCTCGTCGAAGTCCTCGACAAAGAACATCTCGCGTTTCGAACGTGCACCATACCAGAAGGTGATCTTGCGATCCTTGTTCTTCAGGCGTTTGAGCTGGTCGAAGATGTGCGAGCGCATCGGTGCCATACCGGCCCCGCCACCGATGAAGACCATTTCCTTATCCGTATCGCGGGCGAAGAATTCACCGAACGGACCGGAAATCGTGACCTTGTCACCGGGTTTGAGGTTGAAGATGTAGGAGGACATCTGACCCGGCGGGATGCCTTCGGAGCCCGGAGGCGGCGAGGCGACGCGGACGTTGAGCATGATGATACCCTTTTCGTCCGGATAGTTCGCCATGGAATAGGCGCGCTCAATCGGCTCTTCGACAACGGATTCATATTGCCAGAGGTTAAACTTGTCCCAATCGGCACGATATTCTTCTTCAATATCGAAGTCCTTGTAGGACAGTTTGTGGGGCGGAGCCGCGATCTGGATATAGCCACCGGCACGGAAGTTGACGTCCTCGCCTTCGGGCAGTTCCAGAACCAGTGCCTTGATGAAGGTCGCCACGTTGTGGTTCGAGCGCACGGTGCACTCCCACTTCTTGACGCCGAAGACCTCTTCTGGGACTTCGATCTCCATATCCTGCTTCACGGCCACCTGACAGGACAGGCGGTCGCCACAGGCGGCCTCACGTTTGGTAATATGGCTTTCCTCGGTCGGCAGGATCGACCCGCCGCCCGACTTCACCCGCACACGACATTGCGCACAGGTTCCGCCGCCGCCACAGGCCGAAGGCACAAAGAGCTTTTCGGCTGCGAGCGTCTGCAACAGTTTGCCACCGGCGGGGACGGTGATCGTCTTTTCGCCGTTGATGGTGATGTTGACGTTGCCCGTGCTGACGAGTTTCGAGCGTGCGACAAGAATAACCGCCACAAGCGCAATCACGATCAGAGTGAAAAGGACAACGCCCAGACTGAATGTCATCATGAGTCCGGCCCCCTTAAAGTTTCACGCCGGAGAAGGACATGAAGGCCATAGCCATCAGACCCGCGGTGATAAAGGTGATGCCGAGACCCTGAAGCCCGTCGGGGATGTCAGAGTATTTCAGCTTTTCGCGCACACCCGCCATCGCGGTGATGGCAAGCGCCCAACCAAAGCCCGAAGACAGCCCGTAGGTGGCGGATTCGGCAAAGTTGTAGCCGCGTTCCACCATGAACAGAGAACCACCCATGATGGCGCAGTTCACGGTGATGAGCGGAAGATAGACACCCAACGCGTTGTAAAGCGGCGGGAAATACTTATCGAGCACCATCTCGAGGATCTGCACCAAGGCGGCGATCACACCGATGTAGGAGATCAGACCAAGGAAGGTCAGATCGACATCGGGGAAGCCCGCCCATGCAAGCGCACCGGGCGCGAGCAGTTTGGTCAGGATCAGGTTGTTGGCCGGCACTGTCAGCGCCTGCACCACCATCACGGAGATACCCAAGCCCATCGCCGTCGAAATCTTTTTCGACACGGCGAGGAATGTGCACATGCCGAGAAAGAACGACAGGGCGAGGTTTTCAATAAAGACGGCTTTGACCGCCAGTGAAATGAGACCTTCCATCAGTGGCCCTCCACCGTCTGGATTTTATATTCACGCTCTTCGACCTGTTCCGGCTTCCATGTGCGCACGGCCCAGATGATCAGCCCGATCACGAAGAACGCCGACGGAGGCAGAAGCAGCAGGCCGTTGGGCACATACCAGCCACCGTTGTTCACGGTTTTTAGGATGGTGATGCCCCACAGCGAACCGGAACCGAACAGTTCGCGGATCACGGAAACGACCATGAGCAACAGCCCGTAGCCAAGCCCGTTGCCGACACCGTCAATGAAACTCGCAATCGGCGGGTTCTTCATGGCGAAGGCTTCGGCGCGGCCCATCACGATACAGTTGGTGATGATCAGCCCGACAAAGACCGAAAGCGTTTTCGAGATTTCGTAGGCATAGGCCTTGAGCACCTGATCCACGAGGATCACGAGCGAGGCGATAATGACCATCTGCACAATGATCCGGATCGAGCTCGGGATCTGGTTGCGCAGCATGGAGATGAACATCGACGAAAAGCCGGTCACCAAGGTCACGGCCAGCGCCATGACGAAAGCCACCTGCATCGAAGAGGTCACAGCAAGCGCGGAACAGATGCCCAGAACCTGCAAAGTGATCGGGTTGTTGTCGACCAACGGGTCGATCAGTTGCGAACGGTATGTCTGTGCCATCAGTTCACCTCTCCTGCTTGCAGATGCTCAAGGAAGCTGCCGTAACCGGCCTGCCCCATCCAGAAGTGGACAAGGTTGTCCACCCCGCGCGATGTCAGGGTCGCACCCGCAAGCGCGTCCACATAGTAATCGGTGCCTTCGGGCGGGGGCGTTTTTGCCACAGTGATGGCAAGGTTGCCATCCTCGGCAAAGAGCTTCTTGCCGTTCCAAAGCGCCTTCCAGCGGGGGTTGTCCACCTCTGCCCCGAGGCCGGGCGTTTCGCCATGCTGGTAGAATTGCAGACCAAAGATGTCGTTGCCGTTCTCTTCCAGCGCGATAAAGCCGTAGAGCGTGGACCAAAGCCCGTAGCCCTCGATCGGCAACACCACCTTGTCGATCTCGCCATTCCCGTCACGCAGGAGATAGACCAGACGATAGGCCTGCATCTGACCGCCCAGACCCGCAGGGTCGTCGTCGAGCGGGCGCATGATCGCAGGGTCGCTTTTCGCGGCAAGGGCATCGAACTCGTCCAGCGCGAAGGCATCGGTGAATTCGCCCGTGGAGAGATCAAGCACATGCGGCTCGAAGGCTTCGAACGCGTCATTCACCGGCACGTTCTCGTCATAGACGCCCGCGACCTGAAGAACGTTGATGCGTTTGTCGCGCAGCTTGTTCTCTTCCTGAACCGGACGCAGCGCCACAGCGGCCGCCGACACGATCATGGATGCCACAAGGCAGAGCGCGACAGCGACGAAAATCGTCTTGCCAACACTGTCCGGCGGCGCATCCAGAAAACGACGAATGAGGCCTTTGTTTTCAGTTCCCTCAGGCATTGCGCTTGGCCCTCCGTTTGATGTTGGCCTGCACGACGAAATAATCGATCAGCGGGGCAAACACGTTGCCGAACAGGATGGCAAGCATCATGCCTTCGGGGAAGGCCGGGTTCACCACGCGGATCATCACCACCATGAAGCCGATCAGCGCGCCATAGATATAGCGCCCTGTATTCGTATGTGCGCCGGAAACGGGCTCGGTCACCATGAACACGAGACCAAAGGCGAAGCCGCCCGTCACGAGGTGCCAATACCACGGCATGGCGAACATCGGGTTCGAGTCAGAGCCGATCAGGTTCAGCAGACCGGAGAAAGCCATCATCCCCAGCATACAGCCGACAATCAGTCGCCAGTTGGCAATCTTGGTCAACAGCAGGAAGGCCAGACCTATCAGACAGGCGATGGTCGAGGTTTCCCCAAGCGAGCCCTGAATGGTGCCAACGAAAGCGTCCATCCAGCTGATGCCATGTTCTGCAAATGCGCTGACACCCTCGGAAGCCCCGATGGCCAGTGCGGTTGCGCCGGAGAAGCCGTCAACGGGCGTCCAGACCGAATCGCCCGACATATAGGCCGGATAGGCGAAATACAGGAAGGCGCGCCCCACCAGAGCAGGGTTGAGGAAGTTCTTGCCCGTGCCGCCAAAGACTTCCTTACCGATCACGACGCCGAAGATGATGCCCAATGCGACCTGCCAGAGCGGCGCGGAGGCGGGCATGATCAGCGTGTAAAGCATGGAGGTCACGAGGAAACCTTCGTTCACCTCATGGCCGCGCACGACCGCGAAGAGCACTTCGAAAATCCCGCCCGCGATCAGCGTCACGATATAGATCGGCAGGAAATACATCAGCCCATGCGCCATATTGGCCAGCACATTGTTCGGGTTGAAACCGATGCCCAGTGCCTCGATCACCGCAGCGCGCCAGCCCGACGGGCCGTATTCGGCAATCGCCAGATTGGTCTGAAGGCCGGTGTTATACAGGCCGAACAGGATACAGGGGATCGTCGCGATGACCACATAGGTCATGATCCGCTTCATATCGATATAAGATCGCGCGTGAGGCGCGACGGTGGTGACCGTTTTCGGCGTATAGATGAAACTTTCCACCATCTCGTAAATGGCAAAATATTTCTCATACTTCCCGCCCTTAACAAAGTGCGGTTCGATCCGGTCGAAGAAATTGCGAAGACCCAAAGCCTTACCCCTCCTTCTCGATCTTGGTGAGGCTGTCGCGAAGTGCGAGGCCATATTCATATTTTGCCGGGCAGGCAAAGCCGCACAGCCCGAGATCTTCTTCGTCCAGTTCCAGCGCACCGAGCGCCTGCGCCTGATCCGTGTCCATCACCAGAAGCGCGCGCAGCAGTTGCGTCGGCAGGAAGTCCTGCGGCATCAGCTCTTCGAACGTGCCCAGCGGCACCATCGCACGACGCCCGCCATTCAGGTTAGACGTCAGAGCATAGAGCTTTTTCGAGAAAGCCGAGCCAAGAACCGGTTGGAACGCATATTTCGACGGCATCGGACGAATCCAACCCATCGGGATCTGTTTCTGATCTTCTTCGATCAGAGTGATCTGGCGGGCATAGCGCCCGAGATAACCCGTTTGCCCCTCGCCCGCGCGCCCGCTCAGGATCGAGCCGGAGATCACGCGAATGGGTGTGTCCGTTTTCAGGTCATCGGCGCAAAGGTCGGTCATCGACGCGCCCGACACCGTGCGGACAAGACGCGGATCGGAGCACATGGGACCGCAAAGCGCGATGATACGGCTCGAGTCCAGCTTTCCTGTGAGCATCAGCTTCCCGATGGTGATCACGTCATGATAGCCGATGGTCCAGACCGTCTTGGACGCCGTGGGCGGCTCAAGAAAATGCATATGCGTGCCGGCCAGACCTGCGGGATGCGGACCGGAGAAGCCGACAGGCGTGATGCCGTCAAGGTCGGCACCCGGAACATCGGCCCCGATTTCCTGACAGAGGTAGGTCTTGCCCTCGGTAAGCACAGCGACAGCGGACAGGCCGCGTGCAAAGGCTTCGGCATCTTCATTGATGATCTGCGCGGCATCGCCCGAAAGCGGTTCGCTATCCATCGCGGTGACATAGATCGCGGCGGGTCTCGATTCCAGCGCGGGCACCTTGGAATAGGGCCGCGTGCGGAACGAGGTCCAAAGACCGGAAGCGCACAATTTTTGCACAATGCCGTCGGCGGAGTGATCATCACCAATTTGTGAAAAATCAACCGGCTCGGCCGCTGCGGGATCCACCTCGATCTCGACAGAGACGAGAACCCGACGGGCCCCGCGATTGATTGCCTTGATTCGTCCGGAAACCGGCGCGGTCACTTTTACGTCCGGCGTGTCCTTATGCGCCAGAATCGGAGCACCAGCGGCAACGACATCTCCCTCTTCAACCGCAAGGCGCGGTTTAAGCCCAAGATAGTCTTGCCCGAGTATGGCCACGGTTCGGACCGTTGCTGCATCGTCGATCCTGGCGTCGGGTGCACCAAGCACCGGAACGTCGAGACCTTTCTTCAACACATGTTGCTGCACGTCTTCTTGTCCTGTCCAAAATTCGGCTACCTTATGCGACACCAAGGCGCGGTTTGGAAGGCTTCGCGACACAGTTCTTTAAATTTTGTGTTGAAACCCATGCCAATCTGCCGCAGAAGCATGCGCAATACCTAATTTTGTAACTTCGCAGCTTAAGTGGAGCAGACCCTTGTCGAACTCTCTTCTCCTTTCTCGCCGTAGCTTCATGGTCATGCCGCTCTGTCTGGCCGCCTGCAAGAAAGGCTGGTCTGTTCTGGAACTCACCGGGCTGACGATGGGCACAAGCTACTCCATCGTGGCCGTTGATCACACCAAAGACGTGAACAAGGCAGAGCTGCAAAAGGCTGTCGATCTGGCGCTGGCCGAGGTCAACACCCAGATGTCGAACTGGGATGCCTCCTCCGAGATTTCCCGTTTCAATGCCGCCGCCGCTGGCGACAGCGTGTCCGTCTCGCCCGAGCTGGAGCATGTCATGCTCGCCGCCGAGCACGTGAACGCGGCAACCGACGGGCGTTTCGACGTCACGGTTGGTCCGCTCATTGATCTCTGGGGCTTTGGCGCTCAAGGCACCCGTGCCGATACACCAACCGATGCGCAGATTGCGGAGGCTATGGCCTGCTGTGGCCAGTCCCGCGCTCTGAAAGTCGAGAATGGCGCTCTGAAAAAGCTGAATGGCGGAGCGGAAGTCTACCTCTCCGCAATCGGCAAAGGTTTCGGCGTTGATCAGGTGGCCCGCACGCTCAAGAGCTTCGGCATCACCGATTACATGGTTGAAATCGGTGGCGATCTCTACACCGCCGGTCGCAACCCTGAGGGCAAGGCCTGGCAAATCGGCATCGAAACACCGGAAGCCTTTGATCGCGGTGTAGCAAAAGTTGTTGGCATTTCCGACATGGGCATGGCGACCTCCGGCGATTACCGCAATTTCTTCGACTTTGACGGCAAGCGCTACTCGCACATCATCGACGCGACCACGGGCCGCCCTGTCACGCACAACACAGCCTCTGTGACCGTGATGACGGAAAATGCCATGCTGGCCGATGCTTGGGCCACAGCCCTTCTGGTGCTGGGTCGCGAACGCGGTCTCGAAATCGCAAATCAACGTGATCTCGCGGTGCTCTTCATTGACCACGCCGTGAAAGACGGCGAACATGGTCGTGTGAGCTACGCCTCCGACAAGTTCACCGCGCTGACCGCGTGATCTGAAACGGGTTACTTAAACTTCTGGGAGTCGATTCATGTCGACGTTCATTCTTACCTTCGGGATTCTTTTGATTGTAATGGCCGGTATGGCGCTTGGCGTCATGTTCAGCGGGCGAACGATCAAAGGAAGCTGCGGTGGGTTGAACGCGATCTCCGACGCCGACCATTGCCTTGTCTGCAACAAGGAAATCGACCCCGACAGCCCTCTGCGTGAACGCCTGAAATGCCCACGGGCACGCAAGATGGTCGAAGATATGGAAAACGAGGCCTAGCACCTGTCTCCATAGACCAGACTCCAAAGATATTTGCGCGCTGATTCGCCTTCCTCATGGGAGGCGAACCGCGGAGTGAAAGCGCGTAAAGCGCCCCTAAGCTGGGCCTTACCCCCTTAAAATATCAACATATTTTCAATTTGAGACATGTGTTCGACTCCCTGCAAAAGAATGGAGTCGCCATGTCCGAAATCCAGCAGATAGCCGTCTTCTGTCACCTCTCCGAACGTCCTTAAAATGGAGGACACATCCGTACGCCCATCGGTCAATTCCGAGCTCAGAGAGAGAATGTCGATGCTTTCGAAATCACGAATTTTATCGGCGCCAAAGCCTTCCTCAAACACAAAAGTGTCGGCATGACTGCCGCCGATCAGCACATCATCCCCCTCACCTCCTGACAGGATATCCGCGCCATTGCCACCGTAGAGACGGTCTGCGCCCGTGCCTCCGTAGAGTTCGTCATCCCCGGTGCTGCCGCGCAGGGTGTCGTCACCCGCGCCGCCGTAGAGTTGATCAAGCCCCATATTGCCGACGATCTCATCATCGCCCTCTTCGCCATAGATCACATCTCCCCCCGAGCCACCTGCAATATAGTCATCGCCGAAGCCGCCAAAGATGCTGTCTATGCCTTCGTTGCCGTAAATTACGTCATCACCGTCCCCGCCATAGAGTTGGTCGGCGGCGCTTCCTCCGCTTATCCAGTCATTGCCATCCCCGCCTGAAATCGTGTCCCGCCCCTGACTGCCGTAGAGTTCATCCTCTCCTGCACCACCGTCGATGAAATCCAGACCGGACAGGCCAATGATTTCATCATCACCGTCCCCGCCATACAGCCTGTCACCTGCATCACCGCCGCTGATATAATCATCCCCGTCACCACCGTAGATTTCATCAAAGCCGGTGTTGCCATAGATCACGTCATCTCCGGCGCCGCCATAAATGACATCCACACTATTCCCGCCGGAGATATAGTCATTGCCATCTCCGCCATAGATGAGGTCATTTGCGCCACGGCCTTCTATGTGGTCGTCTCCGGCGAAGCCTTCCAAGACATCCTGACCGGGCGTGCCTATGAGCGTGTCGGGACTATCGGTGCCCTTACTCTCATCCGCCTCCTCCTCGTCAGGTTCTCCCCGATCCACGGTAGTAACCGGAGTGAGTTCGTCCGCTTCCCAAAAGGGGATGTTGAAAATCTTTTCCTTCTCGATATCCAGCGGGGTCAATCCATACCCGTCATGGGTTTCAACCACGAGGGTTTCCGTGCCGTAGCTCAGTTCCATGCCGGTAGATGTATAGCGAAACTCAAGCTGGTCTGTGGTATAGAGACCCACCCAGAGAGAGAGATCAATCAGGTCCACACCGAGTTCAAAGTCTACGATTCGATCCGGTACCCCGTCCGGCGTCATCACGAACCAATCCGCCCCCGCGCCGCCCGTCAATCTATCCTCACCACCTGCATCATAAATAATATCCGAACCGTTGGTGCCTTGCAGGGCGTCATTACCATCAGTGCCAAGGACAATCGGTCTCGCGGACGGGTCAACGGTGAGCTGTGTCAGCCCCGCTTCGTGAGATGATGTGACAAATATCTCGATCAGGTTCCCTTTTGCCCGCACGTCCAAGGCGTTGAGGTTCATAAGCCCCAGCGAATCGCTATCCACAACCTGCTCAAGAAAGACGAGGTTTCCGTCAGGGAGAAGGGTGAAAAGCGACAAGCCCCCATCATTTCCGCCCGCAATGACATAGGCATTCTCTCCAACCACGATAGATTTCAGGACACTAATGCCGCCGAACCGTGTGGTGAGATCGTCCAGAATGTGATCGGTCACCGACAGGGTGCCATTCGCATCCATCTCATAGACCGTGATCGTTCCCGACCCATAGCCGCCCAACAACACATAGGCCCTGTCGTCGGGCATAGTGAGCGTTGTCAGGACATTTGGCGTTGCGATGCCGATGTCCACATCTTCCTGTGTTACAAAATCAAGCGCTCCGTCCTCATGAATTCGGAAAACCGAGACTGCGCCTTCTGTGGCGGAGGCAACTGCCAGATAGCAATTCCCTGCGAGATGAAGCGTGGCCACTGCCGTCGGGTTTGACAGGAACAGCGTGGAACTGTCCGCGACATAGTTGATTTCCTCATAGCCGTCCTCGCCCGCTTTCTGCACGGACAGACCCGACATCTCCGGCGTGATGGCGATCACCAGATCGGTATTTCCGATTGTCACCGGAAGAAGCTGGATTCGGTCTTTCTCCTGACCGCTGAGGGCGGAATAGCTAGTCAGCATAGACGCGCCTTGTGCCCCGCTCTGACCTTCCAATGCGGCCATCACATAGTCCGGCAGCAGATAGCTTTCCCCGTTGAGCGTCAGCCCGACCCAATTCAGCGTCGCATTTCCGACCTCGAATTCGACAAGCTGCCCGCCTACAGACCTGTATGTCTGATAGCTGCTGCTCGCCCCGCTATAGACCGTCACCCGCGTGTCATGCTCTGAACCTTGCGTCACGAGATAAGGGACGGTCGCATCCCATACATCCAGATTGCCGCTGATGTGCTCCTGTCCAATGAACAATGCCATTTTTGCCCCACTCCATTACCCGAAATGGAGCGTGGCACATTTATCGACTGGATTTAGAGGTGGAAATGTGGCGATATTTTGGACTATGTAATTGTTTTTAAAATGTTTTAAAGACAATTGCCCGAAATATATTAGGGTTTCATAAAGACAACCCGATCCCGTTCGGGCGCATGGAGAACCTCCCCCATACGCCCGACAGGCTTACGCATCCAGATTTTCAACGTTCAGCGCGTTGTCCTGAATAAATTCTCGACGCGGTTCCACGACATCGCCCATCAGCTTGGTGAAAATGTCGTCGGCTTCGACGAAATCCTCGATTTTCACCTGCAAAAGCGTGCGGGCATCGGGGTCCAGTGTGGTTTCCCAAAGCTGTTCGGGGTTCATCTCCCCGAGACCTTTATACCGCTGGATCGAAAGACCTTTTTCGCCCTCTTCAAGAATGGCGTTCAACAGGTCGATCGGTCCGTAGATCGCGGTTTCCCGATCCTTGCGCACAAGTTTCGACGGGTCCGTATAGCGCCCTTCCGTGGCCTGCACTTCCTGATTGATCCGACGGGCTTCGCCGCCACGCAGGATCGCACCATCAAGTGTCCGCACCTCTTCGACACCGCGCAACACGCGGGTGAGGCGAATACCGACATCCTGAGTCGGACGTCCGGTCCATCCGCGCTCATATTCCAAAGCAATCAGATCGAGACGTTTCGCCACGGCATCGGCCGTGCCCGTGAGATCGGCATCAACCCGACCCGGCTCGAACGCTCCGGCCAAGGCGGCCTGTTCCAGAATGTGACGCGGGTAATGGGTCGGGAAGGCTTCGAGAATCCGTTTGAAGCTACGCGCCCCCTCAACCACGCGGGCGAGATCCGCACCGGCAATTTCCTCGCCGGATTTCAGCCGCAGCACAGCGCCCTCAACCCCTTGCTGGATCAGGTAATCCTCCATCGCGGCCTGATCCTTGAGATAGACCTCGGACTTGCCACGCGCGACCTTGTAGAGCGGCGGCTGGGCGATAAAGAGGTGCCCCGCCTCGATCAACTCCGGCATCTGACGGAAGAAGAAGGTGAGCAAAAGCGTCCGGATGTGCGCACCGTCAACGTCAGCATCGGTCATGATGACGATCTTGTGGTAACGCAGCTTGTCGAGATTGAACTCATCGCGCCCGATCCCCGTGCCCAGCGCCATGACAAGGTTGCCGATCTCTTGCGAGCCGAGCATCCGGTCAAAACGGGCACGTTCCACGTTGAGGATTTTACCTTTGAGCGGCAAAATGGCCTGCGTCTGACGGTCCCGCCCCGTTTGTGCGGAGCCACCAGCGGAATCACCCTCGACGAGGAAGACTTCGGTCTTGCTCGGATCCTTTTCCGAACAATCCTTGAGCTTGCCGGACAGGAAGTTCACATCCAGCGCCGATTTGCGCCGCGTCAACTCCCGCGCCTTGCGGGCGGCTTCACGGGCGTGTGCAGCCTCGACAATCTTGGAGACGATCATCCTCGCCTCGTTCGGGTTCTCGTCCATCCATTCCGTGAGCTTTTCACTCACAAGGTTTTCGACCGCAGGCCGGACCTCGGAAGATACCAGTTTGTCTTTGGTTTGGGACGAGAATTTCGGATCGGGCACTTTGACAGACAGGACGCAGGTCAGACCTTCACGGGCATCATCCCCTGTGAAGCTCACCTTTTCCTTTTTCGCAATCCCGCTTTCCTGCGCATATTTCGTCAGCGTCCGCGTCAATGCGCCACGGAAACCCGCAAGGTGCGTGCCGCCATCGCGCTGCGGAATGTTGTTGGTAAACGGCAGGACGTTTTCATGGTAGCTGTCATTCCACCACATCGCGACTTCAACCCCGATATCGTCACGCTCACCGGTGACGAAAATGGGTTCGGGCATCATCGCCGTTTTATGACGATCAAGGTATTTTACAAATTCCTTCACACCGCCATCGTAATACAGCTCGGTTTTAATCGGCTCCGCAGGGCGGTGATCTTCGAGAATGATCCGCACGCCGGAGTTCAGAAACGCCAGTTCGCGCAGACGTTTTTCCAGCGTCTCGAAGGAGTATTCGAGGTTGGAGAAGGTGCCTTCCGGATCGGAGGTTTTGGCCGATGCGAGGAAGCGAACCTCGGTCCCTGTTTCATCACCGGCGTCACCGATCACTTCGAGATGCTCGGCCGTCTCGCCTTTGACGAACTTGGCTTTGTGGATCTTGCCATTGCGCCAGACCTTGAGTTCCAGCCACTCGGACAGCGCGTTCACCACGGACACACCCACACCGTGCAGACCGCCAGAAACCTTGTAGGAGTTGCTGTCGAATTTACCACCGGCGTGAAGCTGGGTCATGATGACTTCGGCGGCCGAAACCCCTTCTTCGTGGTGCATGTCAGTCGGAATGCCCCGCCCGTTATCGCGCACGGAAACGGAGCTGTCTTTGTGAATAATCACCTGAACGAAATCGGCGTGGCCCGCGAGAGCCTCGTCAATCCCGTTGTCCACGACCTCGTAGACCATGTGGTGCAAGCCAGACCCGTCATCCGTGTCCCCGATATACATACCGGGGCGTTTGCGGACAGCTTCCAAGCCTTTGAGAACCTTGATAGAATCTGCGCCATATTCGGTGGACTGCTGCGGCGTGTCGGTCATGCGGTTTTCCCTATTCTTGCTTGCCTAATTTATACGCGAGCCAGCAGGGAATGTCACGCAAATGACATGGAAAAAGCGGGGAAAACCGCTGTCGGTTCCGCTCACACAAACGGCAGGATCAGCGCGACAAATATCAACAGGCATCCGGCGGAAATATTCATCCGGCGCAGCGCCTTCGGGGCCGTCATAATTTTACGCACCGCCCCGATAGAAGCGCCGAGAATAAGGTTTCCGACCAAGGGCACCACAGCGGAAATTCCGCAGATTGCGACGATATCGGGGAGGCGCAGTCCGGAAAGATCAAAGAAGCCCGGCAGGAAGCCCATGTAAAACAGGATCGCTTTCGGGTTGCTCAGGATCACCACCAACCCTGCGACAAAGCCCGCCCACATACCGGGGCGGGTGAGGCGGCTGTCGGCTGCGATTTGCTTGTCTGCATGACGGATCAGGAGCGCGCCCATGACAAGGAACATCCCCACAGCGACCCAGCGCAACACAGTGAGAAAGCCCTCGAACTCCGACACGATCCAGGAGACACCCAGAATGGCCAACAAGGACCACAGCACATCGCCAACCACAACGCCAAGCGCCAAGGGCCACGCAGCCTTGAAACCGCCTGACAGAGACCGCGCGAGCATCGCAAGCCACACGGGACCGGGCGTCAGAAACAGGATCAAAAGCGCAAAGGCATAGAGACCCAGATCGCTATAAGTGACTGTCATACCCGTTCCTTCACAATGGAGCTTCCGCTCTCTTCCGTCACCTCGAACGTCGCCGCTCGCGTTCCCAGTTCTGCAAACAGTTCAGGCCCTGTGCCCGTCATGAAAGCCTGCGCCCCCAGAGCACAGATCTCGTCGTAAAGCGCGGCGCGACGGTTCGCGTCAAGATGCGCCGCCACCTCGTCGAGCAAAAAGATCGGAGCCGCGCCGAAATCTTCGGCCAAGGCACGGCCATTGGCGAGGATCAGCGAAATCAGAAGCGCCTTTTGCTCTCCCGTCGAACACTGGTCTGCAGTCACGCCTTTGGCCGTGTAGACCCCTTCCAAATCCGCGCGATGCGGCCCGACCAAGGTCCGCCCCGCCGCAAGATCACGCGGCCGCCCATCCCGAAACGCCGACAATAGCGCTTCCTGCGTCTCGGGGAACACCATGCCGTCGGAGGCTTTCAACGAGAGCGCCGCCGTCGGGAACGCCGTCTCCGCGCCTTCTTGCGCTTGTGCAATTCTCTCTAGCGTCGACAGGCGATTGGCCATGATCGCCGCCCCGTGCTCTGCCATCTGCGCCTCCAGCGCACCATACCAATGGGCATCGCGCACCATATCCTTGAGCAGCCGGTTGCGTTCACGCATGGCCTTTTCATAAGCCAGAACCACCTCGGCATGGCGCGGCTCGAACGACATCACCATACGGTCAAGAAACCGCCGCCGCCCTTCCGGCGCTTCGATCCAGAGCCGGTCCATCGCCGGAATAAGCCAGACAACCCGCGCAATCCGTCCAAGCGCCACCTGCGCTGCCGCCTTGCCATCAATACGCACGGAGCGGGAGCTTCCGGGCTCGGCCCAGGTCTCCAACTCATGAAACTGATGCAGGGAATGAAGATCAGCGCGCACCTTCCAGCCCACGCCCTCAGGCTTGCGGGCGATCTCATCCGGAGCGGCCCGCCTGAGACCACGCCCCGGAGACAAAAGAGAAACAGCTTCGAGAATATTGGTCTTGCCCGCACCATTGGCACCCCAAATGGCGACAGGCCGCCCGTCCAATTCTAGACGCGCGGCCCTATGGGAGCGGAAGTGCGACAGGCTCAGCTCTTCTATGAACAGGCCGCCCATCGCGCCTCACTCGTTTCCTTTGCTGCGAAAATACTCACACGCGCATCGGCATGACGACATAGACAGCGGATGTATCATTGCCTTCACGCATCAGGGTCGGATCACCCGAAGAGTTGAACAGGAACACCGCGTTCTCGCGGTCAACCTGAGACGCGATTTCCAGCAGGTATTTGGCGTTAAAGCCAATTTCCAGACGTTCGTCATTATAGGCAACCGCCAGTTCTTCTTCGGCGGCCCCACTATCGGGCGCATTCACGGACAGAGTCAGCTTGTCTTCGTCCAGCGTCAGCTTCACCGCACGCGAGCGTTCCGAAGACACGGTGGCCACACGGTCCACAGCCTTGGCAAAATCGGACGCATCCACTTCCAGCTTGCGGGTGTTTCCGACAGGAATCACGCGGGTGTAATCAGGGAAGGTTCCGTCGATGACCTTGGAAGTCAGGGTGATTTCCGGCGTTGCAAAGCGGATCTTGGCCTCAGACACAGAAACCGCGATGGTCATATCGTCATCGTCCAGAAGTTTGCGCAGCTCGCCCACGGTTTTACGCGGCACAATCACACCCGGCATATCGGCCGCTTCCGGCGGCAGTTCGGCATCAATGCGCGCAAGGCGGTGGCCATCGGTTGCCACACAACGAAGCGCCTTGCCGTTTTCGCTATCCGCCACATGCATATAAACGCCGTTCAGATAGTAACGGGTTTCCTCGGTCGAGATGGCAAATTTCGATTTATCGAAAAGACGGCGAAGAACCGGCGCAGGGACCGCAAAATTGCTCTCGTATTCGGCAGAGGCCATCACGGGGAAGTCTTCTTTCGGCAAAGTCGCGAGAGAGAAGTTCGACCGCCCTGCCTCAACCGTCAGGCGCCCGTTTGCGCCATCATCGGTGAGCTGGACCATCGCCCCGTCGGGCAGTTTGCGGACAATCTCGTGGAGCGTGACGGCGGACACCGTTGTTGCTCCGGCGCGTTCGACCATCGCCGCACATTTGTCCACGACCTCGATGTCGAGATCGGTTGCGCGGAAGGACACCGTGTCCCCCTCAGCCTCGATCAGAACATTGGCCAAGATCGGAATGGTGTTCCGGCGCTCGACAACAGATTGCGCCTGACCGACGGCTTTCAAAAGCGTGCCGCGTTCGATGCTGATTTTCATACCACCCTCGTATGTCTCATGAGCCGGGGCGTTGAAGGTAAACGATCCAACGCCGGGCGCAATAGTTTGTTTGCACAGACTGTGTGGATAACAGTCGGGATCGTCAAGAGAAGGCCGCACACCACGAGACATTTGTCGTGGCAGTGCAGCGATTTGGACTCAACTTCCATCAAACGGATCAGGCTTCAAGCGTCCGGCGCAACATTTCCAGATCATCCGCGATCTGGCTGTCTGTCCCTTTCAGCTCCTCAATCCGCTTCACCCCGTGCATGACCGTGGTGTGATCACGTCCGCCAAACCGGCGACCGATCTCCGGCAGGGAGCGGGTTGTCATGTGTTTCGCAAGATACATGGCGACCTGACGCGGGCGGGCGATAGAGCGCACACGTTTCGGACCAATCATGTCGGACAGGCGAATGGCGTAATGCTCAGAAACTTTGCGCTGGATTTCCTCGACAGTGACCTTGCGCTCGGATGCCTTGAGAATATCGGCAAGGCACTCCTGCGTCAGATCCAGATCAATCTCACGACCGACCAGAGAGGCAAAGGCAAAGAGCCGCATCAAGGCGCCTTCCAGAACGCGCACGTTGGTCGAAATGCGGTGAGCAAGGAACTCCAGCACGCCATCCGCGAATTTCAGCCCCGGATATTGGTTGCGATAGCTTTCCGCCTTGGTTTGCAAAACACCCAGACGCAATTCGTAATCCGTCGGATGCAGGTCCACCACAAGACCACATTGCAGACGCGACTTGATCCGGTCTTCGAGGCCGACGATTTCCCCCGGCGCACGATCTGCCGAAATAATGATCTGTTTGTTCTGGTCCACCAGCGCGTTGAACGTGTGGAAAAACTCTTCCTGCGTCGAATCCTTACCAGCGATGAACTGGACATCATCCACCATGAGAACATCGACAGAACGGAAAATCTGTTTGAAATCAATCATCTGACGATCACGCAACGCCTGAACAAAGCGGTACATGAACTGTTCGGCAGAGAGGTAGAGAACCCGAAGCTCGGGGTCGCGTTCACGGATTTCATGGGCGATGGCGTGCATGAGGTGGGTCTTACCAAGGCCAACGCCGCCATAGAGGAACAAAGGGTTAAAGGTCACGGGGCCGCCCTCGGCCACGCGGCGCGCAGCAGCATGGGCCAGTTCGTTCGGCTTCCCGACGACGAAATTATCAAATGTAAAACGCGAATCGAGCGGCGCACCGGGCAGCTCATCGGCGCGGGGCTCCGGGCTTGGTGCGGCAGCTTGTGCGGGTTCACCGGATTTGACCGCCGGTTTCGCCGTTGGAGCCGCTGCGGATGCCCCCGCCTGATGCGGCTCGACTTTGAATTCTACGCGAGACGCAGATTCATTTGCGGCTTTGAGGTGAAGCAGGATCGTATCTGAAAAGTTACGAGAGACCCAGTTCGCCATAAAACTTGTCGGCACGGAGAACACCGCCACGCCATTATCTACTGTTTTGAGTTCGAGCGGCTCGATCCAGTTTGCGTAGTTATTGCGGCCCACGCTTTCAAGAAGTTGCTGCTTAACACGTCCCCACGTATCGTTTTTCATTTTCTTTTTTCGACCCATTATCGATATTCGTTATCGTTTTTATGTAACCAACGCTTTGTAAGCGTCGGAGTAAGCGTCGGACCTCTGCGGTTGCCCGCAAAGATCACGGCTCGTGCGTTTCGAATCGTCTTGAGTCTACGGGACGGAAAAGACCATCGGCCACGCGACACCCTCACAAGTCGCGTGTTGCCGACACCGGCTCCCATAATTCGTGTCCCGTTCAAAACCTGTCACAGCACCAAGACCTCACTCTTCGGCGCACAGGCTCCACAACGACGACACGGGTTTTTGCGGACAGACCGGCTGGTCATTTGCTTTGAAAGCATGATCAGGCACGGACAGCCATAATCCGGATACCCCTATCCGAAATATGACCTCAGGGACGTGCCATTGAATTTCCCGGATCGAAGATACGGCAGCGCACCTTCTCAAGATCCAAGAATTTGAACGACACGATTCTGAATGTCCCCCCAAGACGACGTGAATCGCATGGACAAGCTAGCAACCTGTCGAGCAGAGTCGCAATCTATCTTCGCGCTTGACTCTGTCTTTACGAAAACCGAATCCAGATTCCTCAATAACGAGCCGTTCAACGTGGCGGTTTTGCCTCATTCGAGCGGGCATCGAATATTTTTTCGGTCAGGGGAATTGCGCTAACAGCGCCGGATTTGCTAGCCGCGTTTCTCTCGAAAGATTCGCTGCACCTGCGCAATAAATAGGACGTATTTATAAGGCAATACGCACAAAAAACGCGCCCTCAGGCGCGTTTTCATCTTGGCATCAATGCGTTGCGATCAGCCGAGAGCTTTCACGCGCGCAGCAAGACGGGAAACCTTGCGGGATGCTGTGTTCTTGTGAACCACACCTTTGGTCACACCGCGCATCAGTTCCGGCTGAGCAGCTTGCAGAGCGGCTTTCGCTGCGGCCTGATCGCCAGATGCAATCGCTTCTTCAACTTTGCGCAGGTAGGTGCGGATACGGGAGCGACGGGCTTTGTTGACGTCTGTGCGACGGACGGCCTGACGGGCGCGTTTTTTGGACTGGGGCGAATTAGCCATGATCTATTCCTCTTCGAGGTCGTGTTACAATTTCGATTGCGCGAACGGCCTCGCCACCCTTTCGGGGAGGATTATCATAGCCTAAAGCGGGCTCCACGCGCATGTAAGGCGTTCCTTTAGGCGAGAATCACCCGAAAGGAAAGCCTGTATTTCACTTATCCGCGCCCGATCACTTGTCGCGGAACTGCGGCTCGCGTTTTTCCGCAAAGGCCGCCATGCCTTCTTTCTGGTCTTCCGTCGCAAACAGGCCCTGGAAACTCGCGCGCTCAAAGCGCACCCCCTCGGCCAGTGTCATCTCGTAGGAGCGATTCACCGCCTCTTTCGCAGCCGCCACGGAAATCGCACTTTTCTCTGCGATCTTGTCCGCGACAGATACCGCTTCCTCGACCAGCTTTTTGGCCGGAACAATGCGTGAAACAAGGCCCGCACGCTCGGCTTCCTCGGCCTCCATGAACCGTCCGGTCAGAATCATTTCCATCGCCTTGGACTTCCCGACGAAACGGGTCAGGCGCTGTGTCCCGCCAATACCGGGAATGATGCCAAGGTTGATTTCCGGCTGCCCGAATTTCGCATTATCCGCAGCAAGGATGAAATCGCACATCATCGCCAGCTCGCAACCACCGCCCAGCGCATACCCCGCCACAGCCGCAATCACAGGCTTGCGGGTGGCCGTGATCCGGTCGGCATCATCCGCAAACAACCTCTCCGCCGCCAGATCTGCATAGGATTTCTCCGACATTTCCTTGATATCGGCGCCAGCGGCAAAGGCTTTCTCCGATCCGGTGATCACAATGGCGCGGACTTTCGGATCAAGATCCGCCTTAGACAGCGCATCCGCCAGCTCCGAGAGCAATTCGGAATTGAGCGCGTTGAGCGCCTCCGGCCGGTTCAGCCGGATCAATTCGACATTGTCCTTGGTCTCGATAAGAAGCGTTTTGTAGGCCATATCGCCCTCCGGTTCTGGTCTATGCGGGGGAGTCCTAACATCTGACCCGAACGGATCAAGTCATCTTTGACAGCTCGGACAAAAGAAGCTGGAACGCCCCGATTGCGTGATTCTTTTGATCCCGGATGCACAATCCGGCGTCACACAGGGCTGCCCCTCGCGACCGTAAACACGGAAATTATGCTGGAAATAGCCAAGCTCACCGTCAGCCTGCCGGAAATCCTTGAGCGAAGACCCGCCCGCGTCAATCGCCTCCAGCAACACCTCGCGAATGATCGGGACAAGTGCGGCAATCCGCGCGTCAGAGATTCGAGAAGCTTTGCGCGCCGGATGAATCCCCGCCCGAAACAGCACTTCGCAGACGTAGATATTGCCCAATCCCGCAACGATATGCTGGTCCAGAAGCGCCGATTTGATCGGACTGTTCTTGCCCTTGAGCGCGGCAATCAGATGGTCTTCGCTGAAACTGTTGCCCAAGGGCTCGGGCCCCAGCTTGGCCAGAAGCGGATGCGTTCCCTCCGCACCCGTTGCCATAAGATCCATCGCGCCGAAACGCCGCGGGTCGTTAAACGTGATACGCGCGCCATTGTTCATGTGAAATACCACATGATCGTGCTTCCCCTGTGCCGGATGCTCGTGCACAAACTGCCCGAGCGGATCGCCGGACACAGTCATCCGCCCCGACATACCAAGATGAATCAAAAGCGTCTCCGCGCTGTCGAGATCGGCAAGGATGTATTTCGAGCGCCGCCGCAACTGCAAAACCGTGGCTCCGGTCAGCCGTTCCGCCATCCGTTCGGGAAACGGCCAGCGCAAATCAGGCCGGTTCACATCGGCGCGCAGGATCTTCTGTCCCGTCATCGAAGGTTCCAACCCGCGACGAACCGTCTCGACTTCTGGCAATTCCGGCATTTTGGCCCCTTCGCTTTGCGACATGCGATTGTCACGCCCGACATGAGCCCTATAAGAAGAGTGAGTTTCGAGAAAGGTTCAAGAGCGATGAGCGAGAACGGCAAAACCACCCATTTCGGTTTCAAGGACGTGGCCGAGGATCAGAAGGCAGATCTCGTCCATGGGGTGTTCACCTCCGTTGCCTCGAAATACGACATTATGAACGATGTCATGTCGATGGGCATTCACCGCGTCTGGAAAGATGCCATGATGGACTGGCTCGCACCGCGCCCCGGACAGCGCCTTCTGGATGTTGCGGGCGGGACTGGCGACATTTCCTTCCGCTTCCTGAAACGTGCGCCGGGGGCAAAATCCGTTGTGCTCGACATGACCGAATCGATGCTGATCGAAGGGCGCAAACGTGCCGAAGCCGCGCAAATGGCCGACAGTCTCGACTGGGTCACGGGCGATGCGATGCAGCTTCCGTTCGAGGACAACCAGTTCGACGTTTACACCATCTCCTTTGGCATCCGGAACGTCACACGCATTCAGGACGCCCTGTCCGAAGCCTACCGCGTGCTCAAGCCCGGCGGGCGTCTCATGGTGCTGGAGTTTTCGCAACTGCCCAACCCGATGATGCAGAAAGCCTATGATCTCTATTCGTTCAACGTCATTCCCCGCATGGGCCAGATGATCGCGGGCGACCATGACAGCTACCAATATCTTGTGGAAAGCATCCGGAAATTTCCGGATCAGGACACATTTGCACAGATGATCCGCACCGCCGGATTTTCCAACGTCAAATATCGCAATTTGACCATGGGCATTGCGGCCCTGCATTCCGGGTGGAAACTCTGATGCGCGGGCCTCACAATATCTGGCGGCTCATCCGCACCGGCGCAACGATGGAACGCACGGGCGCGATGACACAGGCCATGGACGCTATGGACGCGCCGAAAGCCCTTCGTGTTATGGCCCGCACTCTGGCGTGGCCGTTCCGCTGGCTGGGCTACAAGGGGGATCCGAACCTGCCGCCGGTCACGCGCGCGATCACCGCGCTGGGGCCGGCCTATATCAAATTCGGCCAGATTCTCTCGACCCGCCCCGATGTTGTCGGGGTTGATCTTGCGAAACAGCTTCAGGTGCTTCAGGACCGGATGCCGCCCTTCCCGCGAGATGCGGCCATCAAAACCATCGAGGCCGAGCTTCAAGCGCCGATCTCCGACCTGTTTTCCGAGTTCTCGGAACCGGTCGCCGCCGCCTCGATCGCACAGGTTCACAAGGCCGTCCGCGCGGACACGGGCAAAGCCGTTGCGGTCAAAGTGCTTCGCCCCGGTATCGAAAAAGCATTCCGCACCGACATCGATGCCTTTTACTTTATGGCTTCGGTCATCGAGTTTTTCTCTCCGGCGTCACGTCGCCTGCGCCCAACCGATGTGATCGCGCATTTTGAAGGGGTCGTGCATGGAGAGCTGGATCTGCGGCTGGAAAGCGCCTCTGCCTCCGAATACGCGGCCAACACGGCGAAAGACGAAGGGTTTTCCGTCCCTGCCGTCGATTGGAACCTGTCCGCCAAACGGGTGATGACACTCGAATGGGTAGAAGGGATCACCGCATCCGACATCGACGAGATCGTTGCTGCGGGTCATGATCGCTCCAGCCTCGGTCCACGGGTCTTGCAGATGTTCCTGACCCATGCGCTGCGTGACGGTTTTTTCCATGCAGACATGCATCAAGGCAACCTCAAGGTCGCCCCGAATGGTGATATTGTCGCGCTGGATTTCGGCATTATGGGCATGCTCGACGAGTATACACGACGTGTTTACGCCGAAATTTTGTATGGCTTTATTAAAAAAGACTACAAACGGGTTGCCGAGGTCCATTTTGAAGCGGGCTATGTGCCTGCGGATCGTGATGTGGACGAGTTCGCCCGCGCGCTGCGCGCTGTGGGGGATCCGATTTTCGGCATGGATGCCAGCCGTATTTCTATGGCGCGTCTTTTGTCCTACCTGTTTGAAGTCACCGAACGGTTCGGCATGCAGACCCGCACGGAACTCATTCTTTTGCAGCGCACTATGGTGGTGGTTGAGGGCGTTTCCCGCTCGCTTGATCCGCATATCAACATCTGGGAAGTCTCCAAACCCGTGGTGGAAGAATACATCAAATCCAATATTGGCCCGCGCGCACTCAGCCGCGACCTGCTGCGAACCGCGACTGTTCTGGCCCGTTTCGGGCCGCGCCTGCCGCAACTGGCCGAATCTCTCCTGATTGCCCAGAGCAAGGCCAATGAAGAGCCTGCCAAGCCGTCAAACCATTGGCAAGCCGCTTGGCTGGTTGCGGGGGGAGTGGTGTCTGCCGGACTCGGCGCGGCAGCGGTGCTTATCTTTGGTTAAGGCGCGTCCCGCAAAGCGTTAAGCTCGGCCTCAAGCGCCTGCGTATAAATGGCCTCCCCTTGCGCGGCCTTCCATGCGCAATAGGCGGCCATGCGCCAATGATAGTAAGGTTCAAGCGCCCGATACCTCGCTATGGTTTCTGTGTCGGGATACCCCTGAAGCGCCTCGACCTCGGCTTCCGGCGTCAACGGCTCCATGCCGTAAACCACATGCATCGCAGGCGAGAGCGCAATTGCCAGATCTGCGGTTGCATCGCCATATGCAGGACATTGCCAATCAATCAGAACACGCTCAGAACCTGCCGCAATGACATTCGCGGGCACTGGGTCTCCATGTAAGAAAACATCCGCTCCGGTTGCTATGTCTTCCGGCTCCGGCATGTGACGCAAAAGCCAACCCGCCTCATATGTTGCCAGCCCCGACAGAAAATCCATGCCTTCACGCAACAGCCCTTCGGACGTAACGCAAACCCGTCGCAAGGTCGTAATCGGTTTGAGACTGTGAAGGCGCGCAAGCACCCGCATCGTGGCCGCATCGGTTGTCGCGGCCCTCTCTCCCTCGACATACCGATAGACCAGACACATTCCGCGACGGGTCTCAAAAGAGGTCACGAACTCCGGCGCCAACCCTGTTCCGTGCAAGGTTTTCAGGGCTGAAGCCTCTGCCGACGCCTCATTCGGAAACAGGCGATTGCCCCGCGCGGGATCGAAGAGTTTGAACACCCGATCCTCCGCACCAACGCGCAAACACCAGGACCGATTGCTCCGCCCGCCGGAAAGAGGTTTCCACTCCTGCGGTGCGCCGTAATTCTGTGTCGCAAAGGCCTGTAACGCGTCAGGCACTTCATCCGGATTGTGTTTCACATGCGCGACCTTCAACTCAACGGGTGACCGGCACCAACCCAAGCACAAGCAAGATCACAGCCGCGATCAGCCCGTAAATCCAGAGCTGTGTACGCGGCCCTTCGGCCTTCCAGACGCTGCGATAGCGGTAGCCCGCGAGACAGGCAATCACGAAGAGAATCGTTGCCGTTACAGGCGTAAGCGACAGCGGCGATCCGGTCAGGGCTTCAATCAAAACGGGTCTCCCGGCTGGAAAAAGTTTACTCAGGCGCGAATCTCTCTACCCTAAGAGACACCTTAGGGAGGAAAAGACATGCCAGCTTCATACACACCAAAGACGCGGGGAGCCATGGCACATGAACACAGCCATAGCCAAACCGTCGAGACCAACACAGCCGCCGCAGAGGCCACTGTCGCGGATGTTCTGGCGCAGAAGGGCGCTGACATTTTTGCCGTCAAACCGCTCGACACCATCAAACACGCCGTCGAACTGATGCGCGACAATCGCATCGGGATTGTTCTGGTCAAGGATGCACAAGACGCATTGGTCGGCGTCCTGTCGGAACGCGACATTGTGCGACAGCTTGCGGATACGCCGGGCCAGACCCTGCCCAAAACCGTGGCCGACCTGATGACGCGCGAAATCGAAACCGCAACATCTCAGGAACAGCTTGTAAGCGTTTTGCGTCGCATGACCGACGGGCGATTCCGGCATATGCCCGTGATAGACGACGGGACGCTGGTGGGGCTGATCTCCATCGGGGATGTGGTGAGCTATCGCCTGGCCGCGCTGGAATACGAGGCTTTGAAGCTCAAGCAGCTCATTGTCGGCTGAAACCCGAACGCAGGCCGCAATATCAGCGTGTCTGTTTCTATCACGCGGACGCGCTATGTGCGCTGAACCGCGTCAGAAGGCTTGACGCCCGCCCGAATGGATGCCAGCACTAGCGCACGAATAGCGACAGGGGCGCTCGGAGGATTTCCGGGCTGAGACGAACCCTTAGAACCTGAACCGGATAATGCCGGCGGAGGGAGGCGCGTAAGACGATTGCGGGCTTTTACTCGGTGCCTGCGCTCCTCTTTCGATCTCCTCCCCTGCCTACGCGAGAGGAGATTACGATGGAAGACTTGGGCCAATCGCTTGACCATATGCGGCAAACCGCGCCGTTGGTTCACAACATCACCAATTACGTCGCGATGAATGTCATGGCGAATGTCATGCTCGCCGCCGGAGCATCGCCCGCGATGCTACATGCCCGCGAAGAGGTCGAGGAATTCGCGGCCCTTGCGCAGGCCATCACGATCAACATCGGCACCCCCTCCCCCGCGTGGGCCGAAGCGATGGAAATGGCCGCCAAAACCGCCAACGCGCACAAGACCCCGTGGGTGTTTGATCCGGTTGCGGTCGGTGCTACCGCCTATCGTCGCGAACTCGGGCCACGGCTTCTTGCGCTTTCGCCCAGTGTGATTCGGGGAAATGCCTCCGAAATTCTGGCGCTTGCGGGCGTGGGCACCGCAGGAAAGGGCGCGGATGCAACGGATTCGGTCGATGCCGCCCAAACCGCCGCTCGCGACCTGGCGCGCCAAAGCGGCGGCATTGTTGCGGTCACAGGGCCGGTTGATTTCGTCACAGACGGGGATCGCACGGCTCTCATCGCAAACGGTCACGAGATGATGCCGCGCATTACGGCGCTGGGATGTTCTCTGAACGGGATCATCGGCGCGTTTCTGGTCGGTCAGGACCCGTTCGACGCCACCGTGGCAGCGCTGGCCTATTACGGTTTGGCCGGTGAACTGGCGAGCCAGAGGGCTGAGGGGCCGGCCTCGTTCCAGACCGCCTTTATCGACGCGCTCTACCAGCTTGATCCGGCGACATTGACCCAAGGCGCGAGGGTCACGGTTCAATGACGCTCCCGATGATCCCGCCCCTTTGTTTTATCACCGAAGCATCGGACAGCCCCTCCATGCTCGCCCAATGCCGCGCTGCCGCCAGAGGCGGCGCAGGGTGGATACAGTTGCGTCACAAGACCTTGCCTGACACAGAGTTTGCCGCGCTGGCCCGTCAGATCATGGTGGAAATCGCGCCTTACGGGGCCAAGCTTCTGGTGAACGACCGCATTGACGTGGCCATCGAAGTGGGGACGCCAGGGCTACATATCGGGCAAGGCGATGGCGATCCCGCCGAAATCCGCAGCCGCATCGGCTCCGAAATGCTGCTCGGCCTTTCTGTCGAGGAAGCAGAACATATCCAAGCCGTGCCGGACGGGGCTGATTACCTCGGGGTCGGGCCGATTTATGCGACCGGATCGAAACCCGACCACGCGGCTCCTATCGGGGTCGAAGGCTTTGCCGAGATCGCATCTCTGACCTCCCTGCCCTGTCTCGCCATCGGCGGCGTCACAGAGCGCGATGCCGCAGCGATCAAATGCGCAGGAGGGGCCGGACTGGCCGTCGTCTCCGCCATTTCCCGCGCCCCTGACATGGAAGCCGCAACCCGCACACTTCTGAACGCATGGAGAAAAGCATGATCCCGAACATCCTGTCGATTGCAGGGTCCGATTGTTCCGGCGGGGCCGGTATTCAGGCGGATATCAAATCCATTTCGGCCAATGGCGGTTATGCGATGTCTGTCATCACCGCCCTGACCGCCCAGAACACGCGGGGCGTCTCGGCTGTCAGCCTGTGTGACACAGGAATGATCGCCGCTCAGATCGCCGCCATTCGTGACGACATCCGAATTGACGCCATCAAGATCGGTATGCTGGGAGATGCGCAGATCATCGACTGCGTGGCACAGGGCATTTCCGGTCTGGACTGCCCCGTTGTGCTCGACCCTGTGATGGTGGCCAAGGGCGGGGACCGTCTGTTGCAGCAAGAGGCCGTTTCCGCGCTCCGCAGCCTTCTGCCGCAAGCAACGCTCATCACCCCCAACCTGCCGGAAGCCGCCGACATTCTGGACTGTGACGAGGCCTCCACAACCCGCGAGATGCAGGCACAGGCACAGGCTCTGCTCGGCCTTGGGCCCGAGGCGGTTCTGCTCAAAGGCGGGCATCTCGGCGGAGATGATAGTCCCGACCTTTTGCTCACGCGCAAGGGTGGGAAAGAAGTTTGGTTCGAAAGCCTCCGCGTTGCGACGAAAAACACCCACGGAACAGGCTGCACCTACGCATCGGCTCTGGCGACCTACATTGGCGCGGGGCTGGCGCTTGAGGAGGCCGCACGGCGTGCAAAGGCCTATATCAGCGCGTCCATCGCGGCGGCGGACCAACTCCACGTCGGGTCGGGCCACGGCCCCGTCCATCATTTCCACTTTCTGAAAGACAGCACACAATGAGCTTTACCCAAGAACTGGCCGCGCACACCCAAGAGCTACGCCAGCAGATTCACGCGATGCCCTTCAACCGTGCTTTGGCGGATGGCAGCCTGACGCCGGAGATTTTCCAAGGCTACATCATTCAGGATGCCCATTACCTCGAAGGCTTCGCTCGCGCCCTCTCTCTGGCCGCCTCCAAAGCCCCGGATGCACAGTCCATTGCGCAGCTTGCTGGCTCTGCCGCCGGAGCTATCGCGGTCGAACGTGAACTTCACGCGCATTATATGGGCCTGTTTGGTGTCACATCCGACGATTTCGAAGGAACCGATGTGTCAGCCGCCTGCGATCACTACGTCTCTTTCCTGCTCCGCTCCGCCGCGATCGGAGATTTCCCCGAAGCAGTCACGGCTCTTTTGCCCTGTTTCTGGATCTATCGCGATATCGGCATGGAAATCGCGCAAACCAGTCGCGCGGACAATCCCTATAGCGCATGGATTGCCACCTATTCCGGCGAGGCTTTTGACCAGAGCGTCCAGCGTATGCTCGACCTCGTCAACAAGGTGGCGGACGATGCAAGTGACGCGACCCGTGCGCGGATGCATCACGCTTTTCAACGGAGTTGCTGGCACGAATGGCGGTTCTGGGACAGCGCCTATCATCGGGAGGGCTGGAAACAACCGCGTCCTGAAGATGCGATGACGGGTTAACGAGAGCGCGTCACTCCCTGATCAAAAATCCCCTGGTGCGCATTGCAGGCAGACAAGCCCTTCGGCGCGCCAGGCCTCCACAACAGAATTCCGGTCGTCGATCACAAGCCAAGGGATCAACCCGTCAGCTTTCATCTCCGCCAAGGCGCGGCGCTTGACGTCCGGATCGCTCGCCTCGTCCTGATCCTCAGCCCGCAAATAGATGCCATCGAACGGCAGATCATGTTTGCGCAGCCACGCAATCGTATGCTCCGCCCAGCCTCGTGGCCGGCCCGAACAGATCACGATGGTTTCGCCGCTGGCCTTCAGACGCCGCATGAGTTTCGCGACGGGAGCAATCAAAGGCGCATCGGCCATCGCATCGTGAAACGCATCCCATTGTTTTTCGACCCCATGCACAAGATGGCCGAGGCTTCCGGCGTCAAACTCCGCCAGCGTCCCATCAACATCAAACACGACACAGGGTTTGGCTGGATTTGTCATAACTCTTTTTCCTCGAAGGTTTCGCCCACCCTCTCGAACAGGATCGGTGTTGCGTTGGGTGGGCGTGTCCCGACATCGCCTGTGGTCCAAAGCACACGCGCAGCGCGGATCACGCCGGAATGGCATACAAGAACCGGCAATTTGTTCTGTGACACCGCGCAAATTTCGGTGATTGTGCGCTGGATTCGAGACAACATGGCGGGCCAGCTTTCGCCGGATTCCGGCGTATCTTCGCGCGCAGGTTGCTGATCCAGAGGACGCATTTCAAAGACGCCCCAATCGCGTTCCCGCAACCCGTCGTGACGCGTAAATGCCCGATCAGGAAAGGCCAGTTTGCATGTATCCTGCGCCCGCGACATCGGGCTTGCATAAAGCACGATCGGCTCCGGCCAGTCTCGACGGGACAGTTCACGCGCTTGTTGCCTGCCGCGCTCGGTCAAGGGCACATCCGTACGCCCCGCGATAATCCCGTCCGCATTCGCCGTAGTCTCGCCGTGGCGAATCAAACAGAAGCTTCCGGACGGCAAAGGCACGGTCATAGCCGCACCGGATCATGCAGGAAAACCTCCACACCGAGATCTTCGACCAGATAGTCTTCTGGCTGCGCACAAAAGGCAGGCGCAAAGCGTTTCGCACCGAGGCGTTCGAGCATCCTGACCTGATCGCGCAACGGCGGGTGCACATTCCAGCGTTGGAAATATCCCCCCGGCACAGCACAGATACCGCGTGCATGGGCGGTCATGTGGCCAGTGAAAACCACATGCGCATCGCGGCCCAAACGTCCGCTTTCGTTCCATGCCCGCACATAGCCCCAAGCGGCACCGCCATCAGCATTTGGTGTGTCGCAGATAAGAAAACGCGCCTGCTCCATCGGACCACGTTCCAGAAGCGGCGCAATTTCCTGCACATCGGGGCTTAGCGTCTGGCTGGCAAGCGCGGCCTTTAAAGCGGCCTGACATTCAGGATCCAGCATCACGCTTTCGACCCCGAAACGCCGGATCAGATGCAGGGCCATTTCACCGGCCCGACCGGACGGCGGCACCGGTAAAAGCACCTGCCCGTGCAGACCGTCCAGCAAGGCATCCAGCGCCGCGAACCGTTCAGACTGGGGCACATCGTCCAGGTGATAGGAACAATCCAGAATAGCCGTCGCAGCAGCGGGCGGAGGGTCAAAAGGGAACCAGTCGGATTCCTCGGACCAGTCACCCGAATAGAAAAAACCCTCGCCCAGCGCGAAATGCATCCAGACACCACCCATCGCATGACCATTGCGTCCGGTGGTAAGCGTCACACCATCGATGACCGTTTCCCCTTGTTCGGGCAAAAGATGCACCTTCGCCGCGGGAGGCAAGGACTTGGCCGTCTGGGGCGTGGCATAGATCGGCAGACCCGCCTCAACCGCATGCGAAGCCCCACCGATGTGATCGATATGGTCATGGGTGATAAACACCGCTTCCGCACCCTTGAGCCATTCGGGATTGAAATGCGCATTGGCCTCGGGACCAAAGCCGCAATCCAGAAGCCAGATGCGGTCATCCAAGCTCAGTTGCATACATGCGGGGCCCTTGTCCCCGATGCCAGAGAGTAATCTTACAGTTTGCATTTAGTCCTCTGAAAATGCCCAAGGGGTTGTGATGGTCAGGCCGAGCTGTGCGCCGACATCGAATTTCGCCCGCGTTTCCGCCAAAAGCCGCGTGCCACATTCGGACACGGTTTCCAGCAAGTATTTGCCGCCCAGATAAGTGACCCGCGCCACCTTGGCCCGCAGATCACCCGTCTCCGCGATGCTGAGATTTTCAGGCCGCAGGCAAACATGGCTGACACGCGATTTTTCCGGATCGGTTTGCACAGCAACCTCCGTGCCCAAAATCTGCGCCCGAAGCTCCTCCCCCCTTCGCGCGACCCCATGCACAGGCACCACGGCCCCGCGCCCGACAAACTCCGCCACAAAGCGGTTCTTGGGACGTTCATAAAGGGTTTGGGGCGTATCAAATTGCTGGGTTCGGCCCTGATCCATCACCGCAATCCGGTCGGCCATCGCCATCGCTTCGGCCTGATCATGGGTGACATAGACCATAGTTGCGCCGGTGCGTTTGTGGAAATCCGTAAACACCCCCTGCATCGAAGCTCGCAGCGCCACATCCAGATTGGCGAGCGGCTCATCGAGCAAGACAGCGCAGGGATCAGACACGAGGCACCGCGCCAGCGCCACCCGCTGCCGCTGCCCGCCGGAGAGATCGGATGGCATACGATCCGCATAATCGCCCAGCCCCGTTGCCGCGAGGGCGGCGTCTGTCTGTGTTGCAATGTCGGCTTTGGAAAACCGCCGGATTTCGAGCGGATAAGACACATTGCGACGCACGGACATATGCGGCCAGAGCGCGTAGGACTGGAACACAAAGCCGATGTTGCGCTCTTCGGGCGGCATCATCACGCCTGTGTCAGCATTGGCCATGTCACGCCCGCCGATGCGGATTTGTCCACGGGTCGGCAGTTCAAACCCCGCCAGAATCCGTAGCAACGTGGTCTTGCCACAGCCCGATGGCCCCAGAAGCGCGATAAATTCGCCATCTTCGAACCGCGTGGTGATGTCTTGTAGCGCAGGCGTGCCCGCGAATGTTTTGCCGACAGAGGACAGGTCTATGTCTGCCATGGGACAACTCCTTTGGGAAAGCGGCGCGACAGCAGCTGGATCACCGCCATAAGCGCCATGACCACCAGCACGATGGTCATGGCCAGCGCGCTGGCCATCGCTGTTTCGCCACTGTCATCAAGATTGAAAATCACCACGCCAAGCGTCTCTGTGCCCGACGACCACAAAAGCGCAGAGACCGTAAGTTCATTAAACGCGGTGAGAAACACGAGGATCGCCCCCGCCGCCGCCGCCGGAGCCGAAAGCGGCAGGATCACATCGCGCAGACGACGGAACAAAGAGGCCCCGACCGATTGCGCCGCCTCATTCATGGCCGGATCAAGTTGCTTCAGACTTGCCTGCACAGGGCGGAACATGACCGCGAAAAAACGTGCGAGATAGGCGAGGAAGATGATCCAGATCGTGCCGTAGAGCGTGGCTTCGGTAAAGGGCAGTTTGATGAGCAAAAGGATCATCGCAATCGACAGAACAACCCCCGGAAGCGCGTAGGGCAGATCCAGAAGGCTGTCGAACAGACGCGAGAGCCGTGTTTTGTGCCGCTCCATCAACCACGCCAGAGGCAGGCAGACCACCATCAGAACCAGAGAGGCGCCCACCGCCAGACTGAAGGAATTGACAAAGGCCCGCGATGTCGAAGGCTGGCGGAACAAAACCTCATGCCATGCGGCAAAGGTCACCGTGTCCAAACTCAAGGCAACACCATATGCGGGCACCAAGGAGGTCGCAAGCAGACCCGACATAGGCAACACGAGGATCACCAGAACCACAGCCCAAAGCAAAAGCTCCACCGGCAGACGTGCCGCGCCCAACGGAATGGCAAGCGGGCGGGAGGTGGCTCCCACAAGATGCAGTTTCTGACGGCTCTGAAAGAAACGCTGTAACAGAATACCGATCACGGCCACCGTTCCGATCAGCATGGCGAGAACAGAGACTTCGGCCAGCACGGTTGTGCCCATTCCGGCAAGCTTCTGATACACCAATGTCGGAAGCGTCACATAGCCCGCAGGAATCCCCAACATGGCCGGAATACCGAAGTTGCCCAGCGCGGTGACAAAGGTGATCGCCGTCCCTGCGGCCAGACTAGGCAATGTCAGAGGCATCACCACCTGCCACCATGTGCGCAGCCCCTTGGCACCGCTGATCCGAGCCGCTTCGACCACTTCTTGCGGGATCGAGCGCAGCCCCGCACGCAGGGTCAGAAAAATGATCGACATATGCTGGATACCCAAAAGCACGATGATGCCTTCTGCCGAATATAGCGGTTGCGGCGCGCCCAGTGGCGGCGCGATGCCAAGTGTTTTCAGCAGGACTGAAGATGGCCCCATGATCTGCGTCCATGAGAGCGCGGTGATTTGGGGCGGGATCATCATCGGGATCATCAGACAAAAGACCAACGCCGCCTTGGCGCGCAAATCTGTCAGCGCGACCAGAAAGGCAAACGCCGCGCCAAGCACCAGCGACAGGACTGTGCCCAGACCCGCAGTAACGAGCGAATGTTTGAGCGCACTCATCGTCGAGGATTTTGACAACACATCGCCCATTAAGGACAGGCTCGGTGCACCCTGATCCGTGACCCCTTCGACAAAGAGGCGCAAGACGGGGGCCAGCGTCAGACAGATCGCGACAATCAGAATCGCGGAGAGCAGCCGACCTTCGGACCGGCTGCCTCCCATTTGCATCGAGACGCCCATCACTCAGCGCCGAAAAGCTCTGCGAACCTGGCCTTATTGGCCTCGGCGTTTTCCAGTGCGGTGGCCGGATCGAATGCCATCAGCTTGATGTCCTCGCGGGCGGGGAAACCTTCGGGCACCCCCATGCCGTCACGTGCCGGAATATAGCCCATGTCGAGGACAAGATCCTGCCCCTCTTGGCTGATCAGGAAGTCAACGAATTTCTGTGCGCCGTCCATATTCTTCGCAGTGGACAGGATAGCCACAGGCTCGGTCACATAAGATACGCCCTCTTCAGGGAAGACGAAATCAACCGGAGAACCGTCTGCCTTGTTCCGGATTGCGAGGAAGTCCACGACCATACCGTAAGGCTTTTCGCCCGATGCCACGGCTTTGAACGTGCCGCCGTTGCCACCTTGGGCGCGGGCATCATTGGCCGCCAGATTTTCGTAATAGTCCCAGCCAAGGCTCTCGTCACCTGTAAGCGTGGCGAGATGGATCAGCGCAGCACCCGAATAAAGCGGCGAGGGCATTGCGATCTGGCCTTTGATGGCCGGATCCGCGAGATCGGTCCAAGAGGTCGGCGCGGTTTCAACGCCTGTGTTATACACGATGCCGGTGGTGATGAGCTTGGTGGAGTAGTAGTAACCCTCCGGCGAATAGAGGGCCGCGTCGTAGTTTGCGGCCTCCGGCGACTGATACGCGACCAAGAGCCCCTCCTGCGCCATGCCTTCCAGCGTGACCGTGTCGGCAATCAAAAGCACGTCAGGCTGCGGATTGCCCGCTTCGATTTCCGCGCGCAAACGGGCCATGAGTTTGGTCGTGCCGTCACGCACCCAATCCACCTCTGTGCCCGGATTGGCCGCCATAAAGGCATCGACCGTCTTCTGCGCATCGGCATTGGGCTGGGAGGTGTAAAGCGTGATCGTATCGGCCATGGCGGTACTCGCCATGAGGGCAAAAGCGGTGGTGGTGAGGAAGGACTTCATCGGGCTCTCCTGAGGGTGTTGCTTTCGTTCGAAAGTAATTCACGAGAGCCTTATTCCTCCGGAGTGATAAGGTTTTGTGACAAATCTGTAACTTTTTTAATGATATTGCGCGGGGTTTGTTTCCTTTCTACCATCCCTGCAAGCACAGTTTGTTTTCGAAGGAAAGTCATGAAGCGGCTGGATATGACAGAGCGGCGCGACCGTATCATTGCGCTCTTGTCGGAGAACGAAGAGTTGTCGGCTGCGGAACTGTCCGAACGTCTTGCCGTGTCGGTTCAGACGATCCGCACCGATTTGCGCGATCTGGATGCGGCCGCACTCGTGCAGCGGCGGAATGGCTCGGCGCGATTGCGGCAACAAAGCGAGAATATCGGATACCTGCCTCGCGAAAGCCTATCGCGGCAGGAAAAACAGCGGATCGCATTGGCGGTGAAGAACCTGATCCCGAATGGCGCGCGCGTTGCCCTCGGCACCGGAACCACGGTCGAACATTGCGCACGTCTACTGGCCTCTCACAAAGACCTGTTCGTTGTGACCAACAGCATCCACGCCGTCTGCGCCCTGCAAAACGCACCAAGAGTTGTCGTCGAGATGGCAGGCGGGGCTGTGCGTATGCGAGATCTGGATATGATCGGCGTTCCGGCGTTAGAGTTCTTTACGAAATATCGCGTGGATTATGCGATTTTCAGTTGTGGCGGCCTGTCGGAGAGCGGGACGGTGATGGATTATAACTCCGAGGAGATTTCCACACGAAAAGCCATCGCAGGTTGCGCGAACACAACGATTCTGGTCATGGATTCCGAAAAGTTCGGTCTCGATCTGGCCTGCCACCACGCGCATCTGCGCGATTATGACATGGTCGTCACCGGCGCACATTTACCAGATGATGTGTTGCGCGCCTGCGATCAATCCGGTTGCCGGATTATCAAGGTGTAAGCCTCCGTCATGCCTGTCGCAAAGCAGCTTCTTCCCTGCATCCTTGCGCACATTGATTGCCCAACGATGTGACATCGGATAAAGCACATGTAACGTGAGGAGCCGCCCATGAGCATGAATACATTCGGACATCTTTTCCGCTTCACCACTTGGGGCGAAAGCCACGGGCCCGCTTTGGGGGCCACGGTTGATGGCTGCCCTCCGGGAATCGAGATCAATGAAGAGATGCTTCAGGTCTGGCTCGACAAACGCAAACCCGGCACGTCGAAGTTCACCACCCAACGTCAGGAACCGGATCAGGTGGAAATCCTCTCCGGCGTCTTCGAGGGCAAAACCACCGGCACGCCGATCCAGCTTATGATCCGCAACACGGACCAGCGCTCGAAAGACTACGGCGAGATTGCGCAGGCCTTTCGTCCGGGCCATGCCGACATCACCTATTTCCAGAAATACGGCCTTCGGGACTACCGTGGCGGCGGTCGTTCTTCGGCGCGGGAAACAGCGGCGCGTGTGGCCGCTGGCGGAATAGCACGAGCCGTTCTGGCCAAGTTGGTGCCTGCTCTGGAGATCAAAGGCTACATGACGCAGATCGGCCCTCACGGGATCGAGGGGCCCCGTGACATGAGCGAAATCGACAACAATCCGTTCTGGGTGCCCTCCGCGAAAACCGCTGAGATCTGGGCAGATTACCTGAGCGCCATTCGCAAAAACGGCTCTTCGGTTGGCGCTGTGATCGAAGTGGTCGCAAAAGGCGCACCTGCCGGTCTTGGCGCACCGATCTACGCCAAGCTGGACACGGATCTGGCTGCGGCGATGATGTCTATTAATGCTGTCAAAGCCGTTGAAATTGGCGAGGGCATGAATGCCGCTTGTCTGACCGGCGAGGAAAACGCGGACGAGATGCGAATGGGGCCTGATGGTCCCGAGTTCGGCTCCAATCACGCGGGTGGAATTCTTGGCGGGATTTCTACGGGACAGGACGTGGTGGTGCGGTTTGCGGTCAAGCCAACCTCTTCAATCCTGACCCCGCGCAAGACCGTCACGAAATCCGGCAAAGAGACCGACCTGATCACCAAGGGGCGTCATGACCCCTGCGTCGGCATCCGTGCTGTTCCCGTCGGCGAAGCGATGATGGCCTGTGTCATTCTCGACCACCTTCTGTTGCATCGCGGGCAAGTCGGCGACGGTCCGCGTGGTCACATCGGCTAAGGAGATCGTGAAAGGCGTTAAAGCGTTTTTCGTTTAATCTGAATCAGATTGAGCGAAAAACCTTTCCACGCGGCATTGATGTTGCTGCGTTTCTCAAAAATTGAGTACCTCAAGTTTTTTTGAGAAACGTTTTAATTCAAACCCTTTCGCGAAACCCACCAAATCATGTCAGGCCGCTTTCGTGGCCGGACCTTCTGTCAGAATCGCGTGGAGCGTGGCTGGCTCGCTATTGGCCCGCAGCTTGGCGCAAATGTCGGCATCGCGCATGGTGCGGGATACGAGAGCCAAGGCCTTGAGATGATCAACACCGGATTCAGCTGGCGCAAACAATGCAAAGACCAAATCGACAGGCTGACGGTCTACAGCATCAAAATCCATAGGGCTTTCAAGCCGCAGGAATGCACCGACGACAGAATCCAGCCCCTCGATCCGCGCATGAGGCAGAGCAACGCCATGGCCCACACCAGTCGGGCCAAGGCTTTCGCGCTCCTGAAGCGCATCGACCGTCTCGTTCAAAGACAGATCATAGGCGCTTGCTGCAATCTCTCCCAGGTCCTGAAACAAGCGCTTCTTGCTGGTCATTTTGCCCACAACCTTAACGGCCTGTGGATCCAAAATCTTCGAGATATCCATCTAAAAACTACCCGCCTCGACCCGTCGAGGCGGGTCGGTTTCATTAAGTCGCGTCGTTAGGGTCAATCCAGCCGATATTCCCGTCAGGGCGGCGGTAGACCACGTTCACTCCAGTTTTTCCTTCCTTGCGGAACACAAGGACCGGAGCTTCGGCAAGTTCCATCTGCATCACAGCTTCCCCTACCGTCAGGGTCGGAATCGATGCCTCCATCTCGGCAATGATCATCGGCTGCAAGCTTTCGGGCTCTTGCTCGTCTTCATGCTCCGATGCGGCGAGGATATACTGGGAACCGCCGAAGAGTTCAACCGGCTCCGAACGCTCCTTGTGGTGGTCTTTCAACCGGCGCTTGTAGCGACGCAGTTGCTTGTCCATTTTCTCGGCGCAAGCATCAAAGGCAGCGTAAATTTCATGCGCACGCGCACTGGCTTGTGCTGTCAGGCCGGTCGACAAATGAACCACAGCCTCACAGCTGTATTCCGCCCCACTCTTGGAAAAAACGACATTCGCATCCGTCGGACGTTGTGCATATTTTTCCAGCACGGCGCCAAGCTCGGTTTTTACATGCGTTTGAAGCGCACTGCCGATGTCGATTTGTTTTCCGCTGATTTGGTACCGCATATGATACCTCCTTCTTTGTTCAGACCCGTCTTCCGACGCCTCCTCCGGCGTCCAAGAGTGGTCTTGGGGTTTTGTTTGAAGCGGGATGAGAATGCAAACGCTTGAGAGAGTGCCCAGACAGCTTGTCGGGGAGCTTTTCCGGCGCCTTGTGACGTCTACTAGTCGTGGCGCAGAGTGTCATTCTTACGTCATACATCTACTCTATTTGGCGTCAGAATCCGGGGGAATGTCAATCAAAACCCGCAGTTAAATCCGGAAATTGTCACCAAGGTAAACGCGCCGCACAGTTTCATCGGCAACAATGTCTTCCTTGCTGCCGGACATCAGAACGTGCCCGTCATGCAAAATATAGGCACGGTCGATAATTCCCAATGTTTCCTGCACGTTATGATCCGTAATCAAAACACCGATACCGCGGGTCTTGAGCGCGGAGACAAGCCCGCGAATTTCCGCCACCGCGATGGGGTCAACGCCGGCGAAAGGTTCGTCGAGCAGCACATAGGACGGATCAGACGCCAGACAGCGCGCGATTTCGACTCGCCGGCGCTCACCGCCAGACAGCGACAGGGCCGGTGCGCGCCGCAGGTGGGAAATGGAAAATTCGGAGAGGAGGTCTTCCAGCTTTTCGCGCCGTAAAAGCGGGTCGCTTTCGGAGACTTCGAGAATGGCAAGAATGTTGTCCTCGACGCAAAGGCCCCGAAAAACAGAGGCCTCCTGCGGCAGATAACCGACCCCGAGTTTCGCGCGGCGATACATTGGCAAGAGCGTAATATCGCGCCCGTCCACGATCACCTCGCCGCCCTCCGGCATAACGAGACCCGCGATGGAATAAAAACACGTTGTCTTACCGGAGCCGTTGGGGCCAAGCAAAGCCACCACTTCGCCGCGCTCAAGATCGAGAGAAACATCCCGGATCACGGTGCGCTTGCGATAGCCTTTGCGAAGATTGCGGACCTTGAGCCCCGAGGTGTCGCTCATCACTCTTTTCCGGATTGCAGGATCGTTTTCACACGTCCATCCATCCGCCCTGTGCCGGTGTTGAGATCAATCACCATGCGCTCGCCGGACAGGGCGCTATTTTCCTGTGTCAAAAGCACGTTGCCCGTAAGCACCACAGTGCCTGATTCGAGATCATATTCCGCACGCTGGGCCTCCGCCGCCTCACCCGCATTGGTGATCGTTACGCCACCAGAGGCCAAAAGTCGCGCAATCTCGCTGCTCTCGCTGGCATAGATCACTTCGACCGTCTGCGCCGAAAGTCGCATACTCCCCTGTCCGATGATGACATTGCCGGAAAACAACGCTTTTCCGGTGCCCTGATCCACGCTGAGCTGGTCGGAGGTCACCTCGATCGGCAGGCTGCTGTCATGTTTGAGGCCGCCGAACGCAATCTGCGTACCTTGGGCCTGCGCAGGCAGGTTAAAAAGGCCAAGCGTGCAAACCAGCGCGGCTGTGAAAGACATGGTACGAATGATTGTCACGGCAAAGTCCTCGAAAGTCAGGGCTGATATACCAGCTTTACACCGTCCTTGAAAACCAGAAGGTAGGCTTCTGTCTCGGCATCTTGTGAAATAACCATGGAACCCGCCGTCAAATCGCCCGCGGGGCCAATCGCATCAACGGTTCCGGGGCTTTCGATTTTCGAGATATCCAGCATCGTGGCGATCCGCTCGGAGGTGATCGTGTAGCCGGTTGAGGTTTCGATCTCGACATGGCCGGAAAGCTCGGCAACCTGACCGGATCCATCAATAACCCCATCGTCGGCCTTGAGCGTCACCGACCCGTTTCCGGGCAATCGAAGCGCGCCGCGAATCGTGGTGGAGTTAACCACATCTTCAGCGGAAAGATCGGGGCGCACCAGATCGGCAGAGATTTCAAGCTCGGCACCATCCTGCGTGACCGTGGCAAAGGCCGGCCCCTCGACACGTTGTTCGCGGGCCAGCGTTTCAATGTCGACATCCGCATAGGGAATGGAGAGATCGACCTCGCGCCCGCGCGCGAACAGGAAAAGCGTGGCCAGAATCGCCAGACTGCCCAAAGGCAGGGCAACTTTGGCAAATGCCACGAATTTTGAGTACCTGTTATCGAACCGCGCCATAAGGACGTCTTACACGACACCGGCGCGAAGGCAGTCCTGAATTTTCAAAATCCCGCAAGGCCGCCCGTCTTCGGCAGGATCCCGCACAAACAGACAGGTGATGGCGCGTTCATCCATACGCGCAACGGCTTTTTCGGCCAGCGCATCAGGAGAAATGGTCAGCGGGTCGGCGGTCATGATGTCGCCTGCTGTCTTTTCCAACAGTCCGTCGATATGGCGACGCAAGTCACCATCCGTAATGATCCCGCGCAGATGCCCTTCGGCATCGACAACACCGACCACACCGAAACCTTTCGCGGACACGACCGAAAGAGCCTCCCGCATCGGCGTGTCGGTGGGCACCAAGGGCATATCGCTGTGCATAAGGTCACGCACTTTTGTAAGCCGCGACCCGAGTTTGCCGCCCGGATGCAGCACACGGAAATGATCGGCGGTGAAGGCACGGTGTTCCATCAGCGCAATCGCCAAAGCATCGCCCAGCGCCAGCGTCATGGTGGTCGACGTGGTCGGCACGATGCCATGACCACAGGCTTCGGGCGCTTTGGGCAGGATAAGAGCCACATCACAGGCGCGGATCAGCGTGCTGTCGGGGTTGGACGCCACTCCGATCATCGGAATTTTAAACCGCCGCGTATAGGCAATGAGGTCGGCCAGTTCCGGCGTTTCACCGGAGTTGGAAAGGACAAGACAGATGTCGCCATCCCCGATCATGCCCAGATCCCCGTGGCTCGCCTCTGCCGGATGCACGAAATACGCAGGCGTTCCGGTGGATGCCAGAGTGGCGGCAATCTTGCGCGCGATATGGCCGGATTTGCCCATACCTGTGACAATGGTGCGGCCCTTCGCTGAAAGGACGGTCTCGATGGCTTTAGTGAATTCCTCACCAAGACTGTCGGACAAAAGGCCCAGAGCTTCGGCTTCTTGGGCAATCACCCGTTTCGCCGTGGACAGAAATGCGTCGGATTTGGTCATGTTTCGATCCTTAAAGGGCCTCAATGGGCGAAAATGTCAGTATCGGGCCAGCCTTCGAGATCCAGCTTGGCGCGGGTCGGCAGGAAATCGAAGCAGGATTGCGCGATCTCCATACGACCTTCGCGGACCAGCATCTCGTTCAACTTGTCCCGCAGCCGGTGCAGATAGAGAACATCGGACGCCGCATAGTCGAGTTGCGCCTTGGTCAGATCCCGCGCGCCCCAGTCGCTCATTTGCTGATACTTGGAAATATCCACTTTCAACAGCTGATCGAGCAGGTTTTTCAGCCCGTGCCGGTCGGTGAAGGTGCGCACGAGTTTCGATGCGATCTTGGTGCAATACACGGGCTCGGCCAAGGTGCCGAAGGTATGATACATCGCCGCAATGTCGAACCGCCCGAAATGGAACAACTTCAACACATCGGGATCGGCAAGCATTTTGCACAGGTTTGGTGCTTCTGTCTGTCCGCGTTCGATCTGGACCAGATGCGCATTCCCGTCGCCGCCGGACATTTGAACAAGGCAAAGACGGTCCCGATGCGGGTTCAACCCCATGGTTTCGCAATCAATGGCAACGACCGGCCCGAGGTCGAGATCGTCCGGAAGATCGTTTTTATAGAGAAAATTCGCCATCGCCATGCCCTTGCTCTGTCAAATGCATTGAAACAGGGTCTTAAGGCTTTGGCCCAGAAGGGGCAAGAGAGCTGGCTGTTTTCCGCATCCACGCGCGTTTTAGTGAACACGGGGTAAAACTTTATGCTTTTTGTCAGTTAAAACACTTGCTATCAACACGCCCGATATGACCGCGCGTCCAGCCGCCGCCAGACAACCGGTCTCCCAACAGCGAAAGAGATCGTCATGTTTGCTCATTTTGTCAGAGGCGCGGCCCTCGCCACTACCCTGTGTACGGCTGCGGCGGCCACCGAAATCACCACCATCTCCGGCCCTGTCACGGTCGAAGGCACCCCCGAAACAATCGTCACTTTTGATGTGGGCGCGCTTGATACACTGACCGCGCTGGGGGTTGATGTTGCAGGCCTCCCCGCACCCAACCGTGTTCCGGCTCTCGAAGGGCTTTATGACGGATCGCGCACAACTGTCGGCTCCTTGTTCGAGCCGGATTTCGAGCAGGTCTTTGCGCTCAAACCCGACCTGATCATCACAGGGACACGCACCCGCGATCAAATCGAACCACTCTCCAAAATTGCTCCCACTGTCGACTTCAGCCCGTTCTCCGAGGACATTGAAACCGTTGTGAAGACCCAGACACTGGAATTGGGTGCGCTGTTTGGCAAAGAAGACAAGGCCAACGCTCTGGTCGATCAGCTGCACAGCTCACTGGAGGAGCTGCGCGGTCTGACCAAGGATGCGGGCAAGGGTCTCGTCGTGATGACCAACGGGCCGAAAATTTCAGTCTTCGGGCCCGGTTCGCGCTTTGGCTGGGTCCATGACACGCTCGGCGTCGAGCCGCTTCTGGAAGATGTGGAGGCTCAAACTCACGGTGAGGCTGTCAGCTTCGAATTCCTGCACGACGTGAACCCCGACTGGCTGATCGTCTTCGACCGGACGCGTGCGGTCAATGCAGATGGGCCGAAAGCCGAAGAGACCCTCGACAACGAACTGGTCGCTGAAACCACCGCGATGCAAAAAGGTCAGGTGATCTATGTGCATCCCGCCGATTTCTACATTGCCACCACAGGGGTGCGCTCGCTTCAGGACACGGTGGACCAGTTCATCGAAGCCTTCAAGGACACGAAGTAAACGCGCATGAAATCGCCCGCACTGCATATGCTGCTCGCCTTGACGAGCCTTGTCATAATGGCGGCGCTGAGCCTCATGATCGGAGCCTCCGACATGAACCTCGGCGCGGTCATACGCGGTGAGGGCGATGATACGCTTATTTTTCTGGCCAGCCGCATCCCGCGCACGCTGGCCATCATTCTGACCGGCGTCTCTATGGCCATCTCGGGTCTGATCTTTCAGATGCTCACGCGCAACAAATTCGTCGAACCCGCCACGGCAGGCACCGCCGAAAGCGCGGGGCTCGGCCTTTTGATCGCCATTGCATTTTTCCCCGCAGCGCCCTTGCTGGTTAAAATGTCCATCGCCGCGCTCTGTGCGATTGCGGGCACGCTTTTGTTCCTGCGCATCCTTGACCGCCTCCCGCCGCATGAGCCTCTTCTCGTGCCCTTGGTGGGCTTGATGCTGGGCGGGGTGATCGGCGCGGTGGCGACTTTTTTCGCTTATCAGGCGGATCTTTTGCAATATCTCGGCATCTGGACCACAGGCGAGTTTTCCGGCGTTCTGCGAGGGCGTTACGAGCTTTTGTGGATCACAGGCATACTGGCTCTGATCGGGTATCTTTACGCGGATCAGTTTTCGATCATGGGGATGGGGCGTGATGTGTCGATCACGCTCGGTCTTGACCACCGCACGGTGATGTGGATCGGGCTGATCATCGTGTCTGTCACCACCGCCGTTGTCGTCGTCACAGTCGGTGCGATCCCGTTTCTCGGCCTGATCGTGCCAAATATTGTCAGCCGCATCATGGGCGACAACCTACGCGCCGCCGTGCCGTGGGCCGCCAGCCTTGGTGCAGGGGCGCTATTGTTGTGCGACATCATCGGTCGGGTTATCCGCCAGCCATATGAAATCCCGATTGGCACAATTTTCGGCGTGGTCGGGGCCGCTGTCTTCCTCTACCTCCTGCTCGGACGTCAAAGCCATGCCGTCCGATAGCGCCCTCCCCCACAGCACAGTGTTCAAACCACGTTTGTCTCAACAGACAAAGCGTCTGACCATGTTGGCTCTGCTTGCCGTTTTCGCAATCGGGCTCTTTCTCACGTTAGGCGTGCCATCCGGCGCATGGGAATTTGCTCTGAGCTTTCGGGCAGGCAAGCTTGCAGGGCTGATCCTTGTGGCCTTTGCCATCGCCACCTCGACTCAGCTTTTTCACGCCGCTACACGAAACCAGATTCTGACCCCTGCCATCATGGGCTTTGACGCGCTCTATATGATGATCCAGACCCTTCTGGTCTTCGGGCTGGGCTCTATGGCGATGCTGGATATCGATCCGATGACCAAATTCGCCGCCGAGACCTTTGTCATGATGGCCTTCTCTACCGGCCTTTTTCTCTGGCTTTTCACAGCGAAATCCCGCGATTTGCACCTGCTGGTGCTGGTCGGGATCATCTTTGGCACACTGTTCCGCAGCCTCTCGAATTTCATCGCGCGCATGATCGACCCCAATGAATTTGTTGTCGTGCAAGGCGCGATGTTTGCACGGTTCAATTCCGTGAATACCGATCTGTTATGGGTCGCGATTGCCCTCACCGCGCTCACCCTGCCGGTGCTCTGGCACATGCGGCACCAGTTCGACGTGCTGGCTCTGGGGCGCGAAACCGCGATTGGCTTGGGCCTGCACTACCGGCGCGTGATGCTCGCCGCTTTTGCCATGATCGGCTTGCTTGTATCGGTCTCCACCGCTCTTGTCGGGCCTGTGACCTTTTTTGGTCTGCTGGTCGTGCATCTGGCCTATCGCCTTTTGCCCGGCGCACGTTTTGCGCCAACCCTCCTCGCCAGCTCCCTCGTTGCCATAGTCACGCTGGTGGGCGGGCAGGCCATTTATGAGCATGTTCTGGGGCTACAAGGCACACTGTCCGTGGTGATCGACGCGCTCGGAGGCATCACCTTTCTCTACCTTCTGCTCAAAGGAGTCAGACGATGATCGAAATCTCGAATGTGAGCCACAACATCGACGGCGCGCCGATCCTTAGCGATATATCCCTGACGATTCCGCGCGGCGGAATAACGGCTCTAATCGGGCCGAACGGGGCGGGGAAATCTACGTTGTTGTCGTTGATTGCGCGGTTGGTTCGGCTGCAAAGCGGGGCGATCACAGTGGACGGGGCGGATGTCTCGACGACGCCCACGGATGCCCTCGCACGCAAACTTTCAATCCTGCGTCAGGACAATTCCGTCGCCGCGCGGCTGACCGTGGCCGACCTCGTGGGCTTTGGCCGCTACCCACATCACAAGGGCCGCCCCGCGCCGGAGGATCATGCGCTCGTCGATCATGCGCTTGAGATGATGGGGCTGACACAGCTGCGCGACCGCTTCCTCGACGAACTGTCCGGCGGTCAGCGCCAACGCGCCTATGTGGCGATGGTGCTGGCACAGGACACGGATTATGTCCTTTTGGATGAACCACTTAACAACCTCGACATGAAACACGCCCGCGAGATGATGGAACGCCTGAAAACGGCGGCCTCACAGGGCAAAAGCTTTGTCATCGTCGTGCATGACATCAACTTTGCCGCCGCCTATGCCGACCTGATCGTGGCGCTCAAAGACGGGCGGGTCCACTCGCTTGGCACCCCTGCCGAGATCGTCACCCGCCCCAGACTGGGCGAAGTCTTCGACCTCGATATTGTCGTGGAAACCGTGGGGGGCCACCCGCTTGCACTCCACCAGATCGCCCCGCCCCCACAAACGGGGACGTGAACGAATAAGGCCGCAAAAGCCCGTCTGCAACACGTCGGACTTATGTCGGATACTTGTCGGGCAAAAATCAGGCCGGCGGCGAGGTGTCGTCAGACCCCTGCTCCGCCACAACAGCCACCGGAGCGCGACGCTTGCGCAGCGCTTTGACGATCGAAACGGTCCAGATCAACAGCACACAAATCCCCAAACCGGCAGCAATAGGACGCTCGAAGAACGCCAGAAGATCTCCGTTCGACTTGATCATCGAGGTCATGAACATGCGCTCGAACATCGGACCGAGCACGAGACCCAAAATGATCGGAGCCACAGGCACACCGTTCTCTTCGAGAATCCAGCCCGTCACACCCATCCCGAGCATGATGACAATGCCGAATACGGAATTGGTCATGGCAAAGGCCCCGACAATGCACAGGCTCATGATGATCGGCAGCAACACCCGCGACGGCACGCGCAACGCCTGTTTGGCGAGCTTCACCGCCCCCCAGCCCAGCGGCACCATCATCAGCGTGGTCAGCACAAAGATGATGAACACGGCGTAAATCAACTGCGGGTTTTGCAGGAACACGGTCGGGCCGGGATTCATGCCCTTCATATAAAGCACACCGATGACGATAGCGGTCACGCTGTCGCCGGGAATGCCGAACACCAGCGCGGGAATCCACGACCCGCCAATCGCGGCGTTGTTCCCTGCGGAGGCATCCACCAACCCCTCGACATGACCGGTGCCGTATTTCTCGGGCGTCTTGGAAAACTTCTTGGACACCGCATAGGACATCCATGCGGCGATATCAGCCCCCGCGCCGGGCAACGCACCAATCAGCACGCCCATAAGAGAGCCGCGCACCACATTGGTCGGGTGACGCCGGATAATGCCGCCGACCCCTTTGAACAGCGGACCTGGGTTCTTCGGCATGTTGATCGGCGCGGTGCCGCCGTGCAGACGGATCATCCCGCGCATGACCTCGGCCAGTGCGAAAAGACCGATCATCGCCGGAATGAACTCGATACCCGCCAGCAGGTTCGTCTGGCCAAAGGTGAAACGCGGCACGCCGGTCGTCGGATCAAGACCGACCGTGGCCAGAGCAAGCCCCAGCAAAAGCGCAATCGCTGCTTTCAAAGGGTCGCTGGATGCCACGAAAATGGCGCAGGACAGGCCCATCGTCGCCAGCCAGAAATATTCATAAGAGGTGAAACGCAGGGCAAATTCCGCCAGCAGCGGCGCAGCGATGACCAGCACGGCAATGCCGATCAACCCGCCGATGCAGGACACAATCAGATTGACGCCCAGCGCCTCGTTCATCCGCCCGCGCATGGTCAGCCGGTAGCTGTCCTCGACATAGGCGGCGGAGGCGGGTGTGCCCGGAATACGCAGCAAGGCACCGGGAATATCTCCGGCAAAGATCGCCATGCCACTTGCGGACACAATGGCGGCCAGTGCCGGAATCGGGTCCATAAAGAAGGTCAGAGGCACCAGAAGCGCGGTCGCCATCGTGGCGGTCAGGCCCGGCATCGCCCCGACAAACAGACCGAATGTTCCGGCCAGAAGTGCGGTCAGAAGCACTTCGGGGGTGAGCACCAGATCCAGCGCCTGAAGAATGATGTCAAAACTGCCCATTTAGAGAACCCCCTCAAGCAATCCACGCGGCAAAGGCACGCGCAACAGACCGGCAAACATCCACCAACAGACCAGAGTGACGGCAAGGGCGAGAATGAATGATTTCACGAATGACAGACGCAACAGGAGAAAGAGAACACAAAGCCCGACGAGGGAGACGGGCAGAAACCCGATGCCCGGAGCCAGAAAAATCTGCGCGAGGATATTGCCGAGAACAGCGAGAAGCGCGGGTGTGCCGCCGTTTTTCAGGTCAGACACAAAGGAAAATATGGGCCGACTGACGCCGTCCGGCGCGGGAAGGCGGCGTACCCTGACATCACGCAGCACCAGAAGCCCGCCCGAAAGCACGAAGCCTACAGCGAGAATCGAGGGCAGAAAGGAGGCCCCGTAGGGCTGGCCCTGAAAACTGGGGAATTGCGATGCCATCCATAGCATCACGCCTCCGAACAAGATGAAAAAGCCACCCAATAAGGCGTCGGTAAGTTTCATGGCACCCTCGCATCGAAAGGGCGACCGGACCTTGATGATCCGGTCGCACGGCCTTTTGGATTTCGTCGATTACATGGGTTTCTGGATGAGACCGGCTGCGGCCATTGTCTCGCCCATCAGCGCGTCAGCCTCTGCCATCATTTTCCCGTGTGCCGCCGGATCAAGGTAGGAGATGTTGAACCCGCGACCGTTCATGAACTCGACAAATTCGGGATCAACCGCGATCTCGGCCAGTGCTGCGGACACCTTATCGGCGGCCTCCTGCGGCATGTCTTTCGGGCCACAAATCCCGCGCCATGTTGCCAGTGCGAAATCGGCAGCGCCGGTTTCGATGAGTGTCGGCACATCCGGATGGCTCGCTGCGCGTTCGGAGCCCATCAGCGCGATGTTGAGGGCACGGCCCGCATCCACCATTGCTTTGGTTTCGGCCAGAGAGACGGTGACAATATCGACACCACCGGCGATGAGATCCTGCATCGCGGGGGCGGAGCCTTCGGAGGGCACCCATGTGACGTGGTTGCCTTCGAGGCCCAGAGACTTGAGCCAGCCGACCAGAGCCAGATGCCAGATGCCGCCTTGCGATGTGCCGGAGGCCTTGAAGGTGCCCGGTTCGGAATTGACCACGGCTTCGGTGAGGCTCTGGATGTCTTTGTAGTCGCTCTTGGCGGAAACGGTGATCGCGGGGCTGTCCGCATTCATCAGGCCGAGCGGGGTGTAATCCTCATAGGTCAGCTCGGTCAGGCCGAGGTGGTGCATCATGGCGATTTCGACCGTGACCACGCCGAGAGTGTAGCCGTCGTTGGGTGCGGTGGCGATGGCCGAGTGGCCGATGACGCCTGCGCCGCCTGTGCGGTTGACCACGTTGAAGGGCTGGCCAAGGCGGCGTTCCAGCAGGGCTGCGATCATGCGGCCCGTGGCATCCGTGCCGCCGCCTGCGCCCCAAGGCACAATCATCGTCACCGGACGCGTCGGGTAGTCCGCCGCCCAGCCGGGACCGGCCATCAGAGCCAGAGCAGAGACCGTTGCGGCCCCCTTCATGAAACCGCGACGCGAGGTTTTGTAAAAATTAGTCATGTAGTCCTCCCAATGAACTGAAACCCCACAAGGGGTCGCATGGTCCCATCGATTGGGTCTCACCCGCCCGATTCGACCTATGTAGAATGTTGGGCCCAAAGCTCCTCCTCCGGACACAACCGTCATCATATCACACATCCGGTTTTCGATCCGTCACGTGATATTTGTCTGAATTTGTAACCGGTGGACTTGATTTGTCAATACTAGTATCCTAGTTGGGCGCAAGGAAATTTTCAGGAGACAATCAGGGATGGCTTACGAAACGCTAAAGGTCGCCGTGGCGGGTGCAGGGGCGATCAGCCAGTTCCATCTGAAAGGATGGCAGGCGCAAAACGGTGTCGAACTGGTGGCGATTTGCGATCCTGATGGTGAAAAGGCACAGGAGCAGGCGGATGCTTTCGGGATTCCGCGGGTTTTCTCCGACATGGGGCAGATGCTGGACGCGGTGCAGCCCGATGCGGTGGACATCATCACCCCTGTCAACAGCCACGCCCCGCTGGTGCGTCTTGCGGCGGATCATGGTGTACATGTGATGTGCCAGAAACCCATGACCCCCACCGTGGCCGAGGCCGAATCCCTGATCAAAGATGTGGGTGAGCGGGTGCGGTTCATGATTCACGAAAACTACCGGTTCCGCCCGCATTACGCCGAACTGGCCCAACGGATGCGGGCCGGAGAGGTTGGCCGCTTGCGCCATGCACGGCTCACAGTGCGCGCCTCTGCGGTTCTGGACTATCCGGGCAAGGTGCCTTTCCTGCTCAACCGCCAACCCTACCTCGCCGACTTCCGTCGCCTGTTGGTGTTTGAAGTGCTGATCCACCACCTCGATGCGCTGCGCGCAATTCTGGGCGAAATGACTGTTATCAATGCGACTCTCGACCGGATGAACCCCGACCTCAAGGGTGAGGATGTGGCTCTAATCCAGCTCAAAACAGATGACGGCGCCCTTGTGCTTATCGACGCAGACATCGCCGCGCCCGGCCACCCGCCGCTGCCGACTGACCGGCTTGAACTGCTCGGAGAAATCGACACGGTGATCTATGACAAAGACCGGATCACGCGGCTCTCGGAGCCGGACAACGTGTCTCTGCATGATCTCACGGCCAATTATCAGGCCTGTTTCACAGGGGCGGTCACGGATTTCACAGAAGGGCTGCGCACCGGACGCGCGTTCCGGACCGACCGGCTGGACAACCTGAAAACCCTGCGTCTGATGGAAAGCATCTATCGCGCCGCAGGTGTCGAAATCTGACACGCGCCAATCAGGCACAAATCGCCGAACATCGCCTGCGGGCGGGCGCTACCTCCCACGGGAGGCAAAGCCCGCTCAGCGGCGGCTGTCACTCTCGAAATAGGCTGCGTTCTGCTCCCTGATCCGCTCGATCGTCGAATCGAGACGCGACAAATGGAGCTTTCCGGCGGTGACCGCTTCCTCCGGCTCGCCTGCAATGACATGGCGGGCAATGGTCTCGTGATCTTCGATCAAAAGCGGCATCCGGTTTTCTTTTTCAAGACCGAGCATGCAAAGCCTGTCGACCTTGGATTTCTCCGCACGAATGACATCGAAGGCAAAGTCGGCGCCGCTGATATCACAGAGCAATTTGTGAAAGTTGTAATCCATCGAAGCGAAGGAATCGTAGTCGCAATTCTCCAGCGCCGCACGCTGTTCGGCCAGCGCGGCCTCAAGGGCAGCCGCGTCTTTGGCGTCACAGCGGGCCGCAGCACGGCGCAGCACTTCGGCCTCCACGGCAGCGCGGATAAAGCGGGACTTTTCAATCGAGCGTGTGGAGAAGCGTTTGATCTCCGTCGCCTTCTGCGGACGAATAACCAGAAGGTCCATATTGGCCAAACGGGTGAAGGCATCACGCACGGGCTGACGCGACACCCCGAACCGCGCGGCGATTTCCGCTTCGGAAATTTTCGTGCCAGGCAGCAGTTTAAGCGAAATGATTTCCTCGTAGAGGTGATCTGTTACCACATCTACGCCGGTGCGACGGTCCCAGTTTGTATTCAGATCTGCCATTCGTCTCGCTCTTTGTTGCTTCGCGCACAATAGGGGTAGAGTGCCATAAGTTCCAGTTCCTTGACCCCGCCTGACACACGCATTTGCTCATGCGGCCTATGCAGTTTCGGGCGGTCGCGCTTTGCAACCGCCCGCCTTCTCCGTCAAGACGCCGGTCAGACCGCTCCGGGCATCAGTTTACGCGGCAACCACAGGGCAAGTTCGGGGAACAGGATCACCAGCAAGAGGATGATCAGCATCGGGAACAGGATGATCACAACATCACGCAGCACTTTGACCACGTTGATCTCCCCGATGGCCGCCGAGATCAGAAGACAAAGCCCGTAAGGCGGTGTCACCAACCCGAAGGCCAGAGAGATAATCCCGATGATTGCGAAGGTGACCGGATGGATTCCGGCGCTTGCGGCCACAGGCATCAGGACCGTGCCAAGAATGATGATCGTCGGGATCGCGTCGATGAACAGCCCGAAGAGCAAAAAGAGCAAGGCAATGACAAGCCCTGTGCCGAAGGGGCCTGCATCAAGCATGGTCATCCAGCCCACGATCAGACTTGGCACTTTGTAGAAGGCCAGAAGCCAGCCAAAGGCCGTTGCCGTGCCGATGGCGAAAAGCGAGATGGAGGCGAAACGTCCCGTGTCATAGAAGATTTCGCCCAACTGCCGGAAGCTGACCGTGCGGTAGACGAACAGGCCGAGGATCATGGAATAGAAGGCGGCGATGATGGCGCTTTCGGTCGGGGTCACGATGCCGCCGATGATGCCGCCGACCACGAAGACGGGGGTAAGCAACGCAAGGATCGCGCCACGCAACGCGACCCAGAAGCTGGCCAATGTCGGGCGGTCGCTGATCGGGTAGCCGTAGACCTTGGCATAACCATAGACGGTTGCGAGCAACGCGCCGCCGATCATCAGCCCAGGAATGGCACCGGCAAGAAACAGCCCGCCGACGGAGATCTGCATAACCCCGCCCCAGACCACCATGAGGATGCTCGGCGGGATGATCACGCCCATGACAGAGGAACAGGCGGTGATCGCAACGGCAAAGCGCAGATCGAAACCCTCGCGCTTCATCGCGGGGATAAGGATTTTGCCACAGCCCGCCGCATCTGCGGTGGAGGAGCCGGAAATGCCCGCAAACAGCATGGAGACCATAACATTCACATGCCCCAGACCGCCCGGCATCCAGCCAGTGAGCACACGGGCCAGATTGATGAGCTTGTCGGTGATCTTGCCGGAGTTCATCAGGTTGGCGGCCAGCAGGAAAAACGGCACAGCCAGAAGGATGAAGGAATTATAGGACTGGAACATACGGTCCAGCAGGATGAAAGGGGTCAGCCGCAGGTCCAGCACCACGACGGGCACGGTGGCGAGGCCGAGCGCAAAGGCAACGGGCACGCGCAGCATGACAAGGAGAAGAAAGCAGCCCACGAGGATCGCGCAGGCCATTCCGGTTGAAACGATCATGCTGCGGCGCTCCTTGCGTTGCGGAAATTGGCAATCACCTGCGAGAGGCGGTAGCTTGCAAAGACGGCCCAGACAGCGCCCGCGATGGGGACCGACACATGGGTGACGAACATATTGGCGTTCATCATCACCGAATGCTGGAGTGCGCCGAATTTTGCGTAGGCGACACCATACCATGCAAACATGATGCCAAAAGCGATCAACAGGACGAGGACAAAGCCGTTCTGGATCAGCGTGCCGAGGGGAGAGGTTGCGTCAGGAAGCACCAGCACCGCGAAATGGGTACCGTCCCAGACGGCGATCATGGATCCGATCATCACGACCCAGACAAAGATAAAGGTCGCCAGTTCTTCGGTCCACAAATAGACCGGAATGACGCCGGTGTAGCGGGCGAGAACCTGTGCGGCGACCGGAATGGCCAGCGCCATGGTGAGGAGTGCGATCACGACTCTCAGGCCACGGCAGAACTGTTCGAGAAATATACCAATCATGTGTTGTGCCTATTCTTTCTGCGCGAGAAAGCGCGAAGGACAAAACGAAAATGCCGGGAGCGATACTCCCGGCATTTCAGATATGCGCCTTATTTGCTGCGGATCGCAGCCAGCAGCTCGTTCGCTCCAAGCTCCGCGGCGTAGGCGTCCTGCACGGGTTGGACGATTTCGAGCATCTGGTCACGGCCCTCGAACTCGCTCACCGTGATCTGGCCGGCGTCAATCATCTGTTGCAGCTTCTCGCCATCCTCGCGGCTTTCGAGGTCGCGACCGAAGGCACCGGCCTTGGCACCGGCGTCAAGCACCACCTGTTGCAGGTCTTCCGGCAGTTTGCGGAAGGTCTTGCCGCTCATCACCACAGGACGCACCGTGATCGTGTGCTTGGTCAGGGTGACGTTCGGGGCGACTTCGTAGAACTTGAGGTTCTGGATGGAGGCCGCTTCGTTCTCGAACCCTGCGATCACGCCGGTCTGGATGGCGTTATAGACCTCGTTATAGGCAATGGCCGACGGGGCCGCGCCCAGCGCCGAAAAGATTTTCGCCTGAATAGGTGCGCCCATCACGCGCATCTTGTGGCCGGACAGGTCGTCCATATTGGCGATGGCACCATCCGACACAAGGTTCCGCGTGCCACCGCCCGCATAACCGATCACCTTGATGTCGGCCTTCTCGTAAAGCTCGTCTTCTAACGGCGACAACACATCTGAGGACAGCACCGCGTTCCAGTGATCGAGATCACGGAACAAAAACGGCATATCCATCAGAGGAATCGACGGGGAGAACACGGCCATATTGGCCGGTGCCATCACCGCATAATCCACGGCGACACCCTGTTGAAGGAAGGTCACGAAATCGCTTTCGTCGCCCAATTCCCCGTTCAGGTGCATCTCGAAATCGACATCCCCGTCATAATTTTCCGAAACCAGCCGCTCGAATTCGCGCAGCGTCTTGGTATAGGCATGTTCCTCGTCAAACATGCTGGCCCCGCGCAGGGTGATTTCTGCGGATGCTGCTCCGAGCATTCCCACCGTCAGAGTGGCGGCAAGTCCGACAGCCTTGGCTGCGGCGCGTGTAGGTGTCTTGAATTTCATGGTTTTCCTCCCTTTGAAAGTCTCACAAAGAGCCGCTTGCCGTTCCTCCCCGACATTTACGGCCCCCTCACAGGTCACCCTAATATAAAAGAATACTAGTCTACCAGTTTTAATTTTCCCTTTTTCACATTCGCATCTTTGAAGCAATCGCGGCCTCGCGCGCGGCACAGGCAATGCACTCCGACAATGCGCCAGTCACCGGATCTGACGATCAAGACGCGGCAAGGTCATCGGACGGTCCCTTCCGTGCTATGGCTCAGGGCCGCGATGATGCCGCGAAGTTCGGCCAGACCCTTGAGCCGCCCGATTGCGGGGTAGCCCGGCTGCGTCTGGCGGGTCAGGTCGTCGAGGATATTCTGCCCGTGATCGGGCCGGAACGGGATAGAGCAATCCGCCCGCCCCGCCGCACGCCGCTTGCGCTCCTCGCGCAAAACAGCGGCGACCAAAGCCACCATATCCGTGCCACCGCCAAGATGTTCGGCCTCGTGAAAACTGTTCACCTCGGCCTCGCCTTCGACCCGAACATTGCGCAAATGCAGGAAATGCACACGATCACCAAGCCGCTCCATCATCCCCGGAAGATCATTGACCAGCCGCGCACCAAGCGAGCCCGAGCAGAGGGTGATACCGTTCGCAGGCAGGTCCACCGCCTCGACAAGAGCGCGATAGTCTGCCTCTGTTGACATGATGCGCGGCAGGCCCAAAAGCGGGAACGGCGGATCGTCAGGATGACAGCACAAACGCAGGCCGAGGTCTTGGGCGACAGGCGCAACTTCGGTCAGGAAGTCCGCCAAATTGCGGCGAAGACAGTCGGGCGCGATATTGTCATAGACAGCAAGCCGTGCGCGAAATTCGTCAAGGCTCAGGTGTTCGGCGGCACCGGGCAGGCCGCTGACAATGTTGCGGGCCAGTGCCTCACAATCTGCGGGCGTCATCGCAGCATGGCGGCGGGCGGCCTCCTCCACCACCTCCTCGGTGAAACTTTCCGCCGCGCCGGAGCGTTGCAGAATGTGAATGTCGAAGGCTGCAAAATCATAAAGGTCAAACCGCATACAGGTCGCACCATTCGGCAGGCGATGGGCGAGATCGGTGCGCGTCCAATCGATCAGAGGCATGAAATTGTAGCACACCACCTCGATACCCGCCTCGGCCAGATTTCGCAGGCTATCTTTGTAGTTTGTTATGTGATCTTTCCAAGCACCACTCTGGCGCTTGATGTCTTCGGAAACGGGCAGGCTTTCAACCACCTCCCATGCCAGACCCGAAGGCAATCCATCCTGCATAAGACCCACTTCGGCCTGACGGCGGGCGATGGCCTCCGGCGTCCAGACCTCTCCGGGCGGGATGTGATGTAGGGCGGAAACGATGCCTTCGACACCGGCCTGACGAACATCATCGGTCTTGATCGGATCCTCTGGCCCGAACCAGCGCCACGTTTGTCGCATGTCACCCCCCTCCCCTGTTGTCCCGTTGTGCCGACGATATTTTCACAGCTTGCATGAATTCTACTAGTATGGAAGTATACCAGTTATCAAATATCCATGCGAAAGGACACAGGTTGAGACCGCTCATTCCGATCTCGGACACGCCAGAAGGGGCCGTCTCCTTACAAGTCTGCGCCCGTATCCGTGACCAAATTATTCGCGGATCACTCGTGCCCGCACAGCGGCTTTCGGAAACGGAGGTGGCAAGCTCCTTTGACGTGTCCCGCCAACCGGTGCGCGAAGCCTTTATCCGGCTGACTGCCGAAGGGTTGCTTGAAATCCGCCCGCAACGCGGCACCTATGTGCGCCGGATTTCGGTCGCATCAGCCCTGACCACGCGACTGATCCGCGAGGCGGTCGAAGTCGAACTGATCCGCATGCTGATCCCGCGCATCACCGCCGCGGATATAGAGAGCCTGCGCCAACAGATCGCGCAACAGGAAGACGTGGCAACCAAGGGATCGCCTGCCGATTTCATCCTGCTGGACGAGGCCTTTCACCGCCATCTGGCCGAGGCCGCCGGTGCGCCGGATGTGTCCGACTATCTTGAGGCGCTGAATGTGCAGATGAACCGCGTGCGCAACATGACCGTGCGCGAATTTGCCCCAGACATTCTGGTGGCGCAGCATCGCACCATCGTGGATGCGCTGGAAGCAGGTGACGCGGAAGCGGCAGAGACCGCGATCCGGCGACATTTGCGCCAATTCAACATTGATCTGCCGACCATTGTGGCGAGCTACCCTGACTATTTCAAAGACACGGACGTCCTGACATCCCATGACACAACACCCTAATCCCGCGCGTCTGGCCCAGACCGAGGGTAGGACTATGACGCGGACCTGCCTGATAACTGGCCTTCGCACCTGCGTTCAGGTAGCCAAAGAGAAATGAACAGGATGGAGAGACGCAATGAAAATCGGATTTATCGGCACGGGCACCATTTCAGAAGCGGTGATTACCGGCATGATGAAAGCCGGTCTCAAGATTGACGAGATCATTGTCTCTGCGCGGAGCCGGAAAACCTCGGCCGATCTGGCAGCGCGCTATAGCTGTGTGAGCATCTGTGAGGACAATCAGGACATCATTGACCAAAGCGACCTGCTCTTCCTCGCCGTCCTGCCGCAGGTCGCGGAAGAGGTCATCGCCCCGCTGACATTCCGCGCCGATCAGGAAGTCTGTAGCCTCATCGCCACGATCCCTGTCGAAAAGATCACCGCTTGGGGTGGCGAGGTTGCCCGCATCACCCGTGCCGTGCCTTTGCCGCCGGTCGCCGAGTTGAACGGAATCACCGTGCTATCCGGCCCGTCCGAACGCGTGGAGATGATCTTCAACGCGCTGGGCGGCGCCATCGTGACAAAATCCCTGCGCGAATTCGACGCCTACACCGTTCCCGGATCAAGCATGGGGCTGTATTTCGGCATTCAGGAACTCATCGCGGACTGGATCAAGGATCAAGGCGGCGACCGTCAGGAAGCCCGCCGCTTCATCGCCAGCCTCTTTGCCGCCCTGTCGCGCACTGCGGAACAGAGCGAAGACAGCTTCTCCGTCCTGCGCTCGGAACACTCCACCCCCGGCGGGCTCAACGAACAGATGTTCCGCGTCTTTTGCGGCTCTGGCGGGAAGGATGCGCTGAACGACGCCATGAACGCCGTAGCCGACCGCATCACCAAAGCGCGCAGTTAACTTTTGGCGTTTGGCGGCGGGTCCGAACGGTTATGGGTCCGTCGCAGACAAGCCTGCGACAGCGGTATGCGTGGTGGGGTTTGGTCTGAAGGGGGAAGAAGTGGTGCCGGTGATAGGACTCGAACCTACGACCCCATCATTACGAATGACGTGCTCTACCAGCTGAGCTACACCGGCACTCTTGCCGAAAGCCTCGCTTCCGGCGTGAGCGGGTCTTTAGCACCCTCTGCAAAGAGTGTGTAGCCCTAATTTGCACCCTTTGCATTTTCCTCTTCGTCAACGGGCGTCACGTCGACCAAGGTCGGGGCATTTTCCACGTCTTCGACCTCTTCCGCCTCGTCACTTTCCACCGGTTCCGGCATTGCGCCGACGATCATCGGGAGCATTTCGGTGCCGGACGGCATGGCCACTTCGGAGTGAGTCGGTTTGCGCCAGCTCAGGGTGTCAAACCCGCCACACTGGTCACAGACAGGGGCCCATTCCGAATGGATCGTCTGGCAATTGTCACAGACCCATTGCGGGCCACGCGGTGCGGTCAGGGCGCGGGTCAGCCAGCCACGCACGACGACATCTTCGGCCCCTTCGCCACGCTCGATGGCGGCGAGGATGGTGAGGCTTCGTGCGGTCGGGTTGATTTCGGCCAGATCGCCCAAGGCGCGGCGTGCGGCAGGAAAGTCCTCGGCGGCGATATAGAGTTCCGCCTGAAGCATTTTGCTTTCCGGATTTTCAGGATGCACCTTGGTCAAAGCCATGAAACGTTTGATCCGTTGTGCGGGCGTTTCGTCCGGCTCGATTCGCGCGAAAGCGGCGGCGAGATCGGGATGCGGTTGCGCTTCCCATGCCTTTTTGATGACGCGTGTCGCCTGACGTTTCTTGCCTTCGGCCACATATTCGTCACAGGCCATGACCGCCGCAGGAATGAGATCGGGGGATTTCTTGTTGGCCTCGATCGCCGCCTCACGTGCTTCGATGGGAGCGCCCTCTTCGAAGACACCTTTGGCTTGGGACAGGGCCAGAACCGCGTCACGGCGTTTGTGCACATCGCGCGGGATGGCCCCGTGTTTGAGCTTGGCCGAAAGGGTCGAACGCGCGGCGGACCAGTCGCCTTTTTCGGCCTGAAGCCGCAAAAGAATGTCCTGCGTCTCAACATGTTTCGGCTTCAACGCAAAAGCTTTTTCCGCCAGTTTAAGCGCCGTTGCCGTGTCGCCCTCCTCAAGCTTTTGCTTCATGATGCCCTGAACGCCGACGAAACGGGTGCGCTCGTCCGCGACGAGTTGCTTGAAAGCGCGTTCTGCCGTGCGTTTGTCACCATTCATCACGGCGGCTTGCGCCTTGAGAAGGTTGGTCAGCTCCGGCTTCTGGAGGTATTTTTCCGCCTTGGCCGCTTTCGACAACGCCAAACGCCCGTCCCCCGTGGCCAAGGCCATCATGCCGTCGGTGACAGCTTCGATACCCTTTTTCTCACGGTTGCGGTCGAAATAGCGCGAGATGGCCGTCTCGTCGCCCAGCAGGAATTTGACCAGCGCGACCAGCAGGCCCAAGAGTTTCAGCGCCACATAAATCGCGACGATCAAGGCGACCAGCGCCAGCACCGCTTTGAACGGCGTCAGAGTGATTTCATAATTTCCAAAAGCGATCTGTGCGCCGCCCTGGGTTTCCATCAACACCGTGCCGCCATAGGCCAGTGCTGCGACAAGAACGACGAAAACAACGATTTTTACGAGAGACCAAAGCATATTTTTCGCCTTCCTTACCGACCAAGAAATTCATCAAGGGCGATCATCACATCTACCCGTTTCTGCGCCTGTGCGATCCAGTCCTGCATCTCGGCCTTGCCTGCGTCCGGCAAGAGATCAAGCGTGGCAATCGCCTCGGCAAAGAGACCGTCGCGCACGGATTGTTCGGCGCGTGACAGAACAGCATCCGCATCATCCCCCTCTTTCGGCGTGGTGGATCTCAAGCCGATCTGGGTTTGCAAGGCGGTCTGGAACCAGTTCTGTTCACCGGCTTCATAAGCGGCCCGCGAAGATGCGACCAAAGCCGCACGCGCCGCGTCCGAATAGCTTTCCTGAAGGGCGGAAACACTCGGGATTCCTCCCTCTGCTGCAAGTTTCAACGCCTCGGGAATGTCATCTCCGAACTCGGACAGCACACTGTCGAACGGTTCACCCGCATCAACACGCGTCTGGAGGCGTGATTTTGCGGTGGCAATGCGCGCCGCGGTTTCTTCCGCAACGGCTTGTTCCTTGGCCTCTTCCAGCCGTGCAATCTCGCTATCCAGCAAGTCCTGCATTTGCGCGAGTTGACGTTCGTAAGCGGCGGTGGCTTCGGGCGATACAATCGCCTCGGCAACAGGGCGGGCCTCAATTTCGGTCATGCGGGCCTCAAAACCCGCAATTTGTTCTGCAATTTCGTCCAGCTTCGCAATATCATCGCGCGTGGCAAACTTGGTCTCAAACTCGCTCCGAAGATCGGTCAGTGCGGCGGTTTGCGCTGCGGCGCTGCCTTCTGTGGCGGACTTGATCTCGGCAAGCTGCCCCTCAAGCGCGGAGATCTGTTGCTCCAGCTCTTGCGTGTTCGCACCCGGAAACGGCCAGCCCTCAGGCTTCAGGAATTGCGCACCCGCATAGCCCAGTGCGACACAAACCACACCGCCCAGAACCATCGGAACAAAGCCGCCGCGTTTGACCACCTGCGTTACAGGCTGAGTAACAGGCGGCGTTTCGGGGGCTTCGGGCTCGGTAGGTTCTACAGCTTCTTCTACCGCTTCGGCCTCTGTCTCTTCCGGCGCAGGCGCGTCGCTGTCATCCGCGTCCGTCTCGGCACTCGGGGTTTCATCGTCGGACACCTCTGGTGTCTCGGCGGAGTCTTCTGTCGCTTCGGGTGAAGTCAGGTCAGGCTCCGGTGTCACCGCTTCTTCTTCGGCTGCAACATCCTGGGCCTGTGTGTTTTCCGTTTCTACACTCACAGCGTCCTGAGAAGTTTTCTTGTCACCTGACACGAGACCTACCTTTCGAATCCAAAACCCATTTGCACAATCACAGCAGAAGCCTAGTCCCTGTGACCTTCCCCCTCAAGCGGCTATCTTGCCAGATGCGACGCAATAGCCCGCACCATAGCCTGCCCGTCAGGACGTTCAAGGCAGATGCCGCTAACAGGCGTAATACCCGACCAGCCATCCAGACAGGCTTGCGACAGACCAATCAGCGACACATCCCCAGCGAAGCCCTGCAGGTTTTCCGCCGCAAGTCTGGCGGATCTCGGAGAGTAGAGCGGCAAGAGGAGATGCGACTGCGCATGGATGTTCTGCCGTTCTGCCTCGCTCCATCTCCGTGGCACTTGCTCATAGACCACGCGTGATTTCGTCTCTAATCCAGCCGAACTCAAGCGATCGGAGACATTACCGCGCGTATGTCGTCCATGAAGGTGCAGCGCGCGCTTTCCCTTGTGCTCTGCCAAATCAGTGACCAGCGCCTCCGCATCGGGATAGACCGCACAGACCCTATGCCCACGCGCCTGCGCCGCCGCTCGCGTGGCATCGCCCACGCAATAGACCGGCAGACCGAGACAGGCATCCGCCGCAGGAACCGCGTGACGTGAGGTCAGCAAGAGATAATCGAAAGACATATCCGGCAGATCAAACGACGTCGCGCAAATTTGCATCACAGGTGCGATCAGGACACGCAGATCGGGAACACACCGCTCCAGTTCCTGCGATAGGCGCTGCGCATCATCTTTCGGGCGCGTGATCAGAACGGTTGGGGGCAATAGCGGTCTCGGGATTGTCTGGCTCTTGTTAGAATGATACCTCCCAGACACAGATTGAACAACGTCTGCGGATGACCGGTCATCGAATAACCGTGGGGAGACACAGGTCGTGAATGAGATTTCGGTCCTTGGTGCCGGTGCTTTTGGGACAGCTCTGGCGATTTCTCTGGCGCAGTCCGGACGCAAAGTCACGCTTTGGGCGCGCTCTGCCGAGGCCGCGACCGCGATGCAAAAGCAACGTGAAAATGCCCTGCGCCTGCCCGGCAAGCCATTTCCCGAACCGCTCGACGTTACCTCCGATCTGGCGATGGCGACTGCGGCGCCGATCCTGTTGCTTGCTGTCCCCATGCAGCAACTCGCGCGTTTTTCAGAGGAAAATAAGGCCCAATTCCAGCAGAAAACACTTGTGTCATGTTGCAAGGGCGTGGACCTGAAAACCGGACGCGGGCCGATTGCCGTGTTGGAAGACACGGCGCCCGATGCGACCGTCGCCATTTTGTCCGGCCCTTCCTTTGCGGTGGATATTGCCGACGGGCTGCCCACAGCCCTCACCCTTGCCACGCGGGACAAAACCGTTGCGGTCACGCTTCAGACACGGCTGAGCACCGATAACATTCGCCTCTATACCAGCCTTGATCCCGTGGGGGTGGAGTTTGGCGGTGCGCTCAAGAATGTCATTGCCATCGCTTGCGGTCTGGCCATCGGTGCCGGATTTGGCGAAAGCGCGCGTGCGGCCTTGATGACACGGGGGTTTGCCGAGATGCAGCGTCTCGCCGTCAAACAAGGGGCCGATCCCATGACACTTGCCGGATTGTCGGGCTTTGGCGATCTTGTGCTGACCTGCACCTCTGAAAAATCGCGCAACTATTCGCACGGGCTGAAACTTGGACGCGGGGTGGAAATCGACCCCTCCGTGACCGTCGAAGGTGTCGCGACAGCAAAAGCCGTTGCGCATCTGTCCGCGACGCTTGGCGTTGATATGCCGATCACTACCGCTGTGACCCAAATCCTGAACGGAAACCTGTCCATTTCCGAAACTGTGGAGCTTCTGCTCTCTCGACCATTGAAAAGGGAATAACTTATGAAATTCGCGATCATTGCGACCGACAAACCTGACAGCCTGCAAGTGCGGCTCGACACACGTCCCGATCATGTCAACTATCTCAAAACCTGCGGTGTTGTGGAACAGGCCGGCGCGTTGCTGAACGAGGCTGGTGATATGTATGGGTCTTTGGTTATCATCGACGTGGAAGATAAAGCAGCTGCGCAGGAATGGGCCGCAAATGATCCCTACGCAAAGGCGGGGCTTTTTGCGGATGTGCGAATCGAGGCTTGGAATCGGGTGATTGGCGGATGAATTACTGGCTTTTCAAATCAGAAGCGGAAGTGTGGTCCTGGGATCAGCAGGTCGCCAAGGGCGAAGCTGGCGAGGAATGGGACGGCGTGCGCAACTATCAGGCACGCAACAACATGCGCGCCATGAAGCTCGGAGACCGCGGGTTCTTTTATCATTCCCGCAAGGAAACCGAGATTGTCGGGATCGTCGAAGTCTGTGCCGAAGCGCATCCGGACAGCAAGGCCAATGACCCGCGTTGGGAATGTGTGGACATCAAGGCCGTGCGCCCCTTCACCAAACCTGTGACCCTTGCCATGTGTAAGGAAGATCACCGCCTCAAGGATATGGTTCTGGTGAACAACAGCCGTCTGTCGGTCCAGCCCGTGACCGAAGAGGAATGGAAGATCGTCTGCGAACTTGGCGAAACCGATCCGTCCTGATTTTAAGAAAATAAAAGGAGGGTCCCGACCCCCCGGGACCCTCCACCACCCCACGTGCTCCCAAGCACCGCACGTGTTCGAATATCTGGGTCCGGGCCATCCTAGTCCGTGATCTCACCTTAGCGGATTGGGCGATTCCGCACAAATCAGAAGTAATTCGCATTGAAAGTGAATTGGAAACTTCTGTTTAACCCGCGCGCACAACCGGACACACAAAAGCCGCCCCCGATGAGAGAGGCGGCTTTTTATCATGGGCTGATATATCAGCTATAAACAGCTTCTTTGCCGAAGTGCTTAACCAGCAGATAGTAGAAAACAGCGCGGTATTTGTTGCGCTCGGATTTTCCATAGGTCTCGATCACGGAATTGATCGCATCCATCAGTTCGGGACCGTCGGCAAGGCCAAGTTTTTTGATGAGGAAGTTGTTTTTAACCGTTTCCAGTTCGCTTTCCTGAGACGATGCCACAGTGGACGCATCGTCATTGTAGATCGCGGGGCCACAGCCGATGGTTACCTTGGTCAAAAGATCCATATCCGGCTCCATGCCGCATTTGGTTTTCAGGTCCTCGGCATATTTGGCGATAAGCTCGTCACGTTTTCCCATTTTATTCTCCCAACATTCAAAGGGTTACAAGGCTCAACTCAAAGCCTCGAAAGGCTTGGACAGAGCCTAGTGGGATCGTGAGACAATACAAAGGGAAAATTTAACAGAAAATGCCCCCTCACGCAGGATAGGGGGCATTCTCAATTGCATGGATCAGTAGCGGTAGTGTTCCGGCTTATACGGCCCGTCGACTGTTACACCGATATATTCCGCCTGTTCCTTGGTAAGCTGGGTAAGTTTGACCCCGATCCGCTCAAGGTGAAGCCGCGCCACTTTCTCGTCGAGATGTTTGGGCAGGATGTAGACGTCATTTTCGTAATTGTCGCCATTGGTCCAAAGCTCCATTTGCGCCAGAACCTGATTGGTGAAGGAGGCGGACATCACGAAAGACGGGTGACCGGTCGCATTGCCAAGGTTCAAAAGACGTCCTTGGGACAGGAGGATGATCCGGCTGCCCGAGGGCATTTCGATCATATCAACCTGATCCTTGATGTTCGTCCATTTGTGGTTCTTGAGCGCTGCCACCTGAATTTCGTTGTCGAAATGGCCGATATTGCCGACGATGGCCATGTCTTTCATCGCGCGCATATGCTCGATGCGGATAACATCCTTGTTGCCCGTCGTCGTGATAAAGATGTCGGCGTCGCTCACCACATCTTCGAGAAGCACCACTTCAAACCCGTCCATAGCAGCCTGAAGCGCACAGATCGGATCGGCTTCGGTCACTTTGACACGCGCACCGGCGCCGCGAAGCGAGGCGGCGGAGCCTTTGCCCACGTCACCATAGCCGCACACGACCGCAACCTTGCCGGCCATCATCACATCCGTTGCGCGGCGAATACCGTCCACAAGAGATTCCTTACAGCCGTATTTGTTGTCGAATTTCGACTTGGTCACGGAATCATTCACGTTGATCGCAGGGAAGGGAAGCTGACCCTTTTTCACCAGATCATAGAGACGGTGCACACCGGTGGTTGTTTCCTCGGACACACCCTTGATCTGGGCGCGCATCTTGGTGAACCAGCCGGGCGTTTCCGCCATGCGTTTCTTGATCTGCGCCTTGATGACCTCTTCCTCTTCGGAAGTCGGCACGGCAATAATGTCCTCACCGTCTTCGGCGCGCGCACCGAGCAGAATGTAGAGCGTCGCATCGCCGCCATCGTCAAGGATCAGGTTCGGACCCTCGGCAAACTGGAAGGATTTGTCGAGATAATCCCAATGTTCTTCAAGGCTTTGACCCTTGATCGCAAAAACCGGAATACCCGCAGCGGCAATCGCGGCGGCAGCGTGATCCTGAGTCGAGAAGATGTTGCAAGACGCCCAGCGCACATCGGCCCCCAGTTCCACAAGCGTCTCGATCAGAACAGCTGTCTGAATCGTCATGTGCAGACTGCCAACGATCCGCGAACCTTTAAGCGGTTTGCTTTCGCCGTATTCCTTGCGAAGCGCCATCAGGCCCGGCATTTCTGTTTCCGCAATATCAAGCTCTTTGCGCCCGAACTCCGCGAGAGAGATGTCTTTTACGATAAAATCGGTGGCCATGGTCTGGCTCCTGCATAAACATGGTTGAGTTGGCCGCTGATTATCAGCTTGACCTCATCCTTACAACGCAGAGCTATTGATTTCAGGTTAAGGCATTTCGCAAAACACATTCAGCCGCGAAAAATCATGGAAACCTCGTGAAGGCTTGGATACCAAAGCGGCGGAATAGAAGAGGATAACATGGCTCAACCGCGCGCGTGGCAACGAATGCTTTCAGGTCGGCGACTCGATTTGCTGGACCCGACCCCCATGGACATCGAAATCGAGGACATTGCCCACGGGCTGGCCTTTGTCGCGCGCTGGAATGGTCAGACCCACGGCGACTACGCCTATTCCGTGGCGGAACATTCCATACTGGTCGAGGAAATCTATCGCCGTCTTTACCCCAAAGAACCGGTCAAATGGCAGCTCGCGGCATTGCTCCACGATGCGCCTGAATATGTGATCGGGGACATGATTTCGCCTGTGAAAGCCGCGATTGGTCCCGACTATGGCGAATTGGACGACCGGCTGACCGCAGCCATCCATATCCGTTTCGGACTGCCTGCTAAACTGCCTGCGACGGTCAAGAAAAGGATCAAAAAGGCGGATAAAGTGTCTGCATGGCTGGAAGCGACGCAAATTGCGGGGTTTTCGGTTGAAGAAAGCAATAAATTCTTCGGCAAAATGGATGCCGCACTGATCAGAGACCTGAAACTTCGCCTGCGCCCGCCGATGGAAACGCGCATCGCCTTTACCGAACGCCACGCGGCACTCATGGCGGCGCTTTAAATCGGGTTCTGGCGCCTCGATCCCAGCCCAATAGACATAAAAAGACCCGCCGAAGCGGGCCTTTTCAAAATGTTGTCAATCAGAGGCTAATGCGGCGGTTCAGCTGAAAATTCAGCTCATAGCGCATTTCGCGTCTCTGGCGTTTTTCGCGCTCCATCAAAGATGTGGCCGAGCGCGACGGGGCGGAGAACAGGTTTTTAAGTTTGGACATGGGAGCGCCTCATACGATTTCTGATTCTCTTCTCGCATCACTTGTCGATTCTCCGAAGTTCATATGGCTTTTCCTATGTAAGCTGAGCTAACATGTCCCTATGGATTGGAAAGACATGCCCACGCTCGCCTCGCTGCGCGCCTTTGAAATTGCCGCGCGTCTCGGCAGCTATTCGGCTGCGGCGCGGGCGTTGAACGTCACCCATGCCGCGATCTCGCAACATATCAGAAGCCTTGAAACCCATCTTGACGAGAAACTCTTTACCCGCGCCGCGCGGGGCGTGGAGTTGACGCAGGCGGGGCACGCGCTGTCCGAGTCGCTCACGGAGGGTTTCGGCATGATTGTCAGCGGCGTGCAGGCAATCACGGACGAGCGCACCCATAGGCCGGTCATCATCTCAACAACACCGACCTTTGCAGAAGTCTGGCTGATGCCGAAACTGGGCGGGTTTTGGACCGAGCATCCGGATATCCATCTGCAAGTTCAGCCCTATATGGGGCTGAGCAACCTGCGTTCCGAAGGGATCGACGTTGCAATCCGTTTCGGGGCCGGAGACTGGCCGGGGCTGGATGTCGTGCCGCTTCTGATGAGTCCCTTCGCGGTCGTGTGCAGCCCCGACTATACGGAGGCCGAGTCACTCGACGAGATGGGGGATTTGAACGAGATCTACTGGATCTTCTCCGAATTCTCGTCAGAACAATATGCTTGGGGAAACCGCATCGGCATGGATTTCAAACAACAGGACTTCAGAGAACTGGCGAGTAATGCGCTGACGCTCTCTGCGGTGCGTTCGGGTCTTGGCGTGTCGATCCAGTCGCGGGTGCTGGTCGAAGACGATATCGCGTCAGGGCGTATGAAAGTGCTCTACGAGGGCGATCCCGAAGGCATCGGCTATTACATTGTCACCCTGCCCGGCGTGCTGTCACCTCAGGTCAAGACATTGCGCAACTGGCTTTTGCGCAATGCCGAGGATGTGACAACCGTCGAGGAAATCGAAACCGAGATCAGCGAAGAGAGCGACACGCCTTAAACTGCCGCGCAACTGACCTTAGCGCGGAGAACGCTTTGCCAGAATACGCTGCAATGTGCGGCGGTGCATGTTCAACCTACGAGCGGTCTCAGAAACATTGCGATCACAAAGCTCGTAGACGCGCTGGATATGTTCCCAACGCACCCGATCCGCCGACATCGGATTTTCCGGCGGCGGCGGCAGTTCCTTGCCCCCGGCAACAAGCGCATTCACGATGTCATTGGCATCCGCCGGTTTTGACAGATAATCCGTCGCGCCGATTTTGACCGCAGCAACGGCGGTCGCGATGGCACCATAGCCTGTCAGCACGACGATGCGGCTGTCCGGCCGTTTCTCGCGCAGCACCTCGACCACATCAAGGCCGTTCCCGTCCTCCAGCCGCAAATCCACCACGGCATAGGCGGGCGGGCGGGCGGTGGCGATGGCTTTACCTGCCGCAACCGAACCGGCGGTCTCGACCTCAAAGCCACGTTTTTCCATAGCCCGTGCAAGACGCCGCAGAAATGGCTCATCATCATCGACGAGGAGAAGCGATTTGTCCTCACCTAAGTCAATCTTTTCATCCACGCTCATCTGAGCCCTCCTGCCAGCGGCATCTATCCTATACGTTTTGTCGGGTTTTAGAGCGCCGTCGGTGACGGGTCAAATTTTACCCTGCGGCGTCAATGAAACATGCCACCCGATCCGCCATCTGTTCCGGTGTGTCGTCACGTTTGAAAAAGTCCACAAACCCGATTTCGGGGAACACAAGATAGGTGAATGTCGAGTGATCGACGAGATAGTATTCGGGATCACCGTCCTGCATTTTGTAATAGGTCTTGTAAGCGGTAGACGCGGCTTTCACCTGTTCCGGCGTGCCGGTCAGTCCGATCATGTCCTCATGAAACAGACTTGTAAACTCTTTCATCACCTCGGGCGTGTCGCGCTCCGGATCAATGGAGATAAAGGCCGTTTGCGCATCATAGCCGCGCTCTTCCAGAAGTCGTAAAGCATCCGCATTGCGCATGTTGTCGAGCGGGCAAACGTCCGGACAGAAGGTATAGCCGAAATACAGGATGGTCGGTTTTGTGAATACATCCTGATCCGTGACCGTTACCCCGTCCTCATTCACAAGCTCGAAAGGGCCACCGATGGCGGCAGCTCCACCGCTTACGGCGGCGGCGCGGCATTGTGCAAAGGCATCATCACCTGTGGATTGCGTTGCATACCATGCAGTCGCGCCAATCACTGCAACAAGCACCACACCTACCGAAATGGCTATGGTTTTTACGGACATATCTATTCTCCTGATCGCTTCGCATTGATTGCGTCAAAAGCAGTGACTATCAAGGGGCTTAATGCCGCAGAAGGTCGATTACACCCATGATAGAGAACAGAGACGACCTTGTGACCGTCGAACGCCGATCCGACTGGGTCAGATTGCGCACTTTGGTTGCCCTACGCTGGATTGCCATTTTTGGCCAGATCGCCAGCATCATAGTCGCAATTCTCCTGTTCAAACTGCATCTGGAAATCGGTGCATTCGCGGTCATCATCGGCGCCTCGGTCATTCTCAATATCGTGGCCAGTTTCGTTTACCCCGAAAACACACGTTTGAGTGAACGCGGAGCAACCTTGATGTTGCTCTTCGACATCACCCAGTTGACCTGCCTTTTGTATTTTTCCGGTGGCCTGACCAACCCGTTTTCCGTTCTTATCCTTGCACCCGTGTCGATTTCCGCCTCGGCTCTGCGCCCGAAATCCTCGATCCTGACCGGATCTGTCGCCATCGCCTTCGTCACCATTCTGGCCCTCTATCATGTGCCTTTGCATCTGAACGACGGGGCCGAACTCATCATTCCGGACATTTTCCTCTTTGGAAACTGGGCCGCAATTGTCATCGGGATCATCTTTCTCGGCGTGTTTTCATGGAAGGTCACCTCGGAAATCCACACCATGTCCCAAGCCCTTCTGGCAACACAGATGGCTTTGACGCGCGAGCAGAAACTCACCGACATCGGCGGGGTCGTCGCAGCCGCCGCCCATGAGCTTGGCACACCTCTGGCCACGATCAAGCTGGTGGCCGGAGAGTTGGTCGACGAGCTCAAGGATCAGGAGGTTCTTTGCGAGGATGCGCAACTGATCCACGATCAGGCGGACCGCTGTCGGGACATTCTTCATTCGATGGGGCAGGCGGGGAAAGACGATCTGCACATGCGTTTTGCCCCTTTGCAAGCCGTCATTGATGAAGCTGCCGAACCTCATACCGGACGGGGCAAATCCGTCAATATCGAGGTCTTGGGGTCCGAAGACGGCTCGGACCAGCCTTATGTTTACCGTAGGCCCGAAATCATCCACGGCTTGCGCAACCTCATCCAGAACGCTGTGGATTTTAGCGAAACGACGGTCTGGATCGATATTTCATGGAGCGCCCGCCGTATTACATTGCGCATCATTGATGACGGTGCCGGTTTTCCCGCCTCGGTGATCGGTCGGATCGGCGATCCGTTCATGCGCCACCGGCGTTCCGAGCGGGAGGCCGAAAAGAGACCCGGCTATAACGGGATGGGGCTTGGCCTGTTCATTGCGAAAACGCTTTTGGAGCGCACCGGTGCGGAGATCACCTTTGCCAACGGTTCGGACCGCCATGACCAGCATCTCCATGCGGGGCGTCGCTCCGGTGCCATTGTCGAGCTGAGCTGGCAACGCGACCGGATTAGCGTGGCTGAGGGTGAAGAGAATAAAGCCTTGGGCGAAAATGCACCGTTTGCGCAGTGAAATACATCAAAGCTACTGCTTTTTTCATCGGTTTATTTTTACCCGCTTAACGGAGCATTAACTAAAAAGCCGGAGAGTCTTCCCATCGCGAACTCGTAGTTTTGATGGGAATCACATGTCATTCGACCTCCTGTTCACCCTTGCGGCCCTGCTTGTCGGGAGCCTCGCCGTTGCTTTTCTTGTTCTCTACAGCCTCGCGTGGCTTGCCGATCGCAAAGAAAAGCAAACCACGCTGGCGCTGGAGAGTCAGGATACCGACATCGTCTTCCTGTTTGATGACGAAACCCTCGTCAATGCGACCTCGTCGGCGCAGAGCATTCTGTCGGCGGCTGTGGACGTGGGCTCTGACTGGTCGCGTTTGCTTTCTGTTCTGATCACGAAATTCCCGACGCTTCAGGCTGAGATCTCTGATCTGGCGGAGCGGGGCAAAATCGACATTGAATCCAGAGATGGCAGTTCCGTTTTAAGCTGTGAGTGGCGCAATGGTCTGGCGCGGATTTCTCTGTTCGATCAGGAATCCGACCACATCCCGCTCAATCTTGACCGTCACTCGATTGCCGCCATGGAGGAGGAACTGGAAACGCTACGCGCGACAACGGAGCATGTCCCGTTTCTTGTATGGCGCGAGCTTGAAAACGGCGCAATCAGTTGGGCAAACAGTGCATATATCACCTTGGCGGATCGTCTCTCGGGGGAGGATACGCCAAGCTGGCCACCTGCGTCTCTCTTTGACACACAACTCTTGTCAAAAGCCGAGCCGAATGAAAACCGGCGTCTCAGCCTGAAAGACGAGAACGGAAACACGCATTGGTATGATGTCTATCGCTTCAAACTTGGGGACAGCTTTCTCTATACTGCCAGCAATGTTGATCGCACTGTCAAAGCCGAGGAAACACTGCGCGAATTTACCCAAACTTTGACAAAAACATTCTCGCACCTGACCATCGGTCTCGCCGTCTTCGACCGTAACCGTCAACTTGCACTCTTCAATCCGGCGTTAACAGACCTGACCTCTCTTCCTGCCGAATTCCTGATCACCCGCCCGACGCTGATCTCGTTTCTGGACCGCCTCCGCGACAGCCAGATGATGCCGGAACCCAAAGACTACAAGTCATGGCGGCAAGAAATGGCGGAGCTGGAAACAGCAGCCGAAGATGGCACTTATGAAGAGGTTTGGACCCTACCTGGTGGCATGACCTATCGGATCTCTGGCCGCCCGCATCCCGACGGCGCAATCGCTTTCCTGTTCGAGGATATTTCCGCCGAAATGTCACTCACCCGACGCTTCCGCTCCGAAATCGAAACGGGGCAGGCGGTTCTCGACAGCCTGTCCGAAGCGATTGCCGTCTTTTCCAGCGATGGCACATTGGCAATGGCAAATGCCGCCTACACAAAGCTCTGGCGTCTTGATCAACTGGAAGGGCTTGCTGAGACAAGCGTTTCGGATGCCACCCGTGTCTGGCACACAAAATGCGCGCCAACTCCGATCTGGAGCGATTTCCGTAAATTTGTCAGCCGCACAGGGGAAAGGGCTGAATGGTATGGCCAGACCCGCCTGTGGGATGGTCGCCGTCTGAACTGTCGTTTCACCCCGCTTCCTTCGGGCCAGACACTTGTCGGGTTCTCGCCGGAGGAACGCTCGAACGCACTAAGACCCACACTGAAAACTCAAACCCACGACACGCGATTTATCAAAATGTGACAGCACACAGCTGTGTCTTGCCCTTGTGTCCGGTGCGAAGGGGACTAAAGTCGGACGGTATCTATCGGACGCAAAAGGCCCAACCCTGTGAACACCAAAACTCCCGCGCGTGAGACAATGAGTGAGCGCGCTCAAAAACTTGATGATTTTCTGGCTCAAAGCCCTTGGTCTGGTGCTCTGTCCACAGCTTTGGCAGGGGATGCTTCGAGAAGGCGCTACCATAGGCTCACCGACCACACCGGCCGCACCGCAATCCTGATGGATGCACCGCCGGACGCAGGCGAAGATGTTCGGCCTTTCCTGAAAGTCGCCGCATATCTGCGCAAATCGGGCCTTTCCGCGCCAGAAATCTACGCGGCGGATGAAACACAGGGCTTTCTGATTCTCGAAGATTTCGGCCTCACACTTTATGATCAGGTGTGCTTGCAACACCCCGAAAGCGAACCCGAACTGTATGATGCCGCTGTGGATGTCCTGATCGAATTGCATTGCGCAAAACCGATGCAAGGGCTGGATGACTATGTTCCGCTCATGACGGATCTCGCGACATCCAGTTATCGTTGGTATGCAGAACCTATACTCGGCCGTAGCATGGCATCTGAGCGTGAAGAATTGAGTTCCGCGCTCCGGCCATTGATCGACAGTCTCCACCCCGGCCGCGTCACGGTCCTGCGTGACTACCACGCGCAGAACCTCTTGTGGTTGCCTGAACGTAATGGTGCCGCCCGTGTCGGCCTGTTGGATTTCCAAGACGCCATGCTCGGACCGGCGGCCTATGACCTGATTTCCCTGACAACCGACGCCCGCCGCGATGTCTCCGAAGACATCGGAACCCGCTGCATGGACCGGTTTTGCGAAGGACTGTCTCTTGATCCGGCGAAGTTTTCACGCGAGGCTGCCATCTGTTCCGTTCAACGAAATCTGCGTATCTTGATGATTTTCGGAAGAATGTCCCTGCACTTCGCCCGTCCGCATTACGTTGACCTGATCCCGCGCGTCTGGGGATACCTTCAGCGCGATCTCGATCACCCCGATCTCCGACAGGTTGCAGAACTTATTCGCAAACACTTTCCTGAACCCGACACACTCGCACTCAAGGCGCTCAAAGAAAAATGCGGCACAATCCCGACTCTGCAATGATCTTCTGTGCCGGACGTGGCACACGGATGAAAGCACTCACGGAACACCAACCGAAACCGATGATCAAAGTCGCCGGCCGCCCTCTGGTGGACCACGCCCTTGATCAGCTGGAGGGTATTCCCCATCGTGTCGCCAATCTCCACTATCTGCCTGATATACTCCGAGATCACCTTACATCAGCCGGATTAGAGACTGTTTTCGAGGAAACTCTGCTGGAAACAGGCGGGGGGCTTAAGAACGCTTTGCCTTATTTCAAAAGCGACGCAGTTTTCACAATGAACACTGACGCTGTTTGGAAAGGGCCTCGTGCCGCAGATGTTCTTTCCGCCGCATGGGACGCCGACAAAATGGATGCGCTATTGTTGGTTGTGGCAAAACCCCGCGCACATGCGCATCTCGGGTCCGGTGATTTTGATCTGGAGACAGACGGACGCCTGCGCCGTGGAACGTCCTATATTTACACCGGAGCGCAAATCCTGAAAACCGCGCCGGTTTCGGAAATCGAAGAGACATATTTTTCACTTAACCGCGTCTGGGAAAATTTGTTCGCGCGCGGACGTATCTATGGTGTTGAATACAGCGGACATTGGTGCGACGTCGGTCATCCGGAGGGCATCGCAATCGCCGAAGATATGTTGGAGGATCAGTAATGTTCTCGTCAGACGGAAACCCCGCGCTCTTCGGCGTTCCCTGCGGCGCACATTACCCGTCAGCAGTCAAACGCGGGCTTTTGCAACGGCTGGCGTCTATGTCGCCCGAAACGGTTGCGCGCACGGAAATCTATGTGAACACCTCGCGCATGAAAAAGGAACTCATGGCATCTTTCGAAGATGGTTCGACCCGATTCCTGCCGAAATTCCGTCTTTTGTCCGATCTCGGCATGGATCATGACTTCATGGACCTACCCGTTCCTGTCAGCGGCCTGCGACGCCGGTTGGAGCTTGCGCAGCTTGTTTCGCATTTTCTGAAGCAAGAACCTCAATTTGCCACGCGGTCCTCTGTTTTCGATCTTTCGGACAGTCTGGCGCTGCTGATGGCGGAAATGCAGGACGAGGGCGTCACGCCGCAGGACATTCAAAACCTGAAAGTGCCCGATGCCTCCGGACACTGGCAGAAGTCTCTACAATTTCTCTCCATCCTCTTCGGTCTGTTTACAGAGGACTCGACATCGGACCTGAGTCTGGAAGCGCGGATGCGTTTGGTTATTGATCGCCTCGAACGCAAATGGGAAATCGCGCCGCCGGAGCATCCGGTCTTGGTCGTGGGCTCAACGGGATCGCGCGGCACAACGGCACGTTTCATGACACTCGTCGCCAAACAGCCGATGGGAGCCGTCATCCTGCCCGGCGTGGATTTCCATATGTCGGCCGATGTCTGGACACAGATTCGTAGCGAAGACCGTATTTCCGTCGAGCATCCGCAAGAGCGCATGGCGCGTCTGGCACAAAACATCGGCATAGACCCCACTCAAATCCAGAGATGGGACACGGAAACCGAAGAAAACGCAGCACGAAACCGTCTTGTATCACTCGCCCTGCGTCCCGCGCCCATCACCGACCAATGGATGAAAGAGGGCCCCGCTTTCGAACAGGTCAGGCCTGCGACAGAGCGGCTGACCCTGATTGAAGCACCAGACACGCGGCTGGAATCCAATGCGATTGCCCTCGTTCTCAGACATGCCGTGCACGAAGGAAAAAAGGCGGCACTCGTCACGCCCGACCGTGATCTCGCCAGACGGGTCACCGCTCTTTTGACCCGCTGGAATATCGTGCCAGACGACAGCGCCGGTATTCCGTTGAGCCAAACACCTCCGGGGCGGCTTCTACGCCATGTTGTCGGCCTCATTGGCCGTGTCCTGTCTTCAGAAGACCTGCTCGTTTTGTTGAAACATCCGCTATGTGCGCGGGGAGGGCACGACAAGACTTCGGGAGAGGATGACCGCGGCTATCATCTTTTGTGGACCCGTGAGCTCGAAGTCCACCTGCGCCGCAAGGGGATTGCCTTTCCCTCACAAGACGACCTTGTGCACTGGGCGATCAAATCCGGCGAAAGCAAGGATGACAAAGAGGCCCGCCTGTCATGGGCGCATTGGGTGGCCGATATATCCGAACAGTTTCAACAGACATCGGAAGGCTCCCTGAAAACCCATCTGGATCGGCTTGTTGGGCTGAGTTCGAAACTTGTCAAAGGACCGGATGCCGGTGACGACAGCGAGCTTTGGGCACAACATACCGGACGTGAGGCCCGACGTGTCCTAGAGGAGCTATATCGCGAGGCGGACTATGGCGGGTCTATGAGTTCCTTGGAATTTGGCGATCTGTTTCGCGCCATTCTCGGACGCGGGATTGTGCGTGACCCCTCTCCGAAACATCCTCAGGTCATGATCTGGGGTACGCTCGAAGCCCGTGCGCTTGGGGCTGATCTGGTCATTCTGGGCGGTCTGAACGAAGGCATCTGGCCGCAATCGGTCGGGCAAGACCCGTGGTTCAACCGCGATATGCGACGCAAGGCAGGGCTTTTGTCCCCCGAACAGAATATCGGCCTTTCCGCACATGATTTCCAACAGGCCATTGCCGCACCCGAAGTTGTTCTGGCCCGCGCCAAACGTGATGCCGAGGCAGAGACGGTTGCTTCGCGCTGGCTTATCCGGCTGACCAACCTGATGTCCGGCATGTCGGATGAAGGGCGGCAAGGTTTGGAGGCCATGCGTCACCGTGGCGCCGAATGGATCACCCTTGCAGAACATCTGGATCGACCCGATTTCACCTTGCCCTCCGCACATCGCCCCAGCCCGAGACCTCCGGTCGCTGCGCGGCCTCGTCAGCTTTCCGTCACGCGCATCGAAAACCTGATCCGCGACCCCTATGAAATCTATGCAAGCCGCGTTTTGCGTTTGAACAAACTGGACCCGCTCAGCCGCGAACCGGATGTGCGCGAAAGAGGCACGGCACTCCATGCGATCATGGAAGCCTATCTGTCGCAAATTGCCGAGGAAGACTATGAAGCCGCTTTGGCGCGGTTCCTGAATGTGGCCGAAGAGGTTCTGGAACGCGAGGTCTCTTGGCCGTCCGCGCGTCGGGTCTGGCTTGGCCGTGTAAGGCGGATTGCGGCCAGACTTGTCAAACGGGAGCGGGAAAGATTTGCCCTCGGCACTCCGGTCGGGATCGAGGCAAAGGGTGCGATGCATCTGCATGAAGTCGACTTTTCCTTGACCTGCAAGGCCGACCGAATTGATCGTAAGGAAGACGACAGCTTCGTCATTTATGATTACAAATCCGGCACGCCTCCGACAGAAAAGCAAACCAAGATCTTCAACATCCAGCTTCACCTCGAAGCGGCAATGATGGAGGAGGGCGGTTTTGACTCGGTTCCGATAGGGAAAGTGTCCGAAGTGGCCTATCTCGGGTTGGACAACAAGCTGACGGAAACGGTGCTGCCGCTTGATCCGGGCGATGTGGCCGAGGTCAAAAAGAAACTGGTGCAGTTGATACGATCCTATGACGACCCTGCGCTTGGCTATACTGCACGTCGCATGATGAAAACCGTTCGCTACGAGACCAATTTCGAACATCTGTCGCGATATGGGGAATGGTCCGACGCCGACACGCCCGTGCCGGAGGATTTGGAATGACCACGATGAACGAAGCAACCCGTCGTCAGATCATGGCGGCGCGTCCGGATATGTCCACATGGGTGTCCGCCAACGCCGGTTCAGGCAAGACGAAGGTTTTGACGGACCGTGTGGCCCGCCTTTTGCTGGATGGAACACCGCCGCAGCATATTCTGTGTCTGACCTATACCAAGGCCGCCGCCGCAGAGATGCAGAACCGCTTGTTCAAGCGTCTGGGGGATTGGGCCATGCTGCCCGATCCGGAGCTTATCAAGGAGCTTACCGCCCTCGCCCCGGAAAAGTCTCTGGATAGCGAGACCTTGCGACATGCCCGCACACTCTTTGCCCGCGCAATCGAGACTCCCGGAGGTCTGAAAATCCAGACCATTCACTCGTTTTGTAGTGCCTTGCTACGGCGGTTTCCGCTGGAAGCGGGGGTTTCGCCGCAGTTCAAGGAAATGGACGATCGCCAGTCCCGCCGGATGGTCTCCGAAATTATCGAAGATATTGCCCTTGGCCCGAAACGTGATGTGATCGACGATGTCGCGCTCTATGTCAGCGATCTCGACCTGACGGATTTGGCCCTCAGCATTGTCAGCAAACGCGACCAGTTTTTCCCGCCTCGTCAAAAGGCGGACATATGGTCATGGTTCAACCTTCCCGCCGGATATGACGAAACACGACTGTTGAAAGATGTCTTTCTGGGCGGCGAAAAAGACATGCTGCTTGCATGCGCCACATTGATGGAAGCCTCCAGCACCTCCGATCAGAAAACCGCCGCTCTTTTCCGTCATTGGGCTGAGTTGGAGCCTGATTTGTCCCTTGTGGAAAATTTGTGTGACAAGTTACTGGCGAAGGAAACTGCCAAAACCAATCCTCTTCAATCCAAATTCTATGCACAGCACTCCAGCCTTCCGACGCGCAAACTCATAGATGCCCATCCCGGCGCCTTCGATCATCTCGAAGCCTTCATGAAACGTGTGGAAGCTGCGCGGCCACATCTCTTCGGGCTCAAAGATGCGCGCAAGACCCTCGCCCTGCACCGCTTTGCTCAGGAACTTCTGCCGCCCTATATGGAGCGCAAAGCCGAGCTAGGCCTGTTGGATTTCGACGACATGATCCGCCGCGCGCGTGATCTTTTGTCGATCTCCAACGTGTCACAATGGGTGCTTTACCGTCTGGATGGCGGGATTGACCATATCCTTGTCGATGAAGCGCAAGATACCAGCCCCGATCAGTGGCGCGTTGTTCAGCTTCTGGCCGGTGAGTTTACCGCGGGCGAGGGGGCGCGAGCCGATGTGACCCGCACGATCTTTGTCGTGGGCGACCACAAACAGTCCATCTATTCGTTCCAAGGCGCCGCTCCCGAAGCCTTTGACCAAATGAAAGAGCATTTCGGAGAGCGTTTGAAAGCCGTCGGGCAACCCTTGCAAGACCTGTCCTTGCAATATTCCTTCCGCTCTTCTCCGGCCATTCTGACTGCAACCGACACAGTTTTTGCCGCAATCGGCGGGGAAGGGGTCGGGGGCATTCCCGAACATATCGCCTTTTTCGATGACATCCCCGGTCGTGTTGACCTTTGGTCTCTGGAGACGCCGGAAGACCTGTCAAAAGAGGAAAAAGAAGAGCGGGAGAAAGAGGCAAGCCGCTGGGAAGAGCCGCTTGACGTGATCCATCCCGAAGAGCCCAATCCCCGACTGGCCAAACGGATCGCCAATTTTGTGGCCGAACAGCTTGAGCATGGCTCCCTTCCGGACAAGAACGGAAAGGGGCGGAAGATCGAGGCGGGCGACATTCTGATCCTCGTTCAGCGCCGCTCCCCCTTGTTCCGGCTTATTCTGAAAGAGCTCAAATCCCACCCCGCCAGAATTCCCGTTGCCGGCGCCGACCGCATGACGCTCAATGACGAGATGGCAGTAAAAGACCTGCGGTCCCTTCTGGCGTTTTTGTCGTTGCAGGACGACGATCTGGCACTGGCGGAAACATTGAAGTCTCCACTGTTCAATTGGTCGGAACGCGACCTGTATCAACTCGCCCATGGTCGCACCACCATCACCCTTTGGCGTGCGCTCTATGAACGGCGCAAGGAATGGCCCGAAACTTTCGAGGTTCTCGAAGACCTGCGCCAGACCGCCGATTTTCTGCGTCCTTATGACCTGATCGAGCGTGTGTTGATCCGTCATGACGGACGGCGCAAATTCATCGCACGCCTTGGTAAAGAGGCGGAAGACGGGCTTGATGCGCTGTTACATCAGGCGCGCAACTACGAGACCACAGAAACCCCTAGCCTGACAGGGTTTATCGCATGGCTGGAATCCCAAACCATTCAGCTCAAACGTGTTCTGGATGAAAATTCCAACCTTGTCCGTGTGATGACGGCACATGGATCAAAAGGTCTCGAAGCTCCAATCGTGATCCTGCCTGACACTTTGAAAACCCTGCGGGAAACCAAAGATGAATTTGTCTCTCCCGAACCGGATCAAATCGTCTGGAAAGGGGCAGGAGGCCAGCGATCCGACCAAACAAAAGAGACCCTGAACCGGCTCAAAATGGCTGATTTGGAAGAAGACAGACGCCTTCTATATGTGGCGATGACCCGCGCAGAGAAATGGTTGATTGTCTGCGGTGCGGGGAAGGAAAGTGCGGGCACTTGGTATGATCTTATCAAGACAGGATTGAACACACTGGAGACAGAGACCCTTGATCTTGCCGGTGCTCCGGGGCAGCGATACGCATGGGGCGCTTGGCCTGATGCGCCGGAAACCCGCAAAGATGCCGCCTCACAAAATCCTGTTATGCCAGAGTGGTCTCGCGCGCCGGCGGGTGTTGTCGCACAGGACACGAACAGGATCTCGCCCTCGGACCTCGGTGGAGCAAAGGCGCTTTCCGGTGAGGAAGCCGCGCTTGATAAAGATGCTGCCATGCGGCGGGGAAGCCAGCTTCACCGCTTGATCGAGCTTCTACCCGATGTGACCGAAGACCGCCGCGAAGACGTGGCGCGGTTTATTCTGTCGACTGGGGAGGATCCCGCTCTGGACAGCGAGGTTCCAGGTCTTCTCCATGAGGCCTTGGGCGTCATCAACCAGACTTACGAGTGGGATGTATTCGGCCCGAATTCACTCTCGGAAGTGCCCTACACAAGCACTCTGAACGGACACATCATTCACGGCATCATAGACCGTCTGATTGTGACGCCGGACAAAGTGCAGATCGTGGATTATAAATCCAATACCGTCATTCCCGACCGAATTGGGGATATTCCCGAAGGTCTCCTGCGTCAGCTTGGCGCCTATGCCGAAGCCTGCCAGCGGATCTATCCGGATCGCGATGTGGAGGTGGCGCTTCTCTGGACGAAAACCGCAACGCTTTGCCCTGTTCCTCTCAATATCGTGATGGCGGCACTGGGTCGCGCCGCCACATCTTGACCCTGCACAGTGCACGCCCTACCTTTTCACCAAGTGAAAAACTCAGGAGAAGCCCTATGGCAACCGTCAAAGTCAGCGATGACACATTCAGCACCGAAGTCCTCGAATCCGACATCCCTGTAATTGTCGATTTCTGGGCCGAATGGTGTGGCCCCTGCAAACAGATCGGCCCGTCCCTCGAAGAGCTTTCTGACGAATATGACGGCAAGGTCAAAATCGTCAAAGTGAATGTCGATGAAAACTCGAACTCGGCCGCACAATTCGGTGTGCGCTCCATTCCGGCGTTGTTCATGTTCAAAGGCGGCGAACTTGTTTCCCAGAAAATCGGTGCTGCACCGAAAGCCGCTCTGGCAAACTGGATCAACGAAGAAGTCTGATTTTCATCAGAAATTCTGAATTGGGGCGCCTCAACGGGCGCCCTTTTTCGTGGCAGAAATTCCGGCGAGGTTGCACCTGTGCCCCATCGCCCTCATATAGATTGCCAAGCGAAAGGATAACCAATGTCGAAAGAAGAGTTTCCCGGATGGCACGGCACAACGATTATCGGCGTGCGCCGTGGTGGTGAGGTTGTCGTGGCCGGTGACGGTCAGGTCAGCCTTGGCCAAACTGTGATCAAAGGCACCGCGCGCAAGGTGCGGCGGCTTTCTCCCGGTGGTCAGGATGTTGTCTGCGGATTTGCCGGTTCTACAGCAGATGCGTTTACCCTTCTGGAGCGGCTGGAGACCAAACTCGAAGCCACCCCCGGTCAACTGGCCCGCGCCTGTGTCGAACTGGCAAAAGATTGGCGCACCGACAAATATCTTTCGAAACTCGAAGCCATGTTGATTGTCACAGATGGCGATGCGCTTTTGGTTGTGACCGGCGCAGGCGATGTTCTGGAGCCGGAAAATGACATCGCGGCCATCGGATCGGGCGGGAACTTTGCGCTCGCGGCGGCCCGTGGCCTCATGGAAACCGACAAAGATGCCGAAGCCATCGCGCGCGCGGCAATGAAAATCGCCTCCGACATCTGTGTTTACACCAATGGCAACCTTACGGTTGAGAAGATTAGCAAATGACCGACCTGACCCCCCGCGAAATCGTATCCGAACTGGACCGTTTTATCATTGGCCAGAACGACGCAAAACGAGCTGTCGCTGTGGCCCTGCGCAACCGCTGGCGGCGTAAACAGTTGCCGGATGATCTGCGCGATGAAGTCTATCCGAAGAACATCCTGATGATCGGACCGACTGGCGTCGGCAAGACGGAAATCTCCCGACGCCTCGCCAAACTCGCCAAAGCACCTTTTATCAAGGTCGAGGCGACGAAATTCACCGAAGTCGGCTATGTTGGTCGCGATGTGGAACAGATTATTCGCGATCTCGCAGATGCCGCGATTTCCCAGACCCGCGAACACATGCGCGAAGATGTAAAAGCCAAGGCCAAAGGTGCCGCCGAAGAGCGTGTTATCGAGGCTATTGCAGGCACGGATGCGCGTGAACAGACCCGCGAAATGTTTCGCAAAAAGCTCCATTCCGGCGAGCTTGATGACACGGTAATCGAGTTGGATGTGCAAGACAGCGCACCCTCTGTCGGCATGTTCGAAATTCCCGGTCAGCCGCAAATGGGCGGGGCGATGAACCTCGGTGATATTTTCGGCAAGGCCTTTGGCGGGCGCACCGTGAAAAAGAAAATGACCGTTGCGCAAAGCTATGACGTTTTGATCAGTGAAGAAGCTGACAAACTACTGGACGATGAAACCGTCACTCGCGTGGCGCTGGAATCGGTTCAGGAAAACGGGATCGTTTTTCTTGACGAGATTGACAAGGTCTGCGCCCGACAGGAAGCCCGTGGCGGTGATGTTTCACGTGAAGGAGTCCAGCGCGATCTGTTGCCCCTGATCGAAGGAACGACAGTGTCCACAAAATACGGGCCTGTGAAAACCGATCACATCCTCTTCATTGCCTCCGGTGCCTTCCATATTGCGAAACCTTCGGATTTGCTGCCCGAATTGCAGGGCCGTCTACCGATCCGCGTAGAGCTGCGTGCGTTGGAAGAGGGCGATTTTGTGCGTATTCTGACCGAAACAGACAATGCTCTAACCCTGCAATACACGGCATTGATGGAGACCGAAGAGGTCGAAGTGACCTTCTCGGAAGACGGTATTGCCGCCATTGCAAAACTCGCCGCAGATGTGAACACATCGGTCGAAAATATCGGCGCACGGCGGCTTTATACGATCATGGAGCGGGTGTTCGAGGAACTGTCTTTTGCGGCTCCCGATACGCCCGGTCAAAAGATCGTCATTGATGCGGCCTATGTCCATGCCCATGTCGACGAAATGGCCAAGGCTGCGGATGTCAGCCGCTATATGCTCTGATCACTTTTTGCGGCGCAGGTAGACGTAATACGCGCCTGTGCCGCCATGTTTGAGATGTGCTTCGGAGACTTGCAGCACCGCTTCGCGCAGAGGTGAACTGTGCAGCCAATGGGGCACCTGATGTTTCAGGACGCCTTTGCGCACCGGAATTGGTCCGTCATCCTCCTGATGCTTGCCTTTTCCGGTGATCACCAACACCAGCCTGAAATCCATCGCCCATGAGTTAAGGATAAACCGTGTGAGCGCCGGATGGGCCTGTGCTTGGGTCATGCCATGCAGGTCGATCCGCGCTTCCGGCACGAGTTTACCTTTACGCATTTTACCGAATTTCTTGCGATCCATTCTGAGCGGAGCCTGCGCCAGCGTGTCAGACACTGAAGGTGCAAGGTTATGACCCGTTGACTGTGACCGCGCCTTGCGACCGATTTCCAAGTCAAACTCGAAAGGTTCGCGCACAGGCACGCTTGCCGGTTTCGGGAGGTCCGGTTTTTCAGGACGGGCCAAAGGCGCCGGAAAAGATGAAGGATGCAAAGGCCGTGCCGTTTTCTTCACGGCATTCCACAGATCCTTATCCTCATCGCTTAGATGTTTTTTCCGCCTGCTCACCCCTCCGCCCTTTCCTCATAGGCATAGGCAAGCTGGATCGGCAAAAGCACAACCATCCGACCCGGATCACGGATTTTTCCGGCCTGATCGCCCGCGGAATCACCCGTGCCAAAGAAAATATCCGCGCGTTGAGCCCCTTTAATGGCGGAACCGGTATCTTGGGCAATCATGAGACGATGAAGCGGGTTTTCGCCCTCTTTCTCGATCCACACAGGTGCGCCCAAAGGCACAAACTTCGGGTCCACAGCGATTGAACGCATGGTCGTGATCGAACGATGCATCGCGCCAATCGGGCCTTTATCTGCGGGTAGTTTCGGCAATTCGCGGAAGAACACATAGGACGGATTGAAATTCAAAAGCGCCTCACCCTCGACCGGATGGCGACGCACCCAGTTCTGGATGACCTTGGCAGAGACCTGATGGGCATCATACACGCCCCGACGGATCAATTCCTTGCCAATAGAACGATAATTGCGCCCGTTGTGACCCGCATAGCCGATCCGGATGACAGAGCCGTTTTCCAGACGGATACGACCCGACCCCTGAACCTGAAGGAAAAACAGTTCGACCGGATCATCCACCCACGCGATTTCCAGACCACGCCCCGCAAGAGCGCCTTCAGAAATGTCCTGCCGCGCCAGATAGGGCGCGCCGGACACCACATCCGGCGGCATACGATAGACAGGATAACGATAACGTCCCGTCTGATGGCGGGAGCCGCGCAATTCAGGCTCGAAATACCCTGTAAACAGAGGATCATTGCCGTCCTCGATCAGAACCGGACGAAACAAAAGCTCGAAAAAACCGCGCGCATCAGTGGTGCTCTGCGCAAAGGCGCAAATCTGCGGCCATTCCGGTCCGTCGATCAGGGAACAGGTCTCGCGGAAAACGGAAAGAGCCGCAGCGTGATCGTCTGCGGCCCATCCGGGTAGGTCATCAAATGAAAGAACACGCACCATCAGATCATCCGAAGATGCTGCCGGCGTCGTCCAAGCCAGCAAGGCTGCAAAGCCCGCACTCGCCAGCTTTCTCCACATCAGGCACCAGTCGCGACAAGCTGCCAGTTCGGATCATCGCTGCCCAGATGGCGGGCAAAGGTCCAAATATCTTTCTGGCGGTTGATGGCTTTGACATCGCCTTCGACGATATCCCCGTTCGCATTGCGCACAACAGAGGTGATTTCGCCGACGAAGCGAATTTTGATCTCGGCCTCTTCGGTGGCGCGGTCCAGATCGGCATCGATAATCTGAAGTTCACGCAGACCGATAAACTGGCTCTCGATGGTGAGACCCTTGGCCTGACGGTCCGCGACAACTTCGGAGAAGGCTTCAAACACGTCCTCGGAGAGGAACGGCTTGATGCTGTCCAGATCATCATGCTCGAAAGCCATCAGGATCATCTCATAGGCACCACGCGCACCGGAGAGAAACTCGCTGACGCTAAAACTCGGATCGACACGTTTAATCGCCGCGAGATTGTCCGCTGTGCGACTTCCGGCCTCAACATTGTCGATGATGTCATGATCCACGCCACCTTCGATGACTTCGAAATCCCGTTTCACTTTCGTGGCCTCTTCGGCACCGGGGAATTCAGCGCGCGGTTTTTCAAACCCCTCGCGCGTCCCGAGAACGCTGCGCAGGCGCAGGATCAGAAAAATGGCAATGCCCGCAAGGACAAGAATTGAAAGAAGGGAATTCCCCATCGGCGATTGATCTCCGTGCAACGTGGCAAAATCTGTCTACCGACCTTATGTAGGTGACGGACCCCGCTAAGTCTACCTGCGGGAGAGAGATAAGAAAGGACTTCTCATGTGGCTTTTCGCCCTTTTCGTCGCTATTCCGATCATCGAGATCGCTCTGTTCATACAGGTGGGCGGTCTGATCGGCCTGTGGCCGACGCTTTTGATCGTCATTGTGACCGCCATTCTGGGGACCGCTTTGGTGCGCCAACAGGGCGCTTTGGCGATGTCACAACTGCGTCAGTCCTTTGCCGAACTCAACGATCCTTCCGAACCTTTGGCACACGGGGCGATGATCCTGTTGTCCGGCGCACTCCTGCTGACACCGGGATTTTTCACAGATGCCTTGGGATTTCTCCTGCTGGTTCCTGCCTTTCGCGCTCTGGTGCTGAAAGAACTGCGTAAAAGGGTGAAGGTTCAGAGCTTTACCATGGGTCAGCAAACCACCCGACAAAGCGCGGATCCGTTTCGCTCCCCCTCACAAAACCCGAATATCATAGACGGTGAGTGGGAAGAGGTAGATGAAAACACAACCAAACAAGGGCCATCGGGCTGGACTCGCCATTGAGAGGCTGAGTTCAACCTGATACAAAACCGCGAACGTTATATTTTTGAGGACAGACAAGATGGCCGAAAACGGCACCACCGCTCCGAAACCCGAGGCTGCCGCCCAGCCGAACCCAGTCAAAATGCAAATTCTGGGTCAGTTCATCCGCGATATGTCTTTTGAGAATATTCTCGCTCAAAAGTCGCTCAAGGTCGAAGGTCGCCCCGCGATTTCCGTTCAGGTCGCTCTGGACGCCAAAAAACGCGAAGAAGAAAACCAGTTCGAAGTTGCCACAAAGGTGAAAGTCGAATCCAAAACCGAATCCGGTGATGCAACGCTTTTCATTCTGGAACTGGATTATGCCGGTGTTTTCCACATCGAAAACGTGCCGGACGAGCAAATGCATCCGTTCCTGATGATCGAATGCCCGCGGATGCTCTTCCCGTTCCTGCGTCGTGTGGTCAATGATGTGACCCGTGACGGTGGCTTCCCGCCGCTGAACCTCGACAACATCGACTTTGTCCAGCTTTACCGTCAGGACATGGCACGCCGCGCAGAAGCCCAGAAGGCCGCTGCGACACCGAACTAAGGTTCAGTCGAACTTGTTCCAAATCGGGTCGTCGCCCAGCTCTTTGATAAAAGAGGCATGGGCGGCGGCTTCTTCCTCTGTAATGCGTGGCGGAAGAGGGGTAGGGCGGCGCGTCGGGCGCCAGTTATCTTCGGCCTCCCGTGCAGCCGCATTTTTCTTTTTCTTTGAAACCGGCGCAAGCACGAGATCGGGCTGACGTCCGCCGATCAGTTCAAGATAGACTTCGGCCAGAATTTCGGAGTCGAGCAAGGCCCCGTGCAGCGTCCGCGACGAGTTGTCGATCCCGAAGCGACGACACAGCGCATCCAGAGTAGCCGGAGAGCCCGGAAACTTTTTGCGGGCAATCATCAGCGTATCAATCGCCCGTTCATAAGGAATTTCTGGCAGGCCGATCCATTTCAACTCGGCATTGAGAAATTTCATGTCAAAGCTGGCGTTGTGGATCACGAGCTTTGAATCATTGCCGATAAAATCGAGGAAATCTTGCCCGACCGCCTTGAAAAACGGTTTATCCGAGAGAATGACTTCTCCCTCTTTCGGCGGGCGCGGGGGTTGCAACAGATCCGGCCCGATCCCGTGGACACCAAAGGCTTCATCCGGCATGTGGCGATCCGGATGGATATATTGGTGATAGGTGCTGCCCGATGGCATGTGATTGATAAGTTCGATCGCCCCGATTTCAACGAGACGATCCCCGCTGAACGGATCAAAACCGGTGGTTTCTGTATCGAGCACGATTTCACGCATCGGCGATTTGCCTCCTCAGGGTTGCGACTATGTTTTGCACCTGAGATTTGGCAGCTTCAAGGCTTGTTGTTTCAATCACGAAATCAGCGCGGGCACGTTTTTCGGCATCCGGCACCTGTTTGGCAAGAATCGTCTCGAAATGCGCCTCTGTCATTCCCGCACGGGCCAAAACACGTTTTCTTTGGGTTTCTGCATCGACGGAGACAACGACCACAGCATCGACGGAGCGCTCTGCCCCTGTTTCGAAAAGCAGGGGAATATCAACAAGGACGATCTCCGCATCCGTGGTTTCTATGAATTTCTTCCGATCCTGGGATACCAGAGGGTGAACGATTTCCTCGATTTTCCTTAACGCTGCGGGCGTTTCGGAAATGATCTCTTTGAGCCGGTCTTTCGACACTTTTCCGGAACGCACAGCATCGGGAAACGCCTCTGCCATCGGCGCAACTGCAGCGCCGCCAAGGTCATAGAGCCGCGCCACAGCCGCATCTGCGTCCCAAACGGGGATACCCGCCTCGGCAAACATCTTTGCCGTGGTACTTTTTCCCATGCCGATAGAGCCGGTAAGGCCGATGATGAAAGGCTTTTTCATGTGGAAAGAATAAACTGGCGAGTGGCGTCATCGACTTCGGGACGTTTGCCAAACCACCGCTCGAACCCTGGAGCCGCCTGATAAAGCAACATGCCCAGCCCATCGACCGTCTGGCAGCCCTTTTCCGCCGCGCGCGTGAGAAAGCTGGTTCTCAGTGGCGTGTAAACAAGATCGGTTACCACGGCGTCAGCCTCCAGATGATCAAAGGAGATTTTCAACTCCGGCTGTCCATGCATACCAAGCGACGTCGTGTTCACAACCGTACGCGCACCTTTGAGCATATCTCCCGCATGAACCCATTCAACAACGGATATTTTCGCGCCAAATTCGTCCTTGAGCGCATCTGCGCGGGCGCGTGTCCGGTTGGACAGACGGATTTCCGGCACCCCTACCTCCAACAAGGAGGCGATCACCGCACGCGATGCACCCCCCGCACCCAAGACTGCCGCAGGGCCGGCCTCCGGCGCCCAATCGGCATTACAGCGCAGGTTTTCCACAAACCCGAACCCATCCGTATTATCGGCGTGCAATTTCCCGTCAGACCGGAAAATCAACGTATTCGCCGCCCCGATCAAAGCCGCACGGTCGGTTACAATATCGGCCAGCCCCAGCACGGTTTCCTTATGCGGGATCGTCACATTCGCACCGACAAACCCCATTTTAGGCATCATGCGAAGGACCTCTTCCAAATCCATCTGTTCAACGTGAAGCGGAACATAATGGCCCGCAATTCCGTAGCGGTTCAACCAATAGCCATGAAGAAGCGGCGATTTACTATGAGCAATCGGCGCACCGATCACCCCTGCCAACAAAATCTTATCACTCATGATGCAATTACCCCCCGTTCGGAAAGATAGGCCAAAAGCGGCAACAAGGGCAAACCCAGCACTGTAAAGTAATCGCCGTCAATCCGCGAAAACAGCCGCACGCCTTCGGATTCCAACATATAAGAGCCGACACAATGGCGTATCTGCTCCCAATTCCGCGCGAGATAGTCCTCAAGATAGGCATCGCTGAACCGGTTCATTTCAAGCCGAACCTCCCCGACATGCCGCCATTTCGGCTCTCTGTTCTCGTATATCACCGCCGCAGACAGAAGCTTGTGCCGTTCGCCGCGCATCTCTTTGAGCTGCGCCCGCGCTTCATCCACAGTTTTCGGTTTCGAGAGAAGCCGCCCCTTGAAAGACAAGGTCTGGTCGCAGCCGATCACCATTGCATCAAGATTTTTCAAAGACACCTTGCGCGCTTTGCCCTCGGCCAAGGCATCGGCAATGTCCCGAGGCGATGCACCTTCGCCAAGAAGAGCATCTTTTACAGATTCTTCATCAATTCGACCGATACTGACATCAAAGGAAACGCCCGCATTGCGCAAAAGCGTCTGCCGGATCTCCGATCCCGACGCCAGAATGAGTTTTTCAGAGGTGTTCATAGATCTGTTGAAAACTCCTGTGTGAACCAGAGGACCAAAGGGCCTGTTTCTCGCTTCATACCGTTGCGGGGGATAAACAGGAAGTTCTGATGATCTTCCAAGGCATCTTATCACTGGGGGTAAGAGAATCTGCCTGTGGGCGGAAAAGCCGTCTTCTCCCGAATTCTGTAAGTTTCATCCTCTATACCAGATACTCAAACATTTGTTATGTAAATGAAAATCTGAATTATCCAGAGATGTGGATAAGAAGTAAGAAGTTTTTAACAACATGCAAAACTCTGTGTAAAACTCATTAATCCAGATTATCCACAGGCCCTACTAAATCATCATCCTTTTCTTTTTCTTTTATTATTTTATTTAGGAGGAAACGAAGGGACACGAAATGAGTGACATTCTCGCGAGTATTTATCCTTGGACCAAATCCATGCATGTCATTTCCGTCATTGCATGGATGGCCGGTATTTTCTATTTGCCCCGCCTCTATGTGCGTCACACTGAAAGCGTCACTGCAGGATCGGAAACTGACCTTCTCTTTCAGGACATGGAAAAAAAACTGCTGAAGATGATTATGAATCCGGCCATGATCTCAAGCTGGATCTTCGGTCTCTGTCTGGTCTTTACGCCAGGCATCGTCGACTGGAGCGCCGGTTGGTCGTGGATCAAGGCCGGAAGTGTGCTTGGAATGACGTGGTTTCATATGTGGTGCGCAGCGCGGAGAAAGGATTTTGTTAGCGGAACAAATACGCGCACAGGGCGTCACTACCGCATGATGAACGAGCTTCCGACGCTTTTGATGATTTTCATCGTTGTGATGATTATTGCCAAGCCATTCTGAGAAAGATTGACTTAATCCCGTTCTGTTTCTATCAATGCGCAAACCCTAGCCGTCCGGCCAAGGGATTCTCCGATATGACTTGACTGAAAGACCCGCGTAAAACGCCGGTCCATATGGATTTTTTATGAGCGACAACACTCTGAACCTGGCTGATCTTAAAGCCAAGAGCCCCAAAGACCTTCTGGCAATGGCAGAAGAGCTGGAAATCGAAAACGCCTCGACCATGCGTAAAGGCGAGATGATGTTTTCGATTCTCAAGGAACGCGCCGAGGATGAATGGATCATTTCCGGCGATGGCGTTCTTGAGGTGCTTCAGGACGGATTCGGGTTCCTGCGCTCTCCCGAGGCCAACTATCTTCCGGGCCCTGACGATATTTACGTTTCTCCCGAGGTCATTCGCCAGCATGGTCTGCGCACCGGTGACACGGTTGAGGGGGTGATGCAGGCGCCGGACGAGAACGAGCGCTATTTTGCGATTACCAAAGTCACCTTGATCAACTTTGAGGCGCCCGAGAAGGCCCGCCACAAGATCAACTTTGACAACCTGACGCCGCTTTATCCCGATGAACGGTTGAAAATGGAGATCGAAGATCCCACGATCAAGGATCGTTCTGCGCGGATCATTGACCTCGTATCTCCGATCGGGAAAGGCCAGCGGGCCTTGATCGTCGCACCGCCGCGGACGGGTAAAACCGTTCTGCTGCAAAACATCGCCAATTCAATCGAGACGAACCATCCGGAGTGCTACCTCATCGTTCTGCTGATCGATGAGCGCCCCGAAGAGGTGACGGACATGCAGCGGAGCGTGAAAGGGGAGGTTGTGTCCTCAACCTTTGACGAACCGGCACAACGCCACGTTGCCGTCTCCGAAATGGTCATTGAGAAGGCAAAGCGTCTGGTTGAGCACAAGCGTGACGTCGTCATCCTGCTCGACTCCATCACCCGCCTTGGTCGTGCCTTCAACACGGTTGTCCCGTCCTCTGGTAAGGTTCTGACCGGTGGTGTGGATGCCAACGCGCTGCAACGCCCCAAGCGTTTCTTCGGTGCCGCACGGAACATCGAGGAAGGCGGCTCCCTGACCATTATCGCCACGGCCCTGATCGACACGGGTTCGCGGATGGACGAGGTCATCTTTGAGGAATTCAAAGGGACGGGTAACTCGGAAATCGTTCTGGATCGCAAGGTCGCTGACAAACGCGTCTTCCCGGCTATGGACATCCTCAAATCCGGCACGCGGAAAGAAGAGCTTCTGGTGGATTCCAAAGACCTTCAGAAAACCTATGTGCTGCGCCGTATTCTGAACCCGATGGGCACCACAGATGCGATCGAATTCCTGATTTCCAAGTTGAAACAGACCAAATCCAACGCTGAATTCTTCGACTCGATGAACGCTTAATATTAAAGGATATCAATAGGTTAAGCCTATGGATACGATATATGCCTTGGCAACGGCCCGCGGTAAGGCGGGCGTCGCAGTGGTCCGGATTTCCGGGCCGCTTGCGTTTTTGGCCGTTGAAAAACTGGCAGGAGATGTGCCGTCTCCGCGCCGGACAGCGTTGCGCGTTTTAAAGAATTCCGAGGGAATAGTTCTCGACGAAGCCTTGGTTATTTGTTTTGAAAAAGGCGCGTCTTTTACCGGAGAAGAAAGCGCGGAGCTTCAGCTTCATGGTTCTGTCGCCATCATCAATGCTGTGCTCCAATCTCTCTCGGAGATAGAGGGACTGCGCCTTGCAGAAGCGGGGGAATTTACCCGTCGCGCTTTGGAAAATGAACGTCTGGATCTGGCGCAGGTCGAAGGTCTTGCTGATCTCATCGAAGCGGAAACAGAGGCGCAACGGCGTCAGGCGCTAAAGGTGTTTTCCGGCGCGCTTGGGGATAAGGCGGAGCGCTGGCGTTCATCTTTGTTGCGGGCTGCGGCATTGATCGAAGCGACCATCGATTTTGCCGATGAAGAAGTTCCCACAGACGTTTCACCGGAAGTCCTTGATCTGATCTCTCGAACGATGACGGAACTGGAGGAGGAAATCGCCGGCTCGAAAATGGCTGAACGGATTCGCGATGGTTTTGAAGTCGCGATTGTCGGGCCGCCGAATGCAGGAAAGTCTACACTCCTCAATGCGCTTGCAGGGCGGGAGGCGGCGATCACGTCCGAATTTGCCGGAACAACCCGCGACATTATCGAGGTCCGAATGGACTTGAAGGGCTTGCCAGTCACGCTCCTCGATACGGCGGGGCTGCGCGAGACATCTGATGTGGTTGAGGCAATCGGCATCGACCGCGCGCGCAACCGCGCTGCACAGGCCGACCTGCGTGTGATTCTTCTTCCTTCAGAGGGGGCGGACCCGGAAATGCCGCCGCAAGAGGGTGATCTTGTTCTGGTCGGTAAAGATGATCAGGGAGCGCTGTCCAACTCTGTTTCCGGAAAAACCGGTCACGGAATTGACGCGATGGTTTCCCATATTGCGCTAACGCTCTCCGAACGCGCTTCCGATGCGTCAACAGCAATTCGTGAACGGCACCGTATTGCAATTCAGGACGCACTGGTCTCTATGGAATCAGCGCGAAATGAGGTATTGATTGGCGCAGATCGTGCGGAGCTCGCTGCCGAAGAGTTGCGGCGCGCGGTCTATGCGCTGAATTGCCTTGTCGGGCGGATTGATGTCGAGAACATTCTCGGGGAAATCTTCTCCAGTTTTTGCATCGGTAAATGAATAAACGCGAGGAGTGTTTCACGTGAAACATACCGACTTCGATGTTGTCGTCGTAGGTGGCGGCCATGCTGGTTGTGACGCTGCGGCTGCGTCTGCGAGAGCAGGGGCACAAACCGCTCTTGTCACGCTGAAGAAATCCGGTATCGGGGTTATGTCCTGTAATCCGGCGATTGGAGGTCTTGGAAAAGGCCACCTCGTGCGCGAAATCGATGCGTTGGACGGCGTTATGGGTCGGATCGCGGATAAGGCAGGAATTCAGTTCCGTCTTTTGAACCGTCGCAAGGGACCGGCTGTCCAAGGTCCGCGCGCCCAAGCAGATCGCGCGATCTATCGCACAGAGATGCTTTCTGAATTGGAAGCAACAGAAAATCTCACCATCATCGAAGCCGAGGTTTCTGATTTAATTCTTACAGGGGAAACTGTGAGTGGTGTTGTGCTCGGTGATGGGTCTAGAATCAATGCCAAGGCTGTTGTCCTGACGACAGGAACATTTTTGAACGGCCTAATTCATATCGGCGAAGAAAAGCACGCCGGCGGTCGGATGGGCGATAAACCTTCCATCGCGCTAGCTGAACGTCTCTATGGTTTGAATCTGCCGATGGGTCGGCTGAAAACAGGCACTCCGCCGCGCCTGAACGGCAAGACGATTGCTTGGGATATTCTGGAAGAACAAGCGGGTGATGAAGACCCCGTTGTGTTTTCCTTTATGAACCGTCAACCATTCGCGCGTCAGGTGTCCTGCGGGATTACACATACAAATGAGAAAACCCATGACATAATTCGCGAAAATCTATCGCGTTCTGCGATGTATGGCGGGCATATCGATGGGGTAGGACCTCGCTATTGCCCATCAATAGAAGATAAAATCGTGCGTTTTGCCGACAAGACATCGCATCAGATTTTTCTCGAACCGGAAGGGCTGACTGACGACACGGTTTATCCGAACGGAATTTCGACTTCTTTGCCTGTTGATGTGCAGGAGGCCTATGTCCGCTCCATTCGTGGTCTTGAGAATGTTGAAATTCTTCAACCAGGTTATGCAATTGAATATGACTATGTCGATCCGCGTGCTCTTCGCCTTACTTTGGAACTGCGCGATGTTCCGGGACTATTTCTTGCCGGACAGATCAATGGCACAACGGGTTACGAAGAGGCAGCAGCACAAGGTCTTGTGGCAGGGCTTAATGCTGCGCGTAGATCTATGGGGCAGGACGAGGCCACATTTACCCGTTCCGAGAGCTACATCGGCGTAATGATTGATGATCTTGTTACGCGCGGTGTGAGCGAACCTTACCGGATGTTTACCTCGCGCGCCGAATTCCGCTTGTCTCTACGCGCGGATAACGCGGATCAGCGCCTTACCCCTATGGGGATTGAACTTGGGGTTGTGAACGAAGACCGAAAGGTTTCGTTTACGCAAAAAATGGAAGAGCTTGAGAAAGGCCGCGAGATTCTCGAGAGCGAAAGCTATACGCCGAGAGAACTTAAAGCAGCCGGCGTTGCAGTCAGTTCCGACGGGTCTCGTCGCACAGCATATCAGGTTCTTGCTTTCCCGAATGTCACCTTCGATCATATTTCGGCATTGAATCCGAACGTGGCGCAGATTTCGCCTGAGGTTCAAGTGCAACTGGCGCGGGATGCTCTCTACGCGAATTACATCGAACGCCAGAAGCGCGATGTTGAAGCGATGAAGCGTGATGAAACGCAGTTGATCCCTGATGACTTTGATTATTCCGCTCTGAGCGGGCTTTCCAATGAGTTGCGGACTAAACTTAGCCACACACGCCCGCAGACGATTGCGCAAGCGGGACGGGTAGAGGGCATGACGCCAGCGGCAGTAACGCTGATATTGGCGCGCCTGAAACAGAACCAAAGAGCAAAGGCGTCCTGATGTCTTCGGAAAAATTGGCCGGTCTGAATGTTTCACGTGAAACATTGGACCGTTTGGAAGCCTATCGGCTGCTTCTTAAAAAGTGGAATCCCGCGATTAACCTCGTCGCCAAATCGACGATAGAAATGGCGTGGGAACGTCATTTTGTAGATTCCGCTCAGGTGTTTCGCTATGCGCCGCAAGGAATGTCCAAGTGGTGTGACCTCGGAAGCGGGGGAGGGTTCCCCGGTCTGGTTTGTGCAACTCTGGCGAAGGAGGAATCTCCGGATATAGTCTTTACAATGGTTGAATCCGACCAGCGCAAAGCCACGTTCCTTCGCACCGTTGTTCGGGAACTGGATTTGAACGCTAATGTGATCTCCAAACGGATTGAAGATATTGAACCGCTTCAAACAGATATAGTAACCGCAAGAGCATTGGCGCCGCTTCCCAAGCTTTTGGATTATGCAGAACGGCATCTGGTGAAGACCGGCCGCGGTATTTTCCTTAAAGGAACGTCTTTTCGCGATGAACTAAGCAAATCGCTTGAAACCTGGCGTTTCAACCACGAAGAATATGCGAGCTTAACGGATTCTGAATCCGTCATCCTACTGATTGGAGATATTGAGCGTGTCTGACATTTCCCGTCCAAATGGCCCGAAAATCATTGCCGTGGCGAACCAGAAAGGCGGGGTCGGGAAGACGACAACCGCAATCAATCTCGCTGCCGCTCTTGTTAAAAACGGTTGCCGCGTTCTTGTTGTTGATCTCGATCCGCAGGGCAACGCTTCAACCGGACTAGGTATTGAAACCGAAAGCCGTGGTTATACGACTTATGACCTCATTCTCGGAGACGCCGATCTCCATGAGGTCATTCAGACGACCGAGTTTGAAAATCTTTGGATTTCGCCTGCGACGGTTGATCTGAGTTCGGCAGATATCGAGATGGTTGCCAATGAAAAAAGGAGCTTTCTTTTGCATGACGCCCTGCGGCAGCACGCGATTGATGACTTCAATTTCGATTTCATCCTGATCGATTGCCCGCCGTCCCTGAGTCTTCTGACGGTAAACGCGATGGTTGCTGCTGAATCCGTTCTTGTTCCGCTCCAGAGTGAGTTTTTCGCACTGGAGGGGCTTTCCCAGTTGATGCTGACGGTGCGCGAAGTGCGGCAAACCGCCAATTCGAAATTGCGCATCGAAGGTGTTGTGCTCACCATGTATGATCAGCGGAACAATTTGTCGCGGCAGGTTGAGCAGGACGCGCGAGACAACCTTGGAGATCTTGTGTTTAAGACCGTAATTCCGCGCAATGTGCGGATTAGTGAGGCTCCTTCTTTTGCTTTGCCCGTTTTGGATTATGATCCTATGTCCAAGGGCAGTTTGGCCTATCAGGCTCTGGCGAAAGAAGTGATCGCAAAAAAAGGACGATAAAATGGCGAATCCGAGCAAACCAAAAAATAGAGGTCTTGGGCGGGGCTTGTCTGCTTTAATGGCAGATGTTGCTCCCGAGACGTCCGGTGAAAATACATCGACGGATGAACCGCGTCGCGCTGATATGATGGTTCCGATTGAACAAATTGTCCCGAATCCTGACCAGCCGCGCCGGACATTTGATCAATCCGCTCTCGATGAACTGGCCGATTCAATTCGTGAAAAGGGTGTGATTCAGCCTTTGATTGTCCGAGAAAGCCCTCGGAAAGCCGGCGAATATGAAATCGTCGCAGGGGAGCGCCGCTGGCGTGCATCCCAGATTGCGCGTTTGCATGAGCTTCCGGTTCTAATCCGTGAATATTCGGACACAGAAGTCCTTGAAGTCGCGATTATCGAGAACATTCAACGCTCCGACCTCAACGCCATCGAAGAGGCGGCAGGGTATCAGCAGTTGATGGAGCGTTTCGGCCATACGCAGGAAAAACTTTCCGATGCGCTTGGCAAGAGCCGTAGCCATATCGCCAACCTCATGCGCTTGCTCAATCTGCCTGATGATGTGAAAGACCTCGTCGTGACAGGGCAACTGTCTGCCGGACATGCGCGTGCGTTGATTACCGCTGAAAACCCGTCCGAACTTGCTCAAAAGGTTATTCAGGGCGGGCTGTCTGTCCGTCAAACGGAGAAGCTGGCGAAGGCTGAAAAGACCCAAACACAGCCTAAAACATCCAGAAAAAGCAAATCTGCGGAAAAAGATGCGGACACGCGGGCGCTTGAGTCCGATCTCAGCGCAGCCATCCGGATGAAGGTGAGCATCAACCACACAGAGGGCACGGAAAAGGGCGTTGTCTCGATCTCTTACGAGTCTCTGGATGAGCTGGATGCTCTGTGCGGCATCCTTTCACGCGGCGCGTAACCTGTTTCCCGTGAAACAGCTTAGTTATCCGGGATCAATTCCCGGATAATGGCATTTAACACCGGTCTGCCTTTCCCGGTTATGGAAAGGCGGCCGCTTTCGGTAGAAATAAACCCGTCTTCTATCAAGTATTTGTTTTTAAACGTAAATTCATTTCCCAAGAGCGAAGACAGGCGGTTCAGATCGATACCTTCTGTGATGCGTAGACCCATCATCAGATATTCTACAGCTTGATCATAGCCGCTCAATACCTCTCGCGGGTTTTCGCCGTGGCCTTTTTCTGTGACGGATTGAAGCCAGCTTGTCGGGGCAAGCGGTGTATCTATCGCATATTTCTTGCCATCCAATGTCAGGCGGCCATGCGCTCCCGGACCTATGCCGACATAATCCCCATAGCGCCAGTAAATCAGGTTGTGCCGGCTTTCGGAGCCTTCTCGGGCATGATTGGAGACTTCATAGGCGGGCATACCGGCCTTTTCACATTCGTCTTGTGTGACAAAATACATATCCGCCGCACTGTCATCGGATGGCAGATCACGCAACTGGCCACGGTTGTAGCGATCGCCAAAGGCCGTGCCTTGTTCGATGGTGAGCTGATAGAGCGACAGATGATCGATCGCCATGGAAAGCGCTTCACGAAGTTCGCTGCGCCATGCGTCGATTGTTTGCCCTTGTCGTGCATAGATCAGGTCAAAACTCACCCGATCAAAGGTGCTGCGCGCAATATCAAAGGCCTTTTGCGCCTCAGCAACGGAATGCAACCGCCCGAGACGTTTGAGATCCTCGTCCTTGAGCGATTGAATTCCCATAGAGATACGGTTCACACCCGCGTCCCGATAGCCTTGAAACCGACCGGATTCGACAGAAGTCGGGTTGGCTTCCAAGGTGATTTCGACATCATTGGACAATGTCCAACAGTCTCTAACCTTGCTCAAAATAGAATTTACAAGCTCCGGATCCATGAGCGACGGGGTGCCACCGCCGAAAAACACCGTGTTCAGGACGCGTCCCGATGTTTCCCGTGAAACGCGCTCGATCTCGGAAAGGTAGGCGCGTTCCCAATCTGATTGGTCGATTGTCGCGGCCACATGGGAATTGAAATCACAATAGGGACATTTCGACTGGCAAAACGGCCAATGAATGTAGAGGCCAAAGCCGCCGTTTTGCCAATCTTCCATCATTCGCCCCGAAACGCCGTGACTTCGATCTCGATTTTCATCTCTGGCTTGATGAGATCGGCGACCACCATCGTTGCGGCGGGGCGAATGTCGGATAGAAACTCGCCCAAAGCCGGAACAACGTCATCCACCAGAGTGGCGTCCTTGATCGTATATTGCACGCGCACAGCGTCGGAGAGGGAAAAACCTTCGCCTTCCAGCACAGCGGAAATCGTCTTGAAACAATTCCGCGCCTGATCTGCGACGCTCTCCGGCATGGTCATTGTGGTGTAATCATAACCCGTGGTGCCGGAGACAAAACACCAGTCCCCCTGAACAACCGCACGGGAATAGCCCATGACTTTCTCGAAGTCGGAGCCAGAGGAGACCAGTTTGCGGGTGCTCATTTTGCGAGATCCTTGAAAGGGCCGGACACCAGTTGACGGAAAGCGTCCGTGCGATGGCTTATGGCCTGTTTGCGCTCGGGGTCCATTTCTCCGAACGTCTCTGTTTCACCGTCAGGCAGGAAAATCGGGTCGAAACCGAACCCGTGTTCACCGCGCATGGGCCAGACGATGCGGCCTTCGATAGTGCCTTCAAAGATCTCGTCATGTCCATCAGGCCATGCCAGACAAAGCGTGGCACAGAAACGGGCGGTGCGGGGTTCCGGCGCGTTCTTTTCTTCCAGCAGGTCCCAGACCTTTTTCATTGCCATCGGAAAATCGCGGCCATTCGGGGTCTCCGCCCAATCGGCGGTATATACACCAGGGGCACCATCGAGCGCATCAATCATGATACCGCTGTCATCGGAAAGGGCGGGCAGGCCGCTGGCTTTTGCGGCGAAATGCGCTTTGATCCGTGCGTTTCCCGCGAAAGTGTCTTCGGTCTCTTCCGGCTCTTCAAAACCGAGATCACCGGCGGAAACAACTTCGATCCCGAAAGGGGCGAGAAGCTCCGCAATTTCGCGCAGCTTGCCTTTGTTGTGGGTGGCGATCACTAGTTTGTCGCTATCGAAAGCCCGCATCACGCCACCGCTGCGTTTTGAGCCGAAACCAGCTCGGCAACGCCCTTTTCGGCCAGATCAAGAAGCTCGTTCATCTGGGCACGGGAATAGGTTGCCCCTTCGGCGCTCATTTGTGTTTCGATCATCTGACCATTGGCCAGCATGATGAAATTGCCGTCGACGCCGGCTTCGGAATCTTCGGGGTAGTCGAGATCAAGCACGGGCTGGCCGCCATAGATGCCACAGGACACAGCCGCGACATTGGAAATCAGCGGATCGGAAGTGACCGCGCCGGACTTCAGCAATTTGTTCACAGCCAGACGCAGGGCAACCCAACCGCCGGTGATGGAAGCGCAACGGGTGCCGCCATCGGCCTGAATGACATCGCAGTCCACGGTGATCTGACGTTCGCCAAGGGCGACGCGATCCACGCCGGCGCGCAGGGAGCGACCGATCAGACGCTGGATTTCCACCGTGCGCCCACCTTGTTTGCCTTGTGTGGCTTCACGACGCATCCGCGAGGAGGTCGACCGCGGCAGCATTCCGTATTCCGCGGTGACCCAACCCTGACCGGAATTGCGCATAAACGGCGGCACGCGCTCTTCGATAGTGGCTGTACAAAGCACATGCGTATCGCCACAACGGATCAGACAAGAGCCCTCTGCGTGTTTTGTGATGCCGGTCTCGATTGAAACCGCGCGCATTTCGTCTAAATTTCTACCTGAGGGTCGCATGATATATCCTTCCGCATCTGTTGCGGCAGACATAACGAAGAGCAGCTCGGACGCGCAAGCCTCATTGACCCTCGGTCTCGATGTCTTTTAATGGCGGAGGGTCTCGGAAGACGCAGGTAGAATGACAGATCGTGTAAATCTTATCGCTGAAATGAGTGACCGTTCGCGGGAAGTGTTTCGCCGCGTGGTCGAGGGCTATCTCGATAGCGGCGGGCCTGTCGGGTCGCGCACCCTGACGCGGAGCATGAGTGAAAAGGTCTCCGCCGCCACCGTGCGCAACGTGATGCAGGATCTGGAGTATCTCGGACTTCTCGACAGCCCGCATGTCTCCGCAGGGCGCGTGCCGACACAGCTCGGGCTCCGGCTCTTTGTCGATGGCTTGCTCGAAGTCGGCACTGTGACCGATGATGTGCGCGAAAAGATGGAAGATACGATCCGTAGCGAGCAAAGCGATGTCACGGGTATGCTTGATCGTGTCGGCTCGGCCCTGTCCGGCCTGACCCACGGGGCCAGCCTTGTCCTCGCGCCAAAACACGAAGCCCCTGTAAAACATGTGGAATTCGTCAACCTCGCACCTGACCGTGCCTTGGTGGTGCTGGTCTTTGCCGATGGTCACGTCGAAAACCGGATCTTCAAACCGCCCGTCGGGCAAACCCCGTCCTCCTTGCGGGAGGCAACCAATTTTCTCAATGCGCTGGTCGAGGGCAAGACACTTGCGGAATTGCGCTCCGTCGTCGAGCGCGAAATCAAGACGCGGCGGCAGGAACTTGATAGCCTCGCGGCAAACCTGATCGAAAACGGCGCCGCCTTCTGGGAAGGTGAGGGCTCGAACTACGAACGTCTCATCGTGCGGGGGCGCTCGAATCTTTTGGAAGAAAGCACGGAAGCCGAGGAACTGGACCGGATCAGAACCCTCTTTGATGACCTCGAAAAGAAGCGCGACATCGCCGAATTTCTCGAACTGACCGAAGATGGCGAGGGTGTTCGCATTTTCATTGGCTCAGAGAACAAACTTTTCTCACTTTCGGGTTCCTCTTTGGTGGTTTCTCCATATATGAACGCTGAACGAAAAATTATCGGTGCCGTGGGCGTCATTGGACCGACTCGTCTGAATTATGGGCGGATCGTGCCGATTGTCGATTATACGGCCCAGCTTGTGGGGCGGATTCTGTCCGGCAAAGCGTGAAAGGTGAAACATGACGGATTCGAAGAAAGATATGTCCGAAGGGTTCGAAGCTAACAATGATGACGAGATGATCGACATCACCTCAGAAGAGGCGCTTGAAACGCCGGAAGATGAGGATGTTTCGGAAGAAATGGAACAGCTTCGTGCAGAGCGCGATGAATTCCGCGACCGCTTTATGCGGGCGGTGGCCGATGCGGAAAATTCGCGCAAACGGGCCGAGCGGGATCGTAAGGAAGCGGAAAACTACGGCGGCTCAAAGCTGGCCCGTGACATGTTGCCCGTCTTCGACAACATGAAACGTGCGATTGACGCGATTGCTGAAGACCAGCGCGAGGCGCAAGCCGCTCTGATCGAAGGCATCGAGCTGACCATGCGTGAATTGCTCAACACGTTCTCCAAACACGGGATTCACATCATCAATCCCGAAGTTGGCGAAACGTTTGATCCGCAAATTCACGAGGCCATGTTCGAAGCGGCCGTGCCCGATACCAAGGCGGGCGACATCATTCAGGTGATGAACGTGGGCTTCATGCTTCATGACCGGTTGTTGCGTCCGGCACAGGTTGGCGTCTCTTCGACACCGTCCAAATAAGCGCTGTGATATAAACGATCCGGAATTCAAAAGGCCCCCGCAAATGCAGGGGCCTTTTCTTATGCCAGTTTTGCTTTCAGATCATAGAGAACCTGAAGCGCCTCACGCGGCGACAGTTCATCTGGGATGATCTCGCTCAGGGCTTTCTCCACATCACTTTCCTTCGGCTTCTCGGATGGCGCCGGAGTTGGGACCGCTGCAAAAAGCGGAAGATCATCAATGATCGCCTTCGGGTTGGCCGCGTGTTCCGCCTGACCTTTTTCAAGCGCCTCAAGCACGGATTTCGCCCGTTCAACCACCGCATCCGGCAGACCTGCAAGCCGTGCGACCTGCACACCATAGGAGCGGTCGGCTTTGCCCTTGATCACCTCATGCAGGAAAATCACCTCGCCATCCCACTCCTTGACGGCGACGGTGGCGTTCTCCGCTCCGGACAGCTTGTCCGAGAGGCTGGTCATTTCATGGTAGTGGGTCGCAAAAAGTGCGCGGCATTTGTTGACGTCATGAAGGTGCTCAAGCGTTGCCCAGGCAATCGACAGCCCGTCATAGGTTGCCGTGCCGCGTCCGATTTCATCGAGGATGACCAAAGCGCGATCATCCGCCTGATTGAGAATGGCTGCGGTTTCGACCATTTCGACCATGAATGTCGAACGCCCGCGCGCCAGATCATCGGAGGCGCCGACACGGGAAAACAGTTGTGAAACGATCCCGATATGAGCGCTTTCGGCAGGGACATAGGAACCGGCCTGCGCGATGAGGGCGATGAGCGCATTCTGGCGCAGAAAGGTGGATTTACCGGCCATGTTCGGACCGGTCAAAAGCCAGATCGCCGCGCCATCATGCCCATCTGAGAGATCGCAACTGTTAGCCACGAATTTGTCGCCGCCCTGTTTGCGCAGAGCGCGTTCGACAACGGGATGACGCCCGCCTTTGATAAGAAATTCCCGACCCAAATCCACCTTGGGACGGGTCCATCCTTCGGCTTTTGCCAGATCGGCCAGCGCGGTAATCAGGTCAAGTTCGGCCAGCGCGCCGGAGGCATCGTTGATCGCGGGGGCATGTTCCAGAATGGCCATGCGCAGTTTTTCAAAAAGGCGTTTTTCGATTTCAAGCGCACGTCCGCCAGCGTTGTGGATTTTGGTTTCAAGTTCGCTGAGTTCGAGCGTTGTGAACCGCACCTGATTTGCTGTGGTCTGGCGATGGATAAAGGTGTCGGAGAGGGACAGCATCTTTTCCGCATGTGTTGCGGTCGTCTCGATAAAATAGCCGAGGACGTTGTTGTGCTTCACCTTGAGCGACTGCACCCCTGTCATTTCCGCGTATTTCACCTGTAAGGAGGCAATGACCCCGCGTCCTTCGTCGCGCAGGGTGCGACATTCGTCGAGTTCCTCGTCATAGCCAGCGGCGATGAACCCGCCGTCACGGGCCAGCAGGGGCGGCTCCGCCACCAGAGCCGCGTCCAACAGGTCGATCAGTTCGGCCTGTCCGGTCAGGAAACCCATTTTCTGCTGGATTAGGGTCGATACCGGCGCGGCTTCCAAGAGGCTGTAGATGTTTTCCGCCTGTGACAACCCGTTGCGAATGGCGGCCAGATCACGCGGGCCGCCGCGCTCCAGGCCGATCCGCGAGAGGGCGCGTTCCATATCCGGTACCTTGCGCAGGGCGTCTCTGAGGGACTCTGCGGTTCGGGTGTTTTCGATGGCGAAATCTATGGCGTCGAGACGTGCGGTGATGATGTCGACATCGCGCGAGGGGCTGGACAGTCTACGCTCAAGAAGCCGTCCACCTGCGGCGGTCACGGTGCGGTCCATCGTGGCGATCAGGGAGCCGTCGCGCCCGCCGGACAGCGCGTGCGAGATCTCAAGGTTGCGCCGTGTGGCCGCGTCAATCTGCATCGTGCCGCGCAGGGACTCGCGCACAGGGCGTCGCACCAGCGGCAGTTTGCCTTTTTGTGTGATGTCGAGATAATCGACAATCGCCCCCATCGCGGCGATTTCCGGCAGGCTGAACTGTCCGAAGGCCTCAAGCGACGAGACGCTGAAAAGTTCGGTGAGGCGGTTCTGCGCCGAGGTGCTGTCAAAAGAGGCGCGGGAGAGTTCGGTCATGCGGTCGTGAAAATCAGGCACAAACTCGGCCCAATTCGCCTCATGGGCCTCGGAAACGACGATCTCCGACGGGTTGAGCCGCGCAAGCTCCGGCCCCAACCCCACAAGCGGGCAGGGCATGACATGAAACGCACCCGTAGAAATATCAATCCACGCCAGCGCCCCTTCTTCGCGGATTTCGGCATAGGCGGCGAGGAAATTGTGGCGGCGCGCATCGAGCAGCGTGTCTTCCGTCAGCGTGCCCGGCGTCACAAGCCGCACCACATCACGCTTGACCACAGACTTGGACCCGCGCTTTTTCGCCTCGCTCGGATCTTCAAGCTGTTCGCAAACCGCGACCTTGAACCCTTTGCGGATGAGGTTGAGCAAATAGGTCTCGGCGGCATGAACCGGCACGCCGCACATGGGGATGTCATCGCCGGCATGTTTGCCACGCTTGGTCAGCGCAATATCAAGCGCCTCAGCCGCGGCAACCGCATCGTCGAAGAACATCTCGTAAAAATCGCCCATACGATAAAACAAAAGCGCATCGCGATGCCGCGATTTGATTTCGAGATATTGCGCCATCATCGGCGTGGGGGCGGAGGTTTGGGTGGCCAAAGTTCTGTCCCTTGTCTTATTTTCCGCCCAACTTAGCGGCCCGATATGTGGCGTAAAGGCCCATATCGTTTTCTTTTTGTTGAGACCTGCGCAGGGTGTGGGTAAGTAGTCCCAATTGACCGCGAGGAGACTACCCGAATGTCCAAGACCAAACAAACCCGTGAAGAAGCGCTCGCCTTTCACATGGAACCCCGTCCGGGCAAGTTCGATGTGGCGCCCAGCGTTCCGATGACCACTCAAAGAGACCTCTCTCTGGCCTATTCTCCGGGTGTGGCCGTGCCTTGCGAGGAAATCGCAAAGTCTCCCGAAACCGCCTATGACTATACCAACAAGGGCAACCTTGTCGCCGTGATTACAAACGGGACCGCCGTTCTCGGCCTTGGCAATCTTGGCGCGCTGGCGTCCAAGCCGGTGATGGAGGGTAAGGCGGTTCTGTTCAAACGCTTTGCCGATGTGAACTCCATCGACATCGAACTGGATACCGAAGACCCCGAAGAGATCATTCAGGCCGTCCGCCTCATGGGGCCGAGCTTTGGCGGGATCAACCTCGAAGACATCAAAGCACCGGAATGTTTCATCATCGAGCAGCGGCTCAAGGAAGAAATGGACATTCCGGTCTTTCACGACGACCAACACGGCACGGCGGTGATCTGTGCTGCGGGTCTGATCAATGCGCTCTATATCTCCGGCAAAAAGATCGAGGACTGCAAAATCGTCCTAAACGGTGCCGGTGCCGCAGGGATCGCCTGTCTCGAACTCATCAAATCCATGGGCGCGCAACATGACAACTGCATCATGTGCGACACCAAAGGCGTGATCTACCAGGGTCGCACCGAAGGCATGAACCAATGGAAATCCGCCCACGCCGCCACCACCGATGCCCGCACGCTCGCCGAGGCAATGGTGGATGCTGATGTGTTCCTTGGCGTGTCGGCCAAAGGCTCCGTGACGCAGGACATGGTCAAAAGCATGGCGCCCAACGCCGTGATCTTTGCCATGGCCAACCCCGATCCGGAAATCACCCCCGAAGAAGCCCACGAAGTGCGTGACGATGTGATTGTCGCCACGGGGCGCTCGGATTACCCGAACCAGGTTAACAACGTTCTGGGCTTTCCCTATCTCTTCCGTGGTGCGCTCGACATTCATGCCCGTGCGATCAATGATGAAATGAAAATCGCTTGTGCAGAGGCGCTGGCCGCACTGGCACGCGAGGATGTGCCGGACGAGGTGGCGCTGGCCTACGGGCGCAAACTGTCCTTCGGGCGCGATTACATCATTCCGACCCCGTTCGACCCGCGACTGATCTACACAATCCCGCCCGCTGTGGCGCAGGTTGGCATGGACACCGGCGTGGCGCGGCGTCCGATCATCGACATGGAAGGCTATGCGCAGGATCTCAAGGCCCGCATGGACCCCACAGCACAGATATTGCAAGGGCTCTATGCCCGCGCACGTCAGGCTCAGGCAACGATGGTGTTTGCCGAGGGCGACGATCCGCGCGTCTTGCGTGCTGCCGTAGCCTATCATCGTGGCGGGTTTGGCCGCGCTTTGGTCGTTGGCCGCACCGATGATGTGCAAGCCAAACTTCAGGAAGAAGGGCTGGGCGAGGCGATCTCCGAAATCGAAATCGTCAACGCCGCGAACACCGAGCACCTGCCGGAATACAAGGACTTCCTTTACAAACGGTTGCAGCGCTCCGGTTTCGACCAAAAAGACATCCACCGTCTTGCCGCCCGTGACCGCCATGCCTTCTCCGCTTTGATGTTGGCGCATGGTCATGCTGATGGCCTTGTTACCGGTGCGACCCGCAAATCGGCTCATGTGCTGGACCGGATCAATTCGGTCTTTGACGCCAAGGCCGAAGATGGCGCGGTTGGTGTAACGGCTGTTCTGCTCAAGGGCCGGATCATCTTCATCGCGGATACGCTGGTGCATGAATGGCCGGAGGAAGAAGACCTTGCCGATATTGCCGAAGCCGCCGCTGCCGTTGCGCGCAAAATGGGGATCGAGCCGCGTGTGGCTTTTGCTTCCTTCTCGACATTCGGCTATCCGGTGTCCGAACGCGCCAACAAGATGCACATGGCACCGCAAGTCCTCGACAAGCGTGGCGTCGATTTCGAATATGATGGCGAAATGACCGTTGATGTGGCGCTCAATCCCGATGTGATGGCGGCTTATCCTTTCTGTCGTCTGTCGGGGCCGGCCAATATTCTCGTGGTGCCCGCCCGTCACTCTGCCTCTATTTCCGTCAAATTGATGCAGGAAATGGCCGAGGCAACCGTGATTGGTCCGATTTTGACCGGTGTGGATAAGCCGATTCAGATTTGCTCAACTGTTTCCACGGTAAATGACATTCTGAACATGGCTGTTCTTGCGGCGTGCAAGGTGGGTCAAACAACGTAATGTGATACTGTTGGAGGGCGCTTATGGCAATCTTTAATCTCGGTTCGGTAAATATCGACCATTTCTACAAGCTTGCCCATTTTCCCGAACCCGGAGAAACCCTGAGCGCTCTGGATCACACACTCGGCCTCGGCGGCAAAGGGATGAACCAGTCCGTTGCCGCGGCGAAAGCAGGGGCCGAGGTGTTTCACATCGGTGCAATTGGCAAGAGCGATGGCTGGGTCCGCGAGCGGATTGAAAGCTATGGTGTGAATTGCAAATATCTGCGCGAGGTGGATGAGGAGACGGGTCACGCGGTGATCTATGTCGATGCTGCCGGTGAAAACACGATCGTGCTGGCTCCGGGTGCGAATGTGAAGCAGGACAGCGAATTTGTTGTGAATGCGATTGATCAGGCGAAATCGACTGACACTTTGCTGTTGCAAAACGAAACCAACCTGCAACCGCCCGCCGCCACCTTTGCCTTGGTCAAAGGCATGCGGGTGATTTATTCCGCCGCGCCGTTTTCCATCGAGGCGGTGAAGAACATCATTCCCGATCTCTCCATGTTGGTGATGAACGCCGTGGAGGCCAGCCAGCTCAGCTCCGGGATGGGTGTGTCTTTGGATCAGATTCCCGTGCCGCAGATCATGGTCACTTTGGGCAGCAAGGGCGCGATGTGGCGGTCCAACGAGACGGGCGAGGTGATCGAGGTCACATCTCCGAAGGTGACGCCAGTGGACACCACGGCTGCCGGAGACACTTACATCGGCTATGTCGCGGCGGGGCTTGATCTTGGAATGCCGATCAAGGCGGCGATGGAATGGGCGACACAGGCGGCGGCGCTGAAAGTGACCCGCGCGGGCACGGCGGATGCGATTCCGTCTGCTGATGAGGTGAAAGCCTTTCGCGGGGCGTGAGGCCGCTGTGATCTCGCATTGAAAAGGGCGCCTCGACGGGCGCCCTTTTGATTTACATGATGCCCGACAGAAGTCCGACAGGTATCCGACGCTTTGCCGACCCTTATTTGAGGCGACGATTCCGTGCGGCCAGAAGTTTCAGGCGCAGCGCGTTGAGCTGGATAAAGCCCTGCGCATCTTTCTGGTCGTAAGCGCCAGCGTCGTCTTCGAAGGTGACGTGCGCTTCGGAATAGAGCGAGGCTTCGGAAGACCGTGCAACCGTAAAAGCCGAGCCTTTATAGAGTTTTAGGCGAACATTGCCGGAGACATGCTCCTGCGATTTGTCGATTGCGGCCTGAAGCATTTCACGTTCGGGCGAGAACCAGAAACCGTTGTAGATCAGCTCCGCATAACGCGGCATCAGGCTGTCTTTGAGGTGACCGGCGCCGGAATCGAGTGTAATCTGCTCAATCCCCCGATGCGCCTCCAACAAAATAGTCCCCCCCGGAGTTTCATAAACACCACGGGATTTCATGCCGACAAAACGGTTCTCCACAAAGTCGAGACGCCCGATACCGTGCTTGCGACCGTATTCGTTCAACTCGGTCAGAACAGTCGCGGGGCTCATCGCCACACCGTTGATCGCCACCGCATCGCCTTTTTCAAAGGTGATGTCGATGAATTCCGGCTCGTTCGGCGCATCTTCGGGATGAACCGTGCGCTGGTAGACGTAATCCGGTGCTTCCTGCGCCGGATCTTCAAGCACCTTGCCCTCGGAAGAGGTGTGCAACAGGTTCGCATCAACAGAGAAGGGCGCCTCGCCCCGTTTGTCTTTTGCGATCGGAATCTGGTTTTTCTCAGCAAAATCAAGCAGCTTCGTGCGGGACGACAGGTCCCATTCGCGCCACGGTGCGATCACTTTGATATCGGGGTTGAGCGCGTAGGCGGACAGCTCGAAACGCACCTGGTCATTGCCCTTGCCGGTTGCGCCATGGGCCACAGCATCGGCGCCGGTTTCTTCGGCAATCTCGACGAGGCGCTTGGAGATCAGCGGGCGCGCAATGGACGTGCCCAGAAGGTAGAGACCTTCATACACCGCATTGGCGCGGAACATCGGGAAGACGAAATCACGAACAAATTCCTCGCGCACGTCTTCGATGTAAATGTTTTCCGGTTTGATGCCGAGCATCTCAGCCTTTTGTCGTGCCGGTTCCAGTTCCTCACCTTGGCCGAGATCGGCGGTAAAGGTCACAACCTCACAGCCGTATTCGGTCTGGAGCCATTTCAGGATGATCGAGGTATCAAGGCCGCCGGAATAGGCGAGAACCACTTTTTTGGGCGCAGACATAAGACTTTCCTTTTTCGGACATCGCAGGCGCGATTATCGGTTTTTTGCCCCGAGAGCAAGGATTGAGCAAGGTTTCATACCAAGAATGCTTTAGCTTGGGGGGAAAAACCACTAAACCTGCGATTAAGATAATCAAAAAGGGTCATCATGACGGGTTTTATCCTCTTTCGAAACGCCGTGTTGCGTGTGCTGCACCATCTCGACGAAGCCTTGGCTGTGTCTGGCCTGATCTGGATCGGTATCCTGATTATACAGATTTTGAGCTTCGGCGCGGTGGATATGGAGGGCCTTGAGGCGGGTGATCCTGCGGCTGTGTCGGGTAATGGGTTGATGCTGCTCTTTATCGCCAATCTGGCGATGGTGATCGGGTCCTGCTGGATCGCGGTTGAGTGGCACTGTTACGCGCTTGAGGGCAAACGCCCGACATCCGCTTTCCCGTCTTGGAACGGCAAGAGGATCCTTAGCTATTTCTTCCTTTCCATTCTGATTGGCATTGGCATCGGAATGGCTGTTGGGCTTTTTGCCGGCGTATTGTTTTCCCTGTTTGGAACAATGCTGTCCCAATCGATTGGCGGGCTGTTTCTTATCGTTGTGATCGGCTTGCCTGCGGTGTTCATGTTCTTGAGGATTTCACCCGTTTTGCCTGCGGTTGCCTTGGGGAACAAACTTTCTTTTGGAGACGCTTGGAACGCGACGAAACCGTATTCGGCCTCCATTTTTCAGGCCGCGATCCTGTCGATTGCTGCTTTAATCGTGGTTCAGTTCGTTGCGCCTGTGTTCGGTAGCGGAATTGTCGGTCTTCTATATGAACTCGCTGTCGGCTGGCTGTTGTTGATGGTCAATGTCAGCCTTCTGTCTTCGATCTATGAGCTTTCCTTGAAGGGGCAGTTGCATGACTGATCCAAAAGAATTTGCGCAAAACGCGCGCGCGGCTGAAACTTTGGTGCGCCGTCTTTTCGAGCCCACCCCGTGTTTGCGCAATGATCACCTGTCTCAGGCGTTCGATTGTGACGTTTGGTTAAAGCGCGAAGACTTGACGCCGGTTCGGTCCTACAAATTGCGTGGGGCGTGGAATGCGATGATCAAGGCGCGCGAAAAGAACCCGAACATTGGCCTGTTCGTTTGTGCCTCTGCGGGCAATCACGCTCAGGGCGTGGCTTTTGCTTGTCGTCAGTTCGGAGTGCGGGGGGTGATTTTCATGCCCGTTACGACACCGCAGCAGAAGATTGACAAAACAAAGGTCTTTGGCGGCGAGATGGTCGAAATCCGCCTTGTCGGGGATTATTTCGACAATACTCTTGAAGCCGCGCAAACATATTGTGCGGAAGAGGGCGGCCATTTTCTCGCGCCATTTGACGATTCTGATGTGATTGAGGGGCAAGCGACTGTTGCGGTGGAGTTCATGTCGCAAATGACGCCTGATATCGTTGTGCTACCGGTCGGTGGCGGCGGGCTTTCTTCGGGTGTTTTGTCCTACCTCAAAACAGAAGCCCCCGATGCCGAGATCTATTTTGTAGAACCGATGGGGGGACGGTCGCTCAAGGCGGCTGTTCAGGAGGGGCATCCGGTGACCCTGACTGACATTGACAGTTTTGTGGATGGCGCAGCTGTGGCGCGTATCGGTGCGTTGCCCTTTAATGTTCTCAAGGACATTTCCCCCGATCACATTCTGGCCTGTCCGGAGGATCGCATCTGCTCTACCATGATCGATATGCTGAATGTTGAGGGTATCGTTCTGGAACCTGCCGGTGCTTTGTCGATTGATGCGCTTCAAGACATTCGTGATGAAATTCGCGGAAAACGGGTTTTGTGTGTGACTTCTGGTGGCAATTTCGATTTCGAACGCTTGCCGGAGGTCAAAGAACGGGCGCAGAGATTCCGAAACCTGAAGAAATATTTCATTCTGCGTATGCCTCAGCGCCCGGGGGCATTGCGGGAGTTCCTTGATATGCTGGGGCCGACTGACGATGTTGCGCGGTTTGAGTATTTGAAGAAATCGGCGCGCAATTTTGGTTCGGTTTTGATCGGGATTGAAACGGATAACCCAGATAATTTTGCCCAGCTGTTTGAAAAAATGGATGCGGCAGGTTTGGTTTATCGCGACATTACAAATGATCAGGCGCTTGCCGAATTTGTGCTTTAACTTTTACTCATAGCGCTACGTTTTTTAGAAATTCTGCGCGGGAATGTGTGTAGGTTTCAAAGAGCTTCGGTAGATCAATTAGAGCGAAATCACCTCGGCGTGCTGCTATTTCGCCTTCATAGCAAAGGGATGAAAATGCAGTGAAGCCGAGGTTCAGGGAGCTGCCTTTAAGAAAGTGTAAATCCTGCTCCAAGCTATTCGGGTTTGGATCATTCCGTATTCTTGCGACCGTTTCGTCAACTTCCTCTAGAAAAATGCTGGCGACCTCGGTGAAATCTTCTTCGCCAACCTCAGTCCGCAATTCTTCGATGTGTTTCCAATCAATCATTGGCTCTCCAATTCTCGAAAATCAGGTGGGAGAATCATGACTAAACTTTTGTTTCTAATTGTTGAGTTCTGGCTGTGAGATACGAATTGGGCTCACTATCGCGAAGGTTTTGAATTCATCAGACAGCCATTCAAAAACGTGCTGTTGGTTTGAAACTGGGCACCAGGAAACTACGATCCTTGGCCCATATTTCGCGAGGCAGATAATTCACGGGAGCAGGTTTTAGTGTCCTCGCGAAAAGCCATAATCATGGATTTCTGCTTCAGATTATGCCTGAAGTGCGCCGGCTTTACCTGTGCAATCAAATAACCTGTCGTTTCCAGACAATCGATCCGGCCAAATAGATGAGAGCGCTTTTTTATGCGGTGAAGCAATCTACCCATGCGAGTATGTTTCAGCCAAGTAATCATGTCGTCCCTACATACATATTTATCATCGAAACTCCATGAACTCATCTCAGAACTTATTTAAAATGACGTAAAATCAGTTGCGATAATACTTAGAATTTTTAAGGCCTGAAAAATCAAAGCTGATCTAAATGGTAAAATACAAATATCAGGCGTTTATGTTTCTGTTAACCATTTAGAAATCTCTGTCGTCGATAAACATCACAGATGAACGCATGCGGGCTTTGGTCCTTACCTACGTCTCTTCACTACACATGAGTGAAGGTCGGGGTGATGAGCAAACAGATTTGCCGGATGCCCTATTTGTAGATGGATCTGAATATGACGACCGAGAAAAAATCTGTTCAAGTTATCGCTGAAATTGGCTGCAATCACAAAGGTGAAATGAGTATCGCCAAAGAGCTCATTCGTGTTGCGGCGCATGTCTGCAAAGCAGATATTGCGAAGTTTCAGAAGCGGCATAACCGTGAACTGCTCTCACCCGATCAATTTAACGCACCCCATCCTGTGCCGAAAAATTCTTATGGGGATACATATGGTGCCCATCGTGAATTTCTTGAATTCGACAAGGATCAGCATCAAGAGCTTCTAGAAGAGTGTAAGATCAACGGCATCAAATATTCGACGTCTGTCTGGGACCTGACTTCGGCCAAAGAAATTGCGCCGCTTAACCCGCCGTTGCTAAAAATTCCGTCGGCGACAAACCAGCACTATGAACTGCAGAATTATCTTTGCGAAAATTTTGGCGGCGAAATTCATGTTTCTACAGGTATGTCCACCGGCAAGGAGATTGCAGACCTGATCAAATTCTATAGTGAACGAGGTCGTGCCAAAGATCTTGTCGTCTATAGCTGCACCTCTGGTTATCCGGTTGCGTTTGAAGATATTTGTCTGCTCGAAATCCGCAATCTGATGGAAAAATACGGCACCCAAGTCAAAGGGATCGGCTTCTCTGGTCACCACCTTGGAATTGCGGCTGATGTAGCTGCTTTGGCGGTGGGGCGTGCGATGGAGGCTGATGGTAAAGGCAAATTCACCCATATTGAGCGGCACTTTACCCTTGATCGGACATGGAAAGGCACGGACCACGCGGCAAGTCTTGAGCCGGATGGGCTGCGCCGTCTTTGTCGCGATTTGAAGAATGTAGATATGGCTCTCGCTTATAAGTCCACGGAAATCCTGCCTGTGGAGCAGGTTCAGCGTGACAAGCTGAAATGGGTTGCCCGTGAACATTCTTTTGCGTGATGCATCGTTGTGAGCGCCAAAGCTGTATGTAGGGGCATCCTATATGTCGTGAGACATAGTTGGTTATTGTCTATTCATACAGCCCGCTTCAAGGCCACCTTTCGTATGTGGCCTTGAAGAGCTCTTTTGTAGAATGAGCAGAAATTAACGGGGAAACGCTTATTTAGGCAGCCAGCCCCTTGGAGCCGATTTCAAGAAACTTCTTGCGACGGTCCTTGAGGATCGTTTCGGGTTTCTTCTTCTTGAGCGGCGCAAGCATCGCTTCGATGGCTTTTCCGACAGCGGCGATTGTTGCCTCCCGGTCGCGCTGGGCACCGCCGAGCGGTTCGGGAATAATCTGATCAATCACACCGAGTTTATGCAAGTCCTGTGCCGTCAGACGCAGGGCTTCAGCCGCTTCACGCATCTTCTCCGCGTCTTTCCAAAGGATCGAGGCACAGCCTTCCGGAGAGATTACGGAATAGACGGAATGTTCCAGCATGGCGAGTTTATTGGCCGAGGCAAAAGCCACAGCGCCACCAGAGCCACCCTCACCAATGATGACGGAAATCATCGGGACTTTGAGATTCAGGCATTTTTCGGTTGAACGCGCGATGGCTTCTGACTGGCCGCGCTCTTCTGCGCCCTTACCCGGATAGGCACCGGGAGTATCGACTAATGCGATTACCGGAAGGCCGAAACGATCAGCAAGATCCATCAGGCGGATGGCTTTGCGGTAGCCCTCGGGGCGCGCCATGCCGAAATTGCGTTCGATTCGGGATTTGGTGTCATGACCTTTTTCCTGACCAATCACCACGACGGGCTGATCATTGAAGCGGGCAAGCCCCCCCATCACGGCATGATCATCGGCAAAGTTCCGATCCCCTGCGAGCGGGGTGTATTCGGTAAACAAGGCGTCAATGTAGTCCTTGCAGTGCGGGCGCTCGGGATGGCGTGCAACCTGACATTTGCGCCAGGGCGTCAGACCTTTATACAGATCCTTGAGCAAATCAGCCGCTTTCTTGTCGAGTGCTGCGGCTTCTTTCTCGACATCCATCTCTTCATTGTTCCGTGCCAGAGCGCGCAGCTCTTCGGCTTTCCCCTCGATCTCAGCGAGCGGTTTTTCGAATTCGAGATAGTGAGTCATGCGGACCTCCGAACCATACTTGATCCCGTATATGGCTATTTTCGTCCAAAGGTGCAACTCGGCAAGGCTTGGAAAGGCACAGGAATTGCTCCTTTGCCTTCTGTCATGTCCTTCAGGATCTGTCTGTGGTGGAAGAGCGCCCCGAAACATAAGCCTCGGGGCGCGGTTCCCTCAACAGTCGGGCCTCCCCTCCCGACTGGAGGAATATCAACTGTTCGTGATCAGCTCGGCTTGCGCCACAATCACTTCAGCTTGCTTGATTGACGCTATATCGACAAGGCGTCCTTTGTAAACAGTTGCGCCTTCACCGTTTGCTTTGGCTTGTTCCATAGCGGCGAGAATCTCGCGGGCCTCAGCCACCGCTTCATCGGACGGGGTGAAGACTTCATTGGCCAGCGCAATCTGTTTCGGGTGAATTGCCCATTTCCCGACCATACCAAGCGTCGCGGACCGGCGTGCTTGAGCACGATAGCCTTCATCATCAGAGAAATCACCAAAAGGACCATCCACGGGCAAGACGCCATGAGTGCGGCAGGCGGCGACAATGGCGGTCTGGGCCCAGTGCCACGGGTCGGAATAATGCCGCGTGTCACCGTGGAGCATATAGTAATTCTCCTGAGTGCCGCCGATGCCGGTGGTTTGCATCCCCATTGAGGCCGCGAAATCGGCCGCCCCAAGACTCATGGCAACGAGACGTGGAGAGCTTTTTGCAATCTCCTCGACATGAGCGATGCCGGCGGCCGATTCGATGATAACTTCGAAGTTGATTTTCTTTTGGCGGCCTTTCGCAGCTTCGATTGCAGTGACAAGCGCATCGACCGCATAGACGTCTTCGGCACAGCCTACTTTCGGGATCATGATCTGGTCCAGACGTTCACTGGCCTGCTCCAGAAGATCGACCACATCGCGATACCAGTAAGGAGTGTCCAGAGAGTTGATACGCACGGCGAGGGTCTTTTTACCCCAATCAATCGTGTTGATCGCCTCGATAATATTGGTGCGGGCCACGTCTTTATCAGAGGGCGCGACCGAATCTTCCAGATCAAGGTTGATCACATCCGCCGCTGATGCTGCCATTTTCGGAAAGAGTTTCGTATTCGAGCCGGGGCCGAAAAGTTGGCAACGGTTCGGACGATCCACGGGGGCGGGCTGTAGACGGAAGGACATTGGCGCTCCTCTCGGCAATGATGTTTCCAAAATATATCCAGCATTGTTATTATCTTGCTTTGATTGTGGCAAGGAGGATTTTGCGTCTGCGGCATTTCCCGCTTTCGAAAGAAATCGGAGTTTTCAAACTGCTTGTTTCGTAATCAGGTTAATTTTTCTCCCGATTTTTTAGATTAATTTGGGATATTCTCCCAATACGTCAGAGTTTCTAACGTAATTTCAGAAGCACCTTGCAACGAATCTCGGTCACTGTGAATCAAACGCAACCGGAGTGCTGCACCATGATTGAAACACCGTATCTTCTTTTCCTCGGCGACGCCCCTGATCAACTGGCTGCGAAAGTAGCCCAAGGGATCAAGGACTGGCGCCCAGAATATGCTCTCGGCCAATTCCGCATGGAAGGCTGTAATGCCGACATGAAACTGCCCGATATGGACCTGAAAGCGGCAAAGGCCGCTGGCGCCAAGACCTTGGTCATTGGTGTGGCAAACCGTGGCGGCGTGATTAGTCCGGCGTGGAAAAGAGTGCTGATCGATGCGCTTGAAGAAGGCTTTGATATCGCCTCCGGCCTGCACAACCTCTTGCGTGAGGAGGAAGACCTTGTGGCGGTTGCCAAGACCTTTGGCCGGACGTTGCATGATGTGCGTATCCCTTCGGTGAAATATCCGATTGCAAATGGTGTGAAACGCACAGGAAAACGGTGTCTCGCGGTCGGCACAGATTGCTCTGTGGGTAAAATGTATACGGCTTTGGCAATCGACAAATCCATGCGCGAAAAGGGTATGAAGTCCACGTTCCGTGCCACGGGTCAGACGGGGATCCTGATTACCGGTAATGGTGTTCCGCTTGATGCAGTGATTGCGGATTTCATGGCGGGATCTATCGAATACCTTACGCCGGACAATGATGCGGATCACTGGGATCTGATCGAGGGGCAGGGCAGCTTGTTCCATGTGTCCTATTCCGGCGTGACCATGGCGCTTGTGCACGGGGGGCAGCCGGATGCGTTGATCCTCTGCCACGAGCCGACCCGCGAACACATGCGCGGCTTGCCGGGGTTCAAGCTCCCGACACTTGAGGCGCTGCGTGACACGGCGCTGACGCTGGCGAAAGTTGGGAATCCGGACTGTAAGGTGGTTGGTATTTCTGTGAACACTCAGCACATGTCCGAAGACGAGGCGCTGGCCTATCTCGCGAAAGTGGAAAAAGAGATGGGTCTGCCGACCATTGATCCGTTCCGTCAGGGCGCGGACCGTCTGGCTGATGCCTTGGCAGAGGTTTAAGGATAAAAAGGGTCGTCTTCGGACGCCTCTTCACACTGTTCTGTTCCCATTCAGGAAGATCACATGCCCAAGTTGACCGTTACCGCCGAAAGCTTTCGTCTCGCCGAAGTGTTTACCATTTCGCGCGGATCACGCACCGAGGCCAAAGTGATTACTGTGCGGGCAACAGAGGGCGAACAACGTGGCTGGGGCGAACAACGTGGCTGGGGCGAATGCGTGCCCTATGCGCGCTATGGCGAAAGCCTTGAAAGCGTGGCCGCCGAGATCGAAGGGCTGCCGGAGGACATCACCCGCGCAACACTGCAAGAGGCGCTGTCTCCGGGGGCCGCTCGAAACGCGGTCGATTGTGCGCTTTGGGATTTGGAAGCCTCGAAAGCCGGAAAACGGGTTTGGGACCTGTTGGGCCTTCCGGCTCCGGTGCCGATGATTACGGCCTATACCCTGTCGCTGGCTTCCCCCGAAGAGATGGAGAAATCTGCGGCGAAACACGCACACCGTCCGTTGCTCAAGATCAAACTGGGCACGGCGGATGACATGGGCCGTCTGGAGGCCGTGCGTCGCGGTGCGCCGAAATCAAAGATTATTGTTGATGCGAACGAGGGTTGGTCCGCTGAGGTCTACGCAGACCTCGCGCCGCATTTGGTGCGGCTTGGCGTGCAACTTGTGGAGCAACCCTTGCCTGCGGGGCAGGACGATATGTTGGCGGAGATTGAGAGACCCCTTCCGGTCTGTGCCGATGAGTCCTGTCATGACCGCAAGAGCCTCCCCGATTTGAAGGGCAAATATGATGTGATCAACATCAAGCTCGACAAAACGGGGGGGCTTACGGAGGCGCTGGAATTGCGCAAGGCGGCGCTGGCAGAGGGCTATGACATCATGGTTGGCTGCATGGTCGGCACCTCTTTGGCGATGGCACCGGCCACAATCGTTGCGCAAGGGGCGCGTGTTGTGGACCTTGACGGTCCTTTGCTTTTGGCAGAAGACCGTCCCGAACCTTTGCAATTTGATGCGGAAGGCGTTCACCCGCCTGTCCGTGCGCTTTGGGGCTAACTCATTCAAGGAGAAAGACATGACCCGCACCGTTTATGTGAACGGCGAATACCTGCCGGAAACCGAGGCTAAAGTATCCATTTTTGATCGCGGGTTCCTGATGGCGGACGCGGTCTATGAGGTGACCTCTGTAATCGGCGGCAAGCTGATTGATTTCGCAGGGCACAAAGCCCGTCTGGAACGCTCCTTGTCCGAGCTTGAAATGGTTTCCCCCGTCACGATGGATGATCTGCTTGCGATCCACCGTGAATTGATTGCGAAAAATGATCTCGACGAAGGCGGTATCTATCTCCAGATCACACGCGGTGCCGGCACGGATCGCGATTTCGTCTGGCCTGATCCGGAAGAAGTGTCTGGCGGTATCGTGCTCTTTACCTTCGCCAAGCCGCTTTTGAATTCCAAAGTCATGGATGAGGGGATCAAGGTCATCTCTGTCGAGGATCTGCGCTGGGCGCGCCGCGACATCAAGACCACCCAATTGCTCTACCCGTCGATGGCAAAAATGAAGGCGAAAAAAGCGGGTTGTTCCGATGCGTGGCTGGTGAAAGACGGTTTTGTCACCGAAGGCTATGCGAACAACGCCTATATCGTCAAAGATGGCACGATCATCACCCGTCAGCTGTCCACTGACATTCTGCACGGTATCACCCGCGCAGCGATTTTGCGCTTTGCCAAAGAGGCGCAAATCAAGATCGAAGAACGCCCCTTCACAATTGCTGAGGCGCAAGCTGCGGATGAGGCCTTTGTGACCTCCGCAACCGGATTTTCCCAGCCGGTGATCGAAATTGATGGGGTGACTGTGGCGGATGGTAAGGCTGGTCCGATCGCCAAGCGCCTGCGTGAAATTTACGTTGAAGAGATGCTGAAAACAGCGATCTGATGGACGCGGATATTGATGTAATGAGGCCCGCCGGTTTGGCGGGCCTTTTCTTTGCGCTCAAAGATTTGCAGTGCGACAGCCGGACCCGTCAAGCGCCTCTGCGGGTCGCCGTTTTTGCAAGGATTCGATGTCTTCGAAATCTGCGCAAATTTTGAAAGAGGCCTCGTCGACTTTGAGATAGCGATACCCCTCGGTGCGCAGTAGGGCATCTTCGGCCAGTTTGTCAGGACATGTATCGGTTTCGGTCAGCATGTCTGGGAGTGTGTTCCCGTTTTCTCGCGCAAGACATTGGGTGTGCCAGACAAGGGTGCGCATTTCCGAGAGGCGTTGATCGTCACGCTTTTCGATCCGCGCCGCGTCCGGACCGCCAACCGTGGCAATCCCCGCAGCCACTGCGCCCAATGCCAGCACGGTGAGTGCAATTTGCGGCCAGCTTTCAAAGGTCATTCTCTGCGTCTTTCATCGCATTGCGGTAATAGCCGAAGACCGTGCCGGCGACGGCTGCGACAACCGCAAGTTTCAAGGTGAAAACGAGGGACAGATCGCCGTTTAGCAAGGCATAGACAACACTCAGGAGGTCGCCCAACAGCGCCATGGAAGAGACGAAAAGCGCGATATAGCCGAACCACTTGCGCACTACGGAGCGACGGCGGCTCTGGTCCCGATGTAGGGTGCGGGTCTCGCTGCGTTGCAGGAGCATAAAGAGCGGGAAGAACACGATGATGGCCGCGATGGACCAACGTAGCGAGCGATTGAGAATATAGGCGTGACTTTCGTCAAAAAAGCGCTCCACAAGCTCCATACCAAGAGATGCGATATGCCACGTGGTCATGGCCAGAGCCACGAACATCAGCGCGTAAAAGAAGGACTCTTTTGCCGACACATAAGGACGCGGGCGCGGCACGGGTGGGATGTGATCGGTTTCGGCCCAAGCCCCCAAGGCATCCTGCACCTCGGTTTCTGCCCATCCGGCCTCGCGCAGCGCCGTGGCAATCTCGTCGCGGCTTTGACCGGCGAGCAATGCCTCTCGGGTGAATTGTGCAAGCTGGTCAACAGGGCTCATGATGTCTCTTTCGGGCCGACATTCTCGGCAAAGGCGATGTCGAATGCTGCCTTCTGTTCGGGTGTGGCCTCTGTCTGGCTTTGGGCTTTCCAGTCCTCATAGGGCATGCCGTAGTAAAGCTCGCGGGCCTCGGCTTTCGACATTTCGATTCCGCGTGCGTTGGCGGCTTCTTGCACCCAGCGTGACAGACAGTTGCGACAGAAACCTGCGAGGTTCATCATGTCGATATTCTGCACATCGGGGCGCTTGTTCATCAGATGGTCGCGCAGGGTGCGGAAGGCAGCGGCTTCGATTTCGACCATCGTCTTGTCGTCAATCTCCGGCATTTCTCATCCCTTCAGACGTTTGGCATAGGCCGCGGTGTTCATGTCGCGCACGTCGACGCTGAGGCTACCGACCGAGGGCAGCACCCCGTCCATCGCTTTGAGCACAATATCGGAAAGCCGTGCCTTTGTCGCATCATTGCGGCCTTCCAGCAGATAGAGCGTGGCGTGGGCAAAAGTGTCCGGCTCGGTGCCGATCTTGAAATAGGGTTGAGGACGTGCGCGCACTTTGAGCGCGGGCGCATTCACTTCGACGTCAAGAACAAGTGCGTCGAAAACTTCTTCGCAAAGACGTGAGATATCGTGGTTTCGTTCGAGGCCTTCTGCGAAATCGATGACAACATGGGGCATGGTTACAATCCTGTCTTTTGGAGCGTGTCTTGAAGAATGGGGGCCAGAAGTGCGGCCCAGTGTGCTTGCTGCGCAGGTGTTTCGATCAGATCGGAGCGCAGTTCGATCAATAGGTTGAGCCGCCCGTGGTGAAGGGCGTGGCGGTCAATGGCATCGCCGGGCAGGTGTCCGTCATAGGGCTCATTGTCGCCGATGATAAGTCGCTCGCCAAGCTTTTCGGCTTCGGCCTGCAGAATTTCGGAGGCTTCAAGCGCGGCAATGAACGGATCGGTGAAGCGTCTGTCATAGGCCGAAAGAATACCGATCTGCCACGGGCGGCGGGGACGGTTTTGCAGTTGCGGGGTAAAGCTGTGGACAGCGCAGATGACCACGTCGTCACGCCTCGCGCAGAGTGCCGCATAGGCGTTGTGATAGGGACGATGGAACAACTCCAGCCGCCGCTCCACTTCTGCGGCATCAGCATGGCGGTTGCGCGGGATGATGGTTCCGTCATAGAGTTTCATCACCAGTGTCGGGTCTGTCTCGCCGCGGTTGGGATCGATCACAAGCCGGGAAAAATCGGTATGGATCATCGGGCTGCCGAGTTTGTCAGCCAAGCTGCGGCTTACACCCAGCGCGCCGATGTCATAGGCGATGTGGCGGGCCATATCCTCGGCGCTGATGCCAAGATCGGGACCGATTTCTTCGGGCACGCGGTTGGTTGCATGATCGCAGGTGATGAGCCAGCGGCCCGGCCGATCCTGTCCTTCGATGTGATAAGGAGCGTTAGAGGTCATTTTCGCGTCACCTTTTGGTTTCATACCTCCATTAAGCCCTTTCGCGCCGCAGGGCCAGTTGTGCAGCGCTAACATTTGGGGCATAGAGAAGATGGCCCGTGACAAGTTGAAACGACCGAAAAGGACTTTAGGCAATATGAGACGCCTTCGGAATGTGAAGATCGTGGCCACGTTGGGCCCGTCCTCCAATGATTACGAGACCATCCGCGCCTTGACTGAAGCAGGTGCCGATGTCTTCCGTCTGAATATGAGCCACGGTGATCACGAAGAAATTCGTGCGCGACATGCCATCATCCGCAAAATCGAGACCGACCTTGGCCGTCCGATTGCCATTCTGGCCGACCTTCAGGGGCCGAAGCTGCGGGTGGGAAAATTCGGCTCCGGCGCACATGATCTCGAAGAAGGCGATAAATTCCGCCTTGATCTCGACGATACACCCGGTGACGGGAACCGTGTGCAACTGCCACATCCCGAGATTTTTGCCGCACTCAAACCGGGCGCGTCTCTTCTGGTCAATGACGGCAAGATTCGCCTTAAGGTCGAAGATTGCGGCGACGACTACGCGAATTGCATCGTGATGGTCGGCGGGACGATCTCCGATCGCAAAGGGGTCAACGTGCCGGACGTGGTGCTGCCGCTTGCCGCGTTGTCGCCGAAGGATCGTAAGGATCTCGAATTTGTCTGCGAACTGGGTGTCGACTGGCTCGCGCTGTCGTTTGTGCAGCGTCCCGAGGATGTGCTCGAAGCCAGAGAGCTTGTGAAGGGCCGTGCTTCTGTTCTGGCGAAGATCGAGAAACCGTCGGCGGTTGATGCGTTTGAAGATATTCTGGCTGTTTCCGATGGCATCATGGTTGCGCGTGGCGATTTGGGCGTTGAACTGCCTGTGCAAGCCGTGCCGCCGATCCAGAAACGCCTGACACGCCGGTGTCGTGCTGTGGCGAAACCTGTGATCGTGGCGACCCAGATGCTTGAGAGCATGATCGAAAGCCCGATGCCGACACGCGCCGAAGTGTCCGACGTGGCGACCGCCATCTATGAGGGCGCGGATGCGATCATGCTATCGGCTGAATCTGCGGCGGGCAATTATCCGATCGAAGCTGTGACCACGATGAACAATGTCGCGGTCGAAGTGGAGAGTGATCCGGTCTACCGCGACGTTCTGGATGCTTCGCGTGCGGGGATCGAGAAAACCACCACGGCTGATGCGATTGTTTCGGCAGCCCGCGAGATTGCGGAAAACACCGATGTCAAAGCCGTCGTCTGTTATTCCGAGAGTGGCACAACGGCGGCGCTGACCGCCCGTGAACGCCCGCATGTGCCGATCATTGCCATGACCTCGCGTCGCAACACTGCACGCAAGCTCTGCCTCTACTGGGGGATGCATTGCGTCATGACGGGCGAAGTCGAGCGGTTCAAAATGGCTGTGGTCAATGCAGCGCGCGCGGCGCGGACGTCGGGCTTTGCAACCGAGGAGGACAAGATCGTCGTCGTCGCGGGGATTCCGTTCAACCAGCCGGGCTCGACCAACATCCTGCGTGTTGCCCCCTGTGAAGAACGCCTGATCTTCAACTCCGACCCCGAATAAGGCGCGCGGGTCGCGATGAATACGGACTTTCTTCTTGTATTGGGCATGGTGATCTGTTTGCTCGCCGTGCCCAATGCCATCAAAGCCTATTCCGAAAGCCTGTCCCCGAAATTTGCCACAGGCATGATTGTGATCGGTGGTGTGATGTTCGTCGCAGCACTGATCTTGCATCCGGTTGGTTACAGCTTTGCCGACATTCCACATGCCGTCTTGCGTGTGATGGTCGGAATCATGGATTTTTTGAGGAAATGAACCTCTCAAGCCTTGCCAAGGCCGCTCAGGGCCTGTAATGGCACCGGCTCATGGGGCGCGTCCGGCGGTATGGCATGCCGAGTCGCGCGATAAACCATCGAAACTATAAGGAGATGGAAATGCCTAAGATGAAGACGAAGTCGAGCGCCAAGAAGCGCTTTAAAATGACCGCCTCTGGCAAGGTCAAAGCGGGTCAAGCCGGCAAACGCCACGGCATGATCAAACGCACCACGAAATTTATCCGTGACGCACGTGGTACGACCACGCTCTCCGCACCTGATGCGAAGATCGTGAAGTCCTACATGCCCTACGACCGCTAAGAGGAGAGAGACACATGTCCCGCACCAAAGGTGGTACCGTCGCCCACGCCCGTCACCGTAAAGTCATCAAAGCCGCAAAAGGCTATTATGGCGCACGTTCGCGGAACTTCCGCACCGCAACGCAGGCCGTCGACAAGGCGAACCAATACGCAACGCGTGACCGTAAGGCCCGCAAGCGTAACTTCCGCGCCCTGTGGATCCAGCGTATCAACGCTGCTGTGCGTTCGCATGACGAAGCGCTGACTTACTCCAAATTCATCAACGGCCTGTCGCTCGCCGGTATCGAAGTGGACCGTAAGGTTCTCGCCGATCTCGCCGTGCACGAGCCTGCTGCGTTTGAAGCCATCGTCGAAAAGGCGAAGGCCGCGCTCGCGTAAGCTCCCCTATTCGGGAACGAACATTTTTGAAGCCGCGGACCTTTCGAGGTCTCGCGGCTTCTTGTCTTTTGGGCCTCCCGTGATACCAAGCGGGGGACATGGAACAGAGGGTTCGGGATGGACGATCTGAAGAACAAATATCTCACCGCGATTTTGCAAGCGGGGGACGAGGCCACGCTCGAAGACATTCGTCTGCAAGCGGTTGGTAAAAAGGGTGAAGTGGCACTCAAGATGCGTGAATTGGGGAAAATGACCCCCGAAGAGCGTCAGGTCATGGGGCCGAAGCTCAACGCACTCAAAGATGAAATCAACTCCGCTCTGGCCGCCAAAAAGGTCGCGCTGGAGGATGCTGCACTGGATGCACGTCTGGCGGAGGAATGGCTCGATGTGACCCTGCCGGGGCGCGGGCGTCCGCAAGGCACGATCCACCCGATCTCCCGTGTGTCCGAAGAAATCTATGCCATCTTCGCCGATCTCGGCTTTGCCGTGGCCGAAGGGCCGCAGATCGAAGATGACTGGCACAATTTCGACGCGCTCAACATTGCGCCGCACCATCCGGCCCGTCAGGAGCATGACACGTTCTACATGCACCGCGCCGAAGGCGACGAACGCGCGCCCAACGTGCTGCGGACCCACACCTCGCCGGTGCAAATCCGCACCATGCTCGACCAAGGCGCACCGATCCGCATCATCGCGCCGGGCCGCGTGTATCGGTCGGATTATGACCAGACACACACGCCGATGTTCCACCAAGTCGAAGGCATGGCCATCGACAAGGACATCTCTATGGCGAACCTGAAATGGGTGCTCGAAGAATTCTACACCGCCTTTTTCGGCACCAAGGTGAAAACCCGCTTCCGCGCATCGCACTTCCCCTTCACGGAACCTTCCGCCGAGGTGGATGTGCAGTGCAAATGGGAAAACGGCACCGTGACCGTGGGCGAGGGCGACGACTGGCTCGAAGTTCTGGGCTCCGGTATGATGCACCCGAATGTTCTGAAATCCGGCGGGATCGACCCGAAGGAATGGCAGGGCTTTGCTTTCGGCATGGGGATCGACCGTCTGGCGATGCTGAAATACGGCATCCCCGACCTGCGGGCGTTCTTTGATTCCGACCTGCGCTGGTTGCGCCACTACGGCTTTAGTGCACTGGGCACGCCGACTTTGGCCGGGGGGATTCACGGGTGAGTATAGGCCAGTTCTTTCTTGGCTTAGTCACAATTATCGTGGCGACTTTTGTCTATCGTTGGCAGAAGCTCATTGATCATGAGACTAAGCAAAAGGAAGAATTGCGCCGCCTTTATGCAGAGTATACCGCTGCTCTAACAGAACTCCGGTTTGCTCAACCTATGCTGGACGATGATGATTTCGCGGAAAAGGCTAAACAATTCTTCGGGATGGAAGAGCGTGAAGTCGGCCTTTATTGCTTGAGAGATCAAGTGTTCTTGTTGGCACCGGACAATGTTGTCACAGCTCTGGACAAATGTGACGAAGCCTTCCGTGCATGGAAAATTTCGTTCAATACAAATTACTCGTCTTTTGAGGAAGGGCGAGGGATTGTTCGCGCGAAATATGAGAATTTGCTGCAAAGTCAGAGGGCTTTGTTGAAGGAAATGAAAAAAGATTTGGCATCACACACGCGTTTTCGGAGGAAAGCGCTTGTTAAAACAGTCGTAGCCAAATGGAGTAAACAATGAAATTCACACTCTCCTGGCTCAAAGAGCATCTCGAAACCGAGGCGAGCCTCGATGACATCCTTTACGCCCTGACCGATCTCGGGCTTGAGGTCGAAGGCGTCGAGAACCCGCGTGAAAAGCTCAAGGGCTTCAAGCTGGTCAAGGTCAAAGAGGCCGAAAAGCATCCCGACGCAGACAAACTGCGCGTGTGTCAGGTCGAGACCGACGAGGGCATGACCCAGATCGTCTGCGGCGCACCCAATGCGCGGGCGGGGATCACGGCTGTTCTGGCCAAGCCGGGCATGTATATCCCCGGCCTCGACATCACCATTTCCGTCGGCAAAATTCGCGGCGTCGAAAGTCACGGGATGATGGCCTCCGAGCGCGAGTTGGAGCTTTCCGACGAGCATAACGGCATTATCGAGCTGGAGGGCGGCGAGATCGGCATGGAGTTTGCCGATTATCTGGCCGAGCATGATCCGGCCAAAGTCGATCCGGTGATCGAGATTGCCATTACGCCGAACCGCCCCGATGCGCTGGGCGTGTATGGCATTGCCCGCGATCTGGCGGCGCGTGGTCTCGGGACGTTGAAACCGCTCAAGGCCGAGACGGTGGAAGCAAAATTCCTCAATCCGATTTCGGTGGAGATTACGGAGGCTGCTAAAGACGGTTGTCACGTTTTCGCCGGTCGTGTGATCAAAGGTGTGAAGAACGGCCCCTCTCCGAAATGGTTGCAGGACCGCCTGACCGCCATTGGTCTGCGCCCGATTTCCATTCTGGTCGATGTGACCAACTTCTTCACCTATGACCGCAACCGCCCGCTGCACGTCTTTGACGCAGCGACGGTGAAAGATGGTCTGGTGATTGACCGCGCCAAAGGGGGCGAAGAGCTTCTGGCGCTCGACGAGAAAACTTACGCCATGCCTGAAGGCGCGATGTGTATTTTCTCCGGCGGGAAGGTCGAAAGTATTGGCGGCATCATGGGCGGGCTTGAAACCGGCTGCACGGACGAGACCGTGGATGTGTTTGTCGAGGCGGCGTTTTGGAACACGCTCGACATCGCCAAGGCGGGGCGTGCGCTCAAGATCAATTCCGACGCGCGCTATCGCAACGAACGCGGCATTGATCCGGCCTACAACATGCAGGCGCTCGATGACGCGACCGCGATGATTGTGGCGCTCTGCGGTGGCGAGGCGTCCGAAGCCGTTGTCGCAGGCGAGGTGCCGGACGTGTCCCGCGCCTATCATCTCGATACCGACCGTGTGCAATCTCTGGTCGGCATGACCATTCCGGCGGAACGTCAGGTGGCTATTCTTGAGGCCTTGGGCTTTGTGATGGATGGCGACATGGCGCAGGTGCCAAGCTGGCGTCCGGATGTGTTGGGCGAGGCCGATCTCGTGGAAGAGGTCGCCCGTGTCGAGAGCCTGACCCATCTTGAGCCGAAGCCGATGACACGGCCCTCTGGTGTGGCCAAGCAAATCCTGACCCCCATGCAGGTGCGCGAAAGCAAGGCGCGCCATCAGGCGGCGGGGCTCGGGTTCAACGAATGTGTGACCTACAGCTTCATCGACCAGAAAAGCGCCGAACTGTTTGGCGGTGGCACGGATGCGGTGAAACTGGATAACCCGATCTCTTCGGAGATGAGCCACATGCGTCCGGATCTTTTGCCCGGACTTCTGGCGGCTGCGACACGCAATCAGGCACGCGGGTTTGCGGATTTGAACCTGTTCGAATGTGGACCGGCATTCTTCGGTGGCGAACCGGGCGAACAGCGTCGGCAAATTTCCGGTGTGCGCGTCGGGGCAACGGGGCCGAAAGACGTGCATGGCGAGCGTCGTGCGGTGGACCTTTACGATGCCAAGGCCGATGCCGAAGCCGTTCTGGCCGCCATCGGTGCGCCCGCCAAAGCACAAATCCTGCGTGACACATCGCCGTGGTTCCATCCGGGGCGCTCTGGTAAAATCTGCCTCGGCCCGAAGAAGGTTCTGGCGGAATTTGGTGAGTTGCATCCGAAAGTGCTCAAGGAAATGGGTGTGAAAGGCACGGCTGTGGCTTTCACCGTCTATCTCGAAGAAGCACCAATGCCGAAGACGAACAAAATCGCCCGCTCTGCTTTCTTCACCAACGATCTTCAGGCGGTAGAACGCGATTTCGCCTTCGTCGTGGACAAGGATGTGCGTGCGCTGGATGTCATCAATGCCGCTGGCGGGGCCGACAAATCTCTGATCGAAGATGTCCGCATCTTTGACGAGTTTATCGGCGGCTCTCTGGGCGAAGACAAAAAATCTCTGGCCATCACCGTGCGTATCCAGCCGGTTGAAGGAACGCTCAAAGAGAAAGACATCGAAGCCCTGTCGCAAAAAATCATCGCGAAAGTGGAGAAATCCACCGGCGGCATGCTGCGCGGCTGAGGTTTTGTCTGAGCTAAGCTAGGAAAACGGCGCCTATTGGGCGCCGTTTTTTATTTGTTATTTTTCAGCGGGATGATGCCATAAGGCACATCGCGGGTTTTTTCGTCCTCGAAACGATAGGGCAAGGTAACAGTATGCAAAGGGCCAAGTTCGGGATTCAGTGCTGTCAGCCCATGCATCGCGAGCTTGGCCATGATGTTTTCCGGATTGGTGGTGCCGATCACGACAACATGCGTTAAATCTTCTGGAATTGTTCCGCCGGGATGGGACGGTAAAGCTGTCCATGACGGGCGCAGGAATTTAAGGTTTCCGGGAAAATAGAAATTAAAACTTATTACTGCTGGAGGCTTGGAGCCTTCGGGAAGGTCTTGTTCGATCGCTTGCGCAAGGGTCTCAATGTCCAGGGAGTCGCTGCCTGCCCCACGTAGACGGGTGTCTGCTATTGCTACGATGATCAAAAGCGCAAGAGCGGCACAAAACCGGAAAAAATTACGCAAGATTCGTGATGACAGTGTGGGTGTAACCCAAATCATCAGTCCGAAGGCCAGAGGAATCAGCAACGGAATGAGCCAACGGGCTTGCACGTCGGTGACACCGAAGCCGATTACTGGAAAGGCGATTGCAATAAGTCCCGTTATTCCGGAAGTGAGCATCCAGAGAGATAAGGGGGCAGGGCGTCCCACCGAAAACATCTGACGCCCAAAGGGTAGGCGTGTGGCGAGTAGTGTGAGTAGAAGCAGAGCAAGGGCCGCGAGCGTTTCGGCAAACATGGTTGCCACGCCCAGAAGCGGGGCGGGCAACGCATTGAAGGCGGGTGGGTGATAAAGGGTGTCTGCCGCGGAGACTGTCATCTCTAGATGGGTTACGGCCCAGAGCATTGGTAAGGCAAGAAGAGACGCGGCTACCAATACGGTTAACCAGAGGTCCTTGCGCCAGAGCGCCTGACGGATGTCGGGGAAAAGCCCTGCTGTCAGGAGGTGAGGCAGGGGAAAAAGCCAATAATTGTATTTGGTAATGCCTCCCAGCCCCAGTGCGACACCAAGCAAGATCGCGTGGGACAGGAAATGATCTCCCCTTCGCGCGGCGGCAATACGACGGGCAAGGATATTCAGCGTCGCACCGATTAAGGCCAGCATTGCAATACTGTGCGATCCCGCGCGTTGGCCTTCCCATGATACGTTCGGCAATAGCAAAAGCGCCAGCGTTACCGCTATGGCCGTCCGCACAGGAAGGAGACGTCGAAAGCCGTCAAATGTCAGGGCATAGGTGGCGAAGAGCAGGATATTTTTGGGTAAGGCGATTGCAAAAGTTGTGGGGCCGAATACATCAAAGGTGAATGCCTGAATCCAGTTGTAGAGCGGCGTCTGAGGCCCGTAACCAAGATGATACTCTTGCGCGAGGACGAACATTTCCGCTTCGTCGTATTCAAATGTGCCACCGAGCGCGGTGCGCAACACGACGTGGACACTGAAATATGCGAGAAGGATAAGAAAGAAGGCTCTTGAGAGTTGGGTGTCCTCAGACGTCTGCATGGTTATTACAGCTTTCTTTTATTGTGAGGTGCCGTAAAGCAGCCGGACCGGCAATGTGCGTTCGCCGTGGAGAAAGGGAAGTGTGATCTGGTGCTCTTCGCCATAGTCTACATGGTCCGCAAAAGGCCAACGGACTTGTGATGCGAGTTTTGACATATGGCTTCCCTTGCCTGCGGTGCGGCTCAGAAGCAAGATCTGCTTTGTTTGTTCGGATTTGGCATTTGCAGGCAGATCCGGCCGAATGTTCCAGTCCGGACGGATGTGGGCCAGATTGCCGCCGATGTAGAAATCGGCGACGATCAGCGTGTCTTCCGGCAGGCTCATTTCTTCGATGAATTGGGCAAGCGGTTCAAAGTCGAGGTCACGTCTCGCACCGTCCTTGTAGCGGTCGAAGGTCAGGCCGACGAAGACCAAGACAGCAAAGAGACAGAGTGTGGTAAGGTAGCCAAGTGCTGCGCGTCGAGAGAGGCGGGGTGAGAGATGCAGGAAAAGGCCGATCACCACAGGCAAGACGATGGGCAGGAGCCAGCGCGGCGTGATATGGCCCACTTCTGCCAGCCAGACTGTTGCGAGGCCGATCACGGCCAGTATGGCTCCGGCTCTTAGAAACAGGATGGCGGGCCAGCGTGTGTCGTCGGAGGCGGACCTTTTGCGGGAAGCGATCCACAATATGACAGCGACAAGCGCAGGCAGGATCAAAAGCGCGGCAATGCCTTGGAAATAGAGGGGGACGCCCTCGGGAATAAGGCTGTGAGCCGCTTCGGACAGGTCCATTTTTCCGACGGAGGACAGCGCGAGGTCCGGATTTTTGAACATCCACACATAGGGGCCAGCGACGACGACTGCGGCGATAACGGGTGCGATGAGCGCGCGTTTCGAGAGCAGGCTCCGGCGCGCGTGTTCGATCGACAGGGATGCAAGCACCAGCCCGACTGGAATGGCCCAGAAGTTGTATTTGGCAATACCGCCCAGCCCCAAAGCCAGACCGAACAAAGCCCAATGCCGCAAATGGCCGGTTTTCAGCGCCCAGAGAAATGCGGCAATGCTTGCGGAGATTGTCGCAAGCAGCATGTTGGAATGGGTCGTCGCACGCTCCGCTTCCCAGGCAATATCAGGAATAAGGAACAGAGACAGGGCGGTCAGCGCGGCCACCCGTGCGGGGACAAAGGCGCGAAGCCCGACAAACAACAAGGCATAGGTGGACCAGAGCAGCAGGTTCTTGAGGAGGGACAGAGCGAAAAGGGTTTCTCCGAATACGGAAAACAGGACGGTCTGAAGCCAGTTATACAATGGGAGTTGAGGGCCATAACCCCAACGTAGGCCCGGCGTCATCAACAGCATTTCCGCTTCATCGGTTTCCAGTGCGCCGCCAAGGATCAGGCGCAGAGCCAGTTGTGCGAGAAAGTAGGTCGTAATTGCCAAGAAAAACAGTCGAGTGACCTGTTGTGTGGTCCAGGTGTCGCTTGTCGGAATACTGGCGCTGTCGGATGAGAAATCTGTCATGGGGGCTCTCTCGGAGGTTTCTGAGAACAACCTACTGTGTTTTGCGCGAAACCTGAATCCCTGTTGTCAGGCTAGATCTCATGAAATCTCCGCGCCCCGAATACGGAACGCGGATGTCGTCCTGTGCGGATGGATTCCGTTTGATTACTCAGGCCGCGGGGGGATGTTCTTTGCTTTTGCAACGGCAGGTCGCGCGTAGAAGCGTTCGACATAGGCCGGCACGTTTTTCAGGTCGTTATAGCCGAGAACCTCTTTTGCGCCATAGAAATCCAGCGCGTTGAGCCATGGTGCGATGGCCATGTCTGCGATGGAATACGAATCCATAATCCAATCGCGCCCCTCGAGGCGTTGCTCCAACACGTTCAGAAGGCGTTTGGCTTCGTTGATATAGCGGTTGCGTGCAGTGGGGTCTTCCATCTTTGCGCCGGCGAACTTGTAGAAAAAGCCGAGCTGTCCGAACATTGGCCCGACGCCGCCCATCTGGAACATCAGCCACTGGAGGGTCTCGTAACGGGCTTTCGAATCGGTCGGGAGGAACTTTCCGGTTTTCTCTGCGAGGTAGATCAGAATGGCACCGGATTCGAACAGTTCGATCTGTGCGCCATCCGGCCCGTTCGGGTCAATGATTGCCGGTATTTTGTTGTTCGGGTTGAGCGCGAGAAATTCGGGGCTTTTGACATCCGAATCCGAGAGCGTCACCAGATGTGGCTCGTAGTCGAGTCCCATTTCTTCAAGCGCGATAGAGGCCTTAACCCCGTTCGGTGTGGGAAAGGAGTAAAGCTGGATTTTATCTGGAAATTGCGCGGGCCAGCGTTTGGTGATCGGGTGATTGACTGTATTTGACATGAAAGCTCCGGGGATAAAATCAGGTGATTTCCCCTAAAATAGCGCTTTGCTTCTGCGAAAAAACAGGTAGGCATGTGCAAGGTTGCGGAGCGCACTGTGCGCCAAACGGTTCCAAAGCGCTTGCAATCAGGGGGGCAGGCCCCAAGGGACAAAAGAGGGAAAGACAATGCTCAAAGAGTTCAAAGATTTTATCGCCAAAGGCAATGTCATGGACATGGCTGTTGGTATCATCGTCGGTGCGGCCTTCACCGCGATCGTCAAATCCATGGTGGCGGATCTGATCAACCCGATCATCGGCATCTTTACCGGTGGCTTGGACTTCACCAACCGTTACGTTGTGATTTCGGGTGAAGTGGCACCGGGCACTTCGTTGGAAGCTGCACGCGAAGCAGGCGCATCTCTGTTCGCTTACGGGTCGTTCATCATGGCCGTGATCAACTTCTTGATCATCGCTTTGGTGGTCTTCTTGTTGGTGCGTTATGTCAACAAGGTGAAAGAAGCTGCCGAATCCAAAGAAGAGGAAGCACCCGCCGTCGAGGAGCCCAAGGGGCCGACCGAGTTGGAAGTGCTTTTGGAAATCCGCGACTCGCTCAAGAAGTGAGAGCGTTGAGATTCTGAAAAATTGGCCCGTTGGAGTGATCCAACGGGCCTTTTTGCTGGACCAAAGAGGTTCCAGCAGGGACACACATATATCATACGCGCCGCAGACATGTTTCCGACGCGGCTTGTCGAAAAAGAACATTCGTGGGACATTGTTGCAAAGATTCTACTTTGAGTGGGCGAAACGCGCGAAATGATAAAGATGGATGATACAGACCGCCGAATCTTGCGGATTTTGCAGCGGCGGGGCCGGATTTCTAACGCTGATCTGGCGCAAGAGGCCAATGTCTCAAGCTCGGCCTGTCATCGTCGGGTGCAGCGGCTGGAGTCAGAGGGCATCATCCGCGATTATGTGGCGCTGCTGGACCCGCGCCACCTGGACCGTCGCGCGACCGTATTTGTCGAGGTGACGCTCAACAGTCAGGCAGATGATATTTTGGCAGCTTTTGAGAAGGCTGTGAAAAACATGCCTGATGTGCTCGAATGTCATCTGATGGCGGGCAAAGCGGATTATATCCTCAAGGTCGTCGCCGCCGACACCGATCATTTTGCTGAGGTACATCGCCAGCTTGTTCGCCTGCCCGGTGTGCAGACCATGCAATCTTCCTTTGCCATGCGCACGGTGTTCAAAACCACGGCGCTTCCCGTTTGATCCTTTCATTGAGTCCGTCAATGCAACGAGGTCACGACACCGAGATTTGGCGATTGGGCCTTCCCTATGGTAAGGCTTGTCGCCGTCGCGTTTGGGAGGAGGCGACTTAGATGAGCAAAAGTCACGCAGATTACATCATTTCTACCGTCGAATCGGATCACGTTGGGACACGTCTGACGGCCAGTTGGCGTCGTTCGATGATGAAACATGGATTGGATCCGACCCGCACACCTGCGCCGAAGCGGTTTTCCGACATGGAAATACAGGAACGCCGCGCGCGGCTTGAAGGGTTCATGGACCTTGCAACGCCACAGCTTGACCATCTATTCCAGATGGTCGGCAACACAGGCTGTTCCGTTTTGATGACGGATCGGGACGGGGTCATTCTCGACCAGCGTTCCAAGGATGCCGACAGTGATACATTTCAGGACTGGGGCTTATGGGCGGGCTTCGACTGGTCAGAAAAATCCGAGGGCACCAACGGGATCGGAACCTGTATTGCGGAGGCGCGCAGCCTTATCATTCACCGTGATGAACATTTCATGAGCCGGAACACGGTCATGTCCTGTATGGATGCGCCGATTTTCGGGCCGGACGGAGAGTTGATCGCGGCTCTTGATGTGTCCTCTTGTCGTGCGGATCAGACGGAGGCCTATACACGGTTGATCTCTGGCGTTGTGGCGCAAACTGCCAAACAGATCGAGACGGAGGCCTTTCGCGCCGCGTTCCCGAAAGCGCGGATCATCACCGGCCCCGAAGAGCGACCCGAAGGAGCGGTTCTCCTTGCGGTGGACCAGGATGATCTGATCGTGGGTGCAACCCGCGCGGCACGGAGGGCCTTCGGCTTGGGTCTTGGTGGCAAGATTGATCCGCGTCCGGCTTCGGACATTCTGGGACGGGATTCGACGAGTTCCGCGCTGGAACGCGCCGAGCGGGCGGCGCTCAAACGCGCGATTGCGCGGGCGGGTGGCAATATGTCGGCGGCGGCGCGTGAGCTCGGAATTGGCCGTGCGACCCTTTATCGCCGGATGAAACGTCTCGGAATCGGTGAAAACGGCGAAAACTGAGTTCACCTGTCTCAGGGGTGAGACATTGCTGCGCTGCGGCTAGGCGACTCGGGGGTGACCGGATTTCTGCGAGCGGTCACATTTCTCTCATAGGCTGGCGTGGAGGACGTCATGCCGACTATGAGGAGGAAATTCATGAACGTACAATCCGAGACAAGTGCGATTTACACATCGCCTTTCAAATCCCGTTACGACAACTTTATCGGCGGTAAATATACCCCGCCCGTGAATGGTCGCTATTTTGACAATGTGACCCCCATCACCGGCGAGAAAGTGTGCGAAGTTGCACGCTCTGATGCAGCAGATGTTGATCTGGCGCTGGATGCGGCCCATGCGGCGAAAGAAGCGTGGGGCAGCAAGAGTGCATCCGAACGCTCCAACATCCTGTTGAAAATCGCAGACCGGATCGAGGAAAATCTCGAACTCATCGCGACCGCCGAGACATGGGACAACGGCAAGCCGATCCGCGAAACCATGGCGGCGGATATTCCGCTTGCCGTCGACCACTTCCGCTATTTCGCAGGGGTTTTGCGCGGGCAGGAAGGCACCATGTCCGAGATCGACGCGGATACGGTCGCTTATCACTATCACGAACCTCTGGGCGTTGTGGGGCAGATCATCCCGTGGAACTTCTCCATCCTGATGGCGGCTTGGAAACTCGCGCCGGCTCTGGCGGCGGGCAACTGCATCGTGCTGAAGCCTGCGGAACAGACCCCTGCGGCAATTTTGGTGATGATGGAACTGATTGCCGATCTGCTGCCCGACGGGGTGCTGAACATCGTGAACGGCTACGGCGCCGAGGTGGGTGCACCGCTCGCGCGTTCCCCGCGTATCGCCAAGATCGCTTTCACAGGGTCCACGGCAACCGGTCGCATGATCATGCAATATGCCACCGAGAACCTGATTCCGGTGACGCTTGAACTGGGTGGGAAATCCCCGAACATTTTCTTCTCCGATGTGATGCGCGAAGATGATGCCTTTCTCGACAAGGCCGTCGAGGGCTTTGTGCTCTTTGCCTTCAATCAGGGCGAGGTCTGCACCTGTCCGAGCCGTGCGCTCATTCAGGAAGACATCTACGAGGAGTTCATGGAACGCTGCATTGCCCGCGTGAAAGCCATCAAGCAAGGCGATCCACGGGACATCAATACCATGGTCGGCGCACAGGCCAGTTCCGAGCAACAAGAGAAAATCCTCTCTTACCTGACCATTGGTCGCGAAGAGGGGGCCGAGGTTCTGACCGGCGGTGATGCGGCCAAGTTCGACGGCGATCTGGCCGGTGGCTATTACATCCAGCCGACAATCCTCAAGGGCCACAACAAAATGCGTGTGTTTCAGGAGGAAATCTTCGGGCCGGTTGTCTCTGTCACGACCTTCAAGGACGAAGAAGAAGCGCTCCATATCGCCAATGACACCATGTATGGCCTCGGTGCCGGTGTGTGGTCGCGGGATATGAACACCTGCTATCGCTTCGGGCGTCACATTCAGGCAGGACGTGTCTGGGTCAATAACTACCATGCCTATCCGGCCCATGCGGCCTTTGGCGGGTATAAGCAATCGGGCATCGGGCGCGAGAACCACAAGATGATGCTCGACCACTATCAGCAGACCAAAAACATGCTGGTCAGCTACAATCCGAACAAGTTGGGCTTCTTCTAGGTTCCGCCCGACTTCATAAAGCCCTCTACGGGCTTGTCTTGGGGCATATACGCATTCCTCTCCCTCCCCCCCTGAGTTGCGTGTATGCCCCGCTTTTTTTCCGAAAGCAGGATAGAATGCCTATTGATCGTGTGACGATGACTGACGCCGCCCGTGCCCTTCTTGCAGATATTGTTGCCGAACATGGCCCCGTGATGTTCGTGCAATCGGGGGGCTGTTGTGATGGCTCTTCGCCCATGTGCTTCAAAGAGGGTGACTATATAATCGGGGCCCGCGATATAAAGCTTGGTGAGGTCGAGGGGGCGCCCGTGTGGATCTCCGAGAGCCTGTTCGAGATATGGAAACATAGCCAGATGATTCTGGATGCCGGGCCGGGCAATGGTGCGGGATTCTCTTTGGACACCGGACGCGGCACCTGTTTTCTGTCCAGAGCGCGGGTGTTTACGGATGAGGAATGGGCGGAGTTTGAGGCGGTCGAGGCCTGAACGGTATTGCACAGCGCGCCTTTCCGTGCGTTAACCTTTGTCTTATGAACCTGAATGTTCGGTCTGAATGCTGGATCGGCGCATTTCGGAGTTTTATTCTGGCGTGAGCCTTCACGTGTTCGGCAGATTGTCGGGCATGTCGATTTGTATGCTGTGGACTCTCGTCGCAAAATCCGTTAGACAGTGCTATCTTGCGCCTGAATTTAGGCGCCCTAACGGAATTCCCTTTATGCTGACCCCCCTATCCGACGCGCTTGCCGAGCGTGGCTATGACACTCTGACCGACGTTCAAACGGCCGTCACCGCACCCGAGCTTGCTCAGGCCGATTTGCTGGTTTCTGCCCAGACGGGGTCCGGCAAGACCGTGGGCTTTGGTCTCGCCATTGCGCCAACGCTTTTGGGGGAAGCCGAACGCTTTGACCACGCAGGTAGCCCCTTGGCGCTTGTTGTGGCACCGACCCGCGAGCTTGCGATGCAGGTCAGCCGTGAATTGATGTGGCTTTATGCCAAAACCGGTGCGCGGGTAGCGACCTGTATCGGCGGTATGGATGCACGAACCGAGCGTCGGGCTTTGGAACGTGGCGCGCATATCGTTGTGGGCACGCCCGGACGTTTGCGCGATCATATCACGCGCGGTGCGCTGGATTTGTCGAGCATTCGCGCCATTGTTCTCGATGAGGCCGACGAGATGCTTGATCTCGGCTTTCGCGAAGACCTTGAGTTCATGTTAGGCGAAGCGCCCGAAGATCGTCGCACGCTGCTGTTCTCGGCAACCGTATCCAAATCCATCAGCCATATCGCCAAGACCTATCAACGTGATGCTGTGCGTGTCGCAACGGTTTCGGAAAAGAGCCAGCACGCGGATATCTCTTACGAGGTCATCCAGTGTGCGCCGCGTGATTCCGAACATGCGATCATCAACCTGCTGCGGTTTCACGACAGCCAGACCTCGATCGTGTTTGCAAACACGCGCGCCGCAGTGGCGCGTCTGACAGCACGGTTTGCCAACCGCGGCTTCTCTGTGGTGAGTCTGTCGGGCGAACTGTCTCAGGACGAGCGCTCCCATGCGCTTCAAGCGCTGCGCGACGGTCGGGCTCGTGTCTGTGTGGCCACCGATGTGGCGGCACGCGGGATTGACTTGCCCAATCTGGAACTGGTGATCCATGCCGATTTGCCGACCAATACCGAGGGGCTTTTGCACCGTTCGGGTCGGACAGGTCGTGCCGGACGCAAAGGCACCTCGGTCCTCATCGCACCGGATAACGTGGCAAAGAAAGCCGCGCGCCTGTTGAAATGGGCGAAAATTGACGCTGAGTGGAAACATGCGCCGACGGCGGAAGACATCCTTGCGCTCGACGAAAGCCGGATCATGGAAGATGCGGCTTGGGCAGAGGAGTTGAGTGACTCCGACACGGCTTTTGCTGCGAAATTGCTGGAGCGTTACAGCCCCGAACAGGTTGCTGTCGCTTGCTTGCGTCTCTATCGCGCAGGTCTGTCCGCGCCTGAAGAGTTGAATGTCCATACGGCAAAACGCCCGCAAGACCCGCGCGCAGAATTCGGTCCTTCGGCATGGATTTCCCTGTCGGTGGGACGCACCCAGAGAGCAGAGCCGCGTTGGCTGCTGCCGCTTTTGTGTCGTGCTGGCAATCTGGAAAAGACCCAGATCGGCAAGATCCGTATGGAAGACAACGAGACCTATGTGGAGTTGAAAGAGTCCGCTTTGGCCGGCTTCCTCGACCATATTGGGCCGAAAGCGCAACTCGAAGGTGAGATCACGGTCAAGCCGCTCGCGGGTGCGCCGGAGTTTTCGCAACACCGCAACCCTGCGGGGCGACCGGGAAAAGGCGGGCCGAAGAAACGGTTCGACAAGCCGCGTGGCAACACGTCTTCCAAGGAGTTTCTGGACGGTCAGGACCGCCCCAAGAAACCCTATGAGAAAAAGCCGCGCAAAGAACGCGACGAGGCCACCCATTCCGCAGCCAAACCGCGCAAGCCGCGTGAGGCTACTGCCGGAAAGCCGAAGGCCAAGTTTGAAAAGCCGAAATTCGACCGCTCCAAACCGGGCGGCAAAAAGCCCCATCGCAAAGGTGCCAAAACGCCCGTGCGTGGCGGCGATGCAAAGCCCGCACGCAAAGGCTGAGTAGGCTACTTGGTCGTCGCGCGTTTCGCGAAAATCTGTGTCTCAGGTTTCCCGTGAAACACGTTGGCACAAAGACGTAGATGACAAAAACTAACCCCCGGAGCTTTCGCTTCCGGGGGTTGTATTTTTATATGTCTCACATCACGCGAAGTCATGTGGGACCGTTCGAAACGTCGAACTTAAAGCATCCCTTCGCGCTGGGCTTTTTTACGAGCCAGCTTGCGGGCACGGCGGATGGCCTCGGCCTTCTCGCGCGCTTTCTTCACGGACGGCTTTTCGAAATGTTGCTTGAGCTTCATTTCACGAAAAACGCCTTCACGTTGAAGTTTTTTCTTCAGAGCACGGAGTGCCTGATCGACGTTGTTATCACGAACGCTAACCTGCATGTGGTGTCACCACCTTCCTAAGTTAGATTTGCATGAATTGCAGGAATTGGCCGTATAGCAAAGTCACTCTAGCTTGTCTACTATGCGCAAGACTCTGAAGGAGGACTAAGACATGCCAACCACCGCTTATCCCGATCCAACCCGTGAAAAACTGCTGGATGCGGCACTGATCCATGTGGTTTTCGACGGATGGGGGCCTGAGACTTTCAAAGCGGCGGTGGCTGATTCGGGTGTGTCCGAAGCCTTGGCCAAAGTGGCTGCCCCGCGTGGGTCCGTTGATTTGGCAGCTGCCTTTCACAAACGTGGCGACCGCGAGATGGTCAAGGCACTTGAGGCGGCGGATCTGTCCGGTATGCGTTTTCGTGACCGCATTGCCTACGCGGTCTGGCTGCGTCTTCAGGCGGTTGATCGCGAAGCGGTGCGGCGCGGCATGTCACTCTTCTCCTTGCCGATCTATGCGCCCGAGGGTACGCGTCTGGTCTGGGAAACCGCAGATGCCATCTGGAATGCGCTTGGGGACCGTTCGGACGATGTGAACTGGTATACGAAACGTGCGACACTGGCGGGGGTCTTTGCCTCTACTGTGCTTTTCTGGCTTGGAGATGACAGCGAAGGTTTCGTGGATACCAAGGACTTCCTTGATCGCCGGATCGACGATGTGATGCAGATCGAGAAAGCCAAGGCAACCGTGCGGGAGAACAAGGTTCTCTCTACGTTCTTCGCGCTGCCGAACGCGGCATTGTCTTTGGTGAAAGCGCCCGCTGGGGCAAGGCGGGCGGATGTGCCCGGAACGGAGACAACAGAAGGGGAGACTGTCCAATGAGTTTGCCGGAAACCATGCGTGCCGTTGAAATTTCCAAGGCGGGCGGCCCCGATGTGCTCACGACTTGCACCCGTCCTGTCCCGCATCCTAGCGCCGACGAGATTGTGATCAAACTGGCCTATGCCGGTGTGAATCGGCCTGATGCGCTGCAACGGGCGGGCCTCTATAATCCGCCGCCGGGGGCGTCCGACCTGCCTGGCCTTGAGGGCACAGGAGAGGTTGTGGCCGTGGGGGCTGCCGTGAGCGATTGGAATGTCGGGGATCAGGTCTGTGCATTGCTGCCTGGTGGCGGCTATGCGGAATATGTCGCTTGCCCTGCGGCTCACGCATTGCCTGTGCCGAAAGGAATGTCCATGAAAGAGGCTGCCTGTCTGCCGGAGACGTTCTTCACAGTCTGGTCGAACGTTTTTATGCGTGGCGGTTTGCAGGCGGGGGAGCGTTTTCTCGTGCATGGCGGTTCCTCGGGTATTGGCACAACGGCGATCCAACTGGCGCGCGCCTTTGGCGCACGAGTGTTCGCGACGGCGGGATCTGATGAGAAATGCAAGGCCTGCACAGGGCTTGGAGCAGAGCGGGCGATCAATTACCGCGAGGAAGATTTCGTCGAGGTGGCAAAGTCAGAAGGTGGGATGAACCTTATTCTGGATATGGTGGGCGGAAGTTATATCCCGCGAAATATCAAAGCACTCGCTATGGAAGGACGCCTTGTAAATATCGCGTTTTTGCAAGGCTCGAAAGCCGAGGTGAATTTCGCGCAGATCATGCTGCGGCGCCTGACACTCACCGGATCGACATTGCGTCCGCAATCGGATGAAGTCAAAGCTGGGATCGGTCGGGCACTCTTGACGAAGGTCTGGCCTCTCATCGAAGCGGGGCAGGTCGGGCCGGTGTTGGATAGCACCTATGCTCTGGAAGATGCGGCGCAGGCGCACGCGCACATGGAAAGCGGTGCGCATATCGGTAAGATCGTGCTGGAAATGTGAGTATTTGGGCCATCAGAAAGCAGGGGGGCGGTTTTCTGATGGTTAAAATACTCAATCAATGGCTTCGAAAAGCGCATCGTCGAGCGAACAGTCGCGGATTACATCTGTTCCGCATATGCGCGGCTCCAGATCACGCGTGAGGCAGATGCGGACCTCTTGGATGCGGTGGCTTTCGCAGGTTACGGTGATCTCATTGGCCTCAAGCGCGGGGTTGTCTTTGAGAAAGGCATCCTCGACAACAGAGGCGGGCAGTTTTACGTCTTGGTCAAGCTTGCGGAAAACCTCGGGTCGGGTGATGCTGTCATAGGCTTGACGGGAGAGGGCGAAGAAATCGTCCGGTGACAGGCCGGAGCAGCGTCCGTGCTTTTTCCACTGATACCAAGCGGCTCCGGATGTGCCCATGATGTCGGCCATACGAGTGGTTTCGCGTTTCGACGGGTCATGCGCCGTGGTGTTGCAATAGGAGGGCCAGCCGCTTTCGTATTGTGGCCAGAGCCCGTGGAGCACCCAGCCGAAATCCTGATCGCATTGCGGGGAATTGCGGGCGTTGCCTTCAAGAGCGCACCATGTGGGGGACCATGAGAGCGCCAGCACATAATAGTCGAAATCCCCCGCCTTTTCGCCATCGGCAAAGCCCGGGGTGCTCCAGATCAGGTTCAGCCCGATCAGCGTGGTCACGATCCATTGACGCATTTTCTCTTTCCTCCGATTGCGATCCGCACTATACAGCGCCCAAGTTCCCCGACAACGAGAACCGTCCCCAGCCGGGGAAAGCCCTTTCAGGCGACGGAGAAGGTGTATCCGGGGAGAGCCGCATTTTTAAGGAGTGTGACCCATGGCAAAACCGATTATGGCAAAGGCCACCGCTGTTTGGCTGGTCGACAATACCACGCTGAGCTTCAAACAGATCGCCGATTTCTGTGGTCTTCATGAACTCGAAGTTCAGGGCATCGCCGACGGGGATGTCGCGGGCGGTGTGCGTGGTTTCGACCCGGTTGCCAATAACCAGCTTACGGCCGAGGAAATCAAGGCTGGCGAAGAAAACCCGATGCACAAGCTGAAGCTGAAGTTCAACGCAGCGGCTCAGGGCGAAGAAAAGCGTCGTGGCCCGCGTTATACGCCTTTGTCCAAGCGTCAGGATCGCCCGAATTCGATTCTCTGGCTGGTGAAGTTCCACCCTGAACTGTCTGATGGTCAAATTGCGAAACTGGTGGGCACCACCAAGCCGACGATCCAGTCGATTCGCGAGCGCACGCACTGGAATATCGCCAATATGCAGCCGATCGATCCGGTGGCGCTGGGCCTGTGTAAGCAGTCCGAATTGGACGCAGCCGTGCAGAAAGCCGCGAAAAACCGCGAAGCGAATATGACAGATGACGAGCGTCGCAAACTTCTGTCCACCGAAGATTCCCTGTCTGCCGAGGCGGAACCCAGAATCCCGACCGCGATTTCCGGGCTGGAAGGCTTCTCTCTGTCGCGTGATGATGAGGAAAAAGAAGACAAGGTGCCCGACGCGGACAGCTTCTTCAACTTGCCGGACAATAGCGACGAAGACGACGAGTAATCTCGGTCACAGTCAAATCAGATGGCCCGGAGCGCAAGTTCCGGGCTTTTTCTATGAGAGGCTCTTGCGGGCGGTGAGGGCGGCGGTGATTGTGCCGTCGTCAAGATAATCCAACTCGCCCCCCACAGGCACGCCCTGCGCCAAAGAGGTAACCGAACATCGTCCGGCGAGTTCATCGGCAATATAATGCGCGGTGGTTTGGCCATCGACGGTCGCGCCTAGCGCGAGGATGACTTCGCCGATGTTTTCCTCTGCTACGCGTTGCACCAGAAGGGGAATGCGAAGGTCTTCCGGGCCGATTGCATCCAGCGCGGAAAGCGTACCGCCCAGCACATGATACCGCCCTTTGAACACGCCGGAGCGCTCCATCGCCCAGAGGTCGGAGACGTCTTCAACCACACAAATTTCGCCATTTGCACGGCGGTCGTCGGTGCAAATATCACACAGGTCGGCAGTGCCGATATTGCCGCAATGGACACATTCGCGGGCGCTGTCGGCGACTTGCTGCATGGCTTGGGCAAGAGGCTGCATCAGGCGTCCGCGTTTCTGGATGAGGTGCAAGACAGCACGGCGCGCCGACCGCGGGCCAAGCCCCGGCAAACGCGCCATCAGATCAATCAGATCTTCTATGTCCTGCCGACCACTCACGGGCTGGTCAGAACGGCATTTTGAAATCAGCCGGAAGGCCGAGACCCTCGGTCAGGGATTTCATTTCTTCTTCGGACTTTTCGGCCGCTTTGGCTTGTGCGTCCTTGATCGCGGCGAGGATCAGATCCTCGACCACTTCCTTCTCGTCCGGATGGAAAATCGACGGGTCGATGTCGAGCGCAGTCAGCTTGCCCTTGGCCGTGGCTGTCGCTTTGACAAGGCCCGCACCGCTTTCCCCGACCACTTCCACCGAGTCGAGTTTCTCTTGCAGCTCTGCCATATCCTTTTGCATTTGCTGCGCTTTTTTCATCATCCCGGCCATATCGCCGAGACCGCCAAGGCCTTTAAACATGTTCATGCTCCTGCATCTGTCTTGTGGGCGTTCACTCTTCGAACGGGTCCCATTCATCCTCAACCTCCTGAAGCGCTTCGCTGGCGGCTTCGGAGGCAATCTGTTCCGGTGTGCGTATATCAGTGATTTTCGCGTCGGGGAAAAGCTCGAACACTTTCGCAATTGCCGGATGCTGCTTGGCCTCTTCTTCGAGAGCAAGGCGTTCGGCATCTGCGACCTCGCGGATGGTTTCTGTGCCTTCCGGCGCTTTGGCTATGGTCACGCCCCAACGCTGGCCGGTAAAGGCAAAGAGGCGGCTTTGCAGGCGCTGCGCGAGGTCGGAAGGCGCATCTCCCGCCGGTTCGAATTCGATAAACCCCGGACGGTAATTGGCGATCCGCATATGGGTTTCCATGTCGATTTTGAGTTTCATGTCGCGGTGTTCGCCCACGAGATCGACAAGAGATTGAAAGCTGGTGTAGCGCGCCAAGGCAAGGTCGGGTGCTTGTGCTGTGGCGGTGGCGGCGCCGGAGGACATGGTCGGACCATGCACCGGACCGCGTGGAGCACTCGTGCTGCCTTGCGCATTCACAGAGCTTCCGCCAGCAGGGGCTCCACCGCCAGCAGGACTGGAAGGCGGACGCGGTGGCGGGTTTTGTTCGTTGAGCTTGCGCACGAGATCTTCGGGCATCGGGAGATCGGCCACATGGGTCAGGCGGATGATTGCCATTTCGGAGGCCATCATGGCGTTGGGCGCGGCGGCGACCTCTTCGATGGCTTTCAGAAGCATCTGCCACATGCGCGAGAGCACCCGCATCGGCAGTTTCTCCGCCATGGTCAAGCCGCGGGCACGTTCATCGGGACCAATCGTCGGATCATCGGCGGCATTGGGCGTGATCTTGATGACCGAGACCCAGTGGGTGATCTCTGCCAGATCGCGCAGCACGGCGAGCGGATCAGCTCCGTCAGCATATTGTCCACCCAGTTCTTCAAGCGCACTGGCGGCATCGCCCATCATAATCATGTCGAACAGGTCGAGAACGCGGCCCCTGTCGGCCAGACCCAGCATGGCGCGGACCTGATCGACTGTGGTCTCGCCTGCGCCGTGGGAAATCGCCTGATCCAGAAGCGAAAGCGCGTCCCGTACGGAGCCTTCGGCGGCCCGTGTAATGAGCGCAAAGGCGTCTTGCGCCACTTTCGAGCCTTCTTTCTCGGCAATCGAGGCGAGGTGGTTCATCATCACTTCCGGTTCGATCCGACGCAGATCAAAGCGCTGGCAGCGGGAGAGAACCGTGACCGGAACCTTGCGGATTTCTGTGGTCGCAAAGATGAATTTGACGTGAGCGGGCGGTTCCTCAAGGGTCTTCAGGAGCGCGTTGAACGCACTCGTGGAGAGCATGTGTACCTCGTCGATGATGTAGATTTTATAGCGCGCTGAGGCGGCGCGATAATGCACAGAATCGATAATCTCGCGGATGTCGTTCACACCTGTGCGCGATGCGGCGTCCATTTCCATCACATCGACATGGCGGCCCTCGGAAATCGCCACGCAATGTTCGCATTGACCACAGGGTTCTGTTGTCGGACCGCTGTTTCCGTCTGGCCCGATACAGTTCATGCCCTTGGCGATGATCCGTGCAGTGGTGGTTTTGCCGGTGCCGCGGATACCGGTCATGATAAAGGCCTGCGCAATGCGGTCCGCCGCAAAGGCATTTTTGAGCGTGCGCACCATGGCGTCCTGACCGATCAGATCGGCAAAGGTCTCCGGACGGTATTTGCGCGCCAGCACCTTGTAGCCGGTATTTGTGTCGGTCATGCGCGAGCCTCCTTGAAGCGTTTTGCAAAGAATCTGACGTGCAGAGTTCCGGAAAACGCCGTGCGACGTATTGATGTGGACAACCTCTTACAGGCAGCTCTTGTTTCAAGTCTGCCGCGAAAGGCTATCGTTGTTGCGGCTAAGGTAAGGGCGGGGGCGTGTCCCCGCAACCTGAATTGACCGAATTTGCATCTGGCGGTTGTGGCGCTGTGCGACTGGTTATTCTCCGCGACGGGCCTTTTTTGCCTTCAGGGTGGATTTGACCATTTTGGAAAATTTCCGACCCCGTTCGCGTGCATCCGCAATGGTTTCGGAATTATGGGTGTCCTCGTCCACGAGTTTGCGCCATCGTTCGAGGCGTTCGGGGTCGAGTGTTCCGGCTTCGACCGCACGCTGGACGGCGCAGCCGGGTTCGGTGCGGTGTTGGCAGTCGGAGAATTTGCACTGGGCGGCGAGGTCGGTGATGTCCTCGAACAGCGTCGCGATGCCCTCGGAGGCGTCATGCAGCGCCAGTTCCCGCATTCCCGGTGTGTCGATCAGCCATCCGCCCGCATGCATCCGGTGCATGGAGCGTGCCGTGGTGGTGTGGCGGCCTTTCGCATCATCATCGCGAATGTCCCCAACCGCGATGTCCTCGCCCGTCAATCCGCGGGCAATGGTGGATTTCCCCACACCGGAGGAGCCAACCAGTGCAATCGTCTGACCTGTGCCGCAATAGCCTTCGAGACGGGCGATGTCGTCCGGAGACTTGGCGTTGATCAACAACACATCGGCTCCGTCATAGAGCGCCTTTGCGCGCTCTGCATAGGCCTCTGCTGTAAGTCCTTCGGGTTTGTCGGCTTTGGTGATGGCAATCACGGGGGTAGTCTCTGCCTCGATGGCAATGGCGAGGTAGCGCTCAAGGCGTGCGTCGTTGAAGTCCTGATTGCATGAGGTGGTGATGATGAGCGTATCGATATTGGCCGCAATCAACTGGGCCTGTGCTGCAAGACCGGCGGCTTTGCGCGAGATCACGGTTTTGCGGTCAAGCACACGAATGAGACGTTCGCCATCGGTGAGGGCAAAATCTCCAACCGCCATGTCGGTGGCGACATGATCACCGGTTAATGCAATCTCTTTACGACGAAGATCGGCCGTCAGCGCCACAACAGAGCGGCGGCGCACTCCGGAGAGGCGCACAGGCGTCAGGGTCTCGATTTCGTTGCTATCGAGTTGGTCGGTAAAGAATTGGGACCAGCCCAGATCGGAAAGGGTCGGATGCATTGTGCCACGCTGTCAGAGGGTTTTGCCTATATTGCCGCGTATCCGGCCAAGAACAAGTGGGCATGGCACGTTGTTTCGCACCTGTTGCATCTTTGGGAGAAAGGGTGAGAGGCTGGACAACGACCCAAGCGGGGCTCGTTACGGCTGCTTCCTTCCGGACCTGACCGGGTTGGCGAGGCGCTCGCCCGCGCCAACCTCTCAAGGCGTTACATAGTGATGACAACGCGGATTCGCAAGAGCTTGTGAACTCTTGCGCATATCCTCTCAGCTTTGCGGTCTTTCCGCCCATCCGGCAAAGATTTTCTCAAGCCCTACGACGATGTAGTAAAGCAGGATGCCGAGGAAGGCCAAAGCGATCAATACGGCGAACATCAGCGGGTAGTCCGCGTTGATCTTGCCGCTGTCGAACAGATGCCCCAGCCCCTTGCCGTGCGGCTCTACGATCTCCATCAGGTTTGTGCCGATAAAGGCCAACGTAACCGCGACTTTGAGCGCGCCGAAAAATTCCGGCAGCGTCTTGGGTAGGGCGATTTTCCAGAAAATTGTCCATTTCGATGCCCCCAGAGCGCGCAAAATGTCACGATACTCCGGCTCCAGTGTCGACAGCCCGATGGAAACCGCGACCGAGATCGGGAAAAAGGAGATCATGAACGCGATCAGCACGGTGTTGAGATCATGATGCCCGATCAGGATCAGCGCGAGCACGGGGACAACCGTGGCTTTCGGAATGGCATTGAAGCCGACCAGAAGTGGGTAGAGCGCATCGCGCATGGTGCGTGAAAAGCCCATGATCATGCCGATCAGCGTGCCGAAAACGACTGCGACCAACAGGCCAACGACCGTGCGCCACAGTGTTTGCCAGCCGTAGATCAGAAACAGATTCCAGTATTTCGCATAGGCGGGGATCAGATCAGAGGGCGAGGCCATTTTGTAATTCGGCCATTGGTTCACCCAGACGATGAACTCCCAGAACGCGATGAATAGCACGATGGCAAGGGTCGGAGTGGCGATTTGCTTCCAATGTTTCATCACGCAGCCTCCTCACTTTTGGCGCGGCCTTGGGCGATCTCGATCTGGTGGCGCAGGCGGTGCAGGATGTCGGTGGCCTCTGTGGTGTAGATCACTTCGAGGTCGGTGCGCCCGCCGAGTTTCACGTTTTCGACATGCTGTGTGGTCGCGGGGCGGCCCGAAAGCACAACCACCTCATCGGCAAGATAGACGCTTTCGCGCAGGTCATGGGTGATGAGCACGCCGGTGAAAGGTTCTTCCGCACGCAGCCGGTGCATGGTTTGCCAGAGGTCTTCGCGGGTGAAGGCATCAAGAGCGCCGAAAGGTTCGTCCATGATCAGCACATCGGGCTTGTGGACGATCGAACGACAGAGCGAGGCGCGTTGTCGCATACCTCCGGACAATTCCGAGGGGCGCTTGTCTTCGAACCCTTCGAGGCCGACCAATGTCAGCAATTCCCGTCCGCGTTCCTCTTTCTGGGCTTTGGTCATCTTGTTCGGCACGATTTCGAGCGGCAGCAGAACATTTTGCAAAATCGTGCGCCATTCGAGCAGAACGGGGTTTTGGAATGCCATGCCCACGGTCGCGCGTGGTGAGGTGACTTTTTCCCCGTGTAGCCAGACTTCGCCCTGATCGGGTTTCATCAGTCCTGCGATGAGCCGCGTGAGCGTGGATTTCCCGCAGCCGGACGGACCGACCACGGCGCAAAAATCGCCTTCAGGCACAGAGATATTGAGATCGTCGAGAACGGGCAGGGGGCCGTTTTCGGTTTGATAGGCGTGAGTGACGCCTTTGATGTCTATGAGATTGGTCATGTATCACCTTTTGCCCGCACAAAAACGGGCGCGAGCCGAAAGACCCGCGCCCGCCAAATACTCGCTCCGAGATTACTTCAGCATGCGCGCGTCAGCGGCAGGCAGGTATTCTTCGGTGAAATACAGGCTCGCATCCGGCTCGGCCTTGAATTCATAGACCAGTTTGAGCTGTTCGAGAGAGGCCGCGAGGCGTTCTTCGTCGATGCCGCCCAGACCGTTCTCTGCAACATAATTTGTGAGAACATTGCCTTCGATGGCCAGTTCAAGGCGACGGGTCTCCAGAGCCAGATCGGACGCCGGATTGTATTTCACCAGCGTTTCCGCTGCAGCGGCAGGGTCTGCGACTGCATCTTTCCAACCGGCCGCAACGGCAGTCAGAAAACCGGTTACAGCTTCGGGGTTTTCGGCAGCAAAGTCGGTGTTGACGATGATCGCATTACCGTAAAGATCCACACCGTAATCCGACATCATGATGGTGGAAATGTCATCTTCGGGCACACCAAGGCGTACAAGGTTCAGGAACGAGGAAAAGTTATAGCCTGTCACAGCATCCACTTTGCCTTCGGCCAGCATCGGCTCACGGGTCGGGAAGCCGACCGGCTCCACGGTGATCTTGTCCATGTCGAGGTCGTTCTCGGCGGCAAAGATCGGGAATTGCGCCCATGCGCCATCGGGCGGCGGTGCGCCCAGAACTTTGCCTTCAAGATCTTTGGGCGCTTCGACACCCAGAGACTTGCGGCCAACAATGGCGAAAGCCGGTGCATCATAGATCATCATGACCGCCGTGACGGGTGCGCCGGGGTTTTGGTCGAGGAATTTCACAAGGCTGTTGATGTCTGCAAAGCCGACAGGGAAAGCGCCGGTGGCGACTTTCGGGATGGCGTCGAGCGAACCTTGGCCCGCGGAGATTTCCACGTCGAGGTCTTGATCGGCGAAATAGCCTTTTTCTACGGCTGTGAAATAGGGGGCAGCGGGGCCCTCGAATTTCCAGTCGAGAGCGAAAGGCATCGCGGTCTCGGCATAGGCGGCGGTCGCGCTGAGCGCGATGGCGGCCATAGTGGTGATGGATTTGTTGAACATGAAACTCCCCTGTATCGTTCCTGAAAAGCATGCCCCCTGAGACGTCCTACGGCGAGTTTCGAGTTCACAATTGTGTATACAATTTCGGCAATCGCACAAAAAACGGGCACACGAATGCGTTTTTGCCCATTTGGTAAACAAAAAAAGCGACCACCGCAGGGTGGCCGCTTTCACAAATCAGTGTTGGTTCAAAGCGAAATGCGGAATTGCGCGAATCCGTCAGAACCTTCGCCCGCATCCTCTATGGTCAGCCCTTCGAGATCGGCCAGATGCGCACGCGCTGCGGGTCCGGTCTCGAACAGAACCGTGGTGTCGCCGAGCGGGGCCAGCGACCAGTTGTTATCTGCCGTCGGATTCACTGTGCCTTGTTCGACGATATAGCGCACGATGATGTCGCGGTTGGTGTCCGGCCCTTCAAAAATGACAGTGGATCCATCTGCGCCGGGGAAAGTCCCGCCGCCCCCTGCGCGGTAGTTATTGGTTGCAACAATGAATTCCATGTCATCCGTGACGGGCGCGCCGTTGAATGTGAGGTTGGTGATGCGGGAGGCGTCCGGATTCAAAAGCTCGCCGTCTGAATCGAAACGCGAAGGTTGGGAGATGTCGATCTGATAGTTCACCCCGTCGATCACGTCGAAATTGTAGGACGCGAATGTCGGGTTGAGCAGGAGCTCATCTTTCGCCCCTTTCTCAACATGATTGAACATGCCGGCGGAGCGTTCCAGCCAGCCTTTGAGCTGCGCCCCGTTGATGCGCACGGCGCGGATCGTATTCGGGTAGAGATAGAGATCGGCTACGTTCTTGATTGCCACATCACCGGGCGCAACGTCCGTGTAATACTCCGGCCCGCCACGACCACCTGCTTTGAACGGGGCAGCGGCAGAGAGGATCGGCAGCCCCTCATGTTCGGTGCCTTTCATCATTTCTGAGATATACCAAAGCTGGGCGTTGGACACGATCTGAACCGAGGGATCGTCGGCCACCAGCGCGAAATAGGAGTGTAGCGGTGCTGTTGTCTTGCCGACTGCGCGGCGGACATATTGCAGCGTCTGGTCGTGAATGTCCTGCACCGAGTTCATCACAGGCTCGACGCTTTCCACCAGAGGCGTGATCGAACGGTCTTCGTTGCGCTGGTAGATCGGGCGGGTTTCGACGGAACTGGTGACGACACGCCATTCGCCGCCTTCATATTCGAGCATCAGGTCCATGACCCCCAAATGCGAGCCCCAATAACCGCCCATGACCGCCGGTTTGCCGTGGATGAGACCCTTCTCGCTATCAACCGCTGTAAAGCCGTCAAAGGTCGGTGACGGAAAGACGAGGTGCGAGTGGCCGGTCAAAAGCGCGTCGATCCCCTCTACTTCAGCCAGCGGAACCGAAGCGTTCTCCATGCCTTCCGTGTGGTCGGCGGAGGCAATGCCGGAGTGATTCAGCGCGATGATGATATCCGCGCCTTTCTCTTTTATCTCGGGCACATAGGCGCGGGCGGTTTCCACGATGTCGCGGGCGTCCACCATGCCCTCAAGGTTCTTGCGGTCCCACATCATGATTTGTGGCGGAACAAAGCCGATCAGGCCGACCTTGATCTGATGGGTCTCGCCCGCGCCATCGGTGATCTCGCGGTCAAGGATGATATAGGGCGGAACCAGTGTTGTGTCCTCGCGCGGCGTCGCGCCCATTTCCTTGACGACATTGGCCGAAATCACCGGATAATTCGCACCCGCCAGCGTCTTCATCAAAAAGTCGATGCCGTAGTTGAATTCGTGATTGCCAAGGGTCGAAGCGTCAAATCCCAGCGTATTCATGGCGGTGATGACCGGATGCATATCGCCTTCCTTCATGCCGCGCTCATAGGCGATGTAATCGCCCATCGGGTTGCCTTGCAAAAAGTCGCCATTGTCCAACAGCATCGTGTTGGTGGCTTCGGCGCGCACGTCATTGATATGCGCTGCGGTGCGAGCGAGGCCAACCGTGTCCACCGGCTTGTCTGCGTAGTAATCATAAGGGAACACATGGACGTGCAGGTCCGTGGTTTCCATGATCCGCAAATGGGCTTGGTTGGCATTGGCGCGCGCAGAGAAGGGATGAAGTGCGAGCAAGGCAGATCCTGCAATTGTGCCGGATAGAAAGTCTCGGCGATGAATATGGGTGTTCGGGTGGTCCATCGGGCTTCTCCTTGCTTGGAAACATCGATTTCGGAAACAGTGTGATACGGCCATAGGATCATCACAAGAAAAAGATGTGACAGGGCTGAAATTATCAAGCAAAAACAGTCATCACATTCTGTTCGGGCTGTCTTTCGAGGCGCTATGTGCCTGTGGTTCGGGACGTTTCCTTGTCGCAAAATGGCAACAGGGCGGCGGCGTCCGGGGCGTTGGCATGAAGAGCGGCGTGGTTTGCAAGGGAAACGGGGCATATGGCGAGGCCATGAAACAGAATTTGGTGCCGCTTGCGGGCGGAGAGTTGAACAGGGCCGCGCATCTGAGATTAGATGCAGCGGATTTGAGTGGGCGGGAAGATGCCGTGTTCGTGCCTTACTGGCGTGGGCGGGTGCCTTTGGATGCTGCGGGCGAACTTGCGTTTCTGACTCAAGACGCATTTCCCGAAATCGAGGGGCATGATCTGTTTCTTGGAGTTTTGCCAAGTGGGCAGTCAGTCTTCTCGCGAGATGTCAGCGAGTTGGACGCCGAAGAGACCAAATCGGAGCACGTAGAGGCTTCGCCGTGGTCGCATGTGAGCGTGGAATGTGCTGAACTGCCGGATATTACGTTTTACGATCTGCGGGTTGTGATGACGGAGTTGACGTCTCTGGAGGCAGAGATTGCAGGAACCGCCAGAGGCTTGTTCGAGTGGCACCGCACACATGGGTTTTGTGCCGCATGTGGTGCGCGCACGGAGATGTCTCAGGGCGGATGGCAAAGGGATTGCCCGTCCTGTTCTGCCTCCCATTATCCGCGCACTGATCCGGTGGTGATCATGTTGGTCACTCACGGCAATTCTGTTTTGCTGGGCCGCAATCCCGCTTGGCCGGACCGGATGTATTCTTTGCTTGCGGGGTTTGTAGAACCGGGAGAGCCGATCGAAGCCGCCGTCCGGCGTGAGGTTTTCGAAGAGGCGGGCGTGCGTGTGGGGCAGGTGGATTATGTCACAAGCCAGCCCTGGCCCTTTCCGGCATCGCTAATGCTGGGCTGTCGGGCGATAGCTGAGAGCACGGAGATCACCGTTGATCCCGTCGAGATCGAGGATGCCCGCTGGGTCCGGCGCGAGGAGTTGGCCTGCGCCATGGCCGATCAGCATCCCGAGATTTCCCCGCCAAGAAAAGGCGCAATTGCACAGGTTCTCATGTCCAAGTGGCTTGCGGATTCTTGGGAATAAAGGAATAAATACATTGGGGAAGCTAACAGGTAATCAGGTATGAAATTTTCGACCCGTCAAGATATTGAAGCGCCCGCAGATTTTGTCTTCGGTCACATCACGGATTTCGAGGGGTTGGAGCGTCAGGCCATGCGGCGCGGGATTGATTTTTCCCGCAAGTCTCCGACGCAGCCCCGTGGTGTGGGCGCTGGCTGGACACTCAAAGTCCCGTTTCGGGGCAAGCTGCGTGATCTGGATGCGGAAATCACCGAGTTTGATGCGCCGAATGCCCTGATGGCAATGGCTAAATCCGGCGGTCTCAATATGGAGATCACGACCGAGCTTGTGCCCTTGTCTGCGCAACGCACACGGGTAACCTTTGGCTATGATGTGCGTCCGACGACCTTGTCGGCGCGTATTCTCGTGCAGTCGGTGAAATTTGCAAAATCGACATTGCAGAAACGGTTCGAGAAGCGGGTGAAGACTTACTGCCAAAACCTGTCGGAGCAATACCAAGGGGCGCAGAGGGGCTGAACGCACCGCGCCTGTCAATCGCTTGGTTCAGGCCCGTCGCGGGTCGGCTGGATAGACACCGAGAATTTCCACCATTTCGGTGAAATATCCCAATTCATCAAGGGCGAGGCGGACATTTTCGTCCTCCGGATGGCCTTCGATATCGGCATAGAACTGTGTTGCCGTGAAACCGCCGTCCACCATGTAGCTTTCCAGCTTGGTCATGTTGACGCCATTGGTGGCGAAACCGCCCATTGCTTTATAAAGCGCGGCGGGAATGTTGCGGACGCGGAACATGAAGGCCGTGACCATCTTGTCGGCGCGGCGCGTATAATCGGGCTCGCGGGCCATGATCAGAAAGCGCGTTGTGTTCAGCTTGTGATCTTCGATGTGGCGTTCAAGCACATCAAGGCCGAAAATTTCGCCAGCCAGTTCGGAGGCAAAGGCACCGATGCTTGGGTCTCCCGCCTCCTTAACGGAGCGGGCGGCGGCGGCGTTGTCGGACCAGTTTGCGGTGGCCAGATCATGGTCGCGCAAGAACCCGCGCGCTTGCCCCAAGAGGACAGACATGGCGCGGACGGTCTTGATGTCGGATGTTTTGGTGCCGGGTAGACCCAACAGATTCACATGCACCCGAACAAAGGTTTCGTCGATGATATGAAGCCCTGAATCCGGCAGTAGGTGATAGACATCCTGCACGCGTCCGTAGGTGGAATTTTCGACGGCGATCATGCCGAGATCGGCCGTGCCGGAGCGCACCGCCTCCATCGCATCTTCGAAAGACGGGCATGGAAGGGGATCAAAATCCGGGCGCGCCTCGGTGCAGGCTTGATGGGAATAAGACCCCGGTTCTCCCTGAAATGCGATGCGACCGGTCATTTTCGACCCCTTTTTGTTCGTTTGTACTGCGCTAACTTGTCCAAGCTTTGGTCTTATACCTTGAAATGAAGCATGGGAAGCGGGTAGATATCGCTCGACGAACCTATATGAACGGAACGTAATATGTTCAACACTATGACCCTTACCAAGATTGTGGGCGGCATCTGCGGCACATTCTTGATCTTCCTGCTTGGCAATTGGGCCGCTTCCTCTATCTACGCCATGGACGCCACCGGACACGACGGCGAACACGTCCAAGCCTACGTTATCGCCACGGGCGATGAAGAGGTTGTGGAAGAAGAGGTGGTCGAAGTGAGTTTCGAGGAACTTCTGGCATCCGCCGACGCCGGAAAAGGCGAGAAAGTCTTTGGCAAGTGCAGAGCCTGTCACAAAGTTGATGGTTCCAATAGCACTGGACCGCATCTCGATGGTGTGTTCGGGCGCGAACTGGCTTCGGTCGATGGCTTTGCTTATTCTGATGCGATGTCTTCGCATGGCGGTGCTTGGGATGCAGAGGCTCTGAACGTCTATCTGACCAGCCCGAAAGATGCGATTCCCGGCAACAAAATGTCCTTTGCCGGTCTGAAGAAAATTGAAGATCGTGCAAATCTGGTGGCCTATCTCCAGTCGATCTCCGGCTGAACGGCCAACACATAGACTTGACGAGACCCCCATCGGCCGCACCGGTGGGGGTTTTGTTTGTGCACAGCCCCGAGATCACGGAAATTCGAGCGTATGTAACTTGCATCTTGAGGCTGTGGCACATTACCGTCACCCCAAGTAGAAACTGACCAATCGCCTCGGTTACCGGAGACATGAATATGATCCAACGCCCTTTCGCCCGCGTCTTTGCACCTGTTTTGGCAACGCTTGGCCTTTTGTCGGGAGGCGCATGGGCACAAGAGCCGGAGATCATCACCTCGACGTGGTATTCCGACTGGAACGAAGCGAAATATGCCGAACCCTTCGATCATCTTGAGTATGTGAATCCGGACGCTCCGAAAGGCGGCGAGATTTCTATCGGTATGGTCGGGACATTTGACAGTCTGAACCCGTTTTCCACCCTGTCGGGAACACCCGCGGCCTTGTCATCGTCCATGTATGAACGCCTTATGACCTCGACTGCGGATGAATATAAGGCGGTGAGTTATTGCCTGTTATGCGAAACAATTGAATATCCGGAGAGCAAGGACTGGGTGATTTTCCACCTGCGTGATGATGTCACCTTCTCCGACGGCACACCGATGACCGCCGAAGACGTCGTTTTTACCCACAATAAATTCATCGCCGAAGGAACACCGTCATGGCGCGCAGGCGTGTCTGCTATGATCAAATCGGTTGAGGCGCTGGACGCGCATACGGTGAAATTTACGTTCCAGCCGGACATCCCGCGCAGTGGTCTGATCGGTCAGGCCGGAGCGACAATCGTCATGAAGAAGGCATGGTTCGACGAAACCGGCGCGCGTCTGGATGAAAAACGCTACGAAACCCCGCCGGGGACCGCGCCCTATATGTTGACGGCCTATGATGCGGGCCAGTGGGTCGAATACAAACGCAACCCTGATTATTGGGGGGCGGATCACCCGTTCAATGTGGGGCAATACAATTTCGACACCATCCGGGTGGTCTATTTCGGGGATACCATCGCGGCCTTTGAGGCGTTCAAAGCCGGAGAAATTACCTTCCGTCAGGAGTTCTCGTCTCTGAACTGGGCCACAGGATATGATTTCCCCGCTCTGGAAAAGGGCTGGGTGAAAAAGGAGAGCCTGCACAACGGGAATATTCCGGGGGCATCGGGCTTTCTCTTCAACCTGCGGCGCGACAAGTTTCAGGACCGCAATGTGCGTCTTGCGCTTGGGATGATGTATAATTTCACATGGACCAATGACACGCTGCAATACGGGCTGTTTTCACAACGCGAAAGCTTCTGGCAGTCGCCGGAGCTGATGGCAACGGGATTGCCCGAAGGCAAGGAGCTTGAGATTCTCGAAGAGGTGAAAGACGATCTGCCCGAAGAGATTTTCACTGAAGAGGCACTCTTGCCCCATACCTCTGGTGAGCGGTCTTTGGACCGGCGCAACATGCGCAAGGCGATGGCCCTGTTGGAGCAGGCGGGCTACACGCCCGGAGATGATGGCAAGATGCGCAATGCTGAGGGAGAGGTGCTCTCCGTCGAAATCCTGCATTACAACCCTTCTTGGGACCGGATCATCAAGCCCTATGTCGAAAACCTGAACGCGCTGGGCGTGGATGCGACTTACAACCGGATTGATCCGAACCAGTATCAGGCCCGCAAGCAGAGCTTCGACTATGATATGATCTATGACGGGTATAACAACGGGTTCGAAGAAGGGTCAGGCTTCCTGCAAAAATACGGCTGCGAGGAAGTGGGCGATATTTTCAATCCCGCAGGATATTGTAACCCCGCTATCGAACATATCGGCGCGGAAATCCTGAAGGCGGACAGCTACGAAGACATGGCCGCTATGGTGCGCGCGGCAGACCGGATCATGCGTTATGATTATTTCATCGTGCCCGCGCATATGAACGACAGCTACTGGGTGGCGTATTACGACATGTATGAACACCCGTCCGAAGATAAAATGCCACCTCTGGCCCTTGGCTATCTAGACTTCTGGTGGGCGAACGCGGATCGCGAAGCCGAATTGCGTGCAGAGGGTGCATTGAAGTAAGAGGGTCCGGAAAGACCGAAGCAGAGATAACAATCCGGTAAGGACGGTTTATGGGAGCCTATATTCTACGGCGTTTGCTGCTGATCATTCCGACATTGATCGGGATTATGGTGGTCAATTTCGCGCTGACACAATTCGTGCCCGGTGGTCCGATTGAACAGGTGCTCGCCAATTTGCAAGGCGAGGGCGATGTCTTCGAATCGATTACAGGCGGGCAGGGTGATGCCATCGGTGCGAAAGATCTGGAGAGCACGGCCTATCAAAGCGAATACGCCGGCGCGCGCGGTTTACCGCCCGAGTTTATCGAGGATCTGGAGAAACAGTTCGGTCTCGACAAGCCGCCTCTGGAGCGATTCCTGTCGATGATGTGGAACTATATGCGTTTTGACTTTGGCGAGAGCTATTTCAAATCGGAGAAAGTGCTGGATCTCGTCTGGGACAAGCTGCCGGTATCGGTGTCTCTGGGGCTTTGGGCGACGCTGATTTCCTATCTCGTGTCCATTCCGCTTGGCATCCGCAAGGCGGTGAAGGACGGATCGCAATTCGACACATGGACCTCCGGCATCATCATCGCAGCCTATGCGATTCCCGGATTCCTGTTCGCAATCATGCTTTTGGTGCTCTTTGCTGGGGGCTCTTATTGGCAGATTTTCCCGCTGCGTGGCCTGACCTCACCCAACTGGGACGAGTTGTCGCTTCTGGGCAAGATCGGGGACTATTTCTGGCATATCACCCTGCCTGTGGTGGCTTCTGTGATCTCGTCTTTCGCAACACTAACGCTTTTGACGAAGAACTCTTTTCTCGACGAAATCCGCAAACAATATGTGGTGACGGCCAAGGCCAAGGGGCTGCCCGAAAGCCGTGTTCTCTATGGTCATGTGTTCCGCAATGCGATGATGATCGTGATCGCAGGCTTTCCGGGACTGTTCCTCGGGGTCTTTTTCGGCGGTTCGGTGATTATTGAAACGCTGTTCTCTTTGGATGGCTTGGGCCGCATGGGATATGAGGCCGCACTCGCCCGCGACTATCCGGTGATCTTCGGGACGTTGTTCTTTTTCGGTCTCATCGGTTTGCTCATCGGCATCCTTTCGGACCTGATGTATGTCTTCGTGGATCCGCGTATCGACTTTGAGCGGAGGGATACATGAGACTGTCCGAACTCAACCGCCGACGCTGGCGGAATTTCAAATCGAACCGGCGCTCCTATTGGTCGCTGATTATCTTCTCGATCCTGTTCGGCCTCTCGCTCTTTGCCGAGTTTCTGGCGAATGACAAACCGATCCTCGTGCAATATCGCGGCAGCTACTACACGCCGATCTTCAAATTCTATCCCGAGACGGAGTTTGGCGGTGATTTCAGGACGGAAGCCGTTTACCGCTATCCCGAAGTGCAATGTCTCATCGAAACGGGTGGTCTGGTGGACTGTTTCGACGATCCCGAAGGCTATATCGAAGACGCGCAAGACGGCGAGATCAATGGCGAGAAGATCGAGAAAGGCTGGATGCTCTGGCCGCCCATTCGCTATTCCTTCAACACCCAAGTCGAGGGACCGGGAGCCGCGCCATCACCGCCCACTTCGCAGAACTGGCTGGGCACGGATGACACCAAGCGCGATGTGGTCGCGCGGGTGATCTATGGCTTCCGCCTGTCGATCTTTTTCACACTTGTGGTCTCCGTCGCGTCGTCTCTCGTCGGGGTTGTTGCAGGCGCCATTCAGGGCTTTTTCGGTGGCCGCACGGATTTGATTTTCCAACGTGTGCTGGAAATCTGGGGGGCGATGCCCTCGCTCTATGTGATCATCATTCTCTTTGCCATTCTGGGGCGAAGTTTCTGGCTCTTGGTCTTTGTCACTATTCTGTTCGGCTGGACCGCTCTGGTCGGGGTGGTGCGTGCCGAATTCCTGCGGGCGCGGAATTTCGAATATATTCGTGCGGCGCGAGCTTTGGGGGTTGGAAGCTGGACCATCATGTTCCGCCACATGCTGCCCAATGCGATGGTTGCGACGCTGACTATGCTGCCTTTCATCGTGACGGGAAATATCGGCACGCTGGCCGCGCTGGACTTTCTGGGGTTCGGCTTGCCAAGCTCTTACCCCTCTCTGGGCGAGTTGACTCTACAGGCCAAACAGAACCTTCAGGCCCCGTGGCTCGGTTTCACTGCCTTCTTCACCTATGCCATCATGCTCTCGCTTCTGGTCTTCATTTTCGAAGGCGTGCGGGATGCGTTTGATCCAAGGAAAACCTTTCGATGAGCCTTTTGGAATATAAAGACCTGCGTGTGGGATTCCAGCAGGACGGTCAGACTGTCGAGGCGGTGAAAGGCGTGAGCTTTTCCATCGAGAAGGGCGAAACCGTGGCGCTTGTGGGTGAATCCGGCTCCGGCAAATCCGTGACCGCGCTGTCCTGTGTGAACCTCTTGCCGGACACTTCCGTGACCACCGGCTCGATCACCTATCAGGGCCAAGAGCTTGTGGGGGCTTCCGAGAAAGCTCTACGCAAGCTCAGGGGCAATGACATCAGCTTTATTTTCCAAGAGCCGATGACCTCGCTCAACCCGCTGCATACGCTGGAAAAGCAGTTGTCCGAGGTTTTGCTGATCCACCACGGAATGACCGGAGAGCCTGCTCGCCAGCGGGTGATCGAACTGCTCACTCAGGTCGGTATCCATGAACCGGAAAGCCGCCTTAAAGATTACCCGCACCAGCTCTCTGGCGGGCAGCGGCAGCGGATCATGATTGCTATGGCGCTTGCGAACCGGCCCGACCTGTTGATCGCGGACGAGCCGACCACGGCGCTTGATGTGACCATTCAAGCGCAGATTCTCGAACTCTTGCGTGATCTGAAAAGCGAACTGGGCATGTCCATGCTCTTCATCACCCACGATCTCAACATCGTGCGCAAAATCGCGGATCGGGTCTGTGTGATGAAGGATGGTGAAATCGTCGAGACCGGCGTGACGGCGGAAATTTTCGACAGTCCGCAGCACCCTTACACGCAAATGCTTCTGGCCGCTGAGGCCACCGGTCAGCCTGCCCCCGTGCCTGAAGGCGCAGAGGTCGTGGCCGAGACCAAGGATTTGCGTATCTGGTTCCCGATCCAGCGCGGTTTCCTGCGCAAAACTGTGGGCCATGTGAAGGCCGTGAATGCCGCGACACTTTCGGTGCGCGAGGGAGAGACCATTGGCATCGTCGGGGAATCCGGCTCGGGAAAAACCACGCTTGCGCTGGCCATGATGCGGCTGATTTCGTCGCAAGGGCCTGTGGTGGTGTTGGGCAAAGACATTCAGGGCTGGTCCAATCGTCAGTTGCGCGCGATGCGGGCGGATATGCAGATCGTGTTTCAGGATCCCTATGGCTCTTTGTCGCCCCGTATGACGGTGGAGCAGATCATAGCCGAGGGTCTGGGTGTGCATCACGTGGAGGGCTATGCCTCGAAAGAGCAGGCTGTGATCGACATTATGCGCGAGGTTGGTCTCGATTCAGAGACGCGCCACCGGTATCCACATGAGTTTTCCGGCGGTCAGCGACAGAGGATTGCTATTGCGCGTGCCATGATTCTGCGCCCGCGCCTGTTGGTGCTGGATGAGCCGACATCGGCGCTCGATATGACGGTTCAGGTGCAAATTGTGGAACTGTTGCGCCGTCTTCAGGTGAGCCACAAGCTCGCCTATCTCTTCATCTCCCATGACCTGCGCGTGGTGCGGGCGCTGTCTCACAAGGTGCTTGTGATGAAGCGCGGGGATGTGGTCGAGGCGGGTTCGGCCGAAGAGATTTTCAATGCGCCGAAAGAACCCTACACCCGCGCGCTCGTCAGTGCTGCGCTGGATTTGAAGGTGGAAGAGGGGGCGGGGGTCTAATCGCCACCTGCTTCTTTTGCGATCCTGACTGTGTGCGTGTTGAAACGTGACCGGTTGTGACCGTTGACATCGCTTTGTTCTTCCCTGAAAAGATAACAGGTTTCAGGGCCGTTAGCTCATCTGGATAGAGCGCCAAATTCCTAATTTGGAGGCAGCAGGTTCGAGTCCCGCACGGCCCACCATTCCCACAGAACAGTTCGCGTTGATGAGAGTGGCAACCGCCGCAATATGTTAGCGTTAACGGTTTTTGTGCGCCCCAGATGGACAAGCCCGTTTTTTGATGTAAACTGTAGATGTTATAAACAGGCTGGAGGGTCAGGTCATGTCGCAAGGTTCAGGAAATACACCTCCCAAAAGGCCGCTTACCCTCCGCGATGTGTCCGAAGCCTCCGGCGTTTCCGAGATGACCGTCAGTCGCGTCCTCAGAAATCGCGGTGATGTTTCCGAAGCCACTCGCGCGAAAGTTTTGGAAGCGGCCCGCGAACTCGGGTATGTGCCGAACAAGATCGCGGGCGCACTTGCGTCCAGTCGGGTGAACCTTGTGGCCGTGATTATCCCGTCCATGTCGAACATGGTCTTTCCCGAAGTGATGACCGGAATCAATGACGTGCTTGAGGGCACAGAGCTTCAGGCGGTTGTGGGCATCACGAATTACAAACCGGAGCGCGAAGAAACGGTTTTGTATCAGATGCTCTCATGGCGCCCCTCCGGTGTGATCATCGCAGGGTTGGAACATACCGAAGCGGCAAAAGCCATGATGGGTGCCGCGGGTATTCCGATTGTCGAAATCATGGATACTGATGGCGAAGCGATCGATTCCGCAGTCGGCATTTCCCATCGACGCGCAGGCCGGAAAATGGCGCAGGCGATCATTGACGCAGGTTACAAGCGGATCGGGTTTTTGGGCACGAAAATGCCGCTCGACCATCGTGCCCGCAAACGGTTCGAGGGCTTCACCGAAGTTCTCGCCAAATCCGGCCTAGAGATCACCGACAGCGAATTCTATTCCGGTGGCTCCGCGCTCAAGAAAGGGCGCGAGATGACCGAGGCCATTCTCAAGAGAAACGTCGATGAGCCTTTGGATTTTCTTTATTATTCCAATGATATGATCGGGGCTGGCGGCCTGATGTATTGTCTCGATAACGGAATTGATGTGCCAGGAGACATCGGGCTTGCAGGGTTCAACGGGATCGAGTTTCTCGACGGTTTGCCGCGCAAGCTGGCGACGATGGATGCTTGTCGTCTTGAAATCGGGCGTGCTGCGGCGGAAATTATCGCCAAGCGAGTCGAAAGTGACGGGCCCGCCGGCGGCGAGATCATCACATTGGAGCCTTCGCTCGAAATCGGTGATACGTTGAAGCGCAAGAAAAAGCCGATCTGAGACGCTCAGGCCGCAAACTGTCTGCATTCGAGTCGATTCCAGCAACTTTATTCATCTGCGCACAGGCGTTCGTGACTGGAAATGTCGCGACGAAAGCCTTATGCAACGACAACCCCGTCCGTTAAGGCGGATAAACGACGTACACATAACGAAAGCCAACACCATGCCACATTACAGATCCCGCCGCTCGACCCATGGCAGGAATATGGCCGGTGCCCGCGGACTTTGGCGCGCAACCGGCATGACCGATGGAGACTTTGGTAAGCCGATTATCGCGGTCGTGAACTCCTTCACGCAATTCGTGCCCGGCCACGTCCATCTCAAGGATCTCGGCCAGATGGTTGCCCGCGAGATTGAGAAATCCGGCGGTGTGGCGAAGGAATTCAACACCATTGCCGTCGATGATGGCATCGCCATGGGGCATGACGGGATGCTCTACTCCCTGCCGTCGCGCGAAGTCATCGCGGATAGCGTGGAATATATGGTCAACGCCCATTGCGCGGATGCGATGGTCTGTATTTCCAACTGTGACAAGATCACGCCGGGTATGATGATGGCCGCGATGCGCCTGAACATCCCTGTGATCTTCGTCTCCGGTGGTCCGATGGAAGCGGGCAAAATCGATATTGCCGACCTTGATATGACAAAGGTCGATCTCGTGGACGCAATGGTTGCTGCGGCGAATGACGATTTCACCGATGCGCAGGTCCAGCAAATCGAAGAGAATGCCTGCCCGACTTGCGGGTCGTGCTCCGGTATGTTTACCGCCAACTCGATGAACTGTCTGGCCGAAGCGCTGGGTCTCGCACTGCCGGGGAACGGTTCGACGCTTGCAACCCACGCGGACCGCAAAAACCTGTTCCTCGAAGCCGGTCGCAAGATCGTCGAGATTACCAAACGCCACTATGAGGGCGAGGAAAAGGGTTTCTTGCCGCGCGAGATTGCGACATTCGAAGCCTTCGAAAACGCCATGTCTTTGGACATTGCGATGGGCGGCTCCACGAACACGGTTCTGCACCTCTTGGCAATAGCGCATGAGGGTAAGGTCGATTTCACCATGCAGGACATTGACCGCCTCTCCCGTAAAGTGCCCTGCCTGTGTAAGGTCGCACCCAACATTCCGAACGTCCATATGGAAGACGTGCACCGCGCAGGTGGTATCTTCTCCATTCTGGGCGAGATGCTGCGCGGTGGCTTGCTCCATGGGGATGCCCGCACAGTGCATTCGGAAAGCCTGGCGGCTGCGATTGCCAAGTGGGACATCAAGGTTGCCAACAACCCCGAGGCCGAGACGCTGTTCAAAGCGGCACCCGGTGGCGTGCGCACGACACAGGCATTCTCCACCGAGAACCGCTATAAGGAACTTGATACCGACCGCGAAAACGGCGTGATCCGTTCCGTGGAACACGCCTTCTCGAAAGACGGCGGGCTGGCTGTCCTGTTCGGCAATATTGCCGAGCGTGGCTGTATCGTGAAAACGGCGGGTGTGGATGACAGCATCCTGAAATTCACCGGCACCGCGCATGTGTTTGAATCACAGGACGACGCTGTTGAAGGCATCCTGACTCGCAAAGTCAAAGCGGGCGAGATTGTCATCATTCGCTACGAAGGCCCGCAAGGCGGTCCGGGGATGCAGGAAATGCTTTACCCGACCTCCTATCTGAAATCCAAAGGCCTCGGCAAGAAATGTGCGCTTTTGACCGACGGACGGTTCTCTGGCGGGACCTCTGGTCTTTCCATCGGACACGCCTCTCCCGAAGCCGCCGAGGGTGGTCTGATCGGGTTGGTCGAGAGCGGCGATGTGATCGAGATCGACATTCCGAACCGCTCGATCCAGCTCAAGGTTGACGATGCCACACTGGCTGCGCGTCGTGAGGCCAAAGGTCCGCTGCCGTGGAAACCCGCGAAACCGCGTCCGCGGGCCGTGTCCACCGCGCTCAAGGCCTATGCGATGTTTGCTTCTTCGGCAGACAAGGGCGGCGTGCGTATCCTGCCAGACGAGGCGGAATAAGGCTCTTATCCTGCCAGAAATTATGAAACGCCGCTCTGTTCAGGGCGGCGTTTTGCTTTAGAGCGTCACCAATTCGGTGCCGCCGGTTCTCACGCGGGGCCTTAGCGGCGGGCGATTATCAATGGTTGATCAGCACCGTAAAGGATCAGCGCGCCCGTTTCGTCAATGTCAAAGCGGTCTACGTTTGACAGAGCGTCCAGAACACGAGCCTCTTGTTGCATCTGGGCTTCCGGACACATCATTCTCGTTACAGCCAATGGGCCGAAGCCCAGCCCTTCGCCGGTCAGTTCGAAGCCGCCCGTAAAACGGTTGCAGCCTGTGGATCCGGACACCTGCATGTCCTGAAAGGCGAGGGTGGCAGGAGTGGCATCTATGACCTCGGCTCCGGTAACCTCTTCGATCTGCCATTCAGGGCCGGATAGTAAATCGGCGGGCGCACCGGCGCAGCCGCGCAGTGTGGTCTCGCCCAGACTGAGGACAGCGCTTTCGGGGTAGGTCTGGCCACTCATGTCGTCTTGGCAGATTTCTGCACGGACCGTGAGGCCGAAGTTCTCCATGTCATAGGTCAGCCCATGCACGGCAACCTTTGCGGGCGGCAGGTCGCCCTCGATCACCGTTTCGCCATAGTCCAATTCGGCGCGAAACCGTCCCTCTTCAACAGAGATCCGCCATCCGGGTTCATTGCCATGCGCCACCCACGGGTGAGCGGATGTTTGCAGGGTGCAGTTCATATCCGCCTCCCCCCACGTCAAACGCGCTTCATCGCCTTTGGCCCAGAATTCGGCTTCCTCCGCCTCGTTGATATAGCGGGCGCCGGAGGCAGAGACAGCCTCTTCCAAAATCAGAACACGTCCACCCAGATCAAGGATCGCCGCATTCTGTGCAAATCCGACACGGCCAAAGGCAGTGTCACAGAGAACCTGTGTGTTAAAGCCCGTCGGCAGACTTCCCGCCAAAGCAGGCGCGGACACAGTTAAAAAACCGAGACAATAAAAAAGACCAGAAACCTGCATGACGTCCTCACTTATATCAAACCCTTCGAAGAATAGGGGAAAGCCCGAAGGGCGTCCATGATGAGACACATCACGTCTTCGCGTCGGTCATTTCCCGCCACAGGCACAAAGCGCGTAGGGCTTGCACTTCTGTCAAATGCACCCTAGCTTCACCCTCACCTCGGGGTGCCCGTGTCTGACACGGCTGAGATGCACACTGCGAACCCGTTGAACCTGAACCGGCTAACACCGGCGGAGGGAAGGTATCAGCACTTTACCGCTGCCCTTTTTCTTCGCCCATATTGTATGGAGCGAGCCATGAAATATGGTCTAACCCTAGCAGCCATGCTGGCTGCGACCTCTGCTTCGGCAGAAACGCTTACTGTCTATGCGCCTGATTACTTTGCTTCCGAATGGGGCCCCGGTCCTGCGATCAAGGCAGCGTTCGAGGCGCAATGTGATTGCGAACTTGAATATGTGACCGGAGATGTCCTGCCGCGTCTGCGTCTTGAAGGGGCGCGCACGAAGGCCGATGTCGCCATTGGTATCAATGTGGATGCGATGAAACAGGCGCGCGAGACGGGGCTTTTTGCGCCGCATGGCGTTGACCTGTCGCCATTGACCATGCCGATTGAGTGGACCGACGAGACATTCCTGCCATTTGATTGGTCTTTTGCGGCTTTCGTCTATGACAATACGAAAATCACCAATCCGCCGACGTCTTTCGAGGAATTGGTGAATTCGGAAGAAGACTGGAAAATTGCCATTCAGGACCCGCGCACATCAAGCTCCGGTCTGACGCTTGTGTTGTGGGGGCATGAGGTCTTTGGCGATGATGTGGAAGAGGCATGGGCCAAACTCGCCCCTAAAGTGACCACCGTGACCAAGGGCTGGTCCGAAGCCTATGGCATGTTCACTGACGGTCAGGTGGATATGGTGCTCTCCTATACCGTCTCGCCTGCTTATCATATCATCGCGGAAGAGGACGAGACCAAGTCGGCGGCCTTGTTCGATGAAGGGCATTATATGTCGGTCGAGCTGACCGCGAAGCTTGCGGGCACGGATCAGCCGGAACTGGCGGATGCCTTTATGAATTTCGTTCTCTCCCCCGCGTTTCAGGAGATCATCCCCACCGCCAACTGGTCCTATCCTGCGGCCTTGCCGAAGGAACAATGGCCTGACGCGTTTTCCCGGTTGAATTATCCGGAAAAAGCTATCCTTTTGGGAGAAGATGAGGCTGCGGCCTTGCGTGATGAAGCGATTGCCGAATGGCGCGCCGCATTTTCCCGATAGCACTCTGGCCCGGTCTCATTGCGGCGGCTCTGGTCGCTGCTTTGAGTTTCGGGACACTGGTTGCGGTTGCGCTGCGCGCGGAGAGTTTCTCTGCGCTCTCGGAGTTCGACTGGATGGCGGTGCGGTTTACCGTGGTGCAGGCGCTGCTCTCGGCGTTTCTCTCGGTCGCGTTCGCCATCCCCGCCGCCCGTGCCTTGGCGCGCCGGAGTTTTCCAGGGCGGGGTGTGTTGATCACCTTGCTGGGTGCACCGTTTATCCTGCCGACGATTGTTGCAATCCTCGGTTTGACGGCTGTATTCGGCCAGTCCGGTTTCGTCTCGAAACTTCTGCTTTGGGCCGGATTGGAGCCTATTTCTATCTATGGTTTCCACGGTGTGATTTTGGCGCATGTGTTCTACAACCTGCCATTGGCAACGCGACTGCTCCTTCAGGGGTGGGGGGCGATCCCCGCAGAGCGGTTTCGTCTCGCATCTTCCCTGCATTTCGGACCGTCGGAAGTCTTTCGCCATATTGAGCGACCGATGCTCAAAGAGATTGTCCCCGGCGCCTTCACCGTTATCTTCCTGATTTGCACAACATCTTTCGCCGTCGCATTGACTTTTGGTGGAGGGCCGAAGGCGACGACAGTCGAACTCGCGATCTACGAGGCCTTCCGCTACGATTTCAATCTCGGAAAAGCATCGCTTCTCGCGCTTGTTCAGGTGGTGATCTGTGCGCTGGCTGTGGCTGCCTCGCTTAAATTCAGAGTGCCACAGATGGGCGCGGGCGGTCTCAACAGGGTGGTGCAGAGGTTTGATGCCATGACCCTTCGGACGAGAGCGGTTGATCTGTTCTGGATTGTCGCTGTCAGTCTGTTCCTCCTGATGCCGCTTCTGGCCATTGCGTTGCGTGGTGCGGCGGGGATGACCGATCTGCCCGCCCCGATCTGGGGGGCGGCGCTCCGATCCATTGCGACGGCCATGGGTTCTGCTGCATTGGCGATTCTCCTTTCGCTCGCTCTGGCGCTGTCTGCGATGCGGTGGCGTGGGCTGGAGATCATCGGCATGTCGTCTATTGCCGCGTCTCCTCTGGTGATGGGCACAGGGCTTTACATCGTGCTCTTTGCCTTGACCGATCCTGCGGATTGGGCGCTGCCGATAACGGCCCTGGTCAATGCAGTAATGTCGATGCCGTTTATCCTGCGCGCATTGGGGCCGGCGCTGGCGGGTGCTGAGCGGGATTACGGGCGTTTGGCGGATAGTCTTGGCGTGACGGGGCTGAACCGGCTGCGTCTCATCCTTCTGCCGCGTTTGCGCGTTGCGATGGGGTTCTCTGCCGGATTGGCGGCTGCCCTCTCTATGGGTGACTTGGGGGTGATCGCGCTTTTCGCCAGACCTGAAGCCGCGACACTGCCTTTGCAAATCTACCGTCTCATGGGGGCCTATCGCATGGATCAGGCGATGGGAGCGGCGTTGCTGCTTCTGGGGCTGAGTTTGGGCCTGTTTTATATCTTTGATCGTTGGGGGAAGCATCGTGCTTGAATTGCAATCCATCCGCCTCACTCAGGGGGATTTCACACTATCTGCGGATTGTGTGATTCCTGCGGGTGCGCGCGTTGCGGTGATCGGGCCGTCTGGCGCGGGTAAGTCCACGTTGCTGTCCGTGATCGGCGGGTTTGAAACCCCTGACGCAGGTCGCATGTTTTGGGGCGGGGCGGACCTGACGCAAGCGTTGCCACATGAGCGTCCGATTGCGCATCTGTTTCAGGACAACAATCTTTTCGCTCATATGTCGGCGGCTGAAAATGTCGGCTTGGGGATAAGGCCAAATCTGCGCCTAACCGAAGCGGAGAAAGCCCGCGTCACGGACGCACTGGCTGCGGTTGGTTTGTCCGGTTTGGAGGGGCGGCGTCCGGCAGAACTGTCCGGCGGGCAACAAAGCCGTGTCGCGCTTGCGCGGGTGCTTGTGCAGGAGAAGCCTATCATCCTGCTGGACGAGCCGTTCTCGGCCCTAGGGCCCGCCATGCGCGGTGAGATGATCGGTTTGGCCAAAGAGGTTAGTGAGCGGCTTGGCGCGACGATGTTGATGGTTACCCATGACATTGCAGATGTGGATCGGTTTGCTGATCTGGTGATCTGGATTGAGGATGGTCAGTGTCAGCTTCCGCGCGACTGGGGTGAGATGAAAGCCAACCCGCCGCAAGGGCTTAAAAGCTACATTGGAACATGAAAAAAGCGCCCCAAATTGGGGCGCTTTCTATGTGTGTCTGGTGGCAGGCGTCAGAGCGTGGTCTTTTTGCCTTTGTGCGGTGCCCAGAGCTTTTTGTTCGTGAGATACAAAAGCGAGGTCAGCAGCACGAGGAAGGTGACAGCCACAAATCCGGCCTTCTTCCGCGCCATCATTTTCGGCTCAGCGGCCCACATCAGGAACGCCGCAATATCCTCGGCTTCATGATGCAGTTCGTTGGAGTGACCGTCGGCAAACTCGACATCTTCTCCGTAGAGCGGGGGGGCCATTGCGATCCAGCCCGTCGAAAAGGCGGTGTTTTCGTAATAGGTGGTGCCCGCTTCGACTTTCTCCTCACCGGTGTAACCGGTCAGAATTGCGACGATATATTCGGGACCACCAATGCCTTTCAGGAACTGGTTGATACCTGTGCCTGCCGGACCGTGAAAACCTGCACGCGCTTTGGCCATCAACGAAAGGTCCGGCGCGTTTTGGGAATTGTTGGCCGGAAAGTGATCGTTTGATGTCAGCGGACGGGCTGCACCCTCGTCATAGTCGAAAAGGTGCATGTTGGAGGCTTCGTCTGCCACGAAAAGCTGTGACGCGTAAGCACGCACCTGCTCTTCAGGCAGCGCAGGGCCACCTTCGTCGGCCAGTGTTCTGATGGGCACGAATTTCATGCCGTGGCAGGAGGAGCAGACCTCGGTGTAGATTTGCAAGCCGCGTTGCAACTGCATCTGGTCGTATTTGCCGAACGGGCCCTCGAAAGAGAAGTCCACGTCATGGATATGCCCGCCTTCGCCAGCAGCCAGAGCGGCTGTGGCAGAAAGACCCAGTGCGGTGAGGGCGGAGAGGGTAAGTTGTTTGATCATTGTCCCTGTTTCCTTTCTCACTCTGCCGCGTCCGGGTAGTGGGACGCGAAATCTTCTTCGATTGAAGCCGGAAGCGGGGCCGGTTTCTCGATCACGCCCAGAAGCGGGAGGATCACGAAGAAGTAGGCGAACCAATAGGTCGCGCCGATCAGCGAGATATACGGGTAGATGCCATCGGTCGGCATGGCGCCAACCCACATCAATACGACGAAGTCCAAGGCCAGAAGCCAGAACCACCATTTGAACATCGGACGGTATTTGCCCGAGCGCACCGACGAAGTGTCGAGCCACGGCACGAGAGCCATAGCGATAATTGCGCCGAACATAGCCAGCACACCAAAGAACTTCGCATCGACGATGCCACCGGTCAGGAAGGACACGACTTGCACGGCCCAGACATCAGCGGTGAAGGCCCGCAGGATTGCGTAGAACGGCAGGAAGTACCATTCCGGCACAATATGCGCAGGGGTCGAAAGCGGGTTGGCTTCTAGGTAGTTGTCGGGGTGGCCGAGGTAGTTCGGCATAAAGCCGACGACGGCGAAGAAGACAACCAGCACAACGCCGAGGGCGAAGAGGTCCTTGATCACGAAATAGGGCCAGAAGGGCAGGGTGTCTTTCTTGGCTTCTTCTTTCGACGTGCGGCGCACTTCAACACCTGTCGGGTTGTTGTTGCCCGTGTTGTGGAAGGCCCAGATGTGGACGATCACAAGAGCGGCAATCACGAAGGGCAGCAGGTAGTGCAGCGAGAAGAAGCGGTTCAGCGTGGCGTTGTCCACCGCCGGTCCGCCCAGAAGCCATGTCTGGATCGGCTCGCCGATAAACGGAATGGCGCCGAAGAGACCGGTAATCACGGTTGCACCCCAGAAGGACATTTGCCCCCAAGGCAGAACGTAGCCCATGAAACCCGTGGCCATCATCAAAAGGTAGATGATCATGCCGATGATCCATGTGATTTCGCGCGGGGCTTTATAGGAGCCGTAGTAGAGGCCGCGGAAAATGTGCAGATATACAGCCAGGAAGAACAGCGACGCGCCGTTGGCATGCAGGTAGCGCAGCATATGCCCGCCGTTCACGTCACGCATGATGTGTTCGACAGAGGCAAAGGCCAGATCGACATGCGGCGTGTAATGCATCACCAGAACAATGCCGGTGACAATTTGAAGCCCGAGGCAGAAGGCCAGAACGATGCCCCAGATCCACATCCAGTTCAGGTTTTTCGGTGTAGGAATCATCAGCGTGCCGTAAATCAGGCCGATGATCGGAAGCCGCTTTTCGACACCTTTTGTAAAGGTCGTCTTCGGTTCATAATGATCGTGCGGAATACCAGACATAAGTTCCTCCCTTAGCCCAGAACAATTTCTGTGTCGCCGTCGAATGCAGCGACTGGAACCGGAAGGTTCTCAGGAGCCGGTCCTTTGCGGATGCGGCCAGACGTGTCGTAGTGCGAACCGTGGCACGGGCAGAACCAGCCACCGAAGTCACCGGCACCGTCGCCCAGAGGCACACAGCCGAGGTGGGTGCAAACGCCCATCATCACCAGCCATTCGCCAGCTTCGTCGAGGGTCCGGTTCTGGTCATCGGCGTCAAGGGTCGCGTCCTTGTTGTCGTTGCGAGCAACCGGATCGACCAGCTCGTCCATCGTGACGGCGCGTGCGGCGTCGATTTCCTCTTGGGTGCGGCGACGGATAAACACCGGCTTGCCACGCCACTTCACGGTCAGTTGTGTGCCGGTTTCTACACCGCTGATATCAACGCGGATCGAACTCAGCGCCTGAACGTCTGCGGAGGGGTTCATCTGGTTGACCAGCGGCCAGACTGCTGCACCGGCGGCAACTGCACCAGCGCCACCAGTGGCGTAGTACAAGAAATCGCGTCGGGTGCCTTCGTGTTCATCTACGTGGGACACTGCAATTCTCCAATTTTCTCAGCCGGTCCTCCCCGGCCTAATATGTAAGAAGCCGCATTTTACTGCAGCTCTTCGCACGCGGTTTTAGCGAGAGGAGGCGCTCACGTCTAGCTTTCAATGAATTGTGAACATGCGCGATGTGTCGCGGTGTGGTCTCTTTGGGACATATAAGGTATATTTGAAAATTACCTATACCTTCCGACATCTCGACGCAAACGCGTCAGTCGTTTCCCCGACCAAGGTATATCGCGGGTTTGTTTTGCCCTGTCAGTTTGCTTTTCCGGAGAAGACGAGAGGCTCTGCGGTGGGCTCCCATTTGGGATACTTATGCATGATTTGTGCAAAGCGGTCCGAGGTCAGGAAACGCTCAAGCCAGCCATTCACGCCGACCCAGTCCTGTGCCGCAAACCACGCATGATCTACCATTGCATATTGCCGCACAAAGGTGATCGTTGCCAGATCGGCCAATGTCGGGGTGTCTCCGAACAGCCAAGGGGTTGTGCGAAGCCGGGGTTCGGCCTGTTGCAAAATCTGTGCGGCCTTATCGCGCTCTGCGGTCGGCTCGACGTCCTGATAGCGCGTTTCATATTTATAGCGGTCAAGTGCGGTTTTGAACGGGCCTTCGATCTGGGCGATCCAATCCTCTCCCGTGTCGGGCATCCGGCGCAATCCTTCGGGGTCATTCTGCGCAAGGGCCCAATCCATAATGTCGCGACTTTCCTCGATCACACCGGTCTCTGTGATCAACACAGGGACAGTGCCCTTCGGGGAGGCCTCCAGCATGGCGCGCGGTTTGTCCCGCAAGACAACTTCGCGCAGTTCGACCTGAAGACCGGCTGAAGCAATCGCCAGCCGTGCCCGCATCGCATAGGGGCACCGCCGGAAGGAATAGAGGATTGGTCTCATACTGTAAGCCGCGTGCCTTTGATGCCTGTAATCGTGGCTTTCAGCAAAGCGCCCTCGGGCTGCGGCGTGTCGAAACTCACTTCGGTAAATTGCTCTGTCCGGCCCATATGCGGGTTTTCGACCAGAATCATATGCTCGCGCCCGACTTGCGCCTTGAGATGCTTCTGGACCTGCGCTTCTCCCGCTGCCCGCAACCGCGCGGCGCGGTCGCGGATCACCTTGCCATTCACCTGACGCGGAATTTTTGCGGCGGGGGTGCCTTCGCGTTTGGAATAGGGGAAGACGTGCAGCCATGTGAGGTCGCAGTCCGTCACCAGCTTGAGCGAGTTTTCAAACTGGGCCTCTGTTTCCGTGGGAAAACCCGCGATGATATCCGCACCAAAGGTCATTTCAGGCCGCAGTTTGCGCGTGTCTTCGCAGAACTTGATCGCATCATCACGCAGATGACGCCGCGCCATACGTTTCAGGATCAGGTCATCGCCATGTTGTAGCGACAGATGCAGATGCGGCATGAGGCGCGGTTCCGTCGCGATGGCCTGCATCAGCATTTCATCGGCTTCGATGGAATCAATCGACGAAATCCTGAGCCGCGGCAGGTCCGGCACCAGTTTCAGGATTCGCATTACCAGATCGCCCAAGCGCGGGGTTGCCGGCAAATCAGCGCCCCAGCTTGTCAGGTCCACGCCGGTCAGCACGACCTCGTTGAAGCCCTTGTCCACCAGTCGCTTGATCTGGTCGACCACCACGCCCGCAGGCACAGAGCGGGAATTACCCCGGCCATATGGAATAATGCAGAAGGTGCAGCGGTGGTCACAGCCGTTTTGCACCTGCACATAGGCCCGATGCCGTCCGAATCCGTCAATCAGATGCCCTGCGGTTTCTGTCACAGACATGATGTCATTGACCTGAACACGCTCGGTCTGGCCGATGAAGTCCGGCCCCATGTTCTGCCATGTTTCGGGCTGCATCTTTTCACTGTTGCCGATCACCAGATCGACCTCGCCCATTGTGGAAAAGGTCTCCGGTTCGGTCTGTGCGGCGCAGCCTGTAACAATGATCTTTGCTTCGGGGTTTTCCCGTCTGAGTTTGCGAATCTCCTGTCGCGCCTTGCGCACGGCCTCTGCCGTCACAGCGCAGGTGTTCACCACCACGGCGTTCTCCACACCGTTTGCTTCGGCCAGTTCTTTCATCGCTTCGGTTTCATAAGCGTTGAGGCGACAGCCGAGCGTCGCGAAAATCGGCGGGTTGGCCCCCATCAGATGCGCTCCAGAAAGGATGTGTCGAACTCTGCCTTGAAGACGAGTTGTGTGGGTCCGGTCATCCAGACCCCATCATCGCGCCAGTCGAGTGTGAGCCAGCCGCCATCTACTTCCATCCGCACCTTCTTATCTGTCAGGCCACGCACAGAGGCAGCCACAGCCGTGGCACAGGCGCCCGAGCCGCAAGCCAGCGTGATTCCCGTGCCGCGCTCCCAAACCCGCATCCGGATTTCGTCGCGTGCGCGGACCTCGGCGAATTCGACATTGGTGCGCTGCGGAAACAGTGGATCATATTCGACTTTCTTGCCCCAATTCGGGACATCAACCTTTTCAATGTCGTCGACAAAAAACACCGCATGGGGGTTGCCCATGCCGACCGCGACAGGTTCGCCTTCAAGTGGCAGGAAATCCGTATCGACAGGATGGGACAGCGGCACCTCGTCCCACATGCGTTGCGGGTGGCCCATGTTGACGGAGACCTCATCCCCCGCCCGCCGCGCAATCAAAATGCCGCGTTCGGTGCGGATCGTCACCTCGTCCTTGCCGGTTTCGTCAAGCATCAGCTGCCCGACGCAGCGTGTGGCATTGCCACAGGCCCCCGCGCGCGACCCGTCCGAGTTCCAGAAATCAAGATCAATGTCGGCGCTACTTGATGTGCGGATCTCGGCCAGCTGGTCAAACCCGACTCCACGATGGCGATCCCCGATGGCTTTTGCCAACTCCGGCGTCACAATAGCTTCCCGCCCCCGTGAGTCGATAATCACGAAGTCATTGCCTAGCCCGTGCATTTTCAGAAAGGGTAGGTTCGAAGGGAGTGTTTCTTGTTGCATGAGCGGGCATATAAACCTTGTTGTCACCTTTTCCAAGAAATTCTCAGTTTTCCGCTTGACGGTCCTGACCCACAACAGTAAACCCCGCCGCACAGCCTCTCGGGGCTGCGAGAGTGGGCCGTTAGCTCAGTTGGTAGAGCAACTGACTTTTAATCAGTGGGTCGCAGGTTCGAATCCTGCACGGCTCACCACTTTCTTCTAATATGACAAGCACTTTCAGTGTTCAGCATCGCTTGAATGGTGTGCATGCAATCTGTGTCTGATGTGACAAGCTTATCATCTCGTTTGAGCGATATGTTTTTGCTCGTAGGGCGGACAGTGGAAACTCCCATGTGCATATAGTGTGGAGAATTTCCGGCAATTTGAATTCATCCGATTCTGAATGGCTGTAACGCCGAAGCCTGTTGCGGGAAATCCAGGGTTGCTCGATTTACTCGAAATCACGCAGTGCCGTCACATCAGATGAGGCGATCTCGTTTCCCCCTTCGAGAACAAGAACTACATCTCCATCGTCAGCGCGCGCTTCGATGATCTTGGAGTAACTTTCGACCGTTGTTGTCGAGAGATGATCTGTATCGTAGTAATTTTCGATCTCGAAATTATAGAGGCCGGCAGCAATCGACGCCCCTTGATCATCCACTCCTGTCCATTCGAATGTTTCATTGTCCGGGCTGATTGTCACCTCCTGAACCACACGACCATCAATATCACGCACCACCAGAACCGCTCTATTGGCGGCACTGGCGAAATCACCTGAAAGGGTTACGGGTGATGAACCATCAAAGTAAGTGGCGCTCTCACTTCGTGCCTCTTTACCAACCCATCCGGACAATTGTGAAAACCCCATCAACCCCAATTGGGAAGATAGCTTTTCAAGCAAATCATTCGTCATAACGGCCTGTTCAACTTCGGAGAATGTAGCCAATTGCACGGCATAATCTGTCGACTCAATCGGATTTAGCGGATCCTGATTTTGCATCTGTACTGTCAACATGGTCAGAAAGGTTTCAAAATCCGAGCTAATCACGCTACTTGCCTCCGAGCTTGCGGAGCTTGTTTGAGTGCTGGTCGCTGCCGTTGTGGAGGAAATCGTATTGGTCATCTGACGCTCCTTTTAAAGCCGTATATCCACACCCGCACCTGAGCCTAGGCTCAGGCTCAGGCGCACGGGCTCAATGGTGATTGCTCTGCGTTCATCCGTGTTGTCGGCGACCATTTCCCAACTGGGCCCTTGAAATTCTGACGGTTTTTCACGTTGCTCATGATTTTGAGAGTCTTGGCCAAAACTCTCAAAGCTAAATCCGCTTTCTGAATAGCCCAGGTCGTGAAACTCGGAAGCAAGGCTGTCGATATTACGCCGAAGAAGTTCAAGCGTATCAATGCGCTCGGCGGACACCACGACATTCATTGCTCCATTCTCTGACAGACAAAACGAGAGGCGGACTCTGCCTAACTCCTCGGGAGTTAATGTAATCTCAACTGGTCGGTCCGGCAGTTGACGTGCGACATCTGCAATTTGCATCGCAACCCGTGTGGGGAGCTCTGTTCGGTTAATTGTGCTCGCCTGAGTTGTGGCGTCGCGTGTTCCTACATTTTCTCTGGCAGACAGAATCTGGTCCGGAATAACTTCCCGTCCTAGTTCAATTTTCGGTTTGTTGTTTTTTCCCACGAACTGTTCCGCCGCATCTACTCCTACGGTGCTTATTCTAGTTACATCTGCCGTTTTCGAACTGGCTGGAACATCTTGCTCTTTCGTTATCTCTAAGGAGCGCATTTCGAATACTTCAGTAATTTCGGAGCCTTCATTAAATCTTGGGCGCTCCGACACCTCCGTGTTCATGTTTGACGGCATCTCAGAAAACCCTCGACTGGGTTTTGCCTGAAACTCGCCCTGCACGACATCGCTCTTAATCCTCGCGCCTTCTATTGTTCGAGATTTAGTAGTTATGGCCTTTTCCGTTACCGTTGTGTGAAGAGGGGGGACGCCTACCGCCGGAGTGGTGTCGGATTTTCTACGAGGGTCCTGATTTGAATCTGTGGTTGGGGTAGGGCTCTCGGTCGTCAGAGCTATGTTTGAAGGCGTATCGCGTAAGGTTTCGGGCGTTTTGAACACCTGTGGCGATAGATTTGGTTTTTCACGATCAATCTGTTCCTCCATTGGCGCAGAATTGAGCGACGCCCCAACAACGATTTCTTTCAGCTTTGGTGCGTCCATCTCAGGCATTTCGGCATCCAGTTCTCGTGTCTCTGTAGTCAGCGAGTGTGGGATGTGTTGCGCAGATACAGGACTTTCGGACTGTGGAGAAACAGTCGGTTTGATTTCATCCGGCATGGGAACTGATGTTGAAGCTTGAAGCTGCATAACCGCTTCAGCCGCCGACACCGGTGCAATTTGCACATCCTGTTTGGGCGCAGAAAAGGTCTCCGTATTCAGAGGGGGAAGGGAGTGTTGTATGTTCTCGATCCGCTCTTTTTTGAAGGGTTTTTCAGCCCTCTGAGTGGCATCATCCCCTTGCTCAGAAGGAGTTTTAACGTGCTCGGATGCTGCCGAGACTTCTAAGGGCTCCATCAATTCCGCTTCTGTTTGCGTTGGAAAAGCAGGAAATGCGTTGTCAGAAGGCGGTGTGTCCGGCGTCGCATGCTGCCTGTATATGCCTACTATATCGGCTGGCGCATTTTGAATTGGAAACGATGTAGCGTCATCGATGATAGTCGTTTGATTCGCCGACTCATCTTCAATCGCTGCGGGCAACGGGACATCAAGAGGAAGAATGTCTGAGGATGCTACAGGTGAATGTTGTGGAGTGAAGTTAGTGACCGCAGCGGTTTCTGTAGGGATTACTTCTGCAAGGTCCTCCTCAAGCTCGACAACTTTCCCATTATGCTCAGGGGGCGCAAAGTGTTCCACTTTATACATATTCTGCAGAGGACCTGTCGTTTCGGACAAAGGCAAGGAATCTGTGTCGCGCGGCTTCTCCGCCGTTTCCAGACTCTGATGAGAGGCGCAAAAAATATTTTCACACAATGCAATTTCGCCCTGAAAATCTCGGAGAGAAACTTCAGTTTGTATGTCGGTTTCTACCAACCTTGTTTGCTGAATCTCTTTAGAAAGCGTTTCAGCGTTCCCACCTTCAAACATCAGAACATCTTCAAAAGACGCCTCCGCGCGCCCAGTGGACGGGGCAATTTCCGCATGGGCCCCAAGGAGTTTGGTATTTTCTCCTTCAGGATTCGTTATCTCATTTAGAGGAAGCGTATCAACGGCACCAGAATCGGAGCCAAGCTGCTCACCTCGAGCACTTACCGCCATAAAATCAGTATTCAATAACTGCATTTCTTGCATCCCGGTTTTTTTCGCCGTGATGCCACTATCCACCTAGAGAGTTACCGGTTCTTTACCGAATTGCGATTAGATCGAGAAAACTACATCAAATTGGAGCGATCCTTATGTCGTCAATCCCTATAGCCCCCGCAGCAAATCCACAGTCTCCTATACCTTCGCAAGATGAGAAAATGCGCGACGCGGCCGATAAACTGGAAGCAACGTTTCTTGCGGAAATGTTGAAAAGTGCCGGATTCGGGAAAACCTCCGAGACGTTCGGCGGGGGAGCCGGCGAGGACCAATTCGCATCTTTTCTTGTGCAAGCGCAGGCTGAGCAAATGGTCAAAGCTGGGGGAATCGGTCTTGCGGAACAAATTTTCAACGCCCTGAAGGGAGATTCCAATGGCTCTTCTTGATACGTTTCGCCCCGTTTCAGCGCTATCCAAATTGCTCGATAAGGAAAGGGAAGCAATTCTGAAAAGCGATTTTGAAACCCTGCAATCTCTCGCCAAGCCCAAAGAGAAACTCGTGTCTTTGGTGGCCCGATCCCGGACGCCAGCGTCTCGTTTGACCGCTTTGCAAAAGCGTCTTGAGCACAATAAACGCCTGCTTTTGGCCTCAGCCAAAGGTATTCATGCGGCCCGTGAAAACCTCGTCGCGATAAGCTCCGCTTCGAACGGCTTTACGACTTACGGTCCGGAGGGGGTAATGACCCAGTTGTCCAGTAAGCCGTTAACCATAAAGAAAAAATCCTGATTTCCTGCCCCATTTTTGCCTCAAATTCGAGACAACTATTCGACCGAGCTTAGGGAATTTTTAGTCTTTAAGCTCACATGATCAGAGCGCATCCCGAGGGGGTGGCACGGTCGGCCCAGAAAGGTCACCCGTAATCAGTCAGAATGACGATCCTGAAACCGCCCGTTGTGGCGGACCTCAAAACTTATGCGGCGCAAAATGCGCCCCTAGATCAAAGGAAACTATGCTATGTCCAGCATTCTGACCAACAACGGCGCAATGGTTGCGCTGCAAACCCTGAAAACCATCAACTCCGATCTCTCCAAGACCCAGAGCATGATTTCAACGGGGAAAGAAGTTGCTTCTGCGAAAGACAATTCCTCCGTATGGGCGATCTCCAAAGTGATGGAAGCAGACGTCGCCGGGTTCAATGCGATCTCGGACAGCCTGTCTCTGGGCGAATCCACACTTGCCGTAGCTTCTGAAGCGGCCGAAACGGTGACCGACCTTTTGACCGACATCAAGGCAAAGGTGGTTGCCGCCCAAGAAGAAAACGTTGATCGCGAAAAAATCCAGACCGACATTGATGCGCTCGTTGGTCAGGTCAAATCGGTGGTCGGTGCGGCACAATTCAATGGCCTCAACTTGGTCGAAGGAACCGAAGACGTCAATATTTTGTCCTCTTTGGATCGTGCGTCTAATGGAAGCGTTGCCGCATCTGAAATTACCATTAACCGTCAAGACCTGTCTACGAATCTTGGTTCTTATGGCGGAGGGACAGTAAGTCTGAATGGGAACGGCACCGTGTCGGGTTCTACCGTGTCAGCCGTTGCAAATGCCGCGACAATTACGGTGGGCCACGACGCAGCATCAAGCTATACAGTTACGGTTGGTAATAAATCCGTCACTGTAGAGGCCGGTGCTGACGCAGCTGCCACGGATGGTGCTATTGCTGCTGCAATCAATGGCCTCGGGATCGATGGGGTGTCTGCAACAGTCACTGGCACCCCCGGACAGGTTGAAATGGCCTCGACGCTCGCTTTCGAAGATGTGGAGGTTTCCGTTTCTGCAAGCGGGATCGGTACCATGGATGTGGACACCAACACAATCAGCCGACGCGCTGAGACTATTACATTTACTCAGGGAACCAAAGTAAACGACGGCGATTCTTATCGTGTTAAATTTAATGGCAGTAACTACGATTACATTGCCGGCAAGGGCGAAACGATGGAGGACGTTGCGCGCGGCTTGAAAATCGCAATCGACTCTGCGGGCATTGAAACTGTGTCCACGAAAGTGACGCAGAACGACGCGGGCGAATGGCAACTCAACATTGATAACTCTGGTGCCGATGTTACTGACCTTGCTCTTGTGGGTGAAGATGGCGGGACGGCTTCGGGAGGATTGTTTGGCCTTGAAAATCTTGATGTCACCACTGATTTCGGGGCCGAAAACGCCCTTGGCATGGTTGAGACGCTCATCAACAATTCTGTTGATGCCGCTGCGGAGTTTGGTTCTGCACAAGGGCGGATTGAAACGCAGTCAAGCTTTATCTCCAATCTGACCGATGCGCTCACTTCCGGCATTGGCGCTATGGTGGATGCCGATATGGAAGAGGCTTCCGCAAAGCTGCAAGCGCTGCAAGTGCAACAACAGCTTGGCGTACAATCGCTTTCCATCGCCAACCAGTCGCCGCAAACCATCTTGTCGCTCTTCGGCTAAAAGACGTTTTCCGGGCGCAATTTGCGCCCGGAATCCCCTGCGGCAAAAGCCGCGCGTTGAAATTCATTGTCACCGGAAGGATACGACGTGAACGCTCTTCAAATGGCCCGAACGGCCTATTCCAATACCGCCGCCCCGATCAAAACGCCTCGAGGCACCGAATATGAAGCATTTGCAAGAATTACGCATCGTCTTCACGAAACATCAGGGAATAAGAAAAATTCATATGCGGCCTATGTAAAAGCACTTCACGATAATCGTCGTCTTTGGACGCTTCTCGCGTCTAATGTCGCTGAGAAAGAGAATAAACTTCCCGCAAACCTTCGTGCGCAGATTTTTTATCTTGCACAGTTCACCGCCAAACACACATCCGACATTCTCTCAAAGAAAGCTGATGAAAGTGCCTTGATTGAAATTAATACTGCAATCATGCGCGGTCTTCACAAGGAGGGCCATAAATGAGTGGTCTTGTCCTCAAGCTTGCTCCTAAAGAGCGCATTCTAATCAACGGTGCTGTCATTGAAAACGGGGAACGTCGCTCGCGATTTTCCATTGTAACACCCAATGCGAATATCTTGCGTCTCAGAGATGCAATTCATCCTGAAGAGGTAAACACACCGGTGCGGCGCGTGTGTTATATCGCTCAGCTCGTATTGTCAGGTGATGCTGATCCTCAAGATGCCAAGACGCAATTGATGCGTGGGGTTGAACAGTTGAGCCAAGTTCTAACTGATTCAGACAGTCGAAAAATACTCGGTAGAGCAACTTCTGAAATCCAGTCAGAACAATATTACCAAGCCCTAAAATCACTACGCAGTCTGCTTCCCAGAGAGGCAAGGCTATTCTCAAGTGGAGATTGCCAATGACATATCAACCTATCATCCCATTCAGCGGTTATGCGGGATGGGTTGTTCTGCAAAACACCAAAGAAAATCAGCAGGCTGCATTCAATCAATCCGTGACAATGCAGCGGGAGGTGGAGTATTTCCGCGAGAACATTTCCCAAATTACTTCTGCTGAAGATCTTGTGTCCGACTATAAGCTTTTGAAGGTTGCTCTTGGCGCATTTGGCTTGGATGACGATATCAACAATAAATTTTTTATTGAAAAAGTTCTCAATGATGGGACTTTAAATTCGGATTCTCTAGCCAATAAATTGACTGACAAGCGATATCTGGAATTCTCTGAGGCTTTTGGCTTTGGAGACTTCGAAACTCCCAATACGGTGCAAAGCGCATTTCCTGATGAAATTATATCAGCCTATCAAGAAAAACAATTTCAGATAGCTGTCGGAGAGCAAAACGAGGATATGCGACTCGCCTTAAATCTGAAGGATGAACTTTCCACGCTTGTCGCAAAAGACACCACAGACAATGGAAGATGGTACTCGGTCATGGGTAACGAAGCCATGCGAACCGTTTTTGAAACGGCTTTAGGATTGCCGAGTTCCATAAGTAACCTCGACCTGGATCAGCAACTCACAATCTTCCGCGACAAAGCCGCCCAATATTTTGGGGACACAGAAATTACGCAATTTGTGAATCCAGAAAGCCAGGAAGATCTAATTAAACTATTTCTCATACGGGCTGAATTGAATTCAGGCACTAGTAGTACTTCCAGCGCATCAAATGCCTTGGCTCTTTTGTCGGCATCCTGATTTTTAAGGTGACTCGGTAAATTGGTGCTGTGTGATCTGAAGTGTTGGAATGGCTTAGGTGTAAAAGTCTTAAATCTGACTTTTTGCTTATATCAATATTGGGATATTGTGGTGCCCAGAAGAGGACTCGAACCTCCACGTCCATACAGACACCAGCACCTGAAGCTGGCGCGTCTACCAATTCCGCCATCTGGGCACAGATGTCGTGAGGCAGCGATGTAATGATGAACGCGGATGGTGTCAACGGCGTTTTTGAGGTTTTTGCTATGAGCAATAGCGTCTTGTTCATTTCCGCGCTAAAAGCTAAGGAAAAGCGACAATTTGGCATTGGAGATGCAGATGACGAAATTGGTCACCATCTATGGCGGCGCTGGCTTTGTCGGGCGATATATCGCCCGTCGTATGGCAAAGGAGGGTTGGCGTGTTCGCGTTGCAGTACGCCGTCCCAATGAGTCGCTTCATGTGAAGCCCTACGGGGCGGTCGGACAGGTCGAGCCGGTATTTTGCAACATTCGCGATGATGAGTCGGTGCGTGCTGCGATGGTCGGCGCGGATGCTGTTGTGAACTGTGTCGGCGTTTTGACGGAACGCGGCAAGAACTCTTTTTCTGCCGTGCAGGCCGAAGGAGCGGGACGCGTTGCGCGACTGGCGGCCGAACAGGGTGTTGCCCGAATGGTTCATCTGTCAGCGATTGGTGCGAATGCCGATTCGGCGTCGGAATATGCGCGGAGCAAGGCCGAGGGTGAAGCCAAAGTGCTCGAGTCTTTCCCGAATGCGGTGATCCTGCGTCCGTCGGTGATCTTCGGGCAGGAAGATGCATTCTTTAACCGTTTCGGCAAAATGGCAGAGAAAAATATGATCTTGCCGCTTGTTGGCGGGGATACAAAATTCCAGCCGGTTTATGTCGATGATGTTGCGCGCGCCGCTGTGGCTGGTGTGTTGGGGCAGGCTGAGGCTGGCGTGTATGAGCTGGGCGGGCCGGATGTGGATACGCTCAAAGGGCTTATGGGTGATATGCTCGAAGCCATTCACCGCAAGCGTTTGATCGTCAATTTGCCGTTCTGGGTTGGCAATCTCATGGCGATGGGCTTCTCGGTGCTTCAATTCCTGACGCTCGGATTGTTCCACAATGGCGTTCTGACGCGGGATCAGGTGAAGAACTTAAAAGTGGACAATGTCGTTTCCGAAGGGGCAAAAGGTTTTGCTGACCTCGGGATCAAGCCGACTGCGTTGCAAGCGGTGCTTCCTGATTACATGTGGATCTATCGTCCGTCGGGTCAGTATGATGCCATTCGAGAAAGCGCAAAGAACCTTCGCAATATCTGATTTTTCAGAGATTCGGGTATGAGGGCGCGTCCTGCGGGGCGCGCTTTTTCATTTTCGAATAGTGTCTTAGCTGTAGGATATGGCCAGAAGGGCAAGGCCGAGCAGCACGCGGTAAATCACATACGGCGTAAAGCTTACCGATTTGAGCAGGCGCATCATCAGGATCAGGGCAAGAAGGGCTGCGACAAAGGCGAAGACCGCGCCGATTGCTGCGTCTTTCAGCATCGCCCAATCCGCCTCGCCAATGACTTCTGCTCCCAATAGAATGCCCGAGGCCATAATGGTCGGGATCGACATGAGCATGGCGATCTTGGCGCCGTCTTGGCGTGTGTATCCCATCGCGCGCGCGCCTGTGATGGTGATGCCGGAACGTGATGTGCCGGGGATCAGGGCGATGGTTTGCCATAGGCCCAGTTTGACCGCGTCTTTCAGGGACCAGTCGGCTTCTGTTTTGGTCTCGGGGCCTTTTTGATCGAACCAATACAGCACAATGCCAAAGATGAGCATGGTCCAGCCGATGACGGTCGGGCTGCGCATGGCGTCGGACAGGCCCGTGACTTTGAGGATGAGGCCGATCACGATCACAGGGATTGTGGATACCAGAAGCAGAAAGGCGAGTTTCGAGCCGGGTGTATCGGTTTTTCCGGTGAGCATTCTTGGAGTGCCGGCCAGTCCGATGCGGACGTCGCGCCAGAAATAAAGGATCACCGCGCCAAGCGTGCCGATGTGAACGGCAACATCTATGGCCTGCCCTTGATCCTGTGCGCCCATGACGAACGGCAAGAGAATCAGGTGTCCTGAGGAAGAAACCGGAAGAAATTCGGTGATGCCCTGCACGATCGCAACGACAAGTAGATAGAACAGGCTCATAATAACTCCTTAACGGTCTCTCATTAAGAAAGCATAAACTTATGTGGAATCAATAAGAAGGATATTGTTATGTAAGCAATGCTGACTCATTTTGGGGCACAAACACTGGGCGCCTGGGTTTAACTTGCGCAAAAAACAAAAAATAAGACAGCACTTCTGACTTTTCTTTTCCCCGAACTCCTTATAATGAGGGACGAACTCATAACCAACCTTCGGAGATGTGGTGTCATGGCGAAAGAGCCGATGCTCAAATTCGTGTCGGTAGGCAGGGACATGCCAACCAAGCGGGACGCGGAAGATCGGAAAGACGATTTTCTGGAAATCTACGGCGAATTCGTCGAAGCCAAGGCTGAAGAGCAGGCTTCGCGCTGTTCGCAGTGCGGTGTGCCCTTTTGTCAGGCCCATTGCCCTTTGCATAACAATATCCCCGACTGGCTGCGTCTGACTGCCACCGGACGGCTGAAAGAAGCTTACGAGCTGTCTCAGGCCACCAATACCTTCCCTGAAATCTGTGGCCGTATCTGCCCGCAGGACCGTCTGTGTGAAGGCAATTGCGTGATCGAACAATCCGGCCACGGCACAGTGACGATTGGTTCTGTCGAGAAATACATCACCGATACCGCGTGGGAAGAGGGCTGGGTCGAACTGATCAAGCCTGCCGTCGAGCGCGAGGAAAGCGTGGGCATCATCGGTTCCGGTCCGGGTGGTCTGGCTGCCGCCGATCGTCTGCGCCGTGCGGGTCTCAAGGTCACGGTTTACGAACGCTCTGATCGCGCTGGTGGCTTGATGATGTATGGTATTCCGGGGTTCAAACTGGAAAAAGACATCGTTTTGCGGCGTGCGAAACAGCTTGAAGACTCCGGTGTTGAATTCGTGCTGAATTGCAATGTCGGGGAAGACATCTCCTTCGACGCGATCCGTGGTAAACATGACGCCGTCCTGATTGCGACAGGCGTCTACAAATCCCGCGACCTGAGAGGGCCGGGGGCCGGTGCAGAGGGGATCGTGAAAGCGATCGACTACCTCACCTGTTCCAACAAGGTCGGTTTTGGGGATGACGTCGAGGAATATCAAAACGGCGAGTTGAATGCCAAAGGCAAGAAGGTTGTCGTGATCGGCGGCGGGGACACGGCGATGGACTGTGTGCGCACCGCAATCCGTCAGGGCGCGACCTCCGTGAAATGTCTCTACCGTCGCGACCGTGCCAACATGCCGGGCTCGCAGCGCGAGACACAAAATGCCGAGGAAGAAGGCGTTGAATTTGTTTGGCTTTCCGCGCCGAAAGGCTTTGTGGGCGATCCGGTCACAGGCGTGATGGTGCAGAAAATGCGCCTCGGCGCGCCTGATGCTTCGGGGCGGCAAACGCCGGAAGTGATCGAGGGGGCCGACTATGTCGAAGAGGCCGATCTGGTGATCAAGGCCCTCGGTTTCGAGCCGGAAGACCTGCCCGAGCTTTGGGGCGTGAACGATCTGGAAGTGACCCGCTGGGGCACGGTTATGGCCGATTTCCAGACCCACGCGACCAACCTCGAAGGTGTCTATGCCTGTGGCGACATCCAGCGCGGGGCTTCGCTTGTGGTCTGGGCGATCCGCGATGGCCGTGAGGCCGCCGATGCGATGGTCGCCTATCTCGATCAGAGCGCGGCCGTGGCAGCCGAATGAGTTCTCTCGGGGCGCTTTGAAGCGGTCGGCAACACGTCGGACAAGTGTCGGACATTTGTCGGGCACACCTTCGGCTCCCCCGAGACGGAAGTTTTCTAAAAGGACAACAGTCCTGACCCACCAGATGAAGGAAGGGTTAATACCATGACAAAGTTTGATGCTAACTGGGCCGCCCGCGAAGAGGCAAAACGCCAGTGGATGGCGGAGCACGGGCTGTTCCGCGAAGATGATGAACATTCCTCCTGCGGCGTGGGGCTTGTGGTCTCCGTCGACGGGAAGAAATCCCGCAAGGTCGTTGAGAACGGCATCGCGGCGCTCAAAGCGATCTGGCACCGTGGTGCTGTGGACGCGGACGGAAAGACCGGTGACGGTGCCGGTATCCACGTCCAGATCCCGCACCACTTCTTTGGCGATCAAATCCGCCGCACGGGTCACGAAGCGCGCCATGACGAACTTCTGGCCGTGGGTCAGGTCTTTCTGCCGCGCACGGATTTCGGCGCACAAGAGACCTGCCGGACCATCGTGGAGAGCGAAGTGCTCCGCATGGGGTATTACATCTACGGCTGGCGCCACGTTCCGGTGAACACGGAATGTCTGGGCGAAAAAGCCAACGCGACACGGCCTGAAATCGAACAGATTCTCATCTCCAACTCCAAGGGCGTGGATGAAGAGACCTTCGAGCGCGAACTCTATGTGATCCGTCGTCGGATCGAAAAAGCCGCACAGGCCGCAGGCGCGCGCGACCTTTATATCTGTTCGCTGTCCTGCCGCTCGATTATCTACAAAGGCATGATGCTCGCGGAACAGGTGGCCGTGTTCTATCCGGACCTGATGGACGAACGCTTCGAGTCCGCTTTTGCGATCTATCACCAACGCTATTCCACCAACACTTTCCCGCAGTGGTGGCTGGCTCAACCGTTCCGCATGTTGGCGCATAACGGCGAGATCAACACGCTCAAAGGCAACACCAACTGGATGAAGTCGCACGAGATTCGTATGGCGTCTTCGACCTTTGGTGACATGGCCGAGGACATCAAGCCGATCATCCCGCAAGGCTCATCCGACTCCGCAGCTCTTGATGCGGTGTTCGAAGTTCTGGTGCGCGCGGGGCGCTCTGCGCCTATGGCGAAAACCATGCTGGTGCCGGAAGCCTGGTCCAAAAACGCCGAAGAACTGCCGCAAGCGTGGCGCGATATGTATTCCTATGTGAACTCCGTGATGGAGCCTTGGGACGGTCCGGCCGCACTTGCCATGACCGATGGCCGCTGGGTCTGTGCCGGTCTTGACCGCAATGGCCTGCGTCCTATGCGCTATGTGGTGACAGGCGACGGGCTTGTCATCGCAGGGTCCGAGGTGGGCATGGTGCCGACCGACGAGGCGACTGTTGTGGAAAAAGGCGCGCTTGGTCCGGGTCAGATGCTGGCCGTGGATATGGCCGAAGGTAAGCTCTATCACGACATGGAGATCAAAAACCGTCTGGCTAATTCCCAGCCCTTTAGCGACTGGGTCGGCAAAATTGTTGATCTGGAAACAGAGCTCTCTGGCATTGACGAAACGCCGATCTTCTCCGGTGCCGAGCTGAAAAAGCGTCAGATCGCGGCGGGTTATACGATTGAAGAATTGGAGCAAATTCTTGCGCCGATGGCGGAAGATGGCAAAGAGGCGCTGGCCTCGATGGGGGATGATACGCCCTCTGCCGTTCTGTCGAACAAATACCGCCCGTTGAGCCATTTCTTCCGTCAGAACTTCTCGCAGGTCACCAACCCGCCGATTGACTCCCTGCGCGAATATCGCGTGATGTCGCTCAAGACTCGGTTCGGCAACCTCAAGAACGTGCTCGACGAGGACAGCAGCCAGACCGAGATTCTCGTGCTGGACAGCCCCTTTGTCGGCAATGCGCAATTCGACGCGCTCAAGACGCATTTCAATGCGCCGATGACGGAAATCGACTGCACCTTCCCTGTGAACGGCGGGCCGAATGCCTTGCGTGAAGGTCTGGACCGTATTCGCGCCGAGGCCGAAGAAGCCGTGCGCTCCGGCGGCGGGCACATCATTCTGAGCGACAAGAAGCAGAATGAAGAGAAGGTCGCGATGCCGATGATTCTTGCGACTTCGGCTGTGCATAGCTGGCTGACGCGCAAGGGGCTGCGGACTTTCTGTAGCCTTGGGGTGCGTTCTGCGGAATGTATTGATCCGCATTATTTCGCGGTGCTGATCTCCTGCGGTGCGACCATCGTGAACGCCTATCTGGCCGAGGATTCGCTTGCCGACCGGATCGAACGCGGGCTGCTGGATTGCACGCTGACCGAGGCCGTTGAACGCTACCGTGCCGCTGTGGATGCGGGTCTGTTGAAGATCATGGCGAAGATGGGGATTTCGGTGATTTCCTCCTATCGCGGCGGTCTGAATTTCGAGGCTGTGGGCCTGTCCCGCGCGATGGTCAACGAATTCTTCCCGGGGATGCACAGCCGGATTTCCGGTATCGGCGTCGGTGGCATTCAGCACAAGCTGGAAGCCGTGCACAAACAGGGCTGGCTTGGTGGCAACACCCTGCCGATCGGCGGCTTTTACAAGTCGCGCAAGACGGGCGAGACCCATGCGTGGGAAGCGCAGTCGATGCATATGCTTCAATCGGCCTGCGACCGTGCGTCCTATGAGATGTGGAAGCAATATTCCGCGAAGATGCAGTCCAACCCGCCGATCCATTTGCGCGATCTGCTGGACTTCAAACCGCTTGGCAAACCGGTGCCGATCGAAGAGGTGGAATCGATCACGTCGATCCGCAAACGCTTTGTGACGCCGGGGATGTCTCTGGGCGCGCTCTCGCCCGAGGCGCACCGCACTTTGTCCATCGCGATGAACCGGATCGGGGCGAAATCCGACTCCGGTGAGGGCGGCGAAAGCCCCGATGATTTCACGCCGGAACCCAATGGCGACAATGCCTCGGCCAAGATCAAACAGGTGGCGTCGGGCCGTTTCGGTGTGACGGCAGAATACCTGCTTCATTGTGAAGAGCTGGAGATCAAGGTCGCGCAAGGTGCGAAACCGGGTGAGGGTGGTCAGCTTCCGGGGATGAAGGTCACAGACCTCATTGCCAAGCTGCGGCACTCGACCAAAGGCGTGACGCTGATCTCGCCGCCGCCGCACCACGACATCTACTCCATCGAAGACCTTGCGCAGCTCATTTACGATCTGAAACAGATCAACCCGAAGGCGAAAGTCACGGTGAAACTCGTGGCCTCCTCCGGTGTGGGCACGATTGCCGCAGGTGTGGCCAAGGCGAAAGCGGATATCATCCTGATTTCCGGCCACAATGGCGGCACAGGGGCATCGCCTGCGACGTCGATCAAATTCGCAGGTCTGCCGTGGGAAATGGGCCTTACCGAGGCGCATCAGGTGCTTGCCATGAACAACCTGCGCGAGCGTGTGACGCTGCGCACGGATGGCGGTTTGCGCACGGGGCGTGACATTGTCATGGCCGCGATGCTGGGTGCCGAGGAATATGGTATCGGCACCGCCGCGCTCATTGCGATGGGCTGTATCATGGTGCGTCAGTGTCAGTCGAACACCTGCCCTGTGGGCGTGTGTACGCAAGACGACGACCTGCGGGCGAAGTTCACCGGCAATGCCGACAAGGTTGTGAACCTCATCACCTTCTACGCGCAGGAAGTGCGTGAGCTTCTGGCCTCTTTGGGGGCGCGCAGCATCGACGAAGTCATCGGTCGCGCCGACCTTCTGACGCAGGTCTCCCGTGGCTCGGCGCATCTCGACGATCTCGATCTGAACCCGCTTCTGATCACCGTCGATGGCTCTGACAAAATCGTTTACGACCGCTCCAAGCCGCGCAACGCGGTGCCGGACACGCTGGATGCGCAAATCGTCTCGGATGCGGCGCGGTTCCTCAACGAGGGCGAAAAGATGCAACTGTCCTACGCGGTGCAGAACACGCTGCGGACCATCGGGACACGCACATCGAGCCATATCGTGTCGAAATTCGGTATGCGCAACAACCTCCAGTCGGATCACCTGACGGTCAAGCTCACCGGCTCTGCTGGTCAGTCGCTCGGCGCTTTTGCGGCTCCGGGTCTCAAGATCGAAGTGTCCGGCGATGCCAACGACTATGTGGCCAAAGGCCTGTCGGGCGGGACCGTTGTGGTGCGTCCGCCGATGCATTCTCCGCTCGTCGCCGATCAGAACACGATCATCGGCAACACCGTGCTTTACGGTGCGACGGACGGTTACCTCTTTGCCGCGGGCCGCGCGGGCGAGCGTTTCGCGGTGCGGAACTCCGGTGCGAAAGTGGTGATCGAGGGCTGCGGCTCTAACGGGTGTGAATACATGACCGGCGGGATCGCTGTGATCCTCGGCAAGATTGGCGCGAACTTCGGGGCCGGTATGACCGGCGGCATGGCCTATCTCTACGATCCGGACGGGGTGGCCTCCGATCTCATCAATCCCGAGACGCTTGTGACCTGTTCGGTCGGGGTGGATCATTGGGAGAACGAGTTGAAGGATCTCATCGAGCGTCACGCCAAGGAAACCCATTCGATCAAGGCCAAAGAAATCCTCGATCACTGGGAAGAGGAAAAAGGCAATTTCCTTCAGGTCTGCCCGAAAGAGATGCTCGTGCACCTGCCTGTGCCGCTTACCCTGGAAAAGGGCGCCATTCCGGCCGAGTGAATTTGACACAAACACTGCTTAAAAGCCCCCGTTTCGGGGGCTTTTTCCTTGCGCTGTCACTAAGGCTTGACCTTGCAGCGCTCTCTATGCTTCCTCAGCATCATGGCAAGAAAGAGCAAGAAAAAGACCAAACCGGCAGGGCCCGGCTTTCTGCGGCGTTTGCGGCGACGTATTCTGCGTGCGGTTCTTGCGGTTGTGGCGCTCGTTTTTCTCTGGATTCTGGCCTATTCCGTTCTTCCCGTTCCCGGCACGTTCTACATGGTGGCGGAGGGGAGCCGGCAAGGCGCTTCGGTGGACTATCAATGGACGCCGATGGGTCGCATATCCCCAAATCTCGCGCGTGCAGTTGTCGCGGCGGAGGATGCCAATTTCTGCAATCATTGGGGGTTCGACCTTGCCGCGATCCGGTCCGCCATCTCGGCGGGCGGTCAACGCGGCGCGTCCACGATCAGCCAGCAGACAGTGAAAAACACCTTTCTCTGGCACGGGCGAAGCTGGCCGCGCAAGGCGCTTGAGGCGATGATTACGCCGGTGGTCGAACTGACATGGAGCAAGACGCGTATTCTGGAGGTTTATTTGAATATCGCGGAATTCGACACGGGTGTGTTCGGCGTCGAGGCGGCGTCGCGTCACTATTTCGGGGTCGGGCCGGAGGAGATCAGTTTGCGGCAGGCCGCGCAACTTGCGGCTGTCTTGCCCGCGCCGAAGGACCGCAATGCCGGTGCGCCGGGGCCATTCGTTCGGCGGAGAGCCGCGCAGATCATGGATGGTGCGGCCACAATTGCGCGAGATGGGCGCTCATCCTGTTTCGAGCATTGAACTGCCCGCAACCTTGCGGCAAGTAGAAGAAAAATTCGCGAGTAGAAATAATGATCCGTCTGTACCACGTCCCCCTTTCCCCGTTTTGTCGCAAAGTCCGTCTGGTTCTTGCGGAAAAGAAGATCGAGGTGGAACTGGTCGAGGAACGGTATTGGGAGCAGGATCCCGATTTCATGCGCCGGAACCCTGCCGGAAAGGTGCCGGTTCTGCGGATTGACGATATGAACCTCGCGGAAAGCACACCGATCTGTGAATATCTCGAAGAGCGCTATCCCAACCCGACCCTGATGCCGAAAGACGCTGAAGGGCGCTACGAGGTGCGGCGGTTGATGGCGTGGTTCGATGACAAGTTCCATCATGAAGTGACGTCGAAGCTGCTTTACGAGCGGGTGAACCGCAAGCTGATGAAGTCGGGCTATCCGGTGGCTGCGAATGTCAAATCCGGCTCGAAAGCGATCAAATACCACCTTGATTACATGGCATGGCTTCTGGACCGGCGGCGCTGGTTGGCGGGGGATGCCATGACGCTGGCGGATTTCGCTGCGGCGGCGCATTTGTCGGCGCTGGATTACACGTCCGATGTGGACTGGAACCGCCATGAGGTCGTGAAGGACTGGTATGCCAAGATCAAATCGCGTCCGGCTTTCCGCTCACTTCTGGCCGATCATGTGCCGAGCTTCCCGCCGCCGGAACATTACGCCGATCTCGATTTCTAAGGGCGGGGGGCTGTGTGGCCCCCTTGTTCTTTGGGCGATTCCGCCTGAGGATGTTTTCCGACATAAGAAAGGGCTTTGAGTGGCCGGCTTGGACAAGGAAACCGTGCGTGCGCGCGCTTTGGAGGAGGGCTTCTCCAAGGCCTCTTTCGGCCGTCCGGATATTCCCGAGGCGATGGAGCGGCTCAAGGCTTTTGTGGCCGAGGGGCGGCACGGGCAGATGGGCTGGATGGAGGAGCGTATGCACTGGCGCGGTGATCCGTCGGCGCTCTGGCCCGAGGCGAAATCCGTCATCATGCTGGCGGAGGCCTATACGCCGGAAGAAGACCCGATGGAGGCCGTGAACAGACCCGAATCCGGCGCAATTTCTGTTTATGCGCGCAATCGCGACTATCATGACATCGTCAAGAAACGGCTCAAACGTCTGGGACGCTGGCTGATCGAACAGGCGGGGCCTGATACGGAGATCAAGGTGTTCGTCGATACCGCCCCTGTGATGGAAAAGCCCTTGGCGGCGAAGGCAGGGCTGGGCTGGCAGGGCAAGCACACCAATCTGCTCTCGCGGGATCTGGGTAACTGGTTCTTTTTGGGGGCGATCTTCACCACGGTGGATTTCGACCCTGATCCACCTGAAAACGAGCATTGCGGGTCATGTCGGGCCTGTCTTGATGCCTGCCCGACGGAGGCTTTTCCGGCCCCCTATCAAATCGATGCGCGGCGCTGTGTGTCCTATCTGACGATTGAGCATCACGGGCCGGTGGACGAGGAATTGCGCGGCAAGCTGGGGAACCGGATTTACGGCTGTGACGATTGTCTGGCGGCCTGCCCGTGGAACAAGTTTGCGGTTGCGGCGAAAGAGATCCGCTTTTCCGCGCGCGAGGATCTGATTTCTCCACCGCTTGAGGCCTTGGCGCAGCTTGATGATGCGGCGTTTCGGGCGAAGTTCTCCGGCTCTCCGATCAAACGCATCGGGCGGGACCGTTTTGTGCGCAATGTGCTCTATGCCATCGGAAATTCCGGCTCGCTTGAGTTGCGGGCGGTGGCAGAGAAGCTGTGCGAAGATGCCGATGCCACGGTGCGCGATGCTGCTCAATGGGCCGTTGCGCGACTGACGAACTCGTGAGAATTTGAACGCATTCCCGAGTTCTTTGGAGGTTTGCGGATGAACCCGTTTCGCGGCATTGGTTTGAAACTTGCTTCCGTCACCTGTTTTGTGGTGATGGCGGCGCTGATCAAGGCGGCGAGTGATGAGGTGCCAGCCGGAGAGGCTGTGTTCTTCCGCTCTTTCTTTGCGCTTCCGATCATCTTTGTCTGGCTGGTGCAGCGGGGCGAGTTCCTTGCCGGTTTGCGGGTCCAGTCCCCGATGGGCCATGTCTGGCGCGGTATGATCGGGGCGAGTGCCATGTTCCTGAACTTCTTTGCGCTGGGGCTTTTGCCTTTGCCGGAAGCGACAGTTATCGGCTATGCGGCCCCTTTGCTTCTGGTGGTTTTCGCGGCCATGTTCGCCGGTGAAGACGTGCGCCTGTTCCGGTTTTCGGCAGTCTTTGCCGGTCTCGTCGGCGTGGTGATCGTGATGATGCCGCGGATCACGGTGCTTCACGGCGTGCCTGATCCGAAAGAACAGCTTGGCGCGATGGTGGCTTTGGGCGGGGCCTGTCTGGCAGCAATCGTGCAACTGCATGTGCGCAATATGGTGAAGACGGAAACGACGACCTCTATCGTGTTCTGGTTCTCCATGTCCTGCACCGTGGCGGCTCTTGTGACCATTCCGTTCTCACCGTGGGTCATGCCGAGCGCGCTTGCTTGCACCTTGCTGATTCTGTCGGGGCTGGTCGGCGGCGTGGCGCAGGTGTTTCTGACTTCCTGCTATCGCTATGCGGATGCTTCTTTGCTGGCGCCGTTCGATTATGCCTCGATGCTGCTGGCGCTGATTATCGGCTATGTGTTCTTTGACGAAATCCCGACGCCCGCGATGATTGTCGGGGCGGTCATTGTGATATCCGCAGGCGTGGCGATCATCCTTCGCGAAAGGGCGCTGGGGCTGAATGCTGCGCGCCGCAAGAAATCCGATGCCTTGTAAGCGGATCAAAACCGCTCAGTTGGTCAGCCGTTGCCAGAACCCGTTGCGGTCTAAGGCGTCCCGCCTCTCCTGTTCCTTTGCCATAGCCTTGCGTCGGGCGACCACCATGCGCGCGGCTTCTGTAGCGGCAAGCACCCCTTCCGCCGCGCGGGCCTCGGGAAACGGGCCGATCCGGCTTTCCCCGACAAGATAGGTGACGCGCACCTCCGAACTTTCGGGAATATGTCGGAACTTGACCTGCATCTCGGAGTCCAGACGGGAAAAAGCCGTTTCGAGCGCGGTTTGATAGGTGGCCTCAGTGGAAGCGGTGCGGGCCTGTCCACCGATCTCGACGAGTGCGACAATCAGACTTTTATCTTCGATCTGGCCCGCCTCGAGCAGCCGTTCGAGCGTGATTGCCAGAGGGCGCAGGGAGGGGTTTCCCGTGATCAGATAGGCGACCAGCATCAGGACAGCCGGTGTCACGATGAACACGGCGATCAGGATGATAAGAATGCTATCTTTGCGACGGACCACGGTATGCCTCCTGCCAGTCTGATAGGGGAGACTGGCAGAAAGCTCTTATTTTATGGTTAAAGCGCGTCGCGATCAGCTCCGGACCAGTTTTTCGTAGTCTTCGGAAATTTCGCGGGTCAGCGCCCCCACTTCGAACATATAGTCACCGATCTGGCCGACAGGTGTGACTTCGGCAGCGGTTCCGGTGAGGAAACACTGTTCGAAACCTTCAAGCTCTTCGGGTTGAATCCGGCGCTCGTGCACGGTGACGCCCTTTTCTTTGAGCATCGCGATGACGGTCTGACGGGTGATGCCGTTCAGAATGGCGTCGGGAATCGGAGTGTGCACTTCGCCGTCCTTGACGAAAAAGATGTTTGCGCCGGTCGCCTCGGCCACATAACCGCGATAGTCCATAAACAGCGCATCGGAACAGCCTTTGGCCTCGGCAGCGTGTTTCGACATGGTGCAGATCATATAGAGACCGGCGGCTTTTGCAGCGGTGGGGATGGTCTCAGGCGACGGGCGTTTCCATTTCGCGATGTCGAGCTTGGCGCCCTGCATCTTGGCATCGCCGTAATAGGCACCCCATTCCCACGCTGCGACAGCCATGCGCACGGGGTTCTTGTTGGCGGCAACCCCCATGTCCTCGCCCGCGCCGCGCCATGCCAGCACGCGAACATAGGCATTGTCCCAGCCATTGGCCTTGAGCACGTCGTATTTTGCTTTTTCGATTTCTTCGACCGAGTAGGGGATGGGCATGTCGAGCGCCTTGCCTGAGGCGATCAGACGTTCGGAGTGTTCGACAGATTTGAAAATCGTGCCGTTGTAGCACCGCTCGCCCTCAAACACGGCAGAGGCGTAATGCATGGCGTGGGTCAGAATATGCACCTTGGCATCGCGCCAGTCGACGAGTGTCCCGTCCATCCAGATGTATCCGTCGCGATCTTCGTAGCTGCCCGCCATGGGTCTCTCCTTTTTGGTCTCTTTATGTCGCTGCGCTCTTTCGTGAAGTTGCGCTGCGCGTGTATTTTGGGGACGATTATTGCGCCAAATCCTGATTTCGCTATCAATTCATTCTTGGAATGTCAACAAGGCTGACTTAAACTGCGGGTCGATCAAGAGATTTGTGAACGAGGCGGAATATGGCGGACGGAAAAGCTGGTGGAACGAAAAGCGGGGAAGCTCTGCTCTTTCTGACGGATGAACAGCTTCGCAAGGGGATCGAAGCGATGTTCTTTGCCTATCGCGGCTTCACCGCTGATCCCGACCGCATTCTCGAAGAGCACGGCTACGGGCGGGCGCATCACCGTGCGTTGCACTTTATCGCCCGCGCGCCCGGCACCAATGTGAACAACCTTCTGGGCATTCTGGGGGTGACCAAACAATCCCTGAACCGTGTCCTGAGAACCCTGATTGATGACGGGTTGGTGGAGAGCCGGATCGGTGTTCAGGACAAGCGCGAGCGACATCTCTATTTGACGGAGACAGGTAAAATCCTTGAAGGTGAAATTGCCGAGGTGCAAAGGGCGCGGATGCGTGCGGCGTATCGCAAGGCAGGACATGAAGCAGTGTCTGGGTTCCGGCGCGTGCTTGAAGCGATGATGGACCCGGATCAGACAGAGTTTTTCAATGCTCTGTCAGGGAAGGAGGACTAGGTTGGGCTCGGAGATTCACCTTCTGATCGTCGATGATGACGAGCGGATTCGCGGCTTGTTGCAAAAGTTTTTGATCCGCCACGGGTTTTGTGTGACGGCGGCACGCGATGCGGCTCATGCGCGGCGGTTGTTGGCGGGGCTTGAGTTCGATCTGATCGTGCTTGATGTGATGATGCCCGGCGAGGACGGGATCAGCCTGACGCGGGATTTGCGCCAGACGCTGAGCACGCCGATCCTGTTGCTGACGGCCAAGGGCGAGACCGAGGACCGCATTGCCGGCCTTGAGGCGGGGGCGGATGATTATCTCGCCAAACCTTTCGAGCCGAAGGAACTGCTTTTGCGGATCAATGCCGTGTTGCGCCGGATGCCGCAGGTCGAGGAGGTCGAAGCCGGTCCGAAATATTTGCATATGGGGCGGTTCCGCTATGATGTGGAACGCGGCGAGTTGTGGGAGGGCGAGCAGTCCGTGCGGCTGACCGGCACCGAGTCGCAACTTATGAAGATTTTTGTCGCCGCTTCCGGAGAGCCTGTGTCGAGGGCGGAACTGGTGGAGCGGCTCGGGCGCGACGGCGGACAGGCGCAGGAACGCGCTGTGGACGTCCAGATCACCCGCTTGCGCCGCAAACTCGAAGATGACCCGCGCCAGCCGCGCTATCTCCAGACCGTGCGCGGCGCGGGATATATGCTGACCCCCGAGTAAAGCCGTTTTGCACGAAAGTGAAACTGGCCTTTCCTGCGGGTTTTCCTGTATGCAGAGGGCAAAGCAATCGGGAGAAAAGCATGAGCGATACGCCGGTCAACGAGATGTCTTTTGAAACGGCTATGGCCGAATTGAATGAGGTTGTGAGCAAACTCGAACGCGGGGATGTCGCGCTTGAGGACAGTATTGCGCTCTATGAGCGCGGGGCCAAGCTCAAGGCCCATTGCGAGGCCAAACTCAAGGACGCCGAGGAAAAGGTCGAAAAGATCACGGTCGGGCCGGATGGGGCCGCGACGGGCACAACCAAGGCCGAAGGTGTCTGATGCAAGACAGGTTGGCGCGCTGCAAAGAGGCGGTTTCTGCCTGTTTTGACACTGTATTTGCACCGCTCGGCTCCATGCCGGTCGAAGAGGGGATGCGTTACGCGCTTACGGGCGGAAAACGTCTGCGGGCCTTTCTGGTGATGGAGGGCGCGGCGCTTCACGGCGTTCCGGTGGAGCGTTCCGTCTGGGCCGCTGCGGCGATTGAGGCGCTTCATGCCTACAGCCTTGTGCATGATGATTTACCCTGCATGGATGACGACGACCTGCGTCGTGGCCTGCCGACCGTCCACAAGCGTTGGGACGAGGCGACAGCGGTGCTTGTCGGAGATGCTTTGCAGACGCTGGCCTTCGAGCTTCTGACGCGGCCTGAAATGGAGGTTTCAAGCCGGATCAGGGTCGAATTGATCGCCTCTCTCGCGACATCTTCGGGTGTGCAGGGGATGGTTCTGGGACAGGCACAGGATATTGCCGCCGAGACTTCGGCTGTTCCGCTTGACCTGCAAGAGATCACTGTGTTGCAAGGCAACAAGACCGGTGCGCTGATCGAATGGTCGGCGCGGGCGGGGGCGCTCCTTGGTGGCGGTGATCCGGAGGCGCTGGGCCAGTATGCTACGGCGCTGGGCCTTGCCTTCCAGATTCAGGACGACATTCTCGACGTTGAAGGGGATGTTGCAAAAACCGGTAAGGCCGTGGGCAAGGATGCCGATGCGGGTAAGGCGACTTTTGTTTCCCTTCTGGGCCTTGAAGGAGCAAAGTCCCGCGCGAATATACTGGTCGAGGAGGCCTGTGCGGCATTGAGCCCCTATGGATCACGCGCCGAGCCCTTGCGAGACCTCGCCCGCTTCGTTATTTCGCGGGAAACCTGAGAAAGCGAGACGCCATGTCCGACCGCCCAGCAACACCCACCCTTGATCGCGTCAATGTTCCGGCCGATCTCAAGGCCCTGTCCGATGTCGAACTCAAGAGGCTGGCCCATGAGTTGCGGCAGGAAACCATTTCTGCCGTCTCCGTGACCGGCGGGCATCTGGGGGCCGGTCTGGGTGTGGTCGAGTTGACCGTGGCCCTGCACGCGGTGTTTGATGCGCCCAAGGATCGTCTGATCTGGGATGTGTCGCACCAGTGCTATCCGCATAAAATCCTCACCGGCCGCCGCGACCGGATTCGGACCCTGCGCACCGAGGGCGGGCTGTCCGGCTTTACCAAACGTTCCGAAAGCCCCTATGACCCGTTCGGCGCGGCGCATAGTTCGACCTCGATCTCTGCGGCGCTGGGCTTTGCCGTGGCGCGTGATCTGGGCGGAGCGCCGGAATACGGGATCGGCGATGCGATTGCGGTGATCGGGGATGGCTCCATGTCGGCAGGCATGGCGTTTGAGGCGATGAACAATGCGGGCCATCTGGGCAAGCGGCTGATCGTCATTCTCAACGACAACGAAATGTCCATTGCGCCGCCGACGGGGGCGCTGTCGTCCTATCTGACCCGTCTTTATACGGGTGAACCGTTTCAGGATCTGAAAGCCGCAGCAAAAGGGGCTGTCTCCCTCCTGCCGCATCCGTTTCAGGAAGGGGCTAAACGCGCCAAGGAAATGCTCAAGGGCATGACCATCGGCGGCACGCTCTTTGAGGAGCTTGGTTTTTCCTACGTCGGTCCGGTTGACGGGCATGATCTGGACCAGTTGTTGAGCGTGTTGCGCACGGTGAAAGCCCGCGCGACGGGTCCGATTCTGATCCATGCGATCACCAAGAAGGGCAAAGGTTACGCCCCTGCCGAAGGGCGGCCCGACAAGGGGCACGCCACCGCGAAGTTCGACGTGGTGACCGGCGAGCAGAAAAAGGCCAAGTCCAATGCGCCGTCCTACACCAAGGTCTTTGCGCAGGCTTTGATCCAAGAGGCCGAAACGGATGACAAGATTGTCGCCGTGACCGCCGCGATGCCGGACGGGACGGGGCTTGACCTCTTTGCCGAACGCTTTCCGGCGCGGTGTTTTGATGTGGGGATTGCCGAGCAACACGGTGTGACCTTTTCCGCAGGGATGGCGGCGGGCGGGATGAAACCGTTCTGCGCCATGTATTCGACCTTCCTGCAACGCGGCTACGATCAGGTTGTCCATGATGTCGCGATCCAGCGCCTGCCGGTGCGGTTCGCGATTGATCGTGCGGGGCTGGTCGGGGCCGATGGCGCGACCCATGCGGGGTCTTTTGACATTGCTTTTTTGAGCAACCTTCCGGGCATGGTGGTCATGGCCGCTGCCGACGAGGCGGAGTTGAAACATATGGTGGCCACAGCCGTGGCCCATAACGAGGGGCCGATTGCCTTCCGTTATCCGCGCGGTGAGGGCGTGGGCGTCCAGATGCCGGAGCGGGGCGAGGTGCTGGAGATCGGCAAGGGGCGCGTGGTGCGCGAAGGTTCGCGGGTGGCGCTTTTGTCTTTCGGAACACGGCTCGAACCGGCGTTGAAAGCGGCGGAGAACCTCGCGGCCAAGGGGATTTCCTGCACGGTTGCGGATGCCCGTTTTGCCAAGCCTCTGGACCATGACCTGATCCGCGATCTGGCAGCCAATCACGAGGCGCTGATTACGCTCGAAGAGGGCGCGATTGGCGGATTCGGCTCGCACGTTGCGGATTTCCTTGCCGAAGAAGGCGTCTTTGATCGCGGGTTCAAATTCCGTTCCATGACCCTGCCGGACAGTTTCATCGATCAGGCCAGCCCTGAGGCAATGTATGCCATCGCGGGGCTGAACACGCCGGATATTGAAGCCAAGGTTCTCTCGGTTCTGGGCATTTCGGATCTCTCCAGCAAGCGTGCGTGACATCGGCCTGCCGGTTTGTGCAAGGCGGGTATGATGCCGGTGGCGCACGCGGTCTCTTGATCCTTTTGCCCGAATAGCCGAAGTCATGGGCGTCTTCCTTTCAGGATATAATCATGGTTTCCATATCCACCGTCTCCACCGGCACGCGTCCGGGGATTGTGCTTTTCGCTCTGGCGCTCGGCGGCTTTGCGATTGGCACGAGTGAATTTGCCACGATGAGCCTCTTGCCCTTCATGGCGCAGGGGCTTGGCATTGACGAAGCCACGGCGAGCCGGTTGATCTCGGCCTATGCGCTCGGGGTGGTTGTCGGCGCGCCTTTGATTGCGGTGGCGGCGGCCCATATCGAGCGGCGTCTTTTGCTGGTCGGGTTGATGGGGATGTTCTGCTTTACGCATCTTCTGTCCGCCTTTGCGCCGACCTACCAGTTGATGCTTCTTGGCCGGTTTCTCAGCGGGATGCCCCACGGGGCCTATTTCGGCGTGGCCGCTCTGATGGCTGCCTCTCTGGCCGGTCCCGGTCATCGCGGTAAGGCGGTTGCGCGGCTGATGCTTGGCCTCACGATTGCGACCATTGTCGGGGTGCCCTTTGCCAATGTTCTGGGGCAGACCGTCGGCTGGCGCTGGGCCTTTGCCTTGGTGAGTGTGCTGGCTGCTGTGACGGCGGTGATGATCCTTGCTTTTGCGCCGCAGTCGGCCAAGGGCGGAGGATCGAATGCGTTGCAGGAACTTGACGCGCTCAAGAACCGGCAGGTGTTGCTGACGCTGTTGAGCGGGGCCATCGGGTTTGGCGGTTTCTTTGCCTTTTACACCTATCTGGCCTCGACCTTGATCGACGTGACGCAGGTGCATGAGGCGAGCATTCCCTTTTACCTTGCCCTGATGGGCGTGGGGATGACGCTTGGCACGTTGCTGGCGGGATGGGCCGCGGATCGGGCGCTGAACTTTTCGGTCTTTGCAACCTTGGGCGTCAACATCGTTCTGATGCTGCTGTTCCCGCTGATCGCCGCGCAGCCCTATGCGATGGCGGGGCTGGTTCTGGCCTTGGGGTTGGCGAACGGCTATCCGCTCTTGCTGCAAACACGGCTCATGGATGTGGCCCGAGATGCGCAGTCCCTTGCCGCCTCCTTGCACCATGCGGCCTTCAATGCGGCCAATGCTTTGGGTCCGTTCGTGGCGTCGATCTATATTGCCAAGGGCTACGGGTTCACCTCGGCGGGCTATGTCGGTGCGGCGCTCACCTTTGGCGGGGTTGTGCTCTATACGATTACAGTGCTGGACTACCGGCGGTCATGGCAGGGGCGGTAAAGCCCTTTGCGACAGGTTCTACTGATCCAGCGCCAGAAGCGCCTTTAGGCCGGTTTTGTAGTCGGGATAGATCAGCTTGACGCCCAGCAGGGTTTTCATCCGGTCGTTGCACACCTTTTTGTTCTCGGCATAAAAGCTGCGGGCCATGGGGGACATCTCTGCGGTTTCAAAGGACTCGACCGGAGGCTGTGGAAGCCCCAGGAGTTCGGCGGCATAGCCGATCACATCTTCGGGCGGGGCCGGAAGATCATCGCAAATATTGTAGATTCCGCCCGTTTCGGGTCGATTTATCGAGGCTTCCAGCGCTTGTGCGATGTCTTCGACATGGATGCGGGAAAAGACCTGACCCTGTTTGACGATCCTGCGCGCGGTTCCGGCGCGGACTTTTGCAAAGGGGCCGCGCTCTGGTCCATAGATGCCCGCGAGCCGGAAAATGGACAGGTTCAGACCCAAATCCAGCGCAACCTGCCGCCAGTCCGCTTCCGCCTGCATCCGCATGACCCCGCGTTTGGTGCTTGGGGTGAGGGGCGTTTCCTCGTCCACCCAATCACCGCCATGATCGCCATAGACGCCCGTGGTGGAGAGGTATCCGACCCATTCAAGCGTCGGGGCGGCGTCTTTCAGAACATCACGATAGGCACGCAGGAAAGGATCGCCCTGTGCATCGGGGCCTGCGGAAATCAACAGATGGGTGGCTCCGGCGAGGCGCGGGGGCAACGGGTCGGTGCCCAGCAGAACCGGTTGCACACCCGCGCTGTCAAATTGCTGTGCCTTGGCGGTGTTACGGGTGGTTCCGACGATGTCCCATCCTTGCGGGATGAGAGACCGCGCCAGCATTTGCGCGCTATAGCCGTGGCCGAAGGAAAACAATTTGGGGCGTGTCATCTCGTCTCTTCCTCTCGCCCTGTCTGGGGGCCTTGCGTCTGTGCCGGAGTTGGTCTCAAGTGAGGGCAACAGAGGCCCGAATGCAAGCGGACCCCAATCTGTGCATCTTTGGCATATTGATAGGGGGCTTGCCGGAAAGAGGATATAAGAATGAACAGCAGTTTGAAAAGCCTGACCCTTGAGACCACGCCGCCGCGCGACACACGGAGTTTTTCCGATCCGGCGGCTGCGGTGGACTATCTTGAGGAGTTGTATTTCGAGGCCTGCTCTTTCCTGACCGAGAAATTCTCGCGCGTCGCCGCAGGGGCGGAACCGGAGGCGCGGTATCGGGCCTTTTATCCGGAGATTCGCGTAGCCACGACATCATATGCCGCGATGGACAGCCGTTTGTCCTTTGGCCATGTGGCAAAACCGGGGGAGTATTCGACGACGATCACGCGGCCCGATCTTTTCCGGAACTATCTCAAGCAACAGATTTCGCAAATCCTGCGCAATCATGGTGTGCAGGTTCAGATCGGTGTCTCCGAAACGCCGATGCCGGTGCATTTTGCCGTCGCCAATGACGAGAACATCACCGTGCCGCAGGAAGGCGCGATGACTTATCCTTTGCGCGATATTTTCGACGTGCCGGATTTGACGACCACACATGACGATATCGTCAATGGTCTCGGATATACGCATGAGGACGGGTCTGGCGCGCTGGCGCCATTCACGGCGCAGCGGATCGACTATTCGCTTGCGCGTCTGTCGCATTACACCGCGACCGATGCGGTTCATTTCCAGAACCATGTCCTGTTCACGAACTACCAGTTCTATGTCTCCGAATTCGAGGCCTACGCCCGCACGCAACTGGCCGATCCGGAGAGCGGCTACACCAGTTTTGTTTCCACCGGAAATATCGAGATCACCTCTGCGGACGAAGAGATTCCGCCTACCACCAAGACGCCGCAGATGCCGACCTATCACCTCAAACGGGCAGACGGGTCCGGCATTACGCTTGTGAATATCGGGGTTGGCCCGTCGAATGCGAAGACCGCGACCGATCATATTGCCGTGCTGCGTCCGCATGCGTGGATCATGGTCGGGCATTGTGCTGGATTGCGCAATTCCCAGCGGCTCGGGGATTTCGTTCTGGCCCATGCCTATTTGCGCGAGGATCATGTGCTTGATGATGATCTTCCGGTCTGGGTGCCGATCCCTGCGCTGGCAGAGATCCAGACGTCTCTCGAAGATGCGGTGGCACAGGTGACGGAGCTTGAGGGCTATGAGCTGAAACGGATTATGCGGACCGGAACCGTGGCGACGATCGACAACCGGAACTGGGAACTTCGGGATCAGTCCGGCCCCGTGCAACGTCTGTCGCAATCCCGCGCCATTGCGCTTGATATGGAAAGCGCGACCATTGCGGCGAACGGGTTCAGGTTCCGCGTGCCTTACGGGACGCTTCTATGTGTGTCGGACAAGCCGCTGCACGGTGAGTTGAAGCTACCTGGAATGGCCTCTGATTTCTATAAATCACAGGTGTCGCGGCACCTTTTGATCGGCATTCGTTCTATGGAATTGCTTCGCGAAATGCCTATTGAACGCATCCATAGCCGGAAATTGCGCTCTTTCGAGGAAACCGCCTTCCTGTAATAGGGGGTTTTTCGCTCAAAATAGCGGAAAATGCAGGATATACGCACACTAACCGTTGTAGGGCTCTGCAAATTTCGCTTAGAAAAGCGCGATAACCCCCTAATCCAAGGGGGGCCGTACGAGGAGTATACAGACATGACGAAACCGATGACCAAAACCCAGCTCGTGGCCGCACTCGCCGAAGAGATGGATTCTGATAAAAAATCCGCCGCTGCTGCGCTCGAAGCGATCACTGCGCTGATCACGCGCGAAGTTTCCGCCGGTGGTGCTGTGACCCTTCCGGGCGTTGGCAAAATCTATTGCCGTGAACGTCCCGAGCGTATGGTGCGCAACCCGCAAACGGGTGAGCAGATGAAGAAAGAAGCCGACAAGGTTGTGAAAATGACCATTGCAAAAGCGCTGAAAGACAGCGTGAACGGCTAAGTTTCGTTTCCAGTTTTTTGAAAAGGGTCGCGCATGTCGCGGCCCTTTTTGCATGAGAGTCTCAAGCTGCGGTTTTCTTGTTTGCTTCTGTTGTGTGACGCGTTGGATTTGCGCGTGCTTCGCACGGAATTTACCTCCAATTTTACAAGTTAAGCTGGTGTTTATCCCTTCCTGTTACCTCTGCATTCGGGTGAAGAATGAGGTGATGGGATGAGCGGCAAAAGTAACGCTCCAATTATCATCAAAAGAAAGAAGGTCGTCGTACAAGGCGAGGAGCATAGTGGCGCGTGGAAAGTGGCCTATGCCGATTTCGTGACGGCGATGATGGCGTTCTTTCTTTTGATGTGGCTTTTGAATGCAACGACAGAGAAACAGCGCAAGGGGCTCGCGGAATATTTCAATCCGACGATTCCGGTGAATCGTATTTCCGGTGGCGGCGATGGTGCTTTCGGGGGGGATTCTGTCTTTACCGAAGAAACCTTGGCTCAAAACGGAATGGGAGCGTCGAGTTTTGACAGCGGCGGCGCGAATAAAAACGCCACGCAAGGCGGAGAACGTGCGACCGCTCTGGAGGCAAAAGCCTATGCCGAGGTTCAGGACCTGTTAACCGCCTTTAGCGGGGAGAGCATGGCGGCAGACAAAGCCATGCGCCATGTCGTGACGCGTGTGACGGACGAAGGGTTGATTGTCGAATTGCATGATCTTGAGGGCGACCCTCTTTTTCTTCCGAACACATCCGAACCCGCAGAGGTGTTGATTCTGTTGGTGGAGATGCTCTCGGAAGTGTTCAAGATTGTGCGCAATGAGATCGCCATTTCGGGCTATGTGAGCACGCGACCGGTGGTGGTGCGCGACAATCCCGTTTGGGACATCTCGACACAGCGCGCCGATCGGGTGCGTCTTTTGTTGGAAGAGAGCGGAACGCCCACTGAACGTATTCAGCGTGTGACCGGTTATGCGGATCGCAAACCTGTTGTCAGCAATCTCATGTCGACGAGAAACAACCGCGTTGAAGTCGTTCTGTTGAGAAATCCGCTCAAAAAGTAGTTCGCATTTTATGTGTTAGGGCGCTGTTAAGTCTCACTGTGCATGCTGGGGCAAGTTTTGGGACTTCGCAGCAGAAAGGTGCCACCCTATGTCAATTTCTTCATCGCTCAACGCTGGCGTTGCCGGCCTTGCCGCCAATGCTACCAAGCTTGCGACAATTTCGGACAACATCGCCAATTCCAATACCTATGGCTACAAACGGGCCGAGGCGGACTTTTCGTCATATGTTCTCACCAACAATTCGAATTCCGGAACATATTCTGCGGGTGGCGTAAGTGCCACCACAACGCGTCTCATCAGTGAACAGGGGGGCTTGGTCTCGACATCCAACGCGACGGATGTGGCGGTGTCGGGAAATGGCTTCGTCCCTGTGACAACCGAGGCCGATCTGAACAATACACAGGGCGATCAGCCTCTGATGATGACCACAACCGGATCATTCTATACCGATGATGCGGGCATTCTGAAAACCGAATCCGGCCTTGTTCTCCTCGGTTGGGCTGCGGATGCCGACGGCACAATTGCGACCTATGCACGAGACACGGCCACAGATCTCAAGCCTGTTGTGATCAACGACAACCAGACTGCGGGGGATCCGACGACGAAAATCAATCTGGCCGTCAATGTGCCGGCGGAAGATGCCGATGCTGCCTATACGCTTGCCGTCGAATATTATGGCAACCTCGGAACGTCGGAGTCTCTGGGAGTGACGTTCACCAATGAACCGGCGGACAATACTTGGACGATGACGATCACCGATTCCGCTGCCGGTCATACAACGATTGGTGAATACACGATTGTCTTCGATGACACCCGCGCTTCGGGCGGCACGCTGTTGTCCGTGACGCCGACCGTCAACAACCCGGCGGGTGCGCTCTATGATGATGTCACAGGCACGCTTTCTCTCGAATTGGCCGGTGGGCCGCTGGATCTGAACATCGGCGCTCTTGGTGACACGAACGGGCTAACGCAGCTTTCGGACAATTTCGCACAAACATCGATTACGAAAGACGGCTCTCCGGTCGGGAACCTGACCTCGATTGAGATCGACGATAGCGGTTTTATCACGGCCACCTATGACACAGGGTTTACCCGCACGATCTATCAAATCCCGCTGGTAGATGTCTCGAACCCGAACGGCCTGTCGTCCTTGGGGAACCAGACCTATCAGGTGTCGCCTGACTCCGGCTCGTTTTTCCTCTGGGACGCGGGGGATGGACCGACCGGAACGATCGAGGGCTATGCCCGTGAAAGCTCCACGACCGATGTTGCCGCTGAATTGACGGACTTGATTCAGACACAACGCGCATATTCCTCAAATGCGAAGGTCATCCAGACCGTCGACGAGATGCTGCAAGAGACCACAAACATCAAACGCTAACGCAACTGGCGGCATAGAAGGAGACTAGGACATGAGTATTTCTACGGCGTTTTCGAATGCATTGAGTGGCCTGAACGCGGTGTCACGTGCGGCAGATGTCGTGTCTTCCAATGTCGCCAATGCGATGACCGAAGGCTACGGGAAGCGGGAAATAGAACTCGCTTCCCAACAGCTCGGGAAAACCGGCTCGGGGGTCTCGGTTGTTGGGGTATCCCGTCATTATGATCCTGTGGTCACGGGAGAACGGCGGTATGCTGATGCCGAGGCCGCCTTGGAGGAGACTCGAGCGGAATTCTACGACTCCTATGCAGCCGCTATGGGGCAGGTGGACGACGAGAGCTCGATAGTTGGACGTATTACGGGGCTTGAAACCGCATTGATCGAGGCTGCCAGTCGTCCGGAGTCCGAGGCTCGGTTACAGACTGTTCTGGATGCGGCCAAGGATCTCGCGGATCAGATTAATAGTGCTTCGGATAGCATCATGGATATCCGTATGGCTGCAGACAAGGAGATTGCTCAGACGGTTGATTTTCTGAATTCGGCGTTACAACAAGTTGTTGATCTTAACTTTGCGATCCAGAAACAAATCGCACAAGGCTATGATGCAAATGCGTTGATGGATCAACGGCAGACACTCGTTGATCAGGTTGCGGAGCTTATTCCTGTAAATGAGGTCGAAAAAGACAATGGAATGATCTCCCTTTACACGAATGGCGGAGCATTTTTGGTCGACTCGAGCGCGGCAACAATCGAGTTTACACAAACCGCGACCATTACTCCGGATATGACTATAGAGAGTGGCATCATTTCCGGCCTCACCATCAATGGTCTGGCAGTTTCAACTGATCCGGAACGCGGACAAATTGCAGGAGGCAAACTTGCCGGTTTGTTTGAGGTTCGAGACGTCCTGGCTCCCGAAGCACAAATTGAACTTGATGCAATTGCACGCGATTTGATTGAGAGGTTTCAAACGAGCGACGCAGATCACACCCTATCTGCCGGAGATGCCGGTTTGTTCACTGATGGTGGCGCGACCTTTGACGCCTTGAATGAAGAAGGGCTGGCTGGGCGCATATCAGTAAACGCGCTGGTCGATCCGGATGAAGGGGGAGAGCTATGGAAATTGCGTGATGGCTTGGGAGCCAGTGCAGAAGGCGATCAAGGCGATGCGACAATCCTGCACTCCCTGACGGATGCATTGCAAAATACACGAGCCGCATCTTCCGGCGGGCTGATTGCTATGGAGCGGTCCGCATTGGGCTTTGCTGCGGATGTCTACTCACTTGCGGAAACCAATCAGCTAAACGCTGAAGCCAATCTTACATACGCATCTGCCCGGCAGGAATCTCTTGAGATGATCGAATTGGAAAACGGTGTTGATACAGATTACGAGATGCAGCAGCTTCTCGTGATCGAGCAAACTTATGCCGCAAATGCGAAGGTGGTTGCGACCATTGATACCCTTATGGACCAGTTGATGGAGATTTAAGGATGAGTGTTATTTCGTTTGGCGATATGGCTGCATCAATTCGTAATATGCGTGTCACCACTCAGACCAAATTGGATCTGGAGAAATATGGATCCGAAGTGGCCAGTGGTGAAAAATATGACCTTTCTGCTTCGGTGTCGGGGGACTTTTCCCCTTTGGCGTCCATTGAGCGCTCTCTTCGAACACTGCAGTCCTATGATCTCGCAATCAAGGAGGCAGACCTGTTCGCGACAACTGTGCAATCCAGTTTGGGATCAATCTCGGAGCATGTTGAGGAGTTGTCTTCAGTTTTGTTGTCAGCATCGACGAATGGAGATGCCACGAGTGTTTCGGTCGCAGGGACTGACGCCCGCACAAGGTTTGATGCGGTGGTTTCTACCTTAAACACTCGAATTGGCAATCGTTCCCTTTTTAGCGGAGCTGCTACGGGTGAAACGGCGCTTATTTCGGCGGATGAAATTATGAATGACTTGGTGTCAGCCATTGCTGGCTCGACCTCGTATTCAGACGTTGAGACCATTGTTGATGATTGGTTTATGTCCTCTTCCGGTGGCTTTGAAATGATCGCCTATCAAGGATCGGACACTGCTTTGTTCCCATTTGCGCTTGGGGAACACGAAACCGTACAGGTGGATTTTTCCGCGAATGATGCATCGATTCGAGAGACGCTTAAAGGATTGGCATTGGCTGCACTTGTTGATGAGGGAGTTCTTGAGGGAAGCGTGTCTGAACAATCGTCTTTGTTGCGAAGCGCGGGGGAGACGCTCATGGGGGTGCAGGCTGGTTTAGCTGATCTGCGTGCCCAGGTCGGGGCTGTTGAGGTCCGGATTGAGGAAGCGAGCCTATCTAATAGTGCGATGACATTTTCATATGAAGCGGCAAAATCCGAGATCGTGTCGGCGGATGCCTATGAATCTGCCTCAATGCTCACGCAAACCGAAACGCAGCTACAGCTTATTTATACGCTTACTGCACGGATGTCGCGCCTCAGTCTTTCGGATTATATGTGATGCTTAAAATTTTTACTTCTATTGCATTTGCCTGCCTGCTTGTTGCTTCGGCTGCAGCCAATCCAATTCGGATTAAAGATCTTGTAGAGTTTGACGGTGTTCGTGGGAATGATTTGGTCGGCTATGGTCTTGTTGTCGGGCTAAAGGGAACGGGGGACGGCATTCGAAACGCTCCTTTCACAGAGGAGATCATGTCCAATATATTGGAACGTTTGGGTGTGAATGTAACGGGAGAGCAGTTTCGTCCGAAAAATGTTGCTGCTGTTCTGGTTACTGCAACATTGCCCCCCTTTGCACGTACCGGAGGGAAAATTGACGTAACTGTCTCTGCAATTGGCGATGCCAAAAGCCTTCTGGGGGGTACACTTGTCATGACCCCCCTTAATGCGCCGGATGGACAAATATATGCAGTTGCCCAAGGCACAATTATCGCGGGTGGAGCATCTGCAGAAGGTGATGGGGCTTCTGTCACCCAAGGCGTGCCTACAGCAGGAGTTATTCCTTCCGGGGCACGGGTGGAGCGCGAAGTTGATTTTGATTTTTCAACGCTCAAATCTGTGCGCTTGGCGTTACGAAACCCCGATTTCACGACAGCTGAACGGATTGAAAATGCGATAAATAGGAATTTTGGTCGGGTTGTGTCTCGCATGCTGGATGCGGGCACCGTCATGCTTGATATCAAGGCGACAAAAGAACTTTCGCCGGCTCACGCACTGGGCAGAGTGGAAAACATATCGGTGCAACCGGAGCGCAAAGCTCGCGTAGTTGTTGACCAGCGCTCCGGTACAATTGTTATGGGAGACGATGTTCGCATTTCGCGAGTCGCGGTCAGTCAGGGAAACCTAACGCTACGTATTGAGGAGGAGCCGCTTGTAGTGCAGCCGAATCCATTTTCAGAAGGCGGAGCCATAGTCGTGCCACGAACAGAAGCGTCTATAGAAGAAGAGTCAGGGATAGGCCTCGCAGAAGTTAAGGAGGGGACATCTCTTTCGGAGGTGATTGCGGGCTTGAATGCATTGGGCGTTTCTCCGCGTGATATGATTGATATCCTAAAAAGTATCAAAGCTGCCGGAGCACTACATGCAGAGTTTCTTGTGAGATAGTGTGGCGTGGTCTGGTTTTGATATTATGGCCACTTTCTGGAAGCAGGGATGAATGGAGGTATTTTATCGTCGCGTGAGGACGAAAATCCTTCATGTGCTTTTAACCTATCTCGCCCTTGCCGTATTTTGCTTTCGAGGAAAAGCCAGTTTGGCTGTTTTTGTCGTGTTTGAGTCCTTGCTGGGAGGGGCTGAAATCGAAATTATTGGCAGACTTAAAGTTTTTTCTGGAAATTAGGCGTTTTCTTCAAAGAATCGCTTGCAGGATTTGATGAG
>NZ_JAHKPE010000025.1:0-36733 GCF_018860305.1 Celeribacter halophilus
AGCGGTACAGTTGAAAGCGGCGGCGCCGTAACTGTTAATGTCATGGAAAATGATGCAGATGCGGATGGTGACGATCTGACAATCGACCAGTATACCCAGCCAAACAACGGGACTGTCACGGAAAATGATGACGGAACGCTGTCTTACACAGCCAATGATGGCTTTGTAGGAACAGACAGCTTCACTTACACCGTCACAGACGGACAAGGCGGCGAAAGTACTGCAACCGTTAAAATTGAAGTGACCCAAGCCGAACCAGAAGCAGACCCCGATCAAGGCTTCCTTGACCCACTTATCGGCGAAGGTGGTTTGCTCGGGTTTGTCACTGCTGACGGGGCGGCGCTTGGCGACATCACCGGCTCTGAAGGTTTGCTTGGCGATCTCATAGGTTCCTCCAGTCCCCTCAGTGATCTGGGCAACGAACTCTTGGGGCAACCGCTTCTTGGGGACGGCGTCGGAGAGGACGGTGAGGATGGCATTCTGGATGGCTTGATCGGCGATGACGGCCTGCTTGGCCCGGTCACCGGAAATGAAGGTTTGCTCGGAGACATTACAGGGTCTGGGGGACTTCTCGGCGATCTTCTCCTCACTGACGGTGTGCTTGGAGCGGTCAGTGGACATGAAGGTCTGGTTGGTGAACTGACCGGCACAGGATTGCTCGGTGAAACAGGTGATGCTTCAGACGGGAATAGCGACGAGAGCCCGCTCGACGATCTTCTTGGTGGCGTGACGGAGGGGCTGCTTGACGATGGACAGGGACTTCTAGACCCGATCATTGCAACAGAAGGGCTCCTTGGCGACCTGACTGGCAATGGCGAGACCCTCTTGGGTGACATCACCGGATCCGAAGGGCTTCTCGGAGATCTTGTGCTCAATGATGGAGCCCTCGGAACAGTTACAGGATCGGAAGGGCTTGTCGGGGAGCTGACCGGCACAGGTCTGCTGGGCGAACCAACAGAATCCGAAAGCGATACATCCGACAGCGGTTCCACCCTTGGTCTCGACCTCCTGGACCCCGTCATGGACATCGTCAGCGACTTGACAGGTGGGCTATCGGACGACGTGGCCTAACCGGAAAATTCCGCAGTCGGGCGCAACATAGTGCCCGACTGCCTCGGAAAGGCGGTTTACCCCGCCCTTCCCAAAAGAGATCGCTTTCCTGCCCCACAGGGAAGCGTAGGAGGAGTAAACCTGCATTGCTTCTCCACTTTGGGGTGTTGCGTTTCCATGACACCCCCCAGAGGCGGATTGTGTCACCCCCCCCCAACCACTCACCCAGCATGATCCGCCTCAATCTCCACCCCCGAAACACATGACACAAGCCATGGATGCATTCGTCTCTGTGGCCGTTTGTGCATCTTGCTTTGGGCATCAAGGAGGGCGTCTGAGGACAAAATGCCAAAGACAGGTTGAATAGGAAGCTCAAAAACAAAACCACCGCGCGAATGGCGCGGTGGCTGGAAATTTTTGGTAATCTGCGTCTTAGACAGCGAGTTCCTCGCCCAGACCGCTCAAGTCATCAAGTCCGCCGAGCAGACCGTCAGTCAAGCCGCCAACAGTATCAAGAACGGTGTCCACTACGTCGGTGACCGTTCCGAGAATGCCGCCAACGAGACCGGTATCCACATCGCCCAGAAGGCCTTCAACGGTATCAAGCACACCGTCCACGAGAGACAGATCAAGCAGATCGGTCGGGTCTCCGAGCAGCCCATCGAGAATATCGAGGTTCAGCCCGTCGGTCAGAGTGTCGGTCAAACCCAGATCAAGCGTATCTGTAACGGTTCCCAGCACATTGCTGACAAGCGACGTATCGAGACCGCCCGTCACGGTGTCAAGCAAACCGTCAACGATCGATGTGTCGAGACCACCAGTCACAGTATCAAGCAGGCCATCAACGACCGACGTATCAAGGCCACCAGTTACAGTGTCGAGAAGGCCATCAACAACCGAAGTGTCCAGACTGTCCGTGACCGTGTCCAGCACACCACCGAGAAGGTCTGCATCAAGCGTGTCTGTGGCCAAAGACACCACATCGTCAACGAGCGATGCGTCGAGGAGGTCGAGACCGGCTGTCCCTGTCAAACCATCGACGAGCCCGAGAGAGCCTGTCACGGTTCCGACGGTATCGGTGAGGACAGACGCATCAAGCAAGTCAAGATCCAGCGCGCCGGTCACACCCGACAACGTATCACTGACCACGTCACCTGAGAGCAGTGTCCCGACTGCGGGTGTAACGGAACCAAGAGTCGTCTGGAGTGTGCCGGGAATAGCGGCCAGTTGGTCTTTAACAAACGTCAGATTTTCAAGGGTCATTTCCCTCTCCTGTATTTGGAAGTTTCCTCGCATAACCATGCTTTATGGTCGCGCGAGGAAATCCATACATAAGGATGGGAATAAAACAACTAAAAGTTGTACTTTAGGTCAACTTAAGGATGTATCTTCTGTTTTGTCGGATCACTATCCGCATCAAACGAAAACAAGCGATCCGATAGGTTTACCCTCCCGATTCATCCGGCGCAAAGCCTGATAGGTCCGGATATTTTCCTCCACCTCTTGCGGTGTCATATCATGCGCCAAGGTTGCGCGGGCATCATTGTCGCGCCCGTCCAGCCCGTATACCAGTGCAAGGTTGCCCCGCACATAGGGCGCCGCCGCCGGATCCTTGACCAGTTCCTGCAAAATCGCCGTTCCCCGCAGGATATCGCCCGAAATTGCCAGAGACAGGGCGTAATTGCTGCGCAGAATGAAGTTAGTCGGATAGTAGGTCAGGCCGTCCTCGTAAACGCCTTGCGCCTGTTTATGGCGTGACAATGTATCCAGTGCGACCCCCTTCCCCGTCAGAGCCGACACGTTGCGCCGGTCAATGCGCAGGGCTTTATCATAGGTCTCCACCGCTTTCTCGGACTGATGCCGGGCAAGGTAGACCCGCCCCAGCGTTGTGAGAACCTCGGTATCATTTGGCGCAAGATCATGGGCCCGCAACAGAACCGCTTCGGCCCGACTGTTCTGCCCCATACCGGCGTAGCTGTTGCCCGCCCCCAAAAGCGCCGGCACAGAGTTCGGGTCTGTCACGAGTACTTTTTCAAACAGACGGGCGGCGGTTTCATTGTCCCCCGTCTCGGACGTGGCCTGCGCCAGCCGCAGGGTTTCCGACCCTCCCGAGGTGCTGCCACCCGTTCCGGCGGGCATGCTCAAGGAACACGCGGACAGGCTGAGCGCGAACAAAACAGGGGCGAGAAGACGGGTCGTCATATAGGAAATGCGCAAAGCGATACTCCGGTCAGGTTGAGCGAAAAAGAGCGTGGCGGGAAGAGGGGTGATGCAGCGTCATTGAACAAGTACAACCTTTCCGCAACTGACACCATCCAATGTCAGGTCACCTTGCCCAATCCCGATGCCAAGGGTGTTGAAAAGGCCGTCAAGAACGGCATCGAGTGGGGTAAGAAGTGCTCCAAGAAGCTTGCCCGGGAGAATGTCGAGGATTCCATTCACTAGAGACGATAGTAACCCAGTGACCAACGACAGGTTCTCACTATCAATACTTATCTCAAGGACGTCAGGATCTAGCAATGACCTTAAAGTTGAATTCAGAATTTCTCCAGATTCAATTGTTTTCGGGTCTCCGCCAATTTCGGAAACGAGAAACTCAACTGTTGGCTGTTGCGATACCCCTGCTGCAGCATGTGACTTTAACTGCAAGGTAAAGAGATTAAGCCGTAAAAATAGAACAGACAAGCTCAGATCAACGAAGTCGGCAGGTTCCAGATCATTATGATCAAGAGGTGTAGTCGTATCCTCAAATGTTGGCGCATCGAACTCGCCAATGAACAATTCCACCAAATGTGTTCCGGTCACCCCTTCGAACGGATCAAACCCTGTATCAAATGTCGCTATTGTATCGCTGGGGTCATCCGCCCCGCAATTGAGCTCAGTGAGCGTGGCCGTCGCACTTGCAACCTCGGCATACAGAGGCACACGTATCGCGAGGACAGACACCCCTGCGCCAAGCCCGCTCAACAAAGTTGGCGACAATTCCAAATCCAGCTTCAACCGCACCTGCGCCGTGTGGAGAGTTGCGCCGCGTGCGCCGATCATGATCCAGCCGGAATGTGCCTCCCGCTCACCGACGACAAGTTGGAGATCTGTGCTCAACACATTCGGAAGGTCCAAGTCTATCCCGTCCACCTCAATAACGCGGTTTTCATTCACCACATCCAGCGAGGCCTTCAACAAATCCAGCGCATTGACCTCGACTTCTCCAAGGATGTCCTCCAGCTGCACAGCGACATTGTCGCCATCAATTCCGATCAAATCCGAAGCATTCAGCGCCGTAGAGGCTGTAGTATTGAGAATTGTCGTCAACACCTTTGTTGAGCCCAACACAGCCCCCGTGTCCAGAATGGCTCCCGCAATATCCGCAAGATCAATATCTGATGTCAGGATATTTTCATAATCCCCCGCGGTGGCTCCGATCCGGTTCCCCAAAGCATCCGAGAAGGTCAAAAGATCAATCTGTGTATCCAGTAGGGCCTTGTAATCCAGAACATCCAGATCAACGCTGGTCCCCAGCGCCTCCCCCAAAAGCCCGTCCAGCACACTTTCTCCCGTATTGATCGACAAAAGCCGCGATCCGAGACTGAAGGATGCAAAATCGAAACGCGCGGCTGTGGCGCTGGCGGAAAGCGGTGTGCTGTCCACCTTGAGAAAGCTCTTCGCAAAAAACAAGGGCGCGGAATCCGCAAGCTCGGCTTTCGCCGCATTGACATCGGCGTCTGTCAGGCTGCCCTCTGTGAAACGGTCCTCGGCAAGCACTGCACTGTCGTAATCATAGCGCCCGTAGCTTAACCCCGTCAGCGCAGCCGCGGACAGGGCGTTGCCCGACACGGTCTGCGTCGCCGCAACACGCGGTGCTTCGTCTTCTTCATTTTCAGCTTCGTCGTAGAGGTTCAGAACCGCACTGACAGCGGCCATGTCTGCCTGTGTCTGGAGGGTCTTCTGCCGGAAATACAGAGAGCCAAGGTCAATGCCCACGGCCATAAATCCCACCGCCGCCGTCAGGAACAACGCGACGATGATCACCACCGCACCGGAGTCATCCGCATTATAACGCTGGAGAAGTTGCTTAATACGCAAGATAGCTCCTTCGCGTTATATCCTCGATTCCGATGCCAAGAAAACTATCCGCAATGGCGACAGCGGTCCCGTCGAGATCATAGGTCAGAGTGATCTGCACGGCGTCGAATTCATTCGTTATGCCGCAATCGGTTTGATCCTCCGGAAAAACGCAAATCTCCGTATTAGTGATGTGATCCGCGTCGAGAAAAGAGAAACGCTCCCCCGGAGAAGCAAGAAAGTTTTCTGCCCGTTCTTTGCGATCCGCCATATACGGTTCACTCACAGAATAGCGTGCGGCTTCGGCCGCAATTTGCTGGAGACTGTTTGAGATGGCAAAATATTGACCGAAGGCCACAATCCCGAAGAGCATACTAAGCAGCAACGGCAGAACGAGTGCAAATTCCACCGCTGTTGCGCCGTCCTCTTCGCGCCAAAACGCACGCCAGTTGAACATTATTACGATCCCCCGATCATTAAGTTATCCAGAATACTCAATGCCGCCGGACCGATCAGAACGATGAAGAGCGCGGGCATGATAAAAAGAATGAGTGGAACAGTCATAAGCGCAGGCAGACGGCCTGCCTGTTCCTCCAGCCGCAACAACCGCTGCGCGCGCGAGTCCAGCATCAGAGACCGCAGCGCCGCCCGAAACGGTGTGCCGTAGCGGGCCGATTGCACCATGGCATTGGCAAAAACCGAAATTTCCGGCAGGGGAAGGCGCTCTTCAAAATTACGCCATGCCTGATCCCGCTCCGGCAAAACCCCGAGTTCGATGACCAATTGCTGCATTTCCACAGCCAGATCCGGACAGGTAGCATAGACCTCCCGCGCCACGCGTTTGAGGGCCGGCATCGGGCCCAGTCCGGCTTCGCTGGCGATCACCAGCAATTCCAACATGTCCGGAAAGCCCCGCCGCACACTATCGAGACGTTTCTTCTTTCTCCGCGACAGGATCGCATCAGGGGCGCGCGACAGAGCCAATGCAGTGGCGGCGACAACCGTGATCACTTTCAACGGGCTCACCGTGTCGTCCCTATTGAGGACCAGCCACAGAAGGGCAACAAGACCGCCGGCAGCCGGCAGAACCAGCTTCAGAAACGCATAGACAATATGAGCATCCCGACTGCGTATACCGGCAGCTTTCAACAGCGCTGCGGACGCCTCTGCCTCGCCCCCTTTGACGATGGAAACCCGTTCGGCCGTCAACGCCGCCACACGGGTGATACCCTGTGCAAGACGCGCAGTTACGGAAGGCTGAACTGCAAATGGTCTCCCGCCGGAGGCTTGGCGCGAGATGCTACGCGCCAAACGGGACCGACGCGCCCGCTGATCCATCACCCCCATGAACAAAAACTGTAGGAGGCTGAGGCCCAGAACAATCAGGAGGATGACACCGATCTTCGCCATATCAAACATCAATCCGTGAGAGTTTATACATGCTGTAGATGCCCAAAGAGAGGCTTAGAACTCCGGCAAGTGTCATCAGATGGCCGCGCGGATCCTCGATCAACGGGCTGAGATAACCCGGATTGAGGATGAAGAGGATCAAGCCAATTCCAAAGGGCAGACCTGACAGGATCATCGCGCTGACCCGTGTCTCGGCGGATAGAGCAGCGGCTTTCTTTCGCAGCTTGCGCCGGTCGCGCAAAAGCTCTGCAAGGTTTTCGAGCGTCTCCACCAGATTGCCGCCGGTTTCGGCCTGAAGGCTGGTCGCCACAGCGATGAACCGCGCCTCCGGTGTCGCGATCCGATCCGCCATACCCGAGAGTGCTTCGTTCAACGGCAGACCGACACGATGCTCGTCCCGACAGCGCAGAAATTCCTCCCGCGCAATTCCCGAAGAGTGGCTGGCCACCAGCCCGAGGGACTCGCCGAGCGGCTGACCTGCTCTCAGACTACGGGCGAACACATCAAGGCAATCAGGGAGCGCTTCGGTGAATTGGCGCACCCGTCGCCCTTTCAACAGATCAAGAAAGAGATTGACCATCATCCAGCCGCCACCAATCGCGACCAAAACTCTCAAAGGCATGGCCAGAGATGTCATAAAGGTAAGGCCCAGCCCGATCCCGATAGCCGTGATCCCCATAGAGAGCAGAACCGAAGCGGGTGTCATGGACAGACCCGCCTCGCGGACCCGCTGCTCGAGAAGCCCCCGCACACCGCCGCGCCTCTGTTTCATAGCTGCGTGTGTGGCATTGCGGGCTGTTTCGGCGACCCGTTGACGCACCAGTTCGGGCGTGGTTTTGGACTGATCCGCCGAGTAGCGGACAAGCCGCGCGCGCCGGATTCGCCGTGCGCGGTCATACAAGATCAGGCTGACTGCACCAAAGGCGACGCAGGCCGTAAAGATCATAATAAAGGCCGACACAGTTCCGACCATAATCAGACCCTCACAACTTGCCGCAGTTTGACATCAAGCCCCTGCTCTGCCGCGCGGTCCACGAAACTTGGCAGCATTCCGGTCGGGACAAACTGACCCTTCAACGGGCCGCCCTGCAAACCCGCTTCCGGAACGAAGCGAAAGAGTTCCTGTAGGCTGATGACATCATCCTCGCCGCCGACGACCTCCGAGATGGAGGTGATCCGTCGCACCCCGTCACGCATGCGCGAGATTTGCACGATCAGGTGAATGGCGTCCCTAAGTTGTTGGCGCACAAAACTTGAGGGCAGCACAATACCCGACATGGCAATCAGGTTTTCCATGCGTGTTAACGCCTCGCGCGGATTGTTGGCGTGCAAGGTGCTCATGGACCCGTCATGGCCTGTGTTCATGGCCTGCAACAAATCAAACGCTTCTTCGCCGCGCACCTCCCCGATGATGATCCGGTCCGGTCGCATCCGCAGCGCATTGCGAAACAGCCGTCGCATGGGCACTTCACCCTTACCTTCAATATTGGCAGCGCGGGTTTCCAAGCGGACCACATGCGGCTGCTGCAACCGGAGTTCGGCGGCATCTTCGAGCGTGACAATCCGTTCATTTGTCGGAATCTCGCGGGAAATCGCGTTGAGCAACGTCGTCTTGCCCGACCCTGTGCCTCCGGACACCAGCAGGTTCAGACGCAACTGTGTCGCGATTTGCAAAAACTCCGCCATTTCCTTGGTCAGCGACTGGCGCTGGATCAGGTCCGCAAGTTGCAAATCATCTTTGGGAAACTTCCGGATTGTCATGGTCGGCCCGTCCACGGCCAGAGGCGGGATCGTCACATTGATCCGGCTGCCATCTTCGAGACGGGCATCCACCAAAGGCGTCGTTTCATCGACACGGCGACCGACCGCGGACACGATCCGCGTTGCGATCGTCAGCACATGGTCGTTGTCACGAAAGGAAATATCCGCCAATTCAAGCTGGCCCTGACGTTCGACATAGATCTGGTTCGGCCCATTCACCATGATTTCGGAAATACTGTCGTCCTCCAGCAGCCGCTCAAGCGGCCCGAGCCCGAGCATGTCGTCGACCACATAGTCGACCAGCTCGGCGCTCTCCATTCCGTTGAGATCAATGCGCTGTGTCTGGCTGACGGAAAGCACGGCATCCCGAATTGCGATGCGCTGTGCCTCGGAGGGGAGTTCCGCAAGCGTGCGCAAATCCAACAGGTCCATCACCTCCGGCGCAACCTGTGTTCCAAGCCGCATGACACGCTTGGTAAAATCCGGCTGGTAATTGGCGCGGGGTTTGGCCTCCGGTCTCTGTCTGTCCGTGTCGACAGGAGAAGCCTCTGCAAGTGGCACAAGCTGTTGCATCAACTGGCGTTGACGCTCACGCGGAAGAATATGGCCTGTGGTGTCCTGATACCAATCAATCGCCAGACTGACCGCATAAGCGCCACCTTCGCGCCCTTCGGACACAAGTGTTTGCAATCGCTCCGCAATCACCGCGCGAACAGCGTCCATATCCTGACGGGCCATTATGACACTCTCGCTCATCGCTTATGCCTTTTTCTTCCACCATGACGCAGATTGAACGGGGGTTGAGGGGCCAGCAGTCCACCCCTTTTGCAAATCATCGGAAAACTGACGAACGCGGCGGGCATAGGCGCTGCGCGGCGCAAGTGTTTGCAGCGGCTCCCCTTTGACCGATGCTCGCGAAATATCATTCGCACACAGCGGCAATTCAAAGGACAGCGGGGGGTCGAGCGCATCGGCGATCTCTTTGGCACTCAGTCCGGCATCTCGACGGAGATGTGACAGCGCCAGCCAAACCCGTGGTTGCGGACTATTGCTACGGTTCAGCCGGTCGAGCAGACGCCCCGCAGAGCGCACGGCACCAAAACCCGGCGAAAGCACAAGGACAAGATCATCGACTGTCTCCAGCACAGGATGATCGTCCATGACGAACCGTCGCGGCAGGTCCACCACAGAGGAGGCAAAGACATCCTTGAAAGCCCCCATCAGGCTTGCAAGACCTGCTTCATAGCGGGGCAGAAGCGCCGGATCTTCAATCTCGGCGGAATAGACCGACAGACCAGACTGAACCTCGTGCATCGTGGCTTGCAAGAAAGTGGCATCCACGCGCTCCGGAGTTGTCAGCGCATCAAAAACGCCTGGCGTCATTTCAACATCCAGTTCGACAGCCAAGGTGCCGAAATGCAATTCGGCATCCAACAGCCCTACACGGGAGGCCCCTGTTTGATTTTCAGCCTTCGCCTTGACCGATGCGGCCAATGCCGCAGCCAGATTGGTGGCCAGAAGACTGGCCCCCACCCCGCCACAAACACCACAAACCGCAACGGATTTTCCCCGCTGTGTGGGAGGGGCGGTCAAAGCTGTGGAAGCGCTCCACAAATCCGGCAGAGGGTCGCCTTCCTGATGCGGAACGATGAGATAGTCTTTGGCCCCACCAGCAAGGTAGGCCCGATAGGTCGGCACATCGATCTCAGATCCGAGAAGCACGATCTCGACGCCATCCGCAACCACGTCCCGCAGAAGCTCCATCGTGTCGCCCAGAGGCGAGGACCCGAGTTCCGCAAGAACAATATCGCCGAATTCCGTCATGCCGGACAAACGCGACAAGGTTTCCAATGTGCCGGTGTGATAGGTCGCCTGATCTCCGTCCGGAGCCTGCCGCATGAGATAGGCCACCGCATCGCGACCGGCTTCTGTCGCAACGAAGGCTTCGACGCGACGCGCTGTTTGAGAAAGTGGCAACACCTGATTCATTGACCGCTCCCGTCCCGATAGGCCATTGCTGCCGTCGTGTCCGGCTCAAGCACATCACCCGGCTCATGGATCATCACAGCAAGATTGGTCGCATTGGCACAGCCCAAATCATCAATTCCCGACCGGCAACTGACACTCAGCCCCTGCGCTCGCGTGACGCGAATAATCCCGACCTGCCGATAGGGAGACGGGCGCGTGCCGAAATTGTTATCTTGCAGATACTGCGTCTTGGCCGGATACCTAGCCAGAAGCGAATGCATCACGCCTTGCCGCTCTGCATCAATCTGCGGCTTGCCCGTTGACGGGATGGTGACGATGAGCACATCGCCTGTATCCAGCACAAGCGCATTCAAAAACGATGAAATACGGCTACGCTCCCCAGCGGAAAGTATCGATGAGCCGGAGGCGAACCGGTACTGATGCTGCGCCTCGACATAAGGGGCGGACAGGCGTTCGGTGACGCCGGAGGCCGGGGCCGGGCCTTCACAACCTGCGACCAGAAGAACGGCGAACCCTGCCAGAATAGATTTTGCTTTACCCATATTCATTGCAGCAAGAACCCCGCATTGCCGTTGATATTTTTGACCGAAACAGGGCCGTTTTTGCTGATCGGCTCTCCGGACGAGAGGGAACCCAGAAATTGCCGGTCCAAGCTGTTGGCAGGGGCAAAGCCCTCCAGCGGCGTCTTGAATTTGTCAGGTGCGGCAGGCTCGACGATATAGGGCGTCACGATGATAACCAGTTCGGTTTCTCCCGACTGGTAGCTTGTCGAGCGGAACAGCGCTCCGAGGATCGGGATCTCCCCCAAACCCGGCACATCCTGCACATCCTGTTGTGTCGTGGCGCTGAAAAGCCCCGCGATAGCAAAGCTCTGCCCGCTGCCCACTTCGATGGTCGTGCTGGCGCTGCGCTCTAGGATCAAAGGAATGTTCTGTGTGTTCGACGTGCTGCCGTTGGAAAAGTCCAATTCACGGATTTGCGTGCGTACGTTCAGCTTGATCTGGTCGGCGCGCAGCACTTCCGGCAAAAACTCAAGCTCGACCCCATAAGGTTCAAACTGCACCGAGCTGGAATCATCTCCCTCCGCGACGGTTTGATATGGAAAGCGGCCACCTGCGAGAAAGCTCGCCTTATCACCGGAGCGGGCGGTGAGGTTTGGTTCCGAGAGAATGGTCACCAAACCTCTGCTTTTCAGCGCTTCGATTGTTCCGCTGATGGAGAAAGCCGTCAGCAAGCCATCGCCACTTTGCGACCGGCTGCCGGATAGCGACGTCCAGCTCACGCCCAAATCTTCAGATACACTGCGCGACACTTCCGCGATGCGCACTTGCAGGTTGATTTGCGGCGGGGTTTCCAAGGAGAGGCTGTTCACCACTGTGACCGTCTCGCCGGCCAGTTGGCGCACAACAGAGTCAATGCGCTCTGCATCGGCAATGGTGCCCACCCGACCGCTTAGCACAATCGCGCCCCCGACTTCGGAGACCGAGAACGACCCGCCCGTCACTGTGGCATGTGCGGCGCGGCTGACGGCATCCATATTGACCGAAACGCCGACTGCGCTGCTCAGAGTGACCTCTTCCTGATCATCAATGACAAACAACGTGGTCTCGCCAATGCGCTTGCCATAAATATACAGAAGCGTCGGTGACTTGATCTCCACATCCGCGACATCGGGATTGGCAAGGAACACGGTTTGCGCCGGTTCATCGAGCTTGATCAGCTTCCCCTGCCCCGCGAACAGATCAATGTCGCGATTTCGCGTCTCGATCAAGGTTTGCGCCACAGCAGGCAGCGCGACAATCATCCAAAGCGTAAACAGGGATATGGTGCGAAACATTCGGGACAAACCTTTTGGGACAATGGGCTAAAGGGGCAGGCGTCGTGTATTAGTTCTCAGGCGTCGGCGTTTGCGTGACATGAGCGCCCGTACCGGCCGCAGCGGCGATCAAGGCCTCCAAAGCGCCAACATCGGCATCCGCCACAGTGAGCACGTTGACCTGTGTCTGGGTGCCACGCACCACGGAGACACTCCGACTTGGCGCTGCGGGTTCGGAATGCTCTGCTCCACCGGAGACTTGGGATGCGAATATCGGCGTATCCTTGGCGATAATCGGGTCATCCCCCTCCGTCCCGTCGCTCAGAACCAGCATCAGATCCCCCATTTTCTGGGCGAGCGCCAAGACTTTGGCACCATCTGGTGGCAGTTCGAAGGTGACAATCTTCGGCGATGCCTTGAGCGGTTTCTGCTCACTGCCGTCAGTCGGTTCAGCGACTTGGTCCGTGGCGATAATCCGCACATTGCGCAGCACCGTGCGGATGGCGAGCGCATTGTTTTCGGCTTTATAGGAGAGCATCACATCGACACGGTCCCCGTTGCGCACGAGACCGGCCACCGATGTCGCCTCCGTCACCGGCAAGGAAATCGCCCGCATCCCTTCGCTCAAATGCAGCATGGATGTCTGCACTGGCGCTGGTGTGTCGGGAACCTCCGGCACGATCAGGTCAGAGGACACGAAAGGCGTGCCGCCCGGCACCATTCTCACCGCAGTCAGTCGCAGCAGCGCCTCGCGATTTGCAGAGGTGTCGCGCAAAAAGCTCTCGGCAATCTGGGTTTCAGGCATCTCGACAGAGACGATGCCATCATCGGAGATAGGCGCGCCAACCGACAACCCAGCCGCCGCTACCAGCACCCGATCGGATGCAATTTTTACTGCGGCCTGCACGGGCGCGGGCTGTGATGCAGCCTGATCTTCCTGACGAAGACCAAACCACATCACGGATCCGGCGACCAAAGCGGAAACCGTCAAAACGGCACCTGTGCGGCCAAATAGTCCGAGGGAGGGGAACATGTTAAGTGGTTGGAACGGCTGGCAATGCTTCTTCAACAGCCTCAAAGCCTGCATTTACCTTCTCTCCAATGCCTGCCACGGCCGTCACAATCACTGCAGCAATCAGCGCAGCAAAAAGACCGTATTCGATCGCCGTCGCACCGTCTTCTTCGCGGTTGAAGCGGTTCATAAGTTTTAAGAATTTCATTTGGCGTAGCCTCCTAAAGCATGTTTTTCATGGGGACCCAAGGCGACCACACAACTTTGGAGAAATTTCCCCGCATGATGTCTATGTCGCAAAAGATCTAGCCAACCTTAGGATGTAGTAGGCGACTTTTTGCCAAGCTAAAAATCAATAAAAATTCGCGGCATGGTTGTTTGTCACATTAAATCCACACGCTTTAGTATTTTTAGATATATCTTATATATACATTTTATATCTATATACATTCTAAATAATACAGTCGGAATGTCGGTGCATTTTTTCGGCGCACAAATAAAAGCCATATCATCGAGATACAAACCGTCGAACGTATTGCCCTCACGAAGGAGCACCACGGTCTGCACCGTTTCCGAAACTCACATCCACCACAAAAAAGCGCCCCTCACAGTGTGAGGGACGCGTTCGATTTTATCGTTGGGTTTATCAGCCGAGATCAGACCACCGCATCCGCGTCATCTCCACCAAGAAGCCCGCCTAACAAACCGTCGCTGCCGAGCAGATCACCAACCAACGGAAGATCACCTAACAGATCGCCACTCTCGCCGCCAAGGAGACCTCCAACAAGGCCATCATCTCCGAGAATACCGCCGAGGAGACCATCGTCCCCTTCGCCACCACCCAACAGATCACCAACGAGCGGAAGGCTGCCAAGCAAACCGTCGCCATCGCCGAGCAGGTCGTCAAGCAGACCACCCTCCCCGTCTGATGCGGAACTGTCGCTCCCCAAAGTGCCGCGACCAGTCAGAGCACCAACCAGCCCGTCTTTACCCGTGACCATGCTCAAAACACCATCGTCAGCGATCAGACTTCCGAGCAGCCCTTCAGATCCGGTCACAGCACCAAGAAGGCCCGAGTTGCCGGTCACGAGGCCCAAAGCACCGTCGTCTGCAATGAGGGGATCCAATATAGCATCATCACCGGAGCCATCCCCGAGCAATGTGAGACCGGTCAGTTCTCCGACCAGTCCTTCCGCACCGGTCAACATTCCAAGAACACCTCCTGTACCGATCAGATCGCCAAGAAGGCCTTCTGAGCCCGTGATGTCGCCAAGCAAACCGTCATTACCTGTGACATCTCCGAGAAGGCCACCGTCAGCCAATAGGAAGTCAACCACACCGGGATCATCGCTTCCCAAATCAAAACCGTCATCAGGAGTGCCTCCGCCATCGGTGTTATCACCGTCGTCATCACTCCCGTCGTCGGTATCTCCATTCGTCCCGTCATCGGAATCGTCGTCATCGTCATCGTCTGACAGGCTTGCCGCAATCGCACCGGCGCCAAGCAGCCCTGCACCAATCGCGAGCGGGGATACACCGAACAGACCTTCGTCCGTTGCTTCCGGCTCATAAATTTCGGGATCACCCAAGACAGGGCTATATCCGCCAGTACTCACGCTGACATACCCGTCAGAAGTCACAAGCGTATCGCCTGGCAGGATGTCACTTTCAGCAACCTGGATCTGTCGTCCGTTGCGAATGACGCGCGCCATTGGCACATAGTTCAAGCCGACCGTAGAAGAATTTTGCATTATTCTGCACCTCACAAACATACTTAAGTTCACGAATTCTACCTTAGGCATATATCAATGCAATTTTAATATACTTAAGAATGGTCTAATTGCCGCAGGCAATTTTTTGCCACCAGCAAATACGTCATCGACAAACACACCATTCAGGTTTCCAGGGAGCGCTTGGTGGTCGCGTCTTTCCCGGCTCACTCAACAAATACGCGGGAGTTGTTCTCCGACCAGCATATCAACGATACGCGCGCCCCCGAATAACGTGCGCATCGTTACTCGCGGTCCAACACCGGCGTCATGTGCGCGACCGATTACAACCGCTCCCTGCCCCTCAGGCACGGAACGCATTGCCGCAAGCGCCGCATCTACGTCTTCCGGCGCGACAAACAGGACAAGTGTCCCTTCGTTGGCCAAGTAGAGCGGATCAAGCCCCAAAATCTCACACATACCTTTGACTTCTGCGCGGATTGGCAATGTTTCTTCGGCAATCTCCACGGCCACCCCCGCTTCATCCGCGATTTCATTGAGCGCAGAGGCCAGCCCCCCACGGGTCGCATCGCGAGCACAACGCAATGATGGACATGCCTGCGCCACAGCGGCCATCAGATGCCCAAGGCCCGCACAATCCGACGGAATGTCCGCGCTTAATGCCATTTCACCACGCGCTGCCAGAATGGCTGCCCCGTGATCTCCGAGCACATGATTGACAATCGCAACGTCTCCGGGCCGGACATGCGCCGCGCACAGATCACTGCCAGCCGGAATCACGCCTATGCCGGAGGTGGTGATGAAAACCTTGTCCGCCGACCCTCGACCGACCACCTTGGTGTCGCCCGTGACAATCCTGACGCCCGTCTTATCCGCCTCTGCTTTCATCGAGGCCACAATTCGGCGCAAAAGAGCAATCTCGGTTCCTTCTTCAATAATAAAAGCCGCCGAAAGCCACAGCGGTGTGGCGCCCCCAACGGCGAGGTCGTTCACGGTTCCGCAAACCGCAATTTTTCCGATGTCTCCACCAGGGAACTCCACAGGATCAACCACAAAGCTGTCGGTAGTGAAGGCCAGCCGCGCACCGGGCTCCCGCACGGCATCACTCATCAATCGCGCCTGATCTTCGGAGCTTTCCGGCTCGAACACAGAGGTGAAGACCTCACCAATCAAATCGCGCATTGCCTTGCCGCCGCCGCCATGCGCCAACGTCACATGTTGATCCCTCAATGCCATGTCTGTTCTTTCTTTTCTTGGCGTGAATGGCTACTCAGCGGCCTCTGCCGCACGTGCGCCACCATATTGATAGTATGCCGCGCAAGCGCCCTCAGAGCTGACCATCAATGCTCCCAATGGCATTTCCGGTGTACAGCCCTTCCCGAATTGGGGACAGCCTGTCGGCTTCAACTGGCCGGTCATCACCGCACCACATGCACAGCCTTCCGGTTCCTGCACCGAGCGAACCCCTGCCGCATAGCCGATCCCGAATTTTTCTTCGGCATCGAATGCGCGGTATGTGTCACGGATGCGCAGACCCGAATGATCAATCTCCCCCAAGCCCCGCCATTCAAAGGAAGGCCGAAGCTCATAAACATCTTCGATTGCCGCCAAGGATACAGGGTTGCCGTGCTCAGGGACCACACGGGCATATTGGTTCTCAACCTCGGCCCGCCCGTCGCGCAGTTGCTCAAGCACCATCAGGACAGATTGCAACAAGTCGAGAGGCTCGAACCCCGCAACCACGATGGGCTTGCCGTATTCATCAGCTATAAAATCATATGGATGTGTGCCAATGACCATCGACACATGTCCCGGTCCGACAAACCCGTCGAGCATCATATGCGGATCATCAAGAAGCGCCTTGATAGGCGGCGGGACAGTGATGTGATTGCAAAACACAGAAAAATTCGTGAGGTTTTCACGCGCGGCTTGCTGAATGGACAGAGCTGTAGACGGCGTCGTTGTCTCGAACCCCAGCCCGAAAAACACCACTTCGCGATCAGGGTTGCGGCGGGCCAGTTCCAGCGCATCAAGCGGTGAATAGACCATGCGGATATCGGCACCCTCGCTTTTGGCCTGCAAAAGAGATTTCTTCTGCCCCGGCACCCGCATGGCATCGCCGAAGGTAGTAAATATGACCTCCGGCTTCTCCGCAATCTCCACACATTCATCAACCCGTGCCATCGGAAGAACACAGACGGGACAGCCCGGACCGTGGATGAACTCCACACCTTCCGGCGTGAGCTTGTCCAACCCGTAACGGAAAATTGCATGGGTATGCCCACCGCAGATTTCCATAATATAGACCGGCTTTTCTTTCGTCGCACCGATCTCGTCGGCCAGCGTATTGATCCGTGCCAAAAGCGCCTTGGCGGCCTTCGGATCGCGAAACTCTTCTGCGTATTTCATGCCTGCATCTCCGAAGCGGAACCATCCTGTTTCAGCGCCTTTTCCCCCTCGGCCATCGCTTCGAGAGCCTCCTGCGCTTCGCCCAGATCATGAAGCGCCTGAAGAGTGGCCGCTGCTTCCTCCTCGTCGATAAGAGCCATAGCAAAACCGACGTGGATCAAAGCCCACTTCCCGATCAGGGCCTCTATCGCTCCCGTCAGAACCGGTGCGATATTCACCTCGCGTTTGACGCCGGAGACATCAGCCAAGGCCATCATTCGCGCCTCATCGGTGATCTCTACGATCTGCCCCGGAATTCCCAGACACATGGCTATTTCTCCTCGCTTGTGGTGGCATCGTCATGGCGCTTTCGCTCAACCAGCCCGTAGCGCTCTATCTTGGCGCGCAATCCGACGCGGGAAAGACCCAGCTCCGCTGCCGCGCGACTTTTATTCCATTTCAATCTTGTGAGCGTCTCCCGAAGAATACGCATTTCGATCTGCTCCACCCGATCCTTGAGCGTTCCGGTTCCGATCAACACACGATCCACGGCTGTCTCCGGCTCGACATCCTTGGTCGGGATGGCCTGCAAGATGTGACGCGAAATCAATTCAGGGCCCAGCAGCGCATCCTGTGAAAAGATCAACATACGAAGAACTTCATTTTCGAGTTCCCGCATATTGCCCGGCCAGTCATATTCAGACAGAAATTGCAGCGCATCATCGGACAGACCACTGACAGGCTTGCCATGTTGTTCTGCCATCTCGAACAGAAAGGTTTGCGCCAGTACAGGAAGATCTCCCTGACGTTCACGCAAGGGTGGCACGGTCAACCCCGCTTTGGACAATGCAAAGTAGAGTTCGGCATTGAACCGGCCCTCGGCCACCTCAATGCGCAAATCCCGCTCTGTGCCGGTCAAAAGCCGCACCTGAGCATGTCGCATTTCATGACTGCCCACAGGCCGGAACGCCCCGTCCCGCGCCGCCCGCAACAACAAAAGCTGGAGGCGGGCCGACAGGCTACATACGCCTGACAGATAGAGCGTTCCCCGATCCGCTTTCTGGAACAAACCCGTTTTGTGGCTGGTGATCCCTGACAAAGCCCCGCGACGGGCGCCAAACAATTCGATTTCCAGAATATCATCATCGACAGAGGCACAGTCGAATTCGAAATAGGGCTTGTCCGATCGCAACGAACTGTAGTGCATCGCCCGCGCCAGATTCCGTTTACCCGTGCCTGTCTCACCCGTGATCATCACAGGCACGTCAAAAGTGGCAAACTGGCGTGCCTGTTCGATGACTGCGTTGAGCGGAGAATTGGCCGCACGCAGCACGGTCTCGAACCCCATCCCCTCACGCAGAGCTTTGCGCTGTTCTTCAAGCTTTGCCTCAACCGAACGGGAAAGGTATCGCATTTCCAGAGACATGCGGTCATAGTCGCGGGTCAGCCGGAACAGGTCCGTGGCATTTTTCGCGACCATCATCAAATGGTCAGGGTGCCACGGCTTGGTGAGGAACTGGTAAATTCCCGCATCATTTATCGCGGAAATCATATCCCCTGTTTCTGTATACCCCGTAATGATAATCCGCACCGTTTCAGGCCAGCGCTCGCGCACCTCTGTCAGGAATTCGACGCCGGTTGTGCCCGGCATCCGGTGATCACAGAAAATCACCTGCACAAAATGCTCTTCCATCAGCTCTCGTGCATCACCCGCATTCAATGCGGTCAGAATGTCGAATTCGTCTTCAAGCGCCATACGCATGGCCGCGAGGCTGTGTTCCTCGTCGTCCACCAACAGAATTGTAGGCAGAGAATTGGCCATGATCAGACCCTGACCGCCGGTTTGGCCGCGAGCCGGTCTCGAAGCCATTGCACCCAGTCTTCCATCCCTTCGCCCGTGCGCGCGGAAATGCGCAGGATTTCAATCGCCGGGTTCACACGCCGGAGGTTTTCCTCATAGAGATCCAGATCAACATCACAATACGGCGCCAAATCAATCTTGTTGAGCAACGCCACCTCGGACACTGTGAACATGTCCGGATATTTCAACGGCTTGTCCTCACCTTCCGTGACCGAAATGACAGCCACCTTACAATCTTCGCCGAGGTCGAACCCCGCCGGACACACAAGGTTTCCGACATTTTCAATGAACAGCATCGAACTGGAATCCAGCGTCAGATGTTCCATCGCATGCCCCACCATATGACCGTCGAGGTGACAGCCCTTGCCAGTGTTGACCTGAACGGCCTTGGCTCCAGTAGAGCGGATGCGCTTGGCATCATTTTCGGTCTGCTGATCGCCCTCAATCACGGCGAGAGGCTGATCGCCAAGCATCTCGATTGTCTTACATAGCAATGTGGTTTTGCCTGACCCGGGAGAAGACACAAGATTGATCGCGAAAGCCCCCTTATCTTTCAACACTGCGCGATTTGCCTCGGCGTAGCGGTCGTTCTTGGCAAGGATATCGGTCTCGATTTCGATCAAGCGCTCTTGCGTCATGCCGGGCACTTCAACACCTGCCGGACCCTGACCGAAATGCATATTGGCCCCGTGATGGTGGTCATGATGATGGTGGTGGGAATGGTCATGGCTATGCCCGTCCCCGTGGTCGTGATGATGGCCATGACCTTCGACACTTGCTGTTCCGCATCCGCACACATTACACATCAATGCACCTCCAAATCCTTGATCCGCATTTCATCGCCCCCAACGGGCATCAGTTTGCCACCGCCACAAGTCGGGCAAAGGTCCAGCCGGTTTTCGATCTCAACCTCTTTCATACAATCGTAACACATGGCCCGTCCCGGAAGATCGATCATCTCCAGCATCGCGCCTTCGGCAACGGAACCACGCATCACAACATCAAATGCAAAGGCGAGCGCAGGTTTTTCGACACCGGCGAATTTTCCGATTTCAACCCGAACAGATTTCACCGAAGAAAACCCGTTTTTTACCGCAGCGTCTTCGATCACAGAGCGGATGCCTTCACATAATGACATTTCATGCATTAGCGACACCTCCAACATGTGCGCCGTCCTGCAATGTCACCGGAGAGCATGGGTCCAAGACGTCAACCAGAAGCGGCGCCAAATGGCGGCTTCGCGCAGGTAGGCTTGCAAGGGATTGAGCCATAATTCCCCCTGCCGCCATCATATGATCTGTCGGGGTGATCCGTTCGAATTGCGCCACGATACCCTCCCGTACACAGGCCTGCATCGCATAGGCTCCCCGCGAAGCCGGCACCACAACCCAGCCATTGTCCAGCCGCTTCGGGGCCGGAACTTCGCCACGCGAACATGCGACTAGATCGAGCATCCGTGCAAAGATCCGCCACAACGGCCCGCGCCCCCGCGTCTCGGCAATATGCTGCATCACCGGATGGGTGCAGTGTCGTGCCGCCACGGAGTTTTCACAGGCTTCGGTTTGAACAATCCGCGCATCATCCGCCAACGGCAGGTCCGCCACAGCCTCCCCTGATTGAAACGCGGCATCCAATGCGCGCAACATGGGCGCGGCACCGTCATTCTGCCGAAGATATAGTGCAAAGTCCTCCTCTGTATCCGGCATCTGCGCCGGCAGTAGGCCGTCTATTCCTTGCGCCACAGGCAAGGTAGAAAGCCCGAGATGACGCGGCAAAAGAAGACCCAGACGAACGAGATGGTCGCGGACAAAATCCTGTGCAAGTCTCCGGCGCACATCTGCATCGAGAGGCAAGCCAAAAGCAAGTTTTACTACAGCCTCCTGCGCGCCTCGACACAAGTTGAATACTCTCGGGATCAAGGCCACCACCTCTTCAACCGGCTTGCCGAGTACGAGCTTTGACACCGGCATAGCCTGTGCCAACGTCGCGCTCAAAGCACCGGTATCCGAGGTGGAAACAGCCATGCTCACGCGCCTTCCTCAATTTCTTTTTTCGGTGCCTCACTCATGCCGGCGGTCAAAACCTGTCTGCGGGTCGGAGCAGCGGTCAGTTCTTCACCACCGACCTCCTGCTCCTCTGCTTCACGTTCAGCCTGCTCCGCGACTTCCTGTTCACGAGCCGCACGAATATCAGCGCTACGATCCGTTTCCGCCCGATGCTCTTCCTGAAACAGAGCCACCATCACAGCCTTGGCAACATCAACGGCCTGAGCCTGAGTTTTGAATTCCCCCATGGGAGAAACCAACGAGCAGGCCTTATAACCTCCCGTTTGTTCGCGCGTGTTGTGGATAAATTCATAGTCGCCGGACGGGAAGGAAATAATCTCTTTTTCGCCCGCAATAAGGCCACTCCAGTCCTCACCTTCGGCGGGCAGCTGGAGCAGGTTCATGAACCATGGCGAAATCAATACGCCAAGCGGGCGGCCTTCATCTTCCATGAAACCGACTGCCTGCACATGCAGAAGCTTGTTCACAATCGGCACATCCCGCATTTTGGCATGCCAGACTTCCGTGAAATCGTTTACCAATGCTTCGGTCTTTCTGGCCAGACGTGCCGCAGCCTGCATCGCGTCGGAGCCGGGATCTTCCGACACCAGAAACTGCTCTTTCGGCGCATCACAGTTCGGACATTTCCAATCCTCCGGCAAGGCCAGAAACGGCGTGCCCGGCAGGATCGACCGTGTGTCATCTCCCTCCTGCGGATCATATGGCGTCCAGCAAATTTTGCATTCCATGATCGCCTGATCCGAAATCTTGTCATTGGCGCCAAGGAACGATCCCTCGAACCCGACCGCGCTCATTGGATCGCCTCCATCACTTCTTGAAGACGTGCGCCACTGTCCACGAGGTCTTCATCCGCAGCAAGTGCCACTTCCGGCATGGACGTGACCTCGAAAGTATCGAGAATGAGGACATCCATCGAATTGAAGAACTGCACCCGCCAGACATGCGGCATCGCGGTCGCCATCACTCGACAGTTGCCATAGCCGCGCGAGAGGATGTCGGTCGAACCCTGCCCTAAGGCCACATCGAGCCACGCCAGATCTTCTTCTGTATGCGGCAAAAGCGTCAGGTTGATCACATGCGGCCCCTGCGCCGGAGCATGGCTGCGTGATTTGTCTTCGAGCTCGATCAACAAGGGTGGCGCATTCACGACAGCGGGACTACGTGGCGCATTTGCACCCTGCCCCGAACGCAGCGGCTCAAAAGCGCGATCCCGCGCCATTTGCGGGACATTGCCCACCTCGATCGCATCAAGACCCGCCGCCTTAAGCATCCAAACGCCGGCAAAAACACTTTCCTGAACCTTGATGGCGGGAATGCCGCTTATTTTCATTGCCACTTCACCCGCACCCATCGTTTCTGCGATCAAAGCGCGGTTGGCCTCATCGAGACCGGATAGATCGAATTGTTCAGGAACATGGGTTTGCGCAACCCGTGCGCAGGATTTGGAAATTTGCGACAAAAGGTCCAGCGCCGGTTTGAGCGCATTGGTGATTTCAACCTCGGGAATATGCACCGTATAGGTCTGCATATCCTGCGGCATCGGCATGTATTCGAGTTCAGCCCCATCCTCTTCGGGCGGTTGCGTTCCGGGGCCAAAGCCCATCGGCGGGAGTTGAAAATTGTTGACCATTGGCAGGCTCCCTCAAGCAGCTTGTGGTGTGGGCATGGCAAGGATTTGCACGATGCGATGCATGTAGTCATCCCAATCCCGCACCTTGGGGATACCGGCGAGAAAGACCCCGTCGCGGTAAAACAAAAGGGACGGAGTTTTGAGAACGCGCGTGGTTTCCCGCAACTCGGTTTCAATCGCATCGCCAACCACAGCACAGTCAAATTTACCCTGAAAGGCAATTTTGAGTTCCGGCAGGATCACCGCCACATCTGCCGTTTCAAGATTGCGCTTCGCATCACCGGGCACGAATAGAACATGCGTGCCTGCTCGACTGGTAAATTCGGTCACATCATGATCCGTGTCCAAGACAGGCCAGCCGAATTCGGTCGTCAGGCGTTCAATTAGCGGGTGGCTCATGCGGTAGTCTCCCCTTTGTCATGTGCCGCCTGAAGATGCGGCGGAAGTTGCGGCTCACGGGTGTCGAGATCCGCAAATGCGTCCCCGAGATCGCGCCCTTCCATAAGCGCACGCAACCCGTCCAATGCGTTTTTGATTTTGATTGCCTCCACTTCCGAGAGGACTTCCCGCGCAGTGCCAAGAAACGTCAGCACCCATGTGCCCGGTTCCAAAGGGCCGGTCAGGGCAAGGTCGATCAGATGTGTATGTGTCCCGTCAGAAGCCGTTGCAGCCAGCTCTTCACGGGAGAGGATTTTCATCGGGATGCCGACACACATCTCAAACGTCCTGCGGCAGGAAACGGTCATCGCCAACGCGACAGGCCTCCTTTTCCGAAGGGCGCCCCGTTTCATAGGCTGAACGCTGGATAGAGGGATCGGCGAGGTCCGGACTGCTGGTTTGCCCCTTTTGCACATTGACACCAAGTCCGCGCAATTTCTCGACCGCAATCTCGATGGCCGGCGTGATCTGGGCAGAGACAACTTCCCGCAGCCCTCCGCCGTAATCTTCCAATTCTTGGGGCTGACATCCGATCAGGATCAGTTTTTCAGGGCAGTATCCCATGAGCTGCGCTGTGGCGATAACGTCCTGAAATCCGGTTTGATGCAGCGACATCTTTTTCGCTCCCATAAAGGCGGGAACGTCGTCATCCTCGATGATTTTCAGTGTGCCCGGCGCAAGCCCGTAGTCCACGGCATCGAACACGAGCAATGTGTCCACCTCTTCCAGAAACGGCAAAAGATAGAGCCCTTGGGTGCCGCCATCGAGCAGCCGGACATCCGGACCAAAGGCGTATGTCTGCGCAAGCCGCTCGACACAGCGCACACCAAAGCCTTCATCCGCCCACAAAACATTTCCGATTCCAAGGACGAGAACTCTCGCAGTCATTGTGCCCCTCCTCCAAAGGTCATCACATCTCCGCCCGCGTGTTTTATGTCTCTATCGGGTCGTAAGATATACTTTCGACATATGTTTAAAGCGATCCTAATCCTTCTGATCGAGCGTCGCCCAGAAAATTCGGAATACAATGGGATACAATTAAACGCCTGGAAATGCTGAGTTTTTCAGAAAACGTCACAAGGCCAACACAGGACACATGAAAGAAAACTATCCACTTATTAATAAATTTGGAAACCAAAAATACAGAAGACGAGGATATACCCCGCCTTCTGCCAAACCGACGTGAATCGGCATCTATTATGGCCGCCGATCCTTAAAACTCCGCGTGCCCGAAATCATGGTCGAAACCATAGATTGACGCGACAGGATATCTTCGCGGATCGCGGCATAAATATGAACGATCATAAACACCACGATGAACCACATGCCCAAATGATGCACGGAATGGACGATCTGGCTATTCCCAAAGAGCGTCAGAACCCAGCCAGCCATCGTATCGGCAAAACTGCCTTGCCCCGTGCCTTCGGAATAGAGCGCCCAACCCGTGAGGATCATAAAGCTCAGGCCCAAAGTCATGAAAAAGAACATGGCCATTTGTGCCAGCGGGTTATGGCCCACATATTTCTTCGGCTCTTTTTCCAGAAACGCATACCATCTGAGCTCGGTCACGACTTCTTTCCACCACCGCTTTCTCCACACCGGAATGTAGAACAACTGCTTGGCGTGATGATTGCCTACAAAGGCCCAATAAATGCGGCCAAAGAAGCCCACCGTTACGATCATGCCCGCCGCAAAATGCGCAAAACGGATATAACCCATAACAAACTGATGCGTCGCCTCGGCAATCTGCATCGAGGGCAAAGGCGAGGCGATGAACCAGCCCGTCACACAAAGGATCGTAATTGCCAGAGCATTGACCCAATGCCACACACGCACAGGCCACTCATAGACAAAGATCGAAGTCTGATCATGAAGACTTTCCAGATCCTCTGCTGTGGCATCTCCCGTCAAAGGAGCCGCCAAATCGGTTTGCGGATAAGGAAGAGTGTCTTGTTCCGACATTTTTATTCCTCCTTGCGCTTGGCCTTACGCCCTTTGATCGTGTTCACCGCCAGCCAGACTACGACAACGGCAAGCGCGGCCATCACCAGATGCGCCTCTGTGTGCCCATGTTCTCCCGGCAACGTGGCATGTCCTTCATGTGCCAGCATCGGAGACGCCACTGTTGCGGCCAGAATAGTTGCAGATGCGATATGTCTTTTCATGGTATTTTCCTCCCTTAACGCACTTTGACTGTCGTCAGTTCGCCACCATCCGGCGACATGACATGGGTCGAACACGCCAGACAGGGATCAAAGCTGTGCAATGTGCGCAGAATTTCTACCGGCTCTTCCGGACGCTCCATCGGCGTATCCAGAAGCGAGGCCTCGAAGGCCCCGATATTGCCCTCTGTGTCCCGCGGGCTGCCGTTCCAAGTGGTCGGCACCACGCATTGATAGTTTTCGATGCGTCCGTCCTTGATCTTGATCCAGTGACCCAAAGCACCACGCGGAGCTTCGGTCATGCCGACACCTTTGGCCTCTGACGGCCATGTGCTCGGGTCCCATTTCTCCACATTCGCCGTGGAGCTGTCGCCGTTTTTGATATTGGTGATCAGCTTGTCAAAGAAGTGTTGCTGCAAGCGCGAACAATATTCGGATTCAAGCGCACGGGCGGCTGTGCGGCCCAGCGTCGAGAACAACGCATCCAAAGGCAGATCCATGGTCTTGAGCAGCCCCGTGACCTGCTCGGAAATGTCTTCATGCCCTTTCGCATACCCGATGATATACCGCGCCAGAGGGCCAACCTCCATCGCGTGCCCTTTCCATCGCGGAGCCTTGATCCAGCTGTATTTAGCAGCCTCGTCCAACTCTTCGATATTGGTGCGGGTGCCTTTCGCATTGGGGCCAAGCTCATAGTTCGGCTCGGTGATCCCGTCCCACGGGTGAAGCCCCTTACCCGCCTCACCATAGGTGTACCAGCTGTGATCCACGAATTCCTGAACCTGCTCTGGATCACGCGGATCAACATCATAGACTGTCGACAGATCACCGTTGATGATTGCGCCGCGCGGCATGTGCAGCTGTTCCGGCGAGAAGTCATTCGGATTTTCAGGAATGTCACCATAGGCCAGACAGGCCTTGGACGACAGCCCGCCGCCATAGAGCCAGTTTTTATAAAAGCCTCCAATGGCAATCACGTCAGGAATATAGACGTTGCGGTTGAACTCCAGCGTTTGCTGGATGATCGACTGGACCATGTTCAACCGTTCCATGTTGATGGCACCAACACCACCCACGCCATCAATATTGATGGGACAAGGCACGCCGCCCACCAACCAGTTCGGGTGCGGGTTCTTACCACCGAAAATCGTGTGGATCTTGACGATTTCTTTCTGAAGATCGAGCGCCTCAAGATAGTGGGTTGTGGCCATGAGATCAGCTTCGGGCGGCAACTTATAGGCCGGATTGTCCCAATACCCGTTCTTGAACAAGCCAAGCTGTCCACTTTCGATGAATTTTTTCAGGCGGTTCTGCACGTCGCGGAAATACCCAGGGGAGGACATTGGGTGGGACGGAGACACCGCCTGCTGCAACTCCGAGGTGGCCTTGGGGTCCGCTTTCAGCGCGTTCACCGGATTCACCCAGTCGAGAGCATGCAGATGGTAGAAATGCACAATATGGTCGTGGATTTGCAGCGCAAGCTGCATCAGGTTGCGAATGGAGTTGGCGTTATCAGGGATCATGATACCTAAGGCATCTTCCACCGAACGCACAGAGGTCAGCGCATGGGTGCCGGTGCAAACACCGCAAATGCGCTCCGTAAAGGCCCATGCATCGCGCGGATCGCGACCTTTGAGGATCACTTCGAGGCCGCGCCACATCGTGCCTGTCGACACCGCGTTGCGGATCACGCCGTTTTCGTCGACATTCACTTCGCAGCGCATGTGACCTTCAATACGGGTCACAGGGTCTACAACAATCCGTTTACCGGAATTGTCGATGTTAAAGCCGTTCGGAGTACTGACCATAAGTTACGCCTCCTCTTTCTTTTTATTATCTTGAACTTTGCGCTGCGCGGTTTTGAGCGCGGACACGGCGGCATGTGCCGCAACTCCCGCTCCCACAACGCCTGCGGCGGCCATACCGATCTTGTCGGCATTTGCTTCCACCCCGAACTGGGTAAGATCGGTCACACGGTCATAGAACGACCCCTGATCCCAGAAACCATCCTCGGAACACCCGATACAGCCGTGCCCCGATTGGATCGGAAAGGACACACCCTCGTTCCAGCGCACGGTAGAACAGGCGTTATAAGTGGTCGGACCTTTGCACCCCATTTTATAGAGGCAGTAGCCTTTGCGGGCATTCTCATCGTCCCATGCCTCAACAAACTGTCCGGCGTCAAAATGCGGACGGCGATAACACTTGTCGTGGATACGCTGGGAATAGAACATCGCGGGACGGCCCTGACGGTCCAGTTCCGGCAGACGGTCGAAGGTCAGCATATAGGTAATGACCCCTGTCATCACCTCCGCGATCGGCGGGCAACCGGGCACTTTGATAATGGGCTTGTCGGTAATGACCTTATGCACGGGCGTTGCGCGGGTCGGGTTCGGCTTTGCCGCCTGCACACAGCCATAAGAGGCGCAGGCACCCCAGCTGATGACAGCCTTGGCATGTTCTGCCGCATGTTTGAGTTGATCGACAAAAGGCTTACCGCCTACGATGCAATACATTCCGTCTTCATTGAGCGGCGGGTTCCCCTCCACAGCCAGAATGTAATTGCCTTTATATTTCTCGATGGTGTCTTGAAGCGCAGCTTCGGCCTGATGACCGGCCGCAGCCATCAACGTGTCATCGTAATCCAGCGAGATCATCGACAGGACCACATCTTTCGCCAGAGGATGTGCAGAGCGGATAAAGCTTTCGGAACAACAGGTGCATTCCAGCCCGTGCACCCAAATCACCGGCGTCCGCGGTTTTGTCTCCATCGCATGAGCGATTTTCGGCACAAAAGAGGGCGACAGACCCAAGGCGGCGGCCGTCAGTGAACAGTATTTCATAAATGAGCGGCGGGTAATCCCCTGCCGGCGCATGACGTCATAGAACGTCTCGATCTGAGCCGAGGTATCGGTCAAGGTGCGTCCCTCCCTGAATTTGGCTAGGCCTTCCGGCCACTTGCGAATACGATGGCATACAATGCCTCGTTCCTCATTTTCGCCGGAGCAAAAGCGCATGCCAAATAAAGACGTGCAAATATCTCCGCTTTATTTCATCGTGTTTTCAATAGCTTATTTGACACACCCAAACGCAAGACGGGAAGGCGCTAACCGCTCAATGAACTGATCGGAAAGACTCTTACCGGTCTGGATCAAGGTGCCGCGCCGCAGCAACCAAAGCCTGTCCCAGAGCCAGCCCCCCATCATTTGCGGGCACTTTGGTGTGGATCAGAACCGGCACATCGCCAAGCGCTTTGAGTGTCAAATCCAGAAGCAAAGCGTTCTGGAACACGCCGCCGGTTAACGCCACAGCCTTGGCCTGCCCCGAGGTGACAAGCCCGCGTGCGCACGCCGCAAAGGTCTGCGCCAAACTCATATGAAACAGTGTTGCGGGGCTGCGCGCCCAATCCCCACCCTGCTCGGCGTCCTCAAGCACACGACGGAACATCTCCGCAGGATCAATCTCCCCATCGGAAACCGGCAACGGCAAGGCGCAAAGCCCCGATTGGCCATAACGGGCGATCTCCAACCGCGCCCTTGCCTCAAGCTCCATGGCCGCCTGCCCTTCATATGACTGCGCTCCGACAAAGCCTGTCAGACAGGAAAACGCATCAAACAGACGTCCTACCGAAGAGGACAACGGAGTATTGACGCCGCGCTCCACCGCCTTGCGCAACATGTCCAGCAAAGAGGGTTGCGGCACGTAAGTCTCCGCCACATTGCCGAAGCCCGTTTGATCCAACCGCGCCAAAAGGTTTCGCCACGGCTCTTTCGCCGCCATATCCCCGCCGATCAAAGGGGCAGGCTTCAGCCAGAACATGCGCTGCGCCTCGGAATAATCACCCAACAACACCTCTCCGCCCCACACGGTTCCGTCCGACCCCAAACCCAAGCCATCGAGGACAATCATTGCAACCTTACCACCCGTGAGCGGCCAACCATTTTCGCCCAAACACGCAGCGCCGTGGGCATGGTGATGTTGCACCCGCTGGACGGGGAGGCCTTTCTCCTGCGCATAAATCGAGGTGCGAAACTCCGGATGAAGGTCGCAAGCCACCACCTCCGGCTGGTGATCAAACAGAGCGGTATAATCCTTATCGGCCTGTAAGAATGCCTCGTAGGTCAAGGCATCATCCATGTCGCCAAGATGATGACCCAAGAGCATCTTCCCGTCCTTCAAAAGACAAATCGCGCCTTTCATCTGGCCACCATAGGCCGCAACCTGTGGCGCTTGATCAAAGCCTTCCGGCAAAGGCAAGGTTTCCGGCACTCGCCCGCGCGCACGTCGAAGCACCATTGCCCCATGCGGCGTCATCCGTTCAACAGAGTCATCAAGGCGGCGGGCGATCCTACGATCATGAAAGAGGAACGCATCTGCGAACCCAGCCAGTTTTTCGCAAGCTTCCTCATTCCCGATCACCTGCGGTTCTCCTGACAGGTTGCCGGACGTCATCACCAACGGCCCGCCCGCGGCATCAATCAACAAATGGTGTAGCGGCGTATAGGGCAACATCCAGCCCAGCGTATTTTGTCCGGGCGCAATCCCCTTTGGAACACATCGTGCGGGCAACAGAACAATGGGGGTGGCGGGGTCTCTGAGCAGGGCTTCTTCCGCATCCGACACGTCGCACCACTGCCGGATCATCTCCAGCGTTCCCATCAGAGCAAAAGGTTTCGCGGGACGGTGCTTGCGCCTGCGCAGCCTCGCCACGGCTTCGTCATCAAAAGCATCACACGCCAGATGAAAGCCCCCAAGCCCCTTCACCGCGACGATCTTGCCGTCCCGCAAAAGCTTTGCCGTATTGGTGACAGGGTCACCTTCCATGGCAGGATGTAGCCAAAGTCGTGGACCGCAATCGGCACAGGCCACGGGCTGCGCGTGGAAACGGCGGTCTTCGGGATTTTCATATTCCGCCCGGCAGGCCGGACACATCTCGAACGGGGCCATCGTGGTCCGGCTTCGATCATAAGGCAGCTTTTCGACGATGGTGAACCGCGGGCCACAATGTGTGCAATTGGTAAAAGCATAGCCTGCGCGGCGTTCTTGCGGGTCAAAGACCTCGTGAAGACAGGCGTCACAAGTCGCTGCATCAGGCGTCACGCGGGTATGCGTTGCACCGCTTTGCGAGGCGACAATCTCGAAACCCTCGAACACTGTATCCGCCAGTTGAAAAGAACGGGTTTCAACAGCATCAATACGTGCAAGCGGCGGCATTTGCGCCCGCAAGCGATCCTCGAATCCCGTTGCATCTCCGACAAGGCGGATCAGAACCCCTTCGCTATCATTGCGCACATCACCAGAAAGCCCCATGTCGCGCGCAAGTCGCCAGACAAAGGGACGAAACCCTACGCCTTGCACCTGTCCGCGCACACGGATTTCCAGTCCACGCAGACCTTGAGGCATCACCTCTGCACTATGGGTCACAATTCTCGCTCCCGCCTCCCGTAGAGACCTCTTCAAAATACTCTAGTGGACCGTACAGACCATGCACGGATCAAAAGACCGGACAATATGCTGGACAGAAACCGGCGTTTCCTCACCGTCGCGCACCTCGGCACCGACCAATGCCGCCTCGACCGGACCGGGCACACCGCGTCCATCCCGCGGCGAAAAATTCCACGTTGTCGGTGCGATGATCTGATAGGACGTGATCACGCCACCTTCGACCCGCACCCAATGGCCCAAGGCCCCCCGCGCTGCCTCAACCATCCCGACTCCTTCTCCATCATCCGGAATTCTGACGTGCCGCATGAATGCAGCCCGAGGGTCAATGGAGGCCAGAAGTCGTTCCATCTCGATCTGGGTGCGTGCCAATTCCAACAACCGCCCAATCACCCGCGCCCGCACAGAACCTTCTGCGGCAAGCGCCATAGCCAGCGGATGACCGTCAATCGCCTGTCGCGCCAAAGCCCCTGTTTCAAAGGTCTCTCCGGCAAGGCGCGGCGCTTTGCACCAGCTGTAGGCATCTTCGCGCATGTCTTCATCCGGACGCGTCATACCCCGAGACGGATGTGCATCCTGTCCAAGCATCCAGCTATGTGTGATCTCTTCTACAATCTGCTCCGGCATCAACTGACCGGAAGTGCCGTCAACCAAGGTGCCGCGCTTGAAGAGCGGGCCATTCGGGCCGGGATAGGCGCCGAACGACAAGTAACGCTTTGCTCCACACCCTGAATTGTCGAGTGCGAGGTCGTCAGAAATGGCAAGACAGAGCGCAACATCCCCGCCCGTCCAACCGGACAATTGCGCGATCGTTGCCAGTTCTATGAACTGTTCTAATGGCCCCCCGAACACAACCTCTTCAAGATAGGCGCGAAACGCGGCAAGATCAGCACTGATACGGACTTTATCGCGAACCGAAGGCGCACGGGTCACACCACCGGGCTGAATGGCCAGAGTATGGGGCCACTTCCCTCCCAAAAGGCCGGTAACATGCATCAATCCGGCCCGCGCCTCGACTGCCCGCTTGAGCGCGGAGCCCTTGGCGGCGGTAAACCGCGTCAGCACCTGATCCCACCAAGGTCGATCCGCATACACAGCGCGGGCAAAATCCGGCATGAAAAACATATTGAAATGCATCAAATGATCGGACGCATTTTCAATCATATGCAAAAGCTGCGCCACTTTCGCGCCTTCGGGCGACGGGGTTTTACCAGCCAAATCTGCCAAAGCCTGCGCGGCCGCCATAGACTGGCTGATAGAACATATGCCACAAATGCGCGGTGTGATGGTGAGAGCATCTATGGGCGATTTGCCCTGCAAAATACTTTCAAATCCCCGAAACAGAGGCGAATTGGCATAGGCCGCAGAGACACGCCCCTCGCGCACCTCCAGCCGGATTTCGAGATCTCCTTCCACACGATTGAAAGGGCCTACGAGTAAAGTGGTCGCATCAGTCATTCTTACGGCTTTTCACTGTGGGCGGGACAACGATACGATCTGCGGCGGCATTTCGGGCCACCCGATCCGGCGTTGCGCGTTTTGATAGCGAGGCCAATGCCATGAACCACGCTTTCGGCATGTCCGTGGGCAAACCAACGGGAATACCCGCAAACTTCGGCGTCTCTGTAAACCCATGTCCCGGTTCTTCAAACTCCGGCGCGGTGCAACTGATACAGGGATAGCCTGCGCGTGTGCAGCTTCCTTCGCCATTCCAGAGCCTGATGTTGCAATCACCTACCGCTTGCGTGCCAACACAACCGAGATGTTCCATCATACACCCCATCTGGCTCAACTCTTCGGCAGACGCTTTGTATTCGTAGAACTCGTTTTTGGTGCACGCATGATGCACGAGATTGTCCGTGTAGAAGCGGGGGCGGGCGAAACTGTCGAGATCGTCAGCACCAAGACTGTCAGAAGCCAATAACATCAGCGTTTCCGTCACCCAGTCAGGGTGGATCGGACAACCGGAAATATTGATCACCGGCAACCCAGATCGGGACCGGAAATGGGAAGGCAGCGCTGCGCCGCTGTGGCGACCTTCATATTGCACCCCCGTGGCATCAGACGGGTTGTCGCCCGCAGAGGTCACACCGCCATATGTGGCACAAGTTCCCACCGCGACCACATGTTTCGCCTTTGGCGCAAGACTTTGCACCCAGTCAAGCATGGAGCGTCCCGTTCCTGCGAGCATATGATAGCGCCCTGTCCCTTTGGGGCCGTGAACAATGGAGCCCTCAATACACAGAATATCAAGCTCCTGCTCGCCCGCCTCGATCGACGCCAACAAATGCCGCACCTGCGCCCCGCTGGCCTCCGAAAAGGACGGGTGCCAGAGGAATTCGAGCCCCGCTGCCGTAAAGAGATCAAAGACATTCGGGCTTTCTGCACACAGAAGCGACATTGTGCAGCCCCCGCAGCCCGCCGATTGCAACCAGAGAATATTCAAATTTGATCTCCCCGTTTGAGGGTCAGCCGGAAACAGGCCCCCTCTGCCACGTCCGGCAGATAGACCAAAGACCCGCCATGTTCCTCCGCAATTTTGTGGGAAATAGACAGGCCCAGCCCCGTGCCCTGCCCGACCTCTTTGGTGGAAAAGAAAGGGTCAAAAATCGCGGCCTGCAAGTCTTCGGGTACACCCGGACCGTTATCACAGACCTGAAGCACTGCAAAATCATCCTGATAAGAGAGATTGACTTGTATTTCCGGTTCCTCGACATCCTGCATGGCGTCAGCCGCATTTTGCACGAGGTTCATAATGACCTGCTGGACATGCCCCAGCCGCCCTAAGGCTATACAAGGGCTTTCCCCCTCAACCGAGATTTTCATCCGGCTTTTCTGGCCGCGTTTGACCCATTCCGCCCCGATCCGCGCAGTTTGCGCCAGATCGAACGGCGCCACCTCACCGGAACCATCAGCCGACAGGCGTCGCAAATCCTCGACAATGTCGCGCACACGTTCCGCCCCGTCGTGCGCCCCTTCAATGGCCACGCGCAGGTTCTTCAAATCCCGTTCGAGTTTCAACTTGGAGCGCAACTCGACAAGTTCTTCACGACTGGCCCCGGCCTGAACCTGTTCAAAATAGGCTTCGAACCGGTCGAGATATTTTTGCAGACTATGCGTATTGGCGTAGACGAAAGAGATAGGATTGTTCAGCTCATGCGCAACACCGGCCAGCAACCGCCCCAACGAGGCAAGCTTTTCGGTTCGCACCAATTGAGTCTGGGCCTGCTTGAGTTCTTCGAGGCTTTGCTCCAATTCGCGATAAGCGCGACGCACTTCGCCCAAAGGCCGCCCTGTCAGGATAATTCCACTCACCCGCTTGCGGCGATCCAGACGCGGCGCAACACGAAAATCAACCGGACTGGCCCCTCCCGGTGTTTCCAGATCAACTTCAAAGGTCTTTTCCACTTTGTCCCGCACAACTTCGGACATCGCCATGCCCATTCGGTCGCGCATTGCGCCTTCAAAAAAGGCCACCATGGGCCGTCCGATCAAAGCGTTCTTTTCTTCTCCAATCGCAGAACAAAAAGACTGGCTCAAATCGGCGATAAATCCGTCCTTGTCCGTAACCACGAGATAGTCCGAGATTGACGCCATAATCGACCCAAGGAAGGTGCGCAGACTGGACAGTTCCGCGTTCTGGGCCTCAAGCTGCTCCTGATAATCGACCAGCTCGGCATATGTTTTGTCTACCGCGTCGAGCACATCCACCCACGCTGCGTCATCAAAGCCGGGCTTGAGCTCTTCGCCCATTTTTGTGGAAATGTTCGCCATAGAGACCTCCTGCTCCAAGCGTGTCAGCCACGCCGCAAGGACGCAATAGAATATTGCGATGGCCAGACCTCGAACCCTAGAGGTTTCGGCACGTCACCGACCTGATACCAAGCCTTTTGCGAAATGCGTCAGGCAAGCTCCCATCATACAAAAAAGAGCCGCTGTGATAAACACAGCGGCCTTGTAGTTCGAGCTGTACGAAGAAATTGGTGTAATGCAACCAACTTGGCAGGTACGAAAGTATATGTATCAAACTGAAATTATAAACGAAAGTAGAATCTTTGTCGAAAAAGACAAATGTCGAAATTATGCGCCAAAGCGCATTATATGACTTGTCGAATATTAACTACTTATCCGTCCCTGCGTATATTTCTGCCATACAGGCACGAGCTATTGTCAAATCTGGTGTCCAAGGGCTTATCATGCAGTAGCCTGATCCTGGTGGGATGGCTTGATGACGTCTATGCAATCGACACCTACCTGAACGCTGGCGAGGTGAGAAAAATCGCCCAGCGTATGCCAGTTTTTGTTCGCACGGAATTGCCTCTTCACCCGATCTAATGGATATGACAGGGCTTTGTCCGGCCACGTCGTCTTGATCTTCTTGCCACGCCGAACACCTTTAATTCCTATGTCGCGCATTAAGTGCTCAATGGTGCAGTGGACGATGTCAAACTTCTCTCGTTACATTGCATGCCAAAGTTTACGTGCGCCATACACCTCACGGTTTTGCCTGGTGACAGCCTTGATGGAGGTGGCGAACACAGGTTGGATCTCTAGGGTAGCAAGGCTAAGCCTACTCGCCATAGCCGCGTGTCAGGACAGCATCGATATGCAGAAGGGCCTGTTCCAGCGACGACCGCCAGAATATCCAGTCATGACCACCTTCGCTGACCCGAAACCGGTGACGGATGCCGGCGTTGCGCAGGGTGACGTGCAGATCTGCTGTGCCCTCGAAAAACGGATCGTCCGCACCGATGTCGAAATAGAGGCGCGGCACGCGAGAAAAACGCGCTGCGTCTGTCTGCGCCACCAATGTCTCGCCCTGTATCGCGTCCCAAGCCTCATTTAGCCGCGCTTGCCCCTCCAGCTCTGCGCCCAAGACACCGGCGTAGCGGCTGCGATAGGCGTCTGGTGAGAGACCGAGGACCTGATCTTCGGTCCGGAAGGCCGAGCTGAGTGCGGCAACACCGGCAAAGGCGTCAGGCGCGCGCAGCTGATAGACCACGCCGGCAAGCGCCCCCATCGAGATTCCAAGAATGGCGCGGGCGTCACCGCTGGCGATGGCCTTGTGGCGGGTTTCGACGGCGGGGATGAAGTCCTCGAAGAACATATCTTCCCAGAGTACCTCGCCGTCCTGATCATTCAGAAAATAGGTCGCCACTTCATTTGCTTCATCGCGGCGCCCATCGGGGGCAATGGCGATCAGCGGGCGGATTGTGCCGTCTTCGATCAGACGGTCGAGCATCTTGTCGAGACCGGCAAGGGTGAACCAATCGCTTGGCTGCCCGCTGCCGCCTCCATGCAGGAGATAAAGGACGGGATAGCTGCGATCATCGGCATCATACCCGGGCGGCAGATAGATGGCGTAGCGGACCGGCTGCCCAAAGGTATCGCTGCGTGTTGCATTGTTAAACCGGACCTCCGCGTAGAGCGGGGCGCCGAGTGAACTGATCGCGAGAGACAGACCGACCAAAGCCATGAACATGAACCGCTTGATCTCGAGACCCTCCATATGAGCGACCGAGAAGATCCCCGTCGCAAGATTCCTGCCCGTGTTCAAAACGCGGGAGCTCACAACCTATGATTGAGGAAAGGTCGGGCGATGGCAAGTGTTCTGCAATCTCAGGCTTGATTGCGGGGTTTTAGTCGTTCGTGCAGATAGAGAGGTTAGGTCTTGGCTAAGGTCTCTTGAGATTCGTCCATAAACACAAAAATGCCGCCGGGAGGGAGGACCTCCGGCGGCATTTCTGATTTCCATCCGCCCTGAGCACTTTGGCTCAGAGCAAACGGGACCACCTGTTATTGGTAGTTGTTGATGCTTTTGTCGGCGAGGGTTGCGCCATTGGAGCCAACGAGGACGAATTCGAGGTTGGCTTCTGCCGCACCTGCGTCGAGGCTCACTTTCACATCGGTGTTCGC
>NZ_JAHKPE010000025.1:36900-49522 GCF_018860305.1 Celeribacter halophilus
TTTGCGTCTCTCGATGGAATGATATTTAGGCCTTCACTCCGAGTGTTTAAAGGTGAACAAATATCAGGTTTTTATCCACATGAGTGTGCGTATACGCATATCAAATTTCAGCGATCCATACGCCGATCTTCGTGATCTACTGTAACAATGTCGAAAACGATCAGATTTTGGGATTTTTTGTGCATGATCTGTGTATGTGTGAATATGCACGGAATGTCTGGGGCGCGGTGATGTATGTCAGGGATAGTGCGCCCTCGTGCGTAAAATTCTAATTTCCGGATCACATTTTGATCCAAATGCCTGCTCGCTCCGTAACCCCTACATAGAACAAGCAGGAAATTGTATGACCCTTGATGCTCCCCCTCTTCGCGCTCAACGCATCGCTATTATTGGCGGGGGCATATCCGGCCTGTCGTCAGCCTATTTGTTGGCGCCACATCACGCCGTAACTTTGTTCGAGGCTGCGCCGGAACTCGGGGGTCACGCGCGCACTGTGATGGCTGGGGTCTCTGGCAATCAGGCTGTGGATACGGGGTTTATCGTCTTCAATTACGCCAATTACCCGCATCTGACGCGCATGTTTCAGGATCTCGATGTGCCGGTCGCCAAAAGCGACATGAGCTTTGGCGCGTCGATCGATAACGGAAAGATCGAATACGGGCTGTCCGGATTGCGGGCGCTGACGGCACAGCCGCGCAATCTGGTGCGTCCCGGCTTTGCCCGCATGATCAAAGATATTCTGAAGTTCAACGCCAAGGCCGAAGCGCTGGCAGAGGACGACACGTCCCTGATCGGTGATCTGATGGACGAAATGCAGCTGGGGGCGTGGTTTCAGCGCTATTACCTGTTGCCGCTCTGCGGTGCGATCTGGTCCACGCCGCCGGATGAAATCCGCGCTTTTCCGGCGCGGGCGCTGATCCAGTTTTTCCGCAACCACGCATTGCTCAGCACGTCAGGGCAGCATCAATGGTGGACCGTGGATGGCGGTAGCATCGAATATGTGCGCAGGATGGAGCATCACCTGCGCGGGCGTGGTGTTGCGATCCGCACGGCCACTCCTGTGCAAAGCGTCACGCGCGAAGGCGGGCAGATCAATGTACAGAGCGCGTCTGGTCCACATGCGCCTTTCGATCAGGTCATTTTTGCCTGCCACTCCGACCAAGCCTTGCGTCTTTTGCAGCAACCAACGCCACAAGAGCGCGCGGCCTTGTCGGCCATCCGGTTTCAGGACAATGAAATGATCCTGCATTGTGACACAAGCCAAATGCCTAAGCGCCGCGCGGTCTGGTCCAGCTGGAATTATAAGGCCGATACGACACGGCCGGAGCCTGCGATCGGCGTGACATACTGGATGAACCGGCTTCAGAATATTCCTGATAACGACCCGCTGTTCGTATCTTTGAATCCGTCCATCGAGGTGCCCGAGCATTTGATCTATGATCAGAAGGTGTTCCGTCATCCGGTGTTCGATGCTGCGGCACTGACGGCGCAAAAGCAATTGCGTGAGATTCAGGGCGAGAACAACACGTGGTTTGCAGGGGCCTATACGCGCCACGGTTTTCACGAGGACGGATTTGCCAGCGCCGCCCGTATTGTCCGGCAGATGGACCGGGAGATCGCATGACCCATAGGCCGGAATATATCGCGGGTGTGACGACACACGCACGGCGCGGCTCAATCCGCAATGCGTTTCGATATGGCGTGGACTATGTGCTGATAGACTTGGAGGCCCGCGCCAGAACGCCGATGCTGTTTTCGCGCAACCGCTTCAATCTGGCCTCGGTTTATGATCGGGATCACGGCGGCCCTTTGAAAGACGGACGCGGGGCACCTTGGGCGCGTGATGTTCTTGCGGCGGAGGGTCTATGCGATCCGCAAGTGCAGATACTGCTTCTGACCCAACCCCGTTTTCTGAGATATAGCTTCAATCCGGTCAGCTTCTGGCTGGCTATGCAAGGTGACGCATTGGTTGCAGTCATTGCCGAGGTGTCGACCCCCTTCGAAGATCGGCATTCCTATCTATGTCGCCAGTCGGAGTTTGCGCCGATCACCAAAGACAGCCGGATCGACAGGCCAAAATCCCTGCATGTCTCGCCCTTTCAAGAGGTCGCGGGGCGGTATGAATTCACATTCGATCTTCAACCAGAGACGATCAATATCACAATCCTGTATCGCAACGGCGCGGAGGGTGTGGTCGCGACCCTGTCTGGCAATCGTTCACCCCTGACATCCTCACGTTTGGTCAAAGCCAGTTTGCGTCGGCCTTTGGGCGCCATGCGCACAACCATTCTGATCCATTGGCAGGCACTGCGCCTGAAACTCAAGGGTGCCAAATATCGCAGGCGGCCCAGCCCCCCAACAAATGAGGTATCCTGATGCTGTTCCTGACCAAGCGCGTAAAGCACGATTTCTTGGAAACTTGTGCGCAAATCCAATCCGGAAGCCTGCGTCTGCATACACCTGAAGGCGAGATTTATCACTTCGGTCACGGGCAACCTGCCGCCGACATGCGTATCTACGACTGGTCGGTTGTAACAGCCATCGCCTCACGCGGCGACATCGGGCTTGGCGAAACATATGTGGCGGGGCTTTGGGATACCTCGTCCATCCAAGACCTCACGACCGTTGCTTTGAACAATCTCGGAAATTTCAGCGATTATGCCTATGCGGGGTTCTGGAACAGTCTGAAGTTTCGGGTCGTGAACCGTTTGATGCGTGCCAATTCCCAACGGGGTGCCGCCCGCAATATCCGCGCGCATTACGATGTGGGGAACGAGTTCTATCAACTCTGGCTCGATGAGAGCATGACCTATTCGGCTGCCATGTTTGCCCCGGGAGATCACGACCTTGGCCGTGCGCAAGCGCGTAAATATGATCGTGTTTTGGACCGGATCGGAGCCGCAGAACGTGTTCTGGAGATCGGTTGCGGGTGGGGCGGGTTTGCGGAACGGGCTGCCGAGACGGGGCGTCATGTCACGGGTTTGACCATTTCGCCAAGCCAAAAGGGCTATGCCGACGCACGCCTTGATGGTCGGGCCGAGATCCGGTTGCAGGACTATCGCACCACCACCGGACAATTCGACAGCATCGTTTCGATCGAGATGATCGAAGCTGTGGGACAGGATTACTGGCCGACGTATTTCGCAACGCTCAAGGCGCGTCTGGCACAGAATGGTCGCGCCGTCATTCAGGCGATCACGGTGCCCGACAGCTATTTCGACACATACAAACGCAGCTCGGACTACATCCGTCACTATAGCTTTCCCGGAGGCATGTTGTTATCGAACAAGGTGATTGCCGATCAGGCTAATGATGCGGGCCTGATCGTGACGGGGAGTCATGCCTTTGGGGGCGACTATGCCCGCACATGCGCCATCTGGAACGACAGGCTTACGCAAAAAGCCGACCGCATTCTGAAGCTCGGCTATGACAAGAGTTTTCTGCGGAATTGGCAATTCTATCTCGGCATATGCGCGGCCTCTTTTTCGGTCGGTCAAACCGATGTTGTTCAGGTGGAGCTGGCCCATGCCTGATGCAGAAACAATCTGGATCATTGGCGCCAGTGACGGCATCGGCGCGGCTTTGGCGCATGAATATGCCAAACGCGGAGCGCGGTTGGTTTTGTCCGCGAGATCAGGCGACCGGTTGCAGGAACTCGCGAGCGCACTTGGCTCCGACCACATTGCGCTTCCTCTTGATGTTGCAGACCGTGCCAGCTTTGAGGCTGCGGCGGCGCAGATTGCGCAAATCGGGCCGCTGGACCGCGTGGTGCATCTGGCCGCGCAGTATGATCCGGGAAAAATTGGCGATCTCGACCCGAACATGGCCGCTCACATCGTCACAACCAACCTGACGGGCAGCTTTCACGTCGCCCAAATCGCACCGCCGCTGATGCGGGCGGGCGGGCAACTGGCGCTTTGTGGTTCTGTGGCTGGCTATTTCGGATTGCCTCAAGGGCAGATCTACTCGGCCACCAAGGCGGGCGTGATCAATCTTGCCCAATCTCTGCGCGCAGAGCTGGCCGGACGTTTCGATGTGCGTTTGATCAGCCCCGGCTTTGTGGATACCCGCCTCACTCAGCGCAATGACTTTCGAATGCCCGCCATGGTCACTCCGGAAACGGCAGCGCGCGCCATCTTAGATGGTCTGAACGGCCGCAGGTTTGAAGTGCATTTCCCGCGCCGTCTGACCCTCGCGCTGAAGTTGTTGCGCATTCTGCCCTACCGGCTCTCTCTGCCCCTAACCGGAAAGCTGACACAATGAAAATCCTCATCCTCTACGCTGTCACTGCCATAATATTTTTCGCCGTGGATGCTATTGGTCTGCGCGTTTTGATCAAGCCGGTGTTTGAACGCCATATCGCACATCTCTTCGTAGACCCCTTTCGCGGTTTGCCTGCGGCTTTGTTTTATATGGGTTATGTTGCCGGTCTTTTGTGGTTCGTGTCTGTTCCTGCCTATCGCTCGAATGACCCGCTGGCGGCCTTGATCGGAGGCGTGCTTTTGGGGCTCTTGGCCTATGGCACCTATGAATTTACCAATTACGCAACATTGCGGGACTGGTCGATGGAACAGGTGGTTGTCGATACGCTCTGGGGTGGAGTGCTGACCGGATTGTCCGCGTGGGCAGGTGTGATGCTCGTGCGCGTGCTGTAGCCATTGGCATGTGCTCTGGTTTGGCTGAGCGATGAGATATCCGGTTTAAAGGTTCGAAAGAAGGCCACAACTTTTCAACATAGCCTGTCGCTGTAAAGCGCGTCAGAGAATTGTCTTGATAAAGTCGGCCCGTTTGGAAAGACGTGGTCCAAAAGGGCCGACAAAGTTATCATCCAGCTTGATTTACTGGGCCACAACGTTTTCCAGAGGGCTTGTTTCAATCAAAGAAACATAGCTCGGCAGAACTTGGGGCAGGCTGCCAATCTCGTGAAAGAGTGTTGCCACCCCTCCCAAATAGGACCCGAGGCCACCTCCCAACCAAATTTCAGAGAGTTGTTCCTCTGCTGTCGGGAACTGGAAATTATCAATGACGGATGCTGCGTTATCGACCTCCATACCTGCGTCTTTGGCGATGACAGCAAGCATTTCATCACGATACTCACCTGTGTTCCACATCTGGTTCATCTCTTCGGTGACGCTCAGAAAACCAGCTAACAATTCCGGATTTTCATTCGCGAATTCCGTGGTGGTCGTGATGAGATCCGAGGATAAGACACCGATTTGCTCTTTTTCTGCGCCGCTCAAAAGAACATTGCCGTTCTCCAGCATGCGTGTCAGCGCACCACCCCAGCCACAGACAACATCAACACTTCCCTGATCAAATGCCGCGGCACCTTCGGCGGGGGCCATATCGACGATACTCATGGTCGAGGTGTCGACGTCAAAGTATTCCATTTGCTGAAGGAAGCCGTAGTGCGCGCCGGATCCGACCGGAAGAGCCACTCTGAGGCCTTCGAGTTCAGATGCATTGTCCTTGTCGATTTCCAAATGTGCGGCCACGACGCAATTTTCGTTTTCGGGATAGGACGAAGCAATACCGACAATGCGGAGGTCTTGTCCTGCAGAGGCTGCGGAAATGAATGGCGGCACACCTTGGCTATATGAGATTTGAACATCGCCAGCGGCCATTGCCGCAGACATCGCAGTGCCTGTATCGAATGCGACCCAATTTATCGGGACGCCGAGCTTTTCATCGTAAATTCCATTTGCCTTGGCATATTCGAAGGGCATCGGCCATTCGAGGAAATAGCCGACAGTGAATCCGTCTTGGGAGAAGGCTGCAGAGGCGGCTGTTGCTGCAAAGAGAGTTATGGAGGAGAGGCGGACTGAGCGTTTCAATGGTAACTCCTTGTTGGTGGCGGACCAGTTTCTGATCCATGGCGTTTTAAATTTGGTTGCCTTCGGAACTGGCCCGGCTGCACTGGAACAATTTTAACCTCGTAATATCAGATGATTAACTGTAGTTTGGGCGCGTGGATTCCGTTGCTTTTGCATGACGTTGTGGCGTCACGGGTTGTTTTGTAGTGGTCGGCTTCAACTTTTCCGAAGAACCCGCCAGCTGATACAATTCTAAATGGGCAAAAAAACGTGCCGACAATAATTAGAAAATTTGTTCAGATATAAAGAACGATACGTTCATGTTTTATAAACACGCGTCGCGAGGTCGGCCCTGTTCATTATTCGCGACTTGCACAGTTTTAGGTCTGAAAAAAAATTCTGGATGTCTATTTTGTGTTCGCGGATGTCGTTTTCAAACAATCTTCTCTCAAAGTCACTGTTTAGGCTGAATGCACAAGATGACATTCAGACAACGTCGCACATTCCACTAAACGCACAATAAATAAACTTTCTGAGCGCAGAGAGATCTTGTGTGTCAACTCACGCGGCGTTTGACGGTGGGAATCTGACCCAAAAACCAGGAAAGAAGAGGCCCCTTTGCCAATTCTGCCCCCAGAAATGCGGTAGGAGAACAACGATGCACGAGAAGACAGTTACGCACTTAACCCGTCGGAAACCAGGTTACACATTGGATCGTACTTTTTACACGGATGCTGAAATTTATCAGGATGATCTCGAGGAGATCTTCTTTAAAGAGTGGCTTTTTGTAACCCCGGCCTGTGAACTGCCCCAAGCGGGCAACTATGTCACTTACAATATTGCAGACTATCGTATCGTCGTCGTGCGTGGACAAGATGGTGAAGTCCGGGCATTCCATAATACCTGCCGGCACCGTGGCTCTGTCATCTGCAGAGAAGCCAAAGGTAGCGCGGCAAAGCTTGTTTGTCCGTATCATCAGTGGACTTATGAGCTTGATGGTTCCTTGCTTTGGACCCGAGACATGGGCGAGGACTTTGATCCGACACAACACGGTTTAAAACAGATACATTGCCGCAATCTTTCCGGCCTTATTTATATCTGTCTTGCCGATGACGCGCCTGAATTCGACAGCTTTGCCGAGGCGCTCCATCCCTATATCGCACCCCATGATCTGGAAAATGCGAAGGTCGCCCATGTGTCGCGGATTGTTGAAAATGGCAACTGGAAACTCGTATGGGAAAACAACCGTGAGTGTTACCACTGCTCCGCCAACCACCCCAGCCTGATCCGAACCTTCCCTGAAGATCCGCGGGTTTCATTTTTGGGTGAAGGCGACGCGCCGGCCTATATTTCAGAGCATTTTGAAGCCTGCGAAGCAGCCGGGCTGGCCGCAGAGTTCAAGGTCCCAGCAGATGGTCAGTACCGCTTGTCCCGTATGCCTTTGGTGCCGGGTACAAAGAGTTTCACCATGGATGGCGCACTTGCGGTTCCCAACAAACGGCTTGGAACGGTTGAGTGGGACTATGCTGGTGTGTGCAACAAGTTCCATTATCCCAGTACATGGGCATATTTCCTGCCAGACCATTCCATGACGTTTCGGGTCACCCCGATTAGCCCGACAGAAACCGAACTGGTTACGAGTTGGCTCGTGCATAAGGATGCCGTAGAGGGCGTTGATTATGACCTGAAGCACCTGACAGAAGTTTGGGAGGCGACGAATGATGAAGATCGCAGAGTTGTCGAAGACAACCAACTCGGGGTCAATTCACCTGCTTTCGAGCCGGGTCCGTATTCTCCTGCGCACGAAGTGAGTGTGGATGCGTTTGTTGACTGGTATTGCAACAGACTGGCCACACGCATGGCCTCACTGCGATCTGCAGCAGAATAACGCACTGAAACATATCAGCTAAAGCAGATGTCGCACAATCTCATGCGGCATCTGCGTCTCCTGACATCCAAAAAAGAGCGCGCACATGAATAATTATTCTCGGTTTCAGGGAGAAAGTTTGCAGGATGCAAACATTTGGAAAGACGATGAGCCTCTCGAATGTGTTTCGGTGGTGCCGGAAGCGCCAGATACGGCAAGTTTTTCATTTCGGGCACGCTCCGGTGCTAGCTTTGCTTACAAAGCAGGGCAATTCCTTACATTGAAAATTCCTCATCCTGACGGGGTGATATATAGAACCTATACAATTTCGTCATCGCCAACCCGTCCGCGCCTGCTCACCATCACTGCGAAAGCACAGTCAAATAGCCAAGGCACAAGATGGTTGCTGGATCATCTCAAACCAGGCATGCAACTTGATGCAGTAGGGCCCGCCGGGACATTCACGAATGCTGACAGCACGGCGGATAAGTTTCTATTCTTGTCTGCCGGTTCAGGCATAACGCCGATGATGTCTATGCTCACAGCCATGTGGGACGAGGGGCGAACGCTGGATGTGAACCTGATTTCATGCGCGCATCGCCCATCGGACATTATTTTCAAGCAGCGCCTAGAATACATGACGGGTCGAGCCGAAGGTCTCGATGTGAAATTCATTGTGTCACAACCGGACAAAGCCCAGCCTTGGACGGGCTATCAGGGCCGGTTGAACCGAGAAATATTGCAGCTTGTCGCTCCTGATTTGTTACAGCGCGAGATCTATTGCTGTGGCCCACAAGAGTTCATGCTTTCGGTGAAGGAGATGCTCGTCAACCTTGACTATGATATGACACACTATCATGAGGAGAGCTTCTCCGAGGCTACAGAAGAGCCCGGTTCCGAAGTTCTTGCCAATGACACTCCGGTAGATACTGTGTCGGATACTTCGCATGAGGTATGTTTCACGCAGTCCGAACGGACCCATCTATGCGAGCCTACGGAAACCGTCTTGGCGGCAGCGCGGTCTGCCGGTCTTGTTATCCCTTCAGGATGTCAATTTGGTGTTTGTGGCACATGCAAAGTGAAAAAAATTCAAGGCGACGTCGAGATGACTCATAATGGCGGGATCTCAGAGGTCGATATTGAGAGCGGCTATATTCTGGCGTGTTGTTCCCGCCCGTTGGGAAAAGTCTTGATAGAAGCCTGATCACACCTCTCTATTGAAGTGTCGTTGCCCGTTCTTATGCTTCTGTAGATGCATTGGGGGGCGACTCTCACCCGTATTTTGACAAGATAAGAAAGGTCGCCAATGACAGTTAGCTCCCAGAATAGACCGAAATTGCAAACGCCCTCATGCCGGTCTGCTTTCGTTTCCTTCGGGAGGGCATGCCGCGCCCTTCTTCTACAGCAGGATAGTTAAGCATCACGATGAGCGAGATTTCTGTCGTCATATTGGTTGAGCCGGGGTTTATCCCGACAGAGCTGTCTTTGGTTCAGGATGTCTTACGCATTGCCAATCGCCTCAGCAGGTCTTTGAAATTCAAGACCCAATTCTGCAGTGTGTGCGAGAACAAAACCGTAGAAGGTCTGGGAGGGCTTTTCGTAAAGACCGTAGATATAGGTGAAATATCACTCAATGCGCCGGATCATTTTGTGGTATTGGGGGGCGCGGGGCTCGAAAAGAATTTTAGAAAAATCTATTTTTCTATCAGAAGTTTTGAACGGAAAGGCTCCGAGGTGTTGCTCCTGTCAGATGCAGCATCAGAATGGAAACGCCTCAATCCTGACGATCCGTTGGTGACAACACATTGGGAAAACCACCAGCTTTTACAAAACATTTATCTTGGTGACTATGTGGCACTGCCCTTATATTCCCGCCGCAACCGTTTCACCAGTGGTGCCGGGATGATGGCCACTGCTGATATTGTGCTGAACACCATTGTGGCCCCCCGTTCGGCAGGGCTCGCACATGCCGTCAGTCGGGTCTTGTTGATGCATGCCATTCGCACTTCAGACGTGGGGCAACCACGCAGCGAAAACGACATTTCACTTCTACAGCAAGCTGGACTTGAGCGCGTCATTCAGCTCATGGAAGAAAATCTGGAAACGCCGTTGAGCATCTCTGTGATGTCGAAAATGTCTGGATGTTCAATACGGCAATTGGAGCGTCGGTTTCAAAAAGTCTTTAATTGCACGCCTCAAAAATTTTACCGATCCCTCCGTCTTAAAAGAGGCAAGACATTGCTTGAACAAACCGCGATGCCGATATCGGAGATTTCGGTGAGCCTTGGATTCTCGAGCAGTTCTGCTTTTTCCCGCTTGTTTGTGCGCGAATACGGCATCACCCCCTCAAGGCTCCGAGCGCTGAGTTACTCCTCATCTGCCGGATAGGGTATGTATGACGATTTTTGGGTCTGCTGATCTCTCACCCTTGTTAGACTGTGAACTCGGGCCTGATGGGGTGCCATGTTAGAAAAGAGGTGTTTGAATACTACGAAGCCCGTGATCCGGGTTCGCGAAACAGTGTTTCGGCCCAGTCAATAAAGACCCGAACACGCGGCGAAAGTTGTTGGTGACGAGGATAGAGCAGCGACACCGGAGAGGGCTGGGGCGCATAGTTTGGCAGGATTTCAATCAGTGAACCGAGATCGAGATCCTGCTTTGCATGGTAACGTGGAATCTGAATGATCCCCAAGCCCTGACGTGCCGCCGCGATATAGCTTTCGGCTGCGTTGACGGAGAGGCGTGTGGGAAGCGTGACTTTCGTCGCCCCGAATTCCAGTGGTAGGATGGCTCTTGTCGCGGTCGAATGAAATCCGACCATGAGGTGTCCGTCGAGTTCATCGGGGCTCAGAGGTGTCCCGTGGCGGGCAAGGTAGTCCGGTGCGGCCAGCGTTACTTCATCGAGCATGGCCACCCTTCGTGCGATCAGGTCGCTGTCCTGTGGCTCCCCGACACGTAACACGCAGTCGACGCCTTCCGGGATCAGGTCCACGAGGTGGTCGCCCTCACTCATGTAGACATCAAGATCAGGATAGGAGGCCAGAAATTCCAGGAGATGCGGCATTACATAGTGTCGCGCCAGTGTGCCGTGAACGTCGATGCGTAACTGCCCTTTCGGCTTGGCTCCGGCGAAGGCCTCTTCGGCTTCCTCAACATCGGCAAGAATTGCAAGGCACCTCTGATAGTAGGCTTCACCATCCAGCGTTGGCGTAACCGTGCGGGTGGTGCGTTGCAGCAGTTTTACACCGAGCCTGGCTTCGAGATGTTTGATGGCATCTGTGGCGGTGGAGCGTGGAATGGCAAGGTCCTCTGAAGCCTTGGTGAAGCTCCGGCGTTCAACGATCCGCGCGAAAACTTGCATTGCGTCCAGTTTGTCCATGGCAAGCCTTTTGTCCGAAATTAAAGAACAGTGAAGACGAGTTGTGGCAGATTATCCGGAATGCCGCGAGGTCTATATGTGGTTCAGGGTCAACAATACTCAGGAGACGCATATGTCTATTCAGAACAAAACCGCCATTGTTACTGGCGGATCGCGCGGGATCGGAGCCGCGATCGCCACGCGTTTGGGCAAGGAAGGTTTTAACGTCATCGTCAACTATGCCGGTTCCGAGGTCGCTGCGGAGAAGGTGGTGGCTGAGATTGAGGCGTCCGGCGGAAAGGCCGTCGTGGCGCAGGCTGACGTTGCTGATTCCGCTGCGGTGAAACGGATGTTCGATCTTGCCGAGAGTGCCTTTGGTGGCGTCGATGTGCTCATCAACAACGCTGGGATTATGAAGCTCGGTCCGCTTGCTCAAGCCGATGATGCGCAGATCGAAAGCCAGATTGATATTAATCTCAAGGGCCCGATCAATACCATGCGCGTGGCGGCTAAGCGGTTGCGCAATGATGGGCGGATCGTGAACCTTTCGTCCTCTGTCGCTGCGCTAAAGTTCGAGACTTACGGCATTTATGCAGCGACCAAAGGTGCGATAGAGGTGCTCACGGGTATCCTTGCCAAGGAAATGCGCGGACGCGGGGTCACGGTCAATGCTGTTGCTCCGGGACCGACCGGCACAGAGCTGTTTCTGGACGGCAAATCTGATGCGGTGATCGAGAAATTGTCCAAGGCCAATCCCTTGGAGCGTCTCGGAACGCCAGAAGATATCGCCAATGTCGTAGCGTTTCTTGTCGGTCCTGATGGGGCGTGGGTGAATGGGCAGGTTCTGCGGGCCAACGGGGGTATGATCTGAGGTGGACTGAATGAACGGTTGTGTCCATCAACATAAAAATGCCGCCGGAAGGGGACTCCGGCGGCATTTCTGATTTCCATCCGCCCTGAGCACCAAGGCTCAGAGCGAACGGGACCACCTCTTGAAGCGTTTCTCAAAAAACTTGAGGCATTCAATTTTTGAGAAACGCAGTAACGTCAATGAAGTGTGGATATGTTTTTCGCTCAATCTGATTCAGATTAAACGAAAACGTTTTATTGGTAGTTGTTGATGCTTTTGTCGGCGAGGGTTGCGCCGTTGGAGCCGACGAGGACGAACTCAAGGTTGGCTTCTGCAGCGCCTGCGTCGAGGCTGACTTTCACATCGGTGTTCGCGCCGGCGTTCACGTCGGTCGAGCCGAGCAGAGCCACTCGTTCGCCACCGTGGACGGAGTAAACTTCGAGAGTTGCCGGAGCTTCGGCACGCACGAGTTCAACATTGGCAACGGTTTTGGTGGAGGACTGGTTGCCCGGGATGATGTAGTTGGGGCCTGCAACAGCGGCAGTGCCTGCAACAGCAACGATAGCGGCGGCGGTCAGTGTTTTGAGGGAGAATGTCATGGTTGTGGTCCTTTTCATTTCATTTCTAGTTGTGGGTGACGCGGTCTGTTCGTTTTTGCGTCTCTCGATGGAATAATATTTAGGCCTTCACCACGGATGTGTAAAGGTGAACAATTATCAGGTTTTTATCCACAT
>NZ_JAHKPE010000010.1:0-28079 GCF_018860305.1 Celeribacter halophilus
GATCTGCTGCTCGAAGGGGCCGTGGAAAAGGACGCGCCGGTGCTGTTCACCGATGCGGACGAGGCCGAGGCGGTCAAGCTCTTTGCCAACACCTATCTTGCCATGCGCGTGGCGTTTTTCAACGAATTGGACAGCTATGCGATGGCTGGCGAAATGGACTCGCGCCAGATCATTGACGGCATCGGTCTGGACCCGCGGATTGGCGATCACTACAACAACCCGTCCTTCGGCTACGGCGGGTATTGCCTGCCAAAAGACACCAAACAGTTGCTGGCGAACTATTCCGAAGTGCCGCAAAACCTCATTCGCGCCATCGTGGATGCCAACCGCACCCGCAAGGATTTTCTCTCCGACCAGATCATCGCGAAAGGCCCCAAAGTGGTCGGCGTCTATCGTCTGGTGATGAAGGCGGGGTCCGACAACTTCCGCCAGTCCTCGATCCAGGGCATCATGAAACGCGTGAAGGCCAAGGGCATCGAGGTGATCGTCTATGAACCGGTGATGACGGAGCCGGATTTCTTCGGCTCGCGGGTGGTCAATGATCTTGATGCGTTCAAGGCCGAGGCCGATGTGATCGTCGCCAACCGTGTGACGGATGACATTTCGGATGTGCCGGAGAAGATCTTCACCCGCGACCTGTTCCACGCTGATTGAGGAAAAGACCCATGCCCACAGCTCTTGTCACCGGTGCCGCCGGATTTATCGGCTCTTTCGTCTGCCGCAAACTGCTCGAAGAGGGCTGGCGCGTCATCGGGCTGGATTGCATGTCCGACTATTACGACGTGGCGCTCAAAGCGCGGCGCGAGGACACGCTTCTGGCCTATGAGAATTACCGCTCGGTGCATGACAAGGTCGAAACGCCCGGCCTGTTGATGTCGCTTTTCGAAGAGGAAAAGCCCGACGCCGTGATTCACCTCGCAGCACAGGCGGGGGTGCGCTACTCCATCGAGAACCCGCGCTCCTATCTTGAGAGCAATATCGTCGGCACGTTTGAATTGCTCGAAGCGGCGCGGGCCTATCCGCCCAAGCACATGCTGCTGGCCTCGACCTCCTCGGCTTACGGCGCGAATACGGACATGCCCTATCAGGAAACGGTCAAGGCCGATCACCAGATGTCGTTTTATGCGGCGACCAAGAAATCGACCGAGAATATGGCGCACAGCTACGCCCATCTCTTTGATCTTCCGATCACCATGTTCCGCTTCTTCACGGTTTATGGTCCGTGGGGGCGGCCGGATATGGCGCTGTTCAAGTTCACCAAGGCAATCCTCGAAGACAAGCCCATCGACGTGTATAATTACGGCGATATGAAACGCGACTTCACCTATGTCGAAGACCTCGTTCACGCCATCCGACTATTGATCGACGCGGTGCCTGTGCGGCCCGAAAACGGAGAGGTGGAGGAGGGCGACAGCCTGTCCCCCGTGGCCCCCTACCGTGTGGTGAACATCGGCAACAATGACGCTGTGCAACTAGTTGATTTCATCGAAGCGATTGAAAACGCCACCGGAAAAAAGACCGAGCGCAACCTGATGCCGATGCAAGCCGGTGATGTGCCCGCGACATGGGCCGATGCGTCCTTGCTCAAACGGCTCACGGGCTATGCGCCGCAAACGGCTGTGCCCGAAGGCGTGGCCAGTTTCGTGCGCTGGTATCGGCAGTATTACAACGCCTGAGACGAAACAAGCATGCACATGATCTCGCGCAAATCCACGATATAGGAACCGACGATGTATCCAAACCTTGAAACAGTACGCATAGGCGGCCTCCCGACGGTTTTAGCAGACCGCACCGAGCTCAGTCACTGGATCGGCGATGTTTGCCAGTCCGGTCCCACGCTTCCGGCTCTCGTGTTTTCCTCCAATGGACAAGGCATTGCTCTCTACGGCCAGAATCCAACCTATGATGCGGCCATGGATGCGGCGGATGCAATCCATGCCGACGGTATGCCTGTCATTATGGCCTCCAAATGGCTCACTAAAACCCCCATCCGAGGCCGATCAGCGACCACGGACCTGTTTCACGATGTAGCCAAAGTGGCACAAGACCGCGGCCTGAGCTTTTTTGTACTGGGTGCAACGGAAGAGCAGAACAAAAAAGCAGTCGCCCAAATGAAAGCGCTCTATCCTGATATCGCAATCGTTGGCCGCCGAAACGGATATTTCTCTGACGCGGAAAATGCCGATGTCTGCGCCGAAATCGTCGCCTCGGGAGCCGATGTGCTTTGGGTGGGCTTAGGCAAGCCGAAACAGGAGATCTGGTGTCACCAGAACCGTGAGGCTCTTGCTGGTGTCGGCGTAATCAAGACCTGCGGCGGGCTTTACGCCTTTTTGGCCGGAGATGCGCCTCGCGCACCCAAATGGATGCAGAAAGTGGGCCTCGAGTGGCTGTACCGGCTGAAAGGCGACCCCAAGAGGCTGTTCAAGCGGTATCTGGTGACGAATACACAGGCGATATATAGTTTGCTTCGACAGACCGGAACGTAAAGAACCTTGAATTAGAATGCTATTTCGGAAGCTCTAAAATAAAATCGAGGCAAAGATCAATTGTACGTCAGAAATATAAGACATGTTACTACTAGTGAAACTCTCAATAATTTCACCTACGTTTATCTTGGGTTCTGTGCGTCCACTATTGCAGTGCTCTTGATGGTGGGCTTTGCCGCATTTGGCGGTATTGTACCCTTTGCCTTGGTAACACTTCTGGTTCTCTTTTTCCTCACGACGTCACCATTCGCAGCGTTGGTTTTTTTCTTTTTCGCAATGCTGTTCCAGTCCGCAATCATCAGTTTGTTTTCACCATTTTACCCTTCCAGAGCCGTTATGAATGCGGCGCAAGGCATTACTTTCGGAGCGATCAGTGCTTTTTCCACTTATGGCTTTTTCTTTATTTATAAGTTGCCACGCGACAAAGACTTGCTAACTGGCTGGTTACACAAGTGGGTAATTATTCTTCTGGGTGTTGCGGTCTTTTATTTTCTAATTGGTGCCATACAAGCGAGCCCGTTAAATGCAACAATTTATCTACGGGCACTGGTCGCCGTACCGCTGCAAATCATTTTCGGTTATTACATCACAATGAAGCTTGGGATAGGAAAGGTTTTTCTTGTTTTAAAAATCTTCACCTTTTGCGCCATAATTTATGGTCTCTTTGAAGTTTTATTCCCAGCGTCCCTTTATTCACTGCTAAATACAGAGACTTATTTCTCTTACAAACTAGAGAACAGGTGGGAAATTAGCTCTGTAAATGACTTGATTGAATTGGGCACCCGCCCACTATTCAACCTAGCGATCTTTGAAGATCTCGGCATAACGTTTCTGCGCATTTCAGGACCGAATTTGCATTCTATAAGCTATGCATATTTTCTAGGAATTATGTCCATCTTCCTATTCGTCAGAAAACACTATGTCTGGGGAATTTTAGCGTTGTGCCTTCTGGCCGCCATCCAAGCCAAAGGCATTATCATCGTTTTATTAATGTCCGCATTTTTGACTATTGTACGCCATTTTCTGGGTCGCACAACATGGAGATATACTGCATTTGCCTTGCTGACCGCGTATGTGGTCACAACCATTACCTATGGCATCCGTGTGTTCGACTACCATATCTTGGGACTTATAGGTGGCATTAACGGTTTCGCACACAATCCGATCGGCCATGGCCTTGGAGCCGGCGGAAACTTAGCAAGAGAAACAATTGACTGGAACAACCTGACGTTTGGGCTGGAGAGCGCAATCGGGGTGATGCTGTATCAAATCGGAATTTGCACATTCGTGTTCGTGGCTTTTTTCTTAAAGTTTCAACAAAAAGTTTTAATTAAAATTGAAAACGCACATCTCAATAGATTTCGCATTTTCCCAATTATGTTTTTTGTCATTGTGTTCAATGGTTTTTTTCAAGAAGAAGCCTACAACTTCTTCGCTTTAGGACTGGCTGGCTTTCTTTGCGCGGTATTAGCCGCTCACACCGAACAACAAACAATATTGCAACATATGACAAAGGCTACAGCTACTAATGACCAAAAGTGGTGAAATTGTATCGCTAACCGGCTTGCGCGGCTTCGCGGCGGTCTTTGTTGTGCTCTATCACGCCAACCAATCGGCAATTGCGCATATAGACGGACATTACGACGACATGATATTCCATGGGCGCCTGTTTGTAGATGTGTTTTTCGTCTTATCCGGTTTTGTCATGAGCTATGTGTATCTCAGATCGCCCCCTGAGATAAGGAAGTTTAAATGGAAAAGGTTTTTCCTTGCAAGGTTTGCAAGAGTTTACCCGCTACATATAGCCACCGCACTCGCATCCTTTGCTGGAATCCTAGCATTGCAATATGTGAGCGAACAGCCACCTAAAGAATTAACATTTCACGAATTTTTGCGGGAGATAACACTTACACAGGCTATGCCAGTTATTGGAAACGACCAAATTTGGAATTCTCCTTCGTGGTCTGTAAGTGTTGAATTTTGGACTTATGTTTTCGTCTTTCCCACACTGATAATACTGCAGCGCATATTCAGTGTACGTCAAACAACTGTAATACTTTACATACTTCTCCCTCTACTCATTCTTTATTTATATTCTCTCGATGAGAATATTGATCGAGCACGTGGCTTGCCTGCCTTTCTAAGAGCCGTCGTTGGCTTTTATGCCGGATGGGTCATATGGCGTCTCTGTGTAAAATATGAGCACGTTCGTTTTTCAGGTCTGTGGGTCGTTATTCAGGCTGTTCTAATATTGTATGTTACTCAAATGTTTTCGGGACAGCACACTGACCCGTGGTTTATACTTCTATTATTCCCAACATTTATTTTCAGCGTTGTCGTCTCTCGCAGCGCTGTCACTCGTCTCATGGAAACACGCCTCATATATTTTCTTGGGGTGATCTCATATTCGCTGTATCTAACACATCCTCTGATCCTGAAAGTTATACAGCTTTTCTCTCAACGGATTGAGGGTCTACAGGGCAATGTTCCTTTGACCCTTGCAGCCGCCTTGATCATTGGCATACCAATTGCTTCCTTTTCCTACTATTTCTTCGAAGTTCCAGCCCGAAACTACCTAAAAAAAATAGGTAACAAAAAGACATCGGAAACGATCTCTTCAAGGAGAACGCAATGAACTTCATCTACCGCACGATTCAGTTTGGCTTCATGCATATCTGGCCGTTGCTGGTCATGTTCTTTGCTGCGGCTACATTGCCAGCCAACGATCTGGGCACAGTTGCGATTATTATGTCCGTAGCCACGCTTTTTCGACCTCTCGTCGGACTGTCTCTTGGACGCACCACGATCCGCTATGCAGGCGAGGCTTATTCCCGAGACGGGGATGCGGGACGCAGCGCCGCTGTGGGACTAGCGCTGCGTCTGGGTGGAATGCTTTCTCTGATCAGCTTACTGGTTGCACTTCTGACCCTGGTCGGGGTGAACCGTTTGTACGATCTAGAGAGCAGTTCTGCACTGATCCTATATAGCCTCGTTTTTCTGTATTTCTTTGGCCTGACAGAATTCCTCGACGGGATTTTCAGAACAACCGGCAGATTTCGGCAGCTTGCGGTCAGTGTCGCCAGTTCGCGTCTGCTCGGTCTAGTTCTATTTTCCGTGCTTCTGCCTTATTATGGCAAAGTCGAGAGTATGATCCTGTTCCTAGCTATCTCCGAAATGGTCAGCGTTTTACTTTTGCTGACCGGCGTGCGCACCATGCTGCGCGAGGGAGCGGCGCTGCGCTATGGGATTATCTCAGAGGAAGCAAAACGGCTACTCAGCTATGCAACCCCGGTCCTCATCAATGCTATATCGGTATACCTCTATGCGCGTGTCATGGTCATGATTATTGGCCTCTATGCGCCGGGGGCCGACACTGGGTCCTTTGAAATGGCGGTTCAAATCACCAATCTGCCGATGGCTATTACCATCATCTGCGCCTCTGTGATGTCGCCTGTCATCGGGCAACTTGTCCACCAGGGCGATGCGGGGTTCAAAGAGGCTAATACCATTGCATCCTATGGCGCGTCTTTCACCGTCTGGGTCAATGCCATGGCAGCCGTTTTCCTGTTCATTGTGGCACCTATGATCCTGAAAGTGTGGTTCCCAAATCTCACCACCCTGCCGGTTGTTCTGATGATAATCGCGCCTCTGGTCGCTGCAAAATCATTTGCGCAGTTCATCTCCGGCGAAATAGCCATTGCAACGGGGACCGCAGGCACAGCTGCCAAAATTACGATTACCTTCGGGGTTGTCACGGTTCTACTGGGGCTTTTGATGACTTCGCAATTCGGTGTGATAGGTGGAGCGACAGCGATGCTACTCTCCCATTCGGGCGCCGTTCTAGCGACAATTCTTATCTTACAAAAGAAAACCGGGCTGCAGTTCAATTACAGGCTCGGTTCAACACTGACCGGGGCTGCCATCGTCGCCGCCGCGTCCAGCATTGCCGTTCTGAGCTTCAGACATAATCCCGTTGTCGCAGCCTCCCTCGGAACTCTCCTTTATTTTGTGGCCCTAGCAGGGCTCGTCTATCTCGGGATAAAGTTTAAATCGCCATTGATTGAACCACTGGTCGATGGGCTTCGGATGCTGAAATCCAAAAACTCAAATGGCGCGCCAGCAGAGTCCTCTACCGCCAAAGCCTTTCCTCTGGCACAAAGCGACAGCAAGAAAATGACAGATGCACTTCTTTATTATTGCGCTCTGATCGCACCTGATGCCTATGATTTCTGGATGAGCGGCAAAGGCAATGCCGCATCAATCGCATGGCAGGATCATGCGGACATGGTATATACGCTGCGGTTTCTCGATCAACAGAGCCGAATGTCGAATAAGGCCGCCCGAAAATATCTTGAACAGATTGCAGATACCCCGCTTTATGGACGCCCTCTGAGAGAAACAGATCCGAAAAGCATACCGAACGCCCACATGACCGCCTATATTCTCGGGGCAGCAAAACTAGTTGAGAATGCCACTGGGTTCAGCCTGCCGGAGCGCAGCTTTGAAGGCTGGAAGATCGATCAAATCATCGACCCCGAAACAAAGACCCCGCTCTACCCAAAAGCCTGGGCGCATCATATCTGGCGCGTCAGCCACTGGATCGGCGGGGGGCCCTCCATCCTGTTCAACCTTGCTCGCTGGGGAAAGGTGGACGGCGTGGACAAGACGCTTGTCGATCAGGTGCTGTCTGCAACAGAAGCACAGCTTCTCGACCGCAAGACGGATCTTTTACGACCCTACAAGTCGCAGCTGATTCAGAACTTTTTTCGCAAGGCCTACAAGATCAAACACGACCCGGACATCGCCGATATCGGCGGCGTAGTACATTTGCTCTGGGTTTATCACGCTCTGGGTCGACCCTATCGCAACCCGAAACCTCTATTCGAGAAATCCTGGCAACATATGCGCGAAGAATGCCCCTTTATGGAAGATGTACCCTATTGCCTCGATTTCGACATCGTTCAGCTCGTACGCACCGCCCAACCCAAAGGAATTCCCTTCACGAATGAAGTGCAGGCACGTTCGGATCGTTTCATCAAGGATACTCTAACCTATCTCTCAGCCATCCCCGATCAGGGCTATACCCTTCACAAGGTTCCGGGAGCTCTGGCAGCGATCCATGAGGCAAGCTTCATGACAGGCGACATCCATGTGCCAATACTGGACGTACCCATCGTAGATATCATCAAGGAAGCCGGCTGGCTTTAAGGCAAACAGAGGTGGTCGCGGTGAGTGAGCAGGCCACTCACCTCCCCTTCGCCACCTTCGTCTTCACAAAGCCCAAAAACGCCTGCTCAGAAGAATGCAGCTTGGGCTTGCCAGAGGCCGCCCAATAGGCGCGCCAGTCGGCTTCCAGGGCGTAGACATCCCAGCCCGGAGCCATGTCGCGGGCACGCTCAAGGGCTGCGGATTTGAGCGGCGGGAGCTGCGGTCCCTCGCTGTCCAGCACACGGGCACGGGAGGTGAAGCGGATGATGTCCCCCTCCTCCTCACTCATTTCGTAATCCGGCAGGTGATTAGCTGCGATCATATCACGGATCATTTTGCGAAACACCCGCCGCGGGCTGGCCGAGCCTGATTTCTTCAAAAGCGTTTCGACCGAGATCCGCCAGTGATCCTGTTTGCCGCAATGTTTGCGAGCCAGTTCATAAATGCGTCGTTCCAGCGGTTTGCGCAGACGGAAATAGTCGCGGCTCAGGGTCAGAACGGATTTCGACAGCACCGCCCGATAGAGCCATTCCGAGAGCGTCACCGCCACGCTCACCATCCGCCCGCCGCGGGTCTTGCGCACGATCTCCCAGCTTTCAATGAGACCGAAACCGGATGTCACCTCGGCATCGCCCGTGACGATATTGGTCTTAATCCGCGTGCCCGCCAGACGTTCGAAACTCTCCACCAGACGCCGGTAGGCATCACCGCTGGTCTCCCGATTGGTCGCCACCAACAGGTCATGCGCCCGCAGCGTCAGCGTCCGACTCACCCCCCGTCCCGCATTGATCGCCGCCATCAACTGGCTCACGCAAAAAATCAGAATGTCTTTGTCATGGATGGTGGCCAGACCTTTGACCGAAGGCGTCACCTCGATCATCGTGCCATTGTGTTCGTAGCTCAGAATACGTCGGTCCGGCCGCGTTGAAAGCGAAAAAACGGGATGCTCCATCGTCGCCAGATCATCCTTCGGGATCGCATCAAAAATGTCGCAGAGGAAAAAATCCACCTGCGGATGCCGGTCGGGCAACAGCCCTCCTGCCGATGTGACGACGCCTGTCATCTCTGATCCTGACTGCCCAATCCCATGCCCTTATGATGGGCAATTCGCGGTCTGCTCGTTTCGTGGTTTTATTGACACCCAGCTTAGTGAAAGCCCCCTGCCCGGTCCACCCTTTCTATCGTGGGTTCAGAGTCACTCCAACGTGGGTTCAGAGTCGCCCTATCGTGGGTTCAGAGTCGCCTCTATCCATTTTTAAATCGAAAATACATTTAATTTCAATGAATTAATAAGACGTGAAATATCCCTTAACTTATAATATAACTCAAATATAACACTACATTTTTTTCCACAGGCTCAAATCAACCTCATTCCAAGCCTAAAAAATACCATATTTTTCAATGAATTGATTCTTCAGGTGTTGTTTTTCTTTCCATGTATCACCTTTTTGGTTATCTTTAAAAAAAGTCGATACATGAGATAGAGAATGTCCAAGGACACAGCCGAACAACCACCGTATTTCAACATTGATCCGAACCAAGCTTTGCAAGAGCTTGGACAACCTGTGAATACACAAGGGTTTTCCCGCATCGCCCAGTCATGTGCCCAAGGGCGCGAAGATTTGGCCTCCAGAGGGCTCAATGAAGATGGCGGAAAATCTTTGCGATTGTTCTCTACATGGGAAATCACACGCTATCTCATTCCAGTGGCCACCCCGCATTTCCGCCGCGTGTTGCGGTCCCATCCCGACCTACCCCAGGGCCGTTCGGAAACCGAGGGCGGCGCAAAATGGTTCACCCTTGATGAGGTCCTCCGGCTCCGCGCCCATTTCGCAGCGGAGGGAGCCAAGAATAAAGAATACCTCCCTTACCGTCCTGAAGGCCTGCCTGCAAAGCTGGTTGCGGTCGCCAATTTCAAAGGCGGTGTTGGGAAGACCTCCACAGCCGCGCATCTGGCCATGTCTGCCGCACTGGATGGCTACAAGGTGCTGGTGATTGATCTCGACAGCCAGGGCTCCATGACTTCGATTTTCGGCGGCAAGGTGGACGATGAATGGAGCACGGTTTTTCCACTCCTCGCCCGTCATTATGCCAGCCACCAGCGACAGGCTAACCAAGGGCGCATGGATCGCGGCGAAACGCCCGTCCCACTCGATGAAACCTTGACCGATGCGCTCAAGGTCAAAACTCAGGATGTGATCCAGTCAACCCATTGGCCAAACATCGACCTGATCGGGGCGCAGCTCAATCTCTACTGGTCGGAGTTCCAGATCCCCGTCTGGCGGATGCAGGGGCGCGGCTGGAAGCTCTGGGACGCGCTTACAGACGTCTTGGAAGAGGACGGCGTGCTTGATCAATACGATGTCATTTTCCTCGATACCCCCCCTGCCCTCGGCTATCTGACGATCAACGGGCTGGCCGCCTCCGACATTCTGCTCGTGCCTCTGGGGGCTTCGTTTCTGGAGTTCGATTCCACGGGCCGGTTCTTCGACATGCTGCACTCAACCTTCCAATCCATCGAGGACGGCGAGAACATGGCGGCGCGAGCTTTGGGGCGCGAGGAGATGTCCTTTGAATGGGATGCCGTCCGCGCGGTCATCACACGCTATGACGGGGCGCAGCAGGGAGAGCTGGCCTCTTTGATGCAGGCCTATTTGGGACAAACCCTCTCTCCTCATCGTCAGGATTTTACAGCGCTCATCGGGCAGGCCGGTGAACAGGTCTCCGGCATCTATGAGGCGGATTATCGCGATTTCAACCGCGAGACCTATGTGCGCGGGCGGCAGACCTTTGATGCCACCTATGCCGCGTTCAAGAAGCTGCTTTTGGGAAGCTGGCGGCGTGACGAGATTGAAGCACAGGAGGCTGATCATGGCGAAGCGTAAAAGACTCTCTCCGCCCCGGACAGATTTTTTGACGGATGCTCAGAAAGAGACCAATCCAGCAGAGCCAATGTCTAAAGCACCGGAAACAAAATCGGCCTTTCCCTTGGGTGTGGCGCAGACCTCCCCCCGCCCTGCCCCCATCGCACAAGTGGCCGGAGACGCGGCAGTCACGGCGGCATTGGCCGAAATGACCGATATGGTCACACAAGCACGCGCTGAAGGCCGTATCGTCGAGCGGCTGCCACTCTCGGCTATTGATCTGGGCCATCTGGTGCGTGACCGCCTAAAAACGCAGTCGGAAGATCTTGAAGCGCTGAAATCGAGCCTGAAAGCACGCGGACAGCAAGTGCCTGTGGAAGTGCTGGATCGAGGCTCCAAAGCCTCCCCGCGCTATGGCCTGATCTCGGGCTGGCGCCGGATGTTGGCCTTGTCGGAGATCGGTGTCGATGAGGTGTTCGCCGTGGTGCGTGAGCCAAAGTCCGCCTCGGACGCCTATGTGGCCATGGTCGAGGAAAATGAAATCCGCTCCGACATCAGCTTTTACGAACGCGCCCGGATCGTTGTGAAAGCACTAGAGCAGGGTGTCTATTCAGACCCGAAATCAGCACTTCAGAGTCTTTTCGCAAATGTTTCGCGTGCGAAACGTTCCAAGATCAAAAGCTTTATGGTGCTGGTGGAGGCCTTGGATGATGTGCTGAGATTTCCAACCTCGATCAGTGAGAAAAACGGCCTCGTGATCGCGAAGGCGCTTCAAGTCGATCCCTCTGCTGCAAACAACATCAGGGAAGGCTTGAGCCGAACCAAGCCAGAAAATGCAGAACAAGAGATTGCAGCCCTGCTGAAGGCCTGTCGTCCTGCTGAGCCGAAAAAAACGGTTCAAAATAAAGTTCCGCGCCAGATTTCCCTCCACTTCGACACGGATGCCAAACGTATTGAGCTTTCCGGTGAAGGGATTGATGAAGCGTTTATGTCCGCTCTGGAAAGCTGGTTAAAGAAGCAATAAACTTTCAAGATCTAGCCCTGATTTTTCTGCGGCAGGACTGAACTTTTGGAAGGATCATTCTGTGTTTAAAGGTTTGTTTCGACGTCGCCAAACGCCAAGCGAGCCATCCGCACCTCGCCGTTTTGAGGGTGGGCTTCCTAAGCCTGAAGAGACTTTAGCTGTGGTCGGGGATATTCATGGCCAAATCACATGTTTGGATAAGCTCATCGATAAACTCGAAATGCAGGCGCCGGACGCGCGTTGGGTCTTTGTCGGGGATTTCATCGACAGGGGTGATTACAGTTCTCAAGTGTTGGCGAGATTGCGCGCGCTTGAGCTAGAGCGACCTGATACAATCTGTATTCTGGGCAATCATGAAGAGATGATGTTGGCCTTCCTGAGAGACCCAGAACAAGCCGGAAATCGTTGGATGCGTCATGGCGGTTTACAGACTATGGCGAGCTTTGGGCATTTTAAGCTGGGTGTGCAAAATGCACCGGAAGCTCTTCGTGTCGCGCGTGATCAGCTTTTAGAGGTTATGCCCGAAGGGCTGGAAGATTGGCTTGCCTCCTGTCCGAGATGGTTCAAGAATGGCAATGTCGTTGTGGTGCATGCAGGCGCGGACCCCGATCGGCCTATGGAAGAGCAAAAGGATCAGGCACTGACATGGGGACATCCGGCTTTTGGCAAACAAGCGCGGGAAGATGGTCTGTGGGTGGTTCACGGGCATACGGTTGTGACTTTGCCGCAGGAAAAGAATGGCGTTATTTCTGTTGATACCGGAGCTTATGCGACAGGCAAATTAACTGCCGTTGTTATTGCGAATGGCAATGCGGAGTTTGTGCAAGCCACGGCCTAGAGCGAGCTAACGACAAATGTTTCGCGTGCGAAACAAAAAGGCCTGCCGCAATATGGCGGGCCTTTTGCTTGGGCCGGAGCTATTTCACAAAACTTCTCGTGCCACATCCTCGTAGGCGGCCTTCACCAAGTCTTGCGCTTTGGCTTCGGTCCCTGCTTGGGCATAGATACGAAACTCTGGGGCGTTGCCAGAGGGGCGGAGGTGGAGGACGTCACCGCTTTCAAAGTCAACGCGGAGCCCGTCTGTGAGGTCGGTGTCCGCGATGGTGCCGAAGGGCACGAAGAAGGCAGCACGCGCCTCGTCATCCGAGATGAGCTTGTCCAGAAAGGCCTCGGCCTTGTCGCGGTTGATCTCTTGCACGCGATCTGCGGCCGTAAAGCAGGGTGGTAGGGCTGCGACCAGATCAGCGATGCTTTTACCCGCCGTTTGAGCGGCCACCAGAGGTGCGATGATCGGGAGCATACAGTCACGGGTCGGTAGTGGTGTGAGCGGGGCTTTGAGGCGCGCTGTGAAGCCTAAGAGGAAGCCGCCATTGGCCTCAAAGCCGACCACTTCGGGATAGGCGGCCTTGGCCATGCCCGCGATCACAAAGGGGGAGCCGATCTTGGTCAGGATGACCTCATCGAACTCCGGCAGACGGCGCACCATGTCATTAGATGAGACCGGTGTGACGACTGATTTAGCACCCAGAAGCTGCGCACTCAACACGCCGAGAATGTCGCCGGGAATGACCTTGCCCGTGCCATCGGTGAGCATCGGGCGATCCGCATCTCCATCGGTGGAGGCAATGGCGTCCAACCCGTTCTCTACGCACCATGCCTGTAATTCGGCGCGGGTGTCGGGATCAACCGCTTCGGTATCGACGGGGATGAAGATGTCGGAATGGGCGAGCGGCACGACCTCTGCACCGAGCCCTTTGAAGATCGCCTCCATCGTGTCGCGGGCGACAGAAGAATGGCGATAGACCCCGATCTTTAAACCTTTGAGCGCCATCTGACCGAAGGCCTCGATATAGCGCAAAATGTAACGGGTTTCGGCCTCGGGCATCTGGCTGTAGCTGCCTTGTTTGTCGCTTTCGACACGGGTGCGCGCGGCGTAAGCGGCATTGATTGCGGCTTCGTCGGCTTTCAGGATTTCTCCGTCAGGCAGGTAGAACTTGAGCCCGTTGCGATCCGCCGGAATGTGGCTGCCGGTGACCATGATTGCGGGTGCTTTGGCTGCCATAGAGGACAACGCAAGGGCAGGGGTGCCAAGCGCGCCGCAGTCGATCACATCGACGCCCGCCGCCTGTGCCGTGTCGCAGATCACCTTGGCGATCCGTGGCGACGAGGGGCGCAGGTCCTGCCCGACATAAAGCGTGTCGGATTGAACGGTGCTCAAAAATGCATGAACGTAATCTGCAACAAGTTCATCGGTCAGCTCGGTCACAAGACCGCGCAGACCGCTGGTGCCGAATTTGGGAGCCATATTGTGCCTACCTTCTTGCGTCTTAACCTTTTGCACCCTGACCACGAGAATAGACATCCTCGTAGCGGATGATGTCGTCTTCGCCCACATAGGAGCCGGTTTGGACTTCGATCAGAACCATCGGCACTTTGCCGGGGTTCTTCATGCGGTGAACCGCACCCAGAGGAACATAGACCGACTGGTTTTCCGTGACGAGACGGGTCTCGCCATCCACAGTCACCTCGGCAGTGCCTTCGACCACGATCCAGTGCTCGGAGCGATGGAAGTGGCTTTGCAGGCTTAGTGCTGCACCGGGGTGGACATGGATCCGCTTCACCTGGAAACGGCCACCTATCACAAGGCTCTCGAACCAACCCCAAGGGCGGTGGTCTTTCGGGAAATGCGTGGCCTGATCCGCACCTTTGGCTTTGAGCGCGGCCACGGCCTTTTTAACATCTTGCGCCCGCGACATATCCGCGACAAGAACCGCGTCGTTCATCGCAATGGCCATGATGTTGTCGAGACCGATGCCAACGACCTCCAGATGCTCGCTGTCGGAGCGGATGAGACTGTTGGAGCAATCAATCGCCGTGGCCTCGCCGGAGGTGACGACGCCATACTCATCAGGGTCGGACTCGCGCCAGACCGCGTCCCAACCGCCAAGATCCGACCAGCCGCCATCAAAGGGGACGACGGCGAGATTATGGGCCTTCTCCATCACCGCATAGTCGATGGAAATGTCGTCTGCCTTGGCCCAAGCCTTCGGTTCCAGACGCAGAAAGCCGAGATCGACCTGAGCGGCATCGACTGCTTCGCTCACCGGCCCGGTCAGTTCGGGCGCATGGGTGGTGAAAGCTGCAATGATGTCTTTGGCCTTGAACAGGAAAATCCCAGCGTTCCACATGAAGGTGCCGGCGGCGACCATTTCGGCGGCGCGCTCCGCGTCGGGTTTTTCCACGAATTTCTTGAGATCGACCGGATCGCCCGACGCATCCGGTAGGGCGGTGAGTTCGAGATAGCCATAGCCGGTTTCGGCATGGGTCGGCTTGATCCCGAAAGTCACCATTTTGCCCGCATCCACTGCGGTGAGCCCCTTTTTGACGGCGGCATGAAACGCCGCGACATCAGGCACTACATGATCAGAAGGAGCGACCAGCATGATGGCTTCGGGGTCTTGCTCAATCAGATACAGGGCCGCCGCCAAAATAGCAGGGGCTGTGTTGCGCCCTTCGGGCTCAATCAGGATCGCACCGGGATCTATGCCAATGGAGGCCAGTTGCTCGGTCACGATAAACCGGAAGTCCGCCCCCGTCAGAACCGTAGGCGCGGCAAAGTTCAACGTCTCTGTTGCTCCGCTTAACCTTTTTGCCGAAGCCTGAAACAGTGTCAGGTCATCCACCAACGGCACGAATTGTTTCGGGTAGCTCTTGCGAGACAAAGGCCAAAGTCGAGTCCCCGAACCGCCGCACAAAATAACCGGTGTGATAAGTGGCATATGTTAGATCCCTTGAATTGGTATCGTTTGGCAAACTCTCTGATAGGTCTGAAACGATTATGACCTCTAGGCGCATCTAAATGCTTGAAGCGAGATCAAATCGAATTTTATTCTTAGATTGTTTCTTGTGCGTATATTTAGAAATACGGGTAAACTTGTAAAGAATTTCTCTATTTATGGGTACTTATAGGTTTAATTAGTTTCTCAAAAGTTGTGATGTCATAAAATCATGACATACTTATGTAAGTTAAGATTTCATAATTGCGAACCGAAGGAGTAGAAATGAAAAAAGTGACCAAAGCGATTTTTCCTGTGGCTGGTCTTGGAACGCGGTTTCTTCCCGCAACCAAATCCATTCCGAAAGAAATCATGACCTTGGTCGACCGTCCGCTGATTCAGTATGCCATTGACGAGGCACGGGCTGCGGGCATCAAGGAATTCATCTTTGTGACTTCGCGCGGCAAGGGCGCGCTTGAGGACTATTTCGATCACTCTCCGGTTCTTGAGCAGGAATTGCGCAAAAAGGGCAAGGACAAGCTGCTCGAAGTTCTGAAGACGACGAATATGGACAGCGGTGCCATTGCCTATATTCGCCAGCATAAAGCGCTTGGCCTCGGTCATGCCGTCTGGTGTGCGCGTCGGCTTCTCGACCCGAAAGAACCTTTTGCCGTTATCCTGCCCGATGACGTGATCGCGGCGGAAAAACCCTGTCTGCAACAGATGGTCGAAGCCTACGAAGAACTCGGTGGCAATGGCTCTATGGTTGCCGCGATGGAAGTTCCGGCGGACAAAGTGTCTTCCTATGGTGTCCTCGATGTGGATAAGGACATGGGCAACACCGTGTCCGCCAAAGGTATGGTGGAGAAACCTGCTCCGGGGACAGAGCCGTCCAACCTCGCTGTGATCGGTCGTTACATTCTTGACCCGTCGGTGATGAAGAACCTGCACACGATGAAGACCGGTGCCGGTGGTGAAATCCAGCTTACCGATGCGATTGCGGATGAAATCGGCACAGAGCGCGGCGTCTATGGATACCGGTTTAAAGGCCAGCGTTTCGACTGTGGTTCGAAAGCGGGCTTCCTTCAGGCGACGATTTCCTTTGGTTTGTCGCGCGATGATTTGCGTGACGAGCTTCAGGAGTTTCTTGATGTATTGTCAGCGGTGCGAGTTGCTGCCCAGTAAGGTGTGCGAATGACTCAAAACGTTATTATCTAGGCTACGGGCTGAAAATCTGAGCGAGAATGCAAAAAGATTACTAAACATATCTAAAAGATGAGTCTATACAGCCAAAGATTGTGTTAAAAAGTCTTGCCGTGAACGTTTGTCCGAACAGAAATCAATACAAGTCTGAGCATGACCTATATCCCCAAAACCTCTCGCAATTTCGCGGCTTTGTTTAAGATCACGCGTCCAATTGCGCCGGAAATTTCGCAGGACGCTATGTCAAAATTTTCTTTTTACCGAAATATAGGTAAACGCAGTTTTGATGTGATCTTCCTTCTTATGGTCTCTTCGTTCGTCGTGCCGGTTATCCTGATCTTAGCTGTACTCGTGAAGCTCGATGGTGGCCCGGCATTTTACGCTCAAAGGCGGGTTGGTCGGAACGGCAAGATATTCCAGTTCTATAAACTGCGCTCTATGCATGTGAATGCCGATGAGTTGCTTGTGAAACTTTGCCGCGAAAATCCGGAAATAGCAGCTGAGTGGGAAACCTATCAGAAACTGCGCCATGACCCTCGAATTACCAAAATTGGTCACTTTATCCGGAAAACCTCTCTCGATGAATTGCCACAGCTTCTGAATATTTTTAAGGGTGACATGAGCTTCGTGGGCCCGCGTCCATTTATGCCCAGTCAGCAAATGCTTTACGAAGGCGCAAGAGGCTCGGCATATTTCCAAATGCGTCCAGGACTAACTGGGCCTTGGCAGGTCTCTGGTCGCGGCGAAAGTAGCTTTGCTGCTCGGGTACGCTATGATAATTTCTATCACCGCAAACTGAGTTTTCTCACGGATATGTCTTTGATTTTGAGGACCTTTACGGTTGTCTTGAAATCCACGGGGCACTGATCCGAGGTTAGCCTTTCCCTTGGAGACTGGAAGCAACTACATAAAACTGAGCTATTGTGAGAGTAGTGGCGCTTAGTTTGGTCACCTGCTTTTCGTAAGCTGGATAGTATTATTGTTTCGCACGCGAAACGTTTTCAGGTGGCTGTTGCGTTGAGTAGATTTTGATCAATGCGACATGGCTTAATTTTTTGTGCCACCATTACCCGTTAGTCTCACCCACCAACCCCATCCTGATGGCGCGATCCTTGAGCATCTTCACCGAAGAGACGGACCACTGCGCCGCACCCGACGGGCTGCGCTCCCGCATCTGTTCCAGAGCCCGCGCAATCTCGCGCAGGGTGATCGCTGGATTGGCTTTGACCATCGCTGCGACGATGGCGGCGAGCCGATCGGAGGGTTGGGCTTTCGGGGCGCGGGACATCACGGCAGTGTCGAGCATACCGTCTTTTACAAAACGACGTGCCGCGCGTTTGACACGATCGGGGGTCCACGGTTTCGACGGGGCAGGGTGCTGACAGTTGATTGTGTCCGCCACGGCTTGCCACGACTTGTCCGGTCGCATCCGGCGCACAGCAGGCAGCCATTCATCCGCCTTCGCGTTGATCTCGTCAAAGAAGTGATCGTCACGGGCGCGGGCCACGGCTTTGAGCGCCTCCGGATCGCGGGCTTTGAGTTTCGGATTGCCGCCAACCCGTCCGGCGCGCCGTGCAGTCTCTAATCCAGCGATAGTGCGCTCTCGGATCAAGGCGCGCTCCAACTCGGCAACGGCACCAAGGATCTGTAGCGTGAACTTGCCCTGCGCCGTAGTTGTGTCCACCGGATCCCCCAGAGAGCGGAAGCCGGCGCCCTTGGAGTCCAGCTCCTCGATCACCTCCAACAGATGCGCCACAGAGCGCGCCAGCCGGTCAATCCGCACGACCAGCAGCACGTCACCGCGCTTGATCCGCTGGAGCAGCTTGCGCAGGGCAGGGCGGTCACGATCTCCGCCGGAGCCGGTCTCTTCGACAACATAATTGGCACCGGCTTCATTGAGCGCAGCCACCTGTCCCTCCAGCGTCTGCCCGACAGTCGACACGCGGGCATATCCGATCATGGCCATGCTGATCTCCTTTGAGGTCTATATTTGGCGGGTTTTGGCACTTCGTACAATATTATGAGTATGTAGAAAATGACCGTATTGAAAGATTTGTAAAGTTGAACAAACGGCACGAACCTTGCGCATTCTCGGAGGTTTCCCCGGATATGAAGCGCGATGGGAGACCCTGAGCGCCGTGGGAGCGTGTGTTTGACAAAGGAGCAGGGGAGCAGTGTTTGTAAAATACCTATATAATAGAACAAAATAATAAATTTTATTCTATATATGCTCATAATATACTGAAAATATGTAGGTATTTTTAAATTTCGTGTAAAGTTAAACGCCACGGTCTCCTTATAAAAGCTCTTCCAGGATAGGCACTGTCTTCATGTAGGTCTCTACGGCTGACCTGACTTCGGCGCTCATTGGCAAGTTTGGTGCTTCAGCATCCCAATGTTCCCGAAAAAGCTGAACGGTCTCTTTGGCAGCATCGATCGCCATCTTTTTCGGTATGGCAGCTTTCACCGCGAGATGCGTCAACTCATCCAATGAGAACGCCGACACCACTTTGGCGCGGCAGACCTTCATGTTGGTAGCATCGCCCGGAATGTAGGGCACGGTCGCCACAAAATCATAAGCGGGTGCCAGCGACACTACCCTGCGACATTGGCATTGAACGAGAACGAGGTTTGGGAGACTTCGAATGAAAGTGGACAAAAATGTGATCGAGGTCGATCACGGCAAGCTCAAGCAGCTGATTAAACCGGTGCGTGGCTTCAAGACGATGAGGACGGCCTACGCCACAATCAAGGGTTTCGAGGTGATGCGCACCCTGCGAAAAGGCCAGGGTCGCGTCTTCAACCTGACCTCCGACCCGATCCCCCTCAGTCAGGATAGTTGCCGGTTGGTTTTCAAACTTTATGATGGTCTGAGGATGGCGGAGAACGGATACGGACGTGGCTTATTCAAGAGAGCGTAGGGCTTGATGCACGGACAGTCCAGCGGTGGAAATCCCCTGACGGCAGTACCCATGAGGATCTCCGCCCTACAGCAGCGCGACCTCGCCCCGCCAACAAGCTTACTGAAGCGGAGCGGGATCAGATCATTACCACGTGCAACTCGGAAGAATTCGCCAGTCTGCCGCCCAGCCAGATTGTCCCGCGTTTGGGAGGGTGTAAGGGATTGGCGGCTAAAAAAGAATGGGCGTCACACGCCGGTCAGAAGTATATCGAGCGCGCCGGTGATCTCTGTGTCGTGTTGCGCAAGGCTCGCAACGGGCGTTTTCAGTATGGATGCCGGCACCGCTGACAGGAACTGGGTGACCATCACATACCGTTCCGAGCGGATATCAAGCACCGGATTGAGCTGCTTGGCCGGAGCTGGTGCGGCGTCCACGGGCATCAGAGGTACGACAATGCGGGTATTCAGGCCGCCCATAAGATCGGCCTGAACATCGAGCAAATAGCCCGCTCTGTCCGGACTGGGGTAGATATCAAAACGCGACATCAGAAGGGCCGGTATTTTTCCAGCGGCAGGCCATTTTCCTCAACCCAACGGTTAGAAGCTTCAATCGCCTTGGCGTTCTCGCGTTTCCACGCCTCGGCCTTTGCATCTTTCACGGCCCGGCGCAGCCCCGCCTCTGCCGCTTGCGAGAGGTTCACCCCGAAGGACCGGGCCTCGCTCAGCAAGCCCCGATCCAAAGACAGATTGGTGGGTTTCTTGGGAACGGATTGTGTTTGCATCTGAGCCTCTCCTTCATGTGCATGATATATGCACATAGGATTGCAAATCAATCCTTGTCATCCAGCACTTCGGCACCCGCGCCCTCGCCTTCCAGCTTCGCGGGATGTGTGAGGGTGAAGCTGCTGGATGTGGCGAACGTCAATCCCGTTCTCCATCATCCGCGTGGCGCAGGAATGGCGGGACAGAACCTTCGCTTTAAGAGACGCCATATAGTGGTTTCGCTCACATCCCTCGCAACACCTTTCCGGATGGCATCGCGTCCGGCGCCCGGGTTTTCGCCGACAAAGTCGAGAATGTCTTGATCCGACAAGGCCATGAAACGATTATCACATTGAAATCGGGAAAATTTTGGGGCTCCCACATGAATCGTTGCGCGGCAGATGAAACGATAGGCGGACCGACCGAGTTTGCGTCAGGCAGCGGAAATGGAGACCGGCAGAATATGAAGCAAAGAGCGAAAAAATAATGTTGTATCGGCCTCTTAGTGGAACTTTGCCCCATGAAAGCTCTTTCAGGATTGGCGCTGCCTCACTGCGACGATAATCATTGTGGTCGGTTCTCTGCACGTGGATGCAGGTTCAACCAGTACCTCGTATGACGTCGATCTCCGGTTCGGCGGAGCGCACCTTTCTCGACCAGATCCTGCAGATCGCGGGTCGCGGTTGCGCGTGAAGTTCCGGTGATCTTGAGATAGTTGTCGGCGCTGAGGCCGCCTTTGAAACCACCAGGGCCTTCCCGAAACATTCGAGCGATGGCCTTGGTCTGGCGTTCGTTCAAGTGGTCTCTGTGACGATCGTAGAAGTGTGCCTTGCTGATGAAGAAACCGACGCGGTCGAGTGTGACCTGTTGGGCCTTCAAGACAACTTCCGCGAACCAGATAAGCCAATCGGTTACGTCTAGCGTTTTTTGATGTTGCTCGAGTTGATCGTAGTAAGCTTTTCGCTCCTTCTCAATGGTGAAGGCGAGCGAGATGAGGGTCGGCTGGCCAATGTTTTGTGCCAGCGACTTTTCAGCGAGGGCGCGCCCCAAGCGGCCATTGCCATCTTCGAAAGGATGAATGCTCTCAAAATAGAGGTGGCTTAGTCCTGCGCGCGTCAGGGCGGGAAGCGGCTGTGCTCCCCTCGGCCTAGTCTCGTTGAACCAATCAGCGTATCGCTCCATCTCAGGCATGACCCGCTCTGAGGGAGGCGCTTCGAAATGGATCGTCGGCCGCTCTAGGCGGCCGGAAACGATTTGCATCGCTTCGGTGTGTTGTCGGTAGGCCCCGATGGTTTCCAACCGACGGTCATGGGACAAGAGCATCAGATGCCAGCGGTACAGCGTCTCGTGGGTCAGCGGGTCCGCAAAGTTGGAATAGACGTCGACCATCATTTCCGCGACGCCCTGTTCGCGCGGTTTGGCAGGGTAGCTGTGCGGATCGAGGCCCAGATGGCGGCGCAGCGAAGACTGGACACTGATCCGATCGAGGATTTCACCCTCGATGGCGCTCGTCTGTATAGCTTCCTCGCTGAGCAGTTCGATGCGGAGTTGCTCGCGCTCCGGCTGGCTGATGTGGTGGACCGCGCCGAGGATCTCCCCGGACGACAGCAGAAACTTCTGCTCGAACGGCTCCAGAGCGGAGACGTCATACCGGAAATCCGGCCAATCTGGTAGCGTCCAGTTCCAAGCCATGAGTTATAGATATCCTTCCTATAACTCAAAAATAGATCATATGTGATGCATAGAAGTCAACTCTATCGCTCAAAGGAACTGGGGGTATTGTCAGGTTACTTCCCCCCCCACCCTCCCTTTCATCCACTCGTCACAAGACATTCACACGAATGTTGCAGCGCTTTGGCATCAAATGCGCCAGAGGTCCCATTCCCCCCTGTGCGGATCGGGCACCGACATTCCAGCCATGCTGTTTAGGAGCTAGAGATGAAAGATCAGGATATCATCGACCTGTCTTGGGACGAGTTTGACGAGTTGCGCGATCCGCGCCCGGATGCCAACGGATTTGACGCCGTTGTCGAGCGCGCAATTTCGCGCCGCGGTTTCTTGGGCGGCGCTCTGGCCTTCGGGTCCGGCGCGCTTGCTATGGGAGCCGGCCTGATGTCCTCGACCTCTGCGGCTCGCGCAGAAGGCATGGGATTCAACTTCAAGCCGATCGACATTGCAACCGACCATGACATTCATGTGCCGGAAGGCTACCAGTGGAAAACCCTCGTGCGTTGGGGTGACGCTCTGTTTTCCGAAGCCCAAGGGGCCTATTCTTCAGAGACCGGCGTTCCGGTCGAGATGTCCGACAAGGTCTTTGGCGAAAACACAGATGGCATGGAGACCTTTGTCGATGGCGACAAAACGATCCTTGCGATCAATTCTGAATATGTGAACCCGAAGATCAACCTGCCCGTCGCCTCCGAAGGCATGCCGCAGAATGCCGACGAAGTCATGATGCTCAAGAATATGCAGGGCGTGACCGTCGTGGAAGTCGCGGACAATGGCGACGGCTACGAGGTTGTCGTCGACAGTGCCTACAACCGCCGCATCACCCATGAAACCCAGATGATCATGGACGGACCGGCTGCCGGCTCCGATCTGGTCAAGACCAAAGCCGATCCGGCTGGTCTGAACCCCAAAGGCACCATGAACAACTGCGGCTCCGGCAAGACGCTCTGGGGCACCTATCTGACCTGCGAAGAGAACTTCAACGGCTACTTCGGCGCCACAGGCGACTATGAGGTGACCGAAGGTCTCAAACGCTACGGCATCGGCGGCGAAGGCCGTTATGCATATGAGAAGTTTGATCCGCGTTACGACCTGACACAAGAGCCAAACGAATCCAACCGTCACGGCTGGGTCACGGAAATCAATCCGCTTGATCCCACATCCACACCGGTCAAACACACCGCTCTGGGTCGTTTCAAACACGAAAACGCCGAAATGGTGCAGGCCAATGACGGTCGCGTTGTGGTCTATATGGGCGACGATGAACGTGGCGAATTCATGTATAAATACGTCTCCAACGGCACTTACACAGAGGGTGGCTCCACCGAGGGTCTTCTGTCTGATGGTACGCTCTATGTCGCCAAGTTCAACGAGGACTTGACCGGCGAGTGGCTGGCATTGACGTCTGAAACCACGGGCATGCCGATAGAAGACATCCTCGTCTTCGCACGGATCGCGGGTTCCAAAGTCGGCGCGACCACGATGGATCGACCGGAATGGATTGCTGCCAACCCGCTCAAGGTCGAGGCCTATTGCGCGCTGACCAACAACAAGAACCGCGGCGTCAAGCCGAACGCTGGCGGTGATGAAACGCCTGCAACCGGCCCGAACCCGCGCGAGACCAACAATTACGGTCAAATCGTGCGCTGGAAACCGGCTGGTGAAGACCACGGTGCCACTGAGTTTACATGGGATCTCTATGTCATGGCCGGGAACCCGACCGTCTACGACAATGCCTATGCAGGGTCCGAAAACGTGAACGCAGGCAACATGTTCAACTCGCCCGATGGCATGGCATTCTCTTCCGACGGTTACCTCTGGATCCAGACCGACGGCGACGACAGCAACGAAGGCGAGTTCGAAGGCCAAGGGAACAACCAGATGCTTGTCGGCAACACCGAGACCGGAGAAATCGCCCGTTTCCTCACAGCTCCGAATGGGGCCGAGGTCACGGGGCTCACATGGTCGCCGGACAAGAAAGTCGCCTTCGTCGGCATTCAACACCCCGGCGGTTCCTGGCCCGACGGTAACGGCAAACCGCGCTCGTCGGTGATCGCCGTATGGCGTGAAGATGGTGCCTTGATCGGCTAAGGCCAAGCCAGGCATTCAACACGAGATCGAACAGGGTGCGGCACAGTTCGCACCCTGTTATGCCGTTAAAGTTTACGTACACGGGGATTGTATTCTACCAAATTTGGCCCAAACGACTCTGAGTATGTACGCGAGAGCAGGTCATAGGAGTTGTCACATTCCGGCCTGGAGCTATGAGTGAATCTGATGTCCGGGTGATTTTCAGGAGTGGAGTGCCGACGTTACTAATAGGCAATGCCTCTTGATCACTTTGCCCTTTGGTGTCGTGTGCCGAGGCGTCAGCCGGGCGACGCAAAGTGTTATACATCAAATAAATAATATGCTGTATAACGGTGAATTATTAGAAAATCATCCATTAGCTTGCAGATTTCTCGTCTAAACTATTGTTTTTAATTGATAGGATAAAAACATGTGACAGGCTGATGTCAAAAGTTGATGGTTTAATTCCAAAAAATTTAGACAGTTAAACCGCTCTAATGTCGCCGAAACCGCGTATAATTTTTGCAGATTTATTGGCTCCGCCTGGTGCAAGACGAGCAGGTGGGCGAAATCATTGGCGGGCCCACGCTAGGGCGCGCAGACTGAGGCCTCTTTGGGCAAACGCACGGATGCGCATGCGGTTCTGACTGAGGTCACAAGACAGCCTGATAGGCGCGTGATCCATACATCATGCGACTGGTCCGCTGAAGAATGGTTGGATCCGCGATCTTGTGAGCCCCTTGTCTTGCCCCAACCTCTTACTCGCCATAGCCGCGCGTCAGGACGGCATCGATATGCAAAATGGCCTGTTCCAGCGACGACCGCCAGAATCTCCAGTCATGACCGCCCTCGCTGACCCGAAACCGGTGACGGATGCCCGCGTTGCGCAGGGTGACGTGCAGGTCTGCTGTGCCCTCGAAAAACGGATCATCCGCACCGATGTCGAAATAGAGCCGCGGCACGCGGGAGAAACGTGCTGCGTCTGTCTGCGCCACCAATGTCTCTCCCTGTATCGCGTCCCAAGCCTCATTCAGCCGCGCTCGCCCCTCCAGCTCCGGGCCCAAGAGGCCAGCGTAGCGGCTGCGATAGGCGTCTGGTGAAAGACCGAGAACCTGATCTTCGGTCCGGAAGGCCGAGCTGAGCGCGGCAACTCCGGCAAAGGCGTCAGGCGCGCGCAGCTGATAGACCACGCCGGCAAGCGCCCCCATCGATATTCCAAGAATGGCGCGGGCGTCACCGCTGGCGATGGCCTTGTGGCGGGTTTCCACAGCAGGGATAAAGTCCTCGAAGAACATATCTTCCCAGAGCATCTCGCTGTCCTGATCATTCAGAAAATAGGTCGCCACCTCATTCGTCTCATCGCGGCGGCCATCGGGGGCAATGGCGATCAGCGGGCGGATTGTGCCGTCTTCGATCAGACGGTCGAGCATCTTGTCGAGACCGGCAAGGGTGAACCAATCGCTTGGCTGGCCGCTGCCGCCGCCATGCAGGAGATAAAGGACGGGATAGCTGCGATCATCGGCATCATACCCTGGCGGCAGATAGATGGCGTAGCGGACCGGCTGTCCCAAGGTGTCGCTGCGTGTCGCATTGTTAAACCGGACCTCCGCGTAGAGCGGGGTCCCGAGTGAGCTGATCGCGAGAGATAGGCCGACCAAAGCCATGAACATGAACCGCTTGATCTCGAGACCCTCCATATGAGCGACCGAGAAGATCTCCGTCGCAAGATTTCTGCCCGTGATCAAAACGCGGGCGCTCACAACCTATGATTGAGGAAAGCTCGGACAATGGCAATCTGTAACTTGATCGTCCCGATCAAGCTGTTCGCGTAGACTGAGCCTCCAAAGAGATTGCGCATGAGAGGGCCTCACACAATTGCCAAACCCGTGATCCGGGGTCGTGAAGCAGGGGGGCTGATCCAGTCAAGAGAGTCTCGAGCTTGCGGCGAGAGCTGTTGATGGCAGGGATAGGGCGGCTGCACGGTTTGCGGCTCGCAAAATTCTGCATCGGGCAAATTCATCCTGAGTAACTTCAGCTTTGTGCAACCACAAATCTGGTCAATCGAAGATCCCGCCGAAGATCCCGCGTGCCGATTGCCCGGCTCTCAATTTCGCGGATGTTTCCTCTTGGCGATGGAGGGTTGAAAATTTGAGGCAACACCCGGCCAAAAATCTCCCAAAATAAAAACCTCAAAAAACGACCATAAGAGGCCTCAAAAAGTCTTTTGGCTACCATACCAGCTAAAAAAGCTCAAACACCACTCAGCGGCCCGCATATCGCCTCTGCGGGCGCTTGTAGCGTCGGGGGAGGGGGGTTGGTGTCGAAATTCGTGGAACATTTGGTGTTTTGGCAATCAATCAGCTCGCAATTCAGAGCTTAAAAACGCCCGATTTGGTGACGGGATTTGAAGGGTCGCCCGTCACCCGTTTTTGATACACCGAAAGTCGGATAAATCCAATGATCTCTCGTACATAGTGAAACAGCGGTGTAGGGTTTCGTACACTTTCAAACAGCGGTATAACATACGTTACGCTGTTTACGTCTGTACGAAAAAAACTTAAAATGGCCTTTTTCCGTCAGCGGTTTTCAAACTTTTTAGGTGTCAAATTTAAGCGCTTTTTCGCGGTAAAAAATAGGGGTGCCGACACGCTGCTTGTGAGCCGGAAATCAAACCCCAAAAAGTGCCCAATAGAGGCTATCAGTCCGCCTTCGCTCTCTCCAGAAACAAGAAGTTTCAGGTCGCACTCAGGGCCCCTCATGTCGCCTCTGTGGGTATCTTTTGTACGCGGGAATTGGTTCCCGGAAGGCCTTGAGTCAATTGGCGACTGGTGAGGCCCCATGCGACCGTTTTACGTCGCCAAATTCCCCTTTTGAGCTGTCCGGTTTCTTGGGGGGAGGGCAACTTGATTGCACGTCGGATGGCTATGCGAAATGAGGTGGCGGGGACGCCAGGAACATGAACCGCTTGATTTCGAGATCTTCCATATGAACGACCGGGAAGACCCCCTGTCGCAAGGCTTCTGTCTGTGATTAAAACGTGGGAGATTTCAACCTATGGTTGAATGTGGCGGGCAATGGCCGCATGGACTTCAAGCTTCATATTTGAGTTAGTTCTTCATGAGGGAGTCTCTGAACAAATCTGCGTTGTGTGGATGTCTATTCGCTTGGTGTAAGACGTGAATTTGGGTTTCTGCCCTGACTTGTCTGCTAACACAAAAATGCCGCCGGGAGGGGACTCCGGCGGCATTTCTGATTTCCATCCGCCCTGAGCACAAAGGCTCAGAGCGAACGGGACCACCTGTTATTGGTAGTTGTTGATGCTTTTGTCGGCGAGGGTTGCGCCGTTGGAGCCGACGAGGACGAACTCAAGGTTGGATTGAGCGGCACCTGCGTCGAGGCTCACTTTCACATCGGTGTTTGCGCCAGCGTTCACGTCGGTCGAGCCGAGCAGAGCCACACGTTCGCCACCGTGGACGGAGTAAACTTCGAGAGTGGCCGGAGCTTCGGCCCGCACGAGTTCAACATTCGCTACGGTTTTGGTGGAGGACTGGTTGCCCGGGATGATGTAGTTCGGGCCTGCAACGGCGGCAGTACCTGCAACAGCAACGATAGCGGCGGCGGTCAGTGTTTTGAGGGAGAATGTCATGGTGTGATCCTTTTCAATTCATTTCTATTTGTGGGTGACGCGGTCTGTTCGTTTTTGCGTCTCTCGATGGAATAATATTTAGGGCTTCACCACGAATGTGTAAAGTTGAACAAATATCAGGTTTTTATCCACATGAGTGTGCGTAAACGCATATCAAATTTCAGCGATCCATACGCCGATCTTCGTGATCTCTTGTAACAATGCCGAAAACGATCAGATTCAGGGAATTTCTGTGCATGATCTGTGTATGTTTAAATATGCACGGAATGTCTGGGGCGCGGTGATGCGCATGTTTTTTCCTATGGTGAAGTCTGGCCCAGACAGCGATTGCCCTTTCAGGGGCTTTGCCTGTAATTCAGCTCAATGACTGCCAGGATATTTTCGATTGAGGCGCAGCAGGACGGCGGCGC
>NZ_JAHKPE010000026.1:0-15376 GCF_018860305.1 Celeribacter halophilus
TTCACCGCCTGCGCTCCCGTCGAAACTCGGAGATACAGCGCAGCGCGAAGCGGCTTACTACCTTCTTGGTTCATTGTGTTTTCTCCCTTTTCTTGTTGGAAAAAGGTCTGCCTCGTCCCAAAATTTCGTTTATCTGTTCGGTCAGAAAGTCCTCAACGGCTTTCAACTCGCCATCCAGAACAGCATTCTGAAGCGTAACCTCGGCTGTAATTTCAGCAGGGTTCCAGCGAGATCGTTTCGCTCCAACTCCAGCACTACGTTTAGACGTGGAAATTCGCCGTTTTTGAGAGGCTGAAAAACGGCTTACTCTACTTGCTTGTGTTCTGTCCTTTGCCATTGGTCTCTTGAGAATGTTTGGCACGAATGCCGTAACACGGGCGGATGCGTTATATCCGGTCGCGGCCCTCATGACCGCTTCAAGAAGTGCGAGACTTTGACATCCAAGACGTCGACACGAAGTGTGAGCACGACCGATCATCGCGCGGCAGGTAGATAAACTTTACAAATTGAACTGGCGCACACAGAACACCCCTATCCATTAACACTGGCCATTTTGGCTGTTTTTCTGGCAGCGACTGTCGTGCCGCTTCAAGGTGGCCACACGATCGGCGGCCGTTCTGCTGTGTTGAAGAACATAGTCCGCTGGAATAGCCCTGTCAAGAGGTATTTAAATTTTTACTGTTTACTATCAACGACTTACAAACACGACCCATATTGGCCAAATTTCAAAATGACGAAGAAATTTTCCTGCCCCTCCGGCATTTTATCTTTGAACGCTTGCTGACTGGATGAACACAGCTGGGCGAGCAGCCATTGCCAGCCCAGCTGTTCGACCCTGTCTATTCTGGGCCCTCGCTTAAAGAATGGATGCCACGCGTTGCGAGCGCACGTTCGATCCTGGCATACGCCTGAATCGCTTCATGCTTCGAGTGCTTCCCATTACAGAATTCGTATCCGTAAATATCTGCACCCGAGTCATGAATATCGTAGCCGAGTGCGAGAAACGCGTTACGCGCAGCATCAGTCCATCGCTCGATATGGTCCGACGGGTCGAAAACGGAGACCCTGGCGATCTGGTGTCCTCTCTGAGTGTAGTGCCGTTCGACCCAGAGATGACATGGTTTCAGGCCATACTTTATCATGAGCCATAGAGTGACATCACAGATGTCTTGCTCAATATCGGCCTCGTTTTCCAAGTCGCGCAAACGTCGTTCCCGTTTGATCTGAAGAGGGCAGCGTGTCATGATCTCACCTCGCACGTGGGAACATGGCGAGAATGTCGCTGAGGCGTGCGCCATGCCATCGAGTCATCTCCGACGCAGGCAACCGCCGTTCATATCCAATGCGATCGAGCACAGATGGTTTCTGGCGCGCAAGAACCTGATGGATATGACGCAGCGCCGCCTCGACTGCATCAGCATCTGGAAACGATTGTGCCAAAATACCATGCAGGTCACAAAACGTCTCGAAACCGCTCTTGTCATCGAGTGCATCGAGCAGATCGCACAGGCTGGCGCCATTGTAGTGCAAATGTCTTTCCGTCGCGGCCGTCGCATCAAAACGAGCCTGACTGATATCGTGAGTGATCGTGCTATGCATGATAAACTCCCTTTTATGCTGTGAAGTGACTGGTGATGCCTATTCTTCGGCTTCATGTTCCCGAAGGTCTTAGGAAACGATCAGGCGGCGCATACGCGTTGGACTTGTTCGCCAGTCTTCTGCGCGGATAGCGAGAAAATTTATCGCATCCGCGCAGGAAAGGGGCCGCCCCGCAACTGAGGCGGCGTGACAACCAGCGTCAGGCATCGCTCTCACCCAAGTTTGGTATGATATCGGCTGCGCGAAGTGCATCGTCTAATCCATCTGCCAGCAAGCAGATTTCGGCCAGGACCGCATCTTCAGGCTCCAGCATATTGAGACAACCAAACTCGAAGCCAGGATTGTTGTGTGCATCCTCCAAATGCAGAATGCTGTTTAGTTCGAGAAAGAGACGTTCCATGCGACGCGTCAGCGGCCCCGGCTGAGCAAGCCCTTCTTGGATCGCATCCACGAGTCGCGCCCCCCTTTTGCCCGCCAAAAGAGCAGAGGCATTAGCGATCCCTTCTTTGCGCTCCGACATAAACTGGCGAAGTTCAAATTCTTCTCGTGGTATGGTGCAGACATTGGTGCCGGCAATGTACTGTTTGTGAAACATGAGACAGTCCTCCTATAGCAATATGCGGAACCGGGTTTCGTCCCGGCGGGTCAGGAAAGTCGGAGGCTAAAGTCTCGGAAGTTACCGATGCTCGTATATTTCAAGTGTTTCACAGAAGCGGCGTAAGTCTTGAGTGGCGTGGTTCCTTGCGTCAGTTATTTTTCTCGTTAGACGCCGATAATGTTGGCCAATATCTGCAATGACGAAATATTTTTTTCGCAATATTTCTTGAGAAAGATAAGTTTCACCGGCAGACTTTGGATGGCAACGAAAGCTGCAAGGCGTCTAAGAAAACAGGAGCTGTTCAAACTGATGGCATAGAGCGCATTGGAGCGTTAACAAAAATTTATACAACTGACCGCAGTATCCTGCTATTGGAGGGTAAGCCTATAATGTCGTGCTTCAAGTATCGAGGGGCGCGAAGAGACTGGGATAGCACCCTGAGGAGCCGATGGAACTTTCTAAAAGAAACTTGCCAAGCCCAATCGAGCAGGAGCTTGGCGATGATGGGATGCCCACAGGTCTTGAAAAGGAGGCCCATGACGACGAACTGATTGGTATCGTTAGGCCATTTGACCCAGAAAAAATTAAGATCGTAAGGGAGACGAAGACCGTAAGCCTGTTGAACATACGCATTCAACATGGCGAAATGGATTTGTCGCCCGATTTCCAGCGGAATGCGGGGATATGGAACCTAAAACAGAAGAGCCGTTTGATTGAATCTCTTTTGCTGCGGATACCTTTACCTGCGTTCTATGTAGCAAGTGATAGGGATGAAAACTGGGCCGTAGTCGACGGGCTTCAAAGGCTTTCAACGATATCTGACTTCATGAATGGCGAATTTTCTTTGCGTGGCTTGGAGTATCTGGTGCAGTTGGAGGATCTAAGTTTCGAAAAATTGCCGCGAAGCATGCAGAGAAGGATTGAGGAAACAGAGCTGGTTTTGAACGTTATTCAACCTGGAACTCCAGAAGAAGTGATGTTCAATGTTTTTAGTCGAATTAACACCGGCGGGCTTACCCTCAATGGTCAGGAAATCCGACACGCGATAAACAAAGGGCCAGCACGCGAGCTGTTGCGTGACCTGGCGAAGAGTAAGGAATTCCTCCAAGCGACAAGCCGTAGTATTTCGGATAGGCGAATGCTTGCACGTGAATGTGTCTTACGATTTATGGCGTTCTGGTTAACAGACTGGCGAGAATACACCTCAAATGACCTTGATGGTTTCTTGAACTCGGCTATGAGAAAACTCAATGAAATGTCCGATTGGAATAGAAGTGATTGTGCTGCGGCTTTCCAGAAGGGAATGAGGGCAGCCTTCGACATTTTTGGAGATGACGCCTTTCGAAAACGCTATGATCTGAGAGACGCGCGCAAACCGATCAGTAAGCCCCTTTTCGAGACTTGGAGTGTTTGTTTGGCTAAGCTGACAGAGGCTGAGATTGAATATTTGGTTGAGAACGCAGCCGTGCTGCGTGGAATTTTTTCAGAATTATTATTGCATGATCGAGATTATGAGGTCTCGATTTCAAACTCTACGGGAGTTCCTGCGAGAGTGCGTCGGCGGTTTATTGCTACCGAAGAAATGATAGATAAGGCGCTGAAGAAATGTGCAAAATAATATCCATAAATCTGAAGAATTTTAAGTGTTTCAGAGAAGACGAAATTGACATTGGAAATTTAACGATCCTGACCGGATTGAACGGAATGGGAAAGAGTAGTGTTATTCAGGCGTTGCTGCTGTTACGACAATCTTTTGGTTTATCATTTCAGCGAAGCCGTCGGTTGAAGTTGAACGGTGATCTGATCGAGCTGGGAACTGGTGCCGATGTCTTTTTCGACTTGGCTGAGGATGACGACCTTTCGTTAGGGTATGACTTCGTGGATTCCCGAGGCCAAATAATGCGCAGCAAATTCAATTATGCGTATGATCGCAATTCTGATAGCCTCAAGCCTTCTGGTTCCACGCGTATCTTCAACAATCGTCTGGATTTCATTTGGGACGAGAACAGCAACGACTGGGTGCCTGTTGACACCCATGACGTATTTCAGTCGCCACCAATTTTCTCTTCCCGTGGGTTTCAGTATCTTTCAGCGGAGCGGCTTGGGCCGAGGAAAATGCTTCCTTCTTCGGAAGAGCATGTACGGAATAACCAGATTGGAGCTCAAGGGGAGTTTGTTCTTGGCTTGCTCTCCCGTCCTTCAGACGGTTTATTGAATGAGGCAGATCCTCGACTGCACATAGATGGTAGTTCATCGTCCCTTCGGGCTCAGGTTGAAGCTTGGTTGCAAGAGGTAAGTCCTGGCACGCGAATTGAGATTGGAAGCTACTCCGAAATTGATGCTTTTACGTCGCGGTATTCCTTTGAAAGGAAGAGGGATGTTCCCTCAAAGCCATTTCGGTCCACAAATGTTGGCTTTGGAATTTCATATGTTCTTCCCGTTTTGGTCTCGCTCTTGAGTGCTCGCCCAGGGGATTTAGTTATAATCGAGAACCCCGAAGCACATCTTCATCCCAGAGGGCAAACACGTTTAGGACAATTGGCGGCCCAAACGTCAGCAGCTGGTGTTCAGGTTATTATCGAAACTCATAGTGATCATTTTCTTGATGGTGTTCGAATTTCGGCCAAGGAAAGAAAATGTGACCCGGATGACGTGGAAATTCATTACTTCACAAGGTTTGGTTCTGAAGCTGCGGTGATTAGCCCTGATTTGCAGGAAGACGGTAGGCTTTCCGAATGGCCGGAAGGTTTTTTTGATGAAAGAGATTTCAACATCGCCAGGCTATTAACGCCGATTTCTGGAAAATGAATATGAGAGAATTTGCGTTTAATGATGCTTGTGGCGAGGGCGCTTTTTCGTCCCGAGTTAATGCCTGCGATGCGTTGTCGAACATCAGTATCGGAATGGCTTCGTTAGTTGATGCAGGTCTGACTCATTCAGCCATTCGGCTTTCAAAACCAGTCAGTGATATTATTATTGGAAGTGATCTCAGCCTGTTTGACGCGATGCTTGAGGTCACCAATAATGCGGAGACAAAAGACCAGGGTGTATTTTTAATGCACCTTTCCCAAAAGGTTCCTCTTGAACAAGACTTAGATGATGAGTCTTTCGAGCGCTTGGCTGGCTGGGCTCTCAAAGATCACCCTGATTGCTATGGTTTGTTGTTGTGTGCCTCATCGGACCGAATAGCAGTGAGTGCTGCGGAAGATTCCTCGTGGCATAATAATTTTGTTGAAGTTTCTGTGGTTAAGCCCGATCCCATCCACGGTCATATTGAAGAGCACTGCCAAGTTGGCAATGTCTATTCTGACAAGGTTGAAGCTCTGAAGAAGGCGATCATTGAAGAAGGAATAGGTGATAAGTCTGCAGCTGATATCTGGGACGAGCGGGCCGCGCTTTTTCCTCATCTTATTTTCGCGCCATCAGTCGCAAATAATCTGAAGGCATTGGGGGATATACAATTTTCTCAGGCGGTAAAGAAATTGCAGCAATTGAATACTTCGGCATCAAAGTGGGAAGGTCGACCTTGTTATGTCTTGGACGTTAGGGGCGAAACTGAGAGCACAATGAATAAGTATGGGAAGCTACGTAAATTCCTTGGAGAGGATGGAGCGTCTCACATATATGAACTTCATGCCAACGTAACAGATGGGTTTCGTGTGCACGTTCGTGAACTTCCGGATACCCAGAAAATTGAGGTTGGTTACATCGGGCCACATCTGAAGGTCTCAAAAAGAAATTGATGCGTATTTCGATGATAGACTATCGAACAATCGAGACGCCAAAGCCTCCCACAACCAAAATTTACCATACACAACCACCCTCTTTAACACCAAATGGTGGCTTCTTGCGTTGGGAGCGTAAATTCGGCGAACAAGCGGCGGAACCTTCCTCCATCTTAATGGGTCAGAGTAAAAAATTTCTGACAATCTCTTTATCGGCGATGTGCCCTTCCTTTTGATAGCGCAGCGTTTGATGCTTGAGCTCAGTCGCGCAGATCACAAAAGACGCACCCAGCAAAGTAGCTATGAGCGCCCCAGCGACAAGACACGTCGTACTTCCACCGAAGAGAGCGCTATAGACAATCGACCTAAAAGTTTTTGCCCCTGAAAAACTCAGTCCATGCACTTGAAATAGGCAAATATCGTCGAGCAAAGTCTGCTTTTTTCCACTTTTTATAGAAAGCTTTAAACTCTGAATAGAAAACTCTTTGCACCGCTCTGCTTGGCTCCACCCCTGCATTTATAGCCTCATCGATTTGTTCGCGATGTTGCACGTAAAATGCATGTTTTTGATTGCGTTCAACCAACTGATGCTGAATTTCGAGTTCTTTCATGCGTTGCTTCTCCTCCCGAACACGAGAAATTCCGGCAGCATCCAATTCATTCTGCATCTGTATCATGCGCTGCCGTATATATGCAGCTTGTGTCTTTGCTTCGTCACCTTCCGCTTCTTCCAAAGCTCTTACATATGCAATTTGGTCAAAACGCTGCTCTATGAACTCCTTTGATATTTCCTCATAGAGCTTGTCTTCAATCTCTCTGCGGATCCGCTTTTTAGAACGCTGTATCTCTTTAAAACGCGACAACATTGAGTGTCCTATCGAATCGCCCCCAGCTTTCCGGAGGCATATAGCTACATTTCACACGAACATATCGAACACATTGCGCTGTTCATAGAAGTTCTCTTCGGCCTCGGCTGGCGGGATATTCCCAATAGGTCCAAGAAGGCGGCGATTGTTGAACCAGTAGGCGCAACAAAGCCAAAACATTCACCGAAAGGAACGAGAAGGGTGAGTACTCGCCCTTCGGTGTCGATGGTCAGGGCGCACCCTGCAAAAGGTCTTTTATGCTTTGATAAAAAGAGGCTTTGAAGCTCGGGTCATTCGCGTGGAGCTTATAGAGTTCAAGCTCCTCTTTGCGCCGACGCAGCATAACATCCTTCATGATCTTCTCGAAGGCGATATCTCGCGAGTACGGATCGGGGTTTTCACTGAATTTATTTTCATAGTCCGGGTGCGCCTTGACGCTGTCAATGATGTTGAGAAATTTTACTCGTTGCTCTTCCGGGGTAGCACTCCAGCCTTGGAACCATCGTTCATTAAAACTTCTAACAATTTCCTCCAAAAGATCTTCATCCCCCTTATCCTCACGGTATCCACGAGGATTCGGGTTCTGGGGCTGCAGTTCGGCCTCAGCAGAATCCAGCTCTACAGCTTCATTCAGCTTGGTGCGTTGAAGGCCATATGAGGAAAGATCTACTGCTTCGAGAAGTTCATCCAAGGCATCCTGATTTGGGTCTTGGATTTTCAACTTGGGAATCAAAAACTTCAGAAACCAAAACAATTTCTCCCAATCCAGGACTTCGAAGGGCATGATCGAAGCCATCTGCCCATAGATCTTAACGAATTGCTTAGACTTAATCTTGAAGTCTATCTTTTCTTCGTCCTCAAGGTCCAAGCCTTCGTTGAACCGATCCGCTGCCGTATCAATCAATGGACTTAACACTTCGGAATCCTCACCCTCAAAGAAGTGGGCGCAGAATTCCTCGACTTCCAACCACTCATAAACACTTGATTCATCAAGCGTAGCTTTCAGCTCATGGAGCACATTGACGTCCGTGGCTTCGGACAGTGTTGTCACAGTAAAAAAAGGATCGAAGGCAGACTTGATGTCCTCGGTTTCGTTGAAAAAATCGAGCACAAAAAGGTCTTCAGTCCGTTTACCAAGCTTTGGCGATGACCTGTTCAGCCGCGATAGTGCCTGTACAGCCAAGACTGATTGAAGCTTCTTATCGATGTACATCGCGCAAAGCTTTGGCTGGTCAAAGCCGGTCAGATACTTGTTCGCTACGATTAGCAGGCGGTATTCGTCCTTATCGAACTCGGATCGGGTCTTATCCTCAGCGATGCCATTCATCTCCGCTTCGGTATATTTGATCCCGTCGACCTCTTTCTCACCAGAGAAGGCAATCAATGCCTTGAAGGGATTGCCACGCTTGTTCAATTCAGCCTGAACCGCCTTGTAGTAACGGATCGCCACCTCAATGTTCTGTGTGACGATCATCCCCTTGCCCTTGCCACGCAGCTTCTTGGTGTTGACTACGTTGTCGATGAAGTGGCCAATCATGATCTCGGCCTTCGTATTGATCGTCTGCTGGCTGCGCTCGACATAGGCGCGTAGCTTCTTCTGCGCCTTGGCCGTGTCGAAGATTGGGTTTTCCTCAATCGACTTCTGAATCTCGTAGTAGCCCTTGTAGGTAGTGTAATTGGCCAGAACATCGAGGATGAAACCTTCCTCAATCGCCTGCTTCATTGAGTACAGGTGGAAGGGTTTGAAACTCCCGTCGGGTTGTTGCGAACCAAATTTCTCCAGCGTGGTGTTCTTGGGCGTGGCAGTGAAGGCAAAATAGGAGGCGTTGCCGCGCATTTTGCGGCCCCGCATGGCTTTCAGGATATTGTCCTGGTTATCCTCTTCATCCGGATCTGTCGCGCCGCCCATAGCCTGGTTCATTTTGTCATGGGAAATGCCGCTTTGACCGCTATGGGCCTCGTCGATAATCACGGCAAAGCGCTTTCCGCTCAGGTCCGCTATGCCGTCAATGATATTTGGGAACTTCTGGATCGTCGTGATGATAATCTTCTTGCCATTCTCCAGCGCCGCCTTCAGATCGGCCGAGCGCATCGCTGGGGCGACGATGTTCTTTACCTCCGAAAAGTCGCGGATGTTGTCGCGCAACTGCTTGTCCAGCAACCTACGGTCCGTAACCACAATCACGCTGTCAAACAGCGGCGTATCCAGCGCGCGTGCGCCGGGCAGGTCCATGCTGTCGGGATAGTTCTCGATCAACTGATACGCCGTCCAAGTGATGCTGTTCGATTTACCTGAGCCGGCCGAGTGCTGGATCAGATAACTATGGCCGACGCCATGCTCTGCCGTAGCGCTCAACAGCTTACGGACAACATCAAGCTGGTGATAGCGAGGGAAGATCAGCGTTTTCTTGGCCAACGGATCAGTGGATTTGCCTTCAAGCAGAACGAAATGCTGGATGATCCCAGCAAGGCTATTCGGCTGGAACACTTCTTTCCACAGATAAGCTGTCTTGTGGCCTTCTGGGTTGGGCGGATTGCCTGCGCCCTCGTTGTGGCCCTTGTTGAATGGTAGGAAGAAGGTCTTGCCTGCCGCCAGCTTGGTCGTCATCCATACTTCGTCCGTATCGGCGGTCATATGGACCAGCACGCGGCCAAACTGGAATAGGGTCTGACTGGCGTCACGTTCGCGGTATTGCTTCTGGCCGTGATAACGAGCGCTCTGATGGGTCCAGGCGTTCTTTAGCTCCAACGTGACAATAGGCAGGCCGTTCAGGAACAGCACCATGTCTACGGATTCATTCGGATTGGCCCTGGAGTGATGAACCTGTCGGGTAACACTCCAGATATTGGCGGCAAAGTTGTCGTGGACCTTTTGCGCCGAACTGGCCAGCGGCGCAGGATACATCAGGGTGAAATGCGCGTCATCGACAGGCAAGCCCTTTTTCAAAATATGCAGCACGCCCTTGCGTTTGACCAGCTTGTCGAACTGGCCAGTGATCTTGGCCTGCCAGTCGACAGGATTTCGGGTCTTCAGCTTGTCGAGCGCCTTGCCCTGCGTGGTCTCAAGGAATTCCCAGAACAAGGCGGCGTCAAGCGCGAGGCCAGCGTCAAAGTCAGCGGGGCGGCCGATGCGGTAGGGGCCTTTGCGCATAACACCGTCGGCCAGTTCCTCGGATATCGTGCCGGTCAGGTACCGTTCGATAGCCTGTTCCAGCGCGATTTCCTTGGTGTTGCTGACCGAGATATTCATAAGGCACCCTCAAATAACCAAGTTACGTCGCACAGCCTCGTGCTGCAACATTTCTCTCCACTGGCTCCAATCGGAATAGATATCGGTGCCGTAGTAGACACCATCCTGATCGAACTGCTGAAATCGAACCTTCTGGTCCTCTGAAAGGCTTTCATCATGCTCGAATGCTGTCTCAGTGGCGTGCAGCATATCCTTGATGTAATTGTCCGATACTTTTGACAATCTGTCGGCAACTTCACTCTTATTCGACATCTGGAGCTCCTCTAAGAAACCTTGATCTTTCCTGTCACCGTAGCGTTGATCAGGCTTGTTTTGTATTCCTTCAGCGTATCAATTTGAGCTTTTTTGATTTCCAAAGTATCATTGATCTTCTGGGTCACGCCATCAATGTAGTTGACGATGCATTCCTGCTCTTCTCTGGGAGGAGTGGGGACTGAAATTGCGCCGAAGTCGTCGGTGTAAAGACGCATGAAACCAGAAGAGCCCGTACCCAAGCCGCGGGACGACACTCTGAATCGTGCGCCCATTTCTTTTGTCTTGAAAAGGCTCAGATAGTACGGGCCAAACAGGTCATCACGCATATCAAAGATTGCGTAATCGGGGCTTACGAGGCCTGGCTGATCAACTATGCCAAACAAGCCGATTGAGGCTCGCATCCGGTTCATAACCAGTTGACCGGGGTAAACCTTCTTGTAGCCGACGAGTTCAGCATCTGAAATCGGCTTTTCGGAAACCTCATCATGCGGAACAAGGCCTTCGATCATGCGAAGCGACAGCAATGTCTCTTTTCCGCTTTCGGTGCGTTCGTTTCGCTCATGAAAAAGCCGCTTTAGGGGCGTAGCCTCCCAATGCGCGGGGATTTGGCCGATCCAGTCGATGCCGCTGTCTTTCAGGGGGGCATCGGGATTCAGGCCGCGGGTGACGGCCTGCTGGATCAGGATCTGCCTGCGCTCGGCCAAAAGCTTGATCTGCTCCTCCTTGATCCGCATCGCTTTATCAATCTTGGCGCATTTCTCGTCCAGAAACCCCGCGATGGCGCGTTGTTCGGGGAGCGGAGGAAACGGGAGCTCGGCATTTGCAACGAAACTCGGGTTCGCTCTCGGCATTTTTGCCCCGTAGGTAGAGCCATTCACGAAATTTATAAAATCTGACGATCGCATAGCATATGCCAGAAAGTCACCCAACGCCTCTTCTATAGGCGCGAAAACCAGAAACTCTGACGAACAAATACCAGCGAACTCTGGCTTAGTCACTTTGGCGAGGTAAGGACGGAGTTTCCCAAACAGGATGTCTCCCGCATCAAAGGTTGTCGCCACCCCTTCGACCTCACTCCCTCCCGCAAGAATCTGCCCAGACCAACTCTCCACATTTTCCATCCCAATGTAAGGCAAGATGCTTCCTACGCTGCCGACCTTTTTAGATTTCATGGTGGCCGCATATTTGACGCGTCGAGCTTCCCAATGATCAGGGATAATTGGGAGGTGAGCTGCCGAGGTTGTGCTCATGCGATCATACTTCGGGTAAGTCGAGACACTCATTCCGCCGTCTCCAACTTCGTCGCCACCTCAACACCCAGGATATCAGCAATCAGCCCGTCGGCTTTTTCCTCCAGCACCAGAATATCCTGTGTCACTTCCTCAAGGCTCCGTAGGGGCTTGTGACGGTAGAAATACTTGTTGAAACTGATCTCATAACCGATCTTCACAGAGTCGAGGTTGATCCAAGCTTCCTCCACATGCGGTTTCACCTCTGCCAAGAAGTAGCGATGGATGTCGTCCTTGAGCGGCACGCTTTCCGTATCGCGCAGGTCGGTCGCCGTCTCATAGGTCAGATAGCTGCCATCGGGTTGGACATACCACCCAAAATCCGCCAGATCGTCCGTGGCGCAGCCAAAATGCGTGGTCAGGTCGTCCAGATCACTTGAGGACATTTTGCGACGCTTCGCGATGACTTTCTCGGCCGTCTCGTCATACCAGCTGACCGCATTCAGGATCGCGTTTTTCTCAGTCGCGGACAGCTTAATTTTGCGGGCTTTGATTGCCTTAGTCACAGCATCGCGGAAGGCGTTGAAATCGGATGTCTCGTTAGTGCCGATATCGCCCATGAGTTGGGTCGCCGCGTGGAGCAGGTCGCGGAGTTTGACCCAGTATTTGGTGTCGGTCAGCTTGCCGCGCGCCTTGGCGTTCAGAGTGATCCCCTGCTCTTCGCACCATGCGGTGATGGCTTTGATCTGATCCTTCAAAAAACCAGGCTCATAGACCTTGTCTCCATGCTCTGCATAGAGCCATTCCATCGGCTCGCGCAGAGACTTGTCGAAACGCAAGGGATCGATGCGATCCTCGGTAAAACCCGCCCGGCGGCGGTCAGGGCGTTCGATCGTAACCTTGTAGTAACCGAAGTCCTCATTGTCGAAGATTTGCACGGCGATGCCTACGGGATCATTGTTGGCGTCGATCTCGCGCTCAATGGGGGTGAAGTTCAGGTAGGCCTCAGTGATTTGTTTAATATGGTCCTCTGAGAATTCGCAGTTCTTGTCACCAAGGTTCTTGCGCAACTTACGATAGAGGAGGTTTGCGTCGATCAGTTGCACCTTGCCCTTGCGCGCCTCGGGTTTGGAATTGGTCAGGAGCCAGATGTAGGTGGTGATGCCGGTGTTATAGAAAAGGTTATTCGGCAGCTGGATGATGGCGTCCAGCATGTCGTTTTCGATGATATAGCGGCGGATGTTGGACTCACCGCTGCCGGCATCGCCGGTGAAGAGGCTGGAGCCATTGTGGACCGATGCGATACGAGATCCGAGCGGGCTGGTGCCCACGGGCTTCATCTTGTTGACCATCTCCATCAGGAACAGCAGTTGGCCATCCGAGGAGCGTGGGGTTGCATCCATAGTCTCTTTCTTGCCCCAGTAGTCAGTCAGCTCAACCTGAAAACGGGAATCAATGACATCCTTGCCATCCTTGATATATTTGACATCGCTGTTCCAACTTTTGCCATAGGGCGGGTTTGACAGCATAAAATCGAAACGATTGGCCGAGAATTCGTCTGTGTAGAGGGTGGAACCGACGCGGATATTCTCAGGGTTGTTGCCCTTGATCATCATATCCGATTTGCAGATCGCATAGGTCTCGTCGTTAATCTCCTTGCCGTAGAGATAAACGTCGCCCCGCGCCTGGATTGGGCCGCTGGGTTCTTTGATGTAATTCTGCGCTTCGGTCAGCATACCGCCCGATCCACAGGCGGGGTCATAAATCGTCATGACCGGCGGCAATTGATCCTTGATCGGATCAAACATGAGGTGCGTCATGAGGTGGATCACCTCGCGCGGAGTGAAGTGTTCCCCTGCCTCCTCGTTGTTCTCTTCGTTAAACTTGCGGATCAGTTCTTCGAAGACATAGCCCATGCCAAGGTTCGACAAGCCCGGCAGAGTGTTTCCCTCAGGGTCTTCGACTTCATGTGGCGTCAAGTTGATGTAGGGCGAGACGAATTTTTCGATGACGTCGAGCAGCACCTGTTTGTCCGCCATGTGCCGCATTTGGTCGAGAAGCTTGAAGCGGGAGACGATCTCTTTGACATTCTCGGAAAAGCCGTCGAGGTAGTCCTCAATATTAGCCAGCATTATCTGCTGGTTGTTCGTGGCGGTGCCGTGAAGCTTCTTCAGTGTCCACGGGCTGGTGTTAAAGAACACATAGCCCGATGCATCCTTCAGAGGCTCATCGTCCAGTTCGAGTGCGCCCATGTCTTCTTTTTGGTAGCGCACCTCTTCGAGGACTGCGTCCTTGGTTGGCTCCAGCAAGGTATCCAAGCGCCGTAGGACGACCATCGGCAGGATGACATCACGATACTTCCCTCGCACGTAGACGTCCCGGAGACAGTCATCGGCGATGCGCCAGATGAAGGAAACGAGATTATTGTGACTTGTCTGGTTCATTGCCTGCCGCCCAGTTGATTTCCGTTTCATTGGACAGAAAACTGCCACAGCAAGGGTAGGACTAACAGCGCCAAACCTCAACTATGTTCAATGCTCACATTGAAGGGCAAAGAGACTTCGAGCTAATAGATATGTAATTGCCCGATAATGCCACAATTACCCCACCGCGCCACCTTGCAGTAACTTGGACACAGGTTGTCTGACACTTGGCTAAAGGATAACCGGAACTGCGTACAAAGCCGATGGCACCCGTGTAAGATTTCCGATGGCACCCGTGTAAGATTTAATGAGCGACGCGCTTCCCCAAGCGGATTTTAACACCGCCTTCATCGTCAATTTCATGAGAAGCAATTTCGTAAACCGCAATAAGCTTGCCTGATCCAAATAGTTCTTGGTTCTCGTCTTTCCCACCATGTCGAACGATGGCGTACTTGCTTTTCTGGAGCGCCTCCATGAATTGCTCATATTTTCTTTGGAACCCGTTGCGAGCCCCTTTAAAGGGGTCGCTATATACCAGATTGGTATCAATGCGTGCGCTATGCAGAACCGGGGCATTCTCAATATTAAGTCCGTAGCCCTTGGCGTATCCAGTCCATGATGACCGATAAGTAAATCCTGAGTTCAAATCTCTCATTTTAATCATTGCGAAGGTCCTACATTTATTAATCAGTTAATTGCGCTGAACCAAAGTTATCAGGCTGCGTGCTCCTGATCCAGCTGGCATTCAAGGGCCAGCCTTGCCGATCCGACCACATAGGAAAGCTCCTCAATCCTATTCAAGCGCACTTCGGAGAAGCCGTTCCCCCAGCGTCCGACACCTGTAACGTCTCCGACCAAACCTCGAGGATCGCTGATGTCGTGAGGCTCAATGTTTAGAGAAAAACGAGGACCTTTGGCCTGAGGAACTACGTCTGCGAAGTTGGTTTCCGCTTTGGAGGCAAAATCCATCGATTGACCATCGATTGAAGTGAGTACACCCATTCCGACATTTTTTTCAATCCTGCGGTCGAGGATGGTTTTCGAACAATGTTCGCGGTCTCATCGTTCCTTGATGTCGACGAAATACAGAAAGAACCGAATATCCGTATCATCGTTGCCGTGGACACAAATTATGGCGGGTCTATTAGCGTACTATAGCGAGCCCACAGGCGATACTGATTGACAGGTTAGTCGGGATTTCGTGTTCTGTGAAATGCGTTCAACCAGTGAGCGTCTGCTTCTGGGAAGATGCGTAGAAACGCCGAATGGCCTGCAAAATATCCTTTGGAGTGAGCGCGACTCCTTGACGAATAGGAGTGCCGCGAACAGACAAAATGGTAGACCCGACATGACTTATCAAACAAAGGCCCCAAATCAACCTATCCGTGCTGCGCTATATCTCCGAGTTTCAACGGGAGCGCAGGCGGTGAA
>NZ_JAHKPE010000020.1:0-33295 GCF_018860305.1 Celeribacter halophilus
AACATAAATACAGTTGCTAGATTTGTAGACGCCTTGCTTGGTAATTTTGGAAGCAAGGAGACAGTGATGTCAGGGATAAGATTTACAGATGATTTTAAGCGTGACGCGGTCGCACAGGTTGTGGATCGAGGGTATTCGGTCGCAGAAGTTTCGGAGCGATTAGGGATCAGCACCAAGTCACTTTACACGTGGAAGGCCCAGCTTTCGAAGCCGCGCAAGCAGATCATCGAGACCACGGAGCAAGCGGCAGAGATCAAGCGCTTAAAGAAAGAACTCGCTCGCGTTTCCGAGGAACGCGATATCTTAAAAAAGGCCACCGCGTACTTCGCCAGGGATGCAAAGTGAGGTACGCATTTATGGCAGAGCATCGGTCGATCTTTTCGGTTCGCGCTATGTGTCGCTGCCTGCGCCTGCATCCGAGCGGTTTCTATGCATGGATTAAAAACCCGTTAAGCCATCGTGCGCAGGAAGATGTTCGTCAGACCAAGCTACTCAAAGAGGCTTGGAAAGAGAGCGGCAACATTTACGGCTATCGCAAGCTGCACGACGACCTCTGCGATTTGGGTGCGACCTGTTGTCCAAACCGTGTGGCCCGACTGGCCAGATTGGCTGGGATATACGCGCAAATCGGATATAAACGCCGCCCCGGCAAGTATGGTGGAAAGCCATCAGTCGTCGTTGACAATACGCTGGACCGTCAATTCGATGTCGCGGCCCCTAATACCGTCTGGGTGACAGATATTACCTACATCAAGACCCACGAAGGCTTCTCGTATTTGGCCGTCGTGATCGACCTGTTTTCGCGACGTATTGTGGGATGGTCTATGCAAAACCGGCAACCAACAGACCTCGTGTTGCAGGCGTTGCTCATGGCCGTTTGGCGGCGCAAACCAACGAGCAAGGTTCTGGTGCATTCTGATCAAGGCTCACAGTTCACAAGTATTGATTGGGCATCGTTTCTCAAACACCACAATCTGGAACACAGTATGAGCCGCCGTGGAAACTGCCATGATAATGCCGTGGCCGAGAGCTTCTTCAACCTGCTGAAACGCGAACGTATCCGTCGCAGGACATACAAAACCAGAGAAGACGCGAGATCCGACGTGTTCGATTACATCGAGATGTTCTATAACCCAAAGCGCAAGCACGCTAAAAATGGGATGTTGTCACCAGCGGACTTTGAAAGGCAACAACAACGGAAGCTGCAAGGCGTCTAATAAACTAGGGGCTATTCAAACGCGACTGCCCCGTTCTTGGTGGACAATTTGATGGCCAACAGTGGACACTGACCACCCCGCGCGGGGATATTCAGGCGACATATGTGATCAACGCTGCGGGGCTTTATGGTGACAAGCTGGATCAGATGTTGCTTGGACAAAGCTCTTTCAACATCCGTCCCCGCAAAGGCCAGTTTGTCGTGTTTGACAAGATGTCCGCCCGGCTGACCCGACATATCCTGCTGCCCGTTCCCACGGAAACGACCAAGGGTATTGTTGTGTGTCGAACCATTTGGGGTAATCTTCTGGTCGGCCCGACAGCCGAAGAACAAGAGGATCGCGAAACCGCCAGCCTTGATCACGACACGCTTGAAATGCTGCGCGCAAAAGGTGCGGAAATTCTCCCCGCGCTTGCAAGCGAAGAAGTGACCAGCCTCTATGCCGGTCTGCGTCCGGCTTGCGAACATAAAGACTACCAAATCAAATCCCACCCCGAGAGCAATATGGTGACGGTTGGAGCCATTCGGTCGACAGGGCTCAGCTCGGCTTTGGGAACAGCGGCGCATGTGGGACGTCTTTTGGAAGGGTTTGGCCATCAGGCGCAGCCGCTCAAAGACCCCGACGTGCCACAGATGGAGATGCTGGCCGCAAACCAGACCCGAGACTGGCAACGTGCGGGCAATCAAGGCATCCTCTGCCATTGTGAAAAAGTCACTTATCGCGAAGCAACGGCCGTGTTGAACGATCCTCTCGCCCCGAAAAGCTTTGCCGGTTTCAAGCGCCGCACACGTGCAACCATGGGGCGGTGTCAGGGATTTTATTGTGGACAAGCGGTCCAGAGCCTGCTGGACCAAAAGGGCCTGAAGCATGACTGATACACAGCTGAACTTTGATGTCATCGTTGTCGGGGCCGGTCCGGCGGGGCTTTCAGCCGCGATAGAACTGAAGCGGCTTGGCACCGGCTCGGTGCTCGTTGTCGAACGTGAGAAACAGGCAGGCGGCATTCCGCGCCACTGTTTGCATTCCCCCTATGGCATGCGCGAATGGAACCGGCTGATGTTCGGGCCGGCCTATGCTCGTCGCCTCACTCAAGACGCATTGGATGCGGGTGTCGACATCCGTTGCGAGACAACCGTCACCGCGCTGAAACCCAATGGTGTGATTGAAGTGTCTTCAGATACGGGCCTGCAAACCCTGACCGGGCGGGCGGTATTGTTGGCAATGGGAGCACGGGAAACCTCGCGCTCCGCTCGCCTTGTCGGGGGCACCAAGCCCAAGGGCGTGATGAACACGGCCACATTGCAAAACTTTGCCGCCTTTTCAGATCATATGCCTTTTAAGCGCCTTGTTATCGTGGGCACCGAGATTGTCTCCTTTTCCGCACTGATGACCTGTCGCTCACACGGCGTCAAACCCGTCGCGATGTTAGAAGAAAATACCCGGATCACGGCCCGCTTTCCCTTCGCCCTTGCTCCGAAAGCTATGTGCGTGCCTTTGCATCTGGAAACGCAGATCGCTCAGATTCACGGAAAACGTGAGGTTGAGGCTGTAACCGTCATCGGTCCGTCGGGATCACATACACTCCAATGCGACGGGGTCATCTTCACCGGCGGTTTCCGCCCTGAAAACGCCTTGCTCCGCAGCAGCGGCTTTGAACTGGACAGCGGAAGTTTAGGCCCGAAAATTGACCAATATGGTCGCCTGCGAGAACTGAGATACTACTGCGCAGGCAATATCCTGCGCGGGATTGAGACAGCAGGCTGGTGCTGGAATGAAGGACGCAAAGTCGCACAATGTATCGCAGCAGGTTTGCAAGGCGATTTGCCCCCGCGCACTTCGGTCGATGTATCCGCACAGGCATCCGCATCAGAGCACGTGATAAAATTTTCCTTGCCGCAAGTCATCAGCCCCTCCGCTCCCAAAGCGCCCGTCGCCTTTGACAAGCTCCAGCTACGTCTGTCAGATGCATATACCGGCAACGTAGTGATCGGATCGAGCACGCACAGGATTTCCTCAAAACCTGAACGCCGTATCTTGCTCCCCCTGCCCCAAACGCCTGCTTCGTAAAGGACATTGACATGAATATGTTGTCCATCGACCAAAGCACGAGTGCCACCACAGCCTATCTGTTTTCAGAACGGGACGCACCGCAGCTCATATATTCCAAGACGCACCGCCAGATCTATCCCCAAGCGTCTTGGGTGGAACACGACCCGATAGAAATTCTGAACAATATCAAATCAGCTGTCGCGGCAGGAAAATTGGCGGGAGCAGAACTGGTGGGGCTGGCAAACCAGGGCGAAAGCTGTCTGGCGTGGGACACGAAAACCAAGCAACCGTTGAGCCGCATCATTGTCTGGCAGGATACGCGCACATCACGGACCTGCCAACTATTGGCCGAACGGGGCCACGCGCCCTTTGTTCAGAACCGTTGCGGCCTCCGGCTTTCCCCCTATTTCTCGGCTACAAAACTGGCATGGTGCTATCACAACGCTGAAAATGCGGACCAATTGCTGACCGAGGGGCGATTGCGCCTGGGCACCACAGACGCCTTTTTCCGAGATGTATTGACCGACAGGTGCGAAACCGATGTGGCGACAGCCTCGCGCACATCACTTATGAACCTCGACAGCTGCCGTTGGGACGAAGAGCTGTGTGACATTTTCTCGGTTCCACTGGTCGCACTCCCCGAAATCGGAGATTGCAATGGTGAACTGGGGGAGATTGACGGGCTACGATTAAGCAGCAGTATCGTCGATCAACAAGCCGCGCTCTACGGCCATGGGTGCCGCTTGCGTGGCGAGACCAAAATCACCTTCGGCACTGGGGCCTTTGCCCTCACATTGCTTGGGCCACAAAAACCGGACACATCAACCGCAGCGGTTCCGACTGTTGCTTGGCAAAAGCAGGGCGAGCCTGTGCAATATGCTCTGGAGGGAGGAGTCTTCACAGCAGCCTCCGCCGTCAACTGGGCTAAAGACGCCGCACTTATTCACGATTTTTCCCAACTCGAACCTTCTCAAAACCGTCGCTGATTGAGCAAGGAATAGCCTTCGTTCCCGCTCTTTCCGGACTTGGATGCCCACATTGGAATGAAGATGCCAAAGCCGCGTGGCTGGGCCTTTCTCTCTCCACATCCCGTCAGGATTTGGCACAAGCCGTTTGCGAAGGCGTTGCACTGCGCGTGGCAGAGATTCTTGATGAAATCGAAACCAAATGCCCCGTCTCATCTGTGGTGAAAATCGATGGGGGGCTGACAAAAAGTTCAGGGTTTTGTCAGTTTTTGGCAGATGTTTTACAGAGAACGGTAGAGCTTGCCGATTTTTCCGAGCAAACAAGTCTGGGTGTTGCTCTTCTGGCCCAAGAGACAACGGGCGAAACCATCAACCTGAACATTCCGACGCGCCATTTCACACCAACCCACAATCACGCGCAATCACGCAAGGCATTCTCAAAAGCACGCACTCTTGTAGAAAACTGGGCCGTACCGGAAATTTAGCTGTGTTCTTAACACTTTTTGGAGGACGCGGCACGGTTTTATAATCTCTTAAGTCTCTGAATGGCCGCTTTCGCGTTTCCAAGGCGAGGGCCGACGGTTTGCGGCGAATGCACACTTCCCGCCCTCCCAGTGTATGCCCTTCGTCATGCTGCGCCCGGCACGAATATCTTGGAAGGGCTGGGACCGGTCATCCGGTTGGTCGTGCCGAAGCCTGCAAGGTCAAGATTTTCGTGTCGCACCGCCGCAAGTCCGGTTTGAGCCCAGAGTCACCTATGCTGCTGAATGAATGAAGGGTGGCTTTCCGCACACCACGGGAGCAAGCGGATCATTCCTTCGCCTTCCGGTCCGACTGGACAGGGGGCGATTTGCATTGCGATCTACGAGCACAAGGCCTCACGCCGCGAGCGTGGATCTTTCCCAAGATTGCATGAAGGCATTTGATGGCGCAAAAGAGGCGCATGCCGGACCGGCAGTGTTAGGCGATGGAGATGATACAAATCGTATATTTCGTGTAGCCATCGGGAATTTGAATTTGCAGTGGCGCTACACCTTTCAACAGTGCTGTGGGCCCCGTTGCACGTCACAAGATCTGAAGCAGGTGCAGAATATGAGTCAGGTAATGACATAGTCGGATGCCTCTTTCTCTAACTGGGTTTTAAAGGCCTCGACTGCTGGTGTTGGTGAACTGTCTTTGCGCCATGCCAGATGCAACTCTCGTGTGACAACAGGATTGCGCAAGGGCCGAAATGTCAAAATGGGATCGCTTGGGTCTGGCCATGCAAGGCTTGGAAGAGGCGCGAGGCCGATACCTTCTCGTACCATTGATAGAAGTGTCGAAGGGTTCACGGCTTCATAGGATACTTTGTTTTGCAGTATTCCGGCGGGAAGACCATGTTCCAGTTCCAACCGGATCCCTGTTTTTGCCGCCATCATAACAAGACCCGCATCACGAGCTTCCGCCCAGGATACAGTTTCTTTTTCCGCAAACCGGTGATCCCGGCGCAAGACCAGTGCGAAACGGTCTGTCAAAAGTGGAATAGCGTCGAGATCGGAGAGGTCGGGAGGCTCGTTCGCAATTGCCAAATCAACTTCCCCCTTGCGTGCAAGATCCATGCACCGCCCGCGGGGTTCTTCAAAAATTTTGATGCTAATCTTGGGATGCTTCGCACGGAACGCGTAAATGGTTTTGGGAATAAGGCGAATTGCAACGGACGGAACGCAGGCGATATTGACTTGCCCGCGCTCAATTTCCTGCCACGCGCGCATGTCTGATATTTGGCGCGTGAAATCAGCAATGATGCGCTGCGCACCTGGCAAAAACTCCTCTCCGAGACGACTCAGAGAGACCTTGCGGGTTGTTCGATCAATTAGTCGAACGCCCAAATCTGCCTCAAGACGCTGAATAATTAAACTTACAGTCGATTGAGATAGCCCACAGGCCTGTGCGGCATGCGAGAAGTTCTGGGTCTCGGCAACGGCTACAAAGACCTGTAAATGCTTAATTTCAACGTTATTAATTGGCATATTAAATATATATATCGAATTAAGCTTAATTGACAATTAAATAGAGCGGGGAAATCTGGTTGGCATCGCTTCTTAAACAGGTCGAGTGAACGACCGTGCATCAATCAGGGAATAACCCATGCTCAATAGACGCTCTTTTATCGCTTCCGGCCTCACTGCGGGCGCGGCCCTTTCCACAGGGGTCATGCCTGCTTTCGCAAACACATCCATGACCGTTTCCGAGGCCATTCGAACGGCCATGTATGCGCCGCTTTATGTGGCCGGACATCTCGGGCTTTACAAGAAACACGGGCTGGATGTGGATGTGCAAACGGCTGGCGGGATCGCGCTGCCGATACCGATGATCCTGTCTGGCCGCAGCCTTGTTGGTGTTACCAGTCCAGGCATGTCGGTAAACGCCACACGTGAGGGCGCATCTATCAAGAATATCGCCAAAATCGTTGGCGGGGTTTCGATGTGGGCAATTGCAAAGCCCGGCTCCGGGATTTCCAAGATCGAAGACCTGAAGGGCAAAACCATTGCAACGCTGAAATTCCCCTCCTCAACCATTCAGGTTCCGACTTATGCGATTAAAAAAGCTTTGGGCATGACGCCGGAAGAGGCCGGGATCACCTTTCTTGAATTGCCGCCTGGGGCGCAAGCGACAGCCGTAAAAGATGGCCGTGCCGATGTCGCAACGGCCTTTGAATGGGATGTCTCGGTCGGATCGCGAGACTTCGGACTTGAAACCGTGTTGTCTCTGGCTGACGTGATTGGGCCGACTTCTTTCACGACCGCTCAGGCGACCGAAGAGGCTATTGCCGAGCACCCGGAGGAAATTCAGGCATTCTGCAACGCCATGGCCGAAGCAATGACCGCGATGCACGCTGATCATTCTCTTCTGGCGGCAACGGGTGCTGAGTATTTCCCGCAAGTGGACCAAGACATCATTGAAAGTGCCGCAGCGAACTTCTTTGCCTCCGGTGTCGCAATCCCGACCACTCCGGTGATTTCCGAAGACGAATTCGCAAGCGCCATGTCGCTTGAGTTGGGTGGAGGCTCGATTTCTGAAGCGCTGCCCTTTGAGCAGATGGTCGATAACCGCTTTGCTGAAGCGGCGGCCGCAAAATACGGAGCGTAATCTATGAAAGATAGCCAAACACCAATGATCGCAGGGGACCAAACCGCCCCTGCGATCAACTCCCGCCCGGAACCTCTCGGGATGAACCCGAAAGAAACGGCGATTGTCGTCGTTGATATGCAGAATGCTTATTCCACCAAAGGCGGCTACGTTGATCTATGCGGCTTTGATGTGTCCGGCACCCGTTCGGTGATCCAGAACATTTCCGATACGGTTGACCTTGCGCATCAACTCGGGATGCCTGTGGTCTTCTTGCAAAACGGCTGGGATCCAGAGCTCAAGGAGGCGGGCGGCGAAGGCTCACCTAACTGGTATAAATCAAATGCGCTCAAGCTGATGCGCGAAAAGCCCGAACTCAAAGGTCAGCTTTTGGCCAAGGGAGGCTGGGACTACGCTCTGGTGGATGAACTGACGCCCGGGCCCGAGGACATTTTGCTGCCGAAAACCCGCTATTCCGGTTTTTGGAATACGCAGCTCAATTCCATCCTGCGCGCACGCGGGATCAAGAATATCGTGTTTTGCGGCATAGCGACCAATGTCTGCGTTGAGACCAGTATTCGAGATGCATTTCACAATGAATTCTTTGCGGTACTCTTGGAGGACGCTTGTCACCAACTGGGAGACGACATGATCCGCGCCGCAAGCATTTACAACATTGAGACGTTCTTTGGCTGGGTCGCAACCTGTGCCGACTTTGCCGAATATGTAGCTCTCACTCAAAAGGAAACCACCGCATGAATGATCGTGTTTTGATCCCCGCTGGCACCGCTGCTCCCCTTGGCCCGTTCTCTCCGGGCATGTTAGCGGACAATGTTATCTACACCGCTGGTATCCTCCCTTTCGATGAGAACAACGAGGTGGTCCATCCCGGCGATGCGGCGGCGCAAACCCGCCATGTTTTCGAAACCATTCGCGGCATTCTGGCCGAGGCCGGCGCGGGGTTTGAAGATGTGGTGTTTAACCATGTTTTTGTCGCGGATTTTGCCGATTACGCCGCAATCAATGCGGTCTACGCGGAATATTTCCCGGACACGAAGCCCGCTCGCTATTGTATTCAAGTTGGCCTGGTGAAACCGGAGGCCAAAATCGAGATTGCTACCATTGCGCATAAAAGAGTGACGTCATGAGTGTCACAGACACAGTATCCTCTGCGCAGGTCGGGCAGGCTTCATCACGCGGGCAAACCGCGGCGGGATCAAAATGGAAGGATGTGACGCCTTCCACGATGCAAATCCTGACGTGGCAGATCGGGCTTTTGCTCGGTTTGCTGGCGCTTTGGGAAATCGCCGTCAGTCTTGGCTGGATCGCGGTCTATATCTATGGCCGCCCCAGCGGAATTTTTGCTAAAGCGGTAGAACTGATCGGCAGTGGAGCACTTCTGCGCGATAGTGCTCTGACCGCCTTTGAGGCCATCAGCGGTTTTATCATCGGGACGGTGACGGGTTCGGTTCTGGGGTTGGCACTTTGGCTGTCGCCGATGGGAGCCGCAGTACTTCGTCCCTATATGATTGCGCTGAACGGTTTGCCAAAGATCGCTCTCGCGCCCTTGGTCATCATTTGGTTCGGTATCGGGCTTGGGTCCAAAATCGCGCTGGCCACATTGATCACCTTTATTGTTGCCATGATCGCAGCACAGCAAGGCGCTCGCGAGGTGGATAGCGATTGGGTCAAACTTATGCGCTCTCTTGGGGCCACGCGGTTCAAGACATGGCGCACGGTGATTGTGCCAGGTGCGATGCCATGGATTGTATCCGCCTTCCGTCTCAACGTCGGCTTTGCGCTGATCGGTGCCGTGGTGGGTGAGTATATCGCGTCGAACAATGGGCTTGGCTACATGATTTCATATGCTGGCACGCTCTATGACCTTAACACGGTCTGGCTTGGTATCGCGGCTCTCATGGTTGTGGCCTTGCTCATGTATGCAGCCATCGACTGGTGTGAAGCCCGGTTTATGAAACGATAAGGAGCACACAATGCCAATCGCATATAATGGCAGCGTTGGGCTGCACTATGAGGTCAGAGGGGCAGGAGAGACGCTTCTCCTGTCGAGCGGACTTGGTGGTTCTTGTGACTACTGGGCTCCACAAATCGAGGCACTTAGCGAGCGTTTCCGTGTTGTCACCTATGATCATGCCGGATGTGGTCGTAGCTCCAGAGGCGTTGGACGACGTTCAGTTGCGGATTTTGCATTGGACATGCAGGCAGTCATCACCGCTTCGGGTGCGAAGGAGGCACATATCATGGGGCATGCTGTGGGAGGCATGATGGGGCTGCAACTTGCGCTCATGGAACCTGATATGGTGCAAAGCCTTGTCATCGCCAATGGCTGGGGCGCGCCGGATCCTCACATCAAGCGATGCTTCTCTGTGAGAATCAACTTGCTGCGAGACAGTGGAGCAGAAGCCTATGTCGAAGCGCAGCCGCTTTTCCTGTATCCGGCTCCATGGATTTCAAATCGCGATGCGCAATTGCGTCAGAACGCCCTTCACGCGCCTGATCACATGCCGGTTGAGGCGGACCTTTTGGACCGGATCGACGCGTTCCAGAACTATGAGCCTTCTGACATGGTATTGCAGGCTCTGTCCGTCCCCATTCTGTGTTTGGCAACAGAGGATGACATGCTTGTCCCATGGACCGCCAGCAAAGCACTGGCAGACCGGTTGGGCAACGGGCATTTCTTGCTCTTACCCCATGGCGGGCATGCCTCAAGCCAAACAGATCCCGCCACATTTGATGCCGCTGTGGCGCGCTTTCACGATGCCTATGCAAAGGAACTTTCCCTATGACTGCAATTTTGACTGCCGAGAATGTCGGAATGGTCTTTCAGACGCCGGACGGCGGCTCTGTCGAGGCTATCCATAACATTTCCTTTGAGTTGCACGCCGGTGAAATTGTCGCGCTGATCGGACCGTCAGGGTGCGGCAAGACAACTTTGTTCAACATCATAAGTGGATTGCTGGAACCAAGCCGCGGTAGCTTTGCGGTAGAGGGTGGTGAGAATGGTCAATCTGTGGGCTATATGTTGCAGAAAGATCTTTTGCTGCCGTGGCGTAGTGTGATCGACAATGTTGTTCTTGGCCTCGAAGTGCGCGGTGTTCCTACGTCGGAATCCTATCCGGTCGCGAAACGTCTGATCGAAGCTTACGGTTTGGCCGGTTTTGAAAACGCCAAACCGGCCACGCTATCGGGAGGAATGCGCCAGCGTGTGGCAATCATGCGGACCTTGGCCTTTGATCCTGCTGTGGTGTTGCTGGACGAGCCATTCTCGGCGCTGGATTTCCAGACCCGGACATTGTTGCAAACAGATGTGGCACGGATCATCGCCGAGAAACAGAAAAGCGCAATTCTGATCACGCACGATATTGGCGAGGCTCTGACCATGGCGGATCGAGTACTTGTGTTGTCACAGCGGCCTTCTACGGTCATTCGGGAACTGGTGATAGATATTCCGAGAGATGCGCGAGATGCTGTTGCCCTGCGGTCGGACCCGCGCTTCAATGATATGTTTATTACCATTTGGAACGATATTCAGGGCAAAGCAGCAGCGTGATCTGTCTGGCCGATCTGCCGCGCGTATGATTCTGAAATATCTGTGAAAGTGTTTCAGGAACCCCGTACGCAAGTCGGGCATATATGAAAATTCGCGCTTGCGGCAGTCTTGCCGTAGGCTCATATACACGGATCTGCTGTTCCATATTTCTATCAACGAATGGCCGCAGAAACACAGTTAGGCAGATGCTCCGCATTGGGAGCTATAGCTGAGCCACTCTATCCGAGCTGTTCCCAAAGCCACCTTTTATTGATCAGTTCACCAGACCGGACGTTGGCGCACATCCTGCGAAAGCTCGCTTTGTCCGCGATGCCGCCATCCCGCACGTCAAAATGCTGCGCCAATGGGGCAGTGTCTGCTTCGGGGAAGCTGAAATGCAGCGACGATAGGAACGACCAAAGGCCGGTCTGGGCCGTGAGCGTCGATTGACACTGGGGGTTGGAAACAGTCATTCGCGGCAGGTAAAAATTAGGCCCCTTTAAGATCGGTGACGATTTGCGCCTGACTGTGCAGTGTTCGGTGAACTGGGCATTTGTCAGCGATAGCCAGAAGGCTGGCACGCTCCTCTGCTGTTAGGTCACCCTCAAGTCTAATATGCCGATGAAACACATCCACCTTTGTCGCTGATTTGTTGCAACCCTCGCAATCCTTCGAATGCGACTTGTTGTGGGTCACATCACAAACGACGTTGGATAGGGTGATCTTTTTGCGGCGCGCATACATCCTGATTGTCATGGTGGTGCAAGCTCCGAGCGCCGCCGACAGAAGTTGGTAAGGGCTGGGGCCTTGATCTGTGCCGCCAATCGAGATCGGCTCATCAGCGACCAATTGGTGCTTGCCGCCGATTGTAACGTCCTGACGAAAGCCTCCGGCCTCGGCTTCAGCGACCCGCACCACGCCTTCAGGCGCATCGGGGGTCACAGGCTCGGGCAGGAGATCAAGATAGCGCGACGACCAAGCAGAAATCAGATCGGCAGCGTATTCAGCGTCGGTATCGCTGCGCAAAAGGTGATCTGCGTTATCAAGAGATACGAAACTTTTTGGATGTTTGGCAGCCATGAAAATTGTGCTGGCATTGTCGATGCTGACGATAGCGTCACGCGGGGCATGTAGAACCAACAACGCAGCTCCCAGCCGAGGCAAAGCATCGGCCAGAGAAGCCTTTGAGATATCGTCAAGAAACTGTTTTCGAATTTCGATTTCGCGGCCCGCAAGATTGACCATTGCATGACCTTTTTCATGGATTTCATCCAGCTTGCCGTCAAAGTTGTGGGCAACATGTCCCGGCTCAGCCGGAGCCCCGATGGTGATCACCGACCGCAAGGATTCAATTTGAGGCGCGGCCTTGAGTGCCGCGGCTCCGCCCAGAGAATGACCAATCAACAATTGTGCAGGCATGTTTTGCCCCGCCATCCAATCTGCTGCCGCCAAAAGGTCGGCAACGTTTGACGAAAAGTTGGTATTGGCGAACTCGCCTCCAGAATGGCCAAGCCCTGTGAAATCAAATCGTAAAACGGCGATGCCAAGACCCGCAAGCCGGCCCGCAATTCGGCGGGCTGCAGCGATGTCTTTGGAGCAGGTAAAGCAATGTGCAAGAATCGCCGCGGCGCGTACCGGCCCTTCAGGCCTGTCCAATCGTGCAGCAAGCTCTATGTCTGCAGCGCCGGGAAAGGTGATTTTTTCACTATGCATGTCTCTGTCCTTTTTAAGGGGGCGCAATACTATCCAATCAACCCGAACACATTTTTACTTTGTACGCGATAAATAACTCACCCCACAGGCTTTCAGTTTTGTAAAATATTGCATGAAGCAGCAGTGCGCCGAAGCATGGCGATATATCCGAAAAGTCAGGTCTGGGCTGGAGAGCGATCATCCGGTGGGGTGCGCCGAAGCCTGCAAGATCAAGTTTGGTGTGCCGCGACGCCGCAAGTTCGCTTCGAGGGCGCAAACAGACATTCAGTCTTTCGTTTTGTAGGTACCTCGGGACCGTTGGTGCCGATTAAGTCGAGGGGCAGATTCTGTTAACAAACTCCTTGCAAATTTGAAGGTCCATGGCTGTTAATTTTTTATTCTTCATGTCGCGGCCGGATAAACCACCCCGACATGGTCGCCCGCGTCATCGTTATAAGAAGTATCGAAAGTATATTTGCAGGCTTTTCCCGACGCCTTCAGGAACTCTTCGACTGTGGTTGTCACACGTTCAAATTGGTCGAACTGACACGCGTAAAGGTGTCCGCCGAGGCGCCCGACAGCGTCGATGCCGGTTTAATCGACATATAATGTTTCGGGATCCACCAATGTCTCACGCACGAACATGCGTTTCACTTCTCAAAGCACAATGGTGTGTGCCGGGCTCACCGAAACTGTCTGCATCAGGTGGCACTCGAAGGCAGCGGGCGCTGCGACATTCCGCGGGCACCGCACGGTCTCTCAAGCCTCTGTGTCCAGTCCGAATAAATGGCTGTTGGTGGCGCGGATTATCAGTCTCTGTTTCAGATAAAAAGCAAAACGCTTTAGCTGCAGCAACTACAACTTCTGGCCTGCGGAGCTGCTGCTATGTCGAGTTCGGTCAGGAGCTGATAGTGTTTCTCTCATAGTTGCGAGGCTTGACGTGTTCGCTACATGTCATTGTCTTCGATGACCTTTCGGGCAACGCGGAAACATTCGACCGCTTGTGGTACGCCGCAATAAATTCCGATGACATGAATGATCGCTCGCAATTCCTCTTTGGTAACCCCATTATTAATGGCGCCTTGGCAATGCAATTCCCATTCATGCATTTTGCCAAGTGCTCCGATCATCGACAGATTCATCATGGAGCGCGTTTTCGCGTCTATCACGCTATCTCCCCAACCAAAGCCCCAGCACCATGCGGTCATAGCCTCTTGGAAGGGGCGGCTGAATTCATCTGCGGCAGCGAGATTCTTCTCCACATATTCGGGGCCCAGCGTATTTTTGCGTTGCGCCAACCCTCTTAGAAACAAGTCTTCGTCAAAAACGCTCATTTTATTTTACCCTTTTTATTCAGTTCACTCGTCAGGCGAAATGCCATCGGTGATCATGATGTTGGTTAGGCAAGCACCGCTCCGTTCGGCGCGAGCCTGCCGGTAGTCATGAGAATTGTAACATTCAAGCGCAGTTTTTCTGTCCTTGAATTCAATCACAACGTTACGATCCCAAGGCTCTCCCTCAAGTATTGTGGTGACTCCGCCTTGAGTGAGAAAGCGGGCGCCGTATTTCTGAAACGCGTGAGGAGCGAGGCTCTGATAGCCTTTATATCGCTCAGGATCTGTCACGTTTACATGAGCAATCCAATAGGCCTTAGGGGCTGTCGGCATGAGGTATCTCCTGACGCATGTGTCGATCGTTGGAATGTTTCTAAACAGAGCTTCTGCTGATCTTCGAGTTTGGTGAAAATTTAATCTAAACCAGAGTGCTTTTGCTTTGTTTTTGCGTGAGCAGATCAGATGCAGGATAAATTTCCATTTAATTATTGACTGACGGTATTATGGTATACCACGATGTGAATCAAGAGATTTACAACGAGGACAACCTGATGCCCGCACAGATACGTAAGACGCTGCTGCATGTTGAAAACACACTGATCGAAGGTGGTAAGGCTGCTGAAACGCCACTCAAAATGATTGCTGCCATTGCCGTGATCCAAAACCCTTGGGCAGGTCAGGGATTTGTCGAAGACCTCAAGCCGATGATCCATGATCAGGCGCCCGGACTGGGGCAGCTGCTCACCGAAATGATACTGGATGCCGCTGGTGGCGGTGATGCTGTTGAAGGGTATGGGAAGGCGGCCATTGTCGGGCTCAACGGCGAAGTGGAACATGCTTCGGCACTCATTCACACACTTCGCTTTGGCAATTATTACCGCGAAGCTGTGGGTGCAAAATCCTACCTCTCGTTCTGTAACACGCGCGGTCCGGCCAATGCGCCGCTGTTGATCCCTCTGATGGACAAGAATGATGGTGGGCGACGGTCTCATTATCTCACCATTCAAACTTCCGTCTGCGATGCTCCTGCACCGGATGAGATTTTAATTGCGCTTGGTGCTTCAATCGGAGGGCGCCCGCATCACAGGATTGGCGACCGCTATCAAGACTTGAAGGATCTCGGACATGACGTCGACAATCCTGCGGCCGTTTAAATCCGGAACGAAGTTCTCTTATCGAGAGGCAGGACAAGGCGAGCCTATTGTTCTCATCCACGGTGTTGGCATGCAATCTGAGGCATGGCTACCGCAGATTGAGGCCTTATCTAATGCCTACCGAGTCATAGCTCTCGACATGCCTGGGCATGGGCAAAGTGATCCGCTGCCTGTTGGTGCTACATTGCAAGACTTCGTAGCCTGGCTTGCTAAGGTGGTTGATACGCTCGAACTTCCACAGATAAATCTTGCCGGACATTCTATGGGAGCGTTGATTTCTGGAGGTTATGCGGCGACGTATCCCGATCGCGTGTTGCGTGTTGCGTTGTTAAACGGCGTATTCTGCCGCAGCCCCGAGGCGCGTGCTGCCGTCGAGGGTCGTGCAGCAGAACTGAGAGCGGGAAAAGTGGATCTGGAAACGCCGCTCACTCGGTGGTTTGGAGAGTCTGATGCGGATCAAGCCGCACGTACTTTAGTCGCAGAGTGGCTCGGGTCGGTAGATGTGTCTGGTTATTCGATTGCCTACACCGCATTTTCGCGTGGAGACCGAACCTATGCTGATTTGTTTAAGAACATTAGCTGCCCGTTCTTGGCTCTAACTGGTGATGGCGACCCCAATTCTACGGCTGAAATGGCACATGCCATGGCTGCTCAGGTCGCTGATGGCAAAGCCGTTGTGATCGAAGGGGAGCGACACATGATCAACCTGACTGTGCCAGATGTAGTCAACGGTCATCTGTTGGAGTGGCTGAAGCGTTCCGTAAAGAAAAAGGAATTGCAATGAATACGCTCGATCCCCGCGCTCTGCGCTCTGCTTTCGGCGCTTTTATGACGGGCGTCACCGTCGTTACCTCAAAAGACAAATCCGGATCGCCGCTCGGTTTCACGGCTAATTCTTTCACTTCCGTGTCACTGGAACCTCCGTTGGTGTTGGTATGTCTGGCGAATTCTTCTTCGAATTTTGAAGCTATGGTTGAGGGCAAGGGATTTGCCGTCAATGTGCTTTCTGAAGGCCAGACAGATATATCGAATACTTTTGCGCGACAGGTCGAGGACCGCTTTGCTGCTGTCGAATGGCAGGAGGGTCCTTACGGGTCGCCGGTATTTGACGGCGTCAGCGCATGGTTCGATTGCTCAATGCATAAAGTAGTTGAAGCAGGGGATCATGTCATTCTGATTGGTCAGGTTGAAGCCTTTGATGTCGCCGAGCACGCCGGTCTCGGCTATGCGCGCGGTGCCTATTTTTCTCCTTCCGCGGGGACTGACGCATTGTTTTCCAGCCCGAACCTGATTGTTTCGGCGCTGATCGAACGTGAGGGCGAGTTGCTCATGCTTGATGATGGGCACGGAGGGACAGCACTCCCCGAAGTGACCGTACGCCCTGAGGAGGGAGCGACCGGTGCGCTCAAACGCTTGATCGATGCAACGGGTCTCACAGCGGAACCGAGCTTTGTCTACTCGGTGTTTGAAGATGTAGAGCGCAAACGTCAGCATATTTCTGTGCTCTGCCATGCCACGGAAGGGAAGCCTGCAAGCGGTGCGTTTGTGCCTGTTGGTGCTGCCGTTCTTGATGATGTTTCCGATCCATCGATCCTTTCAATGCTGGAACGGTATATCGCTGAGAGTCAGATCGGAACGTATGGAATTTACTATGGAAACCAAAAAAGCGGTGCCGTGAAACCGCTTCATTCAGGGAGTTAACGACAATGCGGTTTTCACTCTTTGCGCATATGGAGCGCGTTTCTGCTGAGCAGGATCAAAAAAAGCTATATGATGAATTTGTCGAACTGGCCAAAATAGCGGATGCGGGTGGCATGCACGCTGTGTGGACAGGCGAGCATCATAGCATGGACTTCACCATTTCACCGAACCCTATGCTCAATCTTATTGATCTCGCCACCAAGACAAAGAATGTCCGTCTCGGCACCGGAACGGTCATCGCTCCATTTTGGCATCCGATCCGTCTCGCTGGAGAGGCGGCGATGACGGATATGATCACCGAGGGGCGTCTTGAATTGGGCATAGCGCGCGGAGCGTATAGCTACGAATACGAACGTATAATGCCGGGTATGGATGCGTGGGAAGCTGGCCAGCGGATGCGTGAGTTGGTGCCAGCCGTGAAAGCCTTGTGGAAAGGTGATTATGCTCACGAAGGTGAATTTCATTCTTTTCCTTTGACAACCTCTTCTCCAAAACCTGTGCAAGAAGACGGGCCTCCGATCTGGATCGCTGCTCGTGATCCGAACAGCCATGAATTTGCGGTCAAAAATGGCTGCCATGTTCAGGTGACAGCTCTGTGGAAGGGCGACGAGGAAATCACGCATTTGATGAACAATTTCAAAGCAGCTTGCGCGGCGTTTCCCGACGTGCCTCGCCCGGACATCATGCTTTTAAACCATACATATATTGCATCTGATGCCGCAGATGCACGCAAGGCTGCTGAAGAAATAAACCGCTTCTATTGTTACTTCGGGGCATGGTTCATGAACAAAAGGCCTGTGGCGCAGGGCCTTATTCAGTCGCTTACCGAAGAAGAAATTGCGAACCATCCCTTTTATTCGCCGGAAGCTATGCAGCGGGATTTGGTTATCGGCACAGCTGATGATGCGATCAAACGGATCAAGACCTATGAGGCCATGGGCTATGATGAATATTCGTTCTGGATTGATAGCGGCATGAGTTTTGATCGCAAAAAAGCTTCTCTCGAACGTTTCATATCTGATGTCATGCCAGCCTTTAACTGAGGAAAACCCATGCAAGAATTCGAACAATATATTGGCGGGGTCTTTTCCAAAGGCTCAGCACAATTCGAAAGCCGTGACCCCGCTACAGGCAAAGTCTGGGCTCTGATGCCTGAAGCGCGTCAAGAGGATGTGAATGCAGCGGTTGAAGCAGCCGACGCCGCGTTTAGAGCACCGGAATGGGCAGGGATGACGCCCACGGCACGGGGCAAGCTGCTTATGAAGCTGGCAGATCTGATTGCCGAGAATGCGTCGCGTCTGGCGGAATATGAAACGCGCGATACTGGTAAGATTATTCGTGAAACATCGGCTCAGATTGCCTATGTGGCCGACTATTATCGGTATTACGCAGGACTCGCCGATAAGATTGAAGGCGCACATTTGCCAATCGACAAACCGGATATGGAGGTTTGGCTGCGTCGTGAACCAATCGGTGTGGTGGCGGCAGTCGTGCCGTGGAATTCGCAACTCTTTCTGTCTGCCGTGAAAATCGGACCAGCCTTAGCAGCAGGGTGTACAGTTGTTCTCAAAGCCTCCGAGACGGCTCCGGCGCCATTGCTGGAGTTTGCTCGAATTTTCGATCAGGCAGGTTTTCCGAAAGGCGTCTTGAATGTGATTACGGGCTTCGGGGCCGAATGTGGTTCGGTTCTCACCAGCCACCCAAAGGTGGCACATATTGCTTTTACCGGAGGGCCGGATACTGCACGTCATATCGTGCGCAACTCTGCGGAAAATCTCGCCTCTACGTCTTTGGAGCTTGGTGGCAAGTCGCCGTTTATTGTCTTTGAGGATGCTGACATAGAAAGCGCCGTGAATGCGCAGGTCTCAGGCATTTTCGCGGCAACAGGACAAAGTTGTGTGGCCGGGTCGCGGCTTTTGATTGCCAATTCCATCAAAGAGGATTTCTTAAGCCGGCTGAAAGAAAAAGCTGAATCTGTGGTGATTGGTTCGCCGCTGGATATGGCAACAGAAGTCGGCCCGCTATGTACTGAAACTCAACGCGAACTTGCGGTCAGGCTTGTGTCCCAATCCGTTGATGCGGGTGCGTCTCTCGTAACGGGAGGGGCAGCGATTGACGGTGAGGGAATTTATTTTCCGCCTACAATTGTAGACTGCTCCGAGGCTCCGAAGGCACCGTGTTTGACGCAGGAATTTTTTGGCCCGGTGCTTTCTGTTGTTGGTTTCGACACGGAAGAAGAAGCCCTGACATTAGCCAATGATACCGCATTTGGTCTCGCGTCCGGTGTGTTTACACGGGATTTAACCCGCGCTCACCGGATGATCCGTGGCATTCGCGCGGGGATCGTCTGGGTCAATACCTATCGCGCCGTCAGCCCCATAGCGCCATTCGGCGGGCATGGCCTGTCGGGACACGGGCGCGAAGGCGGGCTACAGGCTGCACTTGATTATACAAACGTCAAAACTGTCTGGCTGCGCACGAGCGACGAACCGATCCCCGATCCCTTTGTCATGCGCTGAGCCGCATCCTGCTTCGTTCCAACCCGCCAGCCTTAAAAGGCGGGACTTAAAATCAAAGCTAACCAACATGTGGAGTTTGAAATGTATCTGAAATCTGTGATCGCGGCCGTGTGTGTCGCTATCGCCTCTCCAGTTCTGGCCGATGATATGGTCTTCACCAGCTGGGGCGGCACTACACAAGACGCACAGTCAAAATTCTGGGCCGAGCCGTTTGGTGAGGCGAATGGCATCAAGGTCGTTCAAGACGGTCCCACCGACTACGGTAAACTCAAAGCGATGGTCGAAAGCGATGCGGTCAGCTGGGATGTGGTTGACGTGGAATTCGACTATGCTCTTCAAGCAGGAGAACAAGGGCTTTTGGAGCCATTGGATTTTTCCGTGATTGACAAAGACGCACTCGATCCGCGCTTTGTATCGGAGTATGCGGTTGGCTCTTTCTATTACTCCTTTGTTTTGGGGTATAACCCTTCGGCTTTCGGCAATACTGTACCTGCGACACTGACCGATTTGTTTGATACGGAAAAATTCCCCGGAAAACGAACATTTTACAAATGGTCGGCGCCAGGTGTGATCGAAGCGGCGCTGATTGCTGATGGCGTTGCGGCTGAAGACCTTTACCCGTTGGATCTCGATCGTGCCTTTGCAAAACTCGATACGATCAAGTCGGATATTATCTGGTGGTCTGGTGGCGCCCAATCCCAGCAACTCCTGGCGTCCGGCGAAGCCCCCATCGGGTTCTTCTGGAATGGCCGTCTTGCGGCGCTTGAGGCCGATGGTTTGGAAGTTGGCATCAGTTGGGACCAGAATATCACGGCTGCGGATGCATTGGTTGTGCCCAAAGGTACGAAAAACAAAGCCGCCGCCATGGAATTTATCGCTGCGGCAACCTCTGCAAAGGCCCAGGCAGAATTCGCAGCCGAAACAGGATATGCGCCGATCAACTTGGAATCGCCGGATATGATGGAGGCTGAAATCCGCAAATCCCTGCCAGACTCTTATAGTGAGAACCAAATCAACGCGAATATGGCTTATTGGGCCGAAAATCGTGATGAAATTGGCAACCGCTGGTACGCATGGCAGGCCGAATAATCCTGCTTCCTGGACGCTTTGCTGCGGAGATTATTTGTCTCCGCAGCCTTATATCAGGACATTACAATGACCATGACTGATACGCACAAACCGCACAGGTTGTCGCAAAAGGCACGTCAGATCGCTGGGCTCACTACACCGATCATGGTGTTACTTCTGGGTTTTTTCCTCGTTCCTGTGCTAATGCTGCTGACGCGTTCGGTGACAGAGCCCGAACCGGGATTGCAAAACTATGTCACTCTTTTCGGCACGCCTACCTATCTACGCATTTTTTTCAACACGTTTCTGGTCTCTACACTGGTAACCGTGATCACCGTTGCAATCGCTTTTCCTCTTTCATGGGGATTGGCGGTGTTTCCGAAACGGATCGCCGGCTTGATTTTCGGCCTCGTGTTGTTGTCTATGTGGACCAATCTTTTGGCACGCACATATGCGTGGATGGTGCTGCTGCAACGCACCGGCTTGATCAACCGTACCTTAATGGACCTTGGTTTGATTGATGAGCCATTGACCATGGTCAATAACCTTACAGGGGTGACCATCGGGATGGTCTATATCATGCTCCCTTTCATGGTGATGCCGCTTTACGGTGTCTTGTCCAAAATTGACCCCGGAATCTTACGTGCGGCTGCGCTATGCGGGGCGACACGTTTGCAGGTCTTGCGAATGGTTTTCTGGCCGCTCGCGCGACCAGGTGTCGCGTCAGGTGCCTTGATGGTGTTTGTGATGTCGCTCGGGTATTTCGTGACGCCTGCACTGTTGGGCGGGACGTCGAATATGATGGTTGCCGAACTTATCGCCCAACAGGTGCAAAGCCTTGTGAACTGGGGCATGGGCGGGGCGCTGGCCTTTGTTCTGCTTGTCATCACGTTTTTGCTCTATGCCGCGCAAATCCGGTTTAACACGCCCCAGGGAGGTCATTGAGATGCTTCTCGACTTTGATAAACTTGGCCCCTGGAAGTGGATATTGGGCATCATTGCTGCGCTGACCTGCCTGTTTTTACTTCTTCCCATCGTCTTTATCGTTGCACTGTCTTTCGGGTCGTCGCGCTGGCTTCAGTTCCCGCCGCCCGACTGGACATTGAAGTGGTATCAAGAACTCTTGGCAGATCCTCGCTGGATTGAAGCCGCTTGGACTTCGGCAAAGATCGGAGTTCTCGTAACGATCTTCTCAGTCGTGATCGGAGGTTTGGCGGCTCTGGCGCTTAACCGTCATAATTTTCGTGGGAAGGAAGTGCTGCGCGGCTTTTTTCTGACACCGATGGTGTTGCCTGTCGTGGTCTTTGCGGTCGCAATTTATGCGCTATTTCTCAAACTTGGTCTTGGTGGCACCCTGTTTGGTTTTGTTGTCGCGCATCTTGTGCTTGCTCTGCCATTTTCGGCCATTGCGATCTCGGGCGCGTTAGAGAATTTCGATAAATCTATCGAAGATGCCGCAATCCTCTGCGGTGCAAGCCCGTGGGAGGCCCGCTGGCGTGTCACCATCCCCTCCATCAAGCATGGTATCTTCTCCGCTGCCATCTTCTCTTTTCTTGTCAGCTGGGATGAGGTCGTGGTCGCGATCTTTATGGCCAGCCCGACGTTGCAAACATTGCCAGTGCGCATCTGGTCAACCCTGAGACAAGACCTCACACCAGTGATTGCTGCCGCATCCACACTCCTTCTGGGTTTGACGCTTGTATTGATGCTTGTGTCCGCCCTTTTGAAAAAAGGAAAATCCAAATGACCGACTATTTGCACATCCACGGCATTCGCAAAGAGTTCGGCGATGTTGTCGCGACGGAACATGTTGAGTTGAAGGTTGAGCAAGGGGAGTTCATGACCTTTCTCGGGCCATCCGGATCGGGCAAGTCCACGACATTGTATATCCTTGCAGGTTTTCAGGAGCCAACTGCGGGTGACATACTGCTAAATGGCAAGTCGGTTCTTGGTATCCCGTCCAACAAGCGCAACATTGGTATGGTATTTCAACGCTATACTTTGTTCCCTCATATGAGCGTGGCAGACAATGTCGCTTTCCCGCTAACCGTGCGCAAAACGCCGAAGGCGGAGATTGCAGAGCGGGTTGCGAAGGTGCTCAAGCTGGTACGTCTCGAAGGGTATGAAGATCGAATGCCCGCGCAGATGTCAGGCGGCCAACAGCAAAGGGTCGCTCTGGCCCGTGCTCTTGTTTACGATCCACCCGTTTTGTTGATGGATGAACCTTTATCTGCGCTCGACAAAAAGTTGCGGGAGGAAATTCAGCATGAAATCCGGCGTATCCATCAGGAAACCGGCGTAACCGTTCTCTATGTAACCCACGACCAGGAAGAAGCGCTGCGCCTATCTGACCGAATCGCGATCTTTAATCAAGGCCGCATCGAACAGGTCGGGACTGGGCCAGAACTTTATGCACATCCGGCAACACATTTCGTTGCGGATTTTATAGGGAACAATGCATTTCTGTCTGGTTCACTTGCGGGTAAGGTTGATGGAAAGGCATCGTTCCGTTTTCCGGACGGCACAGAGTTGAACGGTGTTCCTCTTCATGGTGAAGGTACTTCGGGCTCTGCAGCGGAATTGATGTTGCGTCCTGAACGTATTGATTTGGCTACCACAGCGGGCGGGGAAGGGGCCTCTCTTCCGGTGAGTGTGAGCGATATTTCATTCCTTGGCGACTGTACTTCGGTTGAGGCTATGACGAGTTGGGGAGAACCGCTCAATATCCGCTTAAACTTCGGTCACTCATTGATCCAGGGAATCTCGCGTGGAGATAATCTCTATGTAAACTGGAACTGTGAGGATGCGCACGTTTTCGTCAAAACATGACTCCTAACAGATATTATTCTGTAAAAGGCGGGGGTATCTCCCGCCTTTTTTATTGCATCCAAATTTTTTAATGCCTTGTGTTTTTTTGGGTTGGTATTGTTCATAAATTTTAGGTTGAAGTGAACGGTTCTTGATCGCTTTCAGCTTTAGGTGGTTTTTTCCCTTACTCAAGAGGGACAGTCCTTGACAGGTTGGGTAATTAGATATCCCTATTATGGTATGCCATAATACAAAACTAATCCAACAGGTTCAAAATGACGTACAAAGCTCTCAAACTCTCTTTCGTTTTCACCGTCGGACTTGCCTCCGCCGCAGTTGCTCAAGAGTGCTCTCCCAAAATTGACGATTCCCTTCTTACCGAACCGGGAAAATTGACCATGGCGGTTAGCCCGACACTACCGCCGATGGCCTATGCTGAGTCCGACGGCACGCTTAAAGGGTTGCGCATCGAACTTGGTGTCGAACTGGCTAAGCGCCTCTGCCTCGAGCCGGATTTTATTTCGACAGAATATGCAACGATGGTTCCTGGCCTCAAAGGCGGGCGTTGGGACGTGATTGATGCGGGGCTTTTTGTCACTGAAGAACGGCTGAAAATCCTCTATATGATCCCCTATGAAAACCTCGCAATTTCCATTTCTACCTCGGTCGAAGGCGCGGAGATCTCGAGTGTTGAAGATCTCTCCGGCCGTCGCATCAGCACGGATATTGGTGGATATGCTGAACGGAAAATGCGTGAGCTGAATGTCGATTTCGAAGCTGATGGTTTGGAGCCGATGGATATTGCGCTGTTTGATAACTACGCGACTGTCTATCAAGCATTGCGCGCGGGACAAGTTGAGGCAGCTGTATCCATTGATCCGGTGGCGAAACTCTATCAGGAGACCGGTGAATTCACCCATGCGCTTTCGGGTATGTATGCCACTCCTGGATCGCTTTCCTTTGATAACCTTGAGGTTGCTGAGGCGGTGACTGCAGCCATGCAAGAGATGAATGAGGATGGCTGGCTGCCCGAGCTGATGGGCACATATGGTGTCAGCCAAGCGGATGACGGAGAAATCCGCCTCAAAGGTCCGAACCTTTAAGCGAGCTCATACCATTTTGACAGCTTCGATGGCTTCTGGCTGTCGGAGCTTGTCTCAATAGACAACGAAAAGGAAAACGCCGTGAAAGGTTGGAACTGGGATGGGTTCTTTGAGTACCTGACCAATACATACATGCTGGAAGGAGCAATGGTGACTCTCGGGTTGACTATTGCGGCCATGAGTCTTGGTCTTCTGGTGGGCTTCTTTATCGCGTTGATGCGGATGAGCCCTTATAAAATGCTGCGTACAGTCGCATATTTTTATACTTGGGTGGTGCGTGGCACGCCTTTGCTGGTTCAGTTGATTATCATTTATACTGGTTTGCCCCAGCTTGGGATCAAGTTTTCTGTTCTTGAGTCAACCCTGATCGGGCTGGTGATCAATGAGGCTGCCTATCTGTCCGAGATCATTCGTTCGGGGATAAGTTCGGTGCCAAAAGGGCAAACCAATGCTGCTTTGGCCATTGGCATGACCAATATCCAGAAAATGCGCTACATCATTGCGCCGCAAGCCGCGCGCATTATGATCCCACCTCTTGGGAACTCTGTTAATGGCTGCCTCAAAACCACGTCAATCGCTTCAGTAATCTCCATGGAGGAGCTTCTGCGGCGTACCCAAGTACTTATTCAGGAAAAGTTTATGGTGCTCGAATTGTTCGTTGTGGCGGCGCTTTATTACCTGCTGATGACAACCATGTGGGATTTGGTTCAACGACGGATCGAACGTCATTTCGGACGTGGCTATGACATTAAAGCTGACACAAGTGAACAAAAATGAGGGACAGGATGATGGAACCAATGATTGTCATGGACAGTGTCAACAAATGGTATGGTGCGAATTTTCAGGTCCTTAAGGATTGTTCCCTTAATGTTGCCTCCGGAGAAGTGGTCGTTGTGTGTGGGCCGTCCGGTTCTGGAAAGTCCACGCTGATCAAATGTGTCAATGGGTTGGAGCCGGTTCAAAGCGGCAAGATAACGATTGAAGGCACTGAGGTGACAAGCGCAAAGACCAATATGCCGAAACTTCGGGCCCATGTCGGGATGGTGTTTCAGCATTTTGACCTTTTTCCCCATATGACCGTGCTCGAAAACCTATGTATTGGTCAGGAAAAGGTGCTTGGACGTTCCCACAAAGATGCTGAGGAAAAAGCCGATGCGCTTCTGGAGCGGGTGGGCATGACAGCACATGCGCATAAATACCCAATCCAGCTTTCCGGTGGGCAACAACAGAGGATTGCAATTGCCCGAGCCTTGGCAATGGACCCGATTGCTATGCTGTTTGATGAACCCACATCTGCACTTGATCCGGAAATGATCAATGAAGTTCTGGATGTGATGGTCGGACTTGCGAAAGAAGGCATGACCATGATTGTCGTAACCCATGAGATGGGTTTCGCCCGCAAAGTCGCGGATCGAGTGGTGTTTATGGATGGTGGCGAGGTGATTGAAGACGGTCCAACAGCTAACTTCTTTGCTGCGCCGAAAAGCCAACGTGCAGTCGACTTTCTCTCCAAGATTTTGCAGCATTGAACATGCAGATACTCATTCCAAGTGATATCCGCTCTCATGCTGGTGCAAGCGCAAAATTGGGCTCTGTTCTGGTCGGGCTGGGCTGTTGTCACCCGTTGATTGTTGTTGATCCAATCGTGTTTGACTTGGATCTGTGTGGCCCCGCCTTTGCGGACCTGAACGAGCGGAATATTCACTTTTCTGTATATACCAACGTGTCGCCCGATCCAACCATTGAAGAGGCCCGTTCCGCTGCGGATTTGGCGAGACAAAACGGTGCCGACTGCGTCGTTGGGATCGGTGGTGGCAGTGCGATGGATATTGCCAAAGTCTCTGCGCTTTTGGCTGTGCAAGACGGGGATATCCGAGATTTTTCCGTGCCTCGTATTGTTGATGAACTGGCTCTTCCAATAGTGTGCATCCCAACTACGGCAGGCACGGGGAGCGAAGTGACCCGTGCGGCAGTGATCAGTGACGCGAACACCCATGAAAAGCTGTTGCTTTTGGGGCGCGCCCTTTTGCCCAATGCGGCCATTCTTGATGTCGACCTGACCATGAGTTGTCCGTTTCGGGTTACAGCTGATAGCGGTTTGGATGCGCTGTCGCATGCGCTTGAAGCTTTAGTCAATCGTCATGCAACGCCATTTTCAGACGGGGTGGCCTGCGAAGCATTGCGATTGATCGGCCAAAACCTTGAGAGGGCAGCGCATTCACCTGAAGATAGGGATGCGCGGCAGGCAATGTTAGAAGGGGCAATGCTGGCGGGGATCGCAGTTTCACACACTTCAACAGCCTTAATCCATGGCATGAGCCGCCCCATCGGAGCGGCGTTCCATGTGCCACATGGCATGTCAAATGCGATGCTGATGCCCTTGATCACGGAATGGTCGTCCCACGCAGATCCGGCTCGCTATGCTCGTGCGGCGCAGGCATTGGGGGCAGGGGAAAACGAACAGGATTTGGTGCGCAAGCTGTCTTCGTTCAATGTCAGCCTTAAAGTTCCACGGCTGCGGGAACGTGAGTTTTCGGAACAAGAATATCGCAGAAAAATTCCTGAAATGACGCGACAGGCTCTCATTTCAGGGACCCCGAGTAATAATCCACGTTTAGGCACGGCTGAGGAAATTTCAGCGCTATATCATACTCTTTGGGATAGGGCCTGATCTACCAGCGTCTCCGTAAGAAAGACATGTGCTCCGTTGCGTTTTGGAGCGCATGTCTTCATGCCTCTGTGAGCTGTTTTCGCGCAATTTCCGAAGCGGTGTCGATATGGGCGTGCACAGCCTCTTCAGCCGCATCAGGGTCGTTGGCTTTAATGGCTTCATAGATTCGAGTCATCTGAGCAAATCCTGCGCGATGCCGGTCTGATGTGGATAGGGTCATGCTGCGTAGTCGGCTAATTCTACCGTTTAGGCGATTGACCACATCCCACGAAATCTCATGCCCTGCTGCCGTAAATATCTTATTGTAAAACGCAGCGGAGGCTGAGAATAAAACTTGGGGCGAACCGCTTTCATAGGCGGCGCCAAGCGCGTCGAGAGCGACTTTCAATTCGGATTTGGTTTGAGTGTCGGCGCAAGCAGCACAATCTCTGGCCGCATCAGTTTCGAGCAAACGCCGTATCTTGTATATCTGTTTTGCTTGGGGCCAGTCTAAATGCGCTACTATGGGACCTCGATTTGGCAAAAACTCAACCAAACCTTCTGCTTCAAGATAACGGATAGCTTCACGCACAACAGTACGGGATACGCCAAGCTGATCGCACAAGGTGCGTTCCACCAGACGTTCGCCAGATTTGAAAAAACCGCTCAGTATAGCTTCTCGCATTTTATCTGTGACAATATTACGAAGCGTCTGAGGAGGTTGATCGATTTTCAGGTTGGTCATGGGTGTGTATGTCATATTTGAAGAATACAGGTTTGAAAGAATAAGAACACCGCATCCGTAGATGAAAATTACAATATTTTTTTGCGAATGCGCTCAGAAACCGGCCAGCCCAGAGCAACGCCATCTTAACGAATATTCCTCAGCGCCTAAAGTTCAGACTCGTAGGACAATTATCTTTTCATATTGCAAGGCGGGGGTCAGGTCACATCTACTGGATCAATTGTCGTTTTCTCCCGTAGGTGTGGGAGCGTCATCCAGAGTTTCCGCTGTCTTCAGTGCCTTGATAACCCTCGCGGTGGCGGCCAGGCGCGCATGTGCAGAGGCGAGGGGGCGGTAGAATTCAGATCGCACGTCTCGCCCTTCCGGATTCAATTTCCATCCCAGACTCTTCAATGCCAGTTCGGCAGCCTCTCGTACTTCATGGCGTCGGGGGCGGTCGGTGACCCGTGGTTCCACGTGGGCGATATCGTAATCTTCGCAGGAATAATGACGCTGTACTTCGAGGAATACGAGCATGCCGGGGAACTGCGCGTCGAGCCAGTTTGCAACGTCACGAGCGTCAACGTCGAGTTGCCTGGCTGCGTCCCTTGAACGCTGCATTGCCGCCAGTTCTTCGGGTGTGCGATGGATTTGAAATGTCATGCTACCGTCCTGATCTTTGCTCTGTGGGCGATTAGGTAAGATGTCTCGATAATCATTGATTTATGTAAGGCCGGTCAATTCTCAATTCACAGCAAGGACGAAGAGGGGCACCTGGGCCTCGGGTTTTAGCTGTTGTGAAACTGTCTCAAATGATGACAGGTTTTTGATAGTCGATAATGGCGATCGTTTCGTCTTGTCCCAACACCTGGCCGGCCCGTGCGATCCAAGCATGGCTGAATAAGAGAGTGGCACCAGATAGTGGCACGAAACCCCGTTAAAACTTTAAAATAATATGATTATTAGATATTTAATGGTTTAGTGTAGTGGCGTGAAAGACCCTGAAATGACGGCAATCATCATTGCCCCAAGCTGGATCGAGCCGGCCCGGATTGAGGAGAATATCAAGATCGAGCTGGCCGATGCCTCGCTGGAGCTTGTGCGGGCGAGTGAGGGGCTGGGTGCAGGTCTTGCGCCTGCAACCCTGGGGCAGGTGGCTGCGATGATCCGGGTGATGAACAGCTATTATTCGAACCGTATAGAGGGCAACAATACCCGTCCACGCGAGATCGAGGCGGCACTTGCTGGCAGTTTTGATGAAGATCCGCACCGTCGTGCCTTGCAGCGGGAATCTGCAGTACAAGGTGTAATTTTCGACGTTCTGCTTCCTCGGCGGGAGCCAGCTGGGCACCAATCACTATGACCGTCCTGCCCTGTGGTCTGCAATTCGAGCTAATTGCGCAATGGAAGGGTCGCATTTTGGCTATGGCATGGGGCTATTGAAGCCCCATGCCTATGAGAAACCCGTCATGACAAGGTTTTGGGCTGTGTCTGAAACAGGCGACAGGGTTTAGCTGGAGGTTTGTTCCAGCTTGGTAAGGTGCGGCCGCTATCATATTGGTCAGGTCCGGGCCGCGAGAGGGCCTCGATCCTGCTTTGCCTGGCGCCAGATATGGTGTGCCAGCGCCATGCATGCCAGCCCCAACCCAAATAACGTCATACCGTGCCAGCCTGCGATGCTCATCACCTTGACGCCGAGTGCGGAGCCAATCGCAGCGGCAATGTAGTAGCCGAGCATGTAGACAGCGTTCATTCGGCCTTGGGCGGCGGGATCAATTGAGAAAACCCGCACTTGGTTCGGTATCTGCGCGCCGAACACTCCGATGTCGAGCAGGATGATCCCGACCACCAGACCGATAAGACTGTCGCCCCAGATCGCCAGAACGATAAACGACGACACCACCAATCCAAGCGCCACGGTGATGATCCGTGCTGACCCATGGGTGTCGACGAGTTTGCCTGACAGTTTCGCCCCCACGATACCTGCCATGCCAACCAGCCCGAACATGCCCGCCTGCTGGACATTGTAGGAAAACGGCGCATCCGTGACATGGATGGCAAGCGTTGCCCAGAGCGCGTTGAAGGCCGCGAACCACAGAGCTCCGGTCAGGGCGCTTTCACGCAAGAGCTTGTGTTGGCGGATCAGTCCGAACATCGAAGCAATCAACGCCGGATAGGTGAGCGAAACCTTCGGCTTGTTGTCTGGCAGGTTCATGCGCAGCAAGACACCGAACAATGCGGCCAGCCCGGCGGCGACCAGGAACACTGATCGCCAACCAAAGTATTCCGCGATCGTTCCGCTGACAGTGCGGGACAAAAGGATGCCGACTGTCAAACCCGTCATCAGCGTCCCCATGACTGCGCCTTTGCGGGCGGGGTCTGCCAGCGATGCCCCGATGGGCAGTAACTGCTGGGTAATGTTCGCGCCCAGCCCCACGACGAAGAAAGCGACGGCCAGAACGGCAAATCCGGGGGCGGCGAAGACGGCAAGCAGCGCCAGCGTCAGAAGAACAGACAGAAAGCCGATCAGGCTGCGGCGGCTCATGACATCACCAAGAGGCGAGATCAGTAGGATCGCAACGGCATAGCCCAACTGCGTGGACGAGGGGATCAGCCCTACAGCCCCGTCATCAAGTTGGAAACTCTGTTGGATAGAGGGCAGTAGGGGTTGATTGTAATAGAGATTGGCCGCAGTGGCAGATATGGCCGTCGCCATCAGCAACAGCAACGGTCGCGACAAAACTGCCGGATTGGATGTGTCAGTCATAAGAACGCCTCCAAGCCCGCTCAAACGGATTCTGCGGCATAGGCCGGATCAAGCGGCACGTCGGCCAGGTGGTCGAGGTAGTTGGTCAGCGTCTTCATCGCGATGGCGCTGAGCAGGTCGATCAGCTGCGTCTGTGTATAGCCCGCCGCAAAGAAGGCTTCGCGCGTCTCCACAGCCAGATATCCCTTGCGCGCGACCAGTTCACGAACCGTTGCTATGAGCGCGTCATATTTCGCCTCGCCGCTCGGCGCTTTGTCGCGGGTCGCGGCTACGATTTCGGCGGGCAGCTTGAACCCTCTTTTGAGGGCCGTGGAGTGAGCAGCCGTGCAATAGTCGCAGTCGTTCTCGACACTGATGGCCAGGAAGATGATCTGTTGTTCGATAGGCTTGAAGCCGGCCTGCGCGAAATTAACGCCAATCGCGGCATAGTTCTGCAGCGTTACAGGTGCGTTTGCCATCGCTCCCACGATGTTCGGAATTTTACCGAACTTCTTATGGATGCCCTTAAGGGTCGGTTTGATGTCATCTGCGGCGGTCTCAAGAGATTGAGTGGGAAGGTCGATTTTATCTGTCATGTCCGGTTTCCGAAGGGCTGTCGCGGCTTGGTGCGCTGCGTGTTCGGGGCGGATGTAAGGAGTCTTCGAGTATAAGAGAAATGTTAATAATTGATCACATCTATACTTTATTTGTATAAATTAGGTCATGGAAATCCGAACCCTGAAAACTTTCGTCACCGTTGCAAATCTAAAAGGCTTCACTGCTGCTGCGCGTGCGTTGAATACCGTTCAACCCGCCGTCAGCCGCCAGATATCCGAGCTTGAACAAGAACTTGGTGTTAGTCTGTTCTGGCGGTCCACTCGCGAGGTTCGCATTACTGCGGCCGGAGAGGCACTGCTGCGCGAAGCAACGGAGATACTCGCCCACGAAGAACGCACCCGTCATTTGGTGCGACAAACAGGAGAGGGCCGGTTGGGACGGCTTCGGATCGGGTTTATCAGCTCCGCGGTGCAGCCCTTCCTACCCGGTCTTGTTCGAGAGTTCTCCACATGTTTTCCGCAGGTTCAGGTCTCGCTCTACGAAATGACGGCCGCTGAGCAACACAAAGCGCTTGAGGCGGGACAGATCGACATCGCCTTGTCACGAGCTCTTCCTCTAACAGCATCTGATTATTTCGAAAGCGTGGAACTCTATACCGATCATCTCGTCGCGTTTCTGCCGGAAGGGCATGCGCTGGCGTCGGAACCAGAAATTGAGCTATTCGCCATGTCGCCGCATCCCTTCGTCCTGTTCCAGCGTGAAGGTGCGCCGGATCTTTTTGATCAAGTGGTCAGCGCCTGTCTGCGCGCGGGCTTTTCCCCTCAGACAGTGGTGCAGCCCAACTCTATGCAGGCCGTATTGACAGCTGTTGGCTCAGGCCTCGGCGTTACTCTTGCCCCGGCATGCATCAGACATTTGAACACGGTAGGCTGTGTATCTCGCGCGGTCATTGACGTCAGCGAAACCATTCCGCTTCAACTTCACTTTCGTGGCGACCGGATCGAAGCGGCGACCAGAGCCTTTGTTACGCTACTGAGAAATAGGAGCAAAGACATTCGTAAAGATATGGAATTGAGGGATTGTCCCGGGGGTGGCCTCGCGCACCGCGCGCGCTGTGATCAATATACTGAGTGATGACGGCGCCCTCAGCTCTGATACTCCGGGATACGCGATGGAGCGAAGGTTCCCGAGCCAGGCCCATTTGTTGTTTTTTACTCGCATCTTCGAGGGTTAAGTCAGCAGTGAGGAAATGTCCGGAGAGAATTGTTCAGGTGTGCCAATATCGCACATACCAAACCGATTCCCAGTTCGTCGCGGCTTTTATCCTTTCCGCGTTCTGCCCGAGGAGAGCTGCCAGCGCTTCCAGAAAGCCACCGATGGAAATGCCCTTCAAATATAACCAAGGTAACAATTCTTCGATCGGCTTGGCTTTCCGCAGATAGGGAGGCAAAATCGACGACGTATACTGGACCTTCTCGGTCGCCTCACTACGGTGACGCACCCGAGGCACATGCACCCTCACGGGGCCGACCCCGGTCATCACCTCGCGTTCAGGCAAATACCCATGCCGGACAAGACGGGCGCGGCCTTCTTCCGTGGTTTCGTGTTTGTAGGCTTCCAATAATGCGGCCAGTTCAGCTTTAACGGCTTGCTCGATGAGTTGTCGCGCGTCGAATCGTAAAATCTCGGTCAGCGGGTCAGTCGAAAATCCGGATGCATGTAAGCCTTTCACAATTAACTTGGGGCACAAGTTGAGTGTGAAAGGCCGTTCACATCAATATGTTGTGCTGTGTATTTTGGACCATTGGAGCATAAATTTTTCGCGAAACGTTTCAGGCAAGCTGGTGATGGTAGTCTTCGTCATGTGGCATATCCCTCTCTCTTTGGAGAATTGACGGCGTTCTGAACACCGCCATGATATGCCGCCCCTACGGGCCGTCACCACCTTTTAGGCATTACTCTCGAGCTCGTTGCTGAGTCCCCTGTGTGTAAACGTGCGCTACGAAATCCCGCTCTGACAATTACAGACAGTCTTAAAATTTGTCTGTAATTTCATGTGATGAATGTGAAAAGTGCCCCGCGAGGGGCCAGCCCCTGACGATAAATGTTGATGCACCGTTCGGCAGTCATATTCTTGTTCTTGACTTGATGTGGTAAGGATTATTCCTTACATTCGATGTATTAATAAGGAGTTTCGCATGACGCGCCGAAGGAACACAGAAATGACGATGGATTTCATGACGCATTTGCCATCAACTGTGTCTCCTGCAGGTTCTTCACGCAGCGGGGGATTCTCAGGGCATGGTGCATCGGGAATTCTCGATGAAAGTGAGGTGCCCCTCATTTCCT
>NZ_JAHKPE010000018.1:0-58460 GCF_018860305.1 Celeribacter halophilus
GCCCCTTCGAGCAGCAGATCGGCAAAGACACGCGCCCGCTCGGAACGCTCGCCAACGATGATCCGGCTGGGGTGCAGGTTGTCGTAAAGCGCACGGCCCTCGCGCAGGAACTCGGGGCTGAAGATCACCTGATCCGTGTCGAACTCGTCGCGAATACGGTTGATAAAGCCCACAGGGATGGTCGATTTCACCACGATGGTCGCGGTGTCATTGCCCTCAAGCACCTTGAGGATCACCTGCTCCACGCTGGATGTGTCGAAATAGTTGGTCTGGGCATCGTAATTCGTCGGCGTCGCCACGATCACGAAATCCGCATCCTTGTAGGCTGCCGCCGCATCTGTCGTCGCCGTGAGGTTCAGCTCCTTATGGGCCAGAAACTCCTCAAGCTCGGCATCCACAATCGGAGACTTCCGCGCATTGACCAAAGCCACGCGTTCCTCGGAAATATCCACCGCCATGACCTTGTGGTTCTGCGCCAGCAAAACCGCATTCGACATCCCGACATACCCGATCCCAGCAACTGCTACTTTCATTTTTTATCTCTTATTCTACGATCAGTCGAAGTGCTAATTCGCCCGTCTCTTCATTGATCCACTGCCGCGATTGGACAATTCGTTTTGTTTTCCGCTCTACCCAAAACAAGTTCTGGAAGTTCATTCGCCCGTTTCGGCATGTTTCATAAAACAGGTCTGTGTCAGCTGTGTAACTCTCGCTTAAGGATACTGGCTCGCGGGATTGATGTGTAACCTGGCAACGAAAGGCAAGGCGTTCGACTTGGCTTGAACCACTTAAAGGCGTGATAAAATGCTCAGTGATGGAAACTTCATCATCTTTCTGCAAGGCGCTTAATGTGCCGCCTACATCTGCAGCATAGATGTCATTTCCGAAGCCACGTGTTGCAATGATCATGCCGTTTTTCATGCCTAAAGATAAGTGATCTGGAGAGATCCAGGTTTCTTCGTCCTTGGCATTGACGGTTTGGCGCACAAAGAGTGTGTAAGCATCTTTTTTGTTCTGAAGCCCTGCCACATAGGTAGGAGCGCCTGAGTTTTGTAGTGCTAAAAATGTCGCGCTAGGCTCAAGCGGGGCAGATTTGTTGAAGGTTTGCTTAAGCAAGGCGGACTGGTTTGGGTCCGAAGAACAACCTGCGAGAATAACAAGAGAAGCAACTATGGAGCCAAAGGCATGTAATGTCATATGGGTCATCTCCAGAATTTTCCCCAACGGTTTTCCAACTCATTGGTCTGAGTGCCCCTGACAACGCCATAAAGGCGATTCCGCACGTCCAGTCGTGCGCCGCCATCACGCAGTACCGGGCGAATGGTCGTGCCGTAGCCCCCTTTTGTGGCTGTTCCTGTGAGCCAATCAAGCGGGATGTTAAACCGAATGCCCTTATCGAACGAGCCTTCTCCAAAATCGTCGAAGGATACATCCGTTAGAGTGAAGAAGGCGCCAACGCTAAAGCCATTATCAAATTCTCGATCAAGCGAGAATGTCGCGCCGTAATCGCCGGCAAGGTAACGGCCTACATCCACTTGGCCTAGATATCCTTTGCCAAGGTCATAATATGCTGAGGCATGGCCGGTTACGATGTCATAGCTCTGAAAGCCGAACATCTGATCGTAATCGCGTTTCTTTGCATAGTTAATTTCGGTACCGAGAGCGAGGGGGCTATTCACGGGTTTCCAAAGAAGTTCTGTTGAAAGCCCTCCATACATGGTTTCCAGATAGCCTGCGGTTATGCGGCCAAACAGATTTCTGCCGGGACGGAAAAAATATTCTGCGGTGAGGTGTTTGATCTCAAGATCGGATTGCTTGGCGTATTCGACACTATCAGTCCGAACATGGGGGAGGGCCGAGTTGGAGGACCGAGTGCTTTCGTCAAGGTTTCCGGTGAGCGGTTGTCGGATTGCTCCCGAAAGAACAAGCCCTCGTACCGGGGTGACGGAAGCCGCCAACTGGATGCCGAAATCGGCACGAACTGGATTGTCTGGGTCGAACAAGGCTGGTTCGAGATAGGGGGTCACGCGCCAGTCGAATTTAGGGTATGTGCCCGAGATTGAGGTCGCTTGTGTCTTAGGCGCATCTTCGATTTTGGCGCGCGCAAACGTTCGCCAACTGCCATCCAGATCATATTCCAATGCCTCGAGATCAGCTCTGCGTAGGATGGTACGCGATGTCGTCACTCCGTTTGCTGTGCTTTCTATACGGAAAGTGCTGATCTCTTTGGGCAGATTATTCGCTAAAACTCTTGCTGTGCGGCCTAATGCTTGCGCTTGTGCCGGGTAGCGCCCGTTATTGATGCGAACAGTGGCAATTGCCCCTTCAATAGATATCCCTTCCAATGTGATGCCTTGATCTTTCAGGGCAGCGAAGAGGGGGCTATCTTTTGTTTGGACGCTATTTGAATCCCAAGACAATGCCGCTGTGCGCGCCGGCAATAATGCTGGAGGGGCTTCTTCTATTCCGCTTGTGAATTTAGGTTTTTGTGGATTGATTGGCAAGGTGGCCATGAAGCCCATTTCGGAGCCATGTAGGGTATAAACTGAGAATTCAGCGCCGTTCTTGAAGCCGTAAGATAGCGCTGCATTAAATGGTGTTTTATGCTTGAATTCCGTACGCTCAACTTCATTTGCATAAGCGTCAGATGAATATTCAAGGGCAACACGCAATCTATCGTTGATCTGGTATGATGCTGCAGCAAAAAAAGCCGCATCTCCTGAGAACCAGTCCCCAGTTGAGAGTTTCCCGGCCTCTTCCACAGGTTTGACCGACAAGTTACGCTCGGAAAAAGAGGCTCCCAAAGCCGAAAGAGGGTTTGAGAAACCATTGTAGGTCCCTAATCGCCCCCAGCCAAGACCGCCGCTTAGCACAAGGCGATCATCCGCGAAATGTTTGCTCGCCACGACGTACTCAGAAGAATAAATGCCTGTCCCACCGAAGTCTTGCAGACCGACAGCGACTCCTGGCAAGTAGTTGGTCTCGTCGGCTAGCAGATATTTGACGTCGAAGCTTCGATCAAAGCGATCCCCTTTTCCGTTGCCGTCAAATCCGCGTGCAATTGCATAGCGGAACGTCCCTAAAAGGCGCGGGGTGATTTGAAAGGAGAGAGCATAGAATTGAGTGTCGTTGCGAAAGCTTGAGCTGAGTTGCAATTGACCATCCGGAAACATTTCTGCGGAAGGGACATCTATATATCCGGGAGTGCCATATATTGAGACGGGGAATTGGAGTTGTACGTCTTGTGCTGCTGCAGGACTGGCCATCAAAGTCGCATATACACAGGAATGATAGAAAGTTTTCATAATGGCCATGCAATACCTTTGATCTTTTTTGGAGACATAACTTGCGGACCTTTCCATTTGAAATACTTCTTTACGTTTTTGAAAAGAAAAGGGGGAAGAGTGGGGTTTGGTTGCATCTTAAGTATTACTATATAGACAAAAGAATATTTTCTGCATAAGAAATACGCAAATACGTAGGATATTTTGTGGATATTTCGGTAGATGTTACATCTGCTCTATAATTTGTCACATAGAAATGGGAAGCGGCAGGTAAATGACGAAAACTGATGGTAACGCCTTTGTCTTTTCCGTACGTAAAGCTGAAATGCAAATCTATTGTCCGAGATGCCAGTGCCCAACGCCCTTATGACATATAATGCCCCCACGGCCGATGATGACGTTATTGATCTTGGCGCTTTGCTGAGTACATTGTGGCGCAAAAAAACTTGGATTTGCGCGAGTATCTTAACGTTTGCTGTGTTTGGTGCATTGTATGCGTTTGTTGCTGCAACGCCGAAGTATCGTGCAACATCTGTGATCGTATTGGATACTTCAGGTGAGCAGCTACTGGATCTTGGTGCGGTCTTGCCCAGTCTGGGAACGGACTCGGAGGCGATCAACACCGAAGTTGAAGTTCTTAAGAGCCGTCGCCTACTTGAGCGCGTTGTGACTTCGGCCAACCTGTTAGAAGACCCGGAATTTAATCCCTCCTTGTTGCCACCTGGCCTGAAAAGCAAGATCAAGAGCGCTCTATCAGGACAACCGCTTGAGACACCAACTCCGGCAGAGCAATTAACTTCTGCAATCAACGGTATGCTTGACCGTATGTTCGTGCGAAACGTCCCTAACACCTATGTGTTGCAGGTGACCGTGGAGACGGAAGACCCAAATAAATCTGTGATGCTCGCCGATACGATGGCAGAGCAATATATTCTCTATCAGATGGATGTGAAGTTCGAAGCTACCAAAGACGCGTCTGAATGGCTTACGTCTCGGGTTGCGGACCTGAAAGCTGATCTTGAACAAGCGGAATCTCGGGTTTCAGAGTTTTCCACCAATTCAGAAGTTGTGAGCATTGAAACTGTTCAAGCCCTTGAACGGCAATTGAAAGAGCAGCGCGACCGCTTGCTCACCATGCGCTTGGCGCTGGAGAATGACAAAGCTCATTTGGAACGCTTGACCACTGCAGCGCATGAGGCTGCCGACGCAAAACTCGAAGCTGCAGGTGATCCCCGATTGACAACGGTCTACCGGGAGAATGGTGAAGCGGAAGCTTTTGATATGCGTTATGCGCAGTTGCTCACGCAGGCCTCTATTCAAGTGCAGCGCACGCAGGCACAAGTCCAGTCTCTTGAGGCCAGCATTAAAACACGAGAAGCGGATATTGCGCGGCAAAGCGATGAGCTCATCCAGCTTCAACAGCTCACGCGCGAGGCAGAAGCTAGCCGTTTGCTATATGAGTATTTTCTGAGCCGTCTGAAGGAAACGTCGGCCCAAGAGGGTATTCAGCAGGCGGACAGCCGTATCCTCTCCAATGCTGTTTTGCCTGAAGGACCTTCCGAACCGCGCAAGTCGCTTATTCTTGCTATGTCGATCATTCTAGGTGCCATGGTTGGCTGTGGTTTGGCGCTGATCTGGGAAATGCGCCAAAATGGATACAGACTGGCATCTGATCTTGAGGCGGAAACAGGCCTGCCTGTCATGGGGCAAATACCATTGCTGCCAACGAGCAATCGCCGAGAGGGTTTGGAATATCTTGTCGAAAAACCTGCCTCAGCTGCTGCAGAAGCTATCCGCAATTTGCGTACCTCGGTTTTGCTCTCTGGGCTGGATGAAACACCCAAAGTGATTATGTTGACTTCATCTCTTCCGGGTGAAGGTAAAACGACTGTGTCGTTCGCTTTGGCGCAAAACCTTGTTGGCCTCGGGAAAAAAGTCCTTTTGGTTGAGGGTGACATCCGACGCTTGGTGTTTGCCCAGTATCTGGACGTGAAAGATGCCAAGGGTCTGATGTCTGTGTTGTCTGGCGACATTTCTCTTGAAGAGGCTGTAATTCACGACCCTATTCTGGGGGCTGACATTTTGGCTAGCGAGCCCAGCAATGTGAATGCTGCTGATATTGTGTCTTCTCGGCGTTTTGCTGACTTCATTCAAGCCGCCCGCGATGCCTACGATATGGTCATAATCGATACGCCTCCTGTTCTGGTCGTGTCGGATGCGCGTGTGATTGCGCAGCACGCCGATGTCGTCCTCTTTACTGTGTTGTGGGATCGCACGTCGAAAACTCAGGTTCGTGATGCATTGCATATGTTTGAAACTGTCGGTGTTAAAGTAAGCGGGCTTGTGCTCAATCAAATCGATCCGAAGGGTATGAAGCAATATGGTTACGGTGAAGCTTATGGGGCTTATGGAAGCTATGGTGCCAAATATTATACCGAATAGCCGGTTGTTTTGACTGGATGGGTGCTTCCAGCCGAAGACTACATGGCTACGATGCCGATTCTTAGATATGACGAAATGAACACCGTGTTGCAAAAGGACTGTTTGCGTTGCGTATAGCCATTGCCTTTATTACGAGCCTTGCCCTTACGGGCTGTGGTGCCGTCTACCATAGCCAAAAGGTCGTTTCCGGCTCTACCGATGAGGCGAAAGTTAGGGTCATCGATGTCACGCCTCAATCCGTGCTGGTTGCCAATAGATCGAGCTATGATCCCAAGGACATTCCTGCTGTGTTCAAAACCACTGCAGGGTATGGTGGCGGGCTGCGTGGCACAGGCGCGATCCCTGAACCGGCCTATACGGCCCAAACTCGGCCTAATGCGTTAGAAACACGCTTGCCGCCCGCCGTGACACCTGAGCCTTATAAAATCGGCGTTGGCGATGTGGTTTTGCTTGCGACCCCGACCGGATCATCTGTCGAGGAACTGTCAGGCTTGCTTGCGGCTCAAAACAGTCGCCAGGGTTATACGGTGCAAGATGATGGCAGTATCGCCATTCCGGATGTCGGGCGTGTAGCTATTGCGGGGTTAACGCTGGAAGAAGCGGAGGCCACACTTTTCCAAAGTTTGGTGTCGGCACAAATCGATCCGACCTTCAGTTTGGAAGTCTCCGAGTTCAACTCGAAGAAAGTGTCTGTCGGCGGCGCGGTTTCTCAGCCAGGCGTGATCCCTGTGACCCTGACCCCGCTGTATCTGGATGAGGCTTTGGCACAAGCTGGCGGAACAACTGCGGCGAATATGGATTATACCTCTGTGCGTCTCTATCGGGATGGGACAATTTATCAGGTGCCGCTTGAAACTTTGTACTCGAACAGCAGCATTCAGAAAATTCCGCTGTTGCCCGGTGATAGTGTTTTCGTTGACGATACCTATCAGCTGGATCAGGCGTCGGCGTATTTTGAGCAGCAGATTCAGCTGGCCGAGTATCGCCAAGATGCGCGCACCGCAGCGCTGTCGCAACTGCAAGCAGAAGTTAATTTGCGCCGCAACCAATTGGCAGAAGCGCGCAGTAACTATCAAGCTCAAGTTCAGTTTGATGCTGTTGATCGTGATTATGTCTACCTTACGGGTGAGGTGAACCAACAAGGACGTTTCCCTCTGCCTCTTGGGCGGCAAGCCAGCTTGGCAGATGCACTTTATGAAGGCGGTGGTGGGCTTGCGGTCAAAACAGCAGACCCTCGTCATATTTATGTGCTGCGTGGCTCTGATGATCCGATGGAGTTCGACTCTCTGACTGCATGGCAGTTGAATACAAAGAATGCAGCGGCTTTGACCTTGGCTACGCGTTTTGAGTTGCGGCCGAATGATATTATTTTCATTGCAGAGCAGCCGATTACCAAATGGAATCGCGTGATCAACCAAATTACACCCTCGCTCATTACGTCAGGGGTTTCGGCGATCAACTAATATTGCTCCGAATAGCGTTATTACCAGTACTGCGTAAAAATGGCGCAGTACTGGTAAAATAAAACGAAAGTAGGGGAGGGTTAATTTTTTTCATGTATTTGCGCCGTGAATCGCGTATTTTGATTTTAAATCCGAAACAACGTCTCTTCTTCAAGGGATGTAACCTTACTGATTGTGAGAGCCGCTATGTCTAAATTTGTATTCCTTCTAATCGTTGCTGCTAGTTTCGCTGCCACAAACGGCGCATATGCTCAAACTACTGGTGGTGCCGCTGCTAGTACGGCAGGCGGCACTACTACCGCTACCACTACGACGACCGCCGCTGCAGGTAGTGCAGGGGCTGGCGCGGGTGCGGCTGGTGCCGCCGCTGGTGGTGTTGGCGCAGCAGCGGCTACCGCTGGTTTGGCCCTTCCGGGAATTGGGGCAATTGGCTTATCGACTGTTGGCCTCGGTCTCGGCGTGGCGGGTGTCGCTGGGGCTGTAGCTGTTGCGAGCAGTGGAGGCGGCTCGACGACTACCACGACCACCACGACCACCAGCACGACCTCTACGAACTAAGTCTATATTCTCAAACGTGTTTGAATATGTGATTGGAGGCACCCCATACGGGGTGCTTCTTTTTTGTCTGTAATTTCGGGGACAAACTTCGCATCACTTATCCGGAGAAGAAAATTTAGCAGGATTGCGCGGAGAAGCCGAGTATCCTCGGCTAAAGCAGGGCCTTGGGTTCCAGAACACTGGAAACCAAGGCCCAGGCCGCGTAACTATTGACAATAATACTCCCAAAAACCGACGTGGTTCAGTTTTGCAGGTTATGTATGGACGGATTTCGGGGAGGGCGATAGCTACAAAGATTAGGGCTCATGGTTAAGGTGGATCTATTGGTGAAATATCCTCCCAAAATAACAATAATTGGTGGCGCTGGCTTTGTGGGTACCAACTTTTGTCAAATTTTATATGATCGAAATATTCCTTTTGAAATCATTGATTTAAAAAGGAGCTGGCGTTTTCCCGAGAAATCTAAGATCGCGGATGTACGAAATATCAATAGTATGAGGAACGCCATTACAGGTGACGTTGTCGTCAATCTGGCTGCCGTTCATCGTGATGATATACGTGATAAGCTTGAATATCATCGGACCAATGTCGGAGGTGCAGAAAACGTCGCGAAGGTGTGTTCCGAGAAAGGTATAAAAAAAATAGTGTTTACGAGTTCTGTAGCGGTTTATGGGTTCGCGGAGCCAGGAACTGGCGAAAATGGAGCTATTCGACCATTTAATGACTATGGAAAAACCAAGTTTGAAGCGGAAGAAAAGTTCCGTGAATGGCAGATCTCATCAGACAACAATCTGATCATTGTGAGGCCGACTGTCATTTTTGGTGAGGGCAATAGAGGGAATGTTTATAATCTTTTCAAACAGATAGCTTCTGGTAGATTTATTATGATCGGCCCAGGGACAAATCGAAAATCCATGGCATACATTGGGAATGTCGCCGCTTTTCTAGAAAAGTGTATTGAGTCCGACCAAAAATACGCTGTTTATAACTACGTTGATACGCCCGATCTGGATATGAACACGCTTGTTCGTCAAGTGCGCAACATATTGAAAGACCGTGATAACGTCGGATGGCGGCTACCACTATGGGTGGGCTTAATGCTTGGGCGCGCAGCAGACGGTTTCACCCTGATGACTGGGAAAAATTTACCCATAAGTGCTATTCGAGTGAAAAAGTTTTGTGCCTCAACAGTTTTTTCCTCGGCAAAAGAGCAGATTGAGAGCTTTTCCCCCCCGTTTTCACTTCAAGAAGGCATCGTACGAACACTCAGAAGCGAGTTCCTTTCACCTTCCTCAGAGCGAGAGATATTCTATACCGAATAATGGGTAAATTTGCTCTCCCGTTCGGTCTTGAGCAAGCAAGAAGGCGAGTATGTATGTTCGCCTGAGATTTCATTAGAGCACTAAGAAGGTAGGGTATGAGGATGTTAAGCCTTCTCGACTTTCTCTTTGATCACACTCCGCAAATACTTCCCATATTCGGTCTTCCTGAGCATCTCGGCGTGTCGATGCATTTTGTCGTCGTCAATCCAGCCTTGGTCATAGGCGATCTCTTCAGGGCATCCCGATTGCATGCCTTGACGTGTCGAAAGGGTGCGTACGAAGTTCCCGGCATCCAGCAGCGAACCATGCGTGCCGGTGTCGAGCCAAGCGTAGCCTCGCCCCATACGTTCGACCGAGAGCGAGCCATCCGTCAGATAGCTTTCCAAAAGCGTCACGATTTCCAATTCACCTCGAGGCGAAGGCTTCACCTCTTTAGCCCGTCGTGGCGCATCTCCGTCGAGGAAATAGAGCCCTGTGACAGCGTAGTTTGACGGGGGGACTTCGGGCTTCTCAATGATCTCTTCAACGGTGCCATCTGCATCGAACTTCACCACACCGTAACGCTCGGGATCGGCCACATGATAGCCGAATACCGTACCTCCGACGTCCTTAGCATCAGCCGCAGACAGCATTTCCGGTAGACCGTGGCCAAAGAAAATATTGTCCCCAAGCACCATCGCAGACGGCGCCCCATCGAGGAAGTCTTCGGCGAGAATGTAGGCCTGCGCTAGACCGTCTGGGGAGGGCTGAGTGATATAGGTAAGCGATACGCCCCATTGGCTGCCATCCCCCAGGAGCCGTTTGAATTGCTCCTGATCCTGCGACGTCGTAATCATGGCAATTTCGCGAATGCCTGTGAGCATCAATACCGTAAGCGGATAGTAGATCATCGGCTTGTCATAGACGGGCATGAGCTGCTTGGAGACGGCCATGGTAAGCGGGTAAAGCCGCGTGCCAGAGCCGCCGGCAAGAATGATACCTTTGCGCTCGGTCATGTGTTGTCCAATTCGTTTAAAACCTCGGCCAATCCGGCTTTCCATTGAGGGCGTTTAAGGCCAAATGCCGCTTCTGTTGTGCTGCAATCCAGACGGCTATTAGAAGGACGTGCGGCTGGTGTCGGATAGGCTGATGTTGGAATGCCCTCAACAACCATTTCTTTACCCACCTGCGCAAATATCTCGCGAGCGAAATCGGCCCAACTCACATTCGGTGCGCCGGAGAAATGATAGGTTCCAGCCTTATTCGGGTCTTTTTCAAGCTGTTTCGTGATCTCGACACAGGCTTTCGCAATATCCCTTGCTGGCGTCGGACCACCGATCTGATCGGCCACAACCGTGAGCTTGTCGCGTGTCTCGGACAGGCGCAGCATGGTCTTCACGAAATTGCTGCCATGAGCAGAAAACACCCAAGAGGTGCGCAGGTTTACATAAGCTCCGCCCGCCGCCGCAACACCTTCTTCACCAATCAACTTGGTGCGTCCATAAGCACCCAGAGGTCCGGTCGGATGGTCTGGAGCAAAAGGTGCCTCCCCAGACCCATCGAACACGTAATCAGTCGAAATATTTACAAAAGGAATGCCCAGTTCAGCACAGGCCCGCGCCATCTGTGTTGGCGCCTCTCCATTGACCAAGGAGGCGATGCCTTCTTCGTCCTCAGCCTTATCAACCGCCGTATAAGCGGCCGCATTGATTACAGCACTGGGGCGCGCATCCATGATCGCTGCGAGACAAGCCGAGGGGGTCGTCAGATCGATCCTATCCCGGCCTAAAAACTGCGCCTCTGGCAGGATGCGCTGTAATTCCGTGGCCACTTGGCCGGTTGCGCCGAAGACTAACATTACGCCTTCACCCCCAACCGTTCACCAACCCCGTGCCGTTCTTGCAGAGGCCGCCACCAAGATTCATTGTCGAGATACCAGTCCACGGTCTGCGCCAGCCCCTCTTCGACCGTCACAGAAGGCCGCCAGCCAAGTTCCTCGCGGATACGCGTGGGGTCGATGGCATAGCGCGCATCGTGGCCTGGACGATCAGTGACGAAGGTGATTTGATCCGCGTAGCTTCCGTTGGATTTAGGTCGTTTTTTGTCCAGAATGGCACAGAGTGTCTGGACCAGTTCGAGATTGGTGCGCTCGTTTTCGCCGCCGATGTTGTAGCTGCGTCCGATGGAACCCTTTTCCGCTACTAGCAAAAGCGCGTCTGCGTGGTCTTCGACATAAAGCCAGTCGCGGATGTTCGAACCATCGCCATAGATCGGCAGAGGCTTGCCCGCCAGCGCATTGAGGATGATCACAGGGATCAGTTTCTCGGGGAAATGGAAAGGACCATAGTTGTTCGAGCAATTGGTCAGCACTACCGGCAATCCGTAGGTCTCGTGCCATGCGCGGACCAGATGGTCGGAGCTGGCTTTTGAGGCCGAATACGGGGAGCGCGGGTCATACGGCGTGTCTTCGGTGAATTGCACGCTTGGATCATTGGGCAGAGAGCCGAACACTTCATCGGTGGAAATATGATGAAAGCGGAAACTCTCCGGCTTGCCGCTCTCCATCCAGTATTTGCGCGCCGCCTCCAGCATGTTGAACGTGCCGGTGATATTGGTCTCGATGAAATCTCCCGGCCCGTCGATCGAGCGATCCACATGGCTTTCGGCCGCCAGATGCATCACCGCATCGGGTTTGTGTTTCGCAAAAACAGTGTCCAATCCAGCACGATCCCGAATATCGACCTGTTCGAACGCATAGAGCGGGCTATCGGACACAGAAGCCACATTGTCGAGACAAGCCGCATAGGTCAGCGCATCGACATTCACCACCTCATGCCCGCGCGAGACCGCAAGCCGCACCACAGCAGAGCCGATAAACCCTGCGCCCCCCGTCACCAAAAGCTTCATAGCGCGTCCTTTGTGAAAGGCGTTTCAAACTCCGCAAAGTTTTGCGCCTTTTCGTCTTTCTCTGAGATCACAGGTGTGATCCCGTCTAAGGGCCAGTCAATCCCGCAACTGTCCCATTTCACCGATCCATCGCATTCGGGCGCGTAATGATCCGTGCATTTGTAAACAATTTCACTGTCAGGTTCGAGCGTCATGAACCCGTGCAGGAAACCTGCCGGGATCCAGAGCTGTTTACCATTCTCAAAGGACAGCTCTTCCCCGACCCACTGGCCATAGGTATCGGACCCTGCACGCACATCCACCGCAACATCAAAAATCCGCCCGCGACCACAGCGCACCAGCTTGCCTTGGGCATGAGGCGGGCTTTGGAAATGCAATCCACGCACAGTCCCGACCTCACGCGACAGGGAATGATTGTCCTGCACAAACTCAGGCAGGACAAGACCTTCCGCTTCAAGTTTCGATTTATTCCAGCTTTCAGAGAAAAAACCGCGGTGGTCTCCGAACCGGGGAGGCGTGATGAGATAAACGCCAGAGAGGGATGTGGATGAAATTTTCATAACCTAGCCTGCTCATTAAGGGACATCGAATATGCTAAAATGTGCTGTCTATCTATTGCGCACTAACAAAAATCTTTGGACCGGACAATGGATTTTTAAGAAGCCTGTCTGCTTCAAGGAAACGGGATTAATGGACTATACAGAACAAAATCTCACCAAACAAACTGAGAAAGGATAATTTTTCCTCAGTCATGAATTCGGGGCGGCTATCCAGCTTGCCCGACTTGCTGATCCCTTTGCAAAAGACTAAACGCACAGAGGAATGCACCCGAATAGGAAGAGTATCGGGATGAGTGATAGTGATCGTATCCTAATACTATTGGCAACGTTTAATGGCGGCAAGTTTCTCGAAGAACAATTGAACAGCTTCTTGTCGCAGAGCGATTCCAAATGGGATTTATTAGTCTCGGATGATGGCTCAACGGATAGCACTTTAAAGATCTTGGAAGGCTTTAAAGAGAAAACAAAGGGCTATCATACTGTTCAGATTTTACGAGGTCCTCAGGCTGGCCATGCTCGGAATTTCCTCTCCTTGATTGCAAGGGTGCCTGAGGCCACGTCATTTATTGCCTTTTCAGATCAGGATGATGTTTGGCTGCCACAAAAATTATCTCGGGCTCGAGCCAAAATCGAAGCCGCAATGAGGGGTAGTGCGCCGATTTTATATGCCGCCAGCAGCTATATTTACGACGAAGCACGGAATATAAAAAAGAGGTCCCCTACTTTTCGTCGTGCCCCAAGCTTTGGTAACGCTCTCGTTCAGTCTATCGGCGGCGGCAACACAATGATGCTGAACGCGCCCGCTATAAAATTATTAAAGGCTGCCGCACAGGAAGCTGACGCCATCGTTGTCCATGACTGGTGGATTTACCAGATTATATCAGGGTGCGGTGGCGTTGTTATTCGCGACCCAGAGCCCATGATCTACTATCGTCAGCATGAGGGCAATTCCATCGGGGCAAATCGGTCCCTTCAGAGTAAACTTGAACGCATCCGCCAAGTCTCTGAGCGGCGATATGCTGGTTGGAACGAAATAAATATTTCAACATTGCAAGCATCGCATCAAAGGTTAACGCCTGAAGCACAAAATATATTGAGCCATTTTTCCAAGGCACGACATGGTGGACCGTTGAGCAGACTTCTCGCCCTCTATCGATCCGGCGTGTATCGCCAAACTATCTTAGAAACCGTCGCCCTTTATCTTGCCTGCTCAGTACGCAGGCTTTAAGCAAGGTGCCAACCTGTGAACCCTTATTGAGTGACCAATGATCAAGCGCATTATAAGCTACTTTCATACCTTGACACTTTACCCTGCCGCGCGAGCAATCGTGACGTTTCAGTCCGAGCGCCAACGCTGGAGAACCATAGGGAAAAAGCCGAGTGTGCATTTCGAAGCCCCCTATGCGGGCCAGCGCATTATGTTGCTTGCTCTCTATGAAAAAGGTGAGTTACGCCCTGATGTTGTTCGCCTTATTGAAGCGGCTCGAGCCGAAGGCCTCTATGTTCTTGCTGTTAATACCCTTAAGCTCCGCAATCCTGCAGAATATAAGGAGTTGATTGACTGCTACATTGAGCGTCCTAATTTTGGGCGTGATTTTGGGAGCTACAAGACTGGTTTTCTCCATGTTTTTAATAATAAATGGCATGAAACTTGCCCGCGCCTTTTGATGATCAATGATAGCATCTTCTTTTCTGCAGAGCGGATGCCGAAATTTCTGAACGACATGATGACGTCTGAGACCGAAGTGCTCGGCGCGACAGAAAACTACGAGATTGAGTATCATCTGGGATCATTCTGTATCGCTATGTCCCAGTCAATTCTGAGTGCCGAGAAGTTTCAAAAGTACTGGCGAAACTATCGTCTTACAGACGTGCGCCCACGCGTAATAAAACGCGGCGAGATGAAACTGTCGAAGACGCTGAAAAGATGTCTTTCTGCGCCGGATGAAATGGATGCCCTTTACGGTTCTGTGCGCTTCCATGATGAAGCAAAAAAGGACTTCTCGCTTCTGAAGTTTTCCATAGAAAATGCACGGAACTGCAATGAGACACCGGCGCGGCGCTTAAATTTAAAGTCAATACTCGGACATCTCGAAGGGAGTTTGCTCCACAGCGTTTATCCGACTCAAGATATTGAAATGAAGATAGAAAGCAGTTTGGCTGAAGCTAATGCTATGGCGTTTGTTTCAAAAGTTGAGGATATTCAAAAGGTTATTCAAGAGAGGCTTGCGGATTTCTCCCAGATAGACGAGGAAAAATTCAACCAAGCCTTACATGCTGTCGCCGTTGAACTGTTCATGCGACACAGTCAGATTCACCAGAATGCTACCACATTAATTCATATGGGGCTGCCGATTATCAAGCTCGACCTTATCTATCGTGGCATGGCAGATATTTCTGACGTGAACAATATTACGAAGCTGCTAGATCAGAGAGAATCTAAAGAGTTGGCTAAAATCCTTCTTGCTCGTCCGTATGGTGAGCATGTTTTGTTTGGTTGGCGCAAAGCAGCGTTTATGAGTGGGTTGATTTGATTTTCTGAAGTGGTTCACTTTTAAGCTATGTTTGCGATTCATCCAGGATATAATCGGGTTGGTTCGAGGGCTATAATGACAACCATTCAAACTCCAAGTTAAAAAATCACACTCGCTTCGCGGGTTCATCTCTGCCTACAGTGTTCTCGCTCGCATGTATGCTTAAGCGGGAGCACGTTCAAAACTGAAACAATATCCAAACTAAATGGGTTTGGAGTTACGAGGATACTAAGGTTTAAAAGATGAAAACCATATATCTCCATATTGGCATGCATAAAACGGGATCAACCGCGATCCAATCAGCTTTCAACGGCTTTGATAATGGTTACACCAAATACGCCAATTTGGGATATGAAAATCATTCAATCCCCTTTTTTACGGCTTACTCAGGACAGCATCAACATTATCACATTTGGAAAACGAACAATCTGACAGCGGAACAAATTGAGCGCAAAAGAATAGAATGCCTCAGAACAATCGAGAGAGAACTGTCTTCTAAAGAGCAAAAAGATATTATTATATCTGGAGAAGATATATCCATTTTACCTCCTTCGGCAGTGGAGAAACTTAATAAAAAGTTTGGATCTGAAGTTAATATTCAAGTCATTGTGTATGTCAGAGATCCAGTGTCCTTTATCCAAAGCAACTTTCAAGAAAATATTAAAAGCGGCATTAAAACAAGTAAGCCACTGCCGCCTCAATACAGGTTTAGAATTCAAAAGTTTATAGAAGTTTTTGGACGAGAGAACGTCACGGTTAAGAAATTCGAACGTGCAGAGCTATTTGAACACGATATAGTCCAGGATTTTGCAAAGCTTGTTGGCGTCCGTCCGCCTCAATACGGGAGGGACTCCAATGAAACATTATCAACGGAAGCAATTAAGGTTTTATATCTTCTAAATCAATTGGTCTCACCTTTTGATAAAAGTCGTAATTTAGTGCGAACACGCCAACATATGGTTAATCATGTTCGAGAAACTTTTCCTGGGAAATTTGATCTGCCCGCCCCTCTTGTGTCTAGTTGTATAGATTTTGCAGATGTTGATTGGCTGTATTCAGAAACAGGCATTGATTTCAGAATGTCCATAACTTCTGTTGCACCATTCTCGGTGAAAGAGCTGGATGCTTATCTGAGTACACTAGCCCCAGATACTATTGCCAAAATAGGCGACTATCTTAAACGTGAATGTGGCCTTGCTTTCGTTCCTCAAGACACAAAGTTTTTGCTAGCCCGATATTTCATGTCCTTCGTAGATTTATGCTCCAAGACTTCAATCATGTTCGATTCCGATTTGTATCTAAAATTAAACCCCGACGTGAAAGCTGCCGGTGTAAATCCTTATAAGCACTACCTTTTACATGGAATCAAAGAAGGTCGGCGTATTAAATAAAAAAGTTAACCTGGACCTGTCAGGCTCAGATGCCGCTTCTTTGATCGCAGCTACGGCAACAAAGGAGACTGACTATCATTGAAACCTCTAAGTTGATTAGGGTATCCTAGAATATAGCTCGTCTCAATAAATACAAGATCAGAATAAAAACGTGGCCGGCTCAATTGACGCTTAGAAACATACGAAGGTAATTAGTATGGACCTTAACCAGCTTGAAAACGATGGCGTCGTCATCTGCGGAGACGACAATAATCCTATAAAACGGACTACACTGATTATTGGGGTGCCTCGATCTGGCACTACTATGCCAGCCACGGCTCTATACCACCTTGGTATATTCATGGGTGACGGCGTTCGTAAAGATGTCTTTGAAGATACACGACTAGCTGCCGCGCTTGAGAAACAAAAAGAGAAATTATCAGATGTAATAGACGATTATAACCATCGTTTTGATGTATGGGGATTTAAGCGCCCTCTTGCTTGGAACCTTCTTGAGAAAAACATTGATAAATTTAGAAATCCAAGATTTGTTGTTATGTTTCGAGATCCTCTTGCGGTTGCGAAGAGAAACAACGTATCAATGGATTTTCCAGTCCGAGATCAACTTTTAAAAGCAACTGATAGGCTTAGAAGTTTGGTTGATTTTTCACTGCGAATTGATGCGCCTGTGATGCTGGTGAGCTACGAAAAGGCTATTGGAATGCCTGAAAATTTTGTAAAATATCTAGCAAAATTTTCAGGGGCAAAGGCAACACAGAAGGAAATTGAAAGTACCCTTTCAAAAATTCGCAATGGACCTGAGAGCTACCTTAAATCTTCGCAGACTAAGTTCCCTCGCAATCATTTTTGAAAGATTGAAGTGGTCCGGGAATTCCCACATTTTTAATGGTGCTCAGCCGTAGACTTAAGTCGGCTGTTTCCATAGGTTCGGTTCTGCTCGCATGGATTTCGTCGGGGGCAGGTCTCCCTGACTGAGGGGACATTTTGGTCAGTTCTCTAGCAAGTTCTGATGGTTCCGCCACAAAAGCAGTAAGCCCAGAGCCATAAGAGCCAGAGCAACTGTCGCCGGAAAGGCAAAGGAGAGATATTCTCCAGTGTAGCTAGGAGCATACATTCCTTTTCGCAGGAAGCCGGTAACGTGCATAAGAGGGTTCCACCAAAGAATATCCTGAGCAATTTCCGGCATCATTTCAAAGGGGATAAACATGCCGGATATAAAGATCAGGGGGCGAGTGAGTATTTGCCAGACCCGCTCCCACACCGGAAAACTCATCATCACATAGCAGTTAAAGCAGCCAACACCAAAACCGAGCAATGTCCCTAGAAGATAACTGAGGGCGACAAAGCGGAAGTCAGGGCTGATTTTCAAGTCGAGAATGATGATCATTCCGAAAAAAACTATATAGCCAACCAGCGTGTGGGTAAGGAAATGCAATAGCGCTCGCGCGAGCAGTGCGTCCATAAACGTTACAGCAGGATATTTTAGCAGCGGCCGTGAGTGGTTTAGAGAAGTAGCTGTCTTATTAGCGATGTCGTGGAACAGCATAAATGGCAGATACCCCGTGGCATAAAAGAGCGGAAAGCTATCTCCTAATGCTGGGGATCTCGAGATAAGCGAGAAAATCGTAGAAAGTACGGTTAGCGCCATGACCGGCTCGAGCACCGCCCAGGCATAGCCGCCGGGAGATTTTCCATATGAGGTCGACATCTCACGCATAAGCAAAGCAAAAATGGTCCGACCCGTCCTGAATTTCCGAGCACGCATTCCGTCTTGTTCAAGCGTTTCAATGGTATTCGGATCGCTCATTTCTTCATATTTTCCATGTGATGCGCAATGCCGTCTTCCACGTTGTCATACATAGTCAAAGTGCCGTTTTCCAGAACAGCCGCCTTGCTGCATAAATCACGAATAATATTCGTGGAATGTGACGCAACGATTGCTCCTGAGGCTCCGATACGTTGATGAAAAACTTTGGATGCTTTGTCTTTGAACCTCTGGTCACCCACACTTGTAACTTCGTCTACGAGATAAGTGTCAAAACGAATGCCCATAGAAATTCCGAAAGCAAGCCGTGATCGCATTCCTGATGAATAAGTGCGAAACGGATAATGGAAATTCGGGCCTAATTCGGCAAAATCCTCAACGAAGTCGCTCAACATATCTGTATCCACACCATAAACCCGCGCAATAAAGCGCGTGTTCTGCGCACCGGTCAGTTCTCCGTGAAAAGATCCTGCGAAACCAACGGGCCAAGAAATCGTACCATCACTCCAGATACGACCGCGTGTGGGCTTTTGGCTGCCCGCAATCAGATTCATCAAAGTAGATTTACCCGCGCCATTACGGCCAAGAATAGCAACGGCTACCCCTGTCGGGAACACAGCGTTGATGCCCTTGGCGACAGCCTTTTTCTTCCCTTGAGTGCGGAAAGTTTTCCAGACATTTTCGCAGACAATCATGATTTAACGACGATCCCTGATGCTGTAAAAAATCAACAGCCCGACAGACCAAACTAACATGACAAAAAGTCCAATAACGAGCAACTGCATCATCCGTTGCGGATAAAGGCTTTTCTCTGCAATAGTCGGTTGCACATGGGCTACCAAATAACGCGCCTTGCGTTTGGCTTCTGCAATCGCAGAGCTATAGGCCAGTTGCGCAGAGCGATAGGCTTCCTCGCTAAATTGCAAGTCTGAGGACAGACCTTCATAGCGGGCAAAAAGCGTAGCGTAACTCTCCCCTCCCGGCCCCATGCCTCCGCGTCCGAACTTCTGCTGTTCAATTGCAATTTGAGCCTGAAGCGCCGAAATCTTTCGGTTGAGCTCGTTGAGGCGCGGATCATTTGCTTGTGCGGTTCGGCTCAGGAGGTCCTTTTGCACCTCATTTTCAGACAATTGAACCTGAAGTTCGGTGAGAAGACTCATTTGAGCCTGAAGTGAAGCGTTAGGATCAATAATTTGTGCTTCCAGGCGAAAATTGGTCATTGCCTCACGGGCTTGCGTTAACCTCTCCTCTGCAGCACGAAGCTCCTCACGGCTAAAGCGAGTAGCATCTGCATGCGCTTCATCAGAAAGTCGATTGATCAGTTCACGACTTGCTTCGTAAACAATACGAGTTATCTCGTAAGAAGTTTCCGGATCGAAACTGCGTACGGTTAGCGTTACGATGCCATTTTCCGAGCGTGTCGTAACATTATTGTTCCAATATTCCAGCAAATCCTCAAATTCACCCTTTGGGTTAAATGCATAAATAAAATCCATAGGCCAAGCAGTGGAGAATTTCGCACGAAGATCGATCTTCTCATTCACGATTTGGACTAAATCGCTGCTGGCAATATACTGTGTTACAATATCGACATCGCTTGAACTGCTCCCTGTAATAGACGAGAGGCCACCAAGCAAATCTGTTGCCGATTGTAAGCTTTCCGTACGCACCGAAAATGACATGCTGGAGAGATACTGATCTTTAGCAAAACCCCACAGATAAACACCAGAAAGGAAAATCGGCACAACCACCGCAAGAACAAACGAATGTATGATTCTGAAATGCCGCAGCTTCATTTGAGCTGGGCCAGCGATATCTATGTTTGGCTGCTCATTGTGCGCAATAGGCTTATCGTTTTTACTCATACGGGCCTTCAACTGTCCTACAATGCAGATATTTCTAATTTTCTTCTTATCCACTCACTCATCCATATGAAACTGGATTTATGGAAAGCCTGTTAGACAGCACTTGATAAGAGAGTGTTTCGGGGTCTTCATTATTGGTAAGAAGTGTGCATTAGACAACCAATCAAAACCCCTGGCGGGCGAATTATCCAAGATATCCAGTGCGCCCCTGATATGCACTATGCATCCGAAGAGAAGTCAGTCATCTGATAACAAAGTAGGAAGCGGCTTGCGGGTGATGCTGTCCCAGCATGGAACACAACCAATATTTAAGTGTCTCAACTCGGCTCCTGACCAATGAAGACTTGGGATCTCGATATAAAAAAACCTTCATGCATCGGCACAATAGGTGATGCATGAAGGTTGTTGTATATCGATAGCGTGTTAGTGCTATGAATAATTGGAGCTCTACAATCAGAGGTCAAATTATTAGTCGGTGCTTCCAGTCGTACTGGAATCAGAATCGGAACCCGAAGCGATAAGGGCGACGAGCAAAACCGCAGCGCCGACACCTGCATAAGGCGCAACAGAGCCCAAGGAGACGGGCTGAGCGCCTTCAATAACAACAGGCTCTTGTTCCTGAATAGGAAGTTCGTAGCCACCAGCAAGAGCGCCGGAAGCAGCCATTGAGCCCGCGAGAGCCGCAGTGATGAGAAGATGTTTCATGATATCTCTCCAGTTACCTTTTAATGGAGTTTTTAAACTCATTTTATACATTCACAGGATACATATGAGCCGCAAACCTTGCAACAAAGCTTTATTCAATTGACCGTCTCCAGAACAACATAGCCGATCTGGGGGCTGATCCATTGGCGCGAATGCAACACTTTACCTGTTTTGGTGACTTCGTAGGCATTAACAAAGTCATGTTTCGCGCTGTGGCAATGTTCCTTTATTTTGGTCGAATCTCGTGAATAGTCACAAGTATAGCGCGTCGCCACCACCTGGTTTTCTCCATCCAGATGCCGAAATTTTCGATCCCGTGAACTTGGCGTCTCTCCCCATTTAAACGAAGGCGGCGTTTCCGCTGATAAAAGATCAAACCCAAAACCTCGCGTTGCGATCAATGCGCCGTTTCTGGTGCTAACGCTTGTCTGACCGTCCTGTGTCATCCAAGTGGTGGCTGAACCATTGATAGCTACGGGAAGAAAGCCAGCTGCGGTGCCCTTATCAACAGTTTCCACAAGTAAAACAGATCCGCCAAATTGATCGACGACTTCAGGTGTCAAGATCGCGCGTAGCTGCCCCATTGTCATTGCATCTTGTGACGCCCCTCCACCCAAAATCCGCGACGCATATTGACTCACCGTCAGAGCCAGAGACGATTTCTCTTGAGTGCCACACGCACAAAGAGTGAGGCCAAGTAAAAGGCTGAGGCCTGTACGGTTCATCATATGGATGATCATCTCCAGAACTTCCCCCAACTTTCAACAAGTTCGACTTTGTGGTCCTTACGAACACTTTCATAAAGGCGGCCTGCTACGTTTAGACGTGCACCACCATCTCGCGCGAGAGATCTCAGAGTAATAGTTGATGGTTGCCTGTTGGGGGAGCCAAATAGTACTTCAAACGGAACGGTGAACAGTAGCCCTTTGTCAAATGATCCCTCGCCAAAGTCATCGAAGGGAACATCTGTTAAAGTCGCGTACGCTCCTACCTTAAACCCATTCTTGAACTCGCGTTCGACAGTTAAGGTCGCACCAGTATCTCCAGCCAGATATCGACCAACATCAAGTTGAGTCAGAAAGCCGTTTTCGAAATCGTAATAGGCAGAAAGGTGGCCGGTCGCGACTTCGTAATCTTGCAACCCAAACAACTGATCATAATCGCGTTGTTTTACATAATTAACCTCAGCACCCAAAGCGAGGCGGCTGTCGACCGGCTTCCACAAAAGTTCCCCGGAAATGCCTGCGAACATCGTTTCAAGATACCCGAATGTAACGCGGCTATAGAATTGCGGCGCAGGACGACCGAAATGGGCAATCGTCAAATTCGCAATACTTGGATCACCTTCAGACGCATAAAGGCCCGCATCCGTACGTACATGTTCCAATACGGAATTTGATTCCCGCATATCTTCAATATTGCCAACTAGGCGCTTACGAACGGCCCCGGACACCACAATATTTGGTGCCAACCAATAATCTGCAGAAAGCTCTAATCCTAGATCAGCTCTAACCGGTTGGTCCGGATCAAAATAAGACAGCGACAAATAGGGGGCTAGGCCCCAAGAGAACCGAGGTCTTTGTTCTGCAGGGTTGTCCCATGTCAAGCTTTTGCGCGGGGCTTCTTCAATCCGAGCCCGCGCAAGGATTTCTTCTGTGCCTCCAGGAGACAATTCCAGATCCTCAACATCCGAACGCTGTAAAGTCACCATGGAACGCGGCTGACCATTGTCTGTTGCAACGATCTGGAATGTTTCGATTGATGCTGGAAGCGTATGTGTCAGAATACGCGCAGCACGGCCAATCGCTTCGGCCGATGCCCCATACTTATCGTTTCTAAGGTAAAGCGTGGCACTGTGCGCATCCAGATGTAGCTCCTCCATCTCAAGGCCTAGACCCTGCAAAGCGGCGTGAGTTTTTCGTGTGCTGTCTTGTGAACGCACACTATCCTCAAGCCACCCTAAATCAGCATAAGAGATAGCAGGCCGAACTGCGACAGGAGGTGGTGCGGCTTCAATTCCACCGTAAACTGGCGGATCTTTCGGGTTAAACAGAAGTGTGACCGATGCCCCAATCTCTTCACCATGCAAAAAGTAGCCCTGCACTGACAGATCTTTTGCGAGTTGGTAATCAACGCCAAAGTTCAACGGGCTGCTCCAGTCGTTTGCCCCAGAACTGGTTTCACTATCAAAATCATCAGAGGAATACTCAGCTTTTAAAAGAATTTTGTCTGTGGCACGCCAAGCTACCCCACCAAAAAATGCAGCATCCCCAGTAAACCATCGGCCAGGATCAGGCTCGCCCCCTTTGCCTTCAAAGCCCTCAGCGCGAATATCAAAATGGTCATCTAGCGCTGAGAGCGGGTTGCTAAACGCGCCATAAGACGCCAGCCGCCCCCACCCCAGCCCCCCTGTCAGAGCGAATGAAGGAGTAAGATGTTTCGTTGCCACAAGATATTCGCCCGAGTATACGCTGGTGCCTATGAAGTCCTGAAGCCCGATAGCGATAGACGGCCGCCAGTTGCCTTCCTCGGCTAATTGATATTTCAAATCAAAGGACCGATCATAAAGCGCACCACCTCCTACGTAATAGGGATCAATCTTTGAATAGCGAAAGCTACCGGAAAGACGTGGAGTAACTTGAAAGGTTAAATTTGTTCGTGTCGTCCCGCCGAAACGCACAACAGAGGCAGCCAAGTCCCCTTCACGAGCAACCTCTGCCGTCGGCATATCAATAAGACCAGGCACTCCGAACAGATTATAGCTCAGTGTTTTGCTCCTCTCGAATGTCATCGGAGGATACTCGTCGGCAATGGCGGGAGCGGAGGCAATGAAACACGCCAATGTTATTACGGAGCTGTTTTGAAGGGAGCGCTTAGCAATATTTTTTATGGAAAAAACCATCCTAGACTGAACGTCTCTAATCACTTTGTAAACCCCACCACCGCTGTCCATCCACTTAAGCACATTGCCGATCATGACTATGCGTTGCAACACGTGTTTTGCGCTCTATTTCCTAGAATAATACTCATATGTGCTTATCTTGGTCTACACTTACTGTTTGCTGAGCATCAGCTACATATTTGTAGGCCTTAAGGATACGAGAAGAAATTTGAGGGAGCGTTCCCCTTATATCATCGGGCGTATCCTGATTGAGATGTTAACGCCCTCATGCGCGGACTAAACTTCATAAAACCTTACCTTACGAATGTCTGTGGCGCCGCAGAAAATGACCCCGCGAAATTTTCTTTACAAGCTTTGTGAAAATGTTACTGCGCAAATTTCGTGCGAGACGAACCCCCATAAAATAAGTGACTACAAAGAGTAGAGAAAAGAAGGCCAGTGCGCTTCCAGCTACCAAAGGGTTATCCCAATACAGGACCCCTATTGCAGGGGGAGCGAGAAACATGGGCAACAAGATCAAGGTCGAAAGTGGATTTGAGATATGGCGCGCACCGCGGCCTAACATCCCTATTTCAAGAGACCTCATTACCAATTGATGAAAGTGCAACCTGTCGGGCTGATCTGTTGGTTTGCCGGCACGGCGGCGGCGGACGATTGCAAGTATCGTATCGGCAACAGGCCAAAAGAAGATCAAGAGAAGAGCCCAAGGCGTAAATTCAGGGATGCGGTTTAGCATGATTATCCCAAGCCAAACCAAGAGATACCCGATCCCATAGGCCCCTGCATCGCCCATAAAAATGCTTCCATGCGGAAAATTGAAAACTAGGAACCCCAACAGGGCACCCACCACAATCAAACTAAAAGTAAGAATATCTGTTTGATCAGTCCAAAAAGAAATTAACATCAAAGAAGCTGCAACCGAAATAGAGATCATGCTCGCAAGGCCATTGACGCCGTCCACAAGGTTGAATGCGTTACAAACTCCAGTCGTCGCGATTACGGTCAGGAAAATCGCAAAAGGAGAAAATAAAAATAGAGCATCTAAGCCTGGAATGTCTGACCGTGGAATCCAGACGCCCATAAGATATACACCGATTAGCGAGGATATGACCGCAGCAATCAAACGTATTTTGGGGGATATGTTGAATCCCAAATCTTCCCCAATGCCTGCAATGAACATAGGTGTTAAGGGAACAAAAAGACGCCAAATATTAGGGGCGTCCTCCATCAAATTTAAAAAGCTCAGAAACATGATGCCCGTTAGGATCGCGACCCCTCCCAATCGCGGAGTCGGTCTGGAATGTGCAGCTTGAATAGCAGCCGTGTCTCCCCGTTTGTCGACAAACTTTAGATGGAATTTTTTGATGAACAAAATTCCGATGCAAACTACAAAGGAAGCAGCCCAAGCTTCAAACATAATTCCTGAACAAACATATTCAGACATTTTTAATACACCTAACCCTCACCAGAGAAATAATAAGGGTTACACTCCATCTTCACAATCCTCTCACGTGCGTGTGACAACCGTGATGTCGAGGTGATGGAATTATGCATCTGCATGATGTGCGAAGTGCATCGATATAATTGGGCCAATTTTTCGCTCAATGAAGTGCCGTGTAAATTTAATCTGTTTAATATTATATAATTACAGAATTTCAAAGAAAGTTTAGATGACTTGAACTAGCCCAGCTTTTCACAACACTAATTTTATATTGGCTATTTTAACTCGTTCAAACATCAGCCAAAATCCGCTGGTTCTCCATGTGACCCGTCCGCTTCGAAGGGTGAGCTAGCCTCCATTTCGACCGAATACCTTGGGCTGACCAAGGATAGCCTTAAGCTCGTTCTTGTGTCTGAGATGAAATTATTACCGATAGGGGGCGTCGTCGGCGCTGGTCCGCGGTGGAAAATCCATGGATAGTGAACGAGACTCTTTATGATGGAGAGAGAATTTCAGCCTTTGTCCGTTGCAATGGCGTGGCCCCCAATTTGCCGTAACCAGGCTCAGGCACGCGTCGTGATCGCCACATGGGCTACCGATTGCAACACCGAGCGGCCCGCACTTGACTTTAGATTACGTGACCCAGGCAGACTACGCACAGACACTGAACACCTTAATCGTCCGCTCCGCTACGCGAAATAAAAGTTCAGTGGTAGGTCATTTGTTCTAAAACTACTGTTCTTCATCATTTCCACGTCTACTCATTCGCGTTGAATGCAACTTAGTGCTCCGTTCAGTTTCGCCTGATCTCTTCATGCCGAGCATGTAGATCAGGATAGCGAACATGAAAAACGTTACCGTTCCAACACAAGGGAAAAGCCAAAGGACAGCCCATGTCGATAGTCCCAAAACAATTCCGACAGCTGTTATGACTACAGCTACCAAAGTTGAAAGAAAAAGTAATCCGACGAACATTCTTTATCCTTTCGAATGCGCCGCAACCACCCCCCAATACTTGCTAGCCTACTCCCAGTTAATCCGATTTATCCGATGATCATGACCTAAGTCTACAGATTTGATTTTAGTAGTTGATAACGTTCGGTACGGGAAATCACGCTGCGCACGCGCATCCCTCAAATTGTCTTGATGTCTTCAGCTTCAAACCTGTCAATCCCGCGATATGCCGGATGTTTGAAGTGGTCCGGCAAAACTGAACAACGTACTAAGATGTATCAACATAGTCTTCCCCAAGACCAAAATAAAACTCGTCGGCACCCAAATAGGCCTAGGAGAGCACTCAAGGGCCCTCATATCGCCTCTGCGGACGCCCCTTGCGTCTAAGGGTTGGAGCGCCGTGAGTATTTAAGCCGATTGGCGGTCGGTGAGAGCCTTTGCGATCGTTTCACTTTGCATGTTGCGAGAGCAAATTATCCTCTTAATCCGCCCGGCTTCTTGGAGGCGGGTCATGGGGAGAGTTCTCAGGGGGCGAAAGACACTAAAATTTAGCGACAATCCGCCGCTCCTTCCGCCTTCGGGCAGGCGGTTGCGTAACGCGTTACGGTATTAAATCACATGTTCTGCAACTCGTCTTCCACGTCCTTGAGCATAGCGACGAGCGCCTGTTTAGTACCTTCAAATCCAGAAATATCTGCCTGCGAAATGGCTACGAGCAAATGATCTCGAAATTCGACCAGTCCGTTCTGCTCAGACAAAAGTGAGGCGAGGGAGTAAAGTGTTGCCTGATCCGCTGCGCCTGATCCTGGCCGCAAACCGTCGTCCATAGAGCGCGGGGGCGAGGATGCCAACTTAAGAGATGGCGCAGGCTGGCGTGAGGGGGTGCGATAAGTCATAGGAGGAGCTTAGCATCTGCAAGAAGGCACGCAACTAAATGGAAAGAAGCTAGGATTGGCTGGCGGGTTGAGCGCGAGCGCTCGCGGGCGGTGTTGTTTGGCGGCAGGCAAGCCTATACCCGCGTCGCTGCTTTTCAGTGGCGAGTTTGACCATGGCCTTGATTGCCGCGGCTTTTTCTTCATGGGTGTCGATGCGAATTTGTCCGCGAGATCCGATGCGGCCCCATTCCCGCAAAAAACTGATATTGCCGAACAAGTCAGTTTGCAGCGACATGCGATAGAAGCGGTGCATGTTCTGTGTGTCGTCAGTCTTTTTCATCTCGATTAGTGCAACGGCATCTTCTGATTTCTCGAGTGCTTCGAGCATACGGCAGACCCCTTTTCTGCATCTATATTAACAGAAAGTGCATAATGTTTCTATAATGTTCCCAGATAGAAAGCCTAGGCGAAATTCTAGGTGCTATTGAGTTCGATGCGGATCGTGCGCTTTACCCGGCTTCAGTCATTCCGTAAGAGTGAAGCGGCCCTGGACACAGTGCCTAAACTGCTTCTGTCAGGATGCTTCTTGTAAACCTACCAAGAGGCTTTTCAAGGCTTCAAACCAGTCCATGCGCACTTGCCCTCTCTCCCCGACGCGGGCCTATTCCCAGAGAGCCGAGAATTGATGTTTGGCAAGAGCATACCGCTGCAGTCGGCCAGAATCGGATGTAAACCTACAAGTTCCTATAGGTTGTTCTACGGCCAAAACAATGGAGAGTTTTCATGATCTCGAAGGATCGGTTTTCAGATCATGACACAATCACTAGGAGAACTCTTCATGCGACTTTTCACTATGGCGGCTCTTGCTGCCGCAACTCTTCCATTGGCGGCTTGTCTCGGGGGCGGAGGGGACAATGACGTCGATCTTCCGGAGAATTTTGAAGAGCTCACGGATCTGTACGATGCTGCAGAAGCGGGCGAACTCGAAGAAGCCTCCGAAGAGATGATGAGCGGGACAGCCACGCTTGCGGGTGCAATTGCCTTTGAAGATCTTGGAGAGGAAGGGGGAGAGGTATTCGAAGCGATCGGCGAATTGGCTCTGACAGCTGATTTCGACGAGAATACAATAACAGGGACCGCGGATAACTTTGCGCTCTATGTCTCGGATACGGACGAACTTGAGGGTACTTTGTCGGGTGAACTGACCGTCGACGGCGATATCACCGGCACGACTATGGAGGCCAGTCTTCAGGGTGATCTGGTCGAAGGAGGCGACAGTAATGTCGTCGACATGACCATGGAGGGCACCTTCTATGATGCCAATGGAGATCTCGCCGTTACCGGTGAGGTGTATGGATATATCGATGATGAAGAGGCTGATGGCGGCTTCGCTGCGATCGAAGAATGACCTGTTCGTAACGAGTGAATGGTTTCAGCGTGCTGCGAGGAAACTCGCGGCACGTTCTGCATGACATGGCAACGGGGTAATCATGGGGCGTTTTTTTTCCTTACGGCAGATATGCGCCCTGATATTGGTGCTCATAAATCTCGGCCTCGGCGCGCAGGCAGAAAGCGCCATCACGGCCCGTGAAGCCTATGCCAAACTCATGCAACTTGGGCAGGTGGCGCTGGCCAAAGATGCACCGGAAAAAGCCATTGTCTATTTCTCTAAAGCCCGCAGGATCGCCCCGCGAGATCCGCGTGCGCAATTATCTCTGGCCGAAGCCTTTGCCCGGGGCGGACAGGTCCGCAGGGGCGAAGCCTTTCTTCGCTATTTGCTCAGGCAACCAGACCAAGCTCAAAACGAAGTCTATTATCTGGCGGCACTTGCGAAGTTACAGAGCCGCTACCCGTTCGTGGCCTCGGCCTCTTTCGCGGCCTTACCAAGCACGAACATCCGAAACACCTCGTCACAGACCGTATTCGACACGCTTTTGGGACGGTTCGAGATCGACGATGGTGGGGATGAAACCTCCGGCATAGGTGTCGATGTTGGCGTGAAAGGCCTGTACCGGCAGTCTTTGGCGGACGGGTTTTCACTTGAGTTCGGCACGTCGCTCCATCGTATTTGGTACGGTGAGCCGGAACTGCGCTATTGGCGTGGGCGGCTCACGGCGGACCTTATTTGGCTGAAGGCAGCGCAAGACCTGAGGGTGGGTCTACACGCCGATCGTATCTATTACACAGATGTTGAAGGGGATAGCTCGGACCGCATTGCCTCAGGCATACATGGGCACTGGTCCCGCGCTTTGCCTCAAGATACCCGCCTCAGCCTCAATGGGCTGGCGGAATATCGTGACTATCTGGACAAAGGCTCGCTCTCTGGCCCTTACGCCTCTCTCGGTCTGGGATGGAGCAAGAGGTTTAACAACAGCGCTCTGTTCTTCTTGGGCGGTTCGATTGAGCGGTCCAAGCCCTCGCTGGATTATCACCGCTATTGGGGCACCACCATGCGCGCCGGATATGACACGAACATCACCGACACCTTACGCGGCGGCGTCAACCTGAGCGCGACCTTGCGGCACTATGACAGTGATTTCTCCGCAGTAGATTACGCACGTCAGGACGAAGTCTACCGGATTGGGGTCTCTCTTTCCGACAAGCGCATCAAGATTATGGGCGGAACGCCGAAACTGTCATGCGGCTATAGAATCCAGAACTCGAACATTGCGCTCTACGAGGCGACATCGACGGATTGCCGGATCGGATGGTCCTACCAGTTTTGAAATGTCTGCGGGGTCCGTATCACGATGACAGTTCAGGAGAACCATCCATCGCCGTCATCTGTGACAGCAGCGAACCAAAATGCTGCGACAACACCAGATGTCCGGCATTCTCAATCGTATGGAAGTGCGCCTCCGGTAAATGCTCTGCAATCGCCCGAATGTCGCCAATGGGGCTGATGGGATCCTCTTCTCCATGGAAGAACATCATCTCACAGGATATCATTTTAAGGTCTGACAGCCAGTCACGTTGCAGGTTTTTAAGCTCGTCAATAGACGCAAACGTGGCGTGGTTCGCGATCAGGCGCAGCCATTCGGTCAGATGCGGTTTTTGGAACAAACTATCGAGACAGGCCGAATCCGGCGGAGATTTACGATACATATGTGCCAGCCCCTTTTGGGCCAGAGCTGGAACACGGCTGAACGCGTTGTAAATCTGCGTTAGCCCCGTGATGATCCGCTCGTCCCGACGCAAGCGTTGCGACATCTCGACGAAGAGTGTGGAACTGTCCGAGGTTTCGACCGGCTGAACCGCTTGCGGTGTGGCGGCCAGAACGAGGCGGGAGACCAGATCCGGATTCTGCTTGGCAAAATGCACCGCCCACGGCACGCCCGCGCTTTCTGCAACACAGATTAGGGGCGCATCGAACAGATACTCCACGGTCTCTGCCAGCGCATGTGTCAGCCGGTGCAGGCGCGCCTGAATATCTCCACGCCCGTCCAGTTCGAGGAAATGCCGAGGCACGATCACCCAACGAAGATCATGCGCCTTGAGCAGTTCAACCATCTCGTCGTGAAACACGATCGGGGCCAGCATGCTATGAAAATACAAAACCGGCTGCCCGCGCCGTGCTCCGAACTCCCAGACAGGGATATCCGGACCGTCACCGATCGAGATATTATGGGCGATCACATCCCTGCCGAACTGGCGCTTGATTAAGGCCGTCTCGCGGCTTTGGTTCTGCTGCGGCAGGATTTCATCGAGAACCGCCCCCGTGATTTCGAGGGATAATGTTCTAAGTAGCGCCGTTTGCGTTTTGGCGCCGAGTTTATCCAGGATGATCTGAATTTGCTTGCGCTTGGTGTCATAAGAAGCGCCTAGAATCTCGGCTGCGGTTTTGAGGTCGAGGCCCGTCAGCAAATGCGCAAGCAAGAGATACTCGGATGGAGCAAACCGTGTGTCTCCCCCCTGCATGGCCAAGGTGGCGATCCGTTCAGGGTCAAGCCGCACAGCCACCAGCGCCACATGATCCGGAGCATCAGCCCAGCGTTCCATCCGGTCATAGAGGAAGTATAGCCTGTCCTCTTCAACCACAAAGGCGCAGCCGCTTGCGGATTGCTCTGGCATCCGGATGACGGATGGGAAATCACTCTCTCTCTCGGAAGCCACATTGTGGATTTGCCGCTTGCCTTGCCGGTCAAAGAGATTGGCGGGAAGCCTGCACCCCGAGAAGATCCGGTAAAAGAACCGCGCGCTGAGGGCCTCGTCCTGCGGCTGCAGTAAGAGCGCTTCTTCAGGCGGCAGTGCCAGAGCGTCCTTTTTCAGAACACTCGTCACAACTTGAATGAATTGAGAGGAAGAGGGCACCGAACGATTGCTCCGCCATAGTGAATGCGTGGCTGTTTGCTTCTCGAACGCACCACACATGGTCTTCGCCTCCGAGACAGGTTCACGATCCTCTGAAACCTCGTCAAAATCAACTGTTGAGGCTGCCAATCCTAAATTTGACACGGCTTTGCGCATTTTTGCACCCCGCCCCCCTTTGGGGGGGCGAAGGATAAATACGCGACTTCTATCGTTGTCCATGGAAGGGCCAAAAGCCTGAGAACTTCAGCCAATGGAGTTGCAAATGAAGGACGCGACAGCCGGTTTTCAAGCCGAGGGCTACACGGCTCATACGGAGGGAGCGGATCTTGCCTATTTCGATCTCGATGCCGAAGCGCGGATCCTCTCACGCAATGCTGTGGCCCAACAGTTTCTGAACGCGAACCCGCACTACGTCACATATATCACATATAATGGTGCGGAGGTTTTCACTGTCACCCCGATACAGCCGTTCCTACAGGCCCTCAAGTCCGCCTGTGACAGGTTTGATCCCGTTTCGACCGTGCTCTCGCCGATCAACAATACCGAAGACCCACTCCTGCAGATTAACGTTTTACCACTTTGCGCCGGTGTGGCCCGCATAGTTCTGTTTTGGTCGTCCCCGGAGATAGGCGCCGAAGAGGTTACATATCCGAAATTAACAGCCCGTGAACGCGCCGTGCTGGAACTGGCCGCCTCCGGCCTCCGCCGCGACCGCATTGCGCATCGACTGAACATATCCCTGCCGACCGTCGATATGCACAGCCGCAACCTGCGCCGGAAACTATCTGTTATGACAACAGTCGAAGCCGTTGCCGTGGCGATAAGAATGAGACTTCTTGAAGCATAAATTTGTCTCTGAGGACTTTCCGTCAACAAACCGGCTTTGGCCGTATTTCCCCTTGGACGTGCCCAGTCTGTGCCAGATGCACTCGAAAATGCTCTATTTTTAAGTCTTTGAACTTATTCCCTGTGTTGTGACGATGACTGCGGTGCCCAGCTTAGAAGCCTGCATAAAAAAAGCGCATAGACTTGTTTTTGTAGTCGTCACAATAAATTGGAAGAAGCTGCCTGCCTATGATGCATTCATGTGGCGCATAATCTTTCAACGTATTATAAATTAAGGCAAAAGTTAGGCGCACACAAATACTTTATCATGTATTGACCCATGAGAAAGCCTATGAAAACATGCCCGCGTCGGGGGCGCTTCAGCCAGCAAAAGTTAAAAGAAGTTCAACTTGCGGGCGGAAGATCCCTTGCGGGATACGCCTTATGATTGAATCATGTTCAGGACTTTTCTAGATGGAAGTTTTTTTGGCCTGCACCTGTTTTGAATGAGGGTTTCATAGATGCACGTATCAGATATAGGTGACGAGGTCTCGTCTACCAATTCCACATCGTGTCCCATTCCAGCTAATGAAGCTGAAAGAGTGGCGTATCTGCGCAGCCTTGGGCTGGATTTGTCACACCCTTACGATGAAATCCAAGGACTGTGCGAGGTGGCTGCAAGTGTGGCCAATGTTCCAATCGCGATTGTCACCTTGATCACTGAGGACGAACAAATCTTTCTGGCGAATGTGGGGCTGGGGGATTTGAAAGGCACGCCTCGAGAGGCTTCATTTTGTGCGCATGCAATTGTGAACAGCTCACAGACTGAAATACCCGATACGCATTGTGATGTCCGGTTTTCTTCGAACCCGTTTGTTGTAGAAGATCCGAAAGTCCGGTCTTACTTGGGCGCAGTTTTGGAACCAGAAGCTGAAATCCGTCTCGGAACGGTATGCGTTATAGACACGGTTCCCAGAACTCATTCCGAGCAGACCAAAGAGGCTCTGTCCAAAATCGGAGCGGCGATTACGGCTATTCTTGTGTCACACCGGCAAAATCTGGATTTGGTTGATCATTCCCAAAAGCTTGATGCCCAAAACGCAGAAATGAATGGCCTAAATGCCTCTTTGCGGCACAAAACGGAGAAGCTCATCGCCGCAGAACAAGCAAGAAATACCTTTCTCTCTACAATCAGCCATGAACTACGGACGCCACTTACTTCGATTAAAGGGGCGCTTGGATTGCTGAAGTTCGGCGGGCTCGATTTCCCACCCGAGCGGTTCGATCAACTTATCACTATTGCCAACCAAAATAGCGATAAGCTTCTGTCACTGGTCAATGATATTCTGGAGATACAAAAAGGAACTTTCGAGACTAATCGAGCCTCATTTGTGCCGGTGGATCTATTCGGGTTGGTTGAGGAGGCTGTCAGCAGCTATCAAAGCTATGCTGCAGATAAGGGTGTCAGTTTAACGTTCACAGCGTCGACACACCACGCCTGCGTTGTGCAAGGAGACAGTAAACAACTCGACCGCGTCATGGCCAACCTGCTGTCGAATGCGTTCAAGTTTTCCGATCCTGGCGGGCAGGTCGAAGTCGATCTGAACTATGTAGAAGGCGAACCGCAAATCTCTGTGACAGACCACGGCGTCGGCATTCCGGAGGGAGCAGAGGATATGGTGTTTGGCTTGTTCACACAGGTCGATAATTCCGACACTCGCCCGGCGGGTGGAACCGGACTTGGCATGCATATTTGTCGCCAGATATTAACACAACATAACGCGACGATAAGTTACAAAAGTACTCTGGGAGAGGGCACGACTTTCATCGTGAAATTTAAAACAAGCACGACGTGAAAGGTCCGTGATTGTCGAGTAAATTGTCTGAAAAATGATCGAAATGAGGCCAGTTTGCCGCCATAAGACCATTCCATAGAGCTTGCCGTCCAAGTCACTAAAGAGAGAAAGCCTAGTCAGATGGCCGAGCATTCTTTAACTTTTTGATATGGAATTGTTCACACACAGGAACTGCTTGGCGCTTTATAAAGAATGTTCCCGTCTGCCGCATCTCGTGCAAACCCGTTCAGGCATGCGATGACTATCCCGCCACTTATGCAGTCCAAAAAAACACAATACACGAAACATGCACACACTCCCCAAAACCCAGAAATGCACGTCATGATGAGGCCCACCAAACCACATCTCATAATGAGGCCTCACCAAACCGCACCGAAAAAAACGAATGCATACGTTGATGCCCGTTGCAATGAATTATAAATCGGATACAATCATAGATTGTATTTGGCGTTAAAATTTTCGACGATGTGTATGTTTATAAGCTAAATGCATCAATTCTGACATGCATACCATTAATGTTCCGTGATATCTCACTGTCCACGGCCCAGAGCTTATAACGTCAAAAACCGATGCCCTATTCGTCTCATCGGCTGCTTATGATACTGTCGATGAACACATGGGTGCAGTGTCTATGTATGACGACTCTGCTTTCAGGTACAATCATCAACACATCCAAACCACACTCTGATACATTGCTCGCACAACAGCAGGCTGGCTGTTAACTCCCATGCGAGCAAACAGCCGCTTAGAGGTGGTACGCGTACTTTCAGCGGTCCAGCCTAGCTTCTCGGCCGCCTCCAACAGGCTCAGGCCATCGCACAGAGCTACCGCCAGTCGCGCCTCGCTGCGGTTCAGGTTGAATGCAGCCATGACCTGTGACAGCGGGAGGGCGCGGGCACTCATCTCATGACGAATACGGCCCAAAAGTTCACCGTTTTCGACAGAGAGCATCATCTGCACCGGCGGCGCGCTGGAGAGCCACAGAACATGGGTGCCAGTCGAGTCGCGTGCCAATTCACTAAGTGCCTCCCGCAAAGCGCGTGCGTTTTCCTCAGACAACAAAAACCGCCCCTCGGCGCTCAGGCGGATGCCGGCCACGGCTTCAAGTCTCTCAGCCAATCCCTCTGCCATATCCGTGACCAGTCCCGAGGGTGAAAACAGGACCCAACCAGAGCCAAAACCGGCGCAAATCCGGTGTTCCAGCGCGGCGCGCCAGCGTTCACGCGCACGCTTTTGCCAGCCCTGCACCGCGGGCCCGAGATAGGGCAAAAGATTGGACATATGCTGACCGTCGATCGCGCGGAAATCCTCGCTTCGGCGTCTGAGCGTGATCACGCCCCACGCGTCCGGTCCGAACCGCCAGCGCAGGGCACGTAACGGGCAGGTCTCGCTCGCGGAACTCAGTCCCGCAGGCAGATCGGAGCGGGAATAGACTCGGCTTGTGCGCATCTGGCCACTCTCGGCCATGTTTAGCCCATCCCTGTCCTCCCCCACCTGCCAGAACTGAAGAGGCCGCCCATTTTCGACCAGTTGCATTTGCACCGTGTCAGCATGGGTCATTTCCAAGAGCACCGACAGGAAATCCTCCCACGTCGCAACCTCATCTGCAGGCGCGGCCACGGAGCGAGGGGATAAAGCCCCCCCCATGGCCGCGGCAAACAGGGCCGTCAGAAGTTCGGTTTCACTCGGCATATCCGCTCCATAGGACAGATGCTCCCATATGGGAGGTTATTCGACCGCTAGATAAGATTAAATGAGCGGAATGTTCAATTCAGAAGAGTCAGAGAACGCCTGATGGCCAGCAAAACCCTTACCCATCTCCAGCATCTGGAAGCCGAAAGCATCCACATCATGCGCGAGGTTGTCGCGGAAGCGGAAAATCCCGTCATGCTCTACAGCGTCGGCAAAGACAGCGCCGTTATGCTTCATCTGGCGAAAAAGGCCTTCTATCCGGCCCCGCCGCCCTTCCCACTCCTGCATGTGGACACGACCTGGAAGTTTCAGGACATGTACAAGCTGCGCGACAAGGCGGCCAAAGAAGCGGGCATGGAACTGCTGGTCTACCAGAACCCCGAAGCGGTGGAACGCGGCATCAACCCGTTCGATCACGGCTCGCTGCACACGGATATGTGGAAGACCGAAGGTCTGAAACAGGCCCTAGACAAATACGGGTTTGACGCCGCTTTCGGTGGTGCGCGCCGTGACGAGGAAAAGGCCCGCGCCAAAGAGCGTGTGTTCTCCTTCCGCTCCGCCAATCACCGTTGGGACCCGAAAAACCAGCGCCCCGAGCTGTGGCATCTCTACAATGCGCGCAAGTCCAAGGGTGAGAGCATGCGGGTCTTCCCGATCTCCAACTGGACCGAGCTGGACATCTGGCAATATATCCATCTCGAAGGCATCGAGATCGTTCCGCTCTATTTCTCCGCGCCGCGCCCGACCGTCGAGCGCGACGGGTTGATCCTGATGGTCGACGATGATCGCTTCCCGCTGAACGACGGCGAAGAGCCGGTGATGCGCTCTGTGCGGTTCCGGACACTGGGATGCTATCCGCTGACCGGTGCGGTGGAGAGCGAGGCAAAAACCTTGCCCGAAGTCATTCAGGAAATGCTCCTGACCACCACCTCCGAGCGTCAGGGCCGTGCGATTGACCACGACCAAACGGCATCGATGGAGAAGAAAAAGCAGGAAGGCTATTTCTGAGGACGCCTCGCGCGTCCCGATCGCCTCCTATCGCCCCTTTCAGTTCAGGTACCTATTCCCATGACGACCCCGGATCCTATCTACAAAACCGACGCGCTGATCGCCGAGAATATCGACGCATATCTCGAAACCCATCAGCACAAGACCATGCTGCGCTTTATCACCTGTGGCTCCGTCGATGACGGCAAATCCACACTGATCGGGCGGCTGCTCTACGATTCAAAGATGATCTTTGAAGATCAACTCGCCGCTCTTGAGGCCGACAGCAAACGCTCCGGCACGCAAGGCGAAGAGATCGACTTTGCCCTTCTGGTCGACGGTCTGGCCGCCGAGCGCGAGCAAGGCATCACCATTGACGTAGCCTACCGTTTCTTTGCCACTGAAAAGCGCAAGTTCATCGTCGCCGACACGCCCGGCCACGAACAATACACCCGCAACATGGTGACAGGCGCCTCGACCGCCGATTTGGCCGTGATCCTGATTGATGCCCGTAAAGGCATCCTGACCCAGACCCGCCGCCACAGCTATATCGTCAAGCTGCTGGGCATTCGCCATGTCGTTCTGGCCGTCAACAAGATGGACCTTGTCGACTACAATCAGGCCGAATTCGACAAGATCGTCGCCGATTATCGCGAGTTTGCCGACAGCATTGGGATCGAAGAGTTCACCGCAATCCCGATTTCCGGCTTCAAGGGCGACAACATCACCGGCCCGAGTGACAACACCCCTTGGTATGAGGGCACCGCGCTCTTGCCGTTGCTCGAAACCGTTGAGGTCGAAGATGCTCTGGAACAGTCCGAGCCCTTCCGTATGCCCGTCCAGTGGGTCAACCGCCCGAACCTCGATTTCCGAGGTTTCTCCGGCCTCATCGCGTCAGGCACAATCAAGCCGGGTGACGAAGTGCGGGTTCTGCCATCGGGCAAAACCTCCAAGATTGCGCGTATTGTGACCTTTGATGGTGATCAGGATCTGGCCGTGGCCGGTGAATCCGTCACGCTCACGCTCACCGACGAGATCGACTGTTCGCGCGGACAGGTCATTGTCGCGGCCCAATCGCCGCTGGAAGTGGCCGACCAGTTCGAAAGCACGTTGGTCTGGATGGACGAGCACGCTTTGCTGCCCGGCCGTGCATATTGGATGAAAATAGGCACCCAGACCGTGTCGGCCACCGTTCATGAGCCGAAATACGAGGTGAACGTCAACACGCAGGAACATCTGGCCTCGAAAACGCTAGACCTGAATGCCATCGGTGTGGCGAATATCACCACCGACCGTGAAATCCCCTTCGCCTCTTATGAAGACTCTCGCGATCTCGGCGGTTTCATCCTGATCGACAAGATCACCAACCAAACCGTGGCCGCAGGGATGGTCCACTTCGCCCTGCGTCGGGCACAGAACATTCACTGGCAGGCCACAGACATCAGCCGCGAGCACCACGCTTCGATGAAGCATCAGAAGCCGGCCGTGCTCTGGCTCACAGGTCTGTCCGGTTCGGGCAAATCGACCATCGCCAATATCGTCGAGAAAAAGCTCGCGCGGATGAACCGCCACACCTTCCTGCTGGACGGGGACAACGTGCGCCATGGCCTGAACAAGGATCTGGGGTTCACTGAAGCCGACCGTGTGGAAAACATCCGCCGCGTAGGCGAAGTGGCGCGCCTGATGACCGATGCCGGCCTGATCGTGATCACCGCGTTCATCTCGCCCTTCCGCTCGGAACGCAACATGGTGCGCTCCATGATGCAGCCAGGCGAGTTCCTCGAAGTCTTCGTGGATACACCGCTGGAAGTGGCCGAAAGCCGCGATGTGAAAGGGCTCTATGCGAAAGCGCGCTCGGGTGAGTTGAAAAATTTCACCGGCATCGACAGCCCGTATGAATATCCCGAGGCTCCGGATCTGCGGATCGACACGACTAAAATGACACCGGAAGAAGCCGCCGACGCGATCATCGACCAGTTGATCCCGTAAGATGATGAATAGGCCCTGCCCGATACGTTTCGGGCGGGGCCCCTTTTGCAGCTATGATCTACGTCTGAAATTTCTTTCGGCAGCCTATGAAGCCTGCTTCTTGGCGATCTGGTGCGAAGATCACTGGATAAGTGACAAACACACCACCACACGCGTCTTCTTGGCCAAACTTTTTCAGCAACATTACAAACCATATGAAACCTGATCGCAGAAGGAGAGCCTTCCCGGTTCAGGTTGCAATTCTGTGGCCTCTGGAAAACAAAATGGATTTTTTTGCACTCTGCATCAAATCTGCGAATTTCCTGCAATTTCACTGCGCATAGAGAGTGCATACCGGCTGCATCGCAACTGAATGCACACCGAGAGACGCAAATGACCGCGCAAACACTCCCCCTCTCCGCCACATTGGCCCTCGTCTACAGCTTTGCGACCAACGCCGCGCCCCTGCCCGAAGACAGTGACACCGGCCCGTTTTGTGCAATCGCCATTGATGAAGTGGACCGCCATCAACATCAGGGTGCAGAAAAGGTTGATATTGCTTCGGAATTTGATGACACGGCTGAACAACCCGCTTTCACTACAGCGGACATCATAGAAGCCCTGATCGCATCCGACCTAGAACGCCCCAATTTCTACACGACGACGAATACAGTCGACATCGGCGAAGCCAGCGTGGTCTCTCCCTAGGTTCGCAGGTCATTAGACTTAATAAAATCAAACAGGAATACGACAGGCCGCGGGACCATCCCCCCCCATCGCGCTTGGTTTGTCGTAAGCGGCGGGCTTGATCTGTCCCATGATCGCCCGCCGCAATTATATCCTCAACGGACTTCTGAAGTGCCAATTACGGTCCGATACTGAAGCCCGTTGAGCAAGGTTCGTCCCTCTTTTATGATTTTCCAAAGACTGCCACGTTGCCCTGAACCGATTTGCAGTCTGAATTACTCAAACAGGGTCACAGCCTTCTCTTCAATGGTCGCGCGGCATTCTTTGACGAATTTCTTGTCCACAAGAAAATCCCGACAAATCTTGTCCATCGACAATTCGCCCTTGAGAGCTTCCAATCCGATTTTGGCCTGAAACGCCGGATCCGTGACAGGGGCTTTGGCATTGGCGTTGGGCTTCTTGGCCGGAATAGGAGCTGCGGCGGGATCGATGGCATGTTTCTTGATCAACCCATCCATGAAAGACCCACGGCGCGGCGTGTTGTTTTCCTTTTCCTCCAGGCGCGGCTTCATCCGGCGTGCCCAGAAATGCACCCCGCGGGTGTCTTCAGTGAACCGCTCTTCGGGCTTGAACCGGCTCAGGATCAGGTGGTTTCGTTCCTTGAAACTCACCGGATAGAAGGCCGCTTCGGGTTGGGCATGTTCGATCTCTCCGGTCTCGATGAGAAAATGCGTGACAGAGGACGGCCCTGTGAACCCCCAGGTCTGTTCCGTCATATGAACCGGCGTGCCAGCATCGCGCTCGGCCTCAAGCTCGGCGATCTGCTCAGGCTTAAGCCACGGGGCGATGGCATATTCGTCCTCGAAAAACTCCAGCAAACCGTTGAGCGTCTTACTGTCCGACGGCAAGCCCAGAACCGCGTTACACACCAGCCCGGGCTTTTCCCAGCCAAAGACATAGGGAGAGCTGTAATCAAAGGGCCGGTAGCAATACATATCCGCATCAACCCAGATCTTGTCGGTCTTTTTGAGCAGATTAAGCCGCCACATATCCGCGTGGATCGCAGGGCTGCCCGTGCGCGCATGGCGCAGCATCGGCTCGGCAGGATAAATATCAGCGGCATTGGCGATGTGAACACCCGGCGGCACATTCGGGATCGGCTCATAGGAATAGAGCGTGATGTGATGTCCCTGATCGGCAAAACTCTTCAGGCAAAGCTGTTCAAGCCAGCTCAACTTGCCACCAATCCACAAGGACGCAATCTCGGGTAACCTGTCCATTTTGCCGAATACCTGCTCTTTTTGACCTGACAATACGCCCCCGAGCCTATCATAATCTGCCTGAGGGGCCACTGCCGAAAACTTGACACATACTACCCCATGTGAGACCCGTTTATGAAAGAAATCAAGCGACAAGACCGCTTGGCGTGAGATGAGGACAGGCCTGGTATGGCACAGCTACAGCGGCATCATATCAAAGCCGTCACTCTCGGCACATCAACTGTTCTGGCCGCTCTCGACACGGGTGACGGTCAGGCGCATCTGTTTTTCAGCAAGGGTTCGCAGCTGAGTCCTATCATGGCGGAGAACCTTCTGGCTGGCGCGGAGATCCGCAGTGTCGGGGATGCGCCGTGGCTTACGCGCCCCTGTCCCGCGGGCAAGATACAAACCTTTGTCGACAGCAAGCTGGTCGAAATTCCGCTTAAGCAGCCACAGCTTGACATGATGTCCGGTCGCAACGTGGCACTGGCCACACGCAATGGCGAGACCGCCGAGACTGTTCTCCAGTGGCTTGCCTATCACGCCAAGCATCAGGGCATGACGGGCGCAGTAATCCTCGATCGCGCAAAGCCCGGCACAGATGAAGCTTTTGTCAAAGCCTTGAGCAAAGGGCTGAAAAAGCTGAAGGATATGACCGTAGTGCTCGTCGATTGCGACGTGCCCTTGGGGCAGCCCGACACGGCGCCGGAACATCACCCTTACGCCACCCCCGGCGCGCCGGGCAAGGACCGGATGGACGTGCCGCAAGCGGATCCTTGGAGCGCGCCTTTGGGCGATGTTCTGATCTATGAAATGCTGCGGCATCTGTTCTTGTCCAAGGCCCGTGCCGTGGCCAATATCGAGATTTACGATCTGGTCCCCGCCGACCCGCGCGGCACCATGTTCGATCTGGCCCAGGATGCCAAAAACGGCGTAGTGCAACTGGTCGGCCAACAATGCTACCCGTGGCGGGTGCGCGAAGATGACCCCGTGCAATTTGCCGACCACATCTGTGTCCAGTTCGACGCCCAAAAACGCCGCGGGCGCTGGTGTGCGGCCATGTCTGTTCTGCCGGATCGGGCCGTGTTCCGGCTGGTGCGCATCGGCGGGGTGGAGCCTGCTGTCTCCTACCCGTTCTACCGTTTTATGGCCCTGCGTCATCGCGCACCGTCAGTGTCGAAAATCGTGCCCAAAGCCTCCTTGATTGAACATGCGCCACTACTGAAAATGGCAAAGCGGGAATGGAAGCACCAGCCGGTCCTGATGCCCCAAGAGGACATCACCAAACCGCCCAAAGGTGACAATTCCGTTGCCATCGTCACCTGTATGAAAAACGAGGGGCCCTTTATCCTTGAATGGCTGGCCTATCACCGCGCCATAGGGATCGAAGGTTTTCTGGTCTACACCAACGACTGCACAGATGGCACGGATGAGCTGCTCGATCTGTTGCAGGAGAAAGGCTACGTCCAACACCGCGACAACAAGTTCCACGGCACGGGGCTCAAGCCTCAACACCACGCGTTGCAGCAAGCCGAGAAAGAGCCCATCATCATGGAGAGCGACTGGGCCATTTCCATGGATGTGGACGAGTTCATCAATATTAAGGTCGGGGACGGGACTATGACCGCACTGTTTGACACAGTGCCGGATGCGAACCTGATCTCCTGCACATGGCGGCTCTTTGGCAATAATGACGTGCATGAATACGAAGACCGCTTTCTGGTCGAACAATTCTTCCGCGCCGCCCCCGAATTTGCCAACAAACCGCATCAGGCTTGGGGCTTCAAAACCCTCTTCAAAAACGTCGGCCTGTTCAAAAAGCTTGGGGTGCATCGTCCCAAGGGCCTCAAACCGCAGGTCTGGGACAAGATCCGCTGGTACAACGGATCGGCCAAACCGATGCCGGAGGGCGAATACCGCAACGCATGGCGCTCCAACGCCTCGACCTATGGCTATGATGTCGTCCAGCTCAACCACTACGCCGTGCGCTCTGCCGAGAGCTTTCTGGTCAAGCGCGATCGGGGACGCGTGAACCATGTGGATCGGGACCAAGGGCTGGCCTACTGGTTCCGCATGAACAACAATTTTGAAGAAGAGCGTTCGGTTCAGCGCATGATCCCCAAACTCCAGAAAGAATTCGACCGTCTCATGGCCGATCCGGACATTAGAGCCATGCATGACGCCTGTGTTGCCGCCCATAAAAACAAGATCGCGGAACTGCGGGCCACAGAGAACTACAGCAACTTCTACGCAGAACTGACCGGCGCACGGATGGAAAAACTCAGCCGGATGCACCGCCATTTTGGCGCTAACGTCTTCCTCTCAGGCCCCGAATGCGTGCCCGACGAGGTGTTGGAGAAAGATGTGGGCGAGGAGTTCTTTTTCACCGTAGAGCGCGGTGAAACGGCGCATTGATGTCATGCGTGTTCCACATCGCATGAACCACGGGTTTCAGGTGAGTATCCGGACATTCATACGACAAGAAAGATAGAAGTTATCACACTCTAACAAAGCGATTGTATCCAAGCACATATGACAGTCTACCTTCACATCGGCAGCCACAAAACTGGCACCACCTCAATTCAAGTTTTTCTTTCGGAAAACCGAAAAGCCTTCATGGAAGCAGGGCTCGCTTATCTGACTTATGGTCCCAAAGCTCCGGCAGCCAACATGTTGATCAATAAGATCGCGAGCCAGGACCCGAATATGGTCAAAAAAGCATGGAGGGTGCTGGCCAAGCAACGCGAAAACGCAGAACACTGCCTGATCTCAGCTGAGAACCTTTTTGCGACCTCCCCGAATATGTTGAAAACGGCCCTGCACGCAGAGCTCGTTCGTCCCGGTGAAGATGTTAAAATAATTTGCTATCTTCGCCGTCAAGATGAGTATCTTGAGTCATTGTTTTTACAAAGATTGCGTAACGGCAGAACCCGACAGTCACTTGAAAAGTTCATCCAAAGCAGGATCTCCCTTGGCAGAGGACGTTATACGAAAACTCTTGATCTGTGGAAAACGGCATTCCCTGAAGCCGAAATCTTGGTGAGAGTTTATCAGCGCAACAAACTCATAGGGCAGGATGCCATTGAGGACTTCTTACACTTAATCGGTATGGAGAAACTCAAGGCATTGCAGGCCACCCCACAAGAAGCCAATCCTCGCGCCAATCGGGATCTATATGACCTGCTGCAGCTGGTCGCCCAAAACACAAAGTACGATGTCGCCAAGGTAAATGCCCAACTTGTAAAAGCAGATCTGCCTCATACAGGGGCTGGTCGTAATCTTTTGTCAGATGAACAACGAAAAGAGATATTTAACCACTTTAAGGACGAAAATATAAAGCTTGCGGAAAATTACCTCAATCAAGACACTCCACCCTTTGACCCGCCTCACAGCCCCGCAAACAACCATTCGTCTTTCAGCTGTGAACAACTGGAACTTATTGGAAAATTGTTATCCGCACTTCCGTAAGTATTTCCCAAACAGGCCTCAGTCCACACCTTACCTTTGCTGTTGATAAAGACTGTTTGCCGCACGTCGCCCCAGCTCGAACAACCCACGGTAAGTAAAATGTACCCCGTCAGGCTTCGGGAAATCCGCAGTCTTAATCATCGAGACATTCTCAGCTTTCATAGCTTTGAATGCAGCATTAACAGGGGCAATATACGGAAATTTCGGATTTGTAGTGCTGAGTTCAGCACAAACAACTGGCAGCCGGCAAACGCCTAATTTTACACGAAAACTTTCTAAAAACTCAGAAAACCGTTGCTGGTAAGCCTCCGCCCACTCAAACCGCTTGGCGTCTTCTTCTCCTTGAAACCAAGCTAACCCGACTAGTCGATGCGGCTGAGACGTAAGTGCATCACTCGTTTCACGAAGAAGTTCAGAAAATTTCCGGCCTGGCAAATGCGGGTGATATTCACGCCAAATACTTGCCCCGCCTTTGCACACTTTCACTATATGCAACGGCTTCCCTGTGGTTTTAGTCCAAGCTCGAGCAAAGCCAACCTCAGGCCCTGCCCCGTATTTTTGATAGCCCGAACCAACTTCAAGCGGCGCCCAAACTTTATTGTGCCAAATACTGGCTCCAAGGCAAGCACGCCGTGCAGGCAATATTTTTCCCAAATTGCTACGGTAGCCACCCATATTGGACTGACCGGACAATATCACCAAATCGACGGGGCCAGCGGTTTCATTGTTTTTAAGTATGGACTGTTTAGACACAAACTGTCTCCCAAAAATGGTTCTGTTGCACACTCACAGGTCTCGGGCCCAGACTTCCCTCCACAACAAACCATCTCAGCATCACCGGGAATCCCTCGCTCCGCGAGTAAATCACGTACCCACGCCTGTCGTAGCATATGGAAAGCCAAGGAGGGCCTCGTTCTCCATATTCAGGTTCTCCATCACGAATGCGCGGTCCTTCGGGATAAAGGTGGCATATTCTTGTTGGCGCCCTTTACCCTCGACATCTCCGGGGAGAGCAAAGTGTGACACATCCTTTTTCACAGGCAGAAAATCCGGCGCAGCATGTAAATCGAAATGCTCGGCCATTTGTTTCACCAGAGAGTGAGGCGCATCCCGAGCCTCGTCAAATCTCAGGATGATCCAGTTCCGATACAGGTTTCGTACCTTTAACTGGCTCGCCAGTTTCAGGTTGCGCAATTCAACGACATTCTTAATCCGCTCTCCCGTCATCGGGTGACGCTCATACATCAACTCCTTGAAGCGCACGGGCAATTGACGCTGGTTCGGGATCAGATATCCGTTGAAAACTCCGGACCATTCGTGGCGCAGGAAACCCGAAAAATCGACATCGCGATACCAGTAGTCAACCTGATGCGGGCTACGGTGCAGGCTTTTCAGCCACTCAAAAACATCCCGGACAACGACAACCGCTAGAGTGGTATCCAGTGCGAAGGGAGGGTTGACGAAATTATGCTTTTCCCAGTTATACCGTTTCCCCTGACGGATTGCGGGAAAGTTCTGCTTGATGAGGGTCTCGACGAAATTCGTACCGGAGCATCGCTCACCATAAATTTTGAAGGTTGTGATTTCCGTATCCAGTTTGGGAGATAAGAGCATGGGAAGGTGTCTTTCATTCAATATCGGCAAGCGCCTGACGCAAGACCGCCACATCGGTTGCAACAAAGCGAACCCGTTCGGTCCCGCAGGTCAGGAGCGCATCGCAGCCATCGGATGACAGGTCATACGGGCCAAGGGCATTCCAGTCCGAAATGTCCAACTCACCGCCTTTATAACCTTTCACGACCTGAGGTAGTCCGGTCCTTTGGAAGTGTAGCACCATGTCTCCGGGACCGACCTCAATCACGTTTGTGCCGCCGTCGATGGTCACATCTGAGGTGCCGGTATTGCCGTGGACGATATTCCTGCCGTCGCCTGTCGTAATGATATCATGGCCGGTTCCGCATATGATATGCGCGTCCCCCGTGCCGCCATGCACACGGTTTTCCGCTCGTTGGCATTCTATGCGATCATATCCGGACCCGCCGACGATTGTCGCATCAGCAAATCCGGCCTCAACGGTGTTGTCTCCGGCCTGAAGATAGGCCGTGATCGGGTCATGGGCCGTTTCAATCCGGTCATTCCCGCGCCCGCCAAAGATGCGCAATGCAATCCGCTGATGCCCCCCCATGAAGTCGATGTGGCAGCCCAAATCATTGCAGCGCACTTCAAGGTGTTCAGCCTTGTCCCCGATGTCCCCGGGATAATACAGCTCCCTCCAGGCCTTGGGCAAATCAATGCTCATGTCCGTGCGCGGGCGCAAGAAATACCGGCGCCATCCGGGATAGTCGGGCATGTCCGAGTCGGGCGGCTCAAATGCGATCTGGCCGCTTGTCGGAGGGGACGCCGGTTGTTTCCCATGCTCCTGAACCGAGACATATTCGATTGGGCGCGGCTCACAGGTCTCATCATCACAGATAAACATGCCGTACTGGCTGGCCGTTTGCTTCAGGCGCGTCCGCATTTCGGAAAGCTTGGGATGATTGGGGCTGACATCACGCAATTGCCAGGGGTCGCTCTCCAGATCATACAGTTTTTCACTTCCGTCCTGATAATAAATGTAGCGAAACTGTCCATGACGGATGCCGGTCGAACCGAAAAAGAACGTGGGAACTGATCGGTCGTCCTGGACCGCGCCTTCAACCTGCGGGCGCAAAGACCGGCCGGGGCTGTCCTGCAGGGGCGGCAGTTGCGCGTAATCCATGACGGTTTGCCCGATATCCAGAAGCGCGACAGGGTCCTTGACCACCTGCCCCTTGTCCTGTCGCGGATCATAGATAATCAGAGGAACTCCGGCGGCCTCTTCCCAGAGCGTATATTTCCGGAAGCGCGCCTTGTCGCCCATGTGATAGCCATGATCTGCTGTGATGATCACAAGCGTGTTTTTTGCATGCGGGGAGGCCTGCAGCGCATCCCAAACACGTCCGATATGCCAGTCAACATGGCTGTAGCAGGAAAAATAGTTACGGATCGTCTTGCGCCATGCGGTTTCATTCTTGAGCGGAAAATTCGGCGGGAAAGAGGCCTCGGCAAAGGCATCAGATTCCCTTTTCTGCTTCCACTCTTCCGGCATGATGAAGTCGTTTTCATCATACATTTCCTTGAAACGGGCGGGCGTTCTGAACGGCGGGTGGGGGTTGTGAAACCCTGCTTCGCGGTAGAATGGCGCATCCCCCTCATAGCGGCGCAGGAAGTCGATCGCATAATCTGCAGAGGTATGGTCGTAATATTGACTGTCATTCGCCTCATCGGTGGTCCCGAGCCCCCTTCCGGCCCCGCCAAAATCCTTGTGGGGCGCCGTGCGGGACGGACCGAAGTGACATTCCTGTGCCTCGTGGGAATACAGGGCGTTATGAACTTCAGGCGGGCGAGGTTTGTAACCGTGGTGTATCTTGCCACCGGTCGAACAGAAATAACCGGCTTCCTTCAGGCGGTAGGACCACATTTGCTCGGGCCGGAGTAGTTCGAAAATCTCGCTGTAATTGTCGAAAATGCCTGTTTGATGTGGAGCCAGCCCCGACATGAAACTGGAACGCGAGGGACCGCAGACCGGCGTCTGGCAATAGGCGGCATGAAATGCTGTCGCCCGCGCACAGATGCGGTCCAGATTGGGGGTTTGAAGCTCCACGCCGAAAGCATTGCGAAAGCGCCAGAAGGCAAAGGCATCATCCATACTGATCAGCAGGATATTGGGCCGCTCGGGAGTTGTCATTGCACGCCTCCTGCCAGCTCGGACGGCATGACCGGAAGACGGCCCGACAGCGCATAGCGGTAGAGCCTTCGTTCGGGTTGCAGAAGGCTTGGTCTGGACCAGGTTTCACGCAATGCGCCATGGTTGGCCGGACGTTCTCCGTGGGGAGCATCCCGCATCATGCCCCAGGCATAGTTTACAGAAAGGCCGGGGCCTTCCGCGAAACGGTCGAGTGACAGAACAACCCGCTGCCCTCCGTGAAAGGCAGGCTCGAAATGCAAACCGGTGATCTGCGCGTCGTTCACACAGCCATCCAATGTGAATCCATGCGTGTTTCGGGCGACTTTAGGATCTAATTCCAAGGGAGTCATGGTGGCAAATTCGACCACCAGATCCGTGCCGCGCCGGAACACCTGACGCATGGAGGGACAGAACCAGCGTTCGCCATTTTGCGCGGCCCGCACGGCGAGGGCTTCAAGCTCATCCAGCCACATCCGGTCTTTTGGCGCAATCGTTGCAACTGTATCGGGCATGAATTCCAGCATGTAACTCGGGCTGGCCACCAATATGCCAAGACCCGGCTCGTGAATATCGAGCCGACCTTCAGCAAGGGCAACTTCGGATTTTCCGTTTGTCCGCGTGCCCGGCTTTTGCGTGACGATCACATGGGGGTAGCTGATCTGGTCTGCGGCGCGCGCGACATGTTCGCGTAGGGTGCGGATCGTGTCGATATAGTGGCTTGCGGCGGATAACTCGTCCATTGTGAGATCCCCCGCGAGCAGGTCCATGGAGATACGATCAACATACAAGATGCGATCATGTTCTTGGGCGCTGCTTTTCGCATCCTGAATCCGGTCCATAACATCTTGCAGATAGGAGGAGTCCGGATGGATCTCTGCGGCGGTGATCCCAGGTTTGGGGTGGGACAGGGCAAAAACGGTGCGTAGCGCACGGCAGTCGGCACGCTCATACGACAGCACGGCGACCCCTTGTGCTTCTGCACCTTGTGGAGCCGTGTCCTGCGACAGAAATTCGTCCCGTACGTGATATTCAAACCGCTCCGGCAAGGTGCGGGGGATGGCCGTTGTGCCGCCGATTGAAACCATGCCTAAGGCCACCTGAGGGCTTTGGGCCAGTGTGACACCATCGCGTTCTTCAAATCCCATCACCTGATGGCGATATTGATCGGACAGGTAGCGCAGGGTGACCCCGTCATCGGACAGGTTCCACACATTTCCAAGCGTTCGGGGCTTGCGTGACGGACGCTGAAGCTCTGTTCCTACAGTGATATGCGCATCGGTTTTGTTTTGCCTGCTCATCGCCGCAACGGCCCTTCGAGGGGTGTCGGCATCAGAGGAAGAGGCTGTGGAGGACGTGCCCTCTTTGCCTGCCTCCTGAGCCTGTCGGGCGCGGGCGCGTGTCCGGAACGCAGCGACAAAAGCGGGAATGCGATGTTGTTTTCCGCGTGCCTGAAGATGGTCTTCCATCGTCTTGCGGTAGAGATAGAGGTCTTTGCGTTTGCGTGTGGCGCTATAAAACCATTTTTCGGTCAACGTGCCGTCGATGGCTTTGGCCATCGTGTCTTTCAAAAGATCCATCCGACGCAACACCAGTGCCGTTTTATGACCCTGACCGAAGGATTTCAGAACCGATATTTTATCTTCGGGCAAGCGTTGGATCTGTTTCAGGTCCGGCGTGAAGAAAGGGTCCAGAATGACCCAGAGTTTTCTGACATTTCCAACCGTTTTGGCCGCATCCGAACGCGGCAATGTCCAGTCCTGAGCGCGTCCGGAGCCGAAACGTTTCTCCCAAGGCACAAGCTCTTCGGACAGGGTTGTCTGCGGGCTGAACGCAATAACATCACAGCCCGGCGCGAGATCTGCAAAGGCAAGCGCCCCGAACCCGCCCATGGACGTGCCAGCCATGACAACTCGATCAAAGCGGGCAAAAAATCCGTCTGCGGCCAATTTCTCCATCCGCTCGATCAGGCGGGCATCCCGAAACCAGGTTGGCCCCTGTGCGACAACGCCCAAGTGACTATGCCCGCTGTCCCGAATGAATTTCTCCGCCCATGCTTTGACATCATAATCGGGGTAACCGGCATCCGACAGGTTGTCGAAAGTGACCACGAGAACTTCAGGCCCGCGATCAACATGGATCAGAGCGTGTTCTCCCAGTTTTTCGTAGAAACCGTCATGGGCACCGGCGGGAAAAATTTCGCGATACCACTCAGGCAGCTTATCGCCAGATGCATCCTGTTGAGTGTCAGAGGTATCGGCCATAATGATCCTGCTCTTTTGATCCAATTTCCCGAAAACTTACGCTGATTAGCGTGCAAAGGTAAAGATTTACGCCGTATAACAAATTAGGCTATGTCTCATATCCGGACGGGTGATCCGGTACAGCGGGTAAATGGTCATGACAGAAAAGCAGTTATCGAGCCGCGCAGAAGCCTGGCGGCAGACCTTGCTGGCACAAGCACGCGACAAAGGTTTTTTTGAAGACGTTGGGGATATGCACAAGGCAATCTTTATCCCTGCCGAGGGAGAGAAGGCCGATACGCTCGTTGTGGTGTTCGACAACCTTGACGATGTGCGCCAGAAAACAGATCGCCTCCCTTGGGCCGTTGATTTCATCAGTTCGCAGGGGTGGTCCGCGCTCGGCTTTATGGCACATGGCGCAACATGGTATCGCGACGAGGCTGTGCTGGATTTCTTTGACCGTCTGAAATCCGAAAAGTTCTTTGACCGTTTCCGTCGGGTGGTGTTCTACGGCACCTCTATGGGGGGCTATGCCGCCTGTGCCTTTTCTGCCGCGGTTCCGGGGGCTACGGTCGTTGCCATCAACCCGCAGGCCACGCTTGCGCGCAAATATGCGGCATGGGAACGGCGTTTCCGTCCGGCATGGCATAATGATTTTTCAGGCCGGTATGGGTTTGCCCCTGACATGGTGGAGACCGCAGAAAAGGTCTGGTTGTTCTATGACAGCCGTATTTTTGGCGATGCGGCCCATGTCGCCCTGTTCAGGGGCGACAATATAGAAAAGGTCAAATGTCCCTTCATGGGGCACGGCATGTTGTCCGTCTGGCGCGACATGGGCATTCTGAAACCTGTTGTGTCGTCCTGTATCGACGGGACGGCGACACGTCGCAGCATTGCACGGCTCATGCGGAACAGACACACATCCCTGACGTATAAAAGGGCGGTCCTCGCCCACTTGCAAAAGAGCAAAAGGCACAGATGGGTCATCCGCTGGGCCGATGCTGTTATGCGTGAGCGGCGGGGGCCTGTTTTTGTCAAGGCAAGACAAGAGGCACTGGCAGCGATCAAAGCGCAACGAGGTGCGAAATGACGGCGCAACCGGAGCATGGCTGCTGTCACGGCACCACTCGGACGGAGGCCGCGTCCGCGCCTGTCGCGCCGGTCAAAAAGAATGCAGCCTCAGCCCGATTGAAACAAAAAATTACGGCTCTGTTGCGTCCTATTCCCGGCGGCATTTTCAACATGGGCACAAACCAGCCACGGTATTCCGCCGATCTCGACAGTCCGGCCAGACATGTCCGCGTGTCTCCCTTCATGCTCGGGGCCACGCAGATCACCAATGAAATCTTTGAGGGCTTCGTAGCCGAAAGCGGTTATCAGACAGTGGCTGAACGCGAAGGATGGTCTTTCGTTTTCCATATGTTTGCCCCTGATGAGGGCGCCGGCCTTGCCGGTCCTGTGGACGCCCCTTGGTGGCGCGCTGTGCCCGGAGCCTGCTGGCGTCACCCCGAAGGGCCGGAATCGGGTCTGGAAGGTCGGGAAGATCACCCTGTCCTGCATGTCAGTTGGGAAGATGCCGTCGCCTTTTGCGATTTTTGCGGGGTCCGTCTGCCGACAGAAGCCGAATGGGAATTCGCGGCGCAGGGCGGCCTGCAGAACACTTTGTTCCCTTGGGGCGATGATCCGCAACCTGAGAATAAATACATGCACAATATCTGGCATGGGCGCTTCCCGACCGAGAACACCGGCGAGGATGGTTTTGTCGGTGTCGCCCCGGCTCAAAGCTTCGCACCCAACGGGTACGGGCTGTATAACATGACCGGCAATGTCTGGGACTGGTGCGCGGACTGGTTCGGCGCCTTGCCCGCCGCCACAATGCCGCCGATCACCGACCCGACAGGTCCGTCACAGGGTCCCGGACGCGTTATGAGAGGCGGCTCGCATCTGTGCCATGCCTCCTATTGCCAGAGATATTTCGTACATTCCCGCACACATAACACGCCCGACAGTTCAACGGGCCATATAGGGTTTCGTGTTGCGACCCAAACAGGGGGCTTAGAATGAATAGTTCCGCCCAAACGGATAAACAGATTGCCTGGACCAACCAGCTCGAAAAGCTTGGCGCGGAACATGGCTTTTTCCGGCAGATTGACGCTGAGCACAAAGCCCTGTTCCTGCGCGGGGACGATACCTTGGTGGTGACCTTCGACAATCTGGACGATGCACGGCAAAAGGTCGAAGACAGGCTCCCCTGGGGAGTGAAATTCATCAATTCCCAAGGCTGGTCAGCACTGGGAATCGCAGCACACGGATGGACGTGGTATCGCACAGAAGAGGTTTGCGACTTTTTCGACGAATTGCGCGACAGCAAGTTCTTTGACCAGTTCAAACGGGTGGTCTTTTACGGAACATCTATGGCCGGATATGCCGCGGCGGCCTTTTCATCCGCCGCCCCCGGTGCAACAGTGATCGCCCTTTCACCGCAGGCAACCTTGGACCGCGACATAACAGGCGGCTGGGAAACGCGATTTCGTGCGGCTTGGCGTCGGGATTTTGACGGACGTTACGGATATGCGCCCGAAGAAGTCGCAACAGCCCGAAAAACATGGGTGTTTTATGACCCACACACAGATCAGGATGCCATCCACGCCGCTTTGTTCCGGCACCCGAATACCACACATATCAGATGCCGCCATTTAGGACATAATCTCGGGTCGGTGATGTCCATGATGGGGGCGCTGAAGCCTGTTGTTTATGGGCTGGTCAATGACGATCTGGATGAATCCGGCGTATACCGGCAGCTACGCTCCCGCCGCACGCTACCATATTATCAAAAGCTGCTTCTCAAGCGCCTGCAAGAGATGAAGCGGCCGCGCCTGACATATCGCTATTGTCACGCAGTGCTCAAGGCATCGCATCCGGCACGACGGCCGCACTTCGCCAATCAGATGAACCAGATCGCCAGACAGCTCGACCTGCCGGCTTATGATCCAGGAAAGACCTCTTTGTGATCATTGACAACTAGGGTCTGAACCCAATTCACCAACTGGGTGAAATCGCTTCTGCACGTTTCATCTGTCGAAAACGGGCGTGTTATGCCGCAACCTTCCTGATCAGTATAGCCTACATACGACTGTTTATAACTGCTATGTCCGGTTGAGAGAAACGCTGTGCCTGGCAGTGTGTTCTTGAAGCTCTGACGACTGCATGCAAAGACGCTCTCATCTTCATCGATCGTTAGACCTTCAAGGCACGCCGGGCGACAACAGGCGCAGGTGCGTGTCTGAAAAGTTCCGTTGCGTTGTCATTCTTGTATCCATTCGTTCAGGTTGGATACATCTTAGCACGCGTCCAGTTTTGCCGGACCACTTCAATCTTACTCGCCGATGCTGGCCAGCGAGTCGACAGAGCTGGTGGCGCCGGTAATTGCACCCAGAGTTTTCTGCCATTGGGTGAACGGCGCTTCGGTGACATAGATCGTATCGCCATCGCGGATCAGGAAGTCGCGGGCAAGGAACAGGCCGTTCGGCTGGGTCAGGTCCAGCATGTAGATCATGCGCTGGGGGCCGACCAGATCATCGCGGCCAAGCACCTGTCTGGCGATGGCTTCAGGTTCGTTGCGGAACACGAAAACCCCTGTGGGATCGGCGGAATTGGTTTGCAGCCCGCCGACTTGAGCGATTGCCTCAAGCGCGGAGAGATTGCGGGTCTCGAAATTGATGACGCTTTGGCCACCCGAGGCCCCAAGTGCAGTGAAGGAGCGCGGATCGGCTTCGACGAGAATACGGTCGCCGTCGCGCAGCGGAATGTCGTATTTCGGGTTCTTGTAGAGGTCTTCGAACCAGACCGCACCAGATTTGCTGCCGCGAATAACTTTGATCTGCGCGATATCCGGCTCGACCGAGACGCCACCGGCCTGCGCCAGCATGGCAGTCAGACGACGGGTGGGCCGCTGGATAGGATAAACACCTTGAGCGGCAATCTGACCGGTGATGGAGACCGTGGCCCCGTCTCCTGCGGCACGTGTGACCATGACCTGCGGATCAGGGGTCTGAGTGTCGAGCTTCTCGGTGATGATGCGGCGAATGGCCTCGGGGCTGTTGCCTGCGGCTTTGATACGGCCGGCATAGGGCACGAAGATGAAGCCGCTGCCGTCGACCTGCACCTCGGAAAGGACGGTGGCGTTGGCACTTTGACCAGCCAGCAGCCCGTCATCGACGTTTTCCCAGATCGTCAAGGACAGCATGTCGCCTGCGGCAATAGTATCGGAACCGACAAGGCCGGCGTTCTGGAACGCGGAGGAGAAGCCGAGTTCTTCGGTGATGGCGGTGGCCGCTGTGACGTGGTCATTGACGGCCACGACAAAGGAATCGCCTTGCTCCAGAACGGAGCCTGCAAAAATCTCTTTTTTGTTGGGACCGGATCGTGGAAGGGCACAAGCCGACAGACTCGCGGTGATGGCAACAAGCGCCACAGCGCGAATGATATGCGACGTCATAATTTGCACAGTTCGCCCCCCCGCCCAAATTTCAGCTGGTTTAGCCAACACGTTAACCAACAACGCCGCAAAAGCCACAGCAAGGACAATATTAATTCGCACCCCAGCCAGAAGCGTGTCAAGCGCGCTTGTCATTTCGACATCACACTGCGCGGCATTTCACAGCTAGCGCCAAAAATCTATGCCTCCCCTCTCACCCCGCCCGCTTACTCACCGGCATGAGCGTCGGGCGCAGCAGGATCGCGGCGGTCAGCCCGATGACCGAAAGCCCCGCCGCCACCATGTAGAGCCATGTGAAGGCATCCGAGAACAGCATACTGACCGCAATGCGGCTGGTCTCAGGTAGCGCGGCGAGCGCTTCAGGCGACAGGCTGGAGGGATCTGGAATATCACTCACATCTCCTGCCCCCGCCATCAGCCGCGCCGACAGAACCGCTCCGTAGATCGAAATGGCCAATGACGCCCCCGCCATCCGGCACAGCGTCACCGCGCCGGTCGCGGCACCAATATCGCCCTGCGGAGCCACCAGCTGCACGCCGATGACCGGCGATTGCTGCGCCAGACCAATCGACAGACCGCATGTTGCCAGCACAGCCCCAATCAGCCAAAGCGATGTTCCCACCTGAATTTGCGAGACCCCGATCAAGGCCAGCACGGAGAGCGTCGTGCCAGTGATCAGGAACGGTTTGTATCGCCCTGTATGCTCGATCAAACGCCCCGCCGTCAGAGACCCAACAGCAATGCCACAGGTGAGTGCAATGAAGAACAGACCCGCATGGGCGGGCGAGAGCCCCGTGGTCATTTGCAAAAACAGCGCATGATAATTGACGAGGCCAATCCCGACCCCGCCCGATGTCAGTGCCACGATCAACAGAAGCGGGAAGTTGCGATTGCGGAACAGGCTCAGCGGAATGATCGGCTCCGGCGTGCGGCGCTCGATGTGGACCCAAGCAATAGCAGACATGGTGGACAAAGCCAGAATGCCGAAGGTCACGGGCGTAAACATCCCGCCAAAAATCTGCGCCCCGTCAGCCCAAAGCACGATCAGCCCGATCGTCAGCGCCAAGGTCGCAGCCCCCGCATAATCGATCTTCGGCTGGCGGTTCGGGCGGACATAGGGCAGCAAGAGAAAGATGCCGGACAGAACCAGAATCCCGACAGGCAGGTTCACAAGAAATATCGAACGCCAGCCGAAATACTGGCTCATGGCCCCGCCCAGTGTTGGGCCTATGGAACCGGAGGCCATGAGGACAAGGCTGGAAAAGCTCTGATACCGCGCCCGTTCACGCGGCTCGAACAGATCGGCATTGATCGAGAAAATCGACACCATAATGCCGCCGCCACCCAGTCCCTGCAAAACACGCGCGGCAATCAGGCTTTCCATCGACCACGCCAAGCCGCAACTCAGAGAGCCGACCACAAAGAGCGAGATCGCAAACATCATCACATATTTGCGTCCGAACAAGTCCCCCAGCTTGCCATACACCGGCATGATGGCACTCTGCGCCAGCAGATACGCAGCACTGACCCAACCGAAGCGTTCAATCGACCCTAATTCAGCGACAATCGTCGGTAATGCGGTCGAGACGATCTGGTTGTCCAGCGTCGCCATGAACAGCGCCATCATCATGAAGGCGTAGATCGACAGCCGGCGGCGACGGGAGAGATGGGCAAGAGGAGCGGCAGGCGCAACCGTGGGCATTGCGGGTATCCGTGTGATGCGTGTTAGCGCCAGCGGTATGGGGCAGCCCAATAGGTGTCAACGCGCTTTGCGTCAGATGGCATATGCGGAAAGTACTCATCACAGCCTCTCGGCTGTATCTCAATGGATCTCCACACGCCTTGCCTACAGACAGGAAAGCAAGCCATGGTCGCCCTTGCTGTATCGGCCACGCCAGATGGGGGAGAGGGAATTTCTATCCATTCATAATTTCGCCCCATTCCCCCATATAATTGAATGTTAATTGTGGAATGCCCTACCCTGAAGCTAGCCACCAGAAATGCCCACATTAGCGCTACCCCAAAAGGTTTGTCGCTTGACGGACCAACGACAAGCCGCCCGCGGGGACACAAAGCCTACTTGTTAAATCCACCCGAAACACAGCAACACCTTTGTCTAGGAGAATGCAAACATGCCAACTGTCGCCATATGGTCTGCCTCCGACTTCGGCACCTCGAGCTATGTCTTTGGTGGAACCTTCACAATGACTGGCACGCCAGACGTGGCGGAATTTAGTGATGACGATGAGTTTTTTCATGATGGCCCACGCGATTTCGGCACTCCTGACGAAACGGGCGCTGACCAAATCCTCACCACCGATTTGATTGTCGACGGAGAAACCGTTGGGGTCGCTGGTGACCCTATCTACAACGCCGCTGAAGCTACCGTGATCAACAATACGACAGGCGAAACAGGAAAACTACTGTTCGTTACCGTAGGTGACGGAGGGCAAGGAACAGGTTTTGTAGGGTATGCGTCTACGATTTACATCAATCCCGGCGACAGCTTTACGATCTCTAATGTCGATGTCTCGAGTCAAAATGTGATCGAGGCATACACGGACATAGTTCCCTGTTTTGTCCGCGGCACGCCTATTTTGACCGACAAAGGCGAACGGCCCATTGAAGCCTTACGAAAAGGCGACCTGATTGTGACGAAAGATTCAGTTCTGCAACCGATCAGATGGATAGGATCCACAAGAGTACACGCAGACGATCGGTTTGCCCCAGTCGTTATTTCGGCTGGTGCTATGGGCAACTCCATTGAGTTGCGCGTCTCTCCGCAACATAGATTGCTCATTGAGGGCTGGAAAGTGGAGTTAAACTTAGGCGTATCTGAAGCTTTAATTCCCGCAAAACACCTTACGATGAACGAAGGTATATATATTGAAGCAGGTGGGTCAGTTGAGTATTTTCACATACTGTTTGATCAACACGAAATTATATATAGCGCAGGCATTCCGTCAGAAAGTTTCTATCCAGGAGCGCAGTCCATTCATGCCCTTGATGAAGATCAGCGCACTGAGATACTTACTCTGTTTCCAGAGTTAGCACATTCATCAACCAACTTTGGCTTGGAGGCTAGAACCTCGGTGAAAGCACACGAGGCGCGCGCGGTCTTCGGGTAAAGCTTCCCAGCAGCGTCTTGATGTTCAGTTCACTTTAGCCTGACATCACTGCCTCCTTGTTTCCTTCAGCCCCAAGCAAGGCGACAGCAACTCGGCCACAAGCGCGCAGAGGGTCGCATTTACCATTTCCAGCGCTTGGTCCCTCAACGCCTTCTTGCGCAGGTTGCGGGCAAGTTCCGAGCCACGCGTGGAGGCGTCCTGAACCAACAGGAGAAACGCGATCTCCTGTATCTGGTGCAAGGCCTGATCGGCTGCGTCCGGCTCCGCAATCGCTCCAAGCTCGGAAGGTCTGGCGCATTCACCCAGCAAAGACTTCAGGGCGGGCCCGTGTTTCGATGCCTCGCCTTCCGCAATGCAGATGTCGGTCATCTCCGCCATTCGGGACAGGAAGCTGCGCACGGGGATCGTTGCGCTTTGCGTGGTATAGCCAGAGCGGCGCTCCACATGCAGTTCAGGACTGTCCGGATCATAGCGCAGGGTCAGCCCGTCCGCCGAAACCTCTGACGCCACAGGATGCCCGAAGTGCCGACGCAGGCTAAGCGCCTCGGCATAAAGCACCAGTTGCAGAAGGTCATCCTGCGACACAGCGCAGGACATGCGCTGCAAGCCGCTTTGTCCGGCCACTTTATAATTGAGCGTGAGTTTTGCGCCGCCGTCCTGCTGCGCCTCAATCGAAAATATCCTGGCAGTCATTGAGCTGAATTACAGGCAAAGCCCCTGAAAGGGCAATCGCTGTCTGGGCCAGACTTCACCATAGGAAAAAACATGCGCATCACCGCGCCCCAGACATTCCGTGCATATTTAAACATACACAGATCATGCACAGAA
>NZ_JAHKPE010000035.1:2500-6105 GCF_018860305.1 Celeribacter halophilus
AGGAAGGTGTTTTGCGGTCCCTTTCCTCGGACTTCCTAACATATCGCGGCGCGAAAAGATGATGTTGCCCAAGTCAAGTACACTAACCAGGTGCATTCTCGAGAGAGGATGTCACCGCGTCCGCCGTAGACATACGGTTGGACGTAAGTGCTTTCTTGTGAGGCCTCACCGACATGAGGTCTCGTATGCAAGGAAGCGCGGGAAAATGTATGCTTTTGGTTCGGGAAGCGCGCAACATTGCTTACCAGCTTGTGTTGTCTGCAAAGCGGCGCATCTTCGGATGCAGTTTTGCTCTTTCTGGATCAAATCAAGCGCGAGAAGGGCGTTTGGTGAATGCCTTGGCAGTAAGAGGCGATGAAGGACGTGATACTCTGCGATAAGTCATGGGGAGCTGAGAATAGGCTTTGATCCATGAATTTCCGAATGGGGGAACCCACCTGACAGTTCGATATTGTTACCTTGGTAATCAATATCTTGCTGAACCAGGTACTTATAGACTGAATACATAGGTTTATAAGAGCAAACCCGGGGAACTGAAACATCTAAGTACCCGGAGGAAAGGACATCAATAGAGACTTCCCTAGTAGCGGCGAGCGAACGGGAACCAGCCGAGCATGATAAGTGACTAGAACACGTTGGAAAGCGTGGCCATAGCGGGTGATAGCCCCGTATAGGAAGCTTTGAGTGACGTATTAAGTAGGGCGGAACACGTGAAATTCTGTCTGAAGATCGGGGGACCACCCCCGAAGGCTAAGTACTCCTTACTGACCGATAGTGAACCAGTACCGTGAGGGAAAGGTGAAAAGCACCCCGACGAGGGGAGTGAAACAGTTTCTGAAACCGGACGCCTACAAGCAGTCGGAGGGACCTCGAGTCCTGACGGCGTACCTTTTGTATAATGGGTCATCGACTTGGTCTTACGAGCAAGCTTAAGCCGTTAGGTGTAGGCGTAGCGAAAGCGAGTCTTAATAGGGCGCATGAGTTCGTGGGATCAGACCCGAAACCGAGTGATCTAGGCATGACCAGGATGAAGGTTAGGTAACACTAACTGGAGGTCCGAACCCACACCTGTTGAAAAAGGTCGGGATGAGTTGTGCCTAGGGGTGAAAGGCCAATCAAACTCGGAGATAGCTGGTTCTCTGCGAAATCTATTTAGGTAGAGCGTCATCCGAATACCCCGGGGGGTAGAGCACTGGATGGGTAATGGGGCCTTACCGGCTTACTGATCCTAACCAAACTCCGAATACCCGGGAGTACTAGATGGCAGACACACTGCGGGTGCTAACGCCCGTAGTGGAGAGGGAAACAACCCTGACCTCCGGCTAAGGCCCCTAATTCATGGCTAAGTGGGAAAGCAGGTGGGACGACCAAAACAACCAGGAGGTTGGCTTAGAAGCAGCCATCCTTTAAAGATAGCGTAACAGCTCACTGGTCTAGATAAGTTGTCCTGCGGCGAAGATGTAACGGGGCTCAAGCCATGAGCCGAAGCCGAGGATGCCGTAAGGCATGGTAGCAGAGCGTAGTGTGACATAGTTCCATGCGTCCTTAACTTCCTTCGGGAAGCCTTGGACGCACGGAGCTTTCTGTGAAGCTGGCGCGTGAGCGATCCGGTGGAGAGATCACTAGTGAGAATGATGACATGAGTAGCGACAAACAGGGTGAGAGACCCTGTCGCCGAAAGTCCAAGGGTTCCTGCTTAAAGCTAATCTGAGCAGGGTAAGCCGACCCCTAAGGCGAGGCCGAAAGGCGTAGTCGATGGGAACCAGGTTAATATTCCTGGGCCAGAGAGAAGTGACGGATCGCAGAGGTCGTTCATCCTTATCGGATTGAATGGGCGGCTGAGCGGTTCCTGGAAATAGCCTCTCATTAGATCGTACCCTAAACCGACACAGGTGGACTGGTAGAGAATACCAAGGCGCTTGAGAGAACGATGTTGAAGGAACTCGGCAAAATACCTCCGTAAGTTCGCGAGAAGGAGGCCCAGTTTCTACGCAAGTATTGGCTGGGGGCACAAACCAGGGGGTGGCGACTGTTTACTAAAAACACAGGGCTCTGCGAAGTCGCAAGACGACGTATAGGGTCTGACGCCTGCCCGGTGCCTGAAGGTTAAAAGGAGGAGTGCAAGCTCCGAATTGAAGCCCAGGTAAACGGCGGCCGTAACTATAACGGTCCTAAGGTAGCGAAATTCCTTGTCGGGTAAGTTCCGACCTGCACGAATGGCGTAACGACTTCCCCGCTGTCTCCAACATCGACTCAGCGAAATTGAATTGCCTGTCAAGATGCAGGCTTCCCGCGGTTAGACGGAAAGACCCCGTGCACCTTTACTACAGCTTCACACTGGCATTAGGCCGAACATGTGCAGGATAGGTGGTGGGCTTTGAAACCGAGACGCCAGTCTCGGTGGAGCCTCCCTTGAGATACCACCCTTGTTCTGCTTGATGTCTAACCGCGGTCCGTTATCCGGATCCGGGACCCTGTGTGGCGGGTAGTTTGACTGGGGCGGTCGCCTCCCAAAGAGTAACGGAGGCGCGCGAAGGTTGGCTCAGAGCGGTCGGAAATCGCTCGTTGAGTGCAATGGCAGAAGCCAGCCTGACTGCAAGACTGACAAGTCGAGCAGAGTCGAAAGACGGCCATAGTGATCCGGTGGTCCCGAGTGGAAGGGCCATCGCTCAACGGATAAAAGGTACGCCGGGGATAACAGGCTGATACTGCCCAAGAGTCCATATCGACGGCAGTGTTTGGCACCTCGATGTCGGCTCATCTCATCCTGGGGCTGGAGCAGGTCCCAAGGGTACGGCTGTTCGCCGTTTAAAGAGGTACGTGAGCTGGGTTTAGAACGTCGTGAGACAGTTCGGTCCCTATCTGCCGTGGGTGTAGGATACTTGAGAGGAGTTGCCCCTAGTACGAGAGGACCGGGGTGAACGATCCACTGGTGGACCAGTTGTTATGCCAATAGCAGTGCTGGGTAGCTATGATCGGAAAGGATAACCGCTGAAGGCATCTAAGCGGGAAGCCCCCCTCAAAACAAGGTATCCCTGAGAGCCGAGGTAGACCACCTCGTCGATAGGCCGGAGATGTAAGTGCAGCAATGCATTCAGTTGACCGGTACTAATTGCTCGATAGGCTTGATTTGATCCAGTAAAAGCAAAATTTACGGACATATCAAAAGCATACACATACAAAAACTTGACTTGGTGTTCCCTAAAAAGGGAACTTGGGTATTTATTCGGTTTGGTGGTCACAGCAATAGTGAAACACCCGATCCCATCCCGAACTCGGCCGTTAAGCACGTTCGCGCCAATGGTACTGCGACTTAAGTCGTGGGAGAGTAGGTCACCGCCAAACCTAATAAATACCCAAATCTCTCTAAACGATAGCAGACATGTATATCCAAATAGACAACTAATACCGTCGCGGGATGGAGCAGCCCGGTAGCTCGTCAGGCTCATAACCTGAAGGTCGTAGGTTCAAATCCTACTCCCGCAACCAAAATCCAACATATAATACAACGACATAGCGCCCCAAGGGGCGCTTTTGGCGTTTCTAAGCCATGCGCGCTGGAAGCAACAGGGAAGAAATAGGGACGTGGCCCCCCCCCCCTTCTC
>NZ_JAHKPE010000022.1:0-78019 GCF_018860305.1 Celeribacter halophilus
GCGGATAATGGCTCGCTCCAGCGCAAACCCGGAGCACTGCGCAATGGTGCGCCATTTATGGAAATGCCGGACGCCTTCCGCCGCCTACAAGATCACATGTTGCGCAAAGAGGGTGGTGATCGGGTCCCTCTCATGACCTTTCCTACGAAAAGGCACTGCCGGTCAGTGGATGGTCGAGATCTTGTCCCTCATTCTTCATCATGATGAAGCTGCGGTTCTGCGCGCGGTAGAGCTGGCGCTGGAGGCAGGCGTGCCGACCAAGACACACATCTTGAACCTGCTTCACAGGCTGATTGACCCCAAGAAAACCGATCTTCCGGAGATCGACCCACCAGATGCTCTGGCCTTGGAAACGGCCCCCAAAGCCAATGTCGATCGCTATGATGACCTCAGACAAACAAAGGAGAAGCGTCATGCGTCATGATCCAGCAGGAGCCTCGATTGTGATCATGCTCCGCAGCCTCAAACTGCATGGCATGGCGCAAGCGGTTGATGATCTGATAGCGCAGGGTGCGCCAGCGTTCGAGGCTGCGACGCCGATCCTGTCCCAACTGCTCAAGGCTGAAATGGCAGAACGGGAAGTGCGGTCGATCGCCTACCATACGAAGGTGGCCCGCTTCCCGTCCTACAAGGATCTTACAGGATTCAACTTCAAATCCAGCGACATCAATGAAGCCACAGTCCGGCAGTTGCATCGCGGCGAATTCATGGAGAACGCAGAAAACGTAGTTCTGATCGGTGGACCAGGTACAGGGAAAAGCCACATCGCCACCGCCATCGGTGTGCAGGCCATCGAACATCACAGATGCAAAGTCCGCTTCTTCTCGACCGTGGAACTCGTCAATGCACTGGAGCAGGAAAAATCTGCGGGCAAGGCTGGTAAAATTGCAGAGATGCTCACCAAAACCGATTTGGTCATTTTGGATGAACTCGGCTACCTGCCCTTCAGCCCATCAGGAGGCGCATTACTCTTCCATCTCCTGAGTAAGCTCTACGAGCGCACCAGTGTGATCATCACCACCAATCTCAGCTTCAGTGAATGGGCACAGATCTTCGGCGATGCAAAAATGACAACTGCATTGCTCGACCGGCTCACCCACCGTTGCACTCGCCATTGGGCTTGAACCAATGGCGCTCAATGGCTCGTTCCTCGAAACTGGAAACGACAGCTACCGCTTCAAAGTCAGTTCCGAAACCGCCAAAAAAACGCGAAAGGAGACCCCACAATTGACTGCCAAATAAACGCTGATACATAGATAAGGGTGGGTCAATTCTCGGTGGAAATACCGGGTCACGTCTCAGTGGAAATCAACACCATGCCCCTTGCGTCGCAGCGCCCGGCGCCACTGGTAGATATGCTGGCGTGTGATGTCATGACGACGGGCCACATCAGTGACGGTCGCTCCATTCACGCCAACCTCTTCAAGGATCGCCTGCTTCTCATCATCTCGCCAGCGCCTTCTGCGCTCGACGCCGACAATAACTTCATGACGCATATCTTGCTCCGCATCAAACGACGTCCATAACGACGACAATAACGACAGAGCTTAAGATCTTATCCAATCACCGAGAAGGCGGTGCCAATGAGCCGGTTACGATGAATCAATGCCAAAGCGTGTTTTCTTCACGCCTGTCTGCCAATGTGAACAACTTATCGTATAGTCGAAAGCTATGTCATCGACTCCAACCTTAAAACGCGCACACTTTTTAAATCCTTCAACACCATGACTAAGGTGCACCAAAACGCGCCATGTGAGTTGTGTGTGTTTTCGTGTGGTGAGGTCACTCAACCCGTGAGAATAGAACGCTAAGTTGCAAAGATTATATGTAAACTCTGCGCGAAAACTATTTCTTTTGAGTTGTTTGATTTTGGGGTGTTTGTTTGCATCGAAAACCTTCCCGGAGTTGCTAATCCAGTAGACTTTCGTCTTGGGGTCTTGGGGTCTTGGGGTCTTGGGGTCTTGGGCATAATAAAGCGCAAGAGTCCTACTGTTGTCGTCAAACGCCTCTCCTCCGTGGCCGCCAAAAACGCAAACAATCGCCTCACCAAAGACTAATCTGCGTACCTTGGGAAGTAGGCTCGGCACGGCGCGCAAAACAGCTCGAAGCAGTCGAATACACAAATATGTTTTTCTTACTCTTCTAGACGCCACTCTACCAATTCTCAAAGCTATTCCTGATCTTTAAACGTATTCGACATCTAGGCGCGTCTATACATTTCGTATTCCGGACAAACTTAACAATCTGCGTAACTTATGGCTACTCATACCCATGAATATTTTTATCGAATGATGGGAAAATTTATCTGTTTTATGCATAATAGCTTTCCAGACGTGATCATGGTATGACCTGATCCATTTCAGCCAGAAGCGTATCCCGCTTCTTCTTTTGCGATTGTTCGAAAGACGAAAACCTTTGCTGCGGCATGATAAGAACTCACCGACTGTCTGTCGTGTATTATAAACGAAAACAGACTACATGCTCAGAGGTTGTTAAACTCAGGGTGTCTTTGAATTGTCTTACCTCCTACGAAATCCCTAATTTTTATGTAAAGACCGCCGGATATCGAAGGCGCAGACGAATGCGAAAGAGCCTTTTTGTTTTGGGGGCACAAGAATGTGACAATAGAGACAAACGTTTTGTAATCGCTGCTGTGGCAAAAGTGATAATTTCCGGTGTTTTTCACGCCCCACAGAGGCAAAACTATGGGTTGCCGCTCAAAATCAATCGTTTTAGAGTTCGTAGAACGTTGCCTTTATGGTGTTGTGTCTTTCCTTTTTCGGGGCGGGGCAATCATAAACGTTTCGGCTTTCAAAGCGTCCGCGCTAAGAGCCTCTGAAAAACCGTCGATTTAAGACGCCATTAATTTGCTTGTGCCATGATCGTGTTCTCAATTGGTTTCGAGGACATCTTTTTGGCTATCGCTCAAAAAACGCACTCATTTCTGCCTGCGAATAGGTTACAGGGCGCGGTTCGCTCTGTTTTGGTTGTGGATGATTCCCGTGCGCAGAGGCGTCTACTCTCCTCATATCTGGGGCGATGGGGATATGTTGTGTTTGAGGCGGCTTCCGGTCGTGAAGCTTTAGAGCTGTGCCGCTCCGAAGTGATTGATCTCGTTGTGTCCGATTGGATGATGCCGGAGATGAGCGGGTTGGAGTTTTGTCAGGAGTTCCGGCGTCTTGACCGTGAGCATTACGGATATTTCATCCTTCTGACATCGAAGTCCGACAAGGCGGAGGTTGCTCGGGGACTTGACGTCGGAGCGGATGACTTTGTGACGAAACCTGTCGCAGGGGACGAGCTATTGGCGCGTATTCGTGCAGGAGAACGTATCTTGCGAATGGAGCGTGAGTTGACTGAAAAGAACCGGCTGGTCAGCTCGACTCTGGCTGAACTCTCGACGCTTTATGGTGCTCTTGATCGTGATTTGATCGAGGCGCGCAAATTGCAGCAGTCGCTCGTGCGGGAACGTTTTCGGGACTTTTCGACGGCACAGGTGTCGCTTCTGCTGCGGCCCTGTGGCCATGTTGGCGGTGATCTGGTTGGCTTCTTCCCGATAAACGACCGCCAGTTCGGGATATTTTCGATAGATGTTTCCGGTCACGGAATTGCATCCGCTCTCATGACGGCGCGTTTGGCGGCCTATCTGACGGGCTCAACGCCTGAACAAAATCTGGCGATATGTCTGAGGGATGATGGCGAGTTTGTGGCCCGTCGCCCGTCTTGTGTTGCGGCGGATCTCAACCGTCTGATGCTGGAGGAGATGGATACGGACCTCTATTTCACCATGATTTTAGGGCATTTTGACCGGTTCACCGGTGAGTTTGTGATGACACAATGCGGGCATCCGAATCCGGTTTGCCAGAAACAGGACGGGAGCGCGCAGTATTTGGGGGAAGGCGGGTTGCCGATCGGACTTTTGCCTGACGCGATTTTCAGTGATGTGCAAATCACGTTATCACCCGGCGAAAGGATTTTCGTATTCTCGGATGGGGTTACGGAATGCCCTGATGGAGGAGACGGGATGCTTGGAGAGCAGGGCTTGCTGGATATGTGTCGGAAAACATCGAAAGAGACAGGCACGACATTTTTCGACACGTTTTTATGGGATCTCAGCACCTTCAACAACGACAAGGACTTCCCCGATGACATCTCGGCGGTCTTGTTGGAGTTTCCAGATCATAAGAGGGACTGAAGAAAGGCCCGATCTCCCGGGTTTCCAAGAGTATCTATGGCCAGCTCCGGATTGACCCAGTGCACGGAATGGTCCGGCTCGATGGGCTCGCCCAGTTTGCGCACAGGAAAGGCGTGATAAATGTGACATATTTTCTCCGCCCAGAGATCATACTCGGGCATAAAGACAAAACGTCGGAACGCGCCCAGAAAGCGGGGCTTGGCGATGCGCCAGCCGGTTTCCTCGTAGACCTCGCGGTGCAGGGCGTGGATCGGGCTTTCTCCGGGATCAATTCCGCCACCGGGTAATTGGAATTCGTGGTGTATTCCCGCTTGATACGTCAGAAGCACGCGACCATCGCGTGGAAGGATTGCATAGGCCCCCGGACGTGCTCGATATGGTTTCCCTGAAATCCGTGGTTCTCCATAACGCCGCATGACACTGGCCTTTCTTCTGTGGTTGTTCCGCCTATATGAACAGGATATGCCAGCGCCGAACGTCAGGGAAAGCAAAAATGCTCGGATCAAAAATCGCATGGGATGACACAGTTCTTCCTTTTCAACTGGATGCCTCCGATATTCGCGGTCGCGTTGTGCGCCTCGATGGTGTGTTGGATAAAATCCTGTCTCAACACGCGTATCCGGATGAAATCGAGGCGCTGGTCGCAGAAATGGCTTTGTTGACCGCCATGATCGGCCAGACAATGAAGCTGCGCTGGAAGTTGTCATTGCAGGTGCGTGGCGACGGGCCGGTTCGGCTGATTGCCACAGATTACTATGCGCCGACGAAAGAGGGCACTCCGGGCAGAATCCGCGCCTATGCGTCTTATGATTCCTCGCGTCTCATGCCGCGGGTCGATCCGTTTTCCCAAATCGGCAAAGGGTATTTTGCCATTTTGATTGATCAGGGACAGGGCAACGTGCCGTATCAGGGAATTACCCCCATTTCGGGCGGTTCTCTCTCGGCGTGTGCTGAAACATATTTCGCTCAATCCGAGCAACTTCCGAGCCGTTTTGTCGCGAGTTTTGGCAAATCACAGTTGCCGGGGGAAGAGGCCGAATGGCGTGCCGGTGGTGTTATGCTGCAAAAAATGCCGAAAGCGTCGCCTTTCGTTGCGCAGCCTGAGGATGCTGAAGAAAACCGCGTGCTGCGTGCGGACGACATTTTGAACGGGGATGATTTCGAAGACTGGAACCGTGCGAATATCCTGCTTGACACGGTTGAAGACATGGAACTCGTTGGCCCGCATGTGCAGCCGACCGAGCTTCTCGTGCGCCTTTTCCACGAAGACAAACCGCGCGTGTTTGATCCGCAGCCCGTTGAATTCGGCTGTCAGTGTTCCGAAGACCGTGTGCGCGAGAGCCTTTCGATATATTCTGCGAAAGACATTGCACATATGACCACCGAAGAGGGGGTTGTAACGGCAGATTGTCAGTTCTGCGGCGCGCATTATGTCCTTGATCCAGAGACGCTTGGTTTCAAGGCGGAGGATAAACAGGATGGTGACGGCGACTGATCGGGCGCGTATTTCGGCCCTGTTGCAATATCGTGGTGAACCGTCCTCGGATTTTGATCTGAACAAGGATCTGGAACCTGCGATAAAACAGCCGCTTCGGCCCGCAGGCGTTCTGGTTCCGATCAGGGAAACGGCGGATGGTCTGCGATTGATCCTGACCAAACGGTCCTCGGCGCTCAAACACCACCCCGGTCAAATTGCGTTTCCGGGGGGGCGGGTCGAACCGACAGATGTGAGCCCTGTCGAGGCAGCCCTTCGTGAAGCGCATGAGGAGATTGGCCTGCCGCCATCTGTGGTTGAGGTTTTGGGACAGCTTCCGACACATCAAACCGTGACCCAGTTCGAAATGTATCCTGTTCTGGGCTGGATTCGCGGTGATTGTGAGCTCACGCCCGAGGCTGGAGAGGTCTCGGAAATCTTTGAAGTGCCGCTGTCTCATGTGTTGAACTCCGCCAATTTCACCATTCAGTCACGGCGTTGGCGCGGGCATATGCGGTCATTTTATACCGTGCCATATGGCCCCTATTACATCTGGGGGGCGACGGCGCGGATTCTGCGGGTCTTGGCGGATCGGGTGGCGCAATGAAAGTGACGTCTCCTTGGATCACGGCGCCTGCGGCGCAGCGTGTTATGAGTATGTTCTCTGATGCGGGCGAAGAGGCCTATTTTGTCGGCGGATGTGTTCGCAACAGTCTTTTGAATGTGGGTGTCAGCGATCTTGATGTCTCGACGTCTGTGCGCCCTGACCGCGTGATGGACCTCGCGAAAGCGCAAGGGTTCAAAGCGATCCCGACCGGCCTTGAACACGGCACGGTGACGGTGGTCGTTGAGGGGGAAGCCTTCGAGATCACCACCTTTCGCAAGGATGTGGAAACCGACGGGCGTAGAGCTGTTGTCGCGTTTGCCGATACACTTGAAGACGATGCGCGCAGGCGGGATTTCACGATGAATGCGCTCTATGCGCGGGCGGATGGTTCTGTCATTGATCCTCTGGGTGGGCTGGCCGATCTCGAAGCGAGACGGGTCCGGTTTATTGATGATCCGGACCAACGCATCCGCGAGGATTACCTGCGCATCCTGCGGTTCTTCCGGTTTCATGCGTGGTATGGAGATGATGAGGCAGGACTGGATGCAGAGGGGCTTGCAGCCTGCGCCCAGAATGTCGAGGGCCTGTCCAGCCTGTCGAAAGAGCGCATTGGCGCGGAGGTGGTGAAACTTTTGTCCGCATCCGCGCCGGATCGCGCCATTGCGGCAATGGATCACGCCGGTGTCCTCAATGCCTTGTTGCCCGGCGCATCGACGAAAGCGTTTTTTCTTTTGACGTCGTTTGAAAAGGCGGCTGATCCCGTGGTGCGCCTCGCCGCGCTGGGTGCGTTTGATGTGGTGGCGTTGTTGCGTTTGTCCAAGGCACAGACGCGGCAATATGACATGCTACGAACCTATAGCGCGAGTGCACAGACGATCCGTGAAATCGCCTATCGTGAGGGTGAAAAGACAGCGTGGGATGTGGCGGCCCTGCGCGCAGCGTTTTTCGAGCAGCCGTTGCCAGCGTCTTTGTCGGATGAAATTGCCCGCGCGGCGAATGCGCAGTTCCCCGTATCTGCGCAGGATTTGATGCCTGATCTGTCGGGGCCTGCGCTTGGAGCGATGTTGCGGGAATTGGAGCAAACATGGATCGAGAGTGGATTTGCGCTCTCCCATGAAGACCTCATGCAAAGGGTTAGACCAAATGGACCAGTTTGAAATCGTGCGTCTGGGGCACAAAGGCGATGGGATTACGGCGCAGGGTCTGTTTGTGCCGAACACCTTGCCCGGAGAGATTGTCGAAGGCACCGAGGAAAATGGCAGAGTTCAGGGCGCACGGATCGTCACACCTTCGGCCGATCGTGTGCGTCCGGCGTGTCGACATGCCAAATCCTGTGGCGGATGTGCGATGCAGCACGCGTCGGATGATTTCGTGGCGCGCTGGAAAGTGGAGTTTGTCGAGGCGGCTTTGAAAAATCAGGGGATTTCCGTTGATTTGGGCCCAATTTCCACGTCACCGGAGCGCAGTCGAAGACGTGCTGTTTTTCACGGGCGACGCACCAAGAAGGGCACAATGGTAGGCTTGCATGCCCGTGCTTCGGACAGTCTTGTTGAAGTGCCGGATTGTATTCTGATGGTGCCGGAAATTATGGAGGCCTACGCCGCGTTGAGCCGGCTGGTCGAGATCGGCGGATCGCGACGCGGTGAGATGGATATTACAGTGATTTCCACGGATACAGGTCTGGATATTTCTGTGACCAACGGGAAGCCTCTTGATCTGGATATGCAGGTCGAATTGGGACGTTTTGTGCGGGATTTGAGCCTTTCCAGACTGTCGTGGAATGGTGAGGCGCTGGCGGGCGAAGCGCAGCCCTATCTCACGTTTGGCAAGGCGCGTGTTGTGCCCGCGCCGGGTGCGTTCCTTCAGGCCACACCGGAGGGGCAGGCGGTATTGATCGCCCTGATGCGCAAGGCGGTTGCGGGCGCTGATCGTGTGATTGATCTGTTTTCTGGAAGCGGGACGTTTTCTTTGCCCATTTCCGAATATGCAGAAGTCCACGCTGTCGAAGGGGTTTCGGATATGCTTGAGGCTTTGATGAAAGGGTGGCGTCAGGCACCGGGGTTGAAGGCCGTCACCGTAGAGACCCGTGACTTGTATCGGCAACCGGTTCGGGAAGATGAATTGAACGCGTTCGATGCGGCCATTATCGATCCGCCGCGGCCCGGAGCCTTGGCGCAATGTGGAGAGATTGCGAAAAGTCACCTGAAAACGGTGGGTTTCGTGTCCTGTAATCCCATCACTTTTGCGAGGGATGCAAAGCTTTTGATCGAGGCCGGTTTTGAAATCGACTGGATTGTGCCCGTGGATCAGTTCCGCTGGTCTCCGCATGTGGAAATTGCTGCGTGTTTTAAGCGGGCTTGAGGTCGGAAAATATTGTTCTGATACCGAAAACGCGTGTATTCCTCTAAAAAAAACAAATCGGGCAGAGATCATGGATAGACGGGCTTTCATCACCACGGCTGCGGCAGCGTTATCGTTCTCAACGAGCGCATTTGCGCGCAATCTAAAGCCTTATACAGGGCCGGAAATTACGCGTGTGGTCATTTATAAGGGGCGACGCAAACTCTATCTTTTGCACAATGATGAGGTCGTGAAATCGTTCAAGATCGGCTTGGGTGGCAATCCGATTGGCCCCAAGCGATTCGAAGGCGACGGAAAAACGCCGGAAGGCAGCTATATCATCGACCGGAGAAATCCGAATTCGTCCTTTCACTTGTCCTTGGGGATTTCATACCCGAACGAACAGGACAGGGCCTATGCGGAATCGATGGGCCGCCGTCCGGGGGGAGACATCTTCATCCACGGGCGCGCCGGAGCGAATTGGGGCAAGGGAAAAGACTGGACAGCAGGGTGCATTGCCGTGCGCGACCGTCATATCGAAAAGATCTATATGATGGTAAAAAACGGCACACAGGTCGATATCTACCCGTAATGCCGTTTGTCGGTTTATAGGCCTGACGTCAGGCTGGTGGACGCGGATTGGGCCCCAATCAACAGAGTCCACCAGAGCTTGCCATTGTCTTCCTGATACCACGCAAAGCCGATGTCGGTGGCTTGCGGATCAAGAATGATGTCGCGCGTATCGCTTTGTTCCATCCACGCGGAGAGGGTCTCAAGCTCGGTCTCATAGGTTTCCGAGATGTTTTCACCCAGCATGATGCCCGGATAGCCGGACCGCGCCACGCGATCGAGCGGCGAGGAGCCGTCAGAGCCGAAATGCCAAGGCCGGTTCTGAACATGCATATCGCGGGAGTGTGTTGCTGCGGCGGCATTCAGGTTGGCATTGAGCACAACAGGCGGAGCACCTGCGGCTGAGCGCAGTGCGTTGATCGAATCGAGCATCCGGTATTGGATCTTGGCCTCGTCTCTGGCGTGGATGCGATAGAGGCGGGGAAGTGGCTTTCCGTCCGGACCGAGTTGATCGGTGGGCGCATCACACGCTGTCAGCCCGACCAGAGCCACGAGAAGAATAGCAATAATCCGGGACATTCCAGATACTCCATAAAAGTTACCGGGACGAGTTAAACGCTTTGTCGGGCAGGATCAAATCATGATCGCGCTATTTTGTTGTGAACAATGGTTTGATTTGCGACTGCGACCATCGCGCCATATAAGTTAATATAGAGACATCACATCATGACTGGCTATCTTCAATGAGTAAGACATCTGTTTCCAAGGTTACCCGCCGCGCCTTCATGGCAGGCTCCACGGCGCTTTTTGCCCAGCCGGTTTTGGCGCAGACGGATGGCACAACCGAGTTGGAGAGTGAGATTTCGACGATGGTGCGTCGGAATATTTCGAGTTTTCGCTCGCTGAACTGGCAGCCCTATTTCAGTAATCTGAAAAACGGCGCGATTCTGGTCGACACCACATCGCGCGCGCTGCATTTCTGGAGCGAGGACGAAAGCATCTATAAACTCTATCCGACATCGGTGCCTTTGTCCGAAGACCTTACCCGTCGCGGAAGAACCTCTGTCATACGCAAGGTGGAGGGGCCGAGCTGGGCGCCGACGCCATCCATGAAGAAACGCAATCCCGAGTGGCCTGATTTTGTCGGGCCCGGTCCGAATAACCCGTTGGGCACCCATGCGCTCTATCTCTCATGGCAATATTACCGAATCCACGGCACCCATGACACGCGTAAAATCGGGCGGCGCTCATCGAACGGCTGCATCGGTCTTTATAATGAACATATTGCAGAACTGTTCAAACTGGCTAAGGTCGGCACTCAAGTGTTGCTAATTTGACGACAAACCCCAAGAAAACCGTTTCCCCTAAGCAGGGTAATTGATTTTCTAACGGTTTAGATTCTATAGCTTCACTGTGTAACAAACCTGCCCTCGTTGTGGGGTTCAAGGAGGATTAAAATGAAAAAACTCGCTGCTGCTGCCGTATTCGCTCTTGCTGGCACCGCTTCTTTCGCTGGTGGCTACTCTGAGCCGGTCATCGAAGCTCCGGTTATCGTTGAAGAAACTTCTTCTTCTTCTGCCGGTGGTTACGTTGTACCGCTTCTGATCCTGGCACTCGTTGCTGCGGCTGTTGCTGCTGACTAATTGTCAGTTTGACAACATAGAATTAAAAAGGGCGGCTCTTGGGCCGCCCTTTTCATTTGGATGAAGGGATTTCAAACCCAGCCGGAAAGATTCCTTTTGATTTGCCCGAGCAGAGCCTCGATATGCAGAGGGTCGGCATTGAGGCAGGGAATGTAGAGGAAGTCCTCGCCGCCTGCGTGTTCAAAGCTCTCTTTGATCTCTTCGTTGATCTCTTCGAGTGTTTCGATGCAATCCGCCGAAAAAGCTGGCGCGCAAACTGCGATGCTTTTGTTTCCCTTCTCCGCCTGACGCGCAACTTCCTCAACAGTGTAGGGCTGAAGCCATTCTTCCGGACCGAATTTCGACTGGAAGGTGGTCATGATCTGCGTGTCATCCCGGCCCAACCGCTCTTTGAGCAGACGTGTCGTTTTCTGACATTGGCAATGATAGGGATCGCCACCCTCTTTGAGGTAGCGTTCCGGCAGGCCATGATAGGAACAAATCAGAATATCCGGCTTTTTCTCGGCGGCGGCATAGGCGCGTTCGACCGACTGTGCGAGCGCTTCGACATAGGCCGGATCATCGAAATAGGGCGGAACGGTCCGGCTTGCCGGCTGCCAGTTTTCGTCCATGAGAGCACGGAAAAATTCGTCATTCGCGGTGGCGGTCGTCGCTCCGGCGTATTGCGGATAAAGGGGGAAGAACAGGATTTTCGTGCACCCTTCTGCGACCAGTTTTTCGACTTTCGATTTTGTCGAGGGATTCCCGTAGCGCATGCAGTAATCGACCATGATCCGATCACCGAATTCGGCTTTCAGACCTTTCTCAATCGCGGCGACCTGGTCCTTGGTAATGGTCATCAAGGGGCTTTCATTGGCTTCGTTGTTCCAAATGGTCTTGTAGGCCGCGCCGGATTTGAACGGACGAATCGACAAGACGATGCCTTGCAGAATCGGTTGCCATTTCCATCGGGGATAGTCGATGACGCGTTTGTCGGAGAGAAATTCGCTCAAATAGCGGCGCATGGACCAATAGTCCGTCGCATCAGGTGTCCCGAGGTTCGAGAGCAGCACACCGATTTTTTCATTTGGAATCTTTGCGTGGTCTTTTGGCGCATGTGCCGGACATGTTGCGTCTGCGGCATCAGTGTTCAGACGCGAGGGCTTCATTTGTCCCATGTTTTCATCCTTATTATATCTGGCTTTAGGCTTAGAGCGCTTTCGTTGCGGGTCAAGCTGTCACTCGGGGAGTTTGATTTCTTTGGTCCGCAGCGCATCGGCCAGACTCATCTTGGCCGACCCCGGCATAAGAGGTTTCGGTTGGCTGGCATCCGGTGCCCAGCCGGTCAGGAAGACCAGATCGAAAGTGGCGATCAGGCGGTCGTTCTCGGAGAAGTGTTCCCGGTAAAGCTGTTCGGTGGTCTCGAACAGGGTTCTTCCGCTGTACTCCTTTTTGCGTGCGGAGAGGGCATTGCCTTCGCCCATAGCGCGTAGATCGGCGGCCATGCGTGCAAGAGACGGATAGGCCACCTTGCGCAGACTTTTGTCCGCCACAGGCAATGCAAAGGAGGCGCGTTGCAACAGCGCCCCAAGCTCGCGAAGTTCCCCCATCGGCAAAACTCTGGGAGAGAGCCCGCCAGTCACCATGCTTTCCGCCTGACCGAGACATGCGCGCAATTCGTTGAGCGTCTGATCCCCCAGAAAGACCGCCAACATCAGGCCATCCGGCTTCAATGCGCGGTTGCATTGGATCAACTGACCGACGGGATCATTGGCCCAGTGAAGGCTCATTGCATGGATCACCAGATCATGCGCCCCTTCTTTCAGGTTTAATAGATCATCGTCGGGCACAATCGTGGCGTCGGGAAACCACTTGGCCCAGATTTCCGGAAAACCGGTGACAATGGCCGGAGCCGTAAACGATTTATTAACCATGGAAAGCCGATCTTCGATCTCGAAACGGGCTTCATCATGCAAAAAGAAATCTCCGGCCATTTGAACGGCACGACGGCGATTTCGGGCCAATTGATCCCGATCGACCAAAGGGGCAGTGTTCGACATGGCTGGTTGTCCTGAAATGGCTGTGAACGTAGGCGCAATGTAGGAAGTTGAACGGAGAATGCAAAGGCTGGGCAAGCTGATATACCCTGCACAATGCCTCACCTGCGACGAAATGATCGAGGTGACGCGGGGTTTATGTCCGACGTGCTGGTCGGACACGCCGTTTATCGTCGATCACCCGTGTGAGGCCTGCGGGCGGCCCTTGATCGGCGAGGCGCAGGAGGGCGATCTTTGCGACGATTGTCGGGCGCATCCGCGCGTGTGGGATCGAGGGCGGGCGGTGATGCTCTACTCCGGCAATGCGCGCTCTATCGTGTTGCGTTTCAAACATGGAGACCGGACAGATCTGGCCTATTCGGCGGGGGCTTGGCTGGCAAATGCGGCGGCACCGCTGATTGTTCCGCAGATGGTGGTGGCGCCTGTACCCTTGCATTGGTTCCGGCTTTTGAGGCGGCGGTATAATCAGGCGGCTTTGCTCGCAGCGCGTGTGGCGAAAATCCATAAGCTGACCTATGTGCCAGACCTCCTCAAACGCCCAAGTGCAACGCGCACTCTTGATGGCATGACTGCGGAACAGAGGCGCGAAACCGTGACGGGGAGTATTCGTCTGACAGAAAAACGCGCCGCCGGCATCCAAGGGAAAAGGGTTCTTTTGATCGACGATGTGATGACCACAGGGGCGACACTTACGCAATGCGCGCAGGCCTGTCTCGACGCTGGCGCACAGGGTGTTGATGTTGCTGTGCTGGCGCGCGTGGACAGAGAGGGTTAAATCCTTATAGTCGCCGAAAGATCAAAGGATTTCCCATGCAACCCGTCACACTCTACACCACCCCGATTTGTCCCTTTTGTATTGCAGCCAAACGGCTGCTCGATTCAAAAGGTGTTTCTTACACCGATATTGATGTCATGCGCGATCCGTCACGTCGCAAGGAAATGATGCAAAAGGCCAATGGCGGCCATACTGTGCCACAGATTTTCATCGGTGAGACCCATGTTGGCGGTTGCGATGAGCTTCACGCATTGGAGCGTGCGGGCAAGCTTGACGCTTTGTTGGCAGGATAAGCTATGACCAAAGTTGGCCTTGTTACCCTGAATTCAAGCGACGATCCGCTGGCGAATTTGCCTGTGACGCTCGACTATGTGAACGCAGCGGCAGATGCGGGCGCACAGATTGTCATGACACCGGAAGTTACGAATTGCGTTTCTTCTTCCCGTGCGCATCAGGAAGAGGTCTTGTGCCACGAGGCCGATGACCCGACGCTGAAAGCACTGCGAGAGACGGCGCGTTTGCGTGGTGTCTGGATTTTGATTGGTTCTCTGGGACTGAAAACGGATGATCCTGACGGGCGCTTCGCCAACCGGTCTTTTCTGATCGACCCCGAAGGCGAGATCAAAGCGCGGTATGACAAGATTCATATGTTCGATGTGGATGTCAGCGAGACGGAGCGCTACCGCGAGTCGGATGGCTACAGGCCGGGGAAGAAGGCGGTTGTTGCCACGACGCCTTTCGGCAAGATCGGGATGACGATCTGTTACGACCTGCGGTTCCCGCATTTGCACCGGACACTGGCCAAGGCCGGCGCCGACATCATCACACAACCTGCAGCCTTTACGGCCGTGACCGGTGAAGCACATTGGCACAGCCTGCTGCGCGCGCGTGCGATTGAAACCGGATGTTTTGTGCTGGCGCCTGCCCAGACGGGCCATCATCGTGAAAAGGTGGACACCAATCGCCGGACCTATGGTCATTCACTGGCCGTGTCCCCTTGGGGGGAGGTCCTGTATGATGGCGGTGTTGAGCCAGGTTGGGGTCTTGTCGACCTTGATCTGGATGAGGTTGAAAAGGCACGAAAGCGCATTCCGGCCCTGTTGCATGACCGCGAATTCGAGGTTCTCTCGTGATGGAGAAACCCAACAACGATGCCTTGTCCGTCGCCCTGTTTTCCGAGATTTTTATGGCGGATCAGTTGGCGCGGAACCGGCTGACCAAGGCTTTGCCAAAGGGCATGGAAATCAGCCATTTTTCCGTGCTCAACCATTTGGCGCGGGCGAATGACGAACGTTCTCCGGCACAGCTTGCGCGTGCGTTTCATGTGACACGCGGCGCTATGACCAACACGTTGAACAAACTGGAATGGGCGGGGCACGTCCATATCCGGCCTGACTGGGACGATGCGCGGCGCAAGTTTGTCTCGATCTCGCCTTCGGGCCGCGCCGCACGCGATGCAGCTTTGGCCGCGATTGCACCCATTCTTTCCGAGATTGTCGAGGCCATCGGCACCGAGCGCGTGAAGGCGGCTTTGCCCGTCTTACGCGAGATGCGCATTCGCCTTGAGGACGAAAATTGAGCCGCGTCGAGCGTTTATGCGACTCGCCGGCTATCTATTCCGGTTTCACCGACGCGGTCACATAGTTTACCGACAGATCACGCGCAGAGGTTGACCACGTCCAAAGCACGGGGTTGAAGACAAACCCTTTGCGATCCACGGGCGTGAGACCGGCCTTTGAAATCAGGTCAAACAGCTCGTCCGGTGTGATGAATTTCTTCCACTCATGTGTTCCGCGTGGCAGCCAGCGCATCACGACCTCGGCCCCCAGAATCGCCATCGCATAGCTCTTCGGATTGCGGTTAATCGTGGAGCAGAGCATGAGGCCGCCCGGTTTCAGAAGCTGCTGACAGGCGGTCAGATAGGCTTGTGGATCGGCGACATGCTCGACCACTTCCATGTTGAGCACCACGTCGAATTGTTCGCCCGCTTCGGCCAGCGCCTCGGCGGTGGTGTGGCGGTAGTCGATATCGAGGCCGGATTTTTCGGCATGGATTCGCGCGACGGGCAGGTTGCCTTCGGCGGCATCGGCCCCCACAACCGTTGCGCCAAGCCGTGCCATCGGTTCGGAGAGCAATCCGCCACCACAACCGATGTCCAGAAGGCGCAGCCCCTTGAACGGCAAATCGGAGGCCAGATCCCGCCCGAATTCAGCGGCGATTTGCGTTGTGATATAGTCCAGTCGCACCGGATTCATCATGTGCAACGGCTTGAACTTTCCGGCCGGATCCCACCATTCGGCCGCCATTGCTTCAAACTTTGCGACCTCTTGGGGGTCAATGGTGGTTTGCATGATCGCCTCCTTCATGTTCAAATCCGTCCGCTGGGACTAACTTCTAGTCCGCTCTATATAGGATTTCCATGGACAAGGTCTCAGGCCAAAAGAGCGCATATTCGTATCTCTACCCCCAAATCGCGGTCTATGACCACCAGATGTTGGAGGTTGGAGACGGCCATCAATTGTATGTCGAGCAAAGTGGCAACCCGGCGGGGATTCCTGTCGTTGTGCTGCATGGTGGTCCCGGCGGCGGATCAAGCCCCTTCATGCGGCGGTATTTCGATCCGTCCAAATTCCGTATCATCCTGTTTGACCAACGCGGCTGCGGAAAATCGCGCCCCTTTGCCTCGGTCGAGGCGAACACGACACAGCACCTCATTGCGGATATCGAGAAAATCAGACGAGACCTCGGGATCGAACGCTGGGTGGTCTTTGGCGGCAGTTGGGGGGCGACCTTGGGGCTGGCCTATACGCAAAGCCATCCCGAGCGGGTGCTGCATCTGGTCCTGCGTGGCGTGTTTGCTGCGCGACAAAGCGAGCTGGACTGGTTCTACGCGGGCGGCGCGGGGCAATTCTGGCCTGATCTCTGGGCGGAGTTTCGCGATGCGATTCCAAGTGAGGAGCAGGATGATTTGATAAGCGCCTATCATCGGCGCCTGTTCAGCGGCAATCACCGTGAGGAGATCGCCTTCGGGCGTATATGGTCGCGCTGGGAAAATGCTTTGGCGTCGATTTCATCGGATGGTGCTGTGGGGGAGCCTGCGCCGGAATATGCGCGGACTTTTGCGCGGATAGAGAATCACTATTTCTTCAATAAGGCGTTTCTGGCGTATGATGGTCAGCTTTTGTCGGATGTGCCTCGGATGAAGGATGTGTCCGGCACCATTGTGCAGGGGCGATTCGATATGATCTGTCCACCGGCGACGGCCTATGAGTTGCACCGGCTATGGCCGAAATCGCAGCTGGTCATGGTGGGGCGTGCGGGCCATGCGCTGTCCGAGCCCGGAATCACACAGGCTTTGGTCATGGCAATGGACCGGATTGCGCGCGAGGCCGGATAGGGCTTGCGCCTCTTGGGTTTCGGGCGTATATGCCTTGTCAACAGCGGCGCTGTCGGGAGTTCCCGAAGCTCCACCGAGAAAGATCGACGGGCCGCGCGCCCGTTTTTTTGTGCCCTGATGCAGGGTGCCCGTGAATCTTACCGAAAGAGGCCCTTCAATGTCGGACCTGATTGCAAAAACCGCGATCGACCGCCGCATGGCGGAAATCGTCGGCCCTGTCATCGAAGGGATGGGGTTTGAACTTGTGCGTATCCGTCTCATGACTTCGACAAAGTCGAAGACATTGCAGATCATGGCCGAACGTCCCGCAGGCGGGATCGAAGTTGACGAATGTGCCGAGATTTCTACGGCTGTTTCTGCTATTCTGGATGTCGAAGACCCGATCGAAGACGAATATACGCTCGAAGTTTCCAGCCCGGGTATCGACCGGCCCCTGACCCGCCTGAAGGATTTTCAAACCTTCGAGGGCCATGAGGTCAAGATCGAGACAACAGAGATGATCGACGGTCGTCGCCGCTTCAAAGGCCAGTTGGCCGGTGTTGAGGGTGATGATGTTCTGATCACGATCGAAGAAGGTGGTGAGGACGTGACCATCGGACTGAATTTTGACTGGCTGTCAGACGCTAAACTTGTGCTGACCGACGAGCTGATCCGCGAAATGCTGCGCCAGAGGAAAACCGATGGTGCAATTGACGAAAACCAATTTGACGAAATCCAGACCGACGACGGGTCTTCAGAGGATTGAGAGAGGACTGAGTAATGGCAATCACCTCTGCAAACCAGCTTGAGCTGTTGCAAACCGCCGAGGCCGTGGCCCGCGAGAAAATGATCGACCCCGAACTGGTGGTCGAGGCGATGGAAGAATCGCTGGCCCGCGCGGCAAAGTCGCGCTACGGGGCGGAAATGGACATTCGTGTCTCTATCGACCGCAAGACCGGACGGGCAACATTTACCCGTGTGCGCACTGTGGTCGAGGATGAAGAGCTTGAGAATTATCAGGCCGAGCTGACCGTGGAGCAGGCCAAACAATATCTGGCAGACCCGCAAATCGGTGACGAGATCAAGGACGAGGTTCCCCCTGTGGAGCTTGGCCGGATCGCTGCGCAATCCGCGAAGCAGGTGATTTTGCAGAAGGTTCGCGAAGCCGAACGTGATCGCCAGTTCGAAGAATTCAAAGACCGCGTTGGCACCATCATCAACGGTGTTGTGAAGCGCGAGGAATATGGCAACGTGATCGTCGATATCGGTCGTGGCGAAGGTATCCTGCGCCGCAACGAAAAGATCGGCCGCGAAGCCTATCGCCCGAACGATCGTATCCGCTGCTTTATCAAGGACGTGCGCCGCGAAGCGCGTGGTCCGCAGGTTTTCCTGTCCCGCACCGCGCCGGAGTTCATGGCCGAGCTGTTCAAAATGGAAGTGCCGGAGATCTATGACGGTATTATCGAGATCAAAGCCGTGGCCCGTGATCCGGGATCGCGCGCTAAGATTGCCGTGATTTCCTATGACGGTTCCATCGATCCTGTCGGGGCCTGTGTTGGTATGCGTGGTTCGCGTGTGCAGGCGGTGGTCAACGAATTGCAGGGTGAGAAAATCGACATCATTCCGTGGAATGACGATCAGCCGACATTCCTCGTGAATGCGCTGCAACCTGCCGAGGTCACGAAAGTGGTGCTTGATGAGGATGCAGGCAAAATCGAGGTTGTGGTGCCGGACGAGCAACTGTCGCTCGCCATCGGTCGTCGCGGTCAGAACGTGCGTCTGGCCAGCCAGTTGACCGGTCTCGACATCGACATTCTCACCGAGGCCGAAGAATCCGAGCGTCGTCAGAAAGAATTTGCGGCCCGCACGCAACTCTTCATGGACAGCCTTGATCTGGATGAATTCTTCGCCCAGCTTCTGGTCTCCGAAGGCTTTACCAACCTCGAAGAGGTGGCCTATGTCGATGTGGAGGAGCTTCTGGTCATTGACGGTGTTGACGAAGGCACTGCCACCGAGTTGCAGGCCCGTGCCCGCGATGTGCTCGAAGCAGCGCAACGTAAGGCGCTTGAACACGCCCGTGAGTTGGGTGTGGAGGACAGCCTGGTTGACTTTGAGGGTCTGACACCCCAGATGATTGAGGCACTGGCCGAGGACGGTGTGAAATCGCTCGAAGATTTCGCAACCTGTGCCGACTGGGAGCTTGCCGGTGGCTGGACAACGGTGAATGGCGAACGTGTCAAGGACGATGGTGTCCTCGAAAAGTTCGACATGTCCCTCGAAGAAGCTCAGAATCTGGTGATGACAGCGCGTATTCAGCTTGGCTGGGTTGACCCGTCCGATCTTGAAACAAAAGAAGAAGCCACAGAAGCTGATGTGGCTGTAGAAGGAAGCTAGGCCTGATTTTCAGGCCTTGCCCAAAAGGTGATTGATGACCCGAGGTGGTGCGGTGAAAACAAAAGATGAAGCGGAGCGGCGCTGTATTGTGTCGCGCGAGGCCGAGCCCAAGCGCGGTCTCATCCGTTTTGTTGTTTCGCCCGACGGTCTTTTGGTTCCTGATCTGGCAGAAAAGCTGCCGGGTCGTGGAATCTGGGTCAGCGCAGATCGTGCTGTTTTGGAAGAGGCTTTGAAGAAAAAGCTCTTTTCCAAGGCCGCGCGCACTCAGGTGACTGTGCCTGACGATTTTGTAAACCTGATTGAGGCCGGTCTGGCTGATCGGGTTGTGCATCTCATTTCTATGGCGCGAAAAGCCGGACATGCGGTGTGTGGATTTGAAAAGGTCAAGAGCTGGCTGTCTGATGGACGTGCTAAAGTCCTGCTTCAGGCATCCGATGGCTCTGAACGTGGCAAAGGCAAACTCTGGACACCCGAGGGAGGCCGTTGGTTCGGTCATCTGACGAGTTCCGAATTGGGTTTGGCTTTTGGCCGCGAAAGTGTGATACATGGCGCGCTCGCTGGTGGCGGACTCTCAACACGTGTTGTAGATGATGCCAACCGCCTTATGGGCGTGCGTGAGACAATCGGTGGAGAGGGCTCCACCGGGAAGGGTAAGACGACGAAATGAGCGATACAGACGGCAAAAAAACCCTCGGCCTTCGTGGTGGTTCCGGTTCGGTGAAGCAAAGCTTCTCCCACGGACGCACGAAGAATGTCGTGGTTGAAACCAAACGCAAACGTGTTGTGGTGCCGAAGCCGGGTGGCGCGAAATCGTCTTCCGGCGGCAACGCGGCGCTGGGCAATCCATCAAGACGTCCCGCAGGCATTTCCGATGCCGAGATGGAGCGTCGGATGAAAGCCCTGGCGGCAGCGAAAGCAGCCGAGGCAGATGAAGCGAAAAAACGTGCGGCCGAGGAAAAGGCGCGCGAAGAAGAGCGGCAACGCCGTCGTCGCGAAATCGAAGAAAAAGCGCGCGAAGAAGCCGAGCGTGTAGCTGCCTTGAAAGCCAAGGAAGAGGAAGAGGCGCGCGCGAAGAAAGAAGCCGAAGAGGCGAAAAAGCGCGAAGCCGAAGCTCGGAAGAAACCTGCGGCGGCTCCGGCTCCTGCGGCGCAAAAAGTTGACGATGATCCTGCGGCTGCTCAGGCTGCGTTGCAGAAGCAACAGGAACGCGGTGGCCGCACGGCAACCCCGTCCCGCGGGCGTGAGCGTGAAAACGAAAACCGCACAGCGCGCAGCAAGGGCGGTGACAACCGTCGTTCCGGCAAGCTGACGGTAAATCAGGCGCTGACAGGCGGCGAAGGCGGGCGTCATCGCTCCATGGCCGCAATGAAGCGTAAACAAGAGCGCATGCGTCAAAAGGCGATGGGCGGCAACGAGCAACGCGAAAAGGTTGTGCGCGACGTTCAGGTTCCGGAAACCATCGTTGTTTCCGAACTGGCGAACCGTATGGCCGAACGTGTGGCTGATGTGGTCAAATCGCTCATGAAAATGGGCATGATGGTCACGCAGAACCAGTCCATCGACGCCGATACCGCCGAACTGATTGTCGAAGAATTCGGTCACCGCATTCAGCGTGTGTCTGATTCCGACGTTGAGGATGTGATCCAACAGGTCGAGGATGCGCCGGAAACGATGCAACCGCGTCCGCCGGTGGTTACCATCATGGGTCACGTTGACCACGGTAAAACTTCTTTGCTTGATGCGATTCGCCACGCGAATGTGACGTCCGGCGAAGCGGGCGGGATCACGCAGCACATCGGTGCCTATCAGGTGAAAACAGAATCCGGTGCGGTTCTGTCCTTCCTCGACACGCCCGGCCACGCGGCCTTCACCTCCATGCGGTCTCGCGGGGCTCAGGTGACGGACATTGTGGTGCTGGTTGTGGCTGCCGACGACTCGGTCATGCCGCAAACGATCGAAGCGATTCACCACGCCAAAGCGGCGGATGTTCCGATGATCGTCGCGATCAACAAATGTGACAAGCCCGACGCGGACCCGATGAAGGTGCGCACGGAGTTGTTGCAGCATGAAGTGATCGTCGAGGAAATGTCGGGTGATGTGCAGGACGTCGAAGTGTCTGCCAAAACCGGTATGGGGCTTGATTCCCTGCTCGAATCCATCGCGCTTCAGGCTGAGATTCTCGAACTGAAGGCGAATCCGGATCGGGCCGCCGAAGGTGCTGTGATCGAAGCCCAGCTTGATGTCGGGCGTGGTCCGGTTGCGACCGTTCTTGTTCAGAAGGGGACGCTCAAACGCGGCGATATCTTTGTTGTAGGCGAGCAGTGGGGTAAGGTCCGTGCGCTTGTGAACGACAAGGGGGATCGCGTCGAAGAGGCTGGTCCTTCCGTTCCTGTCGAAGTTCTGGGTCTCAACGGGACACCGGAAGCAGGCGACGTTCTGAACGTGGTCGAGACAGAGGCGCAAGCTCGCGAGATTGCCGAATACCGTGAACAGGCCGCGAAAGACAAACGCGCTGCTGCCGGTGCTGCGACAACGCTGGATCAGCTTCTGGCGAAGGCCAAGGCCGACGAAACTGTTGCCGAGCTTCCGATTCTCGTGAAAGCGGATGTGCAGGGTTCTGCCGAAGCTATCGTTCAGGCGATGGAGAAAATCGGCAACGACGAAGTCCGTGTGCGGGTTCTCCACTACGGTGTGGGTGCCATCACGGAATCCGACATTGGTCTGGCCGAAGCTTCGGGCGCACCTGTGATCGGCTTTAACGTGCGTGCAAATGCACCGGCCCGGAACTCTGCGAACCAGAAGGGCGTCGAAATTCGCTATTACTCCGTGATCTACGATCTCGTGGATGATGTGAAAGCGGCGGCTTCGGGTCTTCTCTCTGCGGAAATTCGCGAGAACTTCATCGGTTACGCCGAGATCCGCGAAGTCTTCAAAGTGTCGGGTGTTGGTAAAGTTGCCGGTTGTCTCGTCACCGAAGGTGTCGCACGCCGTTCTGCCGGAGTTCGCCTCCTGCGTGACGATGTGGTGATCCACGAAGGCACACTGAAAACGCTCAAGCGCTTCAAAGACGAAGTCAAAGAGGTTCAGTCCGGTCAGGAATGTGGTATGGCATTCGAGAACTACGACGATATCCGTCCGGGCGATGTGATCGAGATTTTCGAACGCGAAGAAGTGGAACGTCAACTCGACTGAGTTTGATCGTTTTGACAAATACAGAAAAGGCGGGCCAAAGAGCCCGCCTTTTTTATGTGAATTTTCTGCGCTGCCTTAAAGAAGATCGCGCAGAATCGGGATCAAGGGAATGTCTGCCGGCGGCATGGGATAATCCCGCAGATCGCCCGCCTTCACCCATTTCAGCACTTGCCCCTCGCGAGGGACGGGGACGCCATTCCATTTGCGACAGGCAAACAGGGGCATCATGAGGTGAAAGTCATCATAGCTGTGCGAAGCAAAGGTCAGCGGTGCAAGACAGGAATCCCATGTCTCGATCCCCAGCTCTTCATGCAGCTCGCGGACCAAAGCGGCCTCGGGCGTTTCGCCAGCTTCCAGCTTGCCTCCGGGAAATTCCCAGAGGCCAGCCATAGATTTTCCTTCAGGACGCTGAGCGAGAAGCACACGCCCTTCCACATCAATCAGAGCAACAGCAGAGACGAGAACGAGCTTCACGAGCGATAGTCCGCGTTGATGGCGATATAGCCGTGGGTGAGATCACAGGACCAGACGGTCGCAGTCCCGTTATCGAGCCCCAAGTCTACGCGAATGACGATCTCGTCATTCTTCATATAAGCGGCACCGGCCTCCTCCGTATAGGACGGGGCGACCCATCCATTTTCGGCGACCAGAATATCCCCGAACCAGATCGTCAGCCGGTCGCGTTCGGCGCGTTCCCCGGATTTGCCCACCGCCATAACAACACGGCCCCAGTTGGGGTCTTCGCCGGCAACGGCAGTTTTCACCAGCGGCGAATTGGCGATGGCCATTGCCACACGATGCGCAGGGCCGTCTGCATTGGCACCTGTCACCTGCACTTCGATCAGTTTGGATGCGCCTTCGCCGTCGCGCGCGATCTGGATCGCGAGGTCTTTCATGACGGCGTGCAGCGCCTCACGGAAGGACCGCACACGCGGATCGGCGAAATCGGTGATCGGGGCCATATCGGCCTTGCCCGTCGCCGCCACTAACACCGTGTCGGAGGTGGAGGTGTCGCCGTCAACGGTCACGCAGTTGAAGGTCTTTGCGTTGTCGAGCCAGAGGCAGTGTTGCAGCACATCGCGGGAAATCGCGGCATCCGTGAAAATATAGCACAGCATGGTCGCCATATCAGGGGCAATCATGCCGGAGCCTTTGGCGAAACCGGCGATTTTGATCGTGGTTCCGTCAAGGTCAATCGTTCTGGTGGAGCCTTTGGGGAAGGTGTCCGTGGTCATGATCGCATGCGCTGCCATCTCTATGGAATCGGGCGCGAGTGCGGCTTTCAGATCAGGAACTTTAGCAGTGATGCGCTCCCATTTGATGGGCTCGCCAATCACACCGGTGGAGGCGGTGAAGACGCGATTCACATCAATCTCCAGCTCGTCCGCCACCGCTTGAGTGATCTTTGCGACCGAGTCAAAGCCGCTCTTGCCGGTAAAGGCGTTGGAGTTCCCCGAGTTCACGAGGATCGCGGCCTTGCCGGGCAGGTCTTGTGTGATCTTCTCCTGACAATCCAGAACAGCCGCAGACCGTGTGGAGGAGCGGGTAAAGACGCCCGCGATGGCAGAACCTTCGCAAAGCTCGGCCAACATGACATCCGTGCGCCCCGAATAGCGCACCCCTGCTTCCAGCGCGGCAAAGCGCACGCCGTCGATCACAGGTAGATCGGGAAAGCCCTCTTTCGGAGCGAGCGGAGAAACATGTTCGATTTTAGCCATCGTTGGCGTCCTTACATTGGCAGTGATTAATCGGCGAGAAGATCGTCCATCCGCAGAGCGGCGGGATCAATATCTTCGACCAATTCGACGTTACCATCGGTCTTGAGTGCTTCAAGAGCTTCGGTAATTGCGGCATCCTGAATTTCGGCGGTCAGTTCATCACGGACTTCTTCAAGTTCAGGCGCAGAAGACAAACGGGTTTCCATCAGCTTGATTACATGCCAGCCGAATTGCGTTTGCACGGGGGCAGAGACAGTGCCTTCTTCCATCCCGACAACAGCTTCTTCAAAAGGCGCGACCATCATGCCGGTGCCGAACCAGCCGAGGTCACCACCATTGGGGCCGGACGGGCCGGTCGATTTTTCGCGTGCAAGCTCTGCGAAGTCGGCACCTTCGTCGAGTTCCTTGATGATCTCGTTCGCTTCCTCTTCGGTTTCGACGAGAATATGCGCGGCATGATATTCGCGACCCGGCTCGAATTCCGCATATTTGGCGTCATAAGCGGCTTGCAGGCTGTCGTCCGTCACAGCGTCTGTCGCGATGGTTTCGAGTTGATGACCCGCGATGAGCACGCGTTCTTCGTTGTCGAGCTGGAGTTCCAGCGCCTTGGTGACATCACCGGCGGCCTGTTTCAGCAGTTCCTGCTGCACAATCTGGTTCACAATCCCGTCATAAAGCTGCTCGTCGGGCAGGCTTTGATACTGCGCGGGCAGGGATTGGCGCGCTGCGATCAGGTGGCCGAGGGTGATTTCCGTGCCGTTCACCGTCGCGACAACGGTTTCAGAGGACATATCCTCTGCGAATACGGGGGATGTGGTCGCAAATGCGAGGGAAACCAGCATAGCAGTTGCGGAAAAACGGTATTTCATGGAGAAAATCCTTCCTGTCTGCACCATTCCGAGGCGCGACGTTGACACTTATGGTATGGCCCCTTACATCGCCTTAGGTCACTGAAGAGGAGCCTTCATGCCCGTTTCTATGGGGAGAGAGGCAGCGGGGCAATCCCTCCTCTCACACGATCCTGTCAGGACGCATCGAGCGGAGAAAATATGCTGGGCATCGGTAAACTCGCGAAAAAGGTTTTCGGGACACCTAACGATCGCAAGATCAAGTCGACCCGACCTCTTGTGGCAAAGATCAATGCGCTGGAGCCGGAGTTTCAAAAGCTCGACGATGCCGGCCTGATCGCCAAGACCGAAGAGTTCAGAAAACGTGTCGAAGATGGCGAAAGCCTCGACGCGCTTTTGCCGGAGGCCTTTGCCAACTGTCGCGAAGCGGCCCGCCGTGCGCTTGGGCTTCGGGCATTTGATACCCAGCTTATGGGCGGTATTTTCCTGCATCAGGGCAATATTGCCGAGATGAAGACAGGTGAGGGCAAGACCCTCGTCGCAACCTTCCCCTCCTATCTCAATGCGCTGTCGGGCAAGGGTGTTCACGTTGTGACCGTGAACGAATATCTGGCCAAACGGGATGCGGAATGGATGGCGAAAGTCTTCGAGGCGCTCGGCATGACCTGTTCGTCGATTTACAGCCAGCAGCCCGAAGACGAAAAACGCGCGGCTTATGCCTGTGACGTGACCTATGCGACGAATAACGAGCTGGGCTTCGATTACCTGCGCGACAATATGAAATCCGAGCTGAAAGACATGGTTCAGCGCGGACACAATTACGCGATTGTGGATGAGGTCGATTCGATTCTCATCGACGAGGCCCGCACACCGCTGATTATTTCTGGTCCTTCCGATGACCGCTCCGAGCTTTATCAGACCATCGACAAGCTGATTCCGCGCCTCACTGAAGAGCATTATGAGCTCGACGAAAAAACGCGTCAGGTGACTTTTACCGAAGAGGGCAACGAGTTCCTCGAACAGATTCTGCATGAAGCCGGTTTCCTGCCGGAGGGCCAGACGCTCTACGATCCGGAAAGCACCACTATCGTGCACCACGTCAATCAGGGTCTGCGCGCGCACAAGCTGTTCCAGAACGGCGTGCATTACATCGTGCGCAACGGTGAAGTGGCGCTGATCGACGAGTTTACCGGTCGTATGATGTCCGGTCGCCGCCTGTCCGACGGGCTGCATCAGGCGATCGAGGCCAAAGAAGGCGTCGAGATCAAGCCCGAGAACATCACCTTGGCCTCTGTGACCTTCCAGAACTATTTCCGTCTCTATGACAAACTCTCCGGCATGACCGGCACCGCGGCCACCGAGGCCGAGGAATTCATGGAGATTTACAAACTCGGCGTGGTCGAAGTGCCGACCAACCGTCCGATCCAGCGGATTGACGAGCATGACCGTGTCTATCGCAGCGAGGCTGAAAAGCTGGCCGCTGTGGTGGAATCCATCCGCGAAGCCAATGCCAAAGGTCAGCCTGTTCTTGTGGGCACGACCTCTATCGACAAATCCGAGGAACTGTCGAACTTCCTGACGAAAGAGGGCATCCCCCACAATGTGCTGAACGCCAAACAGCACGAGCGGGAGGCCGAGATTGTTGCCGACGCCGGTAAATTCGGTGCGGTGACCATCGCGACGAACATGGCCGGTCGCGGCACGGACATCAAACTCGGCGGCAATGTCGAGATGAAAGTCATGGAAGCTATCGCGGCCAATCCGGAGGCCAATCCGGACGAGATTCGTGCGCGGATCGAGGCCGAACATGCGGAAGAAGAAAAACGTGTGCTTGAGGCTGGCGGTCTCTATGTGCTTGCCACTGAACGCCACGAAAGCCGTCGTATCGACAACCAGCTGCGCGGTCGTTCCGGTCGTCAGGGTGATCCGGGCCGCTCGTTGTTCTTTTTGTCGCTTGACGACGATCTCATGCGGATTTTCGGCTCCGAGCGGCTGGACAAAATGTTGTCGTCGCTTGGCATGAAAGAGGGCGAGGCAATCGTTCACCCTTGGGTCAACAAGTCGCTTGAGAAAGCACAGGCGAAGGTCGAGGGGCGCAATTTCGACATCCGCAAACAGCTTTTGAAATTTGACGATGTGATGAACGACCAGCGTAAAGTGGTCTTCTCCCAGCGTCGTGACATCATGGAATCCGAGAACGTCAACGAGATCGTCGAGGACATGCGCCACGAGGTGATCGAGGATCTTGTGGGCGAGGCGATCCCGCCGAAATCCTATCCGGATCAGTGGGATGTCGAACGGCTTCACACCTCTCTTGTCGAAGCGCTGAACATGGATCTGCCGATCAAGGATTGGGCCGACGAAGAGGGCGTGGATGACGAGGTGATCATTGAACGGGTTTCTGAAGCCTCCGATCGCATGATGGCGGAAAAGGAAGAGGCGTTTGGTTCCGAGCAGATGCGTCAGATCGAGAAGCAGTTCCTGCTCAACACGATTGACGCCAAATGGCGCGAGCACCTTTTGACGCTTGAACATCTGCGCTCTGTGGTGGGGTTCCGTGGCTATGCGCAACGTGATCCGCTCAACGAGTATAAGAACGAGAGCTTCCAGCTTTTCGAAACCATGCTCGACAGCCTGCGCAGCGAAGTGACGCAGAAACTGTCACGCGTGCGTCCGATGACCGAGGAAGAGCGTCAGGCCATGCTGCAACAGCTTGTGGAGCAGCAGGCGGCGGCAACAGCGGGAGCGCAGGCGCATCCTGTCGGCGAACCCGAAGACGGGCATCCCAACGCGGTTCCGGGCTTTGATGAAAACGACCCGTCAACTTGGGGCAATCCGGGGCGCAACGACCTTTGCCCTTGCGGGTCGGGCAAAAAATTCAAACATTGCCACGGCGCCGTGTAAGTCAGATATTTTCGACCCGTGCCCGATATTCGGCGCGGGTCGTTTTCTTTGCTCTGTGCGGTTGAAAATCCGCGCGCCAAAGCCGACACTCCTGCAACGTTTCACATTCCACAAGGGCGCTGCGCCATGCTGAAATCTGTGGCGGCTTTCGCCGTAACCCTTCTGCTGTTGTTTGCTCCGTTTGTTGCGACGGCCCAAGATGTCAATCTGTTGTCGCGGGACGGGTCTATTGCAATAAGCGGAAACTTCCTGAGTTTCGATGGCGAGTTTTACCGTGTGGAGACCGATCTCGGGGTTCTGACGGTGGATAGCTCCGGCGTGCGTTGTGAAGGGCCGGGGTGCCCCAATCTGGACGGGTATTACGCCCAAATCCGCCTCTCAGGTGACGCCAAGGGGACGCGCACGCTCATGCCCGCGTTGATCTCCGCCTTTGCGCTCAGAAACGGTTATACCGTCGCGACCAGCGCGTTGAGCGAAAGCCAGCGATCTATGGTGCTCACGGATGCAGAGAATGATCTCACCGTTGGCGAGTTTCTTTTGTCCGATACCTCCGCGTCAGAAGGCTTTGCCGATCTGGTTTCGGAGAACACCGACCTCGTTCTGTCCATGCGCAAGGTGGCGCCGAAAGAGCTTGATTTGGCGCGTCAGGCTGGCGTCGGAGATTTGTCGGACCCGCGTCGGGCACGTGTCGTCGCACTCGACGGCTTGGTGCCGGTTGTCTCGCGCTCGAATCTGGTGGAGTCGCTTTCGCTTTCGGAATTGGCGGAGATCTATACGGGGCATGTGGAAAACTGGGAAGCGGTCGGCGGAGCGGACGCGCCGGTGGCAGCCCATCTGATGCGCGATGATCTCGAAGAAGGTAGCGAGTTTCGCCGTATGATCCTTGGTCGGGCACAGGTCGATGAGGAGCGGGTGACGCTTCACGACCGCTATGAGGCTCTTGTCGCGGCGATTGAGCAGGACCCCTATGCGATTGGTCTCGGGCGGATGTCCGAGGGTGGTGCGGTCAAACCAGTGGGTTTGAGCGGGGCCTGCGGGTTTGAGGCGCGGGCTATGGGCGCGGATGTAAAGAGCGAGGACTACCCGTTAACCCGACCGGTTTTTCTCTACACACCAGCGCGGCGGTTGCCGAAGCTCGCGCGGGAATTTCTTGCCTATGCAGTCTCCCCTGCGGCGCAGATCGTGGTTGCGCGGACGGACTTTGTCGATCAGGGCGTGGATGAATTGTCATTCCGCGATCAGGGACGCCGGTTTGCCAATGCGATTGCCCATGCGGGCGGCGAGATCTCACTTGAGGATTTGCAAGGCGTGACCTCGGCGTTGCAAGGGGCCAAGCGGCTGACGCTGGGCTTTCGGTTCGAGGACGGCTCGACAAAGCTGGATGCGCAGTCGCGTTCGAATGTGCATCTTCTGGCCGAGCTTCTGGAAGCTGGCGTTTATGATGGTCAGATCCTGACATTCGCCGGATTCTCGGATGGGCAAGGCGAGGCCGCGATCAATAAGACCCTCTCCAAACGGCGGGCGCAGACCGTGATGAAGGCGGTTCAACAGGCGATGGGGGAAGCCTTTGAAGCGGATCGCGTGAGTTTGCGCGCAGAGGGCTTCGGGGAGGCGATGCCTCTGGCCTGTGATGATATTGCATGGGGCCGCTCTCTCAATCGTCGTGTCGAGGTCTGGCTCAAACCGCGTCGTTGAGATGTGCGAACGGCTTTAGAGGTAGCTGGAGCCGCGAAAACTCAACTCGGTCGATTTCCCGATGATGAGATGATCGTGAAGCTGGATGTCTAAAGCCTCCGCAGCATCCCTGATCTGGTTGGTCATCATGATATCCGCGTCCGATGGTGTCGGGTCGCCGGAGGGGTGATTGTGCACAAGGATCAGGGCAGAGGCGTTGAGTTCCAGCGCGCGTTTAACGACCTCGCGGGGATAGACCGGCACATGATCGACGGTGCCGCGGGCCTGCTCCTCATCGGCGATGAGAATGTTTTTCCGGTCTAGGTAGAGGACGCGAAACTGTTCGGTTTCGAGATGCGACATGGTCGTGTGACAGTAGTCCAGAACCGCGTCCCAACTGGAAATGACGGGCCGCTGCATCACGCGGGCGCGGGCGAGGCGATGCGCGGCGGCCTCGACAATTTTGAGGTCTTGCGCGGCGGCAGTGGTCATTCCCTCCACCTCTAAAAGCCGTGCCAGCGGGGCGGAAATAACGCGGTTGTAGTCCCCGAATGCGTCGATCAGCGCCGCAGCAATGGGTTTGACATCGGCACGGGGCAGGGCGCGATAAAGGATGAGTTCAAGCAACTCATAATCCGGCATCGCCTGTGCGCCACCGTCAAAGAAACGGTCCTGAAGTTGTTTGCGATGGTTACGCAGGTAGCTGGGCGGACGTGAGGGAAGCGCGACGGGGCGGGCCTCTTCAAGATCGAAGAGCCAGTCGGGCATTTCCCGAAATGCGGAAGGGTGTGTGATCGTGGTCATGGATCAATCCATTGACCGATTCGCTAAAAAAGCGGTTAACAAGCATAAGAAAGGGCGCCGGAGCGCCCTCTCGTCTCTGTATCAGGAATGTGTCATTCCATCCCAGAAGCTTTTGACTTTCTTGAAGAAAGACGAACTTTCCGGATTGTTTTTGTCTTCGCCGAGATTGTCGAACTCGCGCAAAAGCTCTTTTTGCTTTGCGGTCAGGTTCACCGGTGTTTCCACCGCCAGCTCGATGAACATGTCGCCATGTCCACCGCCGCGCAGGGCAGGCATACCCTTGGAGCGCAGGCGCATCTGGCGACCAGACTGGCTACCGGCGGGGATTTTCACCCGTGAGCGGCCACCGTCAATGGTCGGAACTTCGATGTCGCCACCGAGTGCTGCCGTCACCATCGAGACCGGAACGGAGCAGTGCAGATGCACCCCGTCGCGTTCGAAAATGGCATGCGGTCGGACTTCGATGAAGATATACAAATCTCCCGTCGGACCACCGCGCAGACCGGCTTCGCCTTCGCCAGCGAGACGGATGCGCGTGCCTGTTTCGACGCCTGCGGGGATGTTGACCGAGAGCGAGCGCTCTTTCTCAACACGGCCCGCACCGTGACAATCCGGACAGGGGTCTTTGATGATCTGTCCGAGCCCGCCACAGGCCGGACAGGTCCGTTCGACCGTGAAGAAGCCCTGTTGCGCGCGAACCTTGCCCATGCCGGAGCAAGAGGGACAGGTTTGCGGTTCGGCACCGTTGGCCGCACCTGTGCCGCTACAGCTTGTGCAGGACACGGATGTTGGCACATTGATGGTCTTCTGCGCGCCTGTGTAGGCTTCCTCAAGGGTGACACGCATGTCGTAGCGCAGGTCCGAGCCGCGTTGGGCACGAGACCGTCCGCCGCCGCCACGCTGGCCGCCCATGAAGTCGCCGAAAAGGTCGTCGAACACATCCGAGAAGGCCGAGCCGAAGTCACCGTGGCCCGCGCCACCATAACCGCCCCCCGGACGACCACCCATGCCACCCTGTTCGAAAGCGGCATGACCAAAGCGGTCATAGGCGGCTTTCTTGTCGGGGTCTTTGAGCGTGTCGTAGGCCTCGTTCACTTCTTTGAACTGGGCTTCCGCATCGGGGTTGTCCTTGTTGCGGTCAGGGTGAAATTCCATCGCTTTCTTGCGATAGGCTTTCTTGAGCTCCGCCGCGTCGGCACCTTTGCTGACGCCAAGCACCTCGTAATAATCGCGTTTTGCCATGGATTTTACTCCTTCTGGAACGCGACGACCGGCCCGGAAATCCGGACCGGTCGATCGTGTCCGCGATTACATTTACGAACGTTTGTCGTTGTCGAGGTCTTCAAAGTCGGCATCGACAATATCGTCATCAACCGAAGATGGGCCGTCGGCAGCATCTACGTCCGGATCGGCGTTGCCGGATTTCTCCTGCTCGGCCTTGTAGATGGCCTCGCCGAGTTTCATGGCCGCGTCGGTCACGTTCTGGATGCCCGAGCGGATTTTGTCCGGATCTTCGGTTTCCAGTTGATCCTTGAGCGCCGCGATGGCCAGTTCGATGGCTTCGATCGTGGTCGGATCGACTTTGTCGCCATGCTCTTCCATCGATTTCTCGGTCGAGTGGATGAGGCTTTCGGCCTGGTTTTTCGCTTCGACAAGCTCTTTGCGTTTCTTGTCGGCTTCGGCGTTTTCCTCGGCGTCCTTGACCATCTTTTCGATGTCGTCGTCGGAGAGACCGCCGGAGGCCTGGATCGTGATTTTCTGCTCTTTGCCGGTGCCTTTGTCTTTGGCGCCCACTTCAACGATACCGTCGGCGTTGATGTCAAAGGTCACTTCGATTTGCGGCATGCCGCGCGGTGCGGGCGGGATACCTTCGAGGTTGAACTGGCCGAGCATCTTGTTGTCGGCGGCCATTTCGCGTTCCCCTTGGAAGACGCGGAGCGTCACAGCGGACTGGTTGTCCTCTGCGGTGGAGAAAATCTGCGACTTCTTGGTCGGGATCGTGGTGTTGCGGTCGATCAGACGGGTGAACACACCGCCCAGAGTTTCGATCCCCAGCGACAGCGGGGTCACGTCGAGAAGCAGAACGTCTTTGACGTCACCTTGCAGAACGCCGGCCTGAATGGCGGCACCCATAGCGACAACCTCATCGGGGTTCACACCCTTATGCGGTTCCTTGCCGAAGAATTTGGTCACTTCAGCAATGACTTTCGGCATACGGGTCATACCGCCGACGAGCACGACTTCGTCGATGTCGGAGGTGGAGAGACCTGCATCTTTCAGAGCCGCTTTACACGGGTCCATGGAGCGTTTGATGAGATCCGACACAAGGCTTTCGAGTTTTGCACGGGTCAGTTTGACCACGAGGTGCAAAGGCGTGCCGGAGGACGGGTCCATCGAGATGAACGGCTGGTTGATTTCGGTCTGCGTCGAGGACGACAGCTCGATTTTCGCTTTTTCAGCGGCCTCTTTAAGGCGCTGCAATGCCATTTTGTCTTGGGTGAGATCGACGCCGTGTTCTTTTTTGAACTCGTCGGCAAGGTAATGCACGATGCGCATGTCGAAGTCTTCACCACCCAGGAAGGTGTCACCATTGGTGGCCTGCACTTCAAACACGCCGTCACCCAGTTCGAGGATGGTCACGTCGAAAGTCCCACCGCCGAGGTCATAAACCGCGATGGTTTTGGTGTCTTCCTTGTCGAGCCCGTAGGCCAGAGCCGCAGCTGTCGGCTCGTTGATGATCCGCAGCACTTCGAGACCGGCGATCTTGCCGGCGTCTTTGGTGGCCTGACGCTGGGCGTCGTTGAAGTAGGCCGGAACGGTGATCACCGCTTGGGTCACTTCTTCGCCGAGGTAGGATTCGGCGGTTTCTTTCATCTTGCCCAGAATGAAGGCGGAGATTTGCGAGGGCGAATATTTGTCGCCACGCACCTCAACCCACGCATCACCATTGCCACCATCGACGATGGCGTAGGGCACGAGTTTCTTGTCTTTTTCAACGGCTGCGTCGCCCATGCGACGACCGATCAGACGTTTCACGGCGAAAACCGTGTTCTCGGGGTTGGTCACAGCCTGACGTTTGGCTGCCTGACCCACGAGGCGTTCGTTGTCGGTGAAACCGACGATAGAGGGCGTGGTACGCGCCCCTTCGGAGTTCTCGATCACACGCGGCTGCGAACCATCCATGATGGCAACACAGGAGTTGGTGGTCCCGAGGTCGATACCGATGACTTTGGCCATGCTCAAAATCCTCTCTTAGGCGATGTTGTGACGATGGACCCATTGCGGCGTCCGCCGTCGATCCCAATGTAATTGACCGAACTGAAGAACAACCCGATCAAGGCTTCTCGGCGTATATAAGGACGGGTTCTGGCCCCTGCAAGTTGTGCGAGGGGGTCTAATCGTGGAAAAATGGAGTCATTTCCGCAAGAAAGCGTCAGGGATGGTAAAAATGCAGGAAGTTTCGCCGCTGAATTTGCGGGGGATGCAGGTGTTCAAGGGACTTCTGGCACCGGAAGAACAGGGGCGACTGGTCGATGATTTGCGCGCCGTGGTGCGCGAGGTGCCTTTGTTCCATCCGGTGACGCCGTCGGGAAAAACGATGTCCGTGCGTATGACGTCTGCGGGCCAATTTGGCTGGATTACGGATGCGAAAGGCTATCGCTACAGCAAGGCGCACCCGTCAGGGCAGGGCTGGCCAGCCATTCCCGAGATGGCGTTGAAGGTCTGGTCCAAGGTGTCGGGGGCTACGCGGGCGCCTGAGACCTGTTTGATCAATTTCTATGACGCAGGGGCGAAGATGGGATTGCATCAGGACCGAGACGAACAGGATTTCACGCAACCGGTGGTGTCGATCTCTTTGGGCGACGAGGCCTTGTTTCGGGTCGGCAATGAAACGCGGGGCGGCAAAACGGAGAGTCTTTGGCTGGCTTCAGGCGATGTTGTGGTGATGGGCGGCACGTCGCGGCTTTTGTATCACGGTATTGATCGGGTGAAGCCGCAAAGCAGCACCCTGTTGCCGAAAGGGGGCCGGATCAACCTCACCTTGCGGGTGGTGACATAAGGCGAATCTGCGACGAAAGCGTATCGCGAAAAAACGAGCGAAAGGTTTTAGCGGGCACCCCAGCTGAGCGACACACGCCGACGCGTGAAAAACTCTGCCAGAAGGCCGATGGTCAGGCATACCAGCGTGAAGACGACGGGATACATTATCGAACTGTTGTGCGGGTTGTAATTGACAAAGGTAAAGCCGCGCGCCTGATCAATCGTGTGAAACAAAGGGTTCCATGAAAACATGGCCAGCATATAGGCGGGCGTCTGGTTTGCGACGAACATTTTGCCGGAGGTGAACATGTTGGCGCGAGTGTAGAGCTGTTGCAGGATGCCGACCAACCCCGGAGCCCACGGTTTTGCAGCCAGAAATAACATGCCAATCGCAGCGCCGGAGGCCCAGGCCAAAAGCAGCATCGCGAAAGCTCCGGCCATATTCTGGAAATGCACCGTCCCCCAGCCCAGAGAGTAGCCGACCAGAATCACGGTGACGGAGAGGACTTGGATATAGAGTGCGCTCAAGGCGGCAGAGGTGATGGCGATAGCGGTGTTCATCGGCGCATGTTGCATCATGGGGGAGGCGGCCCCCTCCGAGCCGGCAACGGCACCGACGGCTTTGTTATGTGTTATGAACAGGAAAATGCCGGACATGATATAAAGGATAAAATCGCCGCGAATGGCCGCACCTCGCACGCCCAGAATGGAATACATGAAAACGAAAACCGCCACGAGAATCAGCGTCTGAGTTATGCTGATGAAAAGGCCGATGAGCGGGTTCCCGTGAGACTTGCGCACATGGCGCACCGTGTTGACGAAAATCAGTCTCAGAACCGTGAGGGCAGCGGAAAAGCCGCTTTGACTTCTGGTGTAGTGGAACATGCCAAGTGGTCCTGTCCTGAGAATATTGCCCGGTGTCGAGGGTTTTCTTGTTGTTCCCCGTTCGCCATAGCATAAGGTTAGTGAGGTTTTCTTTCAATGGAAACGCAACGGTATGGCGATTTAGGAGCTTTTGTAATGGATTTTGACCAACTCGTTCCGGTGATGCGACGTCTCGCAATCGAAGCCGGGGAGAAAATTCTGGAAATTTATAATTCAGAGGATTTCGAGGTGAAAACCAAATCCGATGAAAGTCCGGTGACCGAAGCGGATGAGGCGGCGGATGCGTTGATTTCTGCCGGTCTGCGCGCAGCCTTTCCGGATGTCGTCCTGATTACCGAAGAGCAGGCGGAGTCGCATGACCTGAAGTCCGACACGTTCCTGATTGTGGATCCGCTGGATGGCACCAAGGAATTCGTGAAGCGTCGCGGCGATTTCACTGTGAATATCGCCTATGTCGAAAAGGGGGTGCCTCTGCGCGGAGTGGTCTATGCGCCGGCGAAGGATCGTCTGTTCATCACCGATGCCGAGGGCCAGTCTTACGAGGAATTCGGGCCTTTCGATCTGGAAAAGCCGGGCGAGATGAAGAAAATCTCCGTGTCCACGCCGGACAATGAGGCGCTGATGATTGTGGCGTCGAAATCCCACCGCGATCAGGCGACCGAGGATTATCTGGCGAAATATAAAGCGAAAGACAGCAAGTCGGCAGGATCGTCGCTCAAGTTCTGTCTGGTTGCGACCGGCGAGGCCGATCTTTATCCGCGCGTGGGGCGCACGATGGAGTGGGATACGGCGGCGGGTCATGCTGTCTTGCTGGGCGCCGGTGGTGATGTTGTGCGGTTTGACGACCATACGCCGCTGACCTATGGCAAAGAGGATTACGCCAATCCGTTCTTTATCGCCTATGCGCCGGGTGTGGAGTTGAAAGAAGCCTGATGTCTGTTCTGATTGTTATCCCTGCACGGTTTGCGTCGACCCGCTATCCGGGCAAGCCGCTTGTCGAATTGACCGGTGCATCCGGTGAGAAAAAATCCCTGATTCGGCGCAGCTGGGAAGCGGCTGTCGCCGTTGAAGGTGTGGATCGTGTGGTGGTTGCGACCGATGATGACCGTATCCGCTTGGCCGCGGAGGCTTTCGGAGCCGAGGTGGTTATGACTTCGGAATCCTGTGCCAACGGGACCGAACGCTGCGCCGAGGCATTCGAGAACCTTGGTGGCGGATATGATATTATCGTCAACCTGCAAGGCGACGCGCCGCTGACGCCTGCGTGGTTTGTCGAAGACCTCGTTGCGGGACTGCGCGCGCATCCGACGGCCGAGGTGGCAACACCGGTTCTGCGTTGTGACGGGCGTGCGCTGAACGGTTTTCTTGAAGACCGCAAGGCCGGACGTGTCGGCGGGACAACGGCAGTGTTCGGCTCGGATCACAAGGCGCTTTATTTCTCCAAAGAGGTTATTCCCTACACGTCGGACACATATGCGGATGACGCGCAGACGCCGGTGTTCCACCATGTCGGTGTCTATGCCTACCGCCCCTCTGCCCTTGGTGCCTATCCGAAATGGGAGATGGGACCGCTCGAAGGTCTGGAGGGCTTGGAGCAGTTGCGCTTTCTGGAACAAGAGCGCCCCGTTCTCTGCGTCGAGGTCGAAGCACGCGGGCGTCAGTTCTGGGAATTGAACAACCCCGAAGATGTGCCGCGTATCGAATCCATGTTGGCGGAAATGCGCGTAAATTGAAGAAATATTCTTCAACTTTGATTGTTTTTTGTGCGAATGTCAGGAAGGGCGCGGCAGAGTTGTAAAACTGTGCCTTTCCTGTGTGATTAGACAGGGCAGAAGCTGACCTTAGGGCATATTCTCCATAAGGTCCGCATCAGCGTATGCAAATAAATGGCTCATGAGTGCGAGCCGAAGGAGTAGAGATGAAAAAAGTGACCAAAGCGATTTTTCCTGTGGCTGGTCTTGGGACGCGGTTTCTTCCCGCAACCAAATCCATTCCGAAAGAAATCATGACCTTGGTCGACCGTCCGCTGATCCAGTATGCCATTGACGAGGCACGAGCGGCGGGCATCAAGGAATTCATCTTTGTGACTTCGCGCGGCAAGGGCGCGCTTGAGGACTATTTCGATCACTCGCCGGTTCTTGAGCAGGAACTGCGCAAAAAGGGCAAGGACAAGCTGCTTGAGGTGCTGAAAGGCACGAATATGGACAGCGGTGCCATCGCTTACATTCGCCAGCATAAGGCGCTTGGCCTCGGTCATGCCGTCTGGTGTGCGCGTCGTCTGCTCGACCCGAAAGAACCTTTTGCCGTTATCCTGCCCGATGACGTGATCGCGGCGGAGAAACCCTGCCTGCAACAGATGGTCGAAGCCTACGAAGAACTCGGCGGCAATGGCTCTATGGTTGCCGCGATGGAAGTTCCGGCGGACAAAGTGTCCTCCTATGGTGTTCTCGATGTGGACAAGGACATGGGCAACACCGTGTCCGCCAAAGGCATGGTGGAAAAACCTGCGCCGGGGACAGAGCCGTCCAACCTCGCTGTGATCGGTCGCTATATTCTCGACCCGTCGGTGATGAAGAACCTGCACACGATGAAGACCGGTGCTGGTGGTGAAATCCAGCTCACCGATGCGATTGCGGATGAAATCGGCACGGAGCGCGGCGTTTACGGATACCGGTTTAAAGGCCAGCGTTTCGACTGTGGTTCGAAAGCGGGCTTCCTTCAGGCGACGATTTCCTTTGGTTTGTCACGCGATGATTTGCGCGACGAGCTTCAGACGTTCCTTGACGAGCTTTCGGCCGAGCGTGCTGCTGCCCAGTAAGGTTTGATGATGTCGAAATTTGTGATTGTGACAGGTGGTGCGGGCTATATTGGCTCGCACGCCTGTAAGGCATTGCGTGCGGCGGGTTATGAGCCAGTGACCTTCGACAACCTGTCTACGGGTTGGGAAGATGCGGTGAAATTCGGGCCTTTCGAGAAGGGAGATCTTCTGGATCGTGCCCGTCTTGATGAGGTCTTCGCCAAGTATAACCCTGTCGCCGTGATGCATTTCGCGGCCTTCTCGCAGGTCGGCGAAAGCATGAAAGACCCTGCGAAATACTGGCGCAACAATGTCATCGGTTCGCTGACCCTGATCGAGGCTGCGGTTGCGGCGGGATGTATGAACTTTGTCTTTTCCTCGACCTGCGCGACCTATGGCGATCAGGACAACGTGGTTCTGGACGAAGAATCGGTGCAAATGCCGATCAATTCCTACGGTGCGTCGAAACGGGCGATTGAAGATATTCTGGAGAACTTCGAACAGGCATTTGGCCTCAATTCGGTGATCTTCCGCTATTTCAATGTCGCGGGCGGCGATCCTGAGGCCGAGGTCGGGGAATTCCACCAGCCGGAGACCCACCTGATCCCGCTCATGCTTGATGCCATTGCGGGCAAGCGCGATGCCTTGACCATTTTCGGCACGGATTACGACACGCCGGACGGCACGTGCATCCGTGACTATGTGCATGTCTGCGATCTGGTTGATGCGCATGTGCTGGGGCTGAAATGGCTCGAAGATGGCAAGGGCAGCCGCGTGTTCAACCTTGGCACGGGCAAGGGTTTCTCCGTGCGTGAGGTGATCGATCATTCTCGGGCGGTGACCAATATGGAAGTGCCCTATGTCGAGGGCGACCGTCGCCCCGGTGATTGCACCAAGCTGGTTTCGGGCTCTGAGCGCGCGATCAAGGAGCTTGGTTGGTCGCCGGATCGCTCCAACCTGACGGAGATGATCGGGGATGCTTGGAAATGGCATCAGACCGGACATTACGAGAAGTGAAACGTCATGCGCGAAAGGCCGTGTTTTCGGTTTGTCGCGCATGGCTCTCATCTGGCCCTGATACGGGGGACGGGCGGATTTGAGACGTATCTGGCAGAGCTATAAACTGTGGGTCAGGCGACGGTATCTTTTGTGGCGTGCCATTCGGGCGCGTCATAAATTGCGTGTGATACAGGACCGGACCTCTGACATTGATGAGACATCCATCCTCTGTGTGGGATGTCTGCGCAATGAGGCGCTGCGCCTTCCCTATTTTCTGGAGTATCACCGCCGCCTTGGAGTGACACATTTCCTGTTTGTGGATAACGACAGCGATGACGGAACTGTGGAGTTGCTCTCCGGTCAGCCGGATGTGTCGCTCTGGTCTACAGGGGAAAGCTATAAACAGGCACGGTTCGGGCTGGACTGGACGACATGGCTTCAGTTGAAATATGCGCGGGGGAAGTGGTGCCTCACGCTTGATGCGGATGAGATGCTCGTCTTTCCGTTCCATGAGACCCGAACCCTGCGGGATTTGACGCTTTTTCTCGATGAAACGGGGCAGAAAGCGTTCGGAGCTTTGATGCTGGATTTGTATCCTGAAGGGCCGATTGACGGGGTTGACTATCGCGCCGGACAAGACCCTCTGGAGGTTGTGCCGTTTTTTGATCCAGGACCTTACCGCACGGTGCGCCAGACGCCAAAGGAGAACCTATGGGTTCAGGGTGGCGCACGGGAGCGGGTGTTTTTTGCAGACGATCCGCGGCGCGGGCCGACGCTGAACAAGCTCCCTCTGGTGAAGTGGCATTGGCGGTATGTCTATCTGAATTCGACGCATTCAATACTGCCTCGCGCTCTCAACCATGCCTATAACGGTCCCGGAGACACGCGGCTGTGCGGGGTGCTTTTGCATACGAAATTCCTACCGGTCGCGGTGGAGAAATCTGTTGAGGAAAAGACCCGAAAGCAGCATTTTGCGCAGCCGGATGCTTTTGGTGCCTATTATGATGCTGTCATCAGCGGTCCAACGCTTTGGCATGAGGGGTCGGTGGCCTATGAGGGCTGGGAGCAACTGGAAGCTCTCGGGCTTATGAACCGTGGCGCGTGGGGGAAGAAATAGGGTGAAATCCCTCTGTTTTCTCGCAGCAGATTAAACAATTTTGCTATTTGATCTGAATTGTTTACGATTCATTTGAATATCCGTAGGTTACATAGCAAAGACTTTGGACAGGGTGACGCGTTGCGGCATCATGATTACCGAGTTTCGGGGGCATAAGGCAGACTGGTGAGCAGGCTTTGGCAATATAAGATGCGGCTGCGGCGCAAACGCGCGCTCTGGCGGGCCTTTCAGGCGCGTCGGGAGCTGAGTCTGTTGCAGGACAATACCCCGTGTATCCGACCCGATGATGTCCTGCTGGTCTGCACCCTGCGGAACGAGCGTATCCGCCTGCCGTATTTCCTGAAGTATTACAGGGATATGGGGGTGCGTCATTTTCTGTTCGTGGATAACGACAGCGATGACGGGTCGCGCGAATATCTTTTGGGGCAAGAGGACGTCTCCATCTGGCATACCAAGGCGAGCTATCGCGAGTCGCTGTTCGGTGTGCATTGGATGAACTGGATTTCCCGCAAATACTGTCACGGCCACTGGACGCTCACGGTTGATGTAGACGAATTTTTCGTCTTCCCCTTCTCTGATACCCGTCCGATTCCGGCGCTGACCGACTGGCTCGACAATTCCGGCATCCGCAGCTTTTCGGCTATGTTGATCGACATGTATCCGAAAGGGCCGATTGATGCGCAGCTTTACCGCGAGGGGCAGAACCCGTTTGAGATTGCCGAGTGGTTCGACAGCGGGAATTACATGATTTCCACCAATCCCGAATATTACAATCTCTGGATTCAGGGCGGGCCGCGTGCGCGGGTGTTCTTCAAGGACGATCCTTATAGCGCGCCATCGCTGAACAAGATTCCCCTCGTAAAATGGCACCGCAATTATGCCTATATGCATTCAACCCATATGTTGCTGCCGCGCGGGCTCAATCTGGTTTACGAGACCGAAGGCGGGGAAAAGGCCTCTGGCGCGCTGCTGCATGCGAAGTTTTTGAACACCTTTGTCGAGAAGACCCGCGAGGAACTTGAGCGCAAACAGCACTATGCCGGATCGCGCGAATATCTCGCCTATCACAACCGGCTCGAAGATGACCCCGATCTGTGGTGCAACTGGTCGGAGAAATACATCAACTGGCGGCAACTCGAAATTCTCGGCCTGATGTCCAAGGGGAACTGGGCATGACGGTCGGGTTTGTCATGCTGGTTCATACCGCGCTGCATCGCGCCGAACAGGTTGCGCGGCATTGGGCGTCTCACGGTTGCCCCGTCGTGATCCACGTGGATCAGCGGGTGAAAAAAGAGCGCTATCAGCCCTTCGTCAACAGCCTGTCCGATCTTGAAAATGTAGTGTTCTCGAAGCGCCGCGCCTGCGAGTGGGGGACATGGTCTCTGGTGGGGGCATCACAGGATGCGTCGGAGTTGATGCTCTCGCGCTTTCCCGAGGTGCGCCACGTCTATCTTGCGTCCGGCTCCTGCCTGCCGTTGCGCCCCGTCGAAGACCTTAAACAATATCTCGCGGAACGTCCTTTGACGAACTTCATAGAAAGCGTCACGACCGAGGACGTGCCTTGGACCGTTGGCGGGTTGGATCATGAGCGCTTCACCCTGCGTTTCCCGTTTTCGTGGAAAAAACAGCGGCGTCTGTTTGATCGCTATGTGACGTTGCAACGCAAGGTCGGTTATAAACGCAAAATTCCGGACAAACTGGTGCCGCATCTTGGCTCGCAATGGTGGTGTTTGACGCGGCAAACACTGTCGGCCATTCTCGAAGATCCGGACCGTAAGATCTATGATGCCTATTTCAAAAAGGTCTGGATACCGGATGAGAGCTATTACCAGACCCTCGTGCGGCTCTATTCGAACAATATCGAAAGCCGGTCTCTGACTTTGTCGAAATTCGACTATGAGGGAAAGCCGCATATTTTCTACGACGACCACCTCCAGCTTCTGCGGCGGTCCGACTGTTTCGTGGCGCGCAAAATCTGGCCGAAGGCGGAGCGGCTCTACGCGACGTTCCTTGACACCGAGATCAACCCGATGAAGGGGGCAGAGCCCAATCCGGGGAAAATCGACCGTATCTTTTCCAAGGCGGTTGATCGTCGGGTCAACGGGCGTGAGGGCCTGTATATGCAAAGCCGGATGCCGGGGCATGGGAAAGAGCACGGGAAAACCAGCGGGCCGTATTCGATTTTCGAGGGTTTTTCCGATCTGTTCGAGGATTTCGAAGGTTGGCTGTCGCGCTCGGTCGGTGCGCGGGTCCACGGGCACCTTTATGCGCCCGAAGGGGCCGAGTTCGCGGGCAGGCAAAAGGTCTTTTCCGGTGCTCTGTCGTCCGAGGCGGCGTTGAGGGACTACAACCCCTGCGGCTTTCTGACCTCATTGGTCTGGAACACGCGAGGCGAACGCCAGTGCTTTATGTTCGGGCCGCGAGACAATCAGGAGATCAGCTGGCTCGTTGCTACGGATCCGAATGCGCAGGTCTCTGTGATCTCCGGCGCTTGGGCGGTGAGCCTGTTCCGCTCGAACATGAGCTTTTCCGAAATCCGGCGGGAAGCGGCGCTGCTGCAAAAAATCGAGGCGGAGCATCTCGACATTCTACGGTCGCGAGAGGTGAAGGCGCGGGTCCGGATATGGACCTTGGCGGATTTCATCGAAAGCCCGATGGAACCCCTGCAAATGATTATTGACGAGATTGCGCCGCGCAATGTGCGCCGGTTGGCCGAAGCGCCGCGGATGCGGGATTTGACAGGGTTTGGACAATTCCTGCAAAACCTGAAAAACCAAGGCATGAAACCCCACCTCATGGGAGACTTTCCCATGGGCAACGAACCCGATACGCGCGCCCGTTCCCAAAAGCGCCCTTACTTGGTAAAATAGATTATGGCCCAGTCTTTTGAATATTTTGTGATTTTTGCCGAGATGCGAACAGGGTCCAATTTTCTGGAGGAAAACGTCAATTCCTACCCCGGACTGAAATGCTGGGGCGAGGTCTTCAACCCCGCCTTTATCGGCAAGTCGGGGCAAAAGGAGATGTTGGGCGTCACAATGCAAGCCCGCGAGGCAAGGCCCACGGTTCTTCTGGACAAGATGCGTCAGGAGACCAAGGGTCTGTCCGGCTTCCGGTTCTTTCATGATCACGACCCGCGTATCCTGACCCATGTGCTCAACGACCCGAAATGCGCCAAGATCATTCTGACGCGCAACCCGTTGGAAAGCTATGTGTCCCGCAAGATTGCCAGCGTGACGGGCCAGTGGCGTTTGGGGGACCTCAAGGATGCCAAATCTGCGAAAGTCACGTTTGACAGGCGCGAGTTTCAGGAGATGCTTGACGAGATCAAAGCGTTTCAGATTTTCCTGCAACGTCAGCTCCAGATGACCGGACAGACCGCATTTTATATCAATTATGCCGATATTCAGGACGTTGAGGTGCTCAACGGTCTGGCGCGGTTCCTCGGGGTTACGCAAGAGCGCAACAAGACCACGCAGAAGACCAAAGTCCAGAACCCGTCGCGGCTTGAGGACAAGGTGCTGAACTATGCAGAGATGGTGTCGGACCTGTCCAGTATCGACCATTTCAACCTGTCGGACACGCCGAATTTCGAGCCGCGGCGCAAGCCCGCCGTGCCGACCTATGTGGCATCTGTCAAAACGCCGGTTCTATACATGCCAGTGCGTGGCGGGCCGGAGGCGAGCGTGGCCGAATGGATGTCTACGCTTGATCAGGTCACGCCCGACGCACTGCTACGGGAATTCACGCAAAAGACGCTGCGCCAGTGGAAGCGCCAGAACAAAGGGCATCGCAGCTTTACGGTGATTTCGCATCCGGTCCAAAGGCTGCATCGGGTGTTCTGCGACTATATCCTGAACATCAGCGGCAAAACCTATGGGGAAATCCGGGAAACGCTGCGCAGCACCTATAAACTGCCGCTGCCCGTTGCTGCGCCGGATGAGACCTATACGCGGGAGCAGCACCGCGAGGCGTTTTTGAAATTTGCGAAATTCGTGCAGGGCAATCTGAACGGTCAGACCTCCGTGCGGGTGGATGGGACGTGGGCTTCGCAATCCGAAGTGATCAAGGGATTCGCGGAGTTTTCCCTGCCGGATGTTGTGGTGCGCGAAGACCGTCTTGCCGATGATCTTGCGTATCTGGCCGATGCGCTGGGCGTGACGCCGCCCGCCGTCGTGGCCGAGCCCGAAGATGCGCCCTTTGCCCTTGCCGATATCTATGACGGAGAGGTCGAAGAGGCCGTGAAAGCCGCGTATCAACGTGACTACATGACCTTTGGCTTCAAACCTTGGGGATAATGGCGGGGCCTGTTTGCGCCGGTTCGCCGCGATACCCCAGCGATTCGGAGGCTTCGCGCCCGACTTGGGTCAAAAGCGCGATATAGTCCTCGCGATGGGTCGCGTCATAGCGAAAGAGCGGGAAGGCGATAGAGACCGCCGCGATCGATTGGCCGGTCTGGTCCCGCACCGGCACCGCCATGCAGCGCACACCGGCCTCTGATTCCTCGATCTCTTCCGCGAAACCTTGCGCGCGGGTCTGGGCCAGATCGTTCCGGAATGTAGAGGCGTCCGCGAGGGTTTGAGGGCCGACCGGCGCAAAGTTCATCTTTTCCAAACAGGCGTCCACCTCAGCCGCGTTGCGCCACGCCAGAAGCGCCTTGCCCAACGCGGTGCAATAGAGCCGGTTGCGCGATCCGATGGTGCATTTCAGCGAGAGCGCATAGCTGGACTCGATCTGCCGGATATAGACGACATCCTGCCCCGTTTCGTCGATCACACCCAGATTGATGGCTTCTCCGGTCTCCTGTGACAGTCGCGCCATGCCGCTCTCTGTGGCTTTGAGTAAACGGTCCTGCCCCTCCAGCGCCCGCGCAGAGAGGGAAAACAGTTTGAGCGTCAGCCGATACTCTTCGCTCTGGGCCTGCTGCTCGACATATCCAAGATCGCGCATGGTCTGCAAAAGGCGGTGGGTCGTGGCCTTCGAGGTCATCGCCTTTTGCGCAATGCGGGCAAGAGGGGCGGAGCCTTCTTCCGACAGGGTTTCGAGCACGGAAAACACCTTGAGAACCGAGGCAACGTTTTCGGGTTTCTTATCCGGCTTTTTGGGGGAAGGCATCCGTGTCTCTCCAAGCAGTCAGCATTGCGTCTCAATAACTAGGGGCGCTATGCGGGGGCGTTGTCGAGAGACTTTAATCGCGCCTTAATAAAAATGAAACATCATTTCATTTTTGTTGAAATATTGGTCTGAATTTATGCTAAGTAGAGTCTGCCCCTGATTTGATCGGAATGATCCACCCTTCGCGCTGAGGACACACCATGCCGCACGACCTCTTTTCCCTTTCCGGCCGGAAGGCGCTTGTCACCGGTGCAAATACGGGGATCGGGCAGGCCATCGCCTGTGCCTTGGCCGCGCAAGGGGCGGAGGTGGTCTGTGCCGGTCGTCGGCCCTGCACCGACACAGTGCAGAAGATCACCGCAGCAGGAGGGCAGGCGGAGGACATGAGGCTGGATTTCGCGGACCCGATGGCGGCAAGGGATGTGTTTTCCGGCGCGGGGTTTGATCTGTTGATCAACAACGCGGGGATTATCCGGCGCGAGGACTGTGTGAATTATAGCGAGGCGGACTGGGATGCGGTGATTGATGTGAACCAGAAGGCGCTGTTTTTCACCTGTCAGGCGTTTGGCCGCGAGTTGATCGCACGTGGGACGGGCGGGGCCATCGTCAACATCGCCTCGCTGCTGTCGTTTCAGGGCGGCATCCGCGTTCCGGCCTATACGGCTTCCAAACACGCGGTGGCGGGGATCACCAAGAGCCTCGCCAACGAGTGGGCCCCGCATGGCATCACCGTCAACGCCATCGCGCCCGGCTATATCGCCACCAACAATACCGAAGCCCTCCGCAACGATCCCGCCCGCAATGACGCGATTCTGGCGCGTATTCCTGCGGGGCGGTGGGGAGAGCCTTCGGATATTGGCGGCACGGCGGCCTATCTGTGCTCCAAAGCGGCCCGCTATGTCACCGGAGCTGTGATCAATGTCGATGGCGGATGGCTGGCCCGCTAAGCCTGCAACGCAATACTCACGCAAAGGAAAACCCGCATGTCCCGTTTTGATATCATCTGCCTTGGGGAAGCCATGGGAGAGATCGCATTTGCGCCCGATGGCAGCACCCAGATCGGGGTGGGCGGCGATACGCTCAATTCCGCTGTCTATCTGGCGCGTTCGGGGATCAATGCGGCTTTTGCCTCTGCAATCGGGGATGACCCTTTCGGCACACGTATCCGCGCGACGTTGCAGGAAAACGCGGTCTCCGATGTTCTCTTGCTCAATGATCCCGTCGATACAACCGGCCTTTATTCCATCACCAATGATGTGACAGGGGAGCGGTTCTTTCACTACTGGCGCAACGCTGCCGCCGCGCGCAAACTCTTTGCCGAGCCTTCCGAAGACTGGCTTGAAGGGATGCTCGATACACGGATGATCTATCTTTCGGGGATCAGCCTCTATACGTTCAACGATCATCTGCCGCGCCTTTTCGAGCTTTTGGAACGGGCACGCGCAAAGGGAGTCGAGGTCGCTTTTGATGGCAATTACAGGCCGCGTCTTTGGGCGGGGAAGGAAGATCTGGCGCGCGAAGCCTTTGAGCGGGTGATGGCGCTTTCCTCGGTGGTTCTGCCCACGTTCGAGGATGAGGTCATGCTCTGGAATGACGCGACGCCAGAGGCGACACTGGCGCGGGTCGCGGAGTTGGGCGTGGAAACCATCGTGCTCAAACGCGGGCCGGAGGGCTGCACCATTCGCGGCACGGAAGCGGAGACGCTTGTGCCCATTCCGACCCCGATCAAGGTGGTGGATACCACTGCGGCCGGAGACAGCTTCAACGCGGGATTTCTGGCCGCGCGGCTTCGCGGGGAGGATGATGTGGCAGCGGCCTTGGCGGGGCATCGTCTCGCCGGACGGGTCATCAGCCATCGTGGGGCGCTGATCCCGAAAGAGGCCATGTCGCGCGACAGGGGTTAGTCGGCGGCGCTTTCGTCGTCGAAAAATGCGGCCCTTTGCACGCGGATGCGCGCGATTGTATCATCCAGGCGGGACAGGTGGATCATGCCAGCCTCCTGCGCCGCTTTTTCATCGCTGGCTTTGACCGCTTCGGCGATTTTTTGATGATCCGAAACCAGTTCCGGCATGCGATCTTCTTTGGCGAGGCTCAACACGCAGAGCCGGTCCACCTTGGCCTTTTCCGCTTGAATGACCTCATAGGCGAAAGGCGCTTTTGCGATGTCACAGAGGGTTTTGTGGAAAGCATAATCCAGCTTTCCAAAGGCTTCTGTATCGCGGTCGACGAGGGCTTGCTTTTGCAAGGAGAGGGCCGAGTCCAGCGCAGAACCGGCCTCATCATCACAATATTTGCAGGCGTCCCGCAGCACGGCAGCCTCGATTGCCGCACGGATATAGCGTGATTTGGTGATGGCGGCGGTGGAGAATTTCTTGACCTCTGTGGCCTTTTTAGGCCGGATTCGGATCAAATCCATCGTCGCAAGCCGGTTGAACGCATCCCGCACGGGTTGGCGCGACACGCCAAATTTCTGCGCGATCTCGGTTTCCGAAATACGCGCTCCGGGCAGGAGCCGCAGCGACGTAATTTCTTTGTAGAGATGGTCCGTGATCTGATCGACGCTGCTTTTGGTCAGGGTGTCTGGCGTGGTTTGGTCCATAGTCGATCTTTCAATGCTGTCTGCTGACACAAGATGGTCCGTTCCCGACCCTAGCAAAGATGCAGAGGCGATAAAAGCGCGGGAGATTTGCCGAGATTACTTGTATAACATCTTGTATGCAAGGATTGACGGAACGGTGAATCCATGTTGATTATAGCAAAGCTGCCGCAGCGTTCTGATGCGGCAAAGGTTTCGGGGAGGGGCGGGATGTCAGGCGACACACTGGCAAGGATCATCAAAACCAAGATGCTGTGCCGGTTGCGCCTGAACGCGCCCCGATGTTCCGCAGAGTGAATGTGATGTGCTGACTGGTGCATCGAAAAAAGAAAACGAATGGAAGGACTGACCATGAAACTTCAAGGCAAGACAGCGATTGTGACCGGCGGCGGGCGCGATATCGGACGGGCGGCTGCAGTGGCGCTGGCGAAAGAGGGGGCCAATGTGGCCATCAACTATTTCGCATCGGCGCAGGGAGCCGAGGAGACCGTGGCCGAGATCGAAGCGCTCGGCGGCAAAGCCATCGCGGTTCAGGGGGATTTGTGCACGCAGGAGGGCGTGGATGCCTTGGTGAACGGAGCGGTCAATACCTTTGGCGGCGTGGATGTTCTAGTGAACAACGCCGGTGGTCTCGTGGGGCGCAAAACCATCGCAGAGATGCCGCTTGAGCACTGGAACACGGTGATGACGTTGAACCTCACCAGCATTTTCATGATGACCAAGGCGGTGCTCGCCCACATGAAATCCGGTGTGATTGTCAACCTTGCCAGCCAAGCCGGTCGTGACGGTGGTGGGCCGGGGGCTGTGGCCTATGCCACGTCCAAAGGGGCCGTGATGACCATGACCCGTGGCCTCGCTAAGGAGCTCGGCCCTGACATCCGCGTGAACGCGCTTTGTCCGGGGATGATCGACACGGATTTCCACAATATCCACACGCCGGATGCTGGCCGCCGTGGTCTCGAAGCCGCCGCGCCGCTCAAGCGTCAGGGCACACCTGAAGACACTGCCAACCTGATCTGTTTTCTGGCAACCGACGACTCCGCCTATATCACCGGCGCGAATATCGACATCAACGGCGGGATGCTCTTTAGCTGAGGCGGAGGGGAATGATGGCAAATTTTCCAATCGTTTCGACCGGAGAGCATGTCACTCGGCAGGTGTTGTCGGAGAGCCCCGAGCTTATGGTGGTTGCCTTCCGTTTTGATGCGGAGGGTGCCGAAGGGGCGCTCCATAGCCACCCGCATGTGCAGTCGACCTATGTGGAAAGCGGGCGCTATCGCTTTTTCCTCGGTGATGAGGTGCGTGAGGTCGGACCGGGGGACAGCTTTGTGATCCCGTCAGGGATGGAGCATGGCTGTTTGTGTCTTGAGCCGGGTAAACTTATCGACTGTTTCACCCCGCGCAGGGATGATTTCCTGTAGAGTGGCGAAGTTGATCGCCAAACATTTAAAAGCGTCGGGAGAGCCCGGCGCTTTTCATGTATGGGGCAGTATGAGGCCGGGAAAACCCCGCGTTACTCTTCGGGATCAGGAAAGGGAAAGCGCTGGGTGTCGCCGCGGATGTAGAGCGGGTGCTGCGCCGATCCGTCCTTGTTCAGTTTGAGGCAGTTGAGGGGCTTGCCTGTCGCTCTGAGCGCCTGAATGGTCTGCTTGACGATGGGGGCATATCTCTTGTGCAACTTGCCATAGGCCAAGAGAATTTCCTCTGCATCTTCCGCCTCGCGCAGGATGGCGGGCAGGTTCTCCGCGCTTCGTGCAACGGCCGGATCATGCGGGACATCCTTGGGATGGGTGGCGCGCCAGTCCAGCATGTTGGTCTTCACATATCGTGTGTAGCCCCAGAGGCGGGCGAATTTGAGTTCCTTGTCACAGGTCGGGTCGGACACATCGGCTCGTGCGACAGAGGGATTCTGACCAAGAAACATAATGGTGCGCGGCGCTTCACCTTCCGGCGTCCAGTCGCGTGTCAGGGTCTGACGATAGCGACCGCAGGCCGAAAACCGCGCGCCACCGATGACGCCATCGGGCAGGCGGATATGCACCTTTCCGCCCGGATCATGCAGCTTGTGGGCGTCTTCGTTCGTGGCAACCTGCCTGCGTTCGCTCATGTGTCAAAACCTCTTGTTTCCGACTTCACTCAAGGAAAACCGATACGACCGGAAAGGCAAGGTGCGTCTTTGCGCAGATCTGGCTGTCAGAGGTTGAACACGCGGTTGGGGTGCAATTCACCGGCCTTGTATTGCCCGACAGCGACTGGTTTGCCCTCGAAAGAGGCCCAGACCTCGTCGCCATATTCCACACCATCTGCCGGATAGACCATGCCGGGGTTGCCGTTTCTGAGCCGTGTCGCGCCTTCGGGCGTGCAGGTCACTTCGTCAAGATCGGCAAGCCCCTCTTCGACGGGGCGCAAAAGCTGGTCAATCTCGTCCGTGCGGGCGAGCTTTTCAACTTCTTCCAGAGAGACGCCTTCTTCGACATCCCAAGGGCCGGACCATTCCCGCCGCAGCCATTCCACATGGCCGAAACAGCCAAGCGCCTCGCCCAGATCACGGGCAATCGCGCGCACATATCCGCCCTTGCCACAGACCATTTCGAAAATCGCATGATCCGCATCGACACGTTCAACGAATTTCAACTCGTCCACATAGAGCGGACGGGCGGCGATCTCGAAATCTTCGTCGTCGCGGGCCAGTTTGTAGGCGCGCTCGCCGTCGATTTTCACGGCGGAGAATTTCGGCGGCACTTGCATGATGTCGCCTTCAAACTGCGGCAGGGCGGCGAGAATGTCCTCGTCGCTTGGTCGTGCATCGCTTTGCGCGATCACTTGCCCTTCCGCATCATCGGTATTCGTCGCCTGTCCGAAACGCACGGAAAAGCGGTAGCATTTCAGCGCGTCGGTGATGAAAGGCACGGTCTTCGTCGCTTCGCCCAGCGCAACGGCCAGAACGCCCGTCGCATCGGGATCAAGCGTGCCCGCGTGCCCGGCCTTTTGCGCGTTGAATGCCCAGCGCACTTTGTTGACAACAGATGTGGAGGTCATGCCGGCGGGCTTGTCCACGACCAACCAGCCGTGAACTGCGCGCCCCTTCTTGCGTCGGGCCATTACTCTTCCTCGTCGTCGCTTTTGTGCAGGTCGCGTTGAACGCGCTCGTCGGCAAACATGCGCCGCGTCGCGTCCATACGGTCAAAGGTGTCATCCAGCTCAAAGCGCATCTCGGGCGTGTGTTTGATCCCGAGCGCCTTGCCCATGTGGTGACGAATCTCGCCTTTGTTCCGGCGCAGCGCCAGAAGCGCCTCTTCGGCGTCTTTCCCGCCAAGCGGCAGGATGAAGGCGGTCGCCACACGCAGGTCCGGGCTGACACGGACCTCGCCCACCGTGATGGACATCGCGGTGAGATCGGGATCGTGGATTTCGCCACGGGTGAGAATTTCGGACAGACGACGCCGAATGGCCTCGCCGACGCGAAGGGTGCGGTGCGACCGGCCAGGGCCGCTGGAATGAGATCGTTTTGCCATAGGTGCGCAGATAGTCCTGAACAGAGAGTCTTGCAAGCGGGCTTTGCCAAAAGCCTTTGCACAGGTTAAAGCACAGCCCAAGAGAATTCAGGAGAGAAAACCATGAGCGAGCTTCCCGGCATTGTTATTACCGGCGCGTCCGGTCGCATGGGGCAGATGTTGATCAAAACCGTTGTGGCCTCGGAAAAGTGCAGACTTGTGGGCGCGGTGGAACGTGCCGGAAGCGACTGGATCGGGCGCGATGTGGGCGAAGCCATGGGCGGCGCGGCGCTGGGCGTGCAGGTGACGGATGATGCGTTGGAGGCTTTTTCCAAGGCGCAGGCGGTGATCGACTTTACCGCACCGGAAGCCACGGTGGAGTTTGCGGGGCTGGCCGCACAGGCGCGCTGCGTTCATGTGATTGGCACCACGGGCATGTGTCCGAGGGAGTTGGAAAAGATCGAACTGGCGGCCCATCACGCGACGATTATCCGCGCCGGCAACATGTCTTTGGGTGTCAACCTTTTGACGAAACTGACTAAAATGGTCGCGGCGGCTCTGGATTCTGACTATGACATCGAGATCATCGAGGCGCACCACAACCGCAAGGTTGATGCCCCTTCCGGAACGGCACTGATGCTGGGCGAGGCCGCTGCCGAAGGGCGCGGCGTGAAGCTCAGTGACGTGCGCGATTCGGGGCGTGACGGCATCACGGGCGCGCGCAAGAAGGGTGACATCGGCTTTTCCGCCATTCGTGGCGGTGACATTGTCGGCGAGCATGACGTGATGTTTGCGGGCGATGGCGAGCGCATTATCCTGCGCCACGTTGCTTCCGATCGCTCTCTCTTTGCCAAAGGCGCACTGAAAGCCGCACTTTGGGGGCAGGGTCAGAAACCCGGTGAATATGATATGCTTGACGTGCTGGGCCTCTGAGATTTCCGGTTCAACACCGCAAAATAAAACCCGCGGAATACCGCGGGTTTTTCTTTTAAAAATCTATGGCGAGGCCTTTTTTCTCCCAGTCGCCGTAACGCACCGGCTCCGGCCCGTCTCGTCCGCCCAGTTCGGTTGGCATCGCTTTCACCGCCTCTTCGCGGGCTTTGCGGCGCTCTTCGGCCTCTGCCAGCGCACGTTGCGCGGCGGGGGGAAGGGTGGTTTCTGGGTTTTCTGTCTTGTCGGTCATCGGGAAATCCTTCGGATGATCTTGTCCGGCTTGCCCTTGTGATATACGGGGTCAGACCATGAAAACAAGATCATCTGATGTCGCGGGGCTTGCAGCCCGCCGGGCCGCTCTGGCCCTTCTGGATGCCGTGCTCCTTGAGAAGCGGCTTCTGTCCGAAGTGCTGTTGCAGCGGACCAAGGACCTGTCGCCGGAGGATCGTGCGCGATCCCAGCGGCTGGTGACCGAAGCTTTGCGGGTGCTGGATCGCTGCGACCGGATGCTTGGCCCGCATCTTAGCAAACGTCCTGCGCCACATGTCATGAACGCTCTGCGCATGGGGGTGTTCGAGATTTGCGCCATGGGCGAGGCCGCGCATGGCGTGGTGAATGCTTATGTGACTCTGATGCAGGAGCGGCCGAAATCTAGCCATTTCAAGGGGCTGGTCAATGCGGTGCTGCGTAAGGTCGATGGTGACAAGGTGAAATGGGATGTGTTGCCCGCGCCGATGTTGCCGAAATGGCTGCGCAAACCTTTGGTCGCGGATTACGGCAAGGCGACAGTGGCCGCGATGGAGGCCGTGCAGGCCAAGGGTGCGCCACTTGATCTAACCGTTAAATCCGATCCGGAAGGCTGGGCGAAGACCTTGGGTGGCGAGGTGCTGCCGAGTGGGTCCGTGCGTTTGAGCCGTGCGGTTCAGGTGACGAAACTTGACGGATTCGCGGCGGGTGAATGGTGGGTGCAGGACGCAGCCGCGAGCCTGCCTGCGCGAATCCTTTCGCCCGAAAAAGGCGATCATGTCCTCGATATGTGTGCCGCGCCGGGGGGGAAGACCCTGCAACTGGCCGCTATGGGGGCCAATGTCACGGCGCTCGACATTTCCGAATCACGGATGGGGCGTGTGCAGGAAAACCTGACGCGTTGTGCGCTCTCGGCGGAAATCGCCGTAGGAGATGCGCTGGAATATGAAGGTGGGCCGTTCGATGCGATTCTGCTGGATGCGCCCTGCACCGCGACGGGCACGATCCGGCGTCACCCTGATTTGCCCTATGTGAAGGACGGGTCGGATTTTCCGGGGCTTTTCGAGTTGCAGGAACATCTGATCGACCGCGCCTTGGGGATGCTCAAACCGAGCGGAAAACTGGTCTATTGCACCTGTTCCCTGCTGATCGACGAGGGCGAAGAGCAGGTGCGCGATGCGAAAACGCGCCACCCTGATCTGCGTGTCGATCTGGACGCGCTCCGCATCAACGGTGTCGCGCCCGAGTGGATCGGGGAAGAGGGGCTGCGCACCCGTCCCGACTATTGGGCAGAGCGTGGCGGGATGGACGGTTTCTTCATCACGGTTCTGCGACGGGGATGACAGACGGGGATTTCCCGATGACATCTCGCGTAGCGCCCGCTATCTTCCGGGCAACGAAAACGAACCGACAGGCTGGGGCAGGCAATGTCGCAAAGCGAGGATTGGCGGGCGAAAAATGTACGCCGCATGAACAGGTATCATGCGTGGCGCGCAGCGCGTGCGAAACCGGCCTTGGGATTCGTCTCGCAACCCGAGCCCAAATCCATCGGTTCCTTTGCGCGTGGACGTCAGTTGATCGGCGGCAACTTCCTGTTCGCGGGCTATCTGGTCGAGGCGCAAAACACGTCCATTTGGGATATTGATGCGCCAGCTCAGGGATTTGTCGAAGAAATTCATGGATTTGCATGGCTTGATGATCTGGCGGCTGTGGGGGACTACAATGCACGCCATCGGGCGCAGGACTGGATCAAGGAATGGATGGATCGCTATGCGGGCGGAAAGGGACCGGGCTGGACGCCGGACCTGACCGGTCGGCGGCTTATCCGCTGGATTCACCATGCTTTGTTCTTCCTGTCGGGGCAGGAGGCGGATGTCTCGAACGCGTTCTACAAGACGCTCGGACAGCAGACGATCTTCCTGTCGCGGCGGTGGCAAACGGCGAGCCCCGGTCTGCCCCGTTTCGAGGCGCTGACAGGGCTGATCTATGCGGGCCTGTCCCTCGTGGGCATGGAAGAGCATGTTGCGCCGGCGGTCAAAGCCTTGGCGCAGGAATGCGAATCAGAGATTGATGACGAAGGCGGCATTCCGACCCGAAATCCGGAAGAATTACTTGAGGTCTTCACGCTTTTGACATGGGCCGCTGCGGCGTTGTCGGAGGCCGGAAAGATTGCAGATGAAGCGCATCTGGCGGCGATTGAACGGATCGCGCCGACATTGCGTGCATTGCGTCATTCGGACGGCGGGCTGGCCCGCTTTCATGGCGGCGGGCGTGGCATGGAGGGGCGGCTTGATCGCGCTTTGGCAAGTTCGGGCAACAAGACCCCGCCAGGGCAGGGGCTTCACATGGGGTTCTTGCGGCTTGCCGCCGGACGCACGTCAATCATTGTCGATGCGGCTCCGCCCCCGAAGGTGTTGGCCTCTTTCAATGCCCATGCATCAACGATGGCGTTTGAACTGACCTCCGGACGCAGGCCGTTGATTGTCAATTGCGGGGCTGGGAGCAGCTTCGGGCCGGAATGGCGCCGTGCCGGTCGGGCAACCCCGTCACATTCCACACTGGGGATTGAAGGGTTTTCCTCCTCGCGGCTCGGTCCGAAACGGATGATCGGTGGACATTTGCGCGAATTGCTTGTCGATGTGCCAAGTGCTGTGCGTCTGGAATTGCGCTCAAGCGAGGATGGCGGCGGCTTCGTTGCGGGGCATGACGGCTATGTGAAGACCCACGGGCTGACCCATATCCGGCAGATCGAATTGTCGAAAGACGGGCGCGGGATTGCGGGCGAGGACACGCTGGCGACGATCACGGGTGAGGACGAGCGGCAATTCGACCGGATGATGGACCGGCTCAAACTACAGGGCATTCCGTTTCAGGTGCGGTTCCACCTTCATCCGGATGTGGATGCCGAGCTTGATATGGGCGGCGCGGCTGTGTCTCTGGCGCTGAAATCCGGCGAGATTTGGGTGTTTCGCCATGACGGTCGCGCAAAATTGAGCCTCGAACGCTCGGTTTATCTCGAAAAAAACCGTTTAAAGCCGCGTGCGAGCAAACAAGTGGTTCTATCTGCGACGGCAATGGATTATGCGACCCGTGTCCGTTGGACTCTCGCGAAAGCGCAGGAGACGCCTACGACGCTCCGCGATCTTGAGATGGACGACGAGACGCTGAACTGATCTGTGAGCCGATTTGCCATCGAGCCATTCTGGGGACCTGCTATGACCGACCTTTATCCCGTGAAGCGCGCGCTTCTTTCCGTATCCGACAAAACTGGCCTCGCCCAACTGGGTAAGGCGCTGGCTGCCAAGGGGGTCGAGCTTTTGTCCACCGGCGGATCCGCCAAGGCGCTGCGCGACGCCGACCTTGAGGTGAAAGACGTCTCGGAAGTGACCGGCTTCCCTGAAATGATGGACGGGCGTGTGAAGACGCTGCACCCGCGTGTGCATGGTGGCCTTCTGGCGCTGCGTGACAATGCCGAGCATGTGGCCGCAATGGATGAACACGGGATCGGCGGCATCGACCTGCTGGTTGTGAATCTCTACCCGTTCGAAGCCGCCTTGGCGCGCGGGGCGGACTATGACGAGATGATCGAGAACATCGACATTGGCGGTCCGGCGATGATCCGTGCGGCGGCGAAAAACCACGGGTTCGTGACGACCGTGGTGGATGTCGAGGATTACGACGCGCTGATCGCCGAGCTTGAAGCGAATGACGGCCAGACTTCCTATGCCTTCCGTCAGAAAATGGCGCAGATCGCCTATGCCCGCACGGGGGCCTATGACGCCGCCGTGTCGAACTGGATGGCGGGCGCGATTGGCGAAGAGGCTCCGCGCCGCCGTGTTGTTGCCGGTCAGATCAAGCAGACCCTGCGTTACGGCGAAAACCCGCACCAGTCCGCGGCCTTCTATGTGGACGGCTCCGAACGCCCCGGCGTGGCGACGGCCGTGCAGCATCAGGGCAAGGAATTGTCCTATAACAACATCAACGACACGGATGCCGCTTTTGAACTGGTGGCCGAGTTTGATCCCGCCGAGACGCCCGCCGTGGCGATCATCAAACACGCCAACCCTTGCGGTGTGGCCAAGGGTGAGACGCTTCTCGACGCTTACAAATCTGCTTTCGATTGTGACCGCACCTCTGCTTTCGGCGGTATCGTTGCGTTGAACAAGGCGCTGGACGCGCAAACGGCAGAAGCGATCACCGAGATTTTCACCGAAGTTGTCATTGCACCGGGTGCATCGGATGAGGCGAAAGAGATTTTTGCCAAGAAGAAAAACCTGCGCCTTTTGACCACAGAAGCGCTGCCGGATGTGTTGGCCAAGCCTTCGACGATCCGTCAGGTTGCCGGCGGCTATCTGTTTCAGGACAAGGATGCCGGTTTTGTCGGCATGGATGATCTGAAGGTCGTGACGGAGAAAGCGCCGACGCCCGAGCAGATGAAAGACCTTCTGTTCGCGTGGAAAGTGGCAAAACACGTCAAGTCCAACGCGATTGTCTATGTGAAGGATCAGGCGACTGTCGGTGTCGGTGCGGGTCAGATGTCGCGTCTCGACTCCGCGTTGATCGCCGCCAAGAAAGCCGAGCGCATGGCCGAAGCGATGGGGCTTCCCGAGCCGCTGACCAAAGGGTCCGCTGTGGCGTCTGATGCGTTCTTCCCCTTTGCCGACGGTCTGCTGGAAGCGGCCGCTGCGGGCGCGTCCTGTGTCATCCAGCCGGGCGGCTCCATGCGCGACCAAGAGGTGATCGACGCAGCCAATGAAGCAGGGCTTGCGATGGTGCTGACCGGTATGCGCCATTTCCGTCACTGAGGTTTGAGAATGCGGATCACGGCTCTGACAGCGCTGATCACCTTTGTGATCGACCAGCTCTCCAAATGGGCCGTGGTCCAGTTTCTCGATCTTAAAACTGTGGGGCAGATCGATGTTCTGCCCCCTTATCTCGTGTTCCACATGGCATGGAACCAAGGCGCGAATTTCGGGCTTTTGTCCGGTCATGGCGATCTGTTGCGCTGGGGCTGGGTTGCTCTGGCGGTAGTCATTTCTGCGTGGGTTATGCGCTGGGTGCGGCGCGAACAGTTTTCCACCTTGGGGCAGATCAGTGCCGGACTTCTGGTCGGCGGTGCGCTGGGCAATGCGCTCGACCGCATCATCTATGGCGCGGTGGCGGATTTTCTCAACATGTCCTGTTGCGGGTTTCAGAACCCCTATTCCTTCAACGTGGCGGATATCACAATTTTTGCAGGGGCATTCGGTCTCATTCTTTTCACGGGTGAGACGAAAAACCGGACGTGACCTTGGGGTCAGACTGGTCTAAACATGCTCTGACGCGATTTGCGGAGGAAGGTTTCTATGGTCTCGAATGTGTCCCGAACGGCTCTGTGCCTCTTGGCTCTGACCGCGTTTGTTGCTTGCAGCCAGAAGGAACGTGTTCCGAATCGGGTAAAGACCGGTCCGGACGAGTTTTCGATCCTGACGACCAAGCCTTTGCAGGAACCGGACAATTACAATGATCTTCCGGCGCCCACGCTGGGCGGCACGAATCTGACAGATCAGACCCCCAATGCCGATGCTATCGTGGCGCTGGGCGGGCGTGTGCCGTCTGCGACGGGTGTTGATGGCGGGATTGTCTCCTATGCCTCACGCTACGGTGTGGATGATAATATCCGCGCGGAACTGCATGATGCCGATGAAGGCCGTCGCAAAGGCCGAGGTAGCTATGAACGGGCTTACAAGCGTTTTGCGCTTGATGCTTATGCCGAATGGGAGCGTTTGAGAGCGCTTGGTGTTTCGGTTCCGTCCGCCCCCGAACAGTAAGCGGATCGCGCCGCTTCACGTCCACGTCAACGCGGCGGTTCCGGGCTGCGCTTTTGCGCAAACTCGCTCTATAGTTCTGACCTGATCCCTGTTCGATCTGAAAGGTACATTCATGAAATATGGTTTGGCGGCGGCGCTTGTGGCGCTCATGTCCCCAGTCCTCGCGGCACCGGCCCTCGCGGCCGAGGTGAGCCACTACGAGTTGGACAACGGGATGGAAGTTGTCGTGCTCGAAGATCACCGTGCGCCTGTGGTGGCGCATACGGTGTGGTATAAAATCGGTGCAGCCGACGAGCGTCTGGGCAAAAGCGGCATTGCGCATTTCCTTGAACATTTGATGTTCAAAGGCACGGATGATCTTGAGGCGGGCGAACTGTCGGAAACGGTGACGCGCAATGGCGGGTCGGACAATGCATTTACTTCTTGGGACTATACCGCCTACTATCAAAGGGTTGCCGCAGACCGTCTACCCTTGATGATGGAAATGGAAGCGGACCGGATGCGTGATCTGGAAATGACCGAAGACGATGTGGCGACAGAGCGTCAGGTCATTCTGGAAGAGCGCAACCAGCGTATCGACAATGATCCGGGGGCGCTGTTTCGTGAACAAATGCGTGCGGCGCAGTACCTGAACCATCCTTACGGTATTCCGATCATCGGTTGGCGGCAGGAGATGGAACAGTTGTCCCGCGAGGATGCGTTCAACTTTTACCATGAGTATTACGCCCCGAATAATGCCATTCTCGTGGTGGCGGGTGATGTTGATCCTGATGAGGTGTATGAGCTGGCCAAAACCTATTACGGCCCTGTTGCGCCTTCGCCGGACCTTGAACCGCGTTTGCGCCCGCAGGAACCACCGCAACTGGCCGAGCGTCGCCTCAAGATGAGTGATCCACGCGTGGCGCAACCCTATATCACGCGCAGTTACCTCGCACAGGAACGCGATCCGGGCGCACAGGAAAAAGCCGCAGCCCTGACATTGCTTGCCGAGCTTTTGGGCGGGAATTCCACCACGTCCTATTTGGCGCGCAAATTGAACTTCGATGATCCAAAAGCGATCTATGTCGGGGCCTATTACGATGGCACGTCGATAGATGATGCGACGTTTTCCCTGACGATGGTGCCAAGTCCGGATGTTCCGATGGAAGAGGCCGAGGCTGCTCTGGACGACACTCTGGCGCAATTCATGAAAGACGGTGTCGATCCCGAAGAGCTTGAGCGTCTCAAAACCCAGCTGCGGGCGGGCCTGATTTATGCCGAGGACAATATCGAAGGGCTTGCCCGACAATATGGTGCGGAGATGGCGGTTGGTCTGTCCCTGAAAGATATCGAAGACTGGCCGGATATCTTGCAGGCCGTCACCGCCGAAGATGTCATGAATGCCGCCAAAGAGGTGTTTGATCGTCGTCATGCGGTTACGGGCTGGCTGATGCCCTCCAACATGGAAGGAGCCGAAGAATGAAACGACTCTTGAGCACATTGGTTGCACTGGTCTGGCTCAGTCTGCCCGCGCAGGCGGCTGTGGAAGTGCAGACCGTCGAAACGCCGGGCGGGATCAAGGCATGGCTGGTCGAGGAACATTCCATTCCTTTCACGGCGCTTGAAATCCGCTTTCAGGGCGGGACCTCTCTGGACCGACCGGGCAAGCGGGGCGAAGTTGGCCTCATGATGGCCACTCTGGAAGAGGGCGCGGGCGATATGGATGCGCAGGCCTTTGCCAAGGCACGCGACAGTCTGGCCGCCAGTTTCCGGTTCAACGCCAGTATGGATTCCGTGTCGGTCTCCGCGCGGTTTCTGAGTGAGAACCGTGATGAAGCCATGTCACTGCTGCGCACGGCGCTTATGGATCCGCGCTTTGATCAGGCGGCTGTGGATCGTGTGCGCTCTCAGGTCCTGTCGATCCTGCGCAATGCAGAAACCGATCCGGGGGAAATTGCGTCGAACACCTTCTACAAACAGGCATTTGGCGACCACCCTTATGGCAACAATGACAACGGGACACCTGAAAGCGTCGCGGGGCTGACCCGTGACGATATGTTTCTGGCCAAAGATCGTGTGATGACGCGGGACCGTCTCTATGTGTCTGCTGTCGGGGATATCACGGCGGAAGAACTGTCCGCGCTATTGGATGATCTTCTGGGCGACTTGCCGGAAACCGGCCCGCAACTGCCGGAGCGCGTGGAACCGGCCCTTTCGGGCGGTGTTACGGTTGTGCCTTTCGAGACGCCGCAATCGGTGGTGATGTTCGGGCAAAAGGGCATCAAGCGCGATGATCCCGACTTTATTCCCGCCTATATCGCCAACGAGGTTCTGGGCGGCCACGGTGAATCGCGCCTCATGGAAGAGGTGCGTGAAAAACGTGGTCTGACCTATGGTGTCGGCTCCTATCTCGTGCCTTTCGATCATTCCGAACTTGTCATGGGCCAGTTTTCTTCCGGCAACGAAGTTGTGGCCGAGGCGATTGGTGTGGTCAAAACTGAATGGAAGAAATTCGCTGAGAAGGGCCTCACGGCGGAAGAGTTGGAGAATGTGAAAACCTATCTGACGGGGGCCTATCCGCTCAGGTTCGATGGCAATGCGCCGATTGCACGCATTCTTGTCGGGATGCAGATGGACGGTCTCTCGCCGGACTACATCGCCACGCGCAACGATATGGTTAATGCGGTGACGCTGGACGAGATCAACGCGGTGATCAAGCGGCTCTATGATCCGGAAGCCCTTTCCTTTGTGGTCGTCGGCAGCCCCAAAGACCTTGTGACTGACTAATCTCTTTCGAGATGTTTCGCCCGATTTGCCCTTGATTTCATCATGGTCGAATCGGGCGTTTCCATGCTAGGTCTTGTGGTATGAACTCTCCGACACGCAGCATAAGCCAAGACACGCCTCGCCCTGTTATTCGCCAATTGGATGAAGGCGCAATCAACCGTATCGCCGCTGGTGAAGTGGTCGAGCGCCCCGCTTCGGCAGTCAAGGAACTGGCCGAAAACGCGATCGACGCGGGCGCGCGCAGGGTTGAGGTGGACTATGCTGACGGGGGCAAGACGCTGATCCGTGTGACCGATGACGGTTGCGGGATGACGGCGGATGATCTGCCCCTCGCGCTCTCGCGCCATGCAACATCAAAGATTGACGGCTCCGATCTGCTCGACATCCACACCTTCGGGTTTCGGGGGGAAGCGTTGCCCTCTCTTGGTGCAGTCGGGCGTTTGAAAATCACCTCGCGGGCTGAAGGCTCCGATGGTGTGACCCTGTCCGTGTCCGGCGGCAAGATGGAGCCGGTCAAACCTGCGGCGCTGACCCGCGGGACAGTGGTTGAACTGCGCGACCTGTTCTACGCCACCCCCGCGCGGCTGAAGTTTCTACGCACGGATCGGGCAGAGGCACAGGCGATCACAGATGTGGTCAAACGTCTGGCGATGGCCGAACCCTATGTCGGGTTCACCCTGCGCGATGTGTCGGGAGGCGGCGAGGGGCGCGTGACCTTCCGTGCCGATCCGCAATCCGGCGATATGTTTGATGCGCTGCACGGACGGTTGGCGACGGTTCTGGGCAAGGAATTTGCCGAGAATGCTCTGGCCATTGATGCGGAACGTGAGGGGCTGACGCTCACCGGATATGCGGCCTTGCCGACCTATTCGCGCGGCTCCGCTGTGGCGCAGTATCTTTTCGTCAACGGGCGACCTGTGCGGGACAAGCTTTTGGTTGGTGCGCTGCGTGGGGCCTATTTCGATTTCCTGTCCCGTGACCGGCATCCGGCGGCATGTCTCTTTATCGACTGCGATCCGCATCTGGTGGACGTCAACGTCCATCCCGCGAAGTCTGAAGTGCGGTTCCGTGAGCCGGGCCTTGCACGCGGTCTGATCGTATCTGCCCTGCGTCATGCTTTGGCCGAGGCGGGGCATCGCGCCTCAACCACCGTGGCCAACGCGACTCTGGGTGCCATGCGACCGGAACAGACCGGCGAGCCGCGTGTATATCAGATGGACCGCCCTTCGATGGGGGGATACGCCGCCCCTTATCGCCCGCCGCAAGAGGTGATGGAGCAAAGCTATAACTGGCAAGCGCCGGAACGTCCCGCGCCCGTGGTGACACCGGGATTTGCCGAGATGTCCCAACCGTCCGCACGGATGGAGGAGGTGCCCGCCCAGCCGGAGACCGAGGCTCTGCCTTTGGGCGCCGCCCGTGCGCAAGTGCATGAAAATTACATTATCGCCCAGACCGAGCGCGGTATTGTGATCGTTGATCAACATGCCGCACATGAGCGGTTGGTTTATGAAAAACTCAAACACCAGATGGCCGAACATGGCGTCAAATCGCAGGCGCTTTTGATCCCTGAAGTGGTCGAGCTTTCCGCAAATGATGCGCAGATGCTTTTGGATATGGCCGACGATCTGGCGCGTCTCGGGCTTGTGATCGAACCCTTTGGCGGGGCTGCGATTGCTGTGCGCGAAACACCCGCGATCCTGGGACGGGTCGAAGCCAAGGCGATGATCGAGGACATTCTCGACGAGCTTTCCGATCTTGGTGACAGCTATACGGTTCAGACGCGGATCGAGGCGGTGCTGTCGCGTGTGGCCTGTCACGGCTCGATCCGGTCGGGACGAAGGATGCATGCAGAAGAGATGAATGCCCTGTTGCGCGAGATGGAGGCCACGCCCCATTCCGGTCAATGCAACCACGGCCGGCCCACCTATGTGGAGCTGAAACTTTCCGATATTGAACGCCTGTTTGGACGCACATGACTCTTGATTTCGCTGACCCTCTGACGCTTGCTGCCGTGATCGGCGGGGCGGCCCTTTTGCTTTTCTTTTTTCTTCTGGTTGTGGTTCTGAAACGCTCTGGCGAGGCTGCGAGAATGGCCCTGCCGATTGCGCAACAGATGAACCAGCTTGGCCAGCGGGTGCAGATGCTCTCTGATGGGCAACAGCAGCTTGCGGGCGGATTGACCCATGTCTCCGAGGCGCAAGTGGCGTCGCAATCGAAGATGCTGGAACTGATGGAGAAACGGCTCTCTCTGGTGACGGAGACGATGAATCTGAACCTGCAAGGGTCGGCACAACGCACGGCCAAAAGCCTCGGCGCGTTGCATGAACGTCTGGAAACCATCGACAAGGCGCAGGCGAATATCGAGAAGCTTTCGGGAAATGTCCTGTCCTTGCAAGACATCCTTTCGAACAAGCAGACGCGCGGTGCCTTCGGGGAAATCCAGTTGAACGATATCGTCAGCAAGGCCCTTCCCAAGGACAGCTATACTCTACAGGCGACGCTCTCGAACGGGAAACGGGCGGATTGTCTGATCCATCTGCCCAACCCTCCGGGACCGATCGCAATCGACAGCAAATTTCCGCTGGAAGCCTATGAGGCGTTGCGGCGTGCCGATACGCAGTGGGAACTCAATGAAGCCGCGAAACTCATGCGGCAGGCGGTGAAGCGGCATATCTCGGACATTTCGGAGAAATACATTCTCGAAGGAGAAACCGCAGACGGGGCGTTGATGTTCCTGCCGTCCGAGGCGGTCTATGCCGAGCTTCATGCGAATTTCCCCGAGCTTGTCCGCGAGGGCTTTGACAAACGTGTGTGGATCGTCTCTCCGACCACCTGCATGGCGACACTCAACACGATGCGGGCGATTCTCAAGGATGCGCGGATGCGTGAACAGGCGGGCGCAATCCGTAAGGAACTGTCCCTGCTCCATGCTGATGTGGAGCGTCTCGGTGCCCGCGTCGGCAATCTCGACCGTCATTTCGGACAAGCGGCCAAAGATCTCGAAGACATCAAGATTTCGGCCGAAAAAGCGGGCAAGCGGGCGCACCGGCTCGACAATTTCGACTTCGAGGAACTGGCCGCCGATACACCGGCTGCGGCCCCTGCTGCGCTTGTGCAAAAATCGTAGAAAACCCTCTGTGAAGGTGGAAAGTTTGACCTAGGTCATGTGCCTGTGGCACCCTTTGGGGCACAGTCTTTTCGCACAGGATTTGGAGGAATGCGCCATGGATATCAGCCCGAACAAAGTCGCCTTTGTCATTGTGCGCGCGCGTGAGCTTGGCGCAAAAGTTGGCCGGTGGGACAGGCCCGGAGATGAAGCCGACGGGGATACGATCCTTGAGGCCCGCCCGTCTGACGGCACAGGGCGTGAGTTGCAGAGTTTCATTTGCGGCTTGAACGAGGATGAAAAAGCCGCCCTTGTCGCGATCACATGGATCGGGCGTGAAACCTTTGACGATTATGCCGAGGCCTTTGAGACAGCCAAGCAAGAGGCCACCGGCCCGACCGAGAAGTACCTCCTCGGGATTCCGCTTTTGGCCGATTATCTTGAAGACGGCTTGGAACGTCTCGGGGTGGATACGTCGGAATTGGAAGACGAACTGTATCGCAAAGCGTAAAGTTTCGGTTTGAAGACAAAGGCAGGCGTCGCAGTTTTCGCGGCGCCTGTTGGGCTTTTGCGTTTCGCCACACGATTGTGTGCAAAAGTACACATTTTCTTTTGCGAACTTGATCTTAATTAAAGAATGGCGGGTCGCATCGCGCGATGATCCCGCTGTCTCTCTGGTTTGGCGCGCGTCGCCATGCACAGGGAGAATTTAAGTAGTAAAGGAGACCTCCCCTATGAAAGCCCTTAGATTTTACGCCGCGAAAGATCTTCGTATTGAAGACATGGAAGACATCCCCCAGCCAGGGCCAGGGCAGGTTGCAATCAAGAACAAATATGTCGGTATCTGTGGCACTGACCTGCACGAATATGTTGCCGGTCCGATTTTTGTGCCGGCAGAACCACATCCTTTCACAAAGGCACAGGCTCCGCAGGTTCTCGGGCACGAGTTCAGCGGCGAAGTGACTGCCGTGGGCGAAGGTGTCACCCATGTGAAACCCGGTGACCGCGTGTCGGTGCAGCCGCTGGTGATGCCGCGTTCGGGCGACTATTTTGCAGACCGTGGCCTGTTCCATCTGAGCGAGGAACTGGCGCTGGTTGGTCTGAGCTGGATGTCCGGAGGTATGGCGGAGGCGGCGATTGTCAATGATTACAACGCGGTGAAAATCCCCGACAGCATGAGCTGGGAAGAGGGCGCGTTGGTCGAGCCGACTGCGGTGGCGGTCTATGCCTGTGAGCGTGGTGAGGTGACTGCCGGTGATTCCGTTCTGGTGACCGGTGCGGGTCCGATTGGTATGCTCGCAATGCTGTCCGCAAAAGCATTCGGTGCGACAAAAATCTTTTTGTCCGATGTGAATGAAACGCGGCTGAAACTGGCGAAAGAGATCATGCCGGAGGTGATCACCCTCAACCCGATGAAGGATGATGTGGTGGCCGTTGTTCGGGAGCAAACCGAAGGTGGCGTTGGCTGTGACAAGGTGCTTGAGGCATCGGGAAACGAAGCGGCATTGAACACAGGTCTGCAAGCGGTGCGCAAGCAGGGCACGATTGTTCAGGTCGGTTTGCATACCAAAGACAGCAAACTGCATTGGCATGATGTGACCTTCAAGGATGTCGATGTGCGCGGGGCTTGGGCTTACCCGACCCACTACTGGCCGAAAGTTGTGGACCTGATCGCTTCTGGTGCAATTCCGGCAGAGAAAGTGGTGACCAAGAAAATCGTTCTCGACGACGCGGTGACCGAAGGGTTTGATGCGCTGCTCGACCCATCGGGTGAGCACGTCAAAATCCTGATCGATGTTTCGGCATAAGCCGGAAGTGTCGGGCGCGCCCTTCGGGGCGCGCTTTACTCTTTTCCGGAAACCTTGCGACTCGGCGTTTTCACGAAACGCATCGCTTTGCAGGCTGATTGTCAGCCATGAAAATTGTCAGACACGAAAAAAGCCGCCCGAAAATCGGACGGCCTTTTTTTAGTGATCGCTGCTGAACTTAGCCCTGACGGGCTTTGAAGCGGCGCTGCGTCTTGTTGATCACGTACACGCGGCCTTTACGGCGCACGACGCGGCAGTCGCGGTGCCGGTTCTTCAGCGAGCGGAGCGAGTTGCGAACTTTCATGTCCAGTCTCCTTGTCGCGGCGCCTGCGTGCGCCTGTTTAAAACCAATCTGACCGGCCGGATGGTGGGCGTAACAAGGTTCGAACTTGTGACCCCTTCGATGTCAACGAAGTGCTCTACCACTGAGCTATACGCCCTTCCGTCCGTGGGAAACTGCGCCTTGCCCGAACCTCTACCACAGGGTGGTAAATTGGCGGAACGAACAAGACGCGGGGCATTTCCCGCGTCAGTCCGTGGGCGTATAAAAGGAGTCGGATGAATGTTCAAGAGCTTTTGACAGAGATTTTCGTCCTTTACCGCGTTTCCCGTCATGACAGGTGGGATATGCCCAAGAAAATCAGGGCGACAGAAATGCGAAATTGGCATTTTTCATGAGATGAAACCCTTCGGATTTTTGCAAAACCCATTATAGTCTTCGGGTGAAAGGATTTTCGATGAGTGTAGCCCCCTATTTTTTGCAGCGACCTGCGCAGAGAACGTCCTGCGTGGTGTTTGCATCGCCGCATAGCGGGCGGGCCTATCCGGAGGAGATGCTGGAGCACGGGCTTTTGGATCCGTTGCAACTGCGTTCTTCTGAGGATGCGTATGTGGACCGGATTTTCGCGCGTGTTCCCGACTTTGGTGCTGTGCTTTTGTCTGCCACTTATCCACGGGCTTGGGTGGATTTGAACCGCCGCTCCGACGAGCTTGATCCGGCGCTGATCGAGGGTGTCGGACGTGCAGGTTTGAACCCGCGGATCGCTTCCGGCCTTGGTGTGATTCCGCGCGTGGTGGCGGGTGGTCGTGCGATCTATCGTGGCAAGATCAGTCGCGCGGCAGCGCAAGAGCGGATTGAACAGGTCTGGGTGCCCTATCATCATCTTTTGAAATCCGTGCTCGACGAATCTCACGCGCAATTCGGGCAGGCGATTCTGATTGATTGCCACTCCATGCCGCGCGAGGCACTTTCAACCGTGCGTATGGGGCACAGGACGCGACCGGAGATCGTGATCGGCGACCGCTATGGCGCGTCTGCGCGCTCTGAAGTTGTCAATGAGGTCGAGGCTGCGTTCATCGCGCAGGGGTTTGAGGTCTCCCGCAATGTTCCCTTCGCAGGCGCCTATGTGACGCAGCATTACGGGCGCCCGTCGCGGCAGTATCATGCCATTCAGGTCGAGATTGACCGCTCTCTGTATATGGATGAGGCGACGCTGGAGTTGCGGCCCGACTTTGCCGCGTTTCGCGACCGGATTACGGCGGCGGCGAAAACCATTGCGGAGATCGGGGTGGAGCGTTTGCCTTTGGCGGCGGAGTAAAGCCTTTTGATCTGCGCGTGGCATGGCGATGGTATCAGCGCAGCGCCCGCCCTTTCACAATCGCATCCTTGCCAAAACGTTTCCTGATTTCGTCGCTGGCGCGTTCGGCCCGTGCGCGTTTGACGGCATCCGGATCCAGAAGGTCCGGCGACAGGTCGGCTTCGGTGGCGGGGACCAGATCGGAGAGACCGATACCAATCAGGCGAAACGGGCCATGTTCCAAAGCCGGAACCAGAAGTTCCCGACCGGTGCGAAACATCCGGTCTGCTATATTGGTCGCTTCGTGTAACGTGACGCGGCGGGTCAGGCTGGCGTGATTGGCACGTTTGAGCTTGAGTGTGACAACACGGCCCGCGATGTCTTTGGCCTTGCAGCGGTCGGAGACCTTTTGCGCAAGTCGCCACAAATGCCCTTCGAGCAGATCAAGAGCCGCGATGTCCTCGGGAAATGTGGTTTCGTTGGAGATGGATTTGACCGGACGATGCGCAGAGATGCGGCGTTTGTCCTCGCCGCGTGCCAGATGCCACAGGCGGTCCCCCATCGCGCCGAACCTGCGATGCAGGTCGTCTTTTTCCCAGCGTCTGAGATCGGTAAATGTCCGGATGCCGGCCTTTTCAAGCGCGGTTTTCGTGGCCTGCCCGACGCCCCAAATGAGGCTGACGGGTTGCTCGGCGAGAAAGTCCAGCGTTTCGGCCTGCCCGATCACGGAAAACCCGCGCGGCTTGTCGAGGTCGGAGGCGATCTTGGCCAGAAACTTGTTGTGGGACAGGCCGATGGATCCTGTGAGTTGCAACTCGTCGCGCATCCGTTTCACCAGTCGCGCCAGCATGACAGCGGGCGGGTGACCGTGGAGTTTCGTCGTGCCTCTCAAATCCATGAAGGCCTCGTCGAGGGACAGCGGCTCCACATCCGGCGTCAACTCGTTCATCATGTCCCGAATTTCGCGCGAGGCGGCCACATAGGCCTCCATCCTCGGTTTAACGACCACGGCCTCGGGACACAGGGCCAGCGCCTTGAACATCGGCATGGCGGAGCGCACCCCTTTGATCCGTGCGATGTAACAGGCGGTGGTGACAACCCCGCGTTTGCCGCCGCCCACAATCACCGGTTTGTCACGCAACTCCGGATTGTCGCGCTTTTCGACAGAGGCATAAAAGGCGTCGCAATCCATATGCGCGATCGCAAGCGTGAACAGTTCGGGATGCGACAGCACACGGGGCCGCCCGCAGGACGGGCAGCGCATGCCGCTCTCGAATGTGGTCAGGCAATCACGGCACAGGCAGGGCATAACGGGACAGGCATGTTTTGCTTTCTTGATGAGGATTCATCATATACCCATTCGAGGAAAGGGGCCATGGGCCCGTGATATCAGTTGGGGGAAGTCTTCTCATGTATTCCATTGATCCGTTCCAGTTTCTGACCGGCGGCAATATCGTTACGCTGGCTTTGGCCGCATTTGTCATCCTTCTTGTGCTCAAAGGGGTGCGGATCGTCCCACAATCCGAGAAATATGTGGTCGAGCGGTTTGGCCGGCTGCGCACGGTTCTGGGGCCGGGGATCAACTTCATCGTGCCGCTGATCGATATTGTGGCGCATAAGATTTCCATTCTTGAGCGCCAGCTGCCGAACGCGATGCAGGATGCGATCACCTCGGACAACGTGTTGGTCAAGGTGGAGACCTCCGTTTTCTATCGCATCATCGAACCTGAAAAGACGGTTTACCGCATCCGCGATGTTGATGCTGCGATTGCGACCACAGTTGCGGGGATCGTGCGGGCGGAGATCGGCAAGATGGAACTTGATGAGGTCCAGTCGAACCGTGACCAACTGATTTCGACCATCAAACTGGCCGTTGAAGATGCGGTGGACAATTGGGGGATCGAGGTGACGCGCGCCGAGGTGCTTGACGTCAACCTTGATGAAGCCACCCGTGCCGCAATGCTTCAGCAATTGAATGCCGAACGCGCCCGTCGTGCCGCAGTCACCGAAGCGGAAGGTGAGAAACGCTCCGTGGAACTGAACGCCGATGCCCAGCTTTACGCTGCCGAGCAATCCGCGAAAGCCCGCCGCGTTCTGGCCGAGGCCGAGGCCTATGCGACCGCCGTTGTGGCCGAGGCGATCACCGAACACGGCATTGAATCCGCGCAATATCAGGTGGCTTTGAAACAGGTCGAGGCGCTGACCGCGCTGGGGGCCGGAGAAGGCAAACAAACGGTTGTCGTGCCAGCGGCGGCTCTAGAGGCCTTTGGCAATGCGTTCAAACTGTTCGGCGGTAAGTCCTGATGGAGACTGCGACCATGGAGCATATCTCGCTTTTGCAACAATGGTGGGTCTGGGCTGTGGCGGCCATCGCGCTGATGGGGCTTGAGGTCATGGCACCCGGCTTCATCTTTTTGGGCTTTGGTGTCGGGGCCGGAATCGTGGCGCTGTTGTTGGCGTTAGGATTGTTCGGCGGCAATGTCGCCGTGGTGCTTCTGGTCGTTGCCGTGCTGTCGATGCTGGCCTGGTTTGCGATGCGACAGGCGTTCGGTGTGCGCAAAGGACAGGTGAAGATCTGGGACAAGGACATCAATGACGATGTCTGAACGCTTCGCCCCTTTTGACGGGGCGAAGGTTGCGATCTTGCGGGGCGGGGATGTGTTGACGCTGTTGCGTGACGACCGCCCCGACATACCCTATCCCGCACAATGGGATTTGCCGGGAGGCGGGCGCGAGGGCGATGAGACGCCATTCGAGACGCTTTCGCGGGAAGTGTTTGAAGAGCTGTCCCTGACCCTCGATCCGGCCCAAGTCATCTATCATGCAGAAGAGCGCGGCCATGTCGATCCTGAGACGGTGGTGCACTTTTTCGTTCTGCGTTGGGATGACCTGTCAGATGCGCAGATCAAGCTGGGCGATGAGGGGCAGGGTTGGGCATGGATGGAGGCGCGTGCGTTTATCATGCGCGAGGATGCGGTGAGCCCTCTGCGCGGACGGCTGACCCGAGCGCTAGATGCGCTCGGGCTTTGACATCAGGCCGAAGCAATTTCTTTTTGAATGGCAAGAGCCGCCGCGCGCGGGTCGTCGGCCTTCCAGATCGGACGCCCGACCACAATGTGATCGACACCGTCCTGAATGGCTTTCGCAGGTGTTGCGACACGTTTCTGATCTCCGAGGTCCGCACCGGCGGGGCGCACGCCGGGGGTGACGATCAACTTGCCTTCCGCTTCGGGTAGCGCACGGATCAGGGCTGCTTCTTGCGGGGAGGCGATGACGCCATCGGCACCGGCGCGCAAGGCGTTTCCGGCACGCTCTTGCACAAGATCACGAATGTCGCCGTCCTTGATCAGGGCGCTATCCAGATCGGCACGGTCCAGAGAGGTGAGGATCGTCACCGCAAGGATTTTGGTTTGCGAGCCGGATGCACCCTCTTTTGCGGCTTTGACCACATAGGGATCGCCGTGGACGGTCAGGAAATCCATGTCATATTGCGCTACACCGCGCACCGCATTTTCCACAGTCGCGCCGATGTCGAAGAATTTCATATCAAGGAAAATCTTTTTCCCCTGCTCCTGCTTGAGCTCGTTGGCTAGCGCAAAACCGCCGCCTGTGAGCATTCCCAGACCGATTTTATAGAAAGAAACGGCGTCTCCGATCTGATTGGCCAGTTCCAATCCCTGCACCACATTGGGCACATCAAGGGCAACGATAAGGCGGTCATCACTTTGGGTCGTGGCGGTCATTGGGCGTCCTTTCTCTGAGTTGCCACTGCATGCGCGTAAAGCATTGATTGGGTCAAGGGGGTGAGATCGCAGGATCGTGCCTGTGTGCATTTGCCACGCAGAAAGTTTGTTCTAATTTTGCAACAGTTGCTCTTGTGGGCGCAGGGGACAATCCCCATCTAGGGGGAGAGGCCCCATCCTAAGGGCGTGCCGCGAAGCGGGCGTCGAGTATCACTGGGGCGCTTGGAAAAAGGAGAGACGGTATGGACATGGAGAAGTTCACCGAACGGTCGCGCGGGTTCCTTCAAGCTGCGCAGACAATCGCGATGCGGGAGAGCCATCAGGCTCTGAAGCCCGAGCATCTATTGAAGGCTTTGCTTGATGACGAAGAGGGCTTTGCAGCCAACCTGATTTCGAATGCAGGTGGGGATGCGAAAGTTGTCATGGCCACCAACGAGGCGGCTGTGAACAAGATCCCAAAAGTGTCGGGCGATAGTGGCCAGACCTATCTGGATCAGCAGACCGCCAAGGTTCTGGATGAGGCCGAAAAACTTGCCAAGAAGGCAGGTGACAGTTTCGTGCCCGTCGAGCGGGTTCTGACCGCGCTGGCGATCACCAAATCTGCCGCGAAAGACGCGCTGGATGCAGGTGGTGTGACGGCGCAGAAACTCAATGCCGCGATCAACGAGATTCGCAAAGGGCGCACCGCCGACAGTGCTTCCGCCGAAGACGGCTATGAGGCTTTGAAGAAATACGCGCGCGACCTCACCGAGGCCGCCGAAGAGGGTAAAATCGACCCGATCATCGGACGCGACGAAGAAATCCGCCGCTCGATGCAGGTGTTGTCCCGTCGGACCAAGAACAACCCTGTTCTCATCGGGGAGCCGGGCGTGGGTAAAACCGCGATTGCCGAAGGGCTTGCCCTGCGGATCGTCAATGGCGATGTGCCTGAAAGTCTGCGCAACAAGAAATTGTTGGCGCTCGATATGGGTTCGCTTATTGCGGGGGCGAAATATCGTGGTGAATTCGAGGAACGTCTGAAATCCATCCTGAAAGAGATCGAGGCCGCCGCAGGCGAAGTCATTCTCTTTATCGACGAGATGCACACGCTTGTGGGCGCGGGTAAAACGGACGGGGCTATGGATGCCGCGAACCTGATCAAACCGGCGCTGGCGCGTGGGGAGTTGCACTGTATCGGTGCGACGACATTGGACGAGTATCGCAAATATGTCGAAAAAGACGCGGCTCTGGCCCGCCGGTTCCAACCGGTGATGGTTGAGGAGCCGACCGTCGAGGACACGGTGTCCATCCTGCGCGGGATCAAAGAGAAATACGAACTCCACCACGGGGTGCGGATTTCCGACTCGGCGCTGGTGGCGGCTGCGACCCTTTCGCATCGTTACATCACGGACCGGTTCCTGCCGGACAAAGCCATCGACCTTGTGGACGAGGCGGCCTCGCGTCTGCGCATGGAAGTGGACAGCAAGCCCGAAGAGCTTGACCAGCTTGACCGGCAGATCCTACAGCTTCAGATCGAGGCCGAGGCTCTGAAGAAAGAGGATGACGACGCATCGAAGCGCCGGCTTGAAAAGCTCGAACAGGAGCTGGCCGACCTTATGGACCAGTCCGCTTCGATGACTGCGAAATGGGAAGCCGAACGCCAGAAACTCGAAGGCGCGCGCAATCTCAAGGAGCAGTTGGATCAGGCACGGGCGTCGCTCGAAATCGCCAAACGCGAAGGCAATCTGGCCAAGGCCGGGGAGTTGAGCTACGGCGTGATCCCGCAGCTTGAAAAGCAACTGGCCGAGGCCGAAGCCGCAGAAGCGGGTCTGGACGGGGAATTGATGGTCGAAGAGGCCGTGCGTCCCGAACAGATCGCCGAGGTGGTGGAACGCTGGACCGGTATTCCGACGTCGAAAATGCTTGAAGGCGAGCGGGACAAACTCCTGCGGATGGAAGAGGGTCTGCACAAGCGGGTGATTGGTCAGGAAACGGCTGTTCATGCGGTCGCCAACGCGGTGCGCCGTGCGCGTGCTGGCCTGAACGACGAAAGCCGTCCGCTCGGGTCGTTCCTGTTCCTCGGGCCGACGGGTGTCGGGAAAACCGAGCTGACCAAGGCCGTGGCCGAGTTCCTGTTCGACGATGACGATGCGATGGTTCGTATCGATATGTCGGAGTTCATGGAGAAACACGCGGTTGCCCGTCTGATCGGTGCGCCTCCGGGCTATGTCGGTTATGACGAAGGTGGTGTGTTGACCGAAGCTGTGCGGCGTCGGCCTTATCAGGTCGTGCTGTTCGACGAGGTCGAAAAAGCACACCCCGATGTGTTCAACGTGTTGTTGCAGGTCTTGGATGACGGTGTGCTGACCGACGGTCAGGGCCGCACGGTGGACTTCAAGCAGACGCTGATTGTTCTGACGTCGAACCTCGGTGCGCAGGCGTTGAGCCAGTTGCCAGAAGGCGCGGATGCCAGCGATGCGAAGCGCGATGTGATGGACGCGGTGCGGGCGCATTTCCGTCCCGAGTTCCTTAACCGTCTTGACGAGACGATCATCTTTGACCGGCTTGGACGCGAAGACATGGGCGGCATTGTCGAAATCCAGCTTGCGCGGCTCGAAAAACGTCTGGCGAAACGCAATATTGCGTTGTCGATCGACGAAGGGGCCAAGGAATGGCTGGCGAACGAAGGCTATGATCCGGTCTTCGGGGCGCGTCCTCTGAAACGTGTTATCCAACGCGCGTTGCAGGATCCGCTGGCCGAACTGCTTTTGGCTGGCGAGGTCGCCGATGGCGATACGATCCCTGTGTCTGCCGGAACGGATGGTCTGATTCTGGGCGAGCGTGTGGGCGCATCGAACCGGCCAAAGCCGGATGATGCGGTTGTTCACTAAGGCGGAAAGCCCGCAATCAATCAAGACAGCAAGGCGGCCCTTCGGGGCCGCTTTTTGTATGCATATGAATACCGAATTTTAGCGCTAACAACCCAACCTTTACAGTTGTCTTCTGCCGCCTTTCTGTCAGGTTCAGGCCAAAGTGACGTGTAAGGAAAGAAATAACCATGACCTTCTGGCATTGGGCAATGATGGCGCTTCAGATGTTGGCGCTGATCTTCGTGGTGGCTATCGGCGTGATTGTCCTCGCCGCGATTGCGTTTTATGTGTTGGACAAACGTCAGACACGGGACGCGATCCTGCGCAACTATCCGGTGATCGGGCATTTTCGGCATTGGTTCTCGACGTTGGGGGAGTTCTTCCGCCAGTATTTCTTTGCGATGGACCGCGAAGAAATGCCGTTCAACCGCGCGCAACGGGACTGGATTTATCGGGCGTCTGACGGCAAGGGCAACACGGTCGCCTTCGGCTCGACGCGCTCCCTGACGATTCCGGGCACGCCGATCTTCATGAATGCGGCCTTTCCCCCGCTCGACGACCAGTTCGCGGTGACGGAACCCATGACCATCGGGCCGCATTGTCGCGTGCCTTATAATGCACATTCGATTTTCAACATTTCCGGCATGTCTTTCGGGGCCATTTCCAAACCTGCGGTTCTGGCGCTGTCAAAAGGCGCGAAAGAGGCGGGGATCTGGCTCAACACCGGTGAGGGTGGTTTGTCGCCCTTCCACCTCGAAGGGGGTGCTGATCTGGTGTATCAGATCGGGACGGCGAAATACGGCATCCGTGACGACGCGGGCAATCTGGATGATGACAAGCTGCGTGCGATGGCTGCCCATGAGCAGGTCAAGATGTTCGAGATCAAGCTGTCTCAGGGTGCGAAGCCCGGCAAGGGGGGCATCCTGCCCGCCGCCAAGATCACACCCGAGATCGCGCAAATCCGTGGCCTGAAGCCCGGCGAAGACGGGATTTCACCCAACCGCCACCGCGAAGTGGATGATTTCGGTGATCTTCTCGACTTCATCAATCACATCCGCGATGTGACCGGCAAACCCGTTGGTTTCAAATTCGTGGTCGGATCCTCGCGACCTTGGGAGGAGTTCTTTGCTCTGATCAAGGAACGCGGCGATGAATATGCACCGGACTTTATCACCATTGACGGCGGCGAAGGCGGAACGGGTGCCGCCCCCATGCCGCTTATTGATCTCGTGGGCATGCCGATCAAGGAGGCTCTCATCCGCATTGTCGATCTGCGCGACAAATACGGGTTGCATGACCGTATCCGCATTGTGGCCGCGGGCAAGCTGGTGAACCCCGCCGATGTTGCTTGGGCAATCTGTGCGGGGGCGGATTTTGTCTGTTCCGCGCGCGGCTTCATGTTCTCGCTCGGCTGTATTCAGGCGCTCAAGTGTAACAAGAACACCTGCCCGACAGGCATCACCACTCATGACCCGCATTTGCAGGGCGGACTTGTGGTGGAGGACAAATACAAAAAAGTGGCCGCCTATGCGAAAGCGACGATCAAGGAGCTTGAGATGATCGCGCATTCGGTCGGCGTGCTTGAGCCACGCCAGATGCGCAGGCGGCATGTGCGGATTGTGCAGGCGGACGGAACATCCGTGCCGCTGGACCGGATCGTGCCAAGCCATCATCACGAAAGTTACAATACCCCAACGCAGTTGTGAGATGAGTTTGGTTTGAGACGGAGGCGGGCTGGGATACGGTTTGTGAAACGCATCGGGAGGGATCCATGACCCAGAAATACAGCCTGCCTTATTCTCACGTCACGCCGGAACCGGCCTATCTCAACCGCCGTGCCGTGATGGCCGGTATCGCGGGGGCCGGATTGGTTGCGGCCTCCGGTGCTCGCGCTCAGGAAGTGCCGGAGTTCGAGATACAGGGCTTTGACACGACAGAGACGCCGAACAGCTTTGAAGAGATCACGAGCTACAACAATTTCTACGAGTTCGGCACCGGCAAGGATGACCCCGCCCGTCATGCCCATGCTCTGACAACCGACCCGTGGTCCGTCGAGATCGACGGTTTGGTGGAGCGTCCCGGCTCTTATGGCTTGGGCGATATTCTGGCGAAGGTCGATATCGACGAACGCATCTACCGCTTCCGCTGTGTTGAGGCGTGGTCGATGGTCATTCCGTGGAACGGGTTCGAGCTGAACCAGTTGCTGAACATGGCCGGCATCCAGCCATCGGCAAAATATGTGCGCTTTGAAACACTCTATCGTCCGGAGGAAATGCCGGGGCAAAACCGTCCCATTCTGGACTGGCCCTATGTCGAGGGGCTGCGGCTCGATGAGGCGATGCATCCGCTCACCCTCATGGCGACGGGGCTTTATGGCAAAGAGCTTCCCAATCAGAACGGTGCGCCTTTGCGTCTGGTTGTGCCGTGGAAATACGGGTTCAAGTCGATCAAGTCGATTGTGAAGATCACCCTGCAGGAAGAGCAGCCCGTCAACACATGGAAGGCGATCAACCATCGTGAGTATGGCTTCTATTCCAATGTGAATCCGGACGTCAGTCACCCGCGTTGGTCACAGGCCACAGAACGGCGGATCGGCGGCGGGGTTTTTGCGTCCCGTGTCGCGACGCTGAAATTCAACGGCTACGAGGAGCAGGTTGCCGATCTCTATCGCGGCATGGATCTGTCGAAAAACTACTGATGATAGATCGCATCAACCGTTTCATGCGTCAGGTCCCAACCTGGCCTCTCTATGTCGCTGCCGTGATTCCGCCGGCGTGGTTTTTCTATGCCGGCGTGACGGGCCAACTCGGCGTCGATCCGGTTAAGGCTATGGAGCACAAGATCGGCCTGCTTGGTCTTCAGGTGCTGATCGCGTCCCTTTGTGTGACTCCCCTGCGGCGCTATGCGGGGCTGAATATGTTAAAGTTCCGGCGCGCACTCGGCCTGATCGGGTTCTTCTATATCTTTTTGCATCTTCTGGTCTGGGTTGTTCTGGATGTGCAGATTTTCTCCCAGATCATCGCCGACATATATAAGCGCCCGTATATCACCATTGGCATGGGGGCCTTTGTCCTCATGATTCCGCTGGCGGCCACATCCTATAATGCCGCGATCCGCAAACTCGGTCGCAACTGGCGCAAGCTTCATAAACTTGTCTATCCAGCGCTGCTGTTGGGGGGAGTCCATTTCGTCATGCTGCGGAAGGGGTGGCAGATCGAGCCTCTTCTGTATCTTGCCGCTGTTGTTGCCCTTCTCCTGCTTCGCGTGCCGGTCCGCCAAAAGATCACGCGCTGGATATCTCGCGAATCTGTCTGAGTCAAAAATCAGGGCGAGTCGTCTCTGACATGGAGATGATTCACGGGTGATTCAGATAAAACCAAGGGGTGGTTTTGCGAATGTTGCGTGAAGGCCTGTGGGTAAGTCCCGAGAATTACTTACAGGCAATAAAGAGCGTAGGTGACCGAGGTGTTGTTGTTATGCTCTGCATAAAAATATGACAAAATATATCATTTAAAAACATGATGTTAGTGGGTATTTTGAAGGGTAATGCACAAAACTTTCAAAAACCGCTTGCAGGATTTGATGAG
>NZ_JAHKPE010000006.1:0-29187 GCF_018860305.1 Celeribacter halophilus
TGGATAAGGGTAGGACGCACACGATGATCAGGACTGTGTCCTGTTGATCACCGGTTTCAGCGGAGAGCTGGGCGCGTGGCGGGCGACAGCTGAGATCGGCATATCTGGTCTGGCAGTCAGATCATGTCAGCCGAGGCTCACTCACGAGAAAACACACAAATCAGGACCCGCTCAACTATGGCTTCCGGAAGGCCTGAACGAATCTTTCGGCGCTCCAAAACCACAGTGCGGATTTTGAGTCAAGCTAATGATACTAAACAATAAAATACGTTTAAAAGCGCGTTTAAATTTTCGCAAACTAGAATGCGCTCGAATTGTGCAGGCTTTGAGGCAGGCAAATTGGTTCAGTTGAATGAAACTTGATGTTTTTGCCGCTGAGTGTCCTTGTTTCCTTGGTTTTTCAAATCGCCAAGATCCTAGAGGTTGGTCAAAATGCTGCTGAGTTGACGAAATTGAACTTTGGTTTTTCGCACAATATTTTTTGGGCTAACTACTTCATAGTAGCAATGGGCCAATAGGATACGACTATAAAATTGTTATATTGGAGCCCAGTGACAGAAATCAGATAGTTTATTCATGCTCTCTCCGGCTGATCGGGTTCAATCTCGCGTCATGCCTGGCGGCATTGCGCGTCTGGTTTTGCGGTCCGGGGATCATGTCACTATAGCCCCGCTTGGCTTCTTTCGAAAACCACTCGACATAAGATGCGCCGTAAAGGATTTCACCGCGCGCCTCGGTCCAGAGCTTGCCCATTTCCGCAGTCAGAATTGTTGCTAGGTCGTCCGCGTTCTCCACCATCAATTCGAAGAGCTTACGCAAGGTGGTTGAACGGGTTTCTACATCCGCCTGCGCCCAGCCACGTTTCGCATCATGAGCGGCATCAATGGCTTTTCTTACATCTTCGGCGCTCAGGTCCGGCACACGGGCGATCACCTCGCCCGTAGCCGGATTTTCAACGTCAAAGGTCTTTTCTCCGTCCACCCACACGCCATTCACATAGGCGCGGGTTTCCAGAAGGATCGGATCATTCAGAGTTCGCATGTCAATGCCCTTTTGCCGCTTTGATCGCCGCCTCAAGAATATCAAGAGCTTCAGCGAAAACCTCGTCTTCAATCGTGATCGGCGCAAGGAAGCGGATGACGTTGCCATAGACGCCGCAAGTCAGCAGAAGCAGGCCACGGGCAAGCGCTTCTTCACGGATTGTATTAGTTAGCTCTGGTGCTGGTGTGCCGTCGGCATGGCAGAATTCAGCCGCCACCATAAAGCCCGGTCCGCGCACTTCGGCGATTTCCGGCACGTCGGCTTTCAGCGCCTCAAGTCGCTTTTCGCCAAGCACATTGACTCGATCACAGAGCGCTTCTTCCTCAATCACATCAAGCACAGCATTAGCTGCAGCAATCGCCAGCAGGTTAAGGAACAGCCATTCGAGTTGATCAAAAGTCCGTCGCATTCGTTGGACAAGGCGCAATTATCGAAATTTTCGATAGTGTAAAAAAAACGTTTCGTTTCCGCCAGAAACTCGCTCGCGATACCTTGCTATCTAAGGAAAACGGAGTTTAACAATAATGGCCAAAGCAAAGACCAAGACACGCCTGGCAGCGGATATTGGCGGGACTTTCACAGATGTCGTTCTGGAAACACCCGTAGGCATGTTCACGGCAAAGGTACCCACGGATATCGAACAGCCTGAACGGGGCATCATGGCGGGTGTGGCCATCGTCCTCGAACAGTCGGGGCTGGCTTCCGGTGACATCGACATCTTCGTTCATGGCACCACTTTGGCCACCAATGCGCTGATCGAGCGCAAGGGTGCTAAGACCGCGCTGATCACGACCGAAGGTTTCCGCGACAGTCTCGATATCGCTTACGAGGCGCGCTACGACCAGTTCGACCTGCAGCTGGAAAAGCCTCTATCGCTGATCCCGCGCGGGCTGCGCTTTACCGTGACCGAACGGATGGATGTACGCGGCAAAGTGCTACTGCCGCTGGACCGCGCTCGTGTCACCGAGCTGGCGGCCGAGCTGAACCGGCAAGGCGTCGAGGCGGTAGCCGTCGGTTTACTGCATTCCTATGCGAACCCGGCCCACGAAAAGACAGTGCGTGATCTGTTGATCGACGCCGGTTGCACAGCCGAGATTACGCTGTCCTCGGATGTCTGTCCCGAGGTGCGCGAATACGAGCGCTTCATGACCACGGTCTGCAATTCATATGTCCAACCTATCATGGCCCGCTACCTGCGAGCGCTGGAAAAGACGTTATCCGACAATGGCTTCGTGTGCCCGCTATTCTTGATGACCTCGGGCGGAGGCATGACCACGCTGGAGGCCGCGATCCGCTATCCGATAAGATTGGTGGAGTCTGGCCCTAGCGGTGGGGCGGTACTGGCCAGCCGTATTGCAGCCAGTCTAGAAGAAAACCGCGTCTTGTCCTTTGATATGGGCGGCACCACGGCAAAGATCTGCCTGATTGAGGATTACCTGCCCCAGACTGCGCGGAACTTTGAAATCGCCCGCGCCGCGCGGTTCCAGAAGGGCAGTGGCATGCCAGTGCGCATTCCGGTGGTCGAGATGATCGAGATCGGTGCCGGCGGTGGGTCCATCGCCAATGTTGACAGTATGCGCCGGTTGGCCATCGGGCCCGAAAGCGCGGGTTCGGTGCCGGGTGCCGCCTGCTACGGCAAGGGCGGCGTCAAGCCGACAGTGACCGACGCCAACGTCGTGCTGGGCCGTATCGACCCTGAAACCTTTGCAGAAGGGCGGATGCATCTGAATGTCGGAGCGGCCAAGACCGCGATCAACGGAGATGTCGGTGAGCCGCTGGCTGTCAGCATGTCCGAAGCTGCGTTTGGCATCACCGAAATGGTCGAGGAAAATATGGCCAATGCCGCTCGCATCCATTCGGTCGAACATGGCGCGGACCTGTCGCGTTATACGATGATTGCTTTCGGCGGAGGAGGGCCACTGCATGCGGTGCGCATGGCTGAAAAGCTGGGCGTGGGCCGTGTCGTGGTGCCCGCAAATTGCAGTGTCGGTTCGGCCGTAGGCTTCCTGCGCGCTCCCATCTCTTATGAGGTGGTGCGCAGCCGCTACATGACATTGGACCTTTTCGATCTTGACGGCGCCAATGCTGTACTGGACGAGATTACCGCCGAAGCGCAAGGCATCGTCCTTGGCGGCGAGCCGGATAGTATACTGGTCGAGACCCGCACCGCATATATGCGTTATGTCGGTCAGGGACATGAAATTCAGGTGCCAGTCCCATCAGGCAAGCTGACCGAGCAGAGCTTGGCGCAGATAAAGGCCGATTATGAAGCCGGCTATACCCACCTTTTCGGCCGCACAATCCCAGAACGCGATATCGAGATCCTATCTTGGTCCATCGTGGTCTCGACCCGGCAAGAACCGGCCGAGAAGAGGCAGGTTAACGTTCTGGCGACGGAGGCCGCGCCCATCGGCAAGCGCCCGGTATTCATACCGGCGGATCACGACTACCGCGAGGTGCCAATCTTCTGGCGCCCCGATCTGCCTGCGGGCGCAAGCTTCCAGGGTCCGGCCCTGGTGGCCGAACCGCAGACTACGACTTTCGTTTCCGCTGCCTTCACCGGCCGGATCGACAGCAAATCTAACCTCGTGCTTGAAAAGGTATGATTATGGCCCGCGAGTTGAACGAAATCGAACGCCAAATCCTGTGGAACCGGCTAATCGCCATCGTTGAGGAGCAGGCTCAGACACTGATGCGTACCGCCTTTAACCCGATTGTTCGGGAATCGGGGGACCTTTCTGCCGGAATCTTCGATATCAAGGGGCGGATGATTGCTCAGGCGGTTACGGGCACGCCCGGCCATGTCAATACGATGGCGGAATCAGTCAGCTTCTTCCTCAACGAGTTCCCGCTTGAGGATATGCACCCTGAAGACATCTATCTGACCAATGATCCCTGGAAGGCGGCCGGCCACCTGAATGACTTCATGCTGGTCCGTCCCTGCTTCCACAACGGCGAGCTGATCGGCTTTACCTCTTGTACCAGCCATCTCGCGGACCTAGGAGGTCTGGGCTTCGGTCCTGATGGGAGCGACGTGTTGGACGAAGGTTTGTTCGTGCCGATCTTCAAACTGGTCGATGCTGGGCGCCTGGACACTAACTTCATTCGCATACTCAAGGCCAATAGTCGGGTACCGATTGAGGTCGAAGGCGATCTTTATGCTCTGATGGCCTGCGTCGAATGCGGCAGTCGTCGCCTGTCAGAATGCATGGCTGATGTTGGAATTACTTCGCTTGAGGATATCGCGAACTACATCATCGACACATCGCGCTCTCGCACCAACGAGCTGATCCGCGCCCTACCTGAAGGCGTGTATCACAACACCATGCGCATCGACGGCTATGACCGGCCACTGGATCTTGAGGCATTGATGACCATCAAGGACGGCGAGATCACGGTTGATTATACTGGCACATCGGGCCTTTCAGAAAAAGGAATCAACTGCCCCCTGAACTATGCCAGCGCCTATTCCTGCTTTGCGCTGAAATGCGCGATCGCGCCGGACATCCCGAACAACGCTGGCTCACTGGAGCCGCTGAAAATTACCGCCCCGAAAAACACCATCGTCAACGCGCAATATCCAGTGCCGGTAGCTATGCGTCACGTTGTCGGTCAACTGTTGCCTGATGTGGTCTTCGGTTGCCTGCACAAAGCCCGCGCGGGTCTTGCGCCGGCTGAAGGTGCTTGCTGCTTGTGGGATCTTCCTCTGCGTGGGGGCTATGCTGTCAACGCGGTTCAGGACAAAACCCGTTTTGCGACCGAACTGGTCCATAACGGTGGCACCGGTGCGCGCCCGACCAAAGACGGGTTGTCAGCTACGGCTTTCCCCAGCGGGGTGATGGGGTCGCTGGTAGAGATCACAGAAAGTGTTTCGCCGCTGATCATCTGGAAGCGCGAATACCGTCAGGACTCGGGCGGACCAGGCCGACAGCGCGGAGGCCTTGGCCAGGTGCTGGAACTGTCCAGCAGCGAGGATGCGCCAATCTCGCTTTTCGCTGCGCTTGACCGGATCAACCACCCGGCACGTGGTCGTGAAGGCGGGTGCGATGGCGCGGCCGGAGTGTTGATGCTATCTGACGGGACCCGACTGAACCCCAAGGGTGAGCAGATCATCCCTGGTGATCAGCGCCTGATCATGTTGACCCCTGGCGGCGCAGGCTATGGCAGCCCGATCAAGCGTGAACCTGCTGATGTGGTTTGCGATGTGCTGGCGGGTCTTGTCAGCCCGGAAAGTGCAGAAGCCGATTACGGCATTCGTGTCGAAGCAGATGGCAGCTATTCTTTCAGCGGCGTTCGCGCGCAAAGCGAGGTGGGGGCATGACCAACGACCAACACCCCGACACGCTGGCCGCGACAGCCCTTGGCTGGATTGACCGTGAAACAGACGCCATGGCCGCCCCATTGCGGCCATCGACCTCCTTTCTGCGCGATCCGGCGCATCTGGACCGCACTGGGCGTAAATTCACGCGCGACGACAACCCCAGCTATTTGCAGGCCGAAGCACTGATCAACGCGCTGGAGGGCGGCGCAGGCTGCTTGCTGTTTTCCTCGGGTATGGCGGCAATCACGGCGGTGTTCCAGCGACTGATGCCAGGAGATCACGTGATCTTGCCAGTCCAGGTCTATTCAGGGTTGCGCGACTGGCTCGAGCATCACGGTAAGCGCTGGGGGCTGGAGGTCAGCTATTTGCCCGACTACACTCCTGCCACAATCGAGGCCGCGATCATTCCCGGCAAAACGAAAATTGTCTGGATGGAAACCCCTAGCAATCCCACTTGGACGGTCAGCGATATCGCAGCGATCGTGAATGTGGCGCACAAGGCCGAGGCGATCGTCGGTATCGACAATACCGTCTCGACTCCGATCCTGACACAGCCGATCCGTCACGGTGCCGACCTCGTCCTGCATTCCGGAAGCAAATATCTGAACGGACATGGCGATTTGATCGCCGGCGCTGCCGTGGTCGCGCCAGGGCGAGAGGACCTTCTGGCTGATATGAAAACTCAGCGGAACCATTATGGCGCCATTCTGGGCAGCTTTGAGGCCTGGCTGCTGCTGCGTGGGATGCGAACACTTGCCCTGCGGGTGCGCGCGCAGTCGGCCTCGGCTCTGAAAATCGCCAAGTTTCTTGAAAACCATCCGGCGGTGGTCGAGGTGCTCTATCCAGGTCTGCCCTCGCATGCCGGTCATGATATCGCTCTGCGACAGATGGCTGGCGGTTTCGGTGGAATGTTGTCTTTTTGTGTTGCGGGCGGCGAGACTGCTGCGAAGGCCGTGGCTGCGCGAGTCGGCGTCATCCGGCAAGCAATTTCGTTCGGAAGCACCGAAACGGTGATCGAGCACCGCGCCGGCATGGAAGGCCCTGACAGTCCCACTCCGCGCGACCTTCTGCGTATTTCAGTCGGGCTGGAGAATATTGACGATCTGATCGGCGATCTTGGTCAGGCCCTTGAAGTCGTGATCACGCAAGAGGAGAAGCGCGCATGAATATTCGATCCACTGCCATCGATTTTGCACCACGTAGTATCCGCGTCGGGCTGATCGTTCCATCCTCGAATACCAATTTCGAACCAGATTGCGCGATGTTGGCCCCCAGTGGGGTGACGCTGCACGCAGTGCGTAGTGGTGGCTACAATGTGAATGCGATCCCAGATTCGGCGCTCATGCGCCGTTTCGCCCGCGAATCGCTGGATCAATGCGTTACGTTGCTGATTGATGCGCGCGTGGATATGGTTATCTATGGCTGCACTTCGGCCACCCTATCCGAAGGACCCGTCTATGATCGCCAGTTCTGCGATGAATTGGAGGAAAAGGCCGGCGTACCTTCGATAACCGCCGCGGGAGCTCTGATCGAGGCGGTGAATAGCATCGGAGCGCGCCGGGTGGCCTTTACCTCGCCCTATGTTGCCGCGCTTAGCGCCGAGTCCGTCTCCTTTATCCGAGAAAGCGGGATTGAGGTAGTCAGCGAGCTGGGTTTCAAGGAAGAACTGTCTAGTCTCGGCCAGAACGCGCTGACGCCGCAAGACGCCTATGATATGGCGCTACGGGTCGATCATCCTGATGCTGAGGCAATTGTAATCTCGTGTACCGACTACCGTGCGCTAGAAGCAGTGCCAGCGATTGAGGCCGCACTGGGCAAGCCGGTCATCACCAGTAACCAGGCGCAAATGTTCGTCTGCCTGACCCGGATGGGCCTGCCGACGACCGGCATCACTAAGGGCGGACGCCTCTTCACCCGGCAAGGCCTTGTTGCATGACCTGCGCTGCGCAGATACTGGCCGAAATGGGGTTAACCCTGCCTCCTCCTCCCGAACCGGCGGCGGATTACCTGCCTTGGACGGTGACTGGTAGCCTTGTTCATATCGCTGGGCAGACGCCCAAGATTGGCAGTGAATTACAGTTCACGGGCCAGGTCGGAAATGAGCTGACACTGGTTCAAGGCCAACAGGCCGCCCAGCTTTGTGCGCTTCGTTTACTCGGTGCGCTGCGGGCGGCGGCCGGTGATCTAGACCGCGTTCTACGAATCGCAAAGTTAACTGTTTTCGTCAGCGCGGCGCCCGGTTTTGCGGACCATTCCGCCGTTGCTGACGGAGCGTCGCGGTTGTTGGCCACCGCCCTTGGCGATGGTGGTCGACATGCCCGATCCGCCATTGGAGTCGCCAGCCTGCCGGGCAATGCTGCCGTTGAAATTGACATGGTGGCCCAGATCATAACGTAATCGAAAAAAAGCAAAGCAAGACAACAGGGAATTAAAAGATGCCAAAGAGCCTCATGACCACAGTAATAGACCGACCAGATGTAATCGGGCGCCGGAAGTTTATGAAATCTGGACTAGCCTTGGTCGGCGCCGGTTTTCTCATGCCGAGCCTATCCACAAAATCGGCTTTGGCTCAAACTCCGGTTAAGGGAGGTATATTGAGTCTGGGTATCACAGGCAGCGTGACTGACCGACTGGACCCGGCCACTTGGACTGGGCATGCCATGCCGACCTTTGGCAAGACCTGGGGTGAGACGTTGGTAGAACCGGATCCGGTCGATAAGTCGCCTGTTCCGGTTCTAGCCGAAACCTGGGAGGCAGACGAAGCTGCCAAAATCTGGACCTTTACTCTACGCCAAGGTGTGACGTTTCATAACGGCCAGCCGATGACCTCGGAGGATGTGGTCAAGACACTGCGTCGGCATTCCGATGAAAAAAGTCAGTCTGCAGCACTTGGCGCGCTTGGCGATATTGCTAGCATAGATGCTGATGGGCCGGGCAAGGTGGTCGTGAGACTGAAATCAGGCAACCTGGACCTCCCCTTATTGCTGTCGGATTACCACCTCATCATTCAACCCGGCGGTGGTGTCGATAAGCCCGATGCCGGGATAGGCACTGGGCCCTACCGCGTGGTCTCAGTTGAAGCCGGCATCAAGTATGTCAGCGAAAAAGTCTTAGGCCATTGGCGCGAGGATGTAGGTCATGTAGACCGAATCGAGATGATGATCATCAACGATGACACGGCACGATTGTCGGCCCTGCGTTCAGGCCGCGTCCACATGATCAACCAAGTCGATCCTAAGACCGCCAAACTTCTGGAAAGGGTGGGTAAGGTTTCGGTCGAGAACACCCAAGGCGGCGGGCACTACACCTTTTCGATGCGGACGGATATCGCACCCTTTGATAATGCAGATCTGCGACTGGCGATGAAGTATGCCATTGATCGTTCTGAGCTAGTCGAGCGGATTCTGCAAGGTTATGGCACTGTAGGGAATGACTATCCGATCAACGCGACATATCCGATGGCGCCCGAAGAGATCGAGCAGCGTGGATACGACCCCGAGCTGGCCCGCCGCCACTTTGTGAAATCTGGGCATAAGGGCCCGGTGACACTGCATGTCTCTGACGCTGCCTTTGCCGGTGCAGTCGATGCAGCGGTTCTGTTTCAGGCCTCGGCGGCCAGGGCTGGCATAGAGATCGACGTGCAGCGAGTGCCCGCCGACGGCTATTGGAGTGATGTCTGGAACAAGGTTCCTTTCTCCGCATCCTACTGGACCTCGCGTCCCGTGCAGGACCACATATATTCCACCGCCTACATGAGCGGCTTGCCCTGGAACGAGACACATTGGTCGCGCCCTGATTTCGATGATTTAGTATTGGCGGCTCGGATCGAAGCTGACCCGGTCAAGCGCCAGAAGCTTTTTAAAGACATGGCACTGATGGTTCGCAATGAAGGAGGGGTGATCATTCCAATGTTCAATGATTTCATCGACGCAGTTTCGGACGAGGTAGGTGGTTATATTAAGGACACGTCAGGACCGCTGTCCAATTATTTTGCGCCGATCCGCTGTTGGCTGGGAACATCGTTATGACCACTGCTTGGATGGGTAGGACTTCTGGTAATCCTTTGATCCGTCTGACCCTGCAACGTATGGCCATCAGCCTTGGGTTATTGCTGGCGATGTCGCTTCTGATCTTTATTGGCGTCGAGCTGCTGCCCGGCGACGTCGCGCAGAACATACTTGGACAGTCGGCCACGCCCGAGGCGCTAGCCAACCTGCGTACAGAACTTGGCCTCGACCAACCGGCACCTCGTAGGTATCTCTCCTGGCTGTGGGGGATCTTGCATGGGGATTTGGGCACGTCGCTGTCCGGCGGGCAGGATATTGCCGAGATGATTTCTGGACGTTTTGCGAACACGATGCTGCTGGCTGGGCTGGCTGCCCTGGTCTCGGTCCCGACAGCGATTGTTCTGGGTCTTTTGGCCGTTCTCTATCGCGATAGCTGGGTCGACCGGGTGATATCCTTCAGCACGCTGGCAACGATATCGCTGCCCGAGTATTTCATCGGCTATGTGTTGATTATGGTGTTTTCCATCTGGCTAGGCGTATTGCCGTCCGATGCTATCGTTTACAAAGGTATGGGTGTGGGCGAGCGGTTAATCTCGCTGATCCTTCCCTGCGTTACGCTGGCACTAGTGGTGATCGCACATATGATGCGCATGACCCGCGCCGCACTTATCAGCGTGATCTCCAGCCCCTATGTGGAGACGGCAGAACTGAAAGGCCTCAAGCGAAGACATATCCTAACGCGCCATGTCCTGCCCAACGCCATCTCACCCATCATCACCGTCGTAGTCTTGAACTTGGCCTATCTGATCGTCGGTGTTGTCGTGGTTGAGGTCGTGTTTGCCTATCCCGGCATGGGGCAATTGCTAGTCGATCACGTGGCCAAGCGCGACGTGCCAGTCGTGCAAGCAGTCGGGCTCATCTTTGCCGCTACCTATATCATCCTGAACCTGATCGCCGATATCCTGGCGATTGTCGCAAACCCGCGCCTGCGTCACCCAAGGTGACCCATTGTCACCACAATTGAAAGGACATCTCATGAAAAGCCTCAGACAATTCAGTTATGGCGCCTGGATCGGGGCGACCATTCTGACGCTGATGCTGATAGGGGCTATTTTTGCCCCTTGGATCGCGCCCTATGGCGAGAACGATATCGTCGGCGGCACGTGGGAGCCGATGTCATCTCAGTTCTGGCTGGGTACCGATCAGCTGGGCCGAGATTTCCTGTCCCGCATGCTCTACGGAGCGCGAGCGACATTCTTCGTGGCCGGTATGGCAACGATTCTTTCATTCACTTTCGGATCGCTATTTGGCTTCGTGGCGGCCACGGTAAAGGGCTGGACCGACCAAACGCTCAGCCGGTTTAACGACCTGATGATGTCGATCCCGACCTTGATTTTTGCGCTGGTGGTCCTGTCCACACTTGATGTGAACGTCACCAATCTAATCTTTGTGATGGCCATTCTGGACAGCACCCGGGTCTTCCGCCTGTCGCGATCCGTTGCGGTCGATATTGCTGTGAACGATTATGTCGAGGCCGCTCGGTTGCGTGGCGAGGGAACACTATGGGTGATCTTTGCCGAGGTGTTGCCGAATGCGCTTTCGCCTCTGATGGCGGAACTGGGTTTGCGCTTCGCCTTTGCGGTTCTGTTTCTCAGCAGCCTCAGCTTCCTTGGCCTGGGAATCCAGCCGCCACAGGCTGATTGGGGCAGCATGGTACGCGAGAACAGTAGTGGTATTGGGTTTGGCATCCCTGCCGCGCTGTTGCCAGCTGCTGCCATTGCGTTGCTGACGATCAGCGTCAATCTTGTCGTCGACAGCGTGCTGAACCGTACATCAAGCCTCAAAGGAGGACGCGACTGATGAACCAGAAACCGATTGAAAGCAATGATACGCATCCGGTGCTGGACGTCCGCAACCTGCTGATCGCAGTTCGGACCGAGGGAGAGAATGGCGAACTGATCGACAAGACTATCGTTCACGGCGTCGACTTCACGCTGGAACGGGGCAAGGTTCTGGGCCTGATTGGCGAATCCGGCGCAGGCAAATCGACAATTGGCCTTGCCAGCATGGCATATGGGCGCGGGGCCTGCCGAATCATCGGTGGCGAGGTCCTGCTGACCGGCGATAATATACTGACCTATGGCTCCGAAGCTATTCGCAAGTTGCGTGGGCAGCGCGTTACTTATGTCGCGCAATCTGCTGCTGCGGCGTTCAATCCCAGCATACGCTTGGCAGATCAAGTGATCGAATCCGCGCTTAACCACGGCATGATGTCCCGTGACGAGGCATTGGAATATGCAGTCAAGCTATTCACCGAACTACAGTTGCCCGACCCGCAAAATTTTGGAAAGCGCTTTCCACATCAAGTCTCGGGAGGGCAATTGCAGCGCGCAATGACGGCGATGGCACTGTGTCCAAAACCCGACTTGATCGTTTTTGACGAACCCACCACGGCTCTAGACGTGACTACTCAGCTTGAGGTGTTGGCCTCGATGAAGAGGGCCATTGCCCATGCGGGGGCAGCAGCGCTGTATATCACCCACGATCTAGCGGTTGTCGCGCAGATGGCAGATGATATCCTCGTTCTTCGCCATGGTAAGGCCGTTGAATATGGCAGTACGGAGCAGATCATCCACGCTCCACGTGAGAAATACACTAAAGAGCTGGTCTCGGTCCGTGCCAAGGTCAACCCTGTACGATCCGCGTCAAGGGGAGAGACAGTTTTGCAGATCGAAAATGTTGACGCAGCCTATGGCGGGAATTTATTGAAGGTGCTGCATGATGTGTCGATGCAGCTGGACAAGGGGCGCACGCTGGCCATCGTAGGAGAATCTGGATCAGGTAAATCGACGCTAGCGCGTGTGGTGACTGGCCTGCTGCCGCCGATAAAGGGCAAGGTCCTGTTTCAAGGGCAAGCGCTGACTGGCGACCTAGCCAGTCGCAATAAGAATATTCGCCGACGTTTGCAGATGATTTACCAGATGGCCGACACTGCGATCAATCCGCGCCATACTGTCCGGCGCATAATTGGACGGCCGCTGAAATTCTATTTCGGCCTCCGTGGCAAGGCTCTTGATGATCGAGTTCGAGATCTATTGCGCCTGATCGAATTGAACGACAGCTTCCTTGACCGCTATCCGGCCGAGTTGTCAGGCGGGCAGAAACAGCGGATCTGCATCGCCCGTGCCTTGGCCGCCCAGCCTGATCTGATTATTTGCGATGAGGTGACATCGGCGCTCGATCCCTTGGTGGCCGAAGACATTCTTCGTCTACTTAAGACCCTGCAGGATGACACCGGCGTGGCCTTCTTATTTATCACCCACGATATTGAGACGGTACGTGCCATCGCTGATGATGTCGCAGTGATGCATCACGGCCGGGTCGTGCGCTTCGGCCCAAAGGACAAGGTTCTGATGCCTCCGATGGATGACTATACGCGTGAGCTTCTGGCTTCTGTCCCGACGATTGAAATCGGTTGGCTAGAGGCCGCGATACAACGTAAGATGGGCGTCGACGCCACACCGACCGGGACAACTGCAGATCTATGAATATCGACGCCGTCAGGACTTTTCTGGAGTTGTCGCGCCTTGGCAATTTCAGCCGAGTCGCGGAACAGATGAACGTCACCCAATCGACGGTCAGCGCCCGCATCAAAGTTCTGGAGGACAGTCTGGATTGTCGGCTGTTCGATCGCGGCCCGACAGGCGTGACGCTGACCGCAGCCGGCCTGCAATTTCATCGTTATGCCGCCTCTATGCTGCAACTGTGGCAACAAGGCCGGTCCGAGATCCGACAAAGCAGTGTTTATGACGGTTCCATCGGGATAGGCGTGCATATCACAATCTGGCGCACCTTCATGCCGAGCTGGATGATTTGGATGCGGCAAAACCACCCCGGCTTCAAGCTGAGGGTCGAGGCCGATTATTCCGAACGGCTGACCGAATATGTTCGCCAAGGGGTACTGGATCTGGCAGTAACGCACATGCCCCGCGCGCTACCCGGTCTAAAGATTGATGAACTGATGGTCGATTCTCTGGTTCTCGTTTCATCTGTCCCGTGCGATCTTTCAGAGTGTAACAATCAGAACTATGTGCATATCGACTGGAGCTATGGCTATCGCGAGGATCATCTCGATAAGCTGCCACAATTGCAGATGTCACAGTTCAATGTCGGCCATGGTGACATCGCGTTACAGTATCTACTGCAGGGTGAGGGATGTGCTTATTTACCTTATCGGTCGGTTGCGAATTATTTGGACGATGGCAGTCTCCACAGAGTCTCTAATGCCCCTGAACTCGCACGGCCTTGCTATCTGGTGCGACAGGTCGAGGCGGTTAACCATGAGCGGATCGAGATCGCGGTCGAGGGGTTAAAGCGAATAATGCCTAATGCCTAATGCTGGGGCCGAGCATCTAGGTTTTTAGCCGCGTCTCTCGATGCTCCCGAGGTTTTGTTGCATTATTTTCCGCGTTCATGATGATTGTCTTTGAATAAAGAACGAGATTTTCATGGCGCGACGCGATCTTTTCAAACGCCATCGCTCTCCCAAAAAGATGATCCTGTTGGCAGTGCGCTGGAGGCATAGTAGACAACCGCTCTCGTATCACCATCAACGAAATGTCTTTCCGTCTGCACATGGATACGGCGCCAGGTATCATCATCATCCGTGAACAAGAGACGGGAGTTGCTTAGAAATTCTCGTATAAGGAACTGTCTCTCTTTGGCCACGAGGGTCGCATTTCCGTTGAGCGAAATTATTTCAGCGCAGAGGCTGCGCGCCGGCGTTTGATGAGCCCTTTTACAAAAACGCTGTTTGTTCTCGCGTTTGATCAGGGCTGTGAAATATCTGGAACGCCATTAGACGCCGTATAATCGCGGCCTCTTCAAGCTTGGGATCGGGGAATTCACTCAACACAAAACGCATTTTTGACATCAGGACGGTTCTTTCGACATAGCTCCGCCAGCCGACATGAAACACATTCACGCCGGGGCGGGTTGGATAAGGCCCGGTTTCCGCCCTGACTGTCGGGCTGCCGCGAACGGCCCAAAGGCGACCTTGGCCGCACATTTGGCACGCTGCGGTGCGGCCCGCCGAAGGGGACATTCGCTGCAGTGCTGCAATCGTAGGGTCAGCGGACTCACAGTCTGCGGACAAAGCCCCATTTCGTTGCGGCTGCGCTAATGTCGGCTTTGGCAAACCGTTCAAAAAGTGTGAGTTTTGGAAGTAGTGCGTAAAGACAAAGAACTGCAGGAATAAGCCAATTTGAGATTTTCCCATGATGACCTAATCGGAAGTGGAAGCTAAAGCTGTAGAAAAAGGAGTATTCAAAATGGCACCAGATTCACAGAAACATCTAGCATCATGTCATTGCGGCCGTGTGCAGTTTGAAGTCCGTCTCACCGACGGATTGAATACTATTCGCCGCTGTTCATGTTCCTATTGCCGCATGCGAGGAGCAGTAGCCGTTTCGGCGGAACTGGACGGTATCAATTTTTTGAAAGGCGAGGACACTTTAACCCTCTACGAATTTAATACAAAAACAGCCAAACACTACTTCTGCCCAGTTTGTGGAATTTACACCCACCATCAACGCAGATCCAATCCCACTCAGTTTGGTATCAATGTTGCTTGCCTTGAAGGCGTGAGTCCGTTCGACTTTGCGGAGGTTGTTGTGTATGACGGCGTAAATCATCCGTCTGATGCGTCGTCAGGACCACTGGTCGCAGGTATTTTACGTTTTAGCCCTACCTAGAGCGTTTTTGACATGATCAAGGCATCCGCCTTGTCCCTCAGGAACCCATAGTTTTCATAGAATTCTTGAGCTGTCGCCGTGCTTTCAAGATGGCAGCTGCTGATGTTGTGAGAGCGTAGCTCTTCTTCCATTGCTGCCAACATGGCTTTGCTGACGCCCGAAAAACGTGCGTCCGGATGGACATAGTTCAACATGATTTCGCCCTGCAAACTTACCATACCGACGCCAACAACCATTTGATTTCTATCAGCGACGAAGACTGTTGCGTCCTCGCTTGCAATCCACTTAGACCAAGCCTCTACTGTTTTATTGCTAAGCCAAGATTCAATCTCCTGCGGGTCACCATCATGGTCGGCAACACACAATTCAGAAATTGAACGACGCAAAGTGTTGATCGCAGATTCGGCGTCGGAATTCATGGCCTTTCTGATTTTTGTCACTATCGCATCCTCTTTGGTCAACCAGACATAGCAAAACAGAAATCTACAGCAGAGGTTTCTTTAATCAAGCATTGTAGACTTTAGGGTTTGCCCAAAACGCTCCTTTTTGGCACATGCAAAAGATCATCCGAAATAACGCTGCCAAAAACCCTGTTCAAAACCTAAGTGGTTGTTGGAGGTTTTTGGGAGGCCTCACAACAGCGGACATTCGTGCAGCGTGCCGCATCCAACACTTTGGGCTCACAGCCGACCTCGGATGCGTCGCAGCATCATGTGGTATGATGTTTTGTCAACGTCGGGTTGTCGATGTGGAGGGCGTGGTGGATCGGAGGATCCGTCATGGAAACACCAAACCTACCCGTTATCCGCGCACTACGCCCGGCCTGGAACAAAGGCCGGATCGTCGGCCAGAAACGGCCGCTCAAGCCCAAACACGTCTGGGCGATCAGGGTGCGGCTGGAGCTGGCCGAAAACCATCGCGATCTGGCCCTCTTCAATCTTGCCATCGACAGCAAGTTGCGCGGTTGCGACTTAGTGAAGATGAAGGTGGTTGATATCATGGCGTCAGGCCAAATCAAGGAGCGCGCTTCGGTTCTGCAGAGCAAGACGCAAAAACCTGTGCGTTTCGAAATTTCTGAAGGCACTCGAGCATCGCTGGCGCGGTGGATGCGAGAGCCGCTCATGATTGGTTCAGAATATCTCTGGCCCGGGCGATTTCACGAACGGCTTCATATCTCGACCCGCCAGTACGCACGAATTGTCCGTGAGTGGGTGACGTCCATAGGTCTGGAAGCCAGCGCATATGGCACGCACTCGATGCGGCGTACAAAGGTCACGCAGATTTACAAGAAAACCGGCAACTTACGTGCGGTCCAACTCCTGTTGGGGCACACCAAGATGGACAGCACTGTCAGATACCTTGGCGTTGAACTTGAAGATGCCCTGGCTATCGCCGAAGCTATCGAAATCTAAACCAATGGGCCGTCGTCACAGACGGCCCAGAGCCGCCGTTGGCCAGATGTCCAGCCGCTGCGTGGCAACTTCCCTGAAGCAGACGTTCGACACATTGTGCAGAATTTCGTTTGAAGAAATTCTGAATATTCAGTTTTGCCCGCGATAGAGTTGGTATTTTTCTTTCGGCCTCTTGAAGCAAAGCCAATTTGAGCAAAACGCAATAACGCCTGACAAAGAGGCGCTGTTTTCGCATTATTATCGCTCATGCACAGCACTCATGTGCGAAACAAGGTGATCATGCAACGTTTGATCCATATCATTCCGTCATGCAGCCGCGAGTCTTAGCGTCGCGCTCGTAGAAATCCAAATGGACCCAGCAAATGCTGCGTAACGGCGCTGCCGCGCTCCATGAAATGCTCCGCCCATAAAAGATTTCACGCAAATGCCTTGGGGCATTTGCAAGTCATATCTGATCGAAGGAATACGATTATGAGTGTGAACGAAACGAGTCCAACCCCAGCATCTCCGGCCAAAACCTCCAAAAAGTTAGGTCTGGTGCCGCTGGTCGCGTTGGTTGTGGGATCCATGATCGGTGGCGGTGTTTTTAGCTTGCCGCAGAATATGGCCAAAGGCGCTTCTCCTGCGGCGGTCATTATTGGATGGTTGATCACCGGCATCGGGATGCTGGCACTGGCTTTCGTCTATCAAGGTCTCTCCACCCGCAAGCCGCATCTGGATGCTGGGCCTTATGCCTATGCCCGCGCAGGTTTCGGTGATTTTGTCGGGTTCAATAGCGCATGGGGCTACTGGCTTAGCGCATGGCTTGGCAACGTGTCCTATGTGGTGCTGATCTTCGGTGCGTTGAGCTATTTCTATCCAGCCTTCGGTGCGGAAGGGAACACGGTGCAGGCGATCATCGGGGCATCTGTAGTTCTTTGGGTCACCCATGCACTGGTCCTGATGGGGATCCGGCAGGCGGCGATTATCAATGTCGTTACGACCATTGCCAAGCTGGCTCCGATTGCATTGTTCATCCTGCTGGTCGCGATTGCGTTCAACATGCCAAAATTCAGTTTCGACTTCTGGGGAACGCAGACACCTGAACTGGGAAGTATTGTTGCTCAGGTTAAAAGCACAATGCTGGTCACGCTTTGGGTCTTTATCGGCATCGAAGGGGCCAGTGTCGTCTCGGGGCGTGCCGCGAAACGTGCTGATATCGGACGTGCGACAATTCTCGGCTTTGTGATTGCCCTATCCATCTATCTTCTGGTCTCGCTTCTGTCATTCGGCTTGATGAGCCAAACAGAACTGGCTGGGCTTCCGGCAGCGGCATCTATGGCCAATGTGCTTGAACAGGCAGTCGGTCCGTGGGGCTCGGTGGTTGTGCGCATCGGACTTGTAATTTCGGTTGCCGGGGCATTCTTGAGCTGGACTGTGTTTGCGGCTGAAATTCCCTATCGTGCGGCCAAAGAAGGCATGTTGCCTGCCGTGTTTGCGACAGAGAACAAAAACGGTTCGCCAGCCGGTGCGCTATGGATCACCAATATCTTCGTCCAGTTATTCTTGTTTGTGACTCTCTTTTCCAACTCGACCTATCTTGCCCTGTTCTACATCGCCTCGACTGCCATTCTGGTGCCCTATGTGCTGTCCGGGGCCTATGCGTTCAAACTCGCACTGAGCGGTGAAGGCTATGGCGAAGGCGAGCGGCGCGGACGTGACCTGTTCAACGGAGCACTGGCTACGCTTTACGGTGCATGGCTGGTCTATGCTGCCGGACCTGCATACCTTTTGATGTGCGCCATTCTCTACGCCGTAGGTGTGCCGGTCTATTGGTATGCGCGAGCCAAACGCGGCGAGAAAGCTTTTTCGGGCATCGAAGCATGGATCGGCATCGGCATTGTGATCGCAGCCCTCATCGCGGCTTACGAGATGTGGACCGGCGTGATCAGCGCCCTGTGATGTTGGACATTTAGGAGCAATAAAATGACAACGAATATGAAACTGGGTGTCCACTCCGAAACCGGAAAACTGCGGCAGGTGATTGTCTGCCGTCCGGGTCTGGCGCATCGCCGACTGACGCCATCGAACTGCCAGGATCTTTTGTTTGACGACGTTTTCTGGGTAAAACAGGCGCAAAAAGACCACGATGTTTTCGCCAATCTGATGCGGGACGAAGGTGTGGAGGTTCTGGACGTCAACGACCTTCTGGCCGAGACCCTCGATCTTCCGGAAGCGCGCGCCTATGTGTTGGACCATCGGGTGACGCCGGATCACGTGGGCGTTGGGATGCAGACGGAACTGCGCGCGTGGATGGATGAACTTCCCGGTGTGCAGTTGGCGGAATATCTGCTGGGCGGTTTGGCGGCAGATGATTTGCCTTTTGTGCCCAAAAACCTGTTCGGGAGCTATCTCGGCCATTACGGCCTTATCTTGCCACCTTTGCCCAATGCATTGTTTACCCGCGACAATTCAGCGTGGATTTATGGCGGTGTGACAGTCAACCCGATGCATTGGGAGGCACGCCGGCCCGAAACGCTGCTCAATACTGCAATTTACAAATACCACCCCAAATTCGCGGGCAAAGCCAACATTCATTGGGGAGATCCGACCAAGGAACACGGTCTGGCCACGCTGGAGGGCGGGGATATCATGCCGGTGGGTCAGAACACGGTGCTTGTGGGGATGGGAGAACGCTCATCGCCTCAGGGGATCGGGCAACTGGCCGAGGCACTTTTTGCCAAAGGCGTTGTGGAGCGTGTGTTGGCGTTCCGCATCCCGAAATCACGTGCGGCGATGCATCTCGACACCATCTTTACCCTGTGTGGCGGAGATGTTGTGACGACCTTTAAAGAAGTGGCAGATGAACTGCTCTGTTACGATATACGGCCCGGTGAGGGCGACGCGCCACTGTCTTTCCGTCAGGACCCGCGACCGATCTTCGATATCGTCGCTGAAGTTCTGGGATACAAATCGCTACAAATCGTCCCAACCGGTGGCAACACGCAAGAAGAGCGCGCCCGAGAACAGTGGAATGACGGCAATAATGTGCTGGCCCTGCGTCCCGGTGTGGTCGTGGGATATGATCGCAATGACGATACGAACGCGGCGCTCAAAGCTGTCGGAGTTGAGGTTCTGGCGATCCCCGGCGCCGAACTTGGACGTGGTCGAGGGGGCGGACATTGTATGAGCTGCCCGACCATCCGTGATGCACTCTGATCTGGAAGGATCATTAAAATGGCTTTCAATCTGAAAAACCGTAGCTTGTTGAGTTTGCGCGACTATACATCGTGTGAAATCGCATTTCTGTTGAAACTCGCGGCGGACCTCAAAACCGCAAAATATGCCGGAACCGAGGTGCCGACCTTACAGGGCAAGGACATCGCCCTGATATTTGAAAAGGATTCCACCCGCACCCGTGTAGGCTTTGAGGTGGCGGCCTATGATCAGGGGGCGCGGGTCACTTATCTCGGCCCGACTGGTAACCACATGGGCCATAAGGAATCTGTCAAGGATACAGCACGTGTTCTCGGGCGCATTTATGATGCGATTGAATATCGGGGCTTTGGTCAGGAGATAGTTGCCGATCTTGCAAAGTATTCGGGTGTTCCGGTCTATAACGGGCTGACCAATGAATTTCACCCGACCCAGATACTCGCGGATTTTTTGACAATGCAGGAACACGTCGAAAAACCACTACATCAGGTGTCCTATGTCTTCGTCGGTGATGCGGCTAACAATATGGGCGACAGCCTACTGATTGGCGGAGCCAAGATGGGCATGGATGTGCGGCTTTGTGCCCCAGAGGCGTGCTGGCCATCTCAGTCGATTCAGGATGAGGCACAGAGCCTCGCCCAAGAGACGGGTGCGCAGGTCATGATCACCGATGATATCGACAAGGCCGTGAAGGGCGTAGATTTTGTCTATACGGATGTCTGGGTTTCGATGGGTGAGCCGAAAGAGAAATGGGCCGAACGGATCAAGCTGTTGACGCCGTATCAGGTGAATGCAGATCTTCTGGAGAAAACCGGAAATCCGCGTGTGCGCTTCATGCATTGTCTGCCTGCTTTTCATAATACCGACACCTCTGTCGGTGCCGAAATCGAACGTGAGTTCGGTATCTCTGCGATGGAAGTGACAGAGGATGTGTTTGAAAGCCCGGCTTCGATTGTTTTCGATCAGGCTGAAAACCGGCTGCATACGATCAAGGCCGTGCTTGTCGCCACGTTGGGGGCTTGAGATGCTGGTCGTAGCTGCGTTGGGCGGCAATGCCTTGTTGAAACGCGGAGAACCCCTGACCGCGCAGGCGCAGCGCGCGAACGTGAAACGTGCGGCGGCCGCTCTGGCCGCCATCGTGCGTGCTGGTCATCGACTGGTCGTCACCCATGGCAACGGGCCACAGGTTGGGCTTTTGGCTTTGCAAGGGGCGTCTTACAATCCTGACGAGGTCTATCCGCTTGATGTCTTGGGCGCTGAAACCGAAGGTATGATCGGTTATATGATTGAGCAGGAACTCGAAAATGCCCTTGATCATGACCGCCCTGTGGCAACGCTTCTGACGCAGGTTCTGGTCGATCACCGCGATCCGGCCTTTGGCAAGCCGACGAAGTTTGTCGGTCCGGTGTATGAGCGTGAAGAGGCGCAGGCGCGGGCTAAAGCGGCGGGCTGGGCGATTGCAGCAGATGGCACGAAGTGGCGTCGGGTGGTCGCCTCGCCTGCGCCGCTCGACATTCCCGATCTGCATGTGCTCAAGTTGCTGCTTGAGCAAGGCGTGATCGTGATCTGCGCGGGCGGAGGCGGGATTCCCGTGGTTCAGCGCGATGACGGGAGCCTTGTGGGGGTTGAGGCCGTGATCGACAAAGATGCAGCCAGTGCTTTGCTGGCACGAAAACTGGAGGCCGATGCGCTGTTGCTTTTGACCGATGTTGACGGCGTATATCGTGATTTCGGCACACAAGCCGCAGCGCGTTTGCCGCATTTGACACTGGCTGAGGCCGAAGCTCTGGATGTGCCCGCCGGATCAATGGGACCGAAAGTGCATGCGGGTCGCGATTTTGCCCTCTGCGGTGGCATTGCTGGCATCGGAAGACTTGAAGATGCCCTCGCTATTCTCTCTGGTGAGGCTGGCACACAGATCAAAGGCATGTGAGTGGCCCTCAGCTTGCATGACCTGACAAAGTAAGTATGGATAGACCTGTTGGAAAAATATCAGAGCCAACAGATTTTCAGAGGAGGTCCACCTCCTCCGATTGAATGATTTTTCAAAATGAATACGAGTATGAAAGCCGGTCAAATGTGTGCGACAAAGTAGCTTCCATGAAGCAGTCGTTTGGACTGTGATGCAGCTCATGGCGATGCTTTGCGTCAACTATTCAATTCGCCTAACTCTTCCGGCGCAGTGCGTGCCAAATTTGCCAAGGCGGCTTCCTGCGTTTTGCCGAACTCGGTGCGCTGCCCATCATGGGGGTTGTTTTCAGCTCTGGTATGAATGGCCGCTTTTGCCTTTCTGAAACGGAACCATAACTTGAGCAGTGAACTTCTGGTTTCCGCCCTCCCAGTGTATGCCCTTCGTCATGCTGCGCCCTGCACGAATGTCTTGGAAGGGCTGGGAGCGGTCATTAGACGCGATTCACATCAATGTCGGCTCAGGGCCGGGTCCCGTCGTTCCGATAGGGTGGGTAGACAGTTTAAACTCGTTGCACGGTCATGGACCGGCAGAAAGCCGTAAAAGCGGACGCGGATTCTCTGTTATGACTGGTCGCCGAATTGGCAACTCGCTTTATCTCCTGAAGCCACTGAACCGGCCGCGATGGGTTCGTGTTTCGACGACGAGCACGCCATCCTCGATCCCGGCCCGACGGATGGGGGCTTTGGTCAGGGCGATGCCCAGCGATCTGCCGACCTCCGTCAACACCCGCACCCCCTTGTTCTCGACCAGCAAGACCAAGCCCTCCTCTACAAGCAGGTCGCATTTGGTCGTGCAGTCCTGCAACCCCACAAGGCGGTCGCCCTCAAGGACGTAGAGACGAGTGAATGTCTGGATATAGAGATAGCGATCCGTCTCCAGGATCCTGACTGGCACGGCGCCCACATCGTAGAGGGCGATCGGCTTGCCGGAACCATCGATGCGCAGGACCCGCCCTTGGGTGGTTCCCAGTAACGCCGTGTCGCCACGCCCTGAAAAGGTCGCAGCCTGAAGGCGGTCAGGGCCGCCGCCGGTCGTGAAAGTCACGGTGGCGGAGAACGTCAGTAAGTCCTCAGCGTTTTCCTTACCCTGCAGTTCTTCGTGGCTGGCCCCGGTCAGTGTCTCGTAAGCCGCGTTGACTGCCTTCATCTGGTCCTCGCTACCCGGATTGAGGTCCGGGTGCAGCTGACGCGCTAAGCTGCGGTATTTCTGCCGGATCTCATCCGGCGTTACTGGCAGCTCAAGCTCCTTCAGCGCCTCTTCGATTTCCACGGCGGTTCGCGTATGCCTGCCCATGTCACCCACTTCGAAGGTATGATGATAGGTCTCCACGGGGCGCTCAGGCATACGGACGCCCCACAGAAGCTTTCCGCACTGATCGATGCACCAGGCTTCATCAACAAACGTGTAAAGATATCTGTCCCGGCTGGGGCTGAGTGCGATGCAGTTGAGCGCCAAATGGGGTTCACCCCAAAGAATACCTCCGTTCACGTCAGGATCGAGACGGCGGCGCCCCGCTGCGACTTCGGGCGTGGCGGATAGATCGGTCTCGAAATCGATCTTCAGGTCTGCGCCGTAGACGGTCAGGATGTTCGTTTTCGAACGTGTCGCGAAGCCCTGGCCCTCGGGATGGACATCAAGCGCATAGATCGGACGCTTCAGTCGTTCGATCATCGTGGGGCCGCCCTGCTCGGAGGTGAACATCACTGCGCCCGGCGCACCGAGGCTTGCCTCGGACTTTGCAAGATCATCGAAGGAAAGGACACCGCCACGTGTGGTGAAGTGTTTTCGGAAGGCAGGGTCCGGGCGATCCGCGGGCGCGATCGCCTCTACAGTGAGTTCACGCCAAGCGCCTTCGGCATCCTCGAATGTTTCATTGGTTGCAGGCAGCGTAACCTGGCTGGTCCAGGCCTCCGGAGATGGTGGCAGCGGCACCAAGGTCAGCTTTTCGAGGTTGAGCTCGATGGGCTTCCCCGGCTTGGATCTGGCCTGGTGAGACCCGGGGCGCGGCGGCTCGGTGTAGACTGCCGAAGCGTCCTTGGCGCTCATCTCGACGCCGTCTACGTAGAGCGCGTAGGTCTTTCCGTTCTTGGCGCGGGTGATCTCGCCAGCCTTCTCCAGCCACGAGATCAGGTTGCTAACAATGCGGCCATCCTCGGCGCCCACCTCCGACTTCATCTTGTTCTGCAGGATGCCAGGCTTTGCTGCGACGGCTTTGCGAATGGCGTCGAAGAGGTCGATGGCGGCGAGATGCTTTTCGGCATCAGCGCGGTATTCCTCGAGATGGTCGAATTCCGATACCAGATCATGCAGCATCGCCAGTCCCTTCCGGTCACCGGTGATGGCCAGCATGGTGCCACCCTGAGTGAGCGCTGGCATATTCAGGCTCAGCCTCTTGCCGTGCCCCTTGGGATCTTCAAGCCACTTGCGAATGAGCGGCAGGCTCTTGCGCGCCGCGATGGCGGCGTCCATGTACCTGCGGTCCGAGATACTTTCCTGCAGAGCCTGCAATTGGCTGAAGTAAGCCTGTCCCGGCATTTCGTAGGATTGTGCCTCAAGGCGTTCCCTCGTTTCCCGTTCAAAGTCCTCGAAGCGGCTCTGACGCTCACCGCCTGAGCCGGCCGTTTCGCGGATGGCGGGGAGCCCCTCATCACGCACTGTAGTCTTCCCCGAGCCGAAAAGATTCTTCAAAATGCCGAACATTATGAACCCAACTGTCTGACCTTTATACGGCAATAGTTGGGGCACCCAAAATTACGCATGTCAACCTTCCGGGGCACGAATGGACATTAGCGGCAAGGATGGAGGTCGGTAATGGCTGGGACCGGTCAAGCGTAGCGATAGGTTCGAATGTCCGCAGAGGGTCGACCACGTCGAGAAAGAAGACCACGGTTCCAGACTTTGCAAAGGTCACTATCTGCGCATAGCAGACCTTGGTGCAAGGTGCAGCGAATGTCTGCAATCCGCCCTTGCTGTCGACGGACACGCACGGTCGTTCTACCTCCCTTCAGGCCTTGCAGGGAAGACCTTGGCCGCTTTACTCAAAGGGTAGCTCGTCAGAATGCGCTGTTAAAAAATATAACATATTTTAAAAAGTAAAATAAATCAGATGGAGGGACGGATGCAGGGGCACAACCGTTCTTTTTGCGCACGCTTCTCCTTGGACTGCCTTATCGTGCTGGAGAAAAGGAAGGCCATCATTGGCCCAAAGCCAGCACGTGCGCAAAGCAAGCCTTTTAGAAACGGGATCGTCGAGCAAGAGTAGAAGGGAACCCGAAAACTGGTTCCAGCAGGGATTAGTTCAAAAACCCGACTTTTGTCGCAAAGACGTAATTCCCATGTCGGACGACACTGGCTGCCAATTGGTCATAAGCTTGCACACCTACCGATTCGAAGAAATTATTAATGATAATAAAATCATTTAAAAACAATAATTTACAGTGCGACTTAATTTCATCTCGAGCATAAGTATGCACACCTGACACATAAGCATGCATAGCTAAGGCCAAAAAAAAGGCTCGCAAAGCGAGCCCGATGCATATGGTATTTTCCGGTTTCATCTCTATTCAATTTTCAGCATTTTCAGGAGCTTTGTGCGATCAAGCATGTCACGGTAATCCGGTGCCGTAAAAGGGGACAGGCCTTCCGGCAGGCTAGAATTCTGGGCATAGGCTTCTGCGAAAGTTTCAATAGTGGCCACGTTCACCCCGCGAAACCGGCACATAGCGAAAGCCCGGATCAACAATTCAATGACGAGCCCCCAGCGCGATACGCATGCAAAGTCCAAACGTTCCAGAAAATCCAGATCTACGAGTTCATCGACATCAATGCCTCCGTGAGCGGCATAAGAATAGACGAGCTTGTTCAGCTCATTAAGATCCGGATCCTCTAAAGGATCAGCGCTTTTGCCCAAACTGATTTCATCGAAATGAACCGGGGCCAGGAGATGGGAGAGCTGTTCTTCTGAGTTCACATATTTGGCCAGATCCGGCACGCCTGACAAAATCATGATCAACGGCCATTCAGGCTCTTTCATCAGCGATTTAAAGCTATCCAGGAAGATCCGGTTTGACTTAGCCCCGGGAGCGAAGACGTGCTGACATTCATCGTAATAGAAACCGATAACCCCTTGTTCGCGGCTCTGATGGCGGACCATGCTCCAGATTTCGCTTTGGGTGCGCCGAGGATGAACACTGTATTCAAGCTTGCCCAAAGTCTTCGTGCCGAGATCTTTCCAACTGACTGAGCCGTCCAGCTTGCAATAGAGGATCTTAGCGGTTTTTCCGTTCGGCATTTCGGTTTTACTGGCATTGAATTCATTTACAAGCTTGAGCGTCTCGGCGGTCTTGCCGACCCTGGACTTTCCGGTCACCAGCAAGCCTCTCGCCTCGAACTCCTTGCCGGTGAGGGCCTTTACGTAATAGTCCACTACGCAATTGGTGAAAGCTTCACGCAAGACTGCCGCTCGAGGAAAAGTATAGTGTGCGCTCTGTAAGGGAAGCAATGCTTTGACGTGATTAGGGGTGACACAATCCATTTTATATCCTTGGTAGTTATGTAAGCAGAGTTCACATTTTGTCGGTGCGTTAGGAGAGTTTCCCCAATTCGTCAGGGGGGCCAAGACGCAAGGACTTTTGAGTGGTTTGATTTTTCGATTTCGCCCGAGGCTTCTTGATTGGGCTAACTTCTTCGTTTTCAGGCGTTGGCTTGGATGGTTCGAGATCGATGACCTCGGCGCCACCAAGGGGCAATACTCCTGGGCCCGAGGTGGCGGAGGCTAAAGAACCGGGCGCGACAGTGTCCTGCGGCACCTGATTTTGCACCACCTGTGAAGATGCGAACAGAGCCTTTGCCTTGGTACGGGCCTCTTCGATTGTCACGTAGCTACGTGGCAGACGGCGCTCGACACCGATTTTTTGCAAAAAATCTTGTCGCGCAAGGCGCACCTTTGCGATCCGATCTTCGTAAAGTGTTTTGGTCTCGGGATGTTCATGACGATATTGCGTCATCAGCTCAAGATATTCTGAGACGGTAAGATCCGCGAAAACAGTTGTCTGTAAATTCAACTGATATATCTGCGTATCCCCAGGAACTACCGCTGTTGCAAAATTCAGGTTGTCCGGGTCGATATAGACAGAGACTTTTCTCTGCCATTTGTCGATAACTTCCTGAAATTGGTCGGAAGAATAGTAGAGCCCCTGCAAAACTCTCACCCCTTCATCATTTGGTTTGACCTCGAATTTCCAGCCGAGATGGATGCGCCGAAGTTCTTCATCTATCGGGCGAAAAATCCCCCTGGTTTCATTGAGATCTTTATAGACTTCGGCGGGTCGGCGGCCTCCCATTCCCACACCCATGTGCGGCAATGACGGGTACTCGTCGATAAAGAACTTGGTCAAAATTTCATATAGGTGGTCAATGTTCAGCACGCCGGATTTGGTGGCATCATATCCTGGCAACTCTCCGGGTTTGCGGCCCGTATACCCATGAAGAAGCTTCAACAACATTGCCTCGGTTGTGCCAAACATACGTTCGACATACGGTTTGTCAGCGGAGGCATGGGCTCGCACGTCTGTAATTGTGGAAGAGAGACCGAGCAGCGCCGTCTTGATCTCCGAGTTCCTCAAGCCGGTACCATTATCGTTGCGAACCATGCCGAGGCCTAGGGGAGGCATAGGCTCTCCGTCACATCCATAAATGCGTTTTTCACGGGTTTTGTCGCGAGTTGCCATCCGAAGCAATTGCATTGTGGCCTTGGCCTTTGGTTGATCGCTGACAACCCAGGCTAATGGCATGCGAGTGGCGACGTCGATCATAACCAGAATGGTGAGGCGACTGCGGATTTCCTCATCCGCCCACGCCATGGCCTCCTGTATGTCTTTGGAAAGCGTATGCCAGTAGCCTTTGGCTTTGGCAGAAGTGATCAAGCTTGCCCGACATTCGTCCATCTCACAAAACTCGCCAGGCATCAACGCCCTGACATCCGAACTGCCACGCCCACGTTTGTTTCGGGCGAAGCGGACTCCTTGTGTCGCGACCACAAATTCAGTGGGGGTGAGCTGTTCTTGACGGTGCCGAATAAGGCTCTGCTGTGAAGGGACGGGGAGCGTGGGTAAACCGTTCAGGGAGCGCTGTTTATTCTCGCGATTAATCAGGGCTGTGAGATATGCGTGGACATTCGCCGGAGACGGGCCCTTCAGGTCAAGTCCGATCGTTTCCCACGCCTCCGTCATAAGCTCTTTCAGGCGCCAAGGAAGTCGTGGCTTGCGGTTCCCTTTCAGATGATCAAGTGTCACAAGAGCAGCGATGATATCGTCGTCGTCCTGCAACTCAAGATAGACATCATAGTATTTCTTTAGGGTGCGCCCTTTGTAGAGAAACCACTTCTCCTGATGACCTCCCTTTACTGAGCTGCATTCCAGATACACGCGCTCTCCAAAGATAGCTTCGACGATCTGGCGCAAGAATTTCCGATTGGCATTATTGTTCAAACTGCCGATAGAAATCCTGAAGTCATTCTGGCCTTCTACCACCGTTCGGTGGTTGTAAAGTTGATCGATTGCGACACAGATCGCATAATGGAACCGGCCATAGGCCTGTTGCTTCTCAGTCATCTGCGCAGCAACCGAGAACCCTTTCAACCTCACCCCGGCACTTCCCTGAGGTGACAGGGGGCGCGCATTAAACTTGACGCCCCCTGATTTCACCAACTCTACGAATTTAGAGAACCCGAGAACGTTGATTACACTTCCGTCAGTGTCACTGAGCTCATAACCTGAATCGCCCACTTTGTGCAGCACGAGGCTATGACCTTGGACCGAGATTTCGGTTCCCGCGTCGAAGTTATACCTGGGTGCAATGGTCATGCTACAACATCGATACGAGACCACTCCGCGATAACGTGGTCGAGGTTGGTTAGAAGGTGGCCACGCGCAATGAGGCGCAAGCAGGACTGGAAGACAAGGCATTGCGGCAGCTCAACCGAGGAGATGAGATCGCGCATCAGCCAGAGTTTCTTGTGCTCGCGTGCGGTCCTCAACACAAGGTCATCGGTTTCATCGTCTAATGTCTGGACGGCTTGGTGAAGCCGGAACAAATTTTCCCGCCGCGGACGAGAGTAAAGGCCCGCATCGACAATGATCATGCTATCAGCAGCATCCTTGGGCGTCGCCGACCTGATGGCTTCGATGTCGCGCCAGGTTTTGGGTTTTTTAAGACTATCGCTGTTCCTGACAAAGTAGAGCACACGACGTCCGTCGACAAATTCCGCGAGCACGTCGTGAGTGTAGGTGCGGCGATGGCCATACTCGTCTTTAAATTTCACTGAAAGCGGCTGAAAATGCAGATCGTGCAAGTTCGAGCAAAGCAACAGTTCATGAGCAACCGCAGCTTCTGCAGCACTTTCGGCAATGCCAATTTTGGACTTGCAAGCATTTGCTCGGCAGCAATAGGTCAGCCACAGCCGATGAGCACTAGAGCTGCGAAAGCC
>NZ_JAHKPE010000013.1:0-324927 GCF_018860305.1 Celeribacter halophilus
CACCGGCTGCTCACGAACAGCACAATCAAAGGGGACTACCTATACGGAAAAAAGGCAGGGATAGAGACTGCAGTTCGAATTTCCGTACCGGAAATTATTCCAGCACATCGCTTCGATATGGCGCAGAAAATTCTTCGCGGACGGAACCCAAAAAAGACACCGCCACGAGACACAACAAGCAATATTCTACTCTCGAAGATAGCAGTTTGTGGTCATTGCGGTTCGGGTATGACGATCTCGACCGGCAAGGGTGGAAAATACCGATACTATAGTTGCTCTGGCGAGATGCGCCGCGGAAAATCCACATGCCCAGGTATGCGCGTTCCGATGGATGCTTTCGATCAGTTCATCATCGAGACGTTGAGCAATCACCTGTTCTCGAACCAACGTGTCCGGGAAATGCTCTTGGACCTGATGGAGCGCCAAGCAATCCGGCGCTACGAAAAAAATGGCCAGCTGGACCAGATCCGTGCCGAAATTAACGAGGCGGAAAAAAGATTAAGGCGCTTCTACGACGCCATGGAAACCGGCGCGATAGATCCCTCCGAACCTACGTTCAAGGAGCGCCTGGCTGCGCTCACTGAAAAACGGAACCTCGCAAAAGCGGCGGAAGAACGCGCTTTAGCCGAACTTCAGCCGACTGCCAAGCTGACAGAAAAAACGGTAAAAACGTTCGCCGCCTTCGTCAGAAAACAGCTCAGCGAGGGAACCCTCCAATTCAAACGCCAGTATCTGCGCGCCGTCCTCGACAAAATCATCGTCAACGAAGACAGTGTGAAAATCTTTGGTGCGAACGCTACTTGAAACGCGAAACATCCTTCTTTCGAGTGTAGGTGGGAGGCCAATTTCGGCCAGTAACCTTTTTTCGGAAGACTTCGGTTGATGCCTTCCAGCGGCGGCAGTAATGGCGCGGACGGTAAAGTCGCCCGCAAAGCTGCATTTGGTTCTTTTTTGATAAATATACATCAAGGCGCGGATATAGCTCTTGAAATACCGGACTGCCTTACTATCTTTTAGCGTGGCTGACCTCCAGAGTTCTTGCCGGCTCAAAGCGTTTGAAAAATGAATTTTGATTGCTCGACGTTACAGTCTTTTTGAATGTGCGTCTCGTTAAACGGCAAGGGGAAGCACATACATAAAAGGACTATGTAATGCTCGTGACATATATCACAGAACTGCAAATTGAGTCTGTAAAGAGTGACCTTCTTTATCACAACAAAGGTCTCAAACCCTTTAAGTCCTCACATCTCACTGAAGCTCTTGCCTTTGCGTTCGGTTTCAAAACGAATGCTGCAATGCGCAAAGACTTTGAGGGAGCAAGCCGTCCGCAATGCGTAGAATTTTGCAAGGAGCGGTTTTGGCACCGCATCTCGGAACTTTCTGATGCTCATATTCCAAGCTTGCAGGACGCCGCTATAATTGACTTGTCCAAAAGTGTCTCGCGGGCTACCGGCATCCGAGACTTTCGGGAACAAATCACGCTACCATCGGCTTTCGAAACACGCCTGGAGAATTTTTTTAAGCAAATGGCAGTTCACGGGGCAGCCTATTTCACAATCGATGGATGTCGTCTTCCGCCAAACGATATCGGGTTTTCCAGAATGTATCGGCAGAGCAATCGTCAAGCGATGCGTCCGAGCTTCACAGCTGTCAAACCTTCTATGTATTGGCAATGGGATTATGCCGGTTGGAGTGCCTTGTTGGCTGATGATTTTCTGGAAGATCATATCGGTTCGGACTGTGATCTTTCAGAGTGGGCATTGAAAATCAGCGATCACCTGGAACCAAATCTGAGCTCGGGAAATGTCGAGTTTAACGCAGAGATTGGAGTTATTGTACAACACGAAGAGATCGCGGGTTGTACGGCGTCCATTCTGTATCAAAGACCAGGCCAGTTGGAAGAAATCCGAGCCGCAGATGCCAACCAGCAGCAGATGAATCGTATTCCAGCGTAAGAAAGACTTTGCTGAGAGTTAAGACTTGATAGGCGGCCCAGAAACTCCAAAGAGGAATGGGCCGCCGGTATTAGAAACCTGTTTCAAGTATCTAAATCTGAAATCGCAAAATGCGTGCAGTTGCTTTTAGTGCAGGATCCCATCAGATTACTCCGAGATAAGCCATTGCTTTGTGTATATTTCTATAGGCGAGCTTCCGAGTGATGCCATGGCACGCCTGAAAATTATCAATTATTTCCGTCTTGCGAGAATAAGTGCCTTTTCGGCCGTAATTTCGGAGGTATTGCGCCACTAATTCCTCCGCAAGTATTCGGTTCTTTGTGATGTGTGGTGATCGTTTGATTTGCCAGGGAAACGGTCCTTCCACTTCATGCTCGATTTGGTGCCCATTTTCATCCCTTGCGGCCCGCCATTACATTTTAAGTGTAAAGTTTTATTTAGTTTTAAATCCAGTCAGTTAGTCTTTAATTCTCTACGGACTTCGGATTGCTTCCTCTGAATAGCTACCCATTTTGCACTAAACGGCGAAATTGTGAGGGGTATCGGTATGTCAAAGCCTGTCCTTCGTGGGTTCGGCTTGGTATCTCAAGCAACGTGTTCCCAAACGCTATGGCGAACTGCAACAGCAAATGGCATGAATGAAGGGCGGAATTTCCAAGGTTCTGCGTCAGATGGCAAACTCCCGATACATAAGGGGCATCTCAAACATTTTTGAAATCTCCATTTTGGGGGAGCAGGTTTCTTGCTTTCATCATAAATGATCGCGCTTGAAAGGCTGCCTGAAAAGTTTCAAAAACGAGCGAGAAATTGTGGATAAGTCATTGTTTTTATGTGTTTAGGAAAGATTTAATCAGAAGCTTTTCAGCTTTGCGATAAATGTTTTTGCATCTTTTTTGTGTGACTCGGTCCGCCAATAGATACTCCGGATTTTCCCTTTTCGGGGGCGCAGGGAGAGGATTGTCAGTCTCTGGAAGGGAGCGGGAGAACGGGTGTGTCCAACCTTCGTTCACCGTTTGCAAAACGTGGTGGCCAGTAATGGTTGCGTGTTGAGGCAGATGGTAGGGAGGCATTGTCGACGGTGGCATTGAAGTGCTCGCTTTGCCAATAGACAATTCTTTGATTGGCACTGTAAGAATGTGGAATGGCTTTCACACTGAAACAACTCCGGTATTTCGTGGCTGTTGCTGAGGCAGGCACTGTTTCGGGTGCGGCTCAAGCTTTGGCGATCTCGCAATCGGCTGTCACGGAAGCCATCCGTGATCTTGAAAGTGATCTGGGGGTTCAGCTTTTTGACCGGCATCCGCGCGGGCTCGACATCACACACAAAGGACATCAGTTTCTGCGTCATGCGAGCAGCATCCTCGCAGGCGTTTCGGATGCTCGCCATGCTCTTACGGAAGACAGCAAAGATTTGAAGGGTAAGCTCAATGTTGGTGTGACCTCACTTGTGGCAGGCTATGTGTTGTCTGATATTCTCTCGCGCTTTCGCCGCGCCAATCCTCAAGTCGAGGTTACGGCGGTGGAAGATTCAGGCGATTATCTCGAACACCTTCTGGTGGGGGGGGAGTTGGATGTTGCGGTGATGGTGACATCCAATATGCGCGACAGGATGGCACTTCAGACCGAGATCATTGAAACCTCTCCTTATCAGCTCTGGTTGCCGAACGGGCACAAGCTCACAACACGCACCTCGGTATCGATCGAAGATTTGACAGACGAGCCGATGATCATGTTGAGGATCGACGAGATTGAGGAGGCGACGCGTAAGCTCCTGTCTGCTTTCGGGGCGCGTCCGCGTGTGGCCTTTCGCACGCGCTCGGTTGAAGCGGTGCGTTCACTGGTGGCCACGGGGGCCGGAATCGCGCTTTTGCCTGAGATGGTTTATCGCCGCTGGTCGCTGGAGGGGGATCGCATTGTGTCCAGAGATGTATCAGGAAGCCTACCAGTTGTGCAGGTTGGAACGGTCTGGCGGAAGGGTGCGCCGCCATCACGGATCACAAGAGAATTCATTATGACCGCGCAAGCCCATAAAAATAATAAATAAATCTAAGGTATCGGTATTTCCGATAGCCAAAACCAAACAATTGAATTTGTGAAACCAGAATATTTTCGACAGGCTTTCGGCAAGGGAGATCTTAGCTCCCATCTTAACAGGGAAAGCCAATATGAAACAGATTTTCAAAGGGTGCGTCTCAGGGCTTGCGCTCTTCGCATCCGCGACACTGCCATTGAATGCCGCCGACATGATGACCGAGCTTGGAGAGGGTGAAGGCACCGTCTCTATTGTAGCGTGGCCGGGCTATATCGAGCGCGGCGAAACCGACCCTGCGTTTGACTGGGTTACGAAATTCGAGGAAGCGACAAGTTGTAAGGTCGAAATCAAGACTGCCAACACCTCTGATGAGATGGTTGCGTTGATGAACGAGGGTGGTTTCGACCTTGTGACCGCTTCGGGTGACGCCTCCTTACGTCTGATCGCGGGCGGGCGTGTCCAGCCGATCAACCTTGATTTGATCCCGAGCTGGTCCCGAGTCGACGACCGTCTGAAAGACGCGCCTTGGCATACAGTCGATGGCACGCACTACGGCACGCCCTTCATGTGGGGACCGAACGTCCTGATGTATAACACCGAGGTCTTCGCGGAAGCGCCGACCAGCTGGAATGTGGTGTTCGAGGAAATGACACTGCCGGACGGGGAAAGCAATAAGGGCCGTGTGCAGGCATATGACGGACCGATTTATGTGGCAGACGCCGCCATGTATCTGATGGCGCATCAACCCGAATTGGGGATCACCAGCCCCTATGAGTTGAACGAAGATCAATATGCTGCAGCACTGGATCTATTGCGGACACAACGCACTCTGGTCTCGCGCTACTGGCATGACGCATTTATCCAGATTGATGATTTCAAGAACGAAGGCATGGTGGCTTCGTCCTCCTGGCCGTTTATGGTCAATCTGCTGAAAGCGGATGGCGTTCCGGTTGCCTCTGTTATCCCCGAAGAAGGGGCGACAGGTTGGGCGGATACGTTGATGTTGCACGCAGATGCCGAGCATCCGAATTGTGCTTATGCCTTCATGGAGCACTCGCTCAACTCCAACCTGCAATCCGACCTGTCGGTCTGGTTTGGAGCCGTGCCCTCGGTGCCTGAAGCCTGCACAGACGGCTCTGGTATGCAGACGGCCGAAGGGTGTTCTGCCAACGGTCTCGACGATTTCGACCGTATCAATTTCTGGCGCACTCCGGTTTCCAAATGTGAGAGCCAAGGCACCTGCGTCCCCTACTATCGTTGGGTCTCCGACTACATTGGTGTGATTGGCGGCCGCTAAGCTCTGATCTCCCAAAGCCCGGACGTCCTCACTGCGTCCGGGCACATTCTGAAAGAACAACAATGACTGATGCCGTAACCTTCCGAGGCGTTTCGCGCCATTTCGGAACAGTAAAAGCCGTGGACAATGTGGATCTTGCAATTCACGATGGAGAGTTTTTTGCGATGTTGGGCCCTTCGGGGTCCGGCAAGACCACCTGCTTGCGTTTGATTGCGGGGTTTGAACAGCCCACTGCGGGCCATATTGATATATTCGGCGAGACCGCTGACGGTGTGCCGCCCTACCTGCGCAACGTAAACACCGTGTTCCAGAACTACGCCTTGTTCCCGCATATGAATGTGCGGGAAAATGTTGCTTTCGGGTTGCGCGTAAAAGGTGTGGGGAAAGCCGAGCGCCTCAAAGCCGCCGAGGAGGCGTTGGAGCTTGTCGAACTGTCAGGCTACGGAGACCGGCGTGCAGGAGAGCTTTCCGGAGGTCAGCGCCAGCGGGTCGCTTTGGCCCGCGCATTGGTCAACAAGCCGCGTGTTGTCTTGCTTGACGAACCGCTTGGGGCGCTGGATTTGAAATTGCGCGAGCAGATGCAGGAGGAGCTGCGCAAATTGCAACGCGCATTGGGGCTCACCTTCGTTTTCGTTACCCACGATCAGGATGAGGCGCTCTCCATGGCTGATCGTGTGGCGGTGTTTGCCGAAGGAAAAATCCAGCAAATCGGGTCTTCCGAAGATATCTACCGTCGTCCCAATACGCGTTTTGTTGCAGATTTCGTGGGCTCTTCCAATGTGTTGCCTGCCGACCTTCTGGGGGTTGGCGCGGCGGGGCAATGGGCCTCCTTGCGTCCCGAAGATGTGTCGCTGGAGGCTCCTGAGGTCACGCACGCAGAAGGCCAGACAATAGACGCCACCGTTTCGGGGCGCTTTTTCCACGGTCGGGTCATCAAGCTCAACCTTGATGTCAAAGGGCAAGCGGTGACTGCGCTCGTGCCTGCGCAGCTGGATGCCCCGCAGGTGGGCGAGGCGACCCGCATCTCCTGGGACAAATCTCGTGTGCATGTGATGGAGCAGGAAAAATGAGCGACCATTCCTCGAATGCGGCCATTTTCTCCCCGCGTCCAGGGGGGCTGGCGCACTGCGCCGACTGGATCATTCGCCATCCTCGGATGTTCGTTTTCCTTATGGTCCTTCCGATCACGCTCTGGCTCGGCATCGTCTATATCGGCGCATTGATTGCGCTTTTGATACAAAGCTTTTTCTCGATTGACGAGTTTTCAGGGGTGGTGGTCCACGAGTTCACGCTCAAGACTTATGGCGAACTTCTGCGCCCCTATAACCTCGACATCATTGTGCGCACCGTCGCGATGGCCGCGTCTGTGACCGTCGCTGCGGCAATCGTGGCTTTTCCCATCGCCTATTTCGCCGCGCGATACGCGAAGGGGAAATGGAAGGCGTTGTTTTATATCGGTGTGATGCTGCCCCTATGGTCCAGCTATCTGGTCAAGGTCTATGCATGGAAACTTGTGCTGGCAAAGGAAGGCATTCTGAACTGGGTCTTTGCCAAACTGCACATGACATGGCTTTTGGAGGGGGTTCTGTCGCTGCCTGTGATCGGAGGGAATTCCTTGTCGGTCAGCTATCTCGGCACATTTCTGGTGTTTCTCTATATCTGGCTGCCCTACATGATTATCCCCGTGCAGGCCGCGCTTGAGCGGGTTTCAAAAGACCTCACCGAAGCGGCCGCCGATCTTGGCGCGACACCCAAACAGAGCTTTCGCATGGTGCTCTTTCCGCTGGCGCTTCCCGGCATTGTCGCGGGATCAATCTTTACCTTTTCACTGACGCTTGGTGATTACATCGTTCCTCAGATCGTAGGCAATTCACGGCTCTTCATCGGGCAGGCTGTCTACACCCAACAGGGGACGGCAGGAAACATTCCCCTCGCCGCCGCCTTCACCGTGGTGCCGATTATCATCATGGGGCTCTATCTCTGGGGAGCACGCAAAATGGGGGCTTTCGATGCACTCTGATACCCGTTCTCCATTGGCCCTGAAGCTGGCCGCATTCGGTGGGCTTTTCTTTCTGCTGGCTCCGATTGCTCTCATTTTCCTCTATGCGTTCTCGACCGAGGAAAAGAGCTTTCAATGGCCACCGCCAGGTTTCACGACGAAATGGATCGGCGTGACCTTGGGGCGGGCGGATGTCTGGGATGCTATGGCGCTTTCCTTGAAAGTCGCTGCGATTTCCACGGTGCTTGCTTTGATTCTTGGCACATTAACCGCAGCGGCGGTGGCACGATCGAAGTTCTTCGGGCGGGAAACGATTTCGCTTCTGGTAATCCTGCCGATTGCCTTGCCGGGCATTATCACAGGGATCTCGCTGCGCTCGGCTTTCTCGCTGCTCGACATTCCGTTCAGCACATGGACGATTGTGCTTGGCCATGCGACTTTTTGCATTGTGATCGTTTATAACAATGCTGTCGCCCGCTTCCGGCGCACGTCCGGCGCGTTGATTGATGCGGCGATGGATCTGGGCGCGGACGGTTTGCAGACCTTCCGCCTCGTGATCCTGCCCAATATCGCCACGGCTTTGCTCGCGGGTGGAATGCTGGCCTTTGCGCTTAGCTTTGATGAGGTCATCGTCACGACCTTTACGGCCGGCAACCAAACCACTTTGCCGATCTGGATGCTTGAAGAACTGGTCCGCCCGCGCCAGCGCCCTGTGACAAATGTGGTCGCTATGGCTGTGGTCATCGTGACGTTCTTTCCGATCCTCGCGGCATATTACCTCACAAAAGACGGCGAACACACCGCCGGCTCTGAAAAGTAAATACAGGGAGACACCTTATGGATACGCAAATGCTGATTGGTGCAAAGCTGGTCTCAGGCACAGAAACTGAAGAGACCATCTTCAATCCCCGCACCGGAGAGATGATCACATCCCTGCCGGAAGCCTCTTTGACGCAGGTCGAAGACGCCGTAAACGCCGCCGAGAAGGCTTTTGAAGGCTGGGCGCGGACAACGCCGGCCGAGCGTTCGGGTTATTTGCTTAAAATAGCAGACAGGATCGAGGCGGAGGCAGAACAGCTTGCAGCCCTCGAATCGCTCAACTGTGGCAAGCCGGGCCACCTTGCGTTGAACGACGAACTGCCCGCTATTGTCGATTGTTTCCGCTTTTTCGCCGGAGCCGTACGTTGCATGAACGGACCCTTGGCGGGAGAATATCTCGAAGGGTTTACCTCGATGGTTCGCCGTGACCCTATCGGAATTGTCGCCTCGATAGCGCCATGGAATTATCCGCTCATGATGATGGCATGGAAACTCGCCCCCGCAATCGCTGCGGGGAATACGGTTGTTTTTAAACCCTCCGAACAGACGCCGCTCACGGCGCTGGCCATGACCAAAATCTTTGCCGACGTGTTGCCCGAAGGGGTGGTGAACATCATTTTGGGGCGTGGAGAGACGGTTGGATCGGCTCTGATCAACCATCCCAAAGTGGCGATGATCTCACTCACCGGTGACATTGCAACGGGTCGGAAAATCCTTGAGGCAGCAAATAAAACGATCAAGCGCACCCATCTCGAATTGGGTGGCAAAGCGCCGGTCATCGTCTTTGATGACGCGGATTTGGAGGCGACAATTGAAGGATTGCGTGCTTTCAGTTTCTATAATTCCGGTCAGGATTGCACAGCCGCCTGTCGCGTCTATGTGCAAAGCGGTATCTATGATCGCTTCGTGGCCGGTCTTACGGATGCCGTGGCGGATATTTGCTATGACAATGAAGACGACAGCCTCAATGAAATCGGGCCGCTGATCTCGATCCGTCAACGTGATCGTGTGGCAAGTTTCGTGGCGCGTGCCCGTGAGGCGAACCACATCGACATTACGACGGGGGGTGAAGTCCCCGAAGGTTCCGGATATTTCTACAAACCCACGGTTGTCGCCGGTGCGCTTCAAACCGATGAAATCGTTCGTCGCGAAGTCTTTGGACCTGTGGTGTCCGTCACCCGTTTCGACGATACCGACGAGGCAATCAAATGGGCCAATGACAGTGATTACGGTCTCGCGTCTTCGGTATGGACCAAAGACACATCCAAGGGGATGCAGGTCGCTTCCAGACTTCAATATGGCTGCACATGGGTGAATACACACTTCATGCTCACAAACGAAATGCCGCACGGCGGGATGAAGCAATCGGGCTACGGCAAAGATATGTCATCCTATGCCCTCGAAGATTATTCGATAGTGCGGCATGTGATGGTTGCGCACTAAACCCTGTGATCAGAAGTAAAAGGGGCGGACCGGTTTATGGTCCGCCCCTTTAAATTTCATATCGGTTCTGCCGGAGGTTTTAACCCAAGCCGCCGAAGCAGAGGTTCTTGATCTCCAGATAGTCGTCACATCCGTATTTCGAGCCCTCGCGCCCCATACCAGACTGTTTCACACCACCAAACGGTGCCATTTCGGTCGAGATTGCACCCGTGTTGATGCCGACCATGCCTGTTTCCAGAGCCTCCCCCATGCGCCATGCGCGTTTGAGGTCGTTGGTGTAGAAGTAAGAGGCCAGTCCGAATTCTGTGGCATTTGCATAGGATAGCGCCTCTTCTTCGGTCTCGAATTTGACCAGAGGTGCGAGCGGGCCGAATGTTTCTTCGGTGGCGACTTTCATCGCCTGTGTCACACCTCTCAGAAGGGTCGGTTCAAAGAAGGTTTGCCCGAGGTTCGAACGGTTTCCTCCTGTTACAACCTTGGCGCCTTTCGAGATAGCATCGGCAATGTGATCCTCGACTTTCGCAACTGCCGCAGCATTGATCAGTGGGCCAGTGTTGACGCCATCGTCAAACCCGTCGCCTAATGTGAGCGTCTCAAGCGCCTTGGCGAGTTTTTCGGCAAAAGCATCATAAACGCCCGCCTGCACATAGATGCGGTTGGCACAGACACAGGTCTGGCCGTTGTTGCGGAATTTGGCGATCATCGCGCCTTCGACAGCGGCGTCGATATCGGCATCGTCAAAGACGATAAACGGAGCATTCCCGCCCAGCTCCATCGACATTTTCTTAACGGTTCCAGCCCCTTGTTTAAGTAGGATTTTACCCACACGGGTCGATCCGGTGAAGGTGATTTTGGCCACTTTCGGGTTGGCACAAAGCTCCATGCCCATGCCGGATGCATCCAGCCCTGTCAGCACGTTGAACACACCAGCAGGCACACCCGCACGTTCGGCCAGTTTTGCCAAAGCCAGAGCGGACAGCGGCGTGAATTCCGAGGGCCGTGCCACCATGGCGCAGCCGACAGAAAGAGCTGGCGCCATTTTGCGTGCAAGCATCGCATTCGGGAAATTCCACGGCGTGATTGCCCCAACAACACCCACGGGTTGCTTGACGATCACCATGCGTTTGTCGTTTTGCGGTCCGGGGATCATGTCGCCATAGACCCGCTTGGCCTCTTCCGCAAACCACTCGACATAAGATGCGCCGTAGAGGATTTCGCCACGTGCCTCGGCCCAAGGCTTGCCCATTTCCGACGTCAGAATGGTGGCGAGGTCGTCCGCATTCTCCACCATCAAATCGAAGAGTTTGCGCAAGGTGGCCGAACGGGTTTTTACATCCGCCTGCGCCCAGCCACGTTTCGCATCATGAGCGGCATCAATGGCTCTTCTTACATCTTCGGCGTTCAGGTCCGGCACACGGGCGATCACCTCGCCCGTAGCCGGATTTTCAACGTCAAAGGTCTTTTCTCCGTCCACCCACACGCCATTCACATAGGCGCGGGTTTCCAGAAGGCTCGGATCATTCAGAGTTCGCATGTCAATGCCCTTTTGCCGCTTTGATCGCCGCCTCAAGAATATCAAGAGCTTCAGCGAAAACCTCGTCTTCAATCGTGATCGGCGCAAGGAAGCGGATGACGTTGCCATAGACGCCGCAAGTCAGCAGCAGCAGGCCACGGGCAAGCGCTTCTTCACGGATTGTATTAGTTAGCTCTGGTGCTGGTGTGCCGTCGGCATGGCAGAATTCAGCCGCCACCATAAAGCCCGGTCCGCGCACTTCAGCGATTTCCGGCACGTCTGCTTTCAGAGCCTCAAGACGCGCTTTGAGCCTGTCACCAAGCACATTGGCGCGGTCACAAAGTGCCTCTTCCTCAATCACATCAAGCACGGCATTGGCCGCGGCAATTGCCAGCGGGTTGCCGCCATAAGTGCCGCCAAGGCCGCCCGGACCGGCAGCGTCCATAATATCCGCCTTGCCAACAACGGCAGCGATCGGGAAGCCGCCGCCAAGACTTTTCGCCATCGTGGTCAGATCGGGTGCGATGTCATAACCGTCCATCGCGAATACTGTGCCGGTGCGTGCAAAACCGGTTTGCACCTCATCCGCGACCATGATGATGCCTTTGTCGTCACAGAGTTTGCGGATGCGGGCGACAAATTCTTTGGGAGCCGGATTGAACCCGCCTTCGCCCTGCACCGGTTCAAACACGATCGCGGCGACGCGCGCAGGATCAACATCCGCTTTGAACAGATGCTCGATGGCGTTCAGGCTGTCTTCTACGGAAATACCATGCAGCTCGTTGGGGTAGGGGGCATGGAACACATCGGCGGACATCGGTCCGAAGCCTACTTTATAGGGAACCACTTTGCCCGTCATCGACATGGTCATGAACGTCCGACCGTGGAAACCACCGTTAAATGTAATAACAGCGGAGCGCCCTGTCGCAGCGCGTACAATTTTCACAGCATTTTCCAGCGCCTCGGCACCGGTTGTCACAAACAATGATTTTTTCTCGAAATCACCGGGGGCCAGTGCGTTCAGCCGTTCGGCCAGACGGACGTAGTTTTCATAAGGAACAACCTGATGGCAGGTGTGCGTGAAAGCGTCGAGTTGGGCTTTGACAGCCTCCATCACCTTCGGGTGGCGGTGACCGGTGTTGAGCACGGCGATGCCGGAGGCAAAATCGATCAGGCGGTTTCCATCCTCATCCCAAATCTCGGAGTTCTCGGCCTTGACTGCATAGTGATCCGTCAACACGCCCACGCCACGCGCGAGTGCTGCCTTACGGCGTGAATCGATTTCGGCATTTTTCGCTTTTTTCAACATGATCTGTCCTTTCGCTGCATCAGGTCTGCACTGCAGCCTGTGACTAGCAATCAGGTTAGGAGTTTTATTATTTTCAAAAAGTCTGTTTCTTGATTTTTTTAAGCCACTGTTTATAAATATATTTGTGTATGGAGTTTAGATATAATGAACACATTCAACACTTCTGGCGTATCACGCGAAAATTATGAGCTCGGGCAACGTTTGCGCGTGATTCGTGAACGCAGCGGCATCTCTCAGCGTGCTCTGGCCAAAAAGGTTGGCATTCCCAACTCGACCATCTCCTTGATCGAGTCAGGCAAGACAAACCCCTCGGTTGGGTCCCTGCGCAAGATCTTGGACGGGATCCCTGTCAGCCTGTCGGAGTTTTTTGCGTTCGAGCCGGAACCGGAGCGCCAAATCTTTTATGCGTCCGAGGAATTGGTGGAAATCGGGAAAGGGAAAGTCTCGCTCAAACAGGTCGGTGCAACGCTGTTCGGGCGTGCGATGATGCTGTTGAAAGAGACATATGAGCCGGGTGCCGATACAGGACGTGTCATGTACGGGCATGAAGGTGAAGAAGGCGGGATTGTCGTGTCCGGTCGGATCGAGATCACCGTTGGGGAAGAGCGCAAGATCCTCGGTCCCGGTGATGCATACTATTTCGACAGCCGTCTGCCGCATCGGTTTCGACAGGTCGGGCCAGAGCCATGCCACCTGTTTTCCGCTTGCACGCCGCCCACGTTTTGAATTGGGGTGCGGAAGCGGAGCTCGGGATTACTTTAGATTAAAGGTCTTGGGTTTCAAATCTCTTGATGCGATGGGATCCTTTGGCGCGTGTCAGTGTGATGACAAGCACACGCGCCAAAGCAATGTTTACCTCATCATCATGCGGTAACGTATTTGATCGAAGATCACCGCTAGGATTAGAAGCGCACCGAGCAATACCATTTGCATATAGGAGCTTACCCGTGCGAGGTTCATGCCATTTTGCACCATGACGATAAAAAATGCACCCAATACCACGTTTTGCACGCGTCCGATGCCACCTCGCAAAGACACTCCTGCGATCACGCAAGCTGCGATGGATTCCAATGCCATGGTTCCGCCGAGGTTCGCTTCTCCGCTTTCGACGCGAGCCGTCAACAGCAGACCAGTCAAAGAAGCGATCAGCGAGCAAAGCACATAGGCCAGAACCAAAGTCTTTTTGGTATCTATTGCGGACAAGTGTGCGGCTTTAATATTTCCACCGACTGCATAGATGCGCGTCCCCAAGGGGGTGCGTGACATCACGACCCACATCACTGCGATGCAGATTAAAGCTATAAAAACAGGCACTGGAATGCCGAACCAGCGGCCAAATCCGAATGTGTCTCCAAAGGCAAATGGCAATCCGGAAATCGGGATTCCGCCAGTCATAAAAAGGGCAAGCCCTGCTCCAACAGATGACACCCCGAGTGTCATAATGAAGGGGGAAACTTCGAAATAGGCGACGCCCACACCATTAATCAGCCCGACAAGAAGTGCAGTGAAACCGCCGGCCAAAATGCCAATGGTGATGATCATAAGTGCGCTGTCAAACATGCCAGAGGCCCATACCATTGACAGTGCCGAGACGACGGAGGTCAAGGCAATTGCTGTGCCAACCGACAAGTCGAAGCCGCCAGATACCAACACAAGCATTTGTCCAAGTGAGACAAGTACCAGATAGACGGATTGACGAGCCACATTTACGAGGTTTTGTCCTGTGAGAAACTTGCTCGACATGAAGGAGAAAACCACCAGAGCGATGGCAAGGAAAAAAGGGAGGACGCCGACACGGATGAACAGTGTTTTAAGCGGATTGGCGCGTCGAGATTTGTTTTGCGCCGATACGGATACATCGGTCATTTGACAGATTCTCTTTCTGTGAAGAAATGTTTGAGGACAGTGTCTTCGGTGGCTTCGATACGCGGCAATTCCGCACTGACAAAGCCATTTGCAAACACCATAAGACGGTGAGACAGGTTGATCGCTTCAGGAAGATCTGAAGAGATAACGACGACAGCTTTGCCCGCCTCCGCCAATTCTTTGATTTTGAGGTACAGGGCAGCGCGGGTGCCCATGTCTACACCAACTGTGGGTTCGTCGAAGATATAGACATCGGCTTCTTGCCCAAAGGCTTTGCCAAAGAGCACCTTCTGTTGATTGCCGCCGGAAAGCTGAGAAACACGGCGTGTGCGGTAGTTGTCGGGAAGCTCGACGCGGGTGGCAATAGTTCCCACCGCATTACGTACAGAATGCCAGTTGATCCAGCCGCGTTTCACGGGCGCGCCTGAGGTGATGACATTTAGAGAGAGGTTTTCATCTGAGGTTTTGGCGAGATCCAGCCCTTCATGTTTGCGGTCTGGTGAAAGATAGTAAAGGCCGGCACGAATAATATGACGGGTTGGCCGACCAGTAATGTCACATCCTTTGAGCCTAATTGTTCCGGATTGTGTTGGGGCAAGTCCCATCATGGCTCGGAAAAAACGTGATTTACCGCAGCCGACTAGACCAGCAACTCCTAAAACTTCCCCTCTCCTGAGTGTCAGAGATGTTGGGGATACGCCTTGGGTCGAAAGGTTGTCTACTTCAAGGACAACTTCGCCAAACTTGGATGAAATCTGGGGGTAAATCTCGTCAATCGAACGCCCGGTCATCATCTCGACGAGGCTGGCTTCATCTGTGTTTGAGATGCCGACCGTGCCGACCTTGGCTCCATCGCGCAAAACTGTAATACGATCCGCAATGCGCTCGAATTCTTGCATCCTATGAGAAATATAGATGATGCCGACGCCTTTATCCTTTTGGATTTTTATGAAGTTGAATAAGTGGTCAACTTCACGGTCAGTCAAAGATGCGGTTGGTTCGTCAAGGATTAGGACTTTTGGTTCACCATGGAATGCTTTGGAAATTTCCAGCATTTGTTGCTGTGCCCGCGACAATGAGGACACCTGTGCAGTAGGGGAAATGGGAAATCCAAGTGTGTCAAATATCTCTTGAGCGCGGCGACGCATCTCTGCGTGATCAATCAAGAGACCAGAGCGCGGCTCCTGCCCAAGGAACATATTTTCGGCGACTGTCAAAGTCGGAATAAGAGAAAATTCCTGAAACACGGTGAAAACGCCGTGCTCTTTGGCCCGCGCTACAGAAACGAATGCAACCTCGTGGCCTTCAAGATAGATTTTACCTTCGGATGGTGTGTTTGCGCCGGCCAGCATGGAGATGAGCGTGGATTTTCCTGCGCCATTTTCACCGAATAGCACATGAACTTCACCCGCCATTAAGTCGAAATCGACAGCTTTGAGAGCGTGTACACCCGGGTAGGTTTTTGTTAGTTTGCGTGTAGTCAACAGTGGAAGTGTCATAGGACCTCCATGCGGGTGAGACAAAAGGGGAATTGCCCCACCCGAAATGGTCAGGAGTAGGTTTGAACAATCACTTAGTGATCATTCTACGGAGAAGACTGGACGAAAGCCTTCAGGCGGCAGGATCGCATCGCGATCCACATCATCGATAGTATCCTCATCAACTACGAAGATCTTCGGTCCCACATGTTTAATGTAATCTTGGCCTTCAATGATACGCACCGCTTGATCTACTGCGATCCGGCCTTGAATAACCATTGAATCTGCGGGGGCTGCGGAAATCATGCCGCGTTGGATGCCGGTGTAGACACCGGGAGTCATATAAAAGGCCAACAGGCCGATCTCGTCGGTCAGACCGCGCTCGCGCAAAAGACCCTGTGCTGCTTCTGCCGTCACAGCTGTTCCTGCCAGATACGACACATCAGGATCAGATTGCAGCACATCTTCAACAAGTTTGAGCTGGGCTTCTTTGCCTGTATCTCCGTAGCGGGCTTCGAGCACTTCGACAGCAGATCCTTCGACTGCGTCCATGAAGCCTGAGTTTGCAGCTTCGACCCAACCTGCACCTGCAGGACCAGGGAACCAGCCGACCTTAACCGGTTCCGAACCGGCGGGGTGTTTTTCGGTTAGATATTTTCCGGTCTCGTAGCCCATCGTGTAAAATGACACGAGGGATTTTGAAGCAATATCAGGAGAGGATACGCCGTTGATCACATCAATCACCGGAATGCCTTTTTCAGCAGCTTCCTTGATGACGTTGTTCAGCCCGTCATAAGAGATTGCACCGAGGATAACTGCATCCGCACCACCAGCCACACAGTCTTCGATCTGGCTGACCTGCTTGGCAAGTTCTGTGTAACCACCTGCCTCGACAACATTCAGCTTTATCCCCAGACGTTTGGCTTCTTCGGTGACACCATAGTTGACGCCGAGCCAGTACGCATCTTTCATGTGTGGAAATGAGACGCAAATATCATGGGGCTCTGCGGCTTTCTCAAGCGGTTCATATGTCACAGGTTTGGCTGTGCCTTCAGAGGAAAATGCCGGAGTGACTTCTTCGGCCGGATACGGAAACCAGTCTTCAGCGAAGGTGGGGGCAGTGATCAGAGTTGCAAGTGCTACTCCTGTCATTAGGGCAAGTTTCATGGTTCTGACTCCTTGTTGGTTCATCAGGGAAGCGGTTTTTACCGATTGTTTTGGTTGCTTGAGGGGGCTTGCGCCCCAAAGTCAGGCCCTCATAAGAGGGACTGACGAATTTCTTCGATCATGGATTTTCGTTCAGATCGGGCGGCTAGAGCTTCATCCATTTCAACACGTTTGAATTTTACCGGCGTATTCGGCTGCAATTGACCAATCAGATCCATATCGGCAGAAATGACTGCACCAAGGGTGAAGTATCCACCACCGGACACCGCATCACGATGCAGCACGATGGGTTCCAAGCCTCCCGGCACCTGAATGGAGCCATAGGAATAGCATCCATCCACGATGTTCGAAGGATCTGAGCCTGCACCAAACGGCTGAGGACGATTCACAAATTCCATGGGCTGGCCGCCCCGGAACCGGTAGCCCATACGGTCGGCTTCCGGTGCAACGACCCAGTCATCGTCGAAAAAGGCTTTTTGACTTTTCTCGGTCAGGCGATGCCAATAGAGGCCAGTAAGGACGCGCAGGACTGCGGGAGTAGCGGGGCGACGGCGCAGCGCGTCGGGAACTACGCGCCCTTCCGTTACAACAGTCCCTTCGCCGACGGGAAGTACATCCCCTGCAGCAATTGCACGCCCTTCGAAGCCGCCTAGAGCTCCGATTGGATAAGTGGAACGGGATCCTAAAGCGGGTTCTGTATCGATACCGCCGGAGACAGCGATATAAATTCTGGCACCGGTTTTCAAAAAGCCGAAGGACAACACTTGGCCGGGCTTTACGCTAAAAGATGTCCATGTTTCCCGAGGTTCACCATCAAGCGTCATTGGAATTTCTGCGCCCGTGACGGCAACACTCATCTCGGCTCCAAACTTGATCTCAGGCCCCATAAATACGGCCTCAAGGCCTGCGGCAGTTTCATCATTGCCAACAAGCAGATTTGCCGCCCGGAATGACAGCCGATCCATCGCGCCGCCTTCTGGAATACCAAGATGAAAGTAGCCGGGCCGGCCAAGATCCTGAATGGTTGTGGCAAGGCCGGGTTTGATGATTTCAAGCGTCATTGAGGGCCTCCATCAGTTTGGCATTGAAGCCGGTCATGTCGTTGTTGAATGCGTCGAGATCAAAAGCGACCTCTGCGATGCGCGGTTTATAGGTGCCGTCTTCGATTGCTTTGGTAATCCGGTCAAATTCCTCGCGATCAATCGGTTTCCATTTTACGATGTCGCCGGGTTTGAAAAAGACCATGAAGTCTTTCAGATAGCTGACCTTTTGATCCGGATCGAAAATGGTCATCGGGGTGATGCCGAACATCTGGTATCCACCCGCACCACGTACGGAGTATATGCAGCCGAAACATCCACCGATACCAACGGTGTGGCGCGGCGTATCTGTGCGCGGGCGCAGATATTTAGGCACTTCAATCTGTTTGTCTCGATCCACCAATTGGTAGAGGAAGGGCAATCCAGCTACAAATCCGACCATGGAGACAAACCACGGCTGCGAATGATAGGCTTCGATAAATGCCTCTACCGTATCATATCCGTTGATCCGTGCTGCGTATTCGAGATCCGTCCCTGATGGATCTTGGTGCCGCTCGCGAAAGCGCATAAGGGTCTCATGTGTCCATGGGTCCTGAAAATAAACCGGTATCTCGATGATGCGGGTGTCGAGCCGCTTTTCTTGTGCTTTTGCTTGATGCTCGAACTCTTTGATTTTCTCCATCATTGCCTCGGGGGCGATCACATCGGGATCAAATCGCACCTCGAATGAGGCATTTGCAGGCAAAATCTCGGTTACACCCGGGATATTCGCTTCACGCACAAGGTTGGAGAGCGACAGGCAGATGAAGAAGGCGTCGAGTGACATTTCATCGTCGATTTCGACATAAATATGTTCGTCCCCGCCATAGCTATAACGCGTTTTCATGCGGCGTCTCCTTCGGTTACAGACAGGTTTCCGGCCTCAAGCCAGGGTTCCAGCCATTGGGTGTGGAAAGCCCCCTTGCGGACGTCGGGATCGGATGCCAAGGCCAAATGCAATGGCGTAGTTGTTTTTGTGCCTCCGATTTCCATGCTTTCAAGAGCAGATACGAGTTTGTCTATGGCGGCGTCTCGTGTATCGGCATGCACAATAACCTTGCCCAACAGCGAGTCATAAAATGGTGGAATTTGATACCCTTCGTAGAGAAAATGATCGAAGCGTATACCTTCGCCCGTTGGTTCTACCAGTTTTGACACAACTCCCGGCCATGGCATGAAGTTCATGTGTGGATCTTCGGCGCACAACCGTACTTCAATCGCATGGCCTGTTCTTGTGATCTCATCTTGGGTCATCGATAATTTGTCGCCGCCGCACACCTTGATCATCTCGGCCACAAGATCGATACCCGTGATCATTTCGGAAACAGGATGTTCAACCTGGATACGGGTATTCATTTCGATGAAGAAGAACTCATTCGTTGCCTCGTCGTAGAGGTATTCCAGTGTGCCCGCTCCACGATAGTTCACAGCTTTTGCCAATGCCACAGCGGAGGCACAGAGCTTTTCGCGGGTTTCATCATCGAGACAGGCAGCACCAGCTTCTTCCCAGACCTTCTGGCGGCGTCGCTGCAAGGAACATTCGCGTTCATAGCAATGTACGGCATTTTCTCCATCACCAAGGATTTGCACCTCGATATGACGCGGCGACAAGATGGCACGTTCGATATAGAGTCCCCCGTCACCAAAGGCAGCTTCGGCTTCAGCCATAGCTTGTGGGGCAAGAGTTTTTAGCTCTGCTGCATTCTGCGCGATACGGATGCCACGACCGCCGCCACCTGCTGCGGCTTTGATCATGACTGGATAGCCAATGCTTTGGGCTATGGAGAGCGCCTCTGACAATTCAATGCGCCCGTCTGAACCCGGTACAACGGGCACGCCGGCTGCTTCGGCAACCTGACGTGCAGCGACTTTGTCGCCCATGCGCTCTATCGTTTCCGCAGGGGGGCCAACAAAAATCAGACCAGCCTCTTCGACAGCCCGCGCAAAAGCGGCGTTTTCTGAAAGAAAGCCATAGCCAGGATGGATCGCATCTGCCCCCGTATCTTTTGCGGCCTTCAGAACAGCTTCGATATTGAGATAACTGTCTTTCGAGGCAGCGGGACCAATGCAAACAGCTTCGTTCGCGAGTTTTGCGGCGAGCATATCTGCATCAGCTTCTGAGTGTACCTGAATAGTGTGGATGCCCAGTGCTTGAGCTGCCTTCACGACACGCACCGCTATTTCACCGCGGTTTGCTACCAAAAGTCGGTTAATAGCCATTTATTCAAGCTCCGCGAGAATAGCCCCGGCAGTGACGGGGGATGCATCCTCAGCCACATAAGCTTTGAACGTACCTTCGACTTCGGAGTTAACAGCGATGAACGTTTTCATCACTTCAACCAGACCGATCTGGTCCCCCACGGCAACTTTGTCTCCGGGGGCCTTGAAAGGCGGATCTTCAGGGGAAGGTTTGTGATAAAACGTACCGGGAAGTGGGGATTGGATATTGCTCATTAGTTTAGTCCCTGTTGCTTTGGAGTCAGTTTAGGCGGTCTCGAGTACAGCGGACGCCGGACCTATGTTGATGCCGTTTTCGGTCAGAGCGGTTCGAATGGCGCGGCCGATTTCAAGGGCACCAGGTGTATCGGAGTGGAAACAAATCGACTCAAACGCGATGTCGATATCATTTCCTGTAACAGTCGTTACCTTGCCTTCTAAGCAGGCACGCAGACATTTTTGCGCTATTTCAGCCGGATCAGGACGTGCAACACGACGCGTAAACACGATCGCTCCGTCATCACCGTAGTCACGATCAGCATAGAATTCGCGGATCACCGGTTGTCCAAGCCGTTTGGCAACTTCGTAAGTGATCGAACTTCCCATGCAGAAGATCAGAAGATCGCCATTAATGCGAGACAGACTTTCGATCATGTGCCGCGACAAATCCTCATTGATAGCAGCCTCCATATAGAGTGCCCCGTGAGGTTTGACATGCTGAAGGCGAATGCCATGCCGCCGCCCGAACTCCCGGACTGCGCCGATCTGATAGATGATGTCGTTGACCAGTTCCTCAGGCGTAGTTTTGATATAACGCCGTCCGAACCCTTGCAAATCCCTGTAACCAGGGTGCGCGCCGAGACCGACACCATAGGCTTGGGCTAGCTTGATCACGCGGTCCATGGAGTTGGGATCGCCTGCATGAAAACCGGCGGCAATGTTGGCCGAGGAAATCAGAGCCATTAACTCTTCATCAGGAGCTTCGCTCAGAGTCCAATGTCCGAACCCCTCTCCCATATCGCAATTCAAGTCGATGATCTTTCGCATTCCTGATCCTTAAATTTCTATGGGACCAGCATCGGGAAAAAACTGTATGTTTGTAAAATACAAAAATCAGCATGATCATTATCGTATATTCCGAATGAATAATTCAAAAGAAGATTAAAATGAATATTAGAATTTACCACGAATGATGTAACTTTAGGCGATCTGTGAAAAATATCCCCAAAAATGAATTTGAATTATCAGATATATGATACAAGCAAATTCGAATTATCCGATTTTAGGTGTGCGAGAAAAGTTTCGTACAATGTATAAAAAACCGATTTCAGAGAATCCGAACGGGAGTAACGGCATGAACCTTCGTCAGTTAAAGTATTTCATTGCTACGGCTGAGATGGGGCAAGTCAGTAGAGCCGCCAGTGAATTGCGCATTTCACAAAGTTCTATCACCTCCGCGATCCGGGAGTTGGAACAGGAGCTCGACGCGATTTTGTTCGTGCGTACCGCACATGGTATGGACCTGACGCCTCCCGGGCGAGAGCTTTTGGGGGCCGCGCGGGAGATCATGGAAAAAGTAGAGGTGGCGCGCAATGTGGTGCAAAGTCATTCTGAAATCGAGGGCACTATCAATATCGCGGCGACCTATACGGTGATAGGATATTTCCTGCCCTATCACCTTGACCGCCTCAAACACCGATTTCCTAGGCTTGATATCCGTTTAACCGAATTGAACAGGGAAAGCATCGAGGAGGGGCTCATCACGAATCGTTTCGATATGGCTGTCCTTTTGACCTCGAACACAGAAAGCCGTGAATTGGAAACACAGACCTTGTTAAGTTCCCAGCGTCGCCTCTGGGTGCCCCAAAGCCATCCGTTTCAACTTAAAGGCCTCGTAACTTTTGCCGAGATTGCACAAGAAGATTACATCATGCTCACCGTTGATGAAGCTGCAAACACATCTATGAAATACTGGGGGCCGACGGGGCTTTCCCCAAAAATCAAACTCAGGACATCTTCAACAGAAGCAGTGCGCTCCATGGTTGCGAATGGACAAGGTGTCACAATTCTTTCGGACATGGTTCATCGCCCGTGGTCGCTTGAAGGGCGGCGCATTGGCACAGTTATGACGGACATGGAAATCCCATCAATGGATGTCGGATTGGCTTGGCGCAAGGGGCAGCAATGGAGTGAGGCTACACGAGTGTTTTATGATTATTTTACAGAAGTCTTTCTGGAACCTCAGATGGGGCATCAGGCGCAGCGGGGTTAATAAGGGGGCGTAGTTAGAGTAATATAATCAAACAGGCCGTCTAGGGGCAGGCATCATAGCCACAACATAAAAACGGCGGCGAGAGCGCAGGCTGAGAGGAAGAGTTTTGGGCAATGGTCGTAGCGTGTGGCGATGCGTCTCTAACCCTTGATCCGCAAGTAATTGTTTTCGATATTGTGCTGTTGCCGATATCGCCCCTCGTCATGAAGGGGGGGGGCTGACGCGCCTCAGCTTGGTGAGAATTGCAAATAGGGCGGAAAGTCGTCGGGTGGCTCGATGATCGCGGTAATCTTGAGTTGCGCAACAGTGCGGTTGCAGGCCTTTTCGAGATGTTCGGCGAGTTTGCGAGACGCATCGTTGATAGAGCCTGCAAGGGACAATTCGATGACCTGTCCCAGTTCGTGGATTGATTGCGAGTCTGGTGGCAGTCCAAGGGCGAAGAGCGCCGACTGACAGGCTTCCAGTGCCAATTTGTTATTGCTTGCGGCTGTGGCGAGGTCTTCGTTGGGGGTGGACAAAATGACCATTTCGAAGAATTTCGCGTCGATCTCGGTCCACTTTGCAGGTGTCATAGCGCCTTCAGCGGTAAGGCGTCGAATGTCCTGGGCAAGTCGTTCCAAGGGCTCATCATGCAGTTGGGCGGAGGCGAGGGCGGCGACTTCCAATATTCTGCGTAATTCGTATTTATCCTTAATTTTCTTGGATGATAGCGGCTCTACAACCCATCGTGACGTGCGGCTTTTCTGGATTAGGCCGCGTTCTTGTAAGCGGGCCAGAACGTCACGGACGATCGTGCGCGAAACGCCATATTCTTCGGCGACGAGTGCTTCGAGCACACGAAACCGTCCGAACACGGGGCTGCGCGTGATATGTCGCGCGACATCGTCATAGATCCGCAGCCAACTCGGCTGGGTCATGCTGTCTTCTGTATCGGTGTGCTCAAGATGCAATTCTCGCAAATTAATCCGTTTGGGCGTGATGTCATCTCCTGAAACCAGAAAACCGCGACCGGAGAATCGCTCGATCAGTCCCTCGGCCTCAATTATTTTCAGAGCGCGTTTGATTGTGGCGCGCGACATATCCAGCCGTTCCGCCAGTGCGCTCTCTTGCAGCACCAGCCCCGAATACAGATTTCCCTGCGCAATGTTGTTGCGAATGAATTCGGCGGCCACTTCGAAAAGAGGGGCGCGTTTGTCCCGTTCTTTCGGTCTCGCAGTATTTGTGTCGCGCACGCTCATATCTACCTCATTTTGCGTATTAGAATCATAGTCTCCGGCGCGACGGGAGGGAAGTCCTATAGTTTTGTGTGCAAAAATCAAAATGATTACAGATTGAGCGATTCCAATAAAAGTATTGTTAAAACAGTAGTTAACACATTTCGTGTAGGTGAAAATTTTTTGAATTACGTGTTTTGTTAATAAAAAAAATCATTTTTAGCTTTACGGAATATCTAAAAACGATGTTTGTATTAGAAAAATCAAATTAGACGATGGGGAAGTTGATTGTGCTGACACTTAGCCGAGTAAGTCGCGTCTATGGCGGGACGGTTGCCTTGGATGGCGTCGATATCGTTGTGCCGGAAAATACCTACATGTCCCTTCTTGGGGCCTCTGGATCGGGTAAGACGACCTTGTTGCGCCTGATCGCGGGGTTTGAAGAGCCTGATGCGGGCGAGATTTCCATTAACGGCACGCGCATTGATGGCAAACCGCCGCATCTGCGCGATATCGGATTTGTCTTTCAGAACTTCGCGCTGTTTCCGCATCTGTCGGTGGCGGAGAATGTATCCTTCGGTTTGCGCCATCGGGCGGTCTCCCCGATGACCAACGAAAGCGAGATTCAGGACCGTACGCAAAACGCGCTCGAACTTGTCGGGCTCGACGGGTTCGGCCATCGCGGCGTGGGAGCGATTTCAGGTGGTCAGCGTCAACGGGTTGCCCTTGCGCGCACTTTGGTGTGCGAGCCACGGATTGTTCTGCTCGACGAGCCGCTTGGCGCGTTGGATGCCAACCTGAGGTCGCGGATGTGCGACGAGTTGCGGGCGATCCGCGAGCGTCTGGGCGTGAGCTTTTTGCATGTCACGGGATCGGAAACCGAAGCCCTTACGATGGGCGACCGCGTTGCCGTGTTGGCCAACGGGCGGATCACGCAGGCCGATGCGCCCGAGACATTGTTCAGCGCCCCCGAAACCGTCGAGGCGGCACGACACTTGAACGCGTGGAACATATTCGACAGCGCCTTGTGCGAAGCGATGCCGCCCGCGGGTGAGATCGCTGTGCGCTTTGATCAGATGGATGTCAGCGCCGAAGGCCAAGCTCCTCAGGAGCGCCCTCATTTGCGTGCGCAATATCTGACGGGGGAATTCAACGGGCCGACCGCGCTGGCCTTTTTCCGCGCGGCTGATGGTTCGCTGTTGCAAGTCGTCGATCACCTGAGCCAGCCGCGTCTTCCCAATCTCGTCGAGGGGCAGGCTTATGATCTGCATTTCCCCCTTCAAGCCTACCGCCAATTTCATGGAGCTGCCTGATGTCCGCCCTGTTGACTGCCCCCCCCGCCGAGACGGACCTGTCTCCCTCCGATGCAGCGATTTCTCCTGCCACCTTGCGCGAACGCAAGGACCGCCGGCGAGCTTTTGCGCTTCTGACACCAGGATTGATCTGGATGGCGCTGTTCATGGTTCTGCCCATGATTATGGTCGTCTATGTCTCCTTCTGGACGCAAACGACCTTCGCCGTGAATTCGGAGCTGACAACGGCTAGCTGGGAGCGGTTCCTCAGCTCTCCGACCTATCTGGCCGCCATCTGGACCACCCTGCGCATCTGGTTGATCGTTCTGGCCGCGACCATCGTGGTGGGCTATCCCGTTGCGCTCTTTATCGGGTTGTTCGTGCGCAACAAGACGATCCAGACCGCGCTGCTTGTAGCCTGTGTGATCCCGTTCTGGACCTCCTTCCTCATTCGCGTGATCGCATGGCGGCCCATGCTGGGTACAGAAGGGGCGATCAACACGATCCTGCTCAAACTGGGGATCATCTCCGAGCCGCTGACCTTCCTGCTGTTTTCCGAGTTCTCGGTGCTTGTCGGCATGACGCAGATCTACTGCGTATTCATGGTCGGGCCGATCACCTTCATGCTCGGCCGGATTGATATATCCGTCATCGAAGCGGCACAGGATCTCGGCGCGTCTTTCGCAACGATCTTCCGCCGCATCATCCTTCCGCTTTCGCTTCCGGGGGTTCTGGTTGGCTCGATCTTTGTCTCGGTTATGGTGCTGGGCGAATTTGCCACCGCCGCCTCGCTGTCTGGGCGCAAGGTCAACCTGCTGGGCAATATCATCGTCAGTCAGGTCGGCTCTCTCAAATGGGCCTTTGCCGCCGTCGCTGGCGTGGTCCTGACCATCATCATCACCGCTGTCATCGCGCTCGCGCTGCGTCTTGTCGATCTGCGAAAGGAAATGTGAGCTATGGAATCCCGTATTCTCCGCCCTACACTGGGTGCCTATACCGCGCTCTTTCTTCTCTTCCTCTACGGCCCGATGATCGTGCTCGCGATCCTGTCGTTCCAAAGCATCGACGGCGGGCCACAGTTCCCGATCCGCGACTGGTCGGTCTACTGGTATCAGCACCTTTTGGGTCTGGCCGAAAGTTCGCGCGTGTCGCAGCTGCCCGTGGGCGATAGCCTGATCCGTTCGATCACGCTGGCCTTCATGACCACGGTCGTCTCCACGGTTCTGGGTGTGATGAGCGCGGAAGCCTTCCGCACCAAGTTCAAAGGGGCCGGACCTGCCTTCTACCTGATCATTCTGGGTATGATGGTGCCTGGGGTTCTGGTCGGGCTTGGCATGGCGCTTTTGTCCAACACTTTGGGCATAGGCCGCGCATGGTGGAGCACCTCTTTCGTGCTGCACGTGGTCTATACATACCCCTTCGCCTTTCTGGTGATGCTCGCGATCTTCAACCGCTTTGACCGCACCGTCGAAGAAGCCTCCATGTCGCTGGGTGTGACGCCAGCACAGACCTTCCGTCGCGTGACTTTCCCGCTCATCTTCCCCGGTGTGCTGTCGGCAATGCTGTTCTCCTTCACGCTCAGCTACGACGAGTTTGCCCGCACACTCTTTACTGCGGGGCGCGATCTGACATTACCTCTGTCGATTTACGGAACATTCTCGGTCGAGATTTACCCGAATATCTTCGCCTTCGGCGTGCTGACGACGCTTTTCTCCTTCACGTTGCTGGCGATCTACGGGTTGCTCATGAAGCGCTTCACTGCCAAGGCCGCGCGTTTCTCTGGTCAGGAGGACGCAGCATGATCGCCCTCGTGACTGGCGCAGGATCGGGTATCGGAGCCGCTATCGCCCTACGACTTGGCCGTGACGGACATACGGTTGCCGTTAATGACCTGACGCTTGCGGCGGCGGAAGAAACCGCAGCGCAGATCAGGGAGAATGGCGGGCAAGCCACGGCTTACGGTGCCGATGTGAGCGACGAGCAGGCCGTGAACGACATGGTTGCCAAGATCACGGAAGATCATGGTGCACCAGGAATTCTGGTCAATAATGCGGGCTTTGGCCATCAGGCACTGTTCATGGATATCGCGCCGGAGATGTTCGACAAGATTTTCGCGGTGCATGTGCGCGGCAACTTTCTATGCACGCGGGCCTGCCTTCCGGCAATGCTCGCCAAGGGGCAGGGGCATATCATCAATATCGCTTCGCAACTGGGCCAGATCGGCGGGGTTGAGCTCACCCATTACGCAGGGGCCAAGGCCGCCATCATCGGGATGACGAAATCACTGGCGCGCGAAGTCTCTGACAAAGGCGTGCGGGTCAATGCCGTCGCCCCCGGACCGATCAACACGCCTCTGGTCGAGGCGCTTTCTGAGACATGGAAAGCGGCCAAACGCGCGGAACTGCCATTGGGGCGGTTCGGCGATCCTGACGAGGTTGGTGGCGTTGTGTCCTTCCTCATCTCCGATGATGCCGCGCTTTTCGTGGGTCAGACGCTCGGGCCGAATTCCGGCGACGTGATGCTGTGACGCTCCTCCCCATGCAAATCAAAGGACGGACCAATGGATAAGAGAATTGTATTGATCACGGGCGCAGGGATCGGGATCGGTCGTGCGGCGGCGCTGTGTTTCGCGGGCCTTGGTGATCATGTCATCGTCACGGATGTGCTCCAAGAAGAGGGCAGGGCGGTTGTCGCCGAGATCGAAGCGGCGGGCGGCAGTGCCGAATTCCACCTCCTTGATGTGCGCTCGACCGAAGAGGCCGATGCGCTGGTCGGGGATCTCAACAACAGGTTTGGCGGGATCGATGTGATCGTTGCCAACGCAGGCGTTGCGCTGCGTGTGCCGATGTCGGAGATGACCGACGAGGTATGGCATCAGACAATTGATATCGACCTCTACGGCATGATGCGCGTGATCCGTCCTGCGCTGCCCGAGATGAAGGAGGGGGCGTCGATCATCTGTCTGAGTTCGATCATGGGATCGCATTACGGATGGGACGAGCATGTCCATTATTCGACTGCGAAATCCGGCGCGATCGGCTTTGTGCGGGCGCTTTCGGTGGAATATGCCGACAAAGGCATTCGCGTGAACGGTGTCGCACCCGGCTATATCCGCACTGCGCAATTGCTCAACCCCGGCCACAGCCTCGGCCCCGAAGCGGCGGATATCGCCTCGCCCTACATTCCGATGCAACGCCTCGGAGAGCCGTCCGAGATTGCCAACGTTATCAAATTCCTTGCCTCCGACGATGCGTCTTACCTCACGGGTCAAGTCGTCACCGTGGATGGCGGGCTCACACCAGGTCGCTACTAGGCCTGTCTCACAAGAAGCGGGTCTCGCCCGACGCAACCAAACTTCTCCAACATTAGGGAAACTCAAATGACACTCAAATCTAACCGTCGACAATTTCTGAAATACGGCGCTGCCGCGGGGGCTGCGGCGCTTGGTTCGGGGGTGCACCCGTGGACGCGCATGGCCTATGCGCAGAACCTCTCCGATCAGGAGTTGCGCACCACGGGTCTGTCTACCACAGTGCAGGACCGCATCCTTGAGATGTTCAAGGCACAGTCTGGTGTTGCCGCCACTTCTGGCACGCCGTCCACTTATCCTGACGCTCAGACCAAAATCCTGTCGGGTTCGTCGGATTATGACGTTTGGGAAATCATCGGCGAGCGTCTGCCTGCGTTGATCGCCACTGATAACGTTGAGCCGATCCCCGTTTCGGAACTGCCCAACTGGGGTTCGATCCGTGACACATTTACCAAGAGCGACCCCAAGTGGGCGCCTCATGAACAGATCGCGGGCCAGATCTGGGCTGATGAAGCCAAGACGCAACTCTACATGGTGCCTGCGGTCTACAACTTTGATTCCATCGGCTATAACCCCGATGTTCTCTCCGAAGAGGAAGCCAACACTTGGACCGCTCTCTTTGACGAGAAGTGGAAGGGTAAATCGGGTCTCAATGTTGATCCGCTGATTGCCATCGGTCAGGCCGTTCTGGCGATGAACTCTCTGGGGCTGCTGGAAGCCAAGAACCCCGGCAACCCGACCGTCGCGGAAATTGACGAAGCAGTCAAATTTCTCATTTCCAAGAAGAAAGCCGGTCAGTTCCGAGCACTTTGGGGTGATTTTGGCGAGCTTGTGAACCTGATGGCTTCAGGTGAGATGGTTGTTTGTGACGCATGGCAACCTGCGGTTATGGCCGTGAAGGCGCAGGGCAAACCGTCGCGCTACGCGACGCCGAAGGAAGGCTATCGCGGTTGGGCCATCGGTCCGTCGATGCTCAAGGGCACGCCGAACCGTGAGGCCGCCATCGCCTATGCCAACTTCTGGCTTTCGGGTGAACCAGGCATCACCGTGACCGAGCAAGGTTACTACTCGCCTTCCACCAATATCAAGGACGCGATGGACCCCGACAAATACGCCTTCTGGTATGAAGGCCAGCCGTGGAAAGGCGAACCCGAACGCGGCATCAATCCGGGCGACTTGCGCGATGGTGGCTCGCTCGAAGAGCGTTCCTCCAATGTCGCCTACTGGCACCAGTGGCCTGACGAATACGATTACCTGATTCAGCGTTGGGATGAGTTCCTGAACGCCTAACGCAAGGAGGGGCGCACGCATGTTTCTGCTCTTCCCCTGTGTGCGCCCTTTGAACCCTACTACCAAATGAAAGCGGATCGTCATGGTCAAAGATCTTGAGCTGATTTCTGTCGGCAAAACCTATCCCGATGGCACCGTCGCTGTCTCCGATTTCGACCTCAAGGTCGAGAAGGGGGAGTTCGTGGCCTTTCTGGGGCCGAGTGGCTGCGGGAAATCCACCACGCTGCGCATGATTGCGGGGTTCGAGGATATCACCAACGGCGAGGTCTTGATGATGGGTCGCAATGTGACCCATGTGCCGCCCGAAAAGCGACCGACCTCGATGATTTTCCAGAATTACGCGTTGTTCCCGCATATGTCGGTGCGTGAGAACGTGGCTTTCGGTCTAGATGTCAAAGGGACGCCCAAAGCCGAGCGGGACCAGAAAGTCGACCGTATTCTCGATATGTTCGACCTCGAACAGTTTGCCGATCGCAAGGCCGACAAACTCTCGGGTGGGCAGCGTCAGCGCATCGCCTTGGCGCGCGGTCTGGTGGTTGAGCCCGAAATTCTGTTGCTCGACGAGCCTCTGGGGGCGCTGGACGCCAACTTGCGCCGCATCATCCAGAATGAATTGAAACTGTTGCAGCGCGAGTTGGGCATCACCTTCATCTTCGTGACCCATGCCCAGTCCGAGGCGCTTGGCCTGTCGGATCGTGTGGTGGTCATGTCCAATGGTGTGGTGGAACAAATCTCCGCCCCGCGCGATTTATACAGAAGACCACAAACACCGTTCGTTGCGGATTTTATCGGCGCGAACACGCTCATTGAGGGCACGCCTAAAGGCGCCGCCGATACTGGCTTTGGTCTGATCGAGACGCCCTACGGAGTGATGCGCGGAGTCGGGCGCGGGGATGAGACAATGGCCGTTGTCCCTGCCGAAGCCTTCCGCATCAAACCGTTGGGAACGCCCGACGAAATCCACCTGAGCGGGACGCTGGCCAGCCGCCAGATCGTCGGCTCTGTGGGGCACCTCAAAGTCCGCCTTGACGAACATCGCGAGGTGGCCGTCGAGGTGCAGGCCGACCGCGAAGACGTTCGTGCGATTTCCCTTGGTGCGCCGGTGACGCTTGGCGTCGATCCGGCCTCCGTCACTCTCATTCACGCTTGATCATCTAAAAAGGAGACTACCCCATGACAAAAGAAATTCTTGTAGGTTTCGGCATTGATGTGGACGCCGTCGCCGGCTGGCTCGGGTCTTATGGCGGCGAGGACAGCCCCGACGATATTTCGCGCGGTGTTTTCGCTGGCGAAGTCGGCTCGATGCGGCTTCTCGACCTGTTCGACAAACTGGACATCAAGACAACCTGGTTTATTCCGGGCCATTCGGCGGAAACCTTCCCCGAGCAAATGGCCGAAGTCGCCAAGCGCGGTCATGAGATCGGCATTCACGGCTACAGCCACGAAAACCCGATTGCTATGACGCCCGAGCAGGAAGAGGCGGTACTCGACAAATGTATCGACCTGATCACCGAGCTTTCGGGCAAGCGGCCCACGGGCTACGTTGCGCCGTGGTGGGAGTTTTCCAATGTCACCAACGAGTTGCTTTTGAAAAAAGGCATCAAGTATGACCACTCGCTGATGCACAAGGACTTTGAGCCTTACCGCGTGCGCGTGGGCGACACTTGGACCAAGATCGACTATGCGGGCAAACCCGAGGACTGGATGAAACCCTTGGTGCGCGGGGAAGAAACCGATCTGATCGAAATCCCCGCCAACTGGTATCTCGACGATCTTCCGCCGATGATGTTCATCAAGAAATCCCCCAACTCGCACGGCTTCGTCAATCCGCGTGACATTGAACAGATGTGGAAAGACCAGTTCGATTGGGTCTACGACAATATGGATTACGCGGTCTTCCCGATCACCATCCACCCCGATGTTTCGGGCCGTCCGCAGGTGCTTTTGATGCTGGAACGACTGTTCAAGCACATGGCCTCCCATGAGGGTGTGAAGTTCGTGACAATGGACGAGATGGCCGACAACTACGACAAGAAGTTCCCGCGCGGCTAAGCGCGGATGCGCGGGCGGTTCGCCGCCCGCGTTCTTTATTCAGGCGAAACCATAGTAAACGACAGGGGCAGGGTATGTGTTCTCTTTGTGGCATTCTAGGCTGTGATGATCATTGGACAAACGCGGTTGCGCGACCGGGTGTGTATTCGCGCAACCATGACGACCACGCCCGTCGCGTTGAAACTGCGCGTCGATTGAAATCGGCCAATGCCGTTTTGTCCTTCCGTCGCCTCAAGCTCGATGTCTGGCAAGGGCGTTCCTATGTCGTGACCTCGCCCACGGGCGCGTCGAGCGTGTTCGAGGCGCTGTCGCATCTCTGGCCCGAGGCCGAGACGTTGGCCTCGCGCGGTTTCGACCCGTTGGACGAGGAACTGATCGCATGGATGGAAGAGGGGGCACGTGCATGACTCCTGTTATCCTTCTGACGGGTTTTCTTGGTTCGGGGAAAACCACACTGCTTCAACGGCTCTTGCGTGATCCCGCGCTGGAAAACACGGCGGTTCTGGTCAACGAATTTGGCGAGGTGGGGCTGGACCACCATCTGCTGGACCGCATCGACGAGAATGTTGTGTTGCTCAAATCGGGCTGCATCTGTTGCACTGTGCGCGGGGAAGTTGCCGATGCGCTCTCCAATCTGCACTCCATGCGCGCGCGGGGGGAGTTGGATTTTGATCGCGTTGTGATCGAGTCTACAGGTCTGGCCGATCCCTATCCCGTGCTTCAAACCCTGACTGCGCATCCCGTGTTGCGTTCCCATTTCACCAATGGCGGCGTGATGACCACGGTGGATGCGGTCAACGCCGAGATGCAGGTCGAACACCGTGCCGAAGCCGTGCGCCAGATTGCAGCGGCAGATCGGATTCTCCTGACCAAAACCGATCTTGCGCCTGAGGGGGCGGAGGCGGCCCTGCGTCGGCGGCTGTTACGGATCAATCCCGCCGCCACGGTGTTGACAAGCATGGACCCCGTTGCGCGGATTATGCAAGATTTCGGGCCGGCGGTTCTGGAGGGGGCGCAGGCATTGGCTCCCGTAGGATCACAAGAGGCGGCCTGCGCCGCTGGCACTTGCGATCACGATGAACATCACCACCATCATTCCGATAACCGTGGCGCCGATGTCGTGCATGATCATCACGACCACCATGATCACGCACATCACCACCACGCCCACAGTCATCACGACGAAGCCCTTGGTGTTACGAGCTTTTTCCTTCAGATTGATGATGGTATAGATTGGACAATGTTCGGAACTTGGCTTACGCTCTTGTTACATCATTACGGCGACAGGATTTTTAGGGTGAAGGGTATTTTGGCGATCGAAGGCGAGGATCGACCCGTTGCGATCCACGGCGTCCAGCACTTGGTGCACGCGCCCACGCATATGGAGAATTGGCCCGTCGACGCGAACGGCCAGCCCCAGCGACAGTCGCGGCTTGTGTTCATTCTCGAAGGCATCGAACCCGAGCGCATTCGGCGCTCGTTTGAGGCGTTCATGGGAACTGATCGTGTGCGAGCCGTTGCATAATGACCAAACCGCTTCGTATCCTGACCACTGAAATTCAGCCGTGGCGCAGTTTTCAAGCGCGCGCGGAGGCGGATTTGGGATTCCCTCTGGAATTCATCGAAAAGGATTTCAATAGCGCACAGCGCACAGCCGCCTTCGCGCCCGAAAGTTTTGATGTTTACGACCAGTGTTTCCACAACCTCGATATCGTTTGGTATTGGCGTGCGGTGCAGGCCATCGACACCAAGCGGATCGAGAAATGGGACGCGCTTGACGATCTGTCGCGTGTTCTGCCTGAGAAAGGCACCTGCGCGGCGGGTGATGTGCCCGCGTCCAGACTTTATGTGCAACGAGACAAGACGCTCTCGGATGTGCCGAGCCGTTATATCTCCATGCTGCCTACCTTCTACAATTTCGACAGTTTTGGCGTCGAGACGACGGGGCTGGACGTGGATCAGGATATCGGCAGCTGGGCCGCGCTCGTCGATCCGCGTTGGGCGGGTCAGGTGGCCTTGGTTGATGAACCCGCTATTGGCCTGTTTGACCTTGCCATGGCTCTGTCTGCGGCGGGTCGGATTCAGTTCAAGGACATGGGCAATATGACTGTCGCGGAAATCGACCGCCTGATTGACGAAGCAAAAGCGCTTGTCGCACGCGGGCATTTACGCCCTTTTTGGCTGCGGGCCGACGAACCTGTTGAGCGGTTCCAGAATGGCGAGTTAAAACTGGCCTCGATCTGGTCTCCAACCATTGTCGAGATGCGACGCAAAGGCATTCGCGCACGTCAAGCGCACCCCAAGGAGGGCTATCGCGCGTGGCACGGAGGCATGTGCCTGTCGCGGCATCTCGCCGGGCGGCGTCTGGATCAGGCCTATGAGTGGCTCAACTGGTATCTTGGTGGATACGCGGGGGCAGTTGTGGCCAAGCAGGGCTATTACATGTCCGCATCCGGGCCGGTGAAGGAGCAATTGCCAGCCGAGTATTGGGATTACTGGTATGAGGGGCTGCCCGCGCGTCAGGATTTGACGGATGTCGAAGGCCGCGTTGCAATCAAAGCGGGGCATATCCGTGCGGGCGGGTCGTGGAAGGCGCGAGGGCGCAATATTGCGATTTGGAATACCACGATGGACGAACACAATTACGTCGTTCGCCGCTGGAAAGAACTGGTGGCGCTGGCTGCGCAAAAACACCGCGTCCAGCGACGCGTAAGCTGAGGATGATCCCGATGAAGAATGTAACGCTTTTGGCCACGGGAGGCACGATCGCCTCCGCGAAAAACGCGAATGCCAGCGCGGTGACGGCGGGGATCAGTGGTGAGGACCTCCTCGCCAGTCTCCACGAGGCGCCAGAGGGCATCTCGGTTCGTGTCGAGAATTTCGAGGCAGCAGGCAGCTATGCGCTTGATCTGGAAACGATCCACCGTCTTTGCGCACGTATTGACGTAGTTCTGGCCGATCCTGCTGTGGATGGGGTGGTTGTCACTCACGGAACGGATACGATGGAAGAAAGCGCCTTTCTCGCTTGGTGTCTTGTGGCCTCCGACAAACCTGTTGTCTTTACGGGGGCACAGCGTCACGCGGGGCAGACCGACACGGACGGGCCGCGCAATATTGCTGATGCTTTACGTGTTGCGGCCAGTCCCGCGCTGCATGGCGTGGGGGCGGTGATCCTGTTTGAGGGAGATATTCACGGTGCCCGCTATGTGACCAAAGCCCATACCGCGCGCGTCGACACATTCCGTTCGGTCGGGCAGGGAAAACTCGGCGAGGTCGATATGGGGCGGGTATATCTCTACCAGAAGCCCGCACAACCGCGTCCAGCCATTTCCGCCAGCCGTATTGACCCCGATGTCGAGTTGATCGCGCTCGGCCTTGGTTCGTCCCCGCGCGTAATGAAAGTCGCTGCAGCGCAGGGGGCAAGTGGCATAGTCTTGTCCGCCTTCGGTCGGGGTAATGCACCAAAAGGTTTCGCCAGTGAGGTTAAGACTTTGGTCGCGCAGGGCATCCCTGTGATTGTGGCCTCCCGTTGCCACGAAGGGCGAACCCATGCGATTTATGGCAATGACAGCGGTGGGGTGACACTCGTCGATGCAGGCGCCTGTCTTGCGGGAGACTTGAGCGCAATTAAGGCCCGTCTTCTGCTTGCGGTTTTGTTAGGAGCGGGGTGTGGTATGGATGAAATCGCACATTATTTCAGTTACCATTGAAAGCCGGGCGTGGCGAGCGAACAGGACGCGAGAAAGAATTTTCGAACTGTTTGGCGATTTGCGGAACCTCAATGTGTGTATTTGCGCAATTGTGCGGAGCGACATTCAAGTAATGGTTCGTGGATATGTCTCAAATTTCATGAACCACAGGCGGCGTGTCGCAGACCTTTTGGGCGATGTCGACGACGTGGCGGTGGTGGGTCAGGTAGATGGCTTGTCCACGGCGCCCAATGGTTTCCATGACGCGGCAGGCGGCGCTGGTGCGGGTTTCGTCGAAGGTTTCGAAGATATCGTCGCAGAAGAATGGCAGGCAGGTGCCTTGGGCGACAAGCTGTTCATGGGCGGCGGCGCGTAGGGCCAGATAGAGCTGGAAGCGTGTGCCTTTCGACATCTCGCTGGCGCGTTTGCTGGTGCCGTCAGCGGTCACGGCCATGAGCACTTCGGCATCGCGGTCGGGCTGTGTGCTCAGCGTCGGATAGGCACCGCGGGTCAGGTCGGAAAAACAGCGTTCCGTTGCGGCCATCATGCCGCTGCGGTGGCTGTCGCGATAGCGGCGGATGGCGTCTGAAGCCAGATAATGCCCCAGTGAAAGTTCGAGATGGGCGCGGGCGGCCTCTTCGAGTTCCAGTTCCAGCGTGGCTTTCTTTTCCTCCAGCGTGGCGATGTCGGCATCTCCCGTGACCTGTTTGAGCGCCTCGGCGGCGGTGCTGCGGCGCTCGATGGCCTGTGTCAGCGCCTCTTCCGCGTGGGCCAGATCGGCTTGATTGCTCTCCGTCGCGGCGTCCAGTTCTGCAAGAGACAGGTTGGCAAGACGCGCGCGGGCCGTATCCATGTCCTGCACATCCAGCTCGGCCATCACCGTCTGGCGCAGCCTCGCCAGTTCCTCGCGCTCGGCGATGACCTGCGCGGCCTGTTGTACCCGCTGGCGCAGTGCGTCGATATCGGTCAGGGCGTCGGGATCAGGGAAGGCGGCGGCGATGGTGGCAACCTCTTGGTCGATCTCGCGCAGCCGGTCCGTGTTGGCGGACAGTTGAGCCTGCGCGCGCGTGATGGCATCAGAGAGGTCTTTGGCCTTCTCATGCGCTGTGCGGGCCTGTTCGCAGAGGTCTCTCAGCGCGGTATAGGTCTCGGCGGCGCTGTCGCGGAGCTCCAGCCCCTGCGCCTCGGCCAGACGTGTGACTTCTTGGGCAAAGCGGGTCTGGTCGGCTTCCATCGCTTCCACCCGCCGCAGGGCCGTTGCGCGGGCCTTTTCCTGTTCGCGCAAGTCCCGCAGTGGGGCAAGTGAGGCCATCACCGTGTCGGGCTGGACTTGATCCCCCAAGAGCGCCGCAATCAGCGCCTGCCAGTTTTGCAGCGCTTTGGCTTCGGCGGATTGCGCGGCTTGATGTTTCGTTTTGCGCTTGTCGAGATCGTGCTGCGCCTGTGCGAGGTGCTCTCTGGCCTTGGCGACAGTTTCGGCCTGATGCCGCTCGGCTTCCGCGATTTGTCGCGCGGCCACCATGGCCTCGTCCAGATCAACAGGGTCAAAGGGCAGGACGGGGGCCAAGGCGGCGCACAGGCGCTCGGCGCGTTCAAGCGTGCTGCGGTTGGCCTCTTGTGTGGTGCGGAGGGCTTCGGCGTCCTCCTCGGCGGTGGCATGGCGGCTCACCCAATCCAGCCATTCGGCAGGCGTCAGCGGCGTGGGCAGTCCCGCTTGCTCTGCCATTGCTGTCACGCTGGCCTCAAGGGCTGCGCATTCGGCTTGCAGCTCTTTCAAACGCGCCTCGGCGTGTTCGGCGCGGGTGTGTGCCTCTGCCTTGTCCTGTTCGATCTGGCGCAGTTGGCCAAGCTCGCTGGCATGGGCCACGCGGGTTTTCATCGCGGTGTCATGTTGGAGCAGGGCCTCGCGGAAGGTGCGTGCGCTGTCCTCATCCAGTGTGTTCAAATGCTCGGCCCAACGCGCTTCGCGGGCGGCAAAGAGGGTCTCTTCCTCACGGTCGGAGGTGACAGTGCCGCTTGCGGTCAGGGCTTCGGCACGGGCGGTCAGGGCTGCCAGCGTTTCGTGATGTTCCGCGCATTTTTCGCGGGCGTCCTGTATGGCGCGGGTGAGCTTATTGTGGCGCTCGGCCCAAGCCTGCGCCTGCGCGTGCGTGCCGGGGCAGGGCGGCAGGGTTTCGAATGTGACCGCACCCATTCGTAGCGCAGAGAGGGATTTGCGCGCTCGGGCCTCCGCGGCGTGAATGGCTTGCAAGGCGGAGGCATGGGCGGGGGCAAGGCGGTCCACGTCGAAACGGGCGAGGAGGTCGGTGACGCGCGGCGCATCAAGCGGGGCGTCTGCGGTCTTGTGCGCGGTCTCGATGGTAGCCTCGGTCGCGGCTTTGGTGGCGACCAGCGCCTCTTTTGCCGCGTCGTATTTTACCGTGAGATCGTCCAGTTCGCGCGCCTCATTGAGGGCCGATCTGCGGGCGTCAATGAGGGCGTCCCGTGCCTGTTCTAGCTGCGCAATTTCGACCTGCGACAGGGCGAGGCTCTGCGGGTCCACATCTTTCGCCGCGCCCAAGTCCTGCGCTGCACGGTTCATGGCCGCCTCTGCCGCGCGGAGTTCGCCTTTCCGGCGGGTCAGGTCCAGCTGTGCGCCTCTGTCGCGGATGCTGAGGTCTTGGAGCGCGTCGAGATCTTCGGCCAGTTCGAGACGTTCGGGGTCAACCGTGATCTCGGCTATTTGCGTCTCAAGTGCGGCGATCTCTTTGGTGAGGCGTTCGATATTGGCGGTGGCCGTGCCATGATCGGTGCGCAGCGCTATTAGCCGTTCGGGATCGAAATCAAGCCGAACCGGTGTGTCCGGATGGGCGTTGATACGGGCCTCCAGTGCGCTGATCTCCGCCATAAGGGGCAGGGCGCGTCTTTGGCCCTCGATCCGTGCCTTGGTGGCAAAGAGCGCGTTGCGGGTGACGCGCGCTTCTTCCTCGGCGTGCTGCGCCTGAGACAGCGTGTGTTTCAGCCCTTTCCATGCGCTGGCGGAAACATCGCTTTCCCGTATCTCGCTTTCAATTGTGGCGAGTTCACGCTTCAGTTCGGCAATGCGCGTGGTCCGGCCACGTTTCTTCCAGAGTGTGTCGGCCCGCTCGCGCACGCCATCAAGCACCCCGCTGAGATCGGCCACGCCGGCTGCGGCCGAAAACAGCAGCCGTCCAATGTCGCCTTGTGCATTGGCGATCTCTTCGCCGCCGCGCTCGATGGTTTCGTCGTCAAGGCATAGCAGTTGACGGTAGTCCTCTTCGGAAAGCCCCGCCAGATGGGCCGATAGTGCGGTTTCCGGCAAGACCGTGCCGGTCTCGTCAACAAGCGCGCCGCTGCGTTTGGGCAGGCGGGTGAAGCGCCGCACCGTGCCGTCGATCTCCAGCGTGGCAGAGACCTGAAGGTTGTTGCGCGGATGTTTGAACGCATAGCCCTCGCGCATCGGGAAGCCATAGAACAGCCGGAGCGCGGCCTCCATCGTGGTGGTTTTCCCGGCCTCGTTCGGCCCGTAGATGATGTGGAAATCAGGACGGTCTCCACCCGCGCCGAGACCTGTGCCGAAGTCAAAGCTGCGGTCGGTGAAATGTCCGAAACGGTCAAGGTCGAGGCGCTGGAGTCTCATGTGTTTTCCACCCCTTTCATCAAGGCCAGAACACGGTTGACGCCGCCTTGGGCCAGCTCTTGTGTGAGGGCATCCCGCGCGGCCTCATCCGGCATGAGCCGCGCGCGCAGGGCAGGGGGCAGGTCTTGCAAGACGGCGGTGACTTCCTCTTGGGCGATGGAGGTAAAGCCGGGTTCTGTGCTGATGGCTTGCATCGTGGCGGATAGCTCGCCCACGGCGCCGGTGGTCTCTGCGGCACTGGTGGTGGCGGTCTCATGGGGCGCAATATCGAGCATCAGCTTGTCGAGCCAGAGATCCCCCGCCGCACGCATCATGTCGCAGAGTTGTTCGGTCCAGACATCGCGATCACGCAGGATTTGCCAGTAGCGTCTGGACTGCCCCGTCAGCGTCAGGCGCACCACGCCGGTGGGGGCGGAAATGCTTTGGCGAAGCTCGGACAGATGCGCTCGCAACATCCTGCGCAGCGCGTCGTCATCCTCGGTACCTGTGATGTCCAGCGTGCTGTTCTGAAATTCCACCACAGAGGTCGGCACTTCCGCCACGGTGATCCCGCCGCGCTCAATCGTCAGAAGGCTTGCGGATTTCGGCCCGGCCTCGCCAATGTCGCGCCCCTGCGGAATGCCGGGCATGACGACCCAAGGGGCCTCGCTATGCACCTGACGTTTGTGGATATGCCCGAGCGCCCAATAGTCAAACCCCATCGCGCACAGATCCGCCACGCGACAGGGCGCGTAGACGTCATGACCCTCGGCACCGGCCAGAGAACTGTGCAGCATGGCAATATTCACCGCCCCCGCCACGGGGGGCTGGAAGCGCGGCAGCAGGCTGTCCGGGGCGTGTTTCTGGGCAAAGCTGACGCCGTGGACCCAGACCTCGTCTGTTACCTGAACCTTTCCGCCGCGGGCGTCGAAGACATGCACATTGTCGGGCAGGTCAAGCGACCCTGTGATCGGGTTTTCGGCATCGTGGTTGCCCTTGATGTAAAACACCTTGATCCCCGCCGCGCGGAGCCGGTCCAACTCGCCGGTCAGATAGGCGCCGGTCCGTGCGCTGCGTTCCCTGCCATCAAAGAGATCCCCCGCAATCAGCACCGCGCTGACCTGTTCGGAGAGGGCGACATCGACAAGGCGGCTGAAGGCCTTGCGCGACGCTGCCATCACCGTCTCCCTCAGCTCCGCATCGCGCAGGGCCAGAGAGCGCAACGGTGAATCGAGGTGGATGTCAGCGGTGTGGAGAATTTTAATCACTGGAAATGCCGGAGGTAATGGTTTGACTATATGTCTCGGCTCACAATGAAAGCGCCGATCTCTTCTAACGTAAAGTGTGTATCAGCGGGAATTGCTCCTGTCACGCTCTTGCATTTGTCTCCGATGCCGAGATTTCTGTGTCACACGGTGGCGCGGGCGCGCATCAATCTTTGGTGGTGATGATGGTCGTCGTAAACACAGGTATTATTTTTTGAAATCAGAACGATGAGGGGCGAAATCTGCACGATATGAAGCAGTTTCGGACAGTAGTCATAGCTCATAGAGGTTTCAACGGTGCTGATGAATGCACGCGATATTGCAGCAAAATGTGGTCCAGTTCATTTCCGTAAATCTGAACTCTAACCATCATCCATCAAGACGTCCGCCAGCCATGTCGCCACATTGAGAACTTCTGCATCCTGCCCGATAGGGCCAACGACCTGTATCCCAAGTGGGCGCTGGTCTGATGTTTTGAGGCCGGGGACATTGACGCAGGGTGCGCCCAAAAGAGTCCACAAGCGGTTAAATACGGGCGATCCGGTCCCTGTCTCATAGGCGGGAGCGGCGCCGGGCGCGGACGGGGTGATGAAAATGGGTGTGTTGCCCAAATCAGCTTCAAAGCGCGCCTTCAATGTGGAGATCATCACGCGATCATCATTGTGGGGTGTGCTTGTTCGGGTTTGTCCGTTGGCAAGCATATCGCGCAAAGCGGGGCTTAGGAGGTCGCGGTGGGCTTGCCATTCATAGGCCAAGGCCTGAAATGCTTCTTGCGCCATAATCATGGGATGTGCTTGCACAGCGCCTGCATAAGGCGGGGGGAGAACAATGTCTCGGGTGGAGGTCTTGGTTTGAAGTCGGGCGCACAGGCGATCCCATGCGCTTTGCATCTCCGGTTCGATTTCATTCCAGACAGGAGATTGGCACAGGCCCAACACGGAGGGGGCCGAGACGTTCTGCGTGGCTTGCAAAAAGGGCTGGCCCGTTACGGCTTCCACCAACAGGGCTGCGTCAGAGACGCTGCGGGCGAAGACGCCAATGGTATCAAAACTGCGAGACAGCCCTTTGACGCCGGACGTATCAATAAGGTTGAAACTGGGTTTATAGCCCACAACGCCACAATAGGCGGCTGGACGGATGACAGAGCCTGCCGTTTGTGATCCGAATGCCAATGGCACCATCCCTGCGGCGACGGCGGCGGCCGATCCGCTGGAGGAGCCTCCGGGTGTGTGTGCCAAAGATGTCGGGTTGCGGGTCGGAGCGGGTTTGTATGTGGCAAATTCGGTGGTCTCAGTTTTGCCCATGACATATGCGCCCGCAAGTCGGGCCAAGGCCACAACAGAGGCATCCACGCTCGACATATAATCTGCATAGATCGGAGAGCCACAGCTGCGCGGCATGGATTTAACATGAAAGAGGTCTTTCACGCCCAGAGGCAAGCCGCGCAATGCGCCCGTTCTTTGGGCCTGCGCAAGCTCGCGTCTGGCGGTGCTCGGATCAAGATGGCTCCATGCACGCACATCGGATTCAGTTTGTGCGCAACGGTCCAAAAGGGCGTCCAGATAGGCTTCCGGCGTCAACGTTCCGGCATCAAATGCTGCGAGGGCTTCAAGCGCGGTTTGAGGAGTGTCGGTCATGATGTTGCGTCCGAGGTGTTCCAACGTCGTATGAGTTCGACGTAAATCCCAACCGAGTCTTGCAGCTTTTTGACTTCACAATACTCATCGGTCATATGCGCCACGGTCGGCTCTCCTGGTCCCAAAACAACCGTTGGCACGGTGTCGAAAGCAGGAGTGAAAATGGAAGCGTCGGTGAAATAGCTGACGCATCCAGGCGTGTGTGTGTCTCCGGTCACTTTCGCAACCGTTTTGCAGACCTGCCCGAGCCAAGGGTGTTCGGGGTCGGTCCACACGGATGGCAGATCAATGATGGGTTCGATACGACCATCAGATCCTAGAAGAGCCGTCAACGCTGCGCGCAGGTCTTCGTGTTTTTGTCCGCTCACGCTGCGAATATCCACTCCGATCTCGGCGCGGTCCGGCACGGAATTCAGGTTCAGCCCACCAGAGATTGTCCCGATATTCAATGTCGGTGCGCCCATGTCGGGGTGGGAAGGAACTTGAAAATCGAAGGCAACGAGTTTCTGGATGACACGAGCGGCGGCGACGACGGCATTCACGCCTTGTTCAGGCATGGACCCATGCGCGGTTTTGCCTTCGGTAATCACGCGCAGCCACAAGGCCCCTTTGTGTCCGGCAAGCGGTCGGTTTGAAGTGGGTTCCGCCACAACTAATGCGCCGGGAACATGGGGCACACCTTGCGCGACCATGGCCTTGGCGCCATCGGAGCCGGTTTCTTCGCCCGCTGTGATCAACAGAACAACACCGGGGCCGTTTCGCAATATGTCGGCCTCTTTCAGACAGGCGACAACAAAGGCTGCCACGCCGCCTTTCATATCGGTTGTGCCACGACCATAGAGACGCCCGCCCTCAATAATGCCGGCAAAGGGGTCATGCTGCCAATCCTGTGCCCCCAAAGGCACTGTGTCTAGGTGGCCGGTGAAGCCCAAAGGTGCGCCGGAACCATCTCCAAGATATGCGATCAAATTGGCGCGGCCCTCACCCATGTCGGTTAGTGACGTTTCAAATCCTGCCGTCGCAAGAAGTGTCTGAAGTTCCTGAGCGCAAGCGCGTTCGTTTCCGGGCGGGTTGACCGTGTCGAATTGAACCAGTCGTCGGGTCAATTCAATAACATCCATATTATGTTGCTGTTCGCCGACCTTATCCGAAATAGGCTGCATAAACTTCCTCGTCTTCCTTTAGTGCATCAGCCGTGCCCTGAGCGACCACACGGCCACCCGACAAAACGTACCCATAATCCGCAATTGCAAGTGTTTGGCGCACGTTTTGCTCCACCAGAAACACTGTGATGCCGCTGTTGCGGATTCCTTCAATGATCTTGAAGTTTTCTTTGACATAAAGCGGGGACAGACCCAGAGACGGCTCGTCGATCAACAGGATACGCGGCCCTCCCATCAAGCCACGGCCAATCGACACCATGGCTTGCTCCCCTCCGGACATCGTGCCGGCAAGCTGGTCACGCCGTTCCGCCAGTCGTGGGAATGTGGTGAACACAGTATCCAGTCGCTCGCGAATGAGGCTTTCGTCCGTGACCTGAAACGCGCCGAGACGAAGGTTCTCGGTCACGGTGAGTTTTGGAAACATTTTCCGGCCTTCGGGGATACATGCGATCCCTTCCGCGACGACTTTGTGGGTTGCGGTGCCTGTGATGTCTTTGTCGCCTACGAGGATACGACCGGATCGTGGAGGTGTCAGCCCGAGGATGGAGCGGATCAATGTCGACTTGCCAGCTCCGTTCGAGCCGAGCAAGCAGGTGATTTTTCCGGAGAACACCTCAAGCGAGACATCCATGAGGACATCCGCTTTGTCATAGGCGGTGAAGACATTTTCAATTTTGATAGAGCTCATTGTATCAATCCATCCCCAGATAGGCGCTTTGGACTTCCGGATCGGCGGCGATATGCGCATAGCTGCCTTCACTGATCTTCCGGCCATAGCTGAGCACGACGCATTGGTCGCACAAACGCTCGATCACGCCCATTTCATGTTCAATAATGATGATCGACAGCCCCCCCATGCGGTCACGCACGGCCAGAATATCATCCATCATCTGGGCGGTTTCGTCATGTGTCATCCCTGCTGAAGGTTCGTCCAGCAACAGTAATTTGGGTTTGGAGATCAATGCACGGCAAATTTCGATCCGGCGGCGCTCGATCATGGGCAGAGAGCCGACAGGGTCGAACATCCGACCGGCCAGATCTTCGGAAAAGCCTGCCACGAGGTCCCGCGCTTGCGTGTAAAACTCTTCGATTTGACCACGAAGGGCACGACGCTGGAACAGGTTGAACCAGAGGCCGGTGTTCAGCCGTGCGTGGTTGCCGATCATGATGTTGTCAAAGATCGACAAAGGCAGGCACAGGCGCGAGCGTTGGAATGTCCTTGCAATGCCGGCCTCATACACCTTGCGCGCACTCATGCCGGTAATGTCGGCCCCGTCAAAATGCACTTCCCCCTGACTTGGGGCATAGATGCCGGTTATCAGGTTGAAGCTGGTGGTTTTGCCGGACCCGTTCGGGCCGATCAGCCCGATGATTTCGCCGCGTTTGACTTGCATGTCGAACCCGTCGAGAGCGCGGACACCCCCGAAATTTTTGCCAAGGTTCTTAAATTCGAGAAGCACTTCGCTCATTGTTCAGGCCTCCAGTTCGGAAAGTAGCTGCGGACTTTTCGGGGCATCAAACCTTCTGGCCGGAAGAGAAGCATGAGGATCACAACGACGGAGAAGAGCAAGAAGCGATACTCCTGAAGGATTTGCAGTTTCTCGGGCAAAAGAACGACGATGACGGCTGCGAGGGCTGTCCCCCAAAGGCTTCCCAATCCGCCGAGAAGAACGATTGCGACCATCAAGAGACTGTCGGAAAAGCTGAAGCTGTTGGGGGCAATGAAGCTGATCATCATGCCGTAAAGTGCGCCGGCTACACCGATGAGAATATTGCCGAATGTAAACGCCAGCACTTTGGCGCGAACCACGTTCAAGCCAAAGCAGGCAGATGCGGTTTCATCCAGACGGACGCTGTCGAGAGTGAGGCCAATCCAGGAGCGCTCAAGCCGTTGCACGAACATGAACGCAAGCGCGGCCAGTCCGGCGCCGAGAAGGGCGTAGTTAACGTAGAAGGACAGTTCCATGCCCATTAGTAAAGGGCTTGAGTTGAAGTCCCAGCCAAAGGTTTTCATGGAGCCGACCATCAAGCCTTGCGGGCCGCCAAGCACGTCATTGACCTCGAGAAATGTCTTGAACATGACGCTGAACGCGATGGTCACCACGGCTGAATAGTGACCGGCAGTGCGCACAACGGGCACGATCAACAAACATCCGATCAAGGCGGAGAAGACGCCGCCTGCGACCAGAATGAGGATGGGGGGCAGGGCGCTGTGATTGGTTAGAACCGCAGCGGTATAGGCGCCGACGCCGAAGAAGGAGGCACCCGCGAAATTGACCATGCCGGTCAAGCCAAATTGTGCGTTCAACCCGAAGGCTACAGTCATGTAGAGCAGCGTCGTGGTCAGCATCAACAGCGGGAAATGCTCTCCGCCCAGCAGAAAAATCACACAGACCAAAGCCAGAAGAATAGCGATATTCATGCTGCGTCCATGATTGCGCATGGCCGCAGACATGCTCTTGTTCAGACCGGTTTTACCTACTCCGAACCCCGCAACAGCCGCGAGTGCGACCATGCCGAGCACGGCGATTTCAGAGTCGGCCAACAGGAATTGCCACCCGAAGAGTGCGATGACGGCGATGACGATGAGACCAACGGCCAAATGCGGGAGGCCCATCCAGCTTGTGTCAGGTATTGTTTTGTTTTGCATGTCAAAAGCCCTCAAACTCGGTCGCTGCTGCGTTCAGCAATCAGTCCGGTTGGTTTCCAGGCCATCAGCGCAATGACCACACCAAAGGCGAAGACGTCCTTGTATGCACTGGCAAAAGGCAATGCGACGGCGCCAATGGTTTGCAGCCCTGCGAAGAGGAAGCCCCCTAAAATCGCACCGTAGATATTGCCCAGACCACCGATGATGGCGGCGCAAAACCCGATGAGCCCCAACAACAGGCCCATGCCGAAATTGACCTCATTGTAGTAAAGGCCATTCATGATCCCGGCAAAAGCCGCCGCACCCGAGCCGATTGCAAAGGTGACCAGCACAATCATCGTGTAATTGATGCCCATGATTTTTGCGGTCTCTTCATCCTGTGCAACAGCACGGATTGCGAGGCCCAAACGGGTCCGGTTGATCACCAGATTCAATCCGATAATCACGGCAATGCCTGCGGCAACAAGGATGACACTGTCGGCGCGTAGAGCAAAACCACCCAAGTCGACCGAAGCTGTAGGCAACAGGGCAGGGAAGGCTTTGGGGTTGGACCCGTCGGGGTAGAACAACCGCACAGCCTCGCGAATGGCTGTTCCGAGCATGAGGGTGATGAGAAGAATGTTGAGGGGCGGAGCCGATTTTAACGGCAACACCAAGTAACGTGCGATGATCGCGCCAAGAGCCGCGGTGGTGATAATGGACACCACCAGAATTGCAGCAATCATGACCCAAGGGTTTTCGATCCCGAGAGACAAGAGACCGATATAAACTGTAAACCCCGTGAACGAGCCCAGCATAAGGACATCGCCGTGGGAAAATTTAATCACATCAAGCACACCGAAAAACAGTGTGAAACCGACAGCCACGAGGGCGTACATTGTTCCTAACATGACACCGTTGGCCAAATATTGACCAAAGAGACCGATATCCATCGGTGTACCTCCAACAAGAGAAGAGGGCAGGATGCAATGTGCAGCCCGCCCCGATAAGTTCCTATGAATTACTTGCCTGTCAGTGTGCGCGTGCCATCGGCATATGCGCTATCTGACCAGACAACCCATTCACCATCTTGAGCGACATATGGCGTAATCAACGCAACGGTGTTCTGGCCGTGTTCGTCAAATGTGACAGGTCCGGTGATGGAGGCGTGTTCCTGAACATCGGCAAGATATTCGGTCACCTTTTTACGATCGGCACCGACTTCTTCAATTGCATCCATGAGCAGGTTCATAGCCGCAAAGGAGAAAGGACCGTAGGCTTCGAATGACTCGCCATATCCTTCTTTTTCATATTCGGCCATGAAGTATTCGCCGCCCGGAAGTTTTTCGGCAGGTGCGCCTTCGAGGAAGGTGACGGTGCCTTCGGCCAGATCGCCACTCAAACCGGTAAAGTAGGATTCGGATTTGAGGCCGGACGCACCTTGGAATTGAGCGTCGATGCCCAGTTTGTCCATTTGTTGACGAATGCGAACGGCGAGAGGGGTCAGGCCACCGAAGTAAACCACTTCGGGGTTCATCTGTTTGATTTTGGTGAGCTCGGCCGTGAAATCCTGTTGATCCGAAGTCACACCGAATGTGCCAAGGATCTCGCCACCGTTTTCTGCCAGATATTTGGAGAAATATTCGTTGTGACCTTTGCCATAGTCCGTTGTGTCATGAATGATGGCCCAGGTTTTATATCCTTGATCTGTCATGAACTTGGCAGCCGCTTCGTTCTGGTTGATCATGGTCCCGTTGATACGATGCACTTCGGTATAGTCGTTCCCGTAGGTAATATCAGGCAGCACAGCCCCCCACACAATCACAGGCAAGTTGAACTTGTGATAGATATCAACGGCGCCCATGGCGACAGAAGAACAATAATGTGTGACAGCGCCTAGAACATCGCGGCTTGCGGCGAGCTTTGTGGCGACTTGCACGCCGACGTTGGGTTTGCATTCATCATCCAGAACTTCCAACTCATATTCGTATTTGGCATCTGGGTCTTGATTGCGCAGCGCGACAGCAAGTTCGGCAGAGTTGCGGCCGCCAAGTCCAATGCTGGAGACCCCGCCGGTGAGCGGCCCGATGAAGCCGACTTTGACGGTGTCCTTGGCCAGTGCCCCGCTTGCGAAGCTTAGGGAAAGAGAGGCTGCAAGCGCAGCGGAGATGAGTGTGCGCCGGTTTCCGGAGTGTGTCATGACAGTTTTCCCACTTTTCATTCAATAAGGTTGCAGTAGGCTAAAAGATGCCAACTGATACGTTTCATGTGTCTGTATGGAGGAAAATTTGAACCACATTCAAATTAATTGGGAAATTTCCAATTAATTTAGAAAATTTTTTATTTTGGTGAAAGTTTGGGCAATTATTCACCCTTGTGACATTCAAATGCTCGTTGGAGAAGAATGACTTTATGCCGGATTGCAAACCGCCCCATATTGCTCATACAGAAAACCAAGAAACCGCTGAAGATCGAAGGCCCGCCATGGAAAACTCGGATCAAGGACAAATGCCGATTCAGGACCTCGGGGCACGGTTGCGTGCAGAGCGTCAAAATAAAGGCCTTACGCTCAAACAGCTGGCCGACCGGGCTGGCTGTTCGCTTTCCATGCTCTCAAAAATCGAAACAGAACAGGCATCTCCGTCTCTTAAAACACTGCATCAAATTACAGCGGCTCTGGGCACGTCTATTTTACAACTGTTCAGGGAGGCCGGCGGTCAGGATGTCAGCCTCTACCGCCATGGAGAACGGCCATCGGTCATGGTGAGGCGACAAAGTGATCAACCGGCTATCTACATTGAGCGCCTCTCCCCGACTTATGCGGGCACAATGCTTGATGCGAATATTCACACTCTCGAACCCGGAGCGGACAGTGGCGGAGACATTCGTCACGATGGAGAAGAAATCGGGTATGTTCTCGAAGGCGCGGCTGAACTTTGCGTGAATGGTGAGGTTATTCCGTTGGTGCAGGGCGACTCTTTCTACTTCGCTTCTGCGCTTCCACATCGGTACCGGAATACTTTCGACGGCACGACCCGCATTTTATGGGTGAATACTCCGCCAACTTTTTAGGTCAGGCCTCATAGCCAGAAATCACTCATCTCATCGCTCCATTCGGAGCCGCAGTGATTCAGAACTCCCGACCACAATTAATGGGTCCAGTCCTTGGCACATCCGCAGGAATGCGAAGGTCGAGACACCATTTTTTTCGTGGGACGAGATGGGGCATAGCGAAAGCCATGTGTCACACCTTTGTGTAACACATCAACCCCAGTAAAGGCCTGTTTTCTCTGAAGTATTTGAGAAATAAGGGAAATTGATGGTGCTGCTGGAGAGAATTGAACTCTCGACCTCTCCCTTACCAAGGGAGTGCTCTACCTCTGAGCTACAGCAGCGCCGGTTGCATTGGTGTGTCACCGTTGCTGTGGGCGGCTAATTAGACGTGATCGGTCGGGGGCGCAAGCGGATTTTCGAGAAAATTTTGCATCTGGGCAAAGTTTCTTTCTGTCGCCCTGTTTCGAAGCGGGCTGGTGCGGGTCTTGGCCGGTGCGCGGTGGCGCGGGGAAACCCTAGTGTGCCATGCCTCTAAGGCTGGACGGGGGGCGGTGCTTTGGCTACATGGGGAGCCATGAGAGACAAGACTGATCCCAAACGGAAACCCGGAAAACCGGAGAATGCCCGCGAAGACAGGCTAAAGGCGGCTCTGAAGGCCAATCTTCAGCGACGCAAGGCACAGGCGCGTGCGCGAAAAGCAATCGACAAGACCGATAAAGACGAGTGAGGCAAGGGCATGGATTCAATTCTGGTGCGGGGCAATGGGCCTCTGAGTGGCGATATCGAGATTGCCGGAGCGAAAAACGCCTGTCTGGCTTTGATGCCGGCGACGTTGTTGTCTGATGAGCCGCTGACGCTCACCAACGCACCGCGCCTGTCGGATATCAAGACAATGACCGCGCTTCTGGCCTCTTTGGGGGCGGAGGTGTCCTCTTTGCAGGAGGGCAAGGTGCAGGCCATGTCGTGTCATGGCGAAATCAATCCGGTGGCCGACTACGAAATCGTGCGCAAGATGCGGGCCTCGAACCTTGTGCTCGGGCCTTTGCTGGCGCGTCTGGGGCATGCGGTTGTGTCGCTGCCCGGTGGTTGTGCCATTGGCGCGCGTCCGATGGATTTGCACACCACGGCTCTGGAGGCGCTTGGGGCGCAGATCGAGTTGAAAGACGGCTATCTGCACGCGAAGGTCGCGGGCGGGCGTCTGAAAGGCGCGGTCCACAAGATGCGCTTCCCCTCTGTGGGCGCGACAGAGAACTTCCTGATGGCGGCCTCGCTGGCCAAGGGCACCTCCGTGCTGGAAAACGCTGCGCGCGAGCCGGAGATTGTCGATCTTGCTGATTGCCTCAATAAAATGGGCGCGCAGATCGAAGGGGCAGGGACCTCGCGGATCGAAATTCAGGGGGTGGACCGGCTGAACGGCGCGACCCATCCCGTTGTCACCGACCGGATCGAACTGGGCACATTCATGCTGGCCCCTGCGATCTGTGGTGGCGAAGTCACCTGTCTGGGCGGCAAGCTGTCCTTGGTGGAGAGTTTCGTGGCCAAGCTCGAACAGGCTGGTGTCTCGGTCGAAGAGAACGAGCGCGGCCTCACCGTGTCACGCAAGAACGGACGGGTGCAGGCGGTCGATGTGACCACCGAACCGTTCCCCGGATTCCCGACCGATTTGCAGGCACAGATGATGGCGCTTCTCTGTACGGCGGAGGGCACATCTGTGCTGGAAGAAACGATTTTCGAAAACCGCTTCATGCACGCGCCGGAACTCATCCGTATGGGCGCGAATATCGAAGTGCATGGCGGACATGCCACGGTGCATGGTGTCGAGAAACTCAAAGGTGCGCCGGTGATGGCCACAGATTTGCGCGCCTCCGTGTCGCTTATTCTTGCGGGGCTGGCCGCTGAAGGGGAAACCGTGGTCTCGCGGGTCTATCACCTTGATCGCGGTTACGAGTTTATCGAGCGCAAACTGTCCGGCATCGGGGCGCAGGTCGAAAGGATCAAAAGCTGATGGTCGAAGATGCAAAATTCGAAGATGGCGGTGAACGTCCGCTGTTTCTCAAGGGGCTGGACGCGGATGACCTGAAGGTGATCTCGGCGCTGGCTCAGGACGCGGTCGTGCCGATGGGAGAAATTTCCTATGACGCCAGCCGCCGCCGCTTCGCGCTTCTGGTCAACCGCTTCCGCTGGGAAGATGTCGAAGCCGCCGAGAAGCGGGGACGACCGGTTGAACGTGTGCAAGCCGTGCTGGTCTTTGACGATGTGATGGCGGCGCGGTCTTCGGGCGTGCCTGCGGATGACAAGGAGATGATCCTGTCGATTCTCGCGTTGTCCTTCATCCCTGCCGAGGACGGCATGGGCACGGTGGAGATTACGCTGGCCGGAGACGGAGAGATCGCTCTTGATGTCGAGGCGCTGGACGTGACGCTCAAAGACGTGACGCGGCCCTATGTGGCTCCGTCCAAACATATTCCAACGCACGACGACTGAGGCCTGAGCGCTTGTCCGGTGCCCGTGGGCGCTGTATGGCGAAAGGATCAAGGAGACCGATATGCCCCATTTCCTGTCCACAACGGATACCGATTTCGAGACCCGCTTTGCCGCGCTTTTGACCATGAAGCGCGAGGATAGTCCGGATGTGGACGAGGCCGTGGCGGGGATCATCGCGGATGTGCGCCGCCGTGGCGATGCGGCCGTGCTGGAACTGACCGCGAAATTCGACCGGCTGGAGCTGACTGCGGAGGGCTTGCGGTTTTCCGAAGGTGAGATCGAATCCTTGTGTGCGCAAGTGTCTGCGGCGGATCGCGAGGCGCTGGAACTCGCCGCCCAACGCATCCGCGCCTATCACGTGCGCCAGATGCCCGATAACCAGATGTGGACCGATCCCGACGGGGCCACGCTGGGCTGGCGCTGGACGGCTGTGTCTGCGGCGGGGCTTTATGTGCCGGGCGGGCTGGCCTCTTACCCGTCGTCGGTCCTGATGAATGCCATTCCGGCCAAGGTCGCGGGCGTCGAGCGTCTGGCGATCTGTGTGCCGACACCGGACGGGGTGGCCAATCCTCTGGTGCTCATGGCCGCGCGGATTGCGGGCGTGGACGAGATTTACCGCATCGGCGGCGCGCAGGCGATTGCCGCACTGGCCTACGGGACAGAGACGGTTGCGCCTGTGGACAAGATCACCGGACCGGGCAATGCCTTTGTCGCCGCTGCCAAGCGTCGCGTATTCGGTAAGGTGGGGATCGACATGATTGCGGGCCCGTCGGAAATTCTGGTGATTGCCGACAAGCACAATGATCCCGACTGGATTGCTGTGGATTTGATGTCTCAGGCCGAACATGACGAGAGCGCCCAGTCGATTCTCATCACCGATGATGCGGAGTTCGGGGCCGCCGTGGCGCAGGCCGTCGAGAAACGGCTGGAGACGCTGGAGCGCCGTGCGATTGCGGGCAAAAGCTGGGCTGACTTCGGCGTTGTCGTCACCGTGCGCGATCTTGACGAGGCGGCGATGCTGTCGGACCGGTTCGCGCCGGAACACCTTGAGCTGTGTGTCGAGGATCCGGATGCGATTTCCGCAAAAATCCATCACGCGGGGGCGATTTTCCTCGGTGCATGGACGCCGGAGGCCATCGGGGACTATGTCGGCGGCCCGAACCATGTTCTGCCCACGGCGCGCTCGGCACGGTTTTCGTCGGGACTGTCCGTTTTGGACTTTCTCAAACGCACAACACTTGCCAAGATGTCTCCCGAGGCGCTCAAGGCCATCGGTCCGGCGGCGGAGCGTCTGGCGACCTCGGAAAGCCTCGAAGCGCACGGGCTGTCCGTGCGGGCGCGGCTGGATCGTCTGAACGCAGGTGCGGATGGGGAGTGTGATGAGTAAACTGATCTCTGTCGAGATTGACGACACGGGGCTGGCCCCGCCGACCCCCGAGATCGAACAGGAGCGCAAAGTCGCGATTTTCGATCTTCTGGAAGACAATTCCTTTTCCTTGCCCGCACGGGAGGATCGCACGGTGCCGGAGGGGCCGTTCAAGCTGGGTCTGGCGATCCGCGAACGGCGGCTGGTGTTTGATCTGACCTCCGAGACGGGAGAGAAAGCGGCGGAGTTCCACCTTTCCCTCGGGCCGTTCCGGCAGGTCGTGAAAGACTATTTCCAGATTTGTGAAAGCTATTTCGATGCGGTCAAGAAAATGCCGCCCAGCCAGATTGAAGCCATTGATATGGCGCGGCGCGGTATTCACAACGAAGGTGCGCGGGTCTTGCAGGAACGTCTCGAAGGCAAGGCGGATGTGGACATCGACACGGCGCGGCGTCTGTTTACCCTGATATGCGTGTTGCACTGGAGGTAAATGCGTGGCGGCAGATCTCCCTCATTCGGTTCTGTTCTGCTGCGACCATAACGCGGTGCGCTCGCCCATGGCCGAAGGGTTGATGAAAAAGTTCTACGGCTGCGAGGTCTATGTGCAATCCGCAGGCGTGCGCTCCGATCTCGATGTGGACGGGTTTGCCGTTGCGGTCTGTGACGAGATGGGGGTCGAATTGCATCGCCATCGCGCCCGTTCCTTTGAAGACCTCAAGGATTGGGGCGATGATATTTCTTCTTATGATCTGATCGTTGCGCTCTCGCCGGCCTCGCAACGTCAGGCGCTCGAACTCACCCGTTATTATCATCTTGATGTGGAATACTGGCAGATCATGGACCCGACGGGGATCGGGGAGAGCCGTGAGGCCAAGCTCGACGCCTATCGTCAGGCGCGCGACCAGATCATCACGCGGATGCAGGCCCGTTTCGGACCGCCGCGTGAGGATTGATGTATGAAGACTGACTTATGAAGGCGGACCTATGGCGGTGACCTTTCGCACGCTCCGCGGCTCCGAGATCGAAGCGGCGCTCGACGATCTGGCCCGTTTGCGTATTTCGGTGTTTCGGGACTGGCCCTATCTCTATGACGGCTCGCTGGACTATGAGCGCGATTATATGGCCAGCTATATCGGGAATGCGCGTGCGGTTCTGATCGCTGCATTCGATGGCGCAACTCTTGTCGGTGCGGCCACTGGATCGCCCTTGGCCGATCACGCGGAAGATTTCGCCGTAGCCTTCTCCGGCAGCGACCTGCCGCTGGAGCGCATATTCTATTGTGCGGAATCCGTGCTCTTGCCGGAATATCGCGGCCAAGGCGCGGGACATGCGTTTTTTGACGGGCGCGAAGCCCATGCCCGCGCTCTGGGATTGGGCTATTCGGCCTTTTGCTCCGTGATCCGTCCTGAAAATCACCCCTTGCGTCCCGAAGCCGCACGCAGTCATGATGTATTCTGGCGCAAACGCGGTTACCGGCCCCTTGAGGGCGTTGTGGCGCGGTTTGCGTGGAAAGACGTGGATGAGGCGGAAATCTCTGACAAGTCCTTACAATTCTGGGGAAAACCACTGTGAAACTGATTGCTTTTTCGTGGCAGCCCGATTGGGCGCAAACACCGGACCACTGGTTGGAACGCTATCGTGCGGCCCTGTCTGTCGCGGAAGCGGATCGGGACTCTCTGGTGGTATTCCCCGAATATGCCGCTTTGGAGGCGGCTTTATATGGTGATGTAAATTTGGATGCGCGCGGCTGGATGACACGCGGTGCGGATCATTTCGAGAGTTATTGCGATGGCATCCGCACGCTGGTGGCGGAAACCGGTGCGACGATTCTGGGCGGGTCCGGTTTTGCCCGCGTCGGAGACAGCATCATCAACCGCGCCCTCTTTTGCGCGCCCGAAGGCGAGGGCTATATCAACAAGCGCACGCCCACGCTCTATGAACGCGACATTGACCTGTCGGCTGGGGAGGCCTCACCGCTCTTCGAGACTCGGTTCGGAAAGGTCGCGGGGCTGATCTGTTACGACAGCGAGTTTCCCCGCCTGTCGCGCCATTATGCCGAAGCGGGGGCGGACATCCTTCTGGTGCCGTCCTGCACGGATACAGAACACGGCGCGATGCGGGTGGAGATCGCCTGCCGCGCCCGTGCGCTTGAGGGGCAGATGATCGTCGCCATGGCCCCGCTTGTCGGCGAAGTGCCAGACTGTGAGGTGATCGATGTGAATTTCGGTCAGGCCGCGATTTTCGGCCCGCCGGACGGGGCCTTCCCCGCCACAGGCATTCTGGCCACCGGGACGAAACATTTCCAGAGCACCGCCACGCTCGAAACATTGGGCGAGTCGGTCGCCGAAGCCCGAAAAGGGGGGGCTGTGAGCGTAAAAACCCACTGGCCGGAGAGCGAAACGCCCCAGAAAGCGGTCAAAACGCTGAATTTGCGCTAAATGATCCTTGAATCTGCACCGTGAAAAGCGCATTTACTAGCGCGCCTGCATACTGGTGGGTGAAACAATTACGGAGTGACCATGGCCAAGGAAGAAATGCTCGAATTTCCCGGTGTCGTTAAGGAACTCCTGCCGAACGCGACATTCCTGGTCGAGCTGGAAAACGGCCATACGATCATCGCGCATACGGCAGGTAAAATGCGGAAGAACCGCATTCGCGTTCTCGCTGGCGACAAAGTACAAGTCGAAATGACCCCCTACGATCTGACCAAGGGTCGGATCAACTATCGCTTCCGCTGAGCGGTATTGGCTTCCACATGAAGCTTATTCTCGGTTCAGGCAGCCCGCGCCGGAAGGAACTTCTGGCGCAGCTTGGCCTTACCCCCGACGACATTCGTTCTCCCGATATTGACGAAGACCCGCGCAAAGGCGAGTTGCCACGTCCTTACTGCGCCCGTATGGCGCGCGAAAAGGCGATGGCTGTGCCGCGTGCTGCCGGGGAGGTTGTGCTTTGTGCCGACACCACGGTGGCTTTGGGACGGCGCATCATGGGTAAACCCATCGATGAAAAGGAATGTGCCGAATTTCTTTTGGCCATGTCGGGGCGACGTCATAAAGTGATCACGGCCGTGGCCGTGGCACATGGAGACCGTATCTGGGAGGCCGATGTCGTCACCACGGTGAAGATGAAGCGGCTCTCGGATATCGAACTGAACAGCTATCTTGCCTCTGACGATTGGCGCGGCAAAGCAGGCGGCTACGGCATTCAGGGGCCCGCAGGGGCCTTTATCCCGTGGATACAAGGCAGTTATTCTGCCGTCATGGGACTTCCCGTGGCTGAGACCGCCAATCTTTTGATGGCCGCAGGCTATCCGGTTTATGGAGATCACACATGAAGGGCACAGTGATTGCACTGGGCGAAGTTCAAGGCAAACGGGCCGCGGCAATGATCCGCGACGGTGTGCTGGATGATTTCCTTGTTGATGCGGGGGAGGGGGCGCCCCCTGCACCGGGCGCGATATTCCGTGCCAAAGGCGGGCGCAGCCTCAAAGGCATGGGGGGCGCGTTGCTCGATTTGCCCGGTGGCGCGAAAGCCTATCTGCGCGGCAACAAGGGACTCAAGCCCGGCGCGCCGATGCTGGTGCAGGTCACGCACATTGCCGAAGAAGGCAAAGCGGTTCCCGTCACTACCCGTGTGCTGTTCAAATCCAAATATGCCATCGTCACACCGGATGCGCCGGGGCTGAATATTTCCCGCCAGATCACCGAAGACGAGGAGCTTATCCGTTTGCACGATCTGGCAGAGCAGGGGATGGAGGGCGCCGACGAGACGCTCGGCCTGATTCTGCGTTCCTCCTGTGAAGGTGCCACGGATGACGTGATCGCCGAAGACATCGCCGCCATGCGCGGCCTGTGCGAGGCTGTTCTGGCCGACCTGTCAGGTGAACCGGAGCTTCTGGTCGACGGGGCGGATGCATGGGAGGTGGCATGGCGCGACTGGCCCAAGGCCGATCTGTTTGACGACAGCGACGCGGCCTTTGATAATCATGGCGTCCATGAGCTGATTGATGCCGCCCTTGATCCCTGTGTGCCGCTCAAAGGCGCGGGGTCCATGTATATCGAACCTACCCGTGCGCTGGTTGCGGTCGATGTGAACACCGGCGGGGATTTCTCCACCGCGTCTGGCCTGAAAGCCAATATCGCGCTCGCCCGTGACCTGCCGCGTCAGTTGCGCGTGCGCGGGTTGGCTGGCCAGATCACACTTGATCTCGCGCCGATGGCCAAGAAGGACCGCCGCCAGTTCGAACACAGCCTCAAGGCCGCGTTCAAACCCGAAGGTCACGATACGATTCTGGCCGGCTGGACGCCGCTCGGGCATTTTGAAATCCAGAAGAAACGGGAACGGGTGCCGATTGCGGAGGTTCTGCGATGAGTTGTCCGATCTGTGGCGGGGAATCGATTCAGAAATACCGCCCGTTTTGTTCGAAACGTTGCGCGGATGTGGATCTGGGACACTGGATGAACGGTGCATATGCCGTTCCCAGCGGTCGTGAGGAAGTTCCGGAAGAGATCGCAAACGCGATCGAAGAGGCTTTGCGCGACGAGTTTGAAGCGACAGGAAAAAAACCTCACTAAAGCGTTCATTTTCCTCTGGACACGCCCGCGCCCCCCGACTAGAAACCCGCTACCCGAACGATACGTCGTTCAGCGAGAAATCGCTCCCGGTGCCCGGGTAGCTCAGGGGTAGAGCAGTGGATTGAAAATCCTCGTGTCGGTGGTTCGATTCCGCCCCCGGGCACCATTTAATAACACAATTGAAAATAGCTGTGTTGCGTGTCGACCTGTGCTGTTTGCGCACATATTGTCGGGGCGCTTTGAGACGTGGGTCTCAGTTTTTCCGCAACGTTTCAAATAAATTCCTCTTTATAAATCAGTTTGTAAAAATCATATTGCCCACGGAATTTTTTCAATCAGTGAGGAGGTTTGAGTTGAAACATCTTGCAGGGATTTTTCTGGGTTTTTGCATTTTTTCGACAGCGGCGCAGGCCGATGATCATAAGTCATTGGATGTCTACCACGGCGCGTATTTCGAAGATCCCGCGTCCAATCCGGAAGATCCGACCTTTGGCAGTATCAGTCTCGTGCTTCCTTCGGACGGCGGCGCGTTTTCCGGAAAGATGAGTTTTTCCTTTGTTGGCTGCCAGACGCGGAATATCGGCCATATTGAAGGCACGAAAACCGAAGGCAAACTGACGGGACACTGGTCCGGCACTGTCGATCAGACCGAACAAAGCGGTGCGTTTGACGGTGAGGTGCAGTCAGATGGCGTTATCGCGGGCGACTATACGGTTGACGGAGGCAAACAGTTCAACCGCGTTGAGGGCTGTATCCAGTATTAGATCGCGCCCGAAGGTACGTTTTATCTGAAGTCTGCGCCGGATGTGGAAAATGGCACGCCGGTGAGCTTTGAGAACGATCTGGTCGGCGTGTCCTGCGCTGCGCAGATTTCGGTTGCGCCGAAAACGCCGGCTGCGGCCTATTTGGTGGCGGTGCAAATCATTGCGCTCGGGCCGGATGGTCCGACCGTGATAACGCCCAGACAGAACCTGACCTATGCGCAGACAACGCGGTTTTCTGCCAAGGATCTGTTCGAGATCATCGAAGAGGCAGGGCTAGAGGAAAGTGCGGAAACTTTTGTCACAGTCACGGCGGTCAATGCCCGCAATTTCGAGCGGGAAGAGCCGATTATTCTGCCGACACGGTGCCTGGCGGACATCGCGGCGGTCTTGCAGTGATTTGAGCCGGTGGCGCGGGTTCTGCGCCACCGGCATTATCGTGTTGTCGTGCGTCTGGGGCAGGGCCCTGATGGCGTCACTCAAACAGGGCGTCACTCAAACGGTGTGACGGATTTGAATGCCTCGATCAGGATGGGTTTGAGCTCGTCCGCCTTGCCATCTGCGGTATGCAGGGAAAACAACTGCATATACCCGTCTGGGGTTGAGGCGGCGATCAGGACGGCCTCGGGGATGCCCATGTCGATATAAGCGGGCAAATCCAGTTTGGTCGTGACAACCCAAGCCATGCGCCCGCCAATATCCTCATAGCTGCGCGCGGAGATATCTGCGCATTGATAGTTCCCGCAAAGACCTTCCAGAAACCCTTCGGTGGTCTTTTTCTTGACCTCATCGCCAAGCATCACCATCGGGTTCTTTTCGAGGTAGGTCATGGCCGACACCACCGTGAGCGGCTCATGCCCCTCGGGAGATTGCGCGACAAGGGTGGACTGCGGTCCCGTCAAATCAACATCGGCATTCCACGCAATGTTTCCGCCAAGCTGCATGGTGTATTTGGCATTCTCGTCTTTCAATTCGACCGTGTCCTCGGAAAAGGCTGCGGCGGAGGACAGGGCCAGGACGAGACAGGATGTGGCGATCTGTATTCTGAAACTCATGAAATATTTCCCGTTTACAAGATGAAGTGATCGTTAAAGTGCCCGATTGACGCGGCGGTGGCCACCCGAAAAACGGGTGCGAAGGCGCCGTCAGACCTTTTCGGAAAACGGGTCTCGTGCGGTGAGCAGTTGCAGGTGCTGGAGGAAGGCCCGCGCGATTGCTGTGGTCGCGCGGCGTTTCGGGGTCACATAATAGGTACTGTAGCGGATTTGGGAGGCGAAGGGGCGAAAGACCACGTCCTGCGCGCGATACTGCACCACGGGGAAGGGGTTGACGATGGACAGCCCGAGCCCTTCGCGGGCCAGATCGACAGCGGCGAAGGAGGTGGAGACTTCGGCCACCACCCGTGGCTCGCTCTGACAGGCCTGTAGCACTTTCTCAAGCTCGGCACGGCGTGCGTGGCGCGGGCTCAAGGCAATGAGAGCTTGCCCGTGGAGGTCTTCGGGATGGATGACTTGTTGATCGGCCAGAACATGCCCCTGCGGCATGGCGCAAACCGCGTGGGAGGTGCGAAACGGGGTCAGCTTAACACCGTCACGCGGCAGTTCGACGCCGAGAAATCCGAGGTCGTAGCGCTCGTCGAGAATGCCGCGGACCACCATATCGGAGGAGGCCACCTCAAGCCCCACAAAGAAATGCGGATTGGCTTTGAGGAAACTCGCGATGTGATGCACGAGATAGCGGTGGGCGTAGGTCGGCGGGGCGATGATCTGAAGCGTTTCCTGCTCCAGCTCCGGCGGTCCGTCCAGCTTTTCCAAGGCTTCGAACAGCGCATCAAGACGCATGTTGAGTTGCGCGGCCTCATTTGTGGGGCGCAGCATCCGCCCGTCGCGTTCAAAGAGAATCCGCCCCGTGCGGGCCTCCAGACTTGCGATGGATCGGCTCACGGCAGACTGCGACAATCCCAGACGGTTTGCCGCCTCAGAGGTCGTTCCGCATTCCATCATGGCGCGAAGTGCCTGATATTCAGGCAAACTGTGCCAGGTTTTAGGGGGCATCGGGACTATCCGCTTAACTCATAATCATATGAGTAATTATCATATATTTTTTTGTTTTCTATGAGAATTCATTTCCTACTATGATGGGGAAAAGACGAAAGAAAAGAAAACCATATGCCCCTTGATACAATTCCCCCCGTCTTTGATGGACACAATGATGTTTTGTTGAAACTTTACAATGCAGGGGGGCTTGAGGCTGTCGACAGCTTTCTGACCGGTCGCGAAGGCGCGATTGACGCCATCTCCGCAACGGCAGGGGGATTCGGCGGCGGGTTCTTTGCGGTCTATGTTCCGTCTCCGGTTGATCGGGAGTTGAAGTTCGACCAGATGACGCAGGCGAGCTATGACATGCCTTTGCCCGACCCGATTGCATGGGCGGATGCGATTCCCGTCGTCATGGCGCAGGCCGCGATCCTGTTCGAGTTGGAGAAGCGCGGGGCGCTCAAAATCTGTCGCGAGGTGCAGGACATTCGTGATTGCCTGTCGACAGGCAAGATGGCCGCGATTTTCCATATTGAAGGGGCCGAAGGGATTGATCCCGATTTCCATACGCTTGAGGTGTTGTATCAGGCGGGGCTACGCTCGCTCGGGCCGGTCTGGAGCCGCTCGACCATTTTCGGACACGGCGTGCCCTTTCGCTACCCCAGCACCGGCGACACCGGTCCGGGGTTGACCGAGGACGGGAAGCGGCTGGTGCGGGCGTGCAACGAGATGGGGATCATGATTGATCTGTCCCATCTCAACGAGGCGGGGTTCTGGGATGTGGCGAATCTCTCGGATGCGCCGCTTGTGGCCACGCATTCGAACGCCTACGCGATTTGCCCGCACAGCCGGAACCTCACCGACAAACAACTGGCGGCCATTCGCGAGAGTGACGGGATGGTCGGTTTGAACTTCGCCGTGGCGTTTCTGCGCGATGACGGACGTATGGTGCCTGATGTTCCGCTGGAACAGATGCTGCGGCATCTCGACCATCTGATTGAGCATCTGGGCGAAGATCGGGTGGGGTTGGGCTCCGACTATGACGGGGCCATTGTGCCGCCCGACCTGACGACATGTGCAGGCCTGCCCAAATTGAGAGAGGCCATGGCACAACACGGATATGACGCGGCGTTGATTGCCAAGCTGTGTCATGAAAACTGGTTGCGCGTTCTGGAAAAAATCTGGAAAAAATAGCCAGATAACAGAATGCGTTAAATATAATTTAACAGGAGAGATGAAATATGAATGTCATGAATCGATTGCTTTGTGGTGCGGCCCTTGGCCTTGCTGTCAGCGTGAGTTCCGTTGGCGCATGGGCCGAGACGCCTGCCAATATGTTGGTGATTGCGAACCGTATTGACGATGTGACCACATTGGATCCGGCGGAAAGCTTTGAATTCGCCGGCGCGGACATCAGCCGCAACGTCTATAACCGCCTTGTGTATCTCGACCCGCTTGATCTGGAAGCCGGTTACAAACCCGATCTCGCGGAAAGCTGGGAAGTGTCCGAGGATGGCAAGACCATCACCTTCACCATGCGCGAAGGGGTGACCTTCCAGTCCGGCAATCCGGTGCGTGCAGAAGATGCGGCGTTTTCGCTCCAGCGCGCGGTCATCCTGAACAAGACTCCGGCTTTCATCCTGTCGCAATTCGGCTTTACCCCTGAAAACGTGGAAGAGATGATCCGCGTCGAAGATGGCAAGCTCCTGATCACAACGGACAAGAAATACGCAACATCCTTTATCCTCAACTGTCTGACAGCCACCATCGGCGGGATCGTCGATAAAAAGGAAGTCATGGCCCATGAGGTCGATGGCGATATGGGCAACACATGGCTCAAAACCAATACGGCAGGCTCGGGGCCTTACAAGCTGGACAGCTGGAAGCCCAACGAAAGCGTGTCCATGTCCGCCTATGAGGACTATTACGGCGGTGCTCCGGAAATGAAACGCGTGATCGTGCGCCACGTTCAGGAAAGCGCGTCGCAGCGTCTGCTTCTGGAGCGCGGTGACATTGATATCGCCCGTAACCTGAACCCCGAAGACATCGCGGGTCTGGCCGATAACGAGGACATCAAGGTCGTTGACGAACTCAAGGGCCGTCTTATGTATCTGGCGCTCAACGGCAAGCACCCCGAACTGTCCAAGCCGGAAGTGCGCGAAGCTTTCAAATATCTCGTTGATTACGAAGGCATGGTGAACAGCTTCCTGAACGGTCAATATACGATCCACCAGAACTTCCTGCCGGCGACCTATCTCGGGGCATCGGACGAGAATCCGTTCTCGCTCGACATCGAAAAAGCCAAGGCGCTTCTTGCCGAGGCCGGTGTTGACGGGCTGGAAATCGAAGTCGGCGTGCGTGAGGCGCAGGAGCGTATCGAGATCGCCCAGTCGCTGCAAAACACCTTGGGGCAGGTGGGGATCAAGCTCAACATCACCGTTGGCACCGCGAAACAGATCCTTGCCCGCTACCGTGCCCGCGATCTGGATGTCTACCTTGGCGCATGGGGACCGGATTATCCCGATCCGCAAACCAACGCAGGCACCTTTGCCTATAATCCTGACAACAGCGACGAAGCCAATGCCACGGGTCTTCTGGCATGGCGGACCGCATGGTATCCGGGTGATCTGAACGAACAGGTCGAAGCCGCCGTGACGGAGACGGATCGGGAAGCGCGGATCAAGATGTATGAGGACATGCAGGCCGAATTCCGCGAAGTGTCGCCCTTTGTCGTCATGTTCCAGCAGATCGAACAATCGGCCATGCAGGAGAATGTCACCAACTTCTCCACCGGTCAGGCTGTGACGGCTGCGGCATACTGGCAGGTGACCAAGTAAATGTCCGCGAACGACATCTCGAAGGGGAGGCGCCCGAAGCGGGCGCCTCTCTCTCATAGCCTGTGGCCCACGCTTAAAACCGTCCTGCGCACCCTCGGGTCCGTTGCGGTGACGCTTTTGGGACTTTTGTTCATCACCTTTATCATTGGTCGCGTCATGCCGATCGATCCGGTTTTGTCCATCGTTGGTGAACGGGCATCGCAAGAGACCTATGACGCTGTCTATCATCAGCTCGGTCTCGACAAGCCGCTGCTTGTCCAGTTTTTCTATTATCTCTGGGACGTGCTGCATCTCGACTTCGGAACGTCGCTGCTGAACGCGCGTCCGGTGTCCGAAGACATTGCCCGCGTCTTCCCCGCAACGCTTGAACTGGCCTCTCTGGGCATTGTGTTCGGCGTTGTGATCGGCGTTCCGCTGGGCGTTCTGGCCGCCGTGCGTAAAGGGTCGTGGATCGACCAGATCGCCCGTGTTGTCGCGCTCGTCGGCTATTCCATGCCGATTTTCTGGTTAGGCCTGATGGGCCTTCTGATCTTTTACGGCATTCTGGGCTGGGTTGGAGGGCCGGGGCGTGTGGGCATTTTCTATGTCGATATCGTGCCGACCGTGACGGGTATGATCCTTGTGGACAGTCTGCTTGACGGCAATATCGACGTGTTCAAGGATGCTTTCAGCCACATCATCCTTCCGGCCTCGCTGCTGGGCTATTATTCGCTGGCCTATATCAGCCGTATGACGCGCTCTTTCATGCTCGAACAGATGAGTGCCGAATATATCACGACCGCGCGGGTCAAAGGTATGTCGGAATGGGATGTGATCTGGAAACACGCGTTCAAGAATATTCGCGTGCAGCTGATTACCGTGATTGCACTGAGCTATGCAGGGCTACTGGAGGGCTCGGTGCTGACCGAGATCATCTTTAGTTGGCCGGGCATCGGCAGCTACATCACCACCGCGCTTCTAAGTGCGGATATGAACGCGGTTCTGGGTGGCACGGTGGTCGTGGGCCTGATCTTTATCCTGCTCAATATATTCTCCGATCTGCTCTACAAGATCTTCGATCCGAGGGCGAAATAATGTCAGATACACAAAGTCTCAGAGCATGGCTGCTCACGGAAACGCCGACCTCGCGCAGACATGCGAAACTCTCGGCGCTCTATCATGGCTGGCTGTCCTTTCGTTCGAATACTATGGCCATGATCGGGTTGCTGATCCTCGTGGCGCTGGTGCTGATTGCAGTGCTCGCGCCGTGGCTGTCGCCGCATGACCCGTTCGAGCAGAACCTTGGCCAGCGTCTCTTGCCGCTGGGCAGTGAGGGTCATGTGTTCGGCACAGACAGTCTTGGCCGCGATATCCTGTCCCGCCTGATCTACGGCTCGCGGATCACGCTCTATATCGTGGCCTTGGTCGCATTGATCGCACCGGTGGTCGGGCTTCTGGTCGGCACAGTGTCGGGCTATGTCGGCGGTTGGGTCGATACGGTCCTGATGCGGATCACCGATATTTTTCTGGCCTTCCCGCGCCTTGTCCTCGCGCTGGCTTTTGTGGCCGCGCTCGGGGCAGGGATCGAAAACGCGGTGATCGCGATTTCCCTGACAGCATGGCCTCCCTATGCGCGGATTGCGCGGGCGGAGACGCTTACCATCCGGTCGTCGGACTATATCGCCGCCATCAAACTTCAGGGTGCAAGCGCGCTGCGGATTATCACCAAGCACATCTGGCCGCTGTGCATCTCGTCCTTGATCGTGCGGGTGACGCTCGACATGGCGGGGATCATCCTTGCGGCGGCGGGGCTCGGCTTTCTCGGCCTTGGCGCGCAGCCGCCCAGTCCGGAATGGGGCGCGATGATCTCCGAGGGGCGCCGGTTCATCCTCGATCACTGGTGGGTTGCCACCATGCCGGGGCTTGCCATTTTCACAGTTTCGCTGGCCTTCAACCTCTTGGGCGACGGTTTGCGCGATGTTCTTGATCCGAAAGCAGGTGACTGATGTCCACGCTTCTTGATGTTGAAAACCTCTGGGTGAAATTCCCCACCCGCAATGGCGTCTTTGACGCGGTGCGCGGCGTGTCCTTCACGCTCGGGCGCGAGCGGCTCGGGATTGTAGGGGAGAGTGGCTCGGGCAAATCCATGACCGGACGCGCCATTTTGCGCCTGATCCGTGCGCCGGGGATGGTCGAGGCCGATCATATCTCTCTGGAGGGGCAGGACCTGCTCAAGATGAGCGAAAAAGAAATGCGGGCAGTGCGGGGCCAGCGGATCAGCATGGTTATGCAGGACCCGAAATTCTCGCTCAATCCGGTGATGACCATCGGGGATCAGATCATGGAGGCGTATCGCCTCCACACCAAGGCGTCGAAATCGGTGGCCTATACGAAATCCGTCGAGATGCTCGAAGCCGTGTCGATCCGTGATCCCGAACGTGTGATGCGCGCCTATCCGCATGAAATGTCGGGGGGGATGGGGCAGAGGATCATGATTGCCATGATGCTGATCCCGAACCCCGAAATTCTCATTGCGGATGAACCGACCTCGGCTCTGGATGTCTCGGTGCAGCGTCAGGTGCTTGATATCATGGACCGTCTCGTCAAGGAGCGCGGCATGGGGCTGATCTTTATCAGCCATGACTTGAACCTTGTCTCCGACTTCTGCGACCGCGTGCTGATTATGTATGCGGGTCGGATTGTCGAGGTCTGCGAGGCGGACAAGCTCCACGAGGCGAAACACCCCTATACGCGCGGGCTTTTGAATTCCCTGCCACGGCTGGACAAGCCTCGCGACCGGCTTGAAGTCTTGCAACGCGACCCTGCGTGGTCCGAAGCCCCGAGTGTGAGTGGACGGATATGAATATGCTCGAAATCAAAGACCTGAACGTCTGGTTTGGCCATGGCCACAATCGGGTGAATGCCGTCAAAGGGGCGACATTCTCGGTTGCTGAAGGGGAAAGCTTTGGCCTTGTCGGGGAAAGCGGGTCCGGCAAATCGACCATTTTGCGCGCCATCACCGGACTGGCGGGCCAATGGTCTGGCGAGATTAGCGTCAACGGGATGCAGCTGGGCAAGAAGCGCGAGAAGAGTTTCTACAAAACCGTGCAGATGGTGTTTCAGGACCCCTATGCCTCGCTCCATCCGCGTCATTCGGTCGATCAGGTCTTGGGTGAAACCCTGTCGTTGCACGGGTTTCGTGACATCGACGCGCGTGTGGTCAAGCTTCTGGACGATGTGGGGCTGGGGCAGAAATTCCGCTTCCGCTATCCGCACCAACTGTCTGGCGGGCAGCGGCAACGTGTGGCCATCGCACGGGCGCTTGCACCGGAACCCAAGCTCTTACTGCTGGACGAGCCGACCTCGGCGCTGGATGTCTCGGTGCAGGCGGAGATTCTCAACCTTCTGGTTGATCTGCGCAAGGACCGTGGCCTGACCTATGTGATGGTCTCGCATGATCTGTCTGTTGTGGGGCACATGTGCGACCGGCTGGCCGTGATGAAAAGCGGGGAAATCGTCGAGATCCTGAATGTCGCAGAGCTGCGGCAACTCAAAGCGCAGCATCCCTATTCACAGGAACTTCTGCAAGCCTCCCTCTGAGCGGGATGGCTTGGCAATTAGGGCGGGGTGAGCAACTCCGCCCTTTGTCATACCGACATTCTGTCCGCCCACAAAATCGTGATCGAAAACACGTCTCGTCATTTCAGACCTTCTGTGGCACATCACCGATGTTACCGCGTTGAATGTATTGGTCATTCCCCGATTCTTTGCCGCGTCATCAAGGATGGAACACAGTGATATGAATGTCGAACAGCCAAGATTGGGGCGGCGTGGCACGCTGGTGTTGCTGATTGTTCTGGGGGCCTTCCCGCCGCTGACGATGGACCTTTACCTGCCGGCACTGCCTCATATGGCGGATACGTTCGGAACCAGTCACGCCATGATCAACCTGACCCTCGGGGCCTATATGGTCGCCTTTTCGGTCGGAATGTTATTTTGGGGCCCGCTGAGCGAAAGGACAGGGCGCAAGCCGATCCTGTTCACCGCCCTTGCAATCTACATCATTTCCAGCCTGCTCTGTGCCCTGTCCTCCAGCGTCGAAAGCTTGATCGCATTTCGTAGTGTGCAGGGGCTTGCCGGTGGCGGGGTGACGGTCGTCGGCACATCAATCGTCAAGGATATGTTCGACGGGCGTGAGCGCGAAAAGGTCATGGCAACGGTCATGTCTCTGGTCATCATTGCCCCGATGGTCGCGCCGGTTCTTGGCGCCTTTCTGTTGAGGGTGGCATCATGGCACGCGATGTTTGTCGTCCTTGCTCTGTTTGCCTGTATCGCGGGCGTGTTTGTGATGCTCTATCGTGAAACCGTTGAGGAAAAATCCACCGCTCCGATCCTGAAATCATGGAACCGTTTGGGCGTGGTCCTCAAGAACCCGCATTTTGCCTATCTGCTTTTGCTGTTCTCACTGGTGCCTATGTGCCTGACCGCCTTCCTCGGCAGCGCGGCCTATGTCTATATCGACGGGTTTGGCATGTCGGAGCAGACCTTCAGTTTCATCTTTGCCTTCAACGCCGTCTGTGCGGCGTTCGGTCCGACACTCTACCTGCGGCTCTCGCGCAGGCTTCCGGTCCAGACGATTATCCTCGGCTGTTTCCTCGTGGTGATTGTCACGGGGGCCATGATGTTGTCGGTCGGGGGGCTATCGCCGTGGATGTTTGCCGCACTGGCCGCCATGACGACCATCGCTGTGATCATTGTGCGTGTGCCGGGGGCAAACCTGTTGCTGGACCAGCAGACAAAAGACACCGGCTCTGCTGCGGCCCTGATCCAGTTCAGCGGCACCATGATGGGCGCGGCGGCGGTGCAGATCGTGTCCGCCAATGCCCATGATCTGATCCGCAACTATGGTCTTTTGTTGCTGATCATCGGCACCACCTGCGCGACGCTGTGGCTGATTGTGCGACATCGGCCTTTTGTGACGGATGTGCTTCCGCAGAACAGGGCCGCGGAGTGAAGGGAGGCGGAAGGCATCGTTGATGTTTTCCCGGCCTCATAGCGCTGCCTAGTATGGTGTCGGGTCACATGTGCCGGGCATATAAAAATGCCGCAGGGGGGGACCTGCGGCATTGTTTCGTCTCTGGTCGCGCGCGCTTAGATCGCTTCGAATTTGACCGTTTCCGGCTCGGCTGTGCCAACGACATACCAGACGGTTGCATGGCCTGCGCCGTTGTTGCGGAACCAGTGTTTGCGGCCTGCGGGGGTTTGTACCAGATCGCGTGGGCCGAGTTCGACTTCGACTGTTTCGCCATCTTCTTCCCAGCCGACAATCAGGGAACCTTCGAGCACGAGGAAGGCGTCTTCGACATCGCGGGAGAAGGGTTTGACGCCCACACGTGACGGCACACCGAGCATTTCCTTGCGGCAGGTGTCGGTTTCAACGCCGCCAGGACCGCAGTAGATTTTACGGGTGAAGCCGGCGTCTTCCCAATGGGTTTCCAGTTCGGAGTGGCGCACGACATATTTCGCCATGAGTTTTTGCAGCGGGTGATCGCCCTCAGGGTCGAATTTGAGCGTCTTGCCCGGTTCCGCGCCGAAGGTCCGTGCCAGCTCGGGGGCGCAGTCTTTCGGGTGGTAGTGATAGACCGGCGGCAGGGGTTTGCCCACATCGACAGAGATCGACATCATCACAGGCTCGACGCCATCCACACGGAAACCGTGGCCGATTTCGCGGGCGTTGAGGATCATGTCTTTCGGGCCGAGGTTCACTTCGACCACTTCGCCGTCTTTTTCCCAACCGACGATCAGTGCACCGTTGATGATGAGAAAGCTCTCTTCAATCTCGTGGCTGTGACAGGCGGCGTAGCGTCCCGGCTCTTTGTAGATGAGCGACAGGGTGAAATGCTCGGGCTTGAGCGTGCTGGTGTCACCCACTTTCGGAGAACCGCCAGCGCCGATGTAGCGCATCTGGGCGCGGGCCAGATCCTCATAGCCGACATTCGAGGGGAAGGCTTTCCAGTCGAACTGTTTGTCGGTGAAGCGACCGGTGTGCGCTTTGAGCGCATCTGCAAGCGTTGCGAAGTCCTTATCTTGTACAGTCATGTGCGTGATCCTCTGAACTGTTGGTGGCGGAAGTTTTTCCTTACCGGACTCACTATAGGAAAAAATGTTTTGTGCGTGATGTTGCGTTTTGCCTGTAAAACGTATTGCCTGTAGGTGCTATGAGGCGAACGGGGGCATGCCCCTGAGGCGTGGTCCCATCCCGTATCGGATCGGGCGCGGGCAAAAGAGGGTGTGGAGAGGTATGGCAGAAAAGACAAACGAGGATCGCTATCTGGTGCCGGGGCTGATGCGCGGGCTTTCCGTCATCCGGCTGTTCACACCGGAGCGCCCCGCCATGAGTCTGGCGGAGATCGCCAAGGCGCTGGACATCACCCGCTCTGCGGCTTTTCGCACGGTCTATACCCTGTCCGAAGCGGGGTATCTGTTGCTCGACGAGCGGGCACATCGCTATGTGCTCGGCCCTGCCGTGCTGCGCCTGTCCTATGGTTATGTGGCCACCCGCGAGATCGTGGAAATTGCCCAACCGGAACTGGAGCGCCTGCGCCAGCGCACGGGCTGGTCGTCGCATATGGGGATTCTGGACGGCACCTCAGTGCTCTATGTCCTGCGCGTGCCCGCGCCGCGCCGTGACCCGTCAATCGTGCAGGTCGGTAGCCGCCTTCCTGCGCGGGGCACGGTGATGGGCCGCGTGCTTCTCGCCGGTTTGGGAGAGGAGGAACTGATCGCGCTCTATCGCAAAGACCTCGCCTCCGGCCCCAAAGGAAAAGGTCCTGCACTTCCGGGGATTCTGGAGCAAGCCGCGCGTGACAGGCTGCACGCGGTGGTGATCCATACCGGAGATTTCGAAGCCAGCATCGTCTCCGCCGCCGCTCCTGTGCGTGACATGACAGGACAGGTCGTGGCCGCCATCAATGTGACCGCCCCGAAATCCGCAGAGGCAGAGCAGGAGTTGCAAGCAGAGGTCCGCGACGACCTGTCCTCCACAGCGCACCGGATTTCAAGGCTTCTGGGCTGGGATCCGCGTGATCAAGAAGCGTGAGCAAGAAGGCAGGCACCTTCAGGGTCGCGGGCACCTTCCACTCACCCGGCATGTCCCATCAGTGACGAAAGCTGCTTGGCCGCGGCGCGGATGGCTACGGCGATCTGGTCGCGTTTGTCTGCGCCGAGATCGAATGTGGCTTGTGGGCCAGAGACGCTGATGGCGCCGACGGGGGTGTTGGAGTGATCCAGCACCACCGCCGCGCAAGAGCCGATGCCTTCTTCGAAAAAGGCCACAGACCATGCGAGGCCTTCGCGGGCATCATGGTCAAGCTGGGTGCTCAGATCGTCCAGAGAGGTGGGGGTTTTGCTGGTCACCGCGCTCATGGGGTGGTCGGCAAAGAGGGCAAGCACCTCTTCGCGCGGCATATTGGCCAGAATGATCCGCCCCATCACCGCCGCATGGGCGGGAAGCCGCGAGCCTTCATGGACATTGCTGATGATCTGGACGTTAGGCGTCTCGCGCACCAGCACGATCACTTCGGTGCCCGAGAGCACGCCGAAATGCGCCGACAGGCCGATCTCGGTGGCGAGCCGCGACAGGATCGGACGGGCGAGGCGGACGACATTGCGCCCCGAGAGCATATTCGCCGCCAGTTCGAGCAAGCCGTAGGACAAGATATAGCCGCCGCCCTCGCGGTCGCTTTCGATCATCTGTTCGCGCTCCAGCGTGTGCAACAGGCGAATCAAGGTGGTGCGATTGATTCCAAGGGCGCTCGCGGCTTTGGAGGTGTTCCGACAACGGTTCCCCGCCGCAATGTAGCGCAGCAGGTTGATTGCACGCGTCACGGGGGGCACGTCATAGGCATTGGTCTTGGGGTCGGTTGTTTCGCTTGTGGGTGCGGCCATGCAAAACTCCAGAGGGCTAAGAGTTATTATTAGAACTATTTATTCAATAATGAACGATAATTGTCCCGTGTCCAAGCCGAAAACAACGCGACGTCATCGATGCCGGAAATGGGCTCTGACGATCACCTGATTTTGCCAAAAGCCTATGACAAGTTGAAGATTTCGCCCTGCTTTAGTTTTGGGCGATGATCAAAAAATTGTCGTTTGAGGGCGTGAAAAGGTTGACAGGTGAAAATCATCTCGCCCATTATGAACACAGTGTTCGATATAGAACAATTCGCAATGTCCGGCACATTTGCCCCAACAGCAGGTGAGGAAACTCAGATGGACGCATTCAAAGACCGCCTTTCTCAACGCGCACAGGATACGTCGCGCCCGGCGCTTGGACACCAATCATGCGGTCGCGCGCTGACCGACGTGGAAATGGCTTTTGCCGAGGCGATGATGGAGGTCTACGGCACAGGCGTGACCGAAGCTGCCGATCTCGCTGCCGGTCTGGCTGCCAAAGGCATCAAGGGGCCGGTCTCGGGCCGCTCCGACTGGACCGCCGATCTGCTCGAAGAAGAGTTGAAGGCGATCAATGCCGATTTTGATGCGGCCTATCAGGAGCACGGCTATGGCGCTTGAATTCCGCCATGTCATCAAGCGCTTTCCGTCCAAGACGGGCGACACGCTCACGGCGGTAAATGACGTCGACTTCCGTGTGGAGCAGGGCGAGTTCGTCTCCGTTGTCGGGCCTTCGGGCTGCGGGAAATCCACGATCCTGAGCATGACGGCGGGGCTGTATCAGCCGACCGAGGGCGAAGTGCTTGTGTCCGGCGAAAAGGTTGACGGACCGAATGCCCATGTGGGCTTTATGCTCCAGAAAGACCTTTTGCTGCCGTGGCGGGATATTATCTCCAACGTGGAATTCGGGCTCGAATCCCGCGGATTGAAACGGGACGAGCGCCGTGCGCGGGCGATGAAAGTGCTTCAAGCCTGTCACCTCGGTGGGTTCGAGCATCATTACCCCTATCAGCTCTCCGGCGGCATGCGTCAACGCGCGGCTCTGGCGCGCACGCTGGCCATCGACCCTGAGATCATCCTGCTGGATGAACCGTTCTCGGCGCTGGATGCCCAGACCAAGCTTCTGTTGCAAAACAGTTTTTCTAAGGTCATCGCCGAGCAGAAGAAAACCACGCTGCTCATCACCCATGATCTGTCGGAAGCCGTGTTGATGTCCGACCGTATTCTTGTGCTCTCGGAACGTCCGGGAACGGTGATCGCGGAGATCAATGTTGACCTGCCGCACCGCGACGAGCCGCTCAAACGCCGCGCTCTGCCGGAAGTGTCCGAATATGCGGCGCAGATTTTTGCCTACCTCAAGCTCGAAGAAAAAGCCTTCTGAACAAGGCGCCATTCCAACAACAGGGAAAACCATGAAACGTTTCATTCTTTCTGCGACAACCGCCACTGCGGTCCTGTTCGGAGCCGCTGCGGCCTATGCCAACGAAGCCGTGACCTACCTCTTTCCGGCCCCCGACTTCCTTCCGGCCTTCTCGCCGTTCCACATTGCAAAGGGGAAGGGTTATTTCGACGAGGCGGGTCTGGATGTGACCTTCCGCATCGGTAAGGGCGGAGCGGATGTTGCCACGCAGGTGGCTGTCGGAAACGCCGATCTGGGTGGCGGCATTGGTGACACGCCGATCATCGTGCGGGCCAATGGTCTTGAGATCAAAGGGGTGGCCCTGCTTGGTGGTCGCGGGTTGACCCAGCTTGCATGGCGCGCTGATCGTGGCATTTCGGGGCCCGAGGATTTCAAAGGCAAGACCTTCGGTGTGCTCGCCTATCAGGACACGACCTATTACAACCTCTTGGGCGTGCTCTCTTCTGTTGGCCTGAGCAAGGATGATGTCGATATTCAGGCTGTCGGTGCTGGCGGTGTGATCCAGCTTTCGATCTCCGGCGATCTCGACGGGATGTCCGGCGTGCCGGAATGGATTGCCGCCGTCGAAGGCGCGGGCGTTGAGATGCAGCAAGTGCCGGTCGATACCTATTTCCCGGCAATGGCTCAGGCGATTTTTGCCTCCGACGAAACGATTGAAGAGCGCCCCGAAGTGGTCTCCGGTTTTGTGAATGCGGTGATCCACGCCATTGAGGACATCAAGGCCGATCCTGCGCAGGCTGCGGCGGATTACGTATCCTTCGTTCCGCAACACGCCGGCAAGGAAGACGAGATCGAAGCCATCATGCGCGCCTATGCGGAAAAGGTCTACGCCGAAGCATCCGACCACCCGCTTGGCACATTCTCTGCCGACCAGATGGCCGAAGTGCAGGATTTCTACGTCGACGCAGGGATCGTGCGCGGCAGAACCCCTGTGGAAGACCTCTATACCAATGAGTTCATCGAATGACCGATACGACACAAGGAGCGGCGGCTCCACAGCTTCCTCTGAAATCCAAGAAAAAGGTTTCCGCTATGTCCACGTCCCGCACACATCTTTATGTTTCGGCAGGTATTCTGCTTGTCGTTCTGGTGCTGTGGGAGGTGCTGCCGACGGCGCTTGATATTCCGCGCTATATCATTCCGACCTTGAGCGACTGTCTGGCCGAGTTGGGGCGGATGTATACCTTTGACCGGCTTGTGTCCCATACGGCTTCGACTGCGCTTTATACCGTGATCGGCTTTGCGGTCGGGTCGGCCTTGGGCGCGGCCATCGGCTATCTGCTTGGCATGTCGCCGTTTTGGGAAAAGGTTGTCTCGCCCTATATTCTGGCGCTCCAGATCGCGCCGAAAGTCGCCTTTGCGCCGCTGTTCATCATGTGGTTCGGCTATAATGCGATGCCGAAGCTCCTTGTGACCGTGCTGATCGTGTTCTTCCCTGTGCTGGTGAACGTCTTGCAAGCCATGCGCACGGTGGATCGTGATCTGGTCAATCTGGCACGGGCCTATTCGCTGAGCCGCTGGCAGATTTTCGTGAAGATCGAAATGCCCTCGACCTTGCCGAACCTGATGGCGGGGCTGCGCATCGCCTCAACTCTGGCCGTGATCGGTGTCACCGTGGGCGAACTGGTTGGTGGTAATGTGGGGCTTGGCTATCTGATCTCCTATGGCGGCGGTCAGGCCAATGCGGCGATGGTGTTCAACGCCATCGGGCTGCTCACCCTGATCGGCACCGCGCTCTACATGGTGCTCGAACGGGTGGAAACGCGGGTGCTCCATTACCTGCCCAAGGCCCAGCACTGATCCGCATCTGAACATTTCGACCGCGCCGAGAGGCTGCGCGCGGTCCCTACCATACACTTCCTGTCGAAAGGAAAGACGATGACCGACAAGAAAGCTTTGATCGAAGAACGCGTAAATACCGGCCTGCGGGGTCAGTGGTATCCTGTCGCGAAATCTGTCGAGATACGCAAGGATCGCCCCTATGGCACCGAGCTGCTTGGGGAGAAGATCGTGCTGTGGCGCGACGAGAATGGCGCGCTGAAATGTATCGAGGACTTCTGCCCGCACCGTGGTGCGCCGCTGTCTTACGGTGAAATCCATGACGGCAATATCGGTTGTCGCTATCACGGTGTGATCGTCGATGGCGAAGGTGTGGTGCAGCGTGTGCCCGCCATGCCGGAATGTGCGTTGGAAGGCCGCAAGGCGCTCAACCATTTCCCCGTGACCGAAGCCTATGACGCCGTGTTCGTCTATGTGCCCTCCGTTGAACAGCCGGAGCCGCCGGAACTGACCCTGCCGAAAGAGTTCTCCTCTGACGAATGGGCCGGTTTCCTGTGCACATCGATCTGGGAATGTAACTACCGCTACGCGCTCGACAACCTCGCCGACCCGATGCACGGCTGTTACCTCCATGCGGACAGTTTTACTCTGGCGTTCGGGTCCAAACAGGATCTCATGGAGTTGAAGAAGACGGATGACGGTTTCCTCATCAGCCGCGTGGGGCAGGTCGGGGCGAATTTCGACTGGACGGAATTCGAAGTGCATCCGGGCAATATGTTTTGTTTCCTCGATATTCCCTATCCGCCCGCCGCAGGTCCCGGCGGCGTGTTCCGCATCATCGGGTTCGTGTCCCCGATGGGGCCGCGCAAGTGCAAGGTTTTCTTCTGGCGGATGCGTCAGGTCGAAGGGTTCGCGCGTGAAAGCTGGCGCTTCCTCTATCGGGCGAAGATGGAAAAGACCCATTGGGATGTGCTCGAACAGGACCGTGTCATGTTGGAGGGCATGCCCGACGACGCCCGCAAACGCGAGATGCTCTACCAGCACGACCTCGGCGTCAGCCGCTTGCGCCAGATTCTGACACGGGCTGCGAAAAAGCAGGTTGAAGCCGAACTCAAGGTTGCAGCGGAATGATCCTTGCAGATCGACATATCCTTGTGACCGGAGCTGCGCGCGGGCTGGGGGCGGAAATCGCCTCAAAGCTCGCCGCCGAAGGGGCGAAGCTCATTCTGGCCGATCTTTTGGTCGAGGAGGGAAAAGCCACCGCCCAAAGGCTTGGTGCGCAGTTTCTGCCGGTTGATCTGGCCGATCCCGCGTCGATTTCGGAACTGGCCGAAAAAGCCTCCGCCCTGTGTGAAGGCAAGCTCGACGGGCTGGTGAATTGTGGTGCGATTGCCACGGGTATCGGCGGGATCACCTATGACGAGATCGACATTGATGTCTGGGACAAGGTCATGCAGGTCAATGTGCGTGGCACATGGCTGATGATCCGTGCCTGCGCAGAAATGCTCAAGGCCTCGGGCTCGGGTCGTGTGGTCAATCTTGCCTCTGACACCGCCCTTTGGGGAGCGCCGCGCCTTATGGCTTACACCGCCTCGAAAGGGGCCGTCATGTCGATGACGCGCTCCTACGCCCGCGAACTCGGTCCTGACCGTGTCGGGGTCACGGCGGTTGCACCGGGTATCCTGACCACGCAAAGCACCGAATATGTGCCGGAAGCGCGGCATCAACTCTATCAGGAGAACAGTGCTGTGCCCGGTCCGCAAGGGCCGGAAGAAATCACCGATGTGATCGCGTTTCTGCTGACCAAAGGCGCATTGACGCTGACGGGGCAGGTGCTGCCGGTCAACAACGGTTTCGTGTTCAAGTGAGGCGCTGATGGGGTTCGAGGCACATATCTCTGAGGGCCTGTCCTATCTGGAACGTGCAGGTTCGGGGCCGGTTCTGGTCTGTCTGCACGGGATCGGATCGAATGGCGGCTCTTTTGCGCCGTTTGAGGACAAGCTGCCTGCCGACTGGCGCGTGATCGCATGGCATGCGCCGGGCTATCTCACGTCGCAGCCGCTGGCGCAGGACTGGCCCGAAGCGGCGGATTATGCGGCGGCGCTTGAGGGTTTTCTTGACCGGCTGGGTTTGGACAAGGTCATGCTTCTGGGCCATTCGCTTGGCTGTCTGACGGCGGCGTCTTTTGTTCGGCGTGCATCCGAACGGGTGCAGGGGATGGTTCTGGCCTGCTGTGCTTTGGGGCACGGGGTTGAGGCCGGAACGGAATTGTCGGACGCGTCCAAGGCACGGATCGCGGATCTGGAAGAGATGGGGCCGGATGCTTTTGCCGCCGCCCGTGCGCCGCGTCTGGTGTTTGCGCCTGAGGCCAATCCCGAGGTGGCGCGTTTCGTCACCGATGGCATGGCGCAGGTCTCCATGCCCGGCTACGGGCAGGCAGCACGGATGCTGGCCTCTGGCCGGTTGCTCGAAGATCTGGCGCACTGCGCGGTGCCGGCCTCGGTGATTTACGGGGCCGAAGATGTGATCACGCCGCCTTTGAGCAGTCACAAGGCCCATGCCGCCATCCCCGACGCTTATCGCCGCGAGATGGTCGCCATTCAAGGCGCAGGTCATGCCGCCTATCAACAATGCCCGAATGAATTCGCAGCTGCCGTTGTGCGCTGCCTGACACCTGAAGGAGGGTCATCATGACCGAGATGGTTCGTGTGGGAGCGCTGCGTGGCATTGTCATGCGCGGTCCGGGATTGCCCGAGACACTCCCGTTTTACGAAGATATGTGGGGTCTCTCTCTGGCCCATAAAGAAGAAGGCGTCGCCTATCTGCGCGGCACCGGTCCCGAACCCTGTCTCTACGGGCTCAAAGAGGGGGAGGTGTTCGGCATCGAATATATCCATTTCGCTATGGATAGTCGCGCCGATATGGATGCGCTCTATGCACAGGTCAGCGGCATGGGCGAGACCGTGCTGGGTGCACCGGCGGAGTTTGACGACTGGATTGGCGGCTACGGGTTCGAGATGCTTGACCCCGACATGCGCCGCCTGCGCTTCCGCTGCGAGGCGCGTGAGCTGGACGACCGCGAGGAATGGGCCATGCCGCGCAAGGTGAGCCATGTGGTGCTCAACACGCCCGACCTTGAGGGGCGCGAAGCGTGGTGGGAACGGGTTCTGGGGTTCCGCGCCTCCGACTATTCCGCCGACCAGATGGTGTTCCTGCGCTGCAATTCGAACCATCACTCGATTGCTCTGGTGCGGGCGCATTACCCGTCCGTGAACCACGTCGCCTTCGAAGTGCCCACAATCAACGAATTCATGCGCGCAATTGGTCGCATGAAACAGAAAGGCCATGTGCCGAGCTGGGGACCAGGGCGGCACGGGCCGGGGGACAATCCCTTTGCCTATTTCGTGTCCCCCTCGGGGTTCGTGATCGAATTTACCACGGAATTGCAACAGATCGACGAGACCACCCACGAGGCACAGGTCTGGCCGCGTGATGTGCCCGAAAAAATGGACCAATGGATGACCGCAGGTCCGCCCACCCCCGCGCAACGTGCGGTGATGCAGGGGCGACCGGATGCAGGATGGCCGGAACTGGCCCAACAGGCGACTGTCGGAAAGGCTTCTCAATGAATACCTATGATTACAAAGGCTGCGTGGCTGTCGTGACCGGCGGCTCCTCGGGGATCGGGCTTGAAACCGTCAAGCTGCTTCTGGCCAGCGGAGCCAAGGTGGCGTTTTGTGCGCGCAACGAAAACCGTTTGAGCGATGTCAGCGCGGTTCTCAAACGCGATTTTGGCGAGGAAAATGTCTATACCCAAGCCTTCTCCGTGCTTGAACCGGAGGCGGTCAATGCCTTTGCCGCCGAGGTGCAGGCCCGTTTCGGGGGCTGTGACCTGCTGGTGAACAATGCAGGGCAGGGGCGTTTGTCCTCTTTTGCGGACACCTCTGATGAGGACTGGCGCGCGGAATACGAGCTGAAAATCTTCAGCCAAGTCTATCCGACCCGCGCTTTCATGCCGATGCTCAAAGAGGCCAAAGGTGCGATTGTCGCGGTGAACTCGCTGCTGGCCTATCAGCCCGAGCCACATATGGTCTGCACCTCTTCGGCGCGTGCAGGGGTTCAGAACCTGCTCAAAAGCCTCTCGGTCGAACTGGCCCCCGATGTGCGGGTGAATTCGATCCTGCTGGGCCTTGTCGGCTCCGGTCAGTGGACACGGCGTTTTGCCGAACGCGAAGACAAATCCGTGTCCCGCGAAGAATGGTACGGAGCGCTCGCCAAACGCAAGGGCATCCCGCTCGGGCGTCTGGGTGATCCGCAAGAGGCCGCCCATGCCATCGCGTTCCTCGGCTCTCGGGCCGCAAGCTATATCACAGGCGCACAGCTGGAAGTTTCCGGCGGGCTGTCGCGTTACATCTAAGGACTTGAGTATGAAAATGGACAGCACGCTTCAAACCGAAACTGTGGGGGATTTCATCGCCCGCTACCTTGCCGACATCGGCGTTTCGACGATTTTCGGGGTCATTTCGATCCATAACATGCCAATTCTGGACGCCGTGGCGCGTCAGGGCCGCATCCGTTTTGTGCCCGCACGCGGTGAGGCCGGTGCGATGAATATGGCCGATGCCTTTGCGCGGGTGTCCGGTGAGTTGGGCGTCTGTCTGACCTCGACCGGCACGGCGGCAGGCAATGCGGCAGGGGCACAGGCCGAAGCCTTGACTGCGGGCACACCGCTTTTGCACATTACCACGCAGGTGGACCGCGAATTTGCCGACCGCGACCGTGCGGCGATCCACGATGTGCCGCGCCAGCCGGAAATGCTGCGCGGTCTGTCCAAGGCGGTCTTCCGCATGTGGGACGGCCAAAGCGCGATCGGTGCGCTGACAGCGGCCTGTTCGGCTGCCATGTCTGCGCCCTCCGGTCCGGTCAGCCTTGAAATTCCGGTGGATGTGCAACGCGGGCCGGTCGAAGGCTCTGCACGGGCCTATCCGCCGCTGGTCCAACGTCCGCAGGCCCGCGACGAGGCGCTTGAGGAACTGGCCGAACGGGTGAAATCCGCCCGCCGTCCGATGCTCTGGCTCGGGGGCGGTGCGATTGCCGCCTGTGAACCGGCGCGCGAACTGGTCCGTCGCGGCTTTGGGGCGGTGTCCTCGACCAATGGCCGTGCCGTGGTGCCGGAGGACAATCCCGCCAACCTTGGGGCCTACAACATGACGCCTGCGGCGGTTGAGCTTTACGAAAGCTGTGACCTGATGATTGTGGTCGGCTCGCGTCTGCGTGGCAACGAGACCCGCAACAACAAAATGCCGCTGCCGCGCCCGTTGGTGCAGATTGATGCCGATGCGTCCCAAGGCGGACGCAACTATTCGGTGGAGCAGTTCATTCACGGCGATGCCTGCGACACGCTGGAGCGGCTACTGGCGCTTCTGCCGGAGAAACTGGACACGGACGAAGGGCTGCGTTTTGACATCGCCAAGGCGCGGGCGCAGAGCGAAGGCGTGTTGCGCGACCAGCTTGGGCCGTATCGCCAACTGGCGGACTTTCTGGCCGAACGGGTTCCGGCTGGCGGGCATCCTTGGGTGCGTGATGTGACGATTTCCAACTCGACCTTCGGCAACCGCCATGTGCGCATCGCCGATCCGCGTCACGGGGTGCACGCTCTGGGCGGTGGCATCGGCCAAGGTGTTGCCATGGGGATCGGTGCCGCGCTGGCCTGTCAAACCGCCAAAACGGTGACGCTTCTGGGCGACGGGGGCACGATGCTCGGCATTGCGGAGATGATCACCGCAGTCGAAGAAAACGCGCCGCTTGTCTATATCCTGATGAACGATCAGGCCTATGGTGTGATCAAGAACATTCAGGACGCCCAATATGACTCGCGACACCACTACAGCGCGCTTCACACCCCGAATTTCGAGGCCTTCTGCGGCTCCATCGGCATGCCGCACAGCAAGGTAAGCGCCATTGGTGATTTTGAAGCCGTGTTCGAAGCGGCGATGGCCAAGGACGGCCCGCATGTGGTCGAGGTGGATATGTGCGCCATCGGGCCCTTTGCGCAAAGCTTCGCAGGCCCGCCCGCCGGTGCCGCAGGGAAGACGGAGTAAGCCATGCATCTGGGAGTGATCGGTTTCGGGAGCATTGGCCGCGAATTGTTCGGCTTGCTCGGAGATCTGGACATTGCACGGATCACGGTGCTGGTCCGCGCGGGACGTGCCGCGACAAGCACAGAGGCGCTTCAACAGATCGCGCCGGACTTGGTTGCACGCACCACGTTTGTGGAACAGGACGCGGATTTCTTCGCAGCCGCCCCGGATTTCGTGGTGGAAGTGGCCGGTCACAATGCCGTTGAGGCTTATGCCGCGAAGGTGTTGAAAACGGGCACGGATCTGGTGGTGGTGTCCATCGGCGCGCTTTCCGACCAGAGCCTGCATGACGCGCTTCTTGCTGCTGCCAAAGCGGGGCAGGCCCGTCTGATCCTGCCTTCGGGTGCGGTCGGGGGGCTGGACATTCTGGCCGGACTTGCCCCCGCAGGCGACATGACCCTGCGCTATTTCGGGACCAAACCGCCGAAAGCATGGGCGGGCACGCCCGTGGCGGAGACGGTTGATCTGGATGCTCTGGATCACGCCTTGGAGTTTTTCCACGGCACAGCGCGGGAAGCGGCGCTGGCCTATCCGAAAAATGCCAATGTGGCGGCAGCACTGGCGTTGGCGGGCGGCGGTTTCGAGACCACGCAGGTGACGCTGGTTGCCGATCCTGAAGCCACCGGAAACGCCCACCGCTACGAATTGACATCCCCGCTGGCCAGCGTGTCGATCGAGATCGCCAACAAGGCCAGTGGTGGCAATGTGAAAACCTCGCTGGCAACCGTCTATTCGGTGCTGCGCGAAATCCGTAACCGGCTTGGGCCGATCGCCATTTGAAGAACGCATATGTGCGCGGGTCCGGTTGGGATACGGGTAATGTGAGGAGAGCGAGATGAAAGACGAGATCAAAATCGACCTGCCCGATGGCAAACTGTTTGTTGGCGGGCAATGGGAAGAGGGCACGGGGGCGGAGATCACCTCGATCTTCCCCGCAGACGGCTCTGTCAACTGCGTGCTCAAGGGTGCCTCGCGCGCCGATGGCGAGCGGGCCATTGCGCGGGCAAAGGTGGCACAGGCCGATCCGGCGTGGCGCAATCTCAAACCCCATGAACGGGCGCGCTATCTCTATCGCATCGCCGACGGGATCGAGGAGAATATTGAACGGATCGCGCGGATCCAGACACGGGACACGGGCAAGACCCTGACCGAGACCCGCGCACTGGCCGCCTCTGCAGCGGGGACATTCCGCTATTTCGGCGCGGTGCTTGAGACCTCGGACGAGGCGCTGACCACGCAACGCGGCACGGCGCTGACCATGTCGGTGTGGGAGCCCATCGGGCTTGTGGCGGCGATCACGCCTTGGAACTCGCCGATCGCCTCGGACGCACAAAAGGTCGCGCCAGCTCTTGCAGCGGGCAATGCGGTGCTTTTGAAACCGGCAAGCTGGTCGCCTCTGGTCTCGCTGGAACTGGCGCGGATTGTCGAGGCCTCCGGCCTGCCCGAAGGCTTGTTCTCTGTCCTGCCGGGGGCAGGGCGCGAGATTGGCAACCTTCTGGTCGAACACCCCGATATCGGGCGCGTTTCTTTCACAGGCGGCACCTCCACAGGGCGGCGGCTGGCGGCTCAGGCGGCGGAAAAGCTCATGCCGGTCTCGCTCGAACTGGGCGGCAAATCCCCGACCATCGTATTTGAGGATGCGGATCAGGATCTGGCGCTCTCCGGTATCCTCTTTGGCATTTTCTCGTCGACGGGGCAAAGCTGTATCGCGGGCGCGCGGCTGTTCGTGCAGCGCTCGATCTATGACGGTTTCGTGGCGCGTCTAGTGGCGGCCACCAAGCGGCTGAATGTCGGCCATCCCCATGATCCTGCGACGCAGGTGTCCTGTCTCGTGCATCCCGATCATCGTGCCTCGGTCGAAGGATATGTCGAAGAGGCCGTCGCCGCAGGGGCACGCGTGCTTGCCGGTGGCAAACGCCCTGATGATCCGGAACTGGCCTCGGGGGCTTATTACTTGCCGACAATTCTGGCGGATGTGTCCAATACCGATAAAATCTGTCGCGAAGAGGTCTTCGGACCTGTGCTTGTGGTCATGCCTTTTGACGACGAGGACGAGGTCATCGCCAAGTCCAATGACAATGACTACGCCTTGGCCTGTGGCATCTGGAGCCGCGATTTCCCGCGCAGCCTGCGCATCGGGCGGGCGATCACAACGGGCACGGTCTGGATCAACACCTACAAACAATTCTCGGTCTCGACCCCGTTCGGCGGCGAGAAAGACAGCGGCATGGCCCGCGAAAAGGGCCGCGATGGTCTGCGGGCCTATATGGTGCAAAAAGCGGTCTATGTCGATTTGACAGGAGAGCCGCATCCTTGGGCCGCAGCAACGGTTGCGGAGGTCTGACATGCGCAAAGTGGCGATCATCGGAGCGGGACCTTCGGGCTGTTTCACCGCGCAGGGCCTGCTCAAGGCGCGACCAGACTGGCAGGTGGATGTCTATGACAGCCTGCCGGTGCCCTATGGTCTGGTGCGCTACGGTGTGGCGGCCGACCATCAGGGGACAAAGGGTATCGCGCGACAGTTCGAACGGGTGTTCGAGCGGCAAGGGGCGCGGTTCTTTGGCAATGTGACGCTGGGCCGTGACGTGACGCTGGAGCAGATGCGCGCGGCCTATGACGCGGTTGTGCTGGCCACGGGACTTGCGGGGGACCGCGTTCCCGAGCTTGTGGAGGGTGGTGACCCGCCGGAAGGGATGATCGGCGCAGGCTCTTTGACGCGCGCGCTTTACGACCATCCCGATGCGGGGGATTTGCCCGATATCGGCGGGCATGTGGTCATCCTTGGCAATGGCAATGTCTCCGTGGACCTGCTGCGTCTGCTGGCGAAAAGCGAAAGCGAGTTGGAAGGCTCCGACCTTTCGCCGCGTGCGACAGAGTGGTTGATGTCGCGCCGGATCGACAGTCTCACGATTGTCGGGCGCTCTGCGGCTGAACTGGCAAAGTTTGATCCGGTGATGATCCGCGAACTGGCCAAGCTTCAGGCGGTGACGATCCGTGTGGCGGATTTGCCGGAGGGAGAGATGCCGGATGCGGGCAAGGAGAAGCTGCTTTCTGCCTTGCGCGAAATTGACGGTCTGTCGACAGGGCGTCTGCCGATCACCTTTCGCTTCAACATGCCGTTGCAAAGCATTCAAATAAAAGACGGAAAAGTGACAGGTCTTGCGGCTGGCCCAGACGGTTCCGAGGGCGAATATCTCCCCTGTGATGCGCTGGTGACGGCCATCGGGTTTTGCTGCGATGGTCGCCTCGGGAGGGATGCGGTGATGTCCGGGGCCGAAGATGCCGAGACGGGCCGGATCGCGGAGGGGCTTTACGCTGCGGGCTGGTTCCGGCGTGGTCCGCGTGGCACTATTCCTGAAAACCGCGCCGACAGTCTGGCGCTTGCGGCCAGGATCGTGGACGATCTGGAAACCGCGCCCGAGACGTCGCGCGCAGGGCATGAGGGGCTTGGCCTGACCTGCGAAACCGTGGATCATGCGGGCTGGCAGCGGCTTGACGCGATCGAAAAAGCACAGGCGATGGCCGGACGGTGCAGAACAAAAATCCCGACGCGGCCGGACATGCTGCGTCTGGCGCAGAAGATTGAGGAGTTGAAGTGATGGACATTACTATTCTGTATGGCACCGAAACGGGCAATGCCGAGATGCTGGCCGAGGACGTCCAGTCCGCGCTCGAAGATGCGGGGCATGAGGTTGTGGTTGAGAACCTTTCCGATGTTGCGCCTGCCGATCTGGACGTGTCGCGCCTGCATCTTGTGATTTGTTCAACCTATGGAGATGGCGAATTGCCCGCTTCTGCGCAGCCTTTCGGCGAGGCGATGAAAGACGCGCCGGACCTGAGCGGTTTGCGCTTTGGCATTTTCGGACTGGGCGACAGCGAATATGAAACCTTCAACATGGGCTCGCAACAGATCGAAGAGATGCTCGTGGCTGCAGGGGCCGTGCGGATCGGCGAGCGCGTGACCCACGATGCCTCCGGCGATGATATGGCCGAAGATGTCGCCTTGCCGTGGGCGGAGGCTGTGGTCGAAGCTGTGGGAGCGGACGCATGACACCGGAAGACATCCTGAGCCGCATCACCATCCCGTATGAATTCGGCGCTTGCGTCGATCTGCGCGGGATCACCTGTGAGGGGCGTCTTGTGCTGGACGGCGCGCGGATCACGGGGGTGGACTTCACCGGCGCGCATTTCCCCGAGGGGATCAGCGCGGTCGGCACCGAGTTTCTCGGTCTGAGCTGGTTTCACGAGATCACGGCGCGGGACGTGGATTTTTCGGGTGCGCTGTTTCACAACGATGCCCGTTTTGACAGGGCGCAGATCGCGGGAGATGCCGATTTCACCAAGGCCGAATTCCGCGGTGTGAGCCAGTTCGACAGTGCGCGTATCGGCGGCACATTGGGCCTCTCCGCGGTGCAGGGCTTTGGCAATTGCTCCTTGGAAAACGCAGAGATCTCTGGCCAGACACAGCTTGCCCGCTCCGAGTGGTTCGGTGGGCTTTGGCTTGATCACACGCGGTTTTCCTCCATCGAGACGGGCGACATGCTGGTGCATGGCCGTCTTTGGCTCAAACAGGCGCAACTCGGTAACCGGCCTGTTCCGACGGACAGTTTCGAGATCAGCTTTGGCTATAGTTACGTCTGACGCGTTTCTTAATTAAATCGCTTTATCAGAGGCTTGCGGAAGGTCTTTAACCCGCTTCATAAAGGTGCGGTCGATGTGGTCTTTCCAGCGCCAGATCAACGGGCCCGAGACGCGCAGGCCGGATTTGTCGGCCAGAGCGGATTTGCGGCCCAAGGAAACGAGTTTGAGATAATCTTTTTGCGGATGATACGGGCGCAGTCTGGCCTCGCTCCCGTCGCGCAACGCGGCCTGTAGATTGTCGAACAGCACGGGCGCTTCCCGGACCGCAAACACACCGGCCTTCGGGCGCGGGGCGTGGGTGAGATGGGCGCAGTCGCCACTGGCAAAAACGCGCGGGTCCGAAGATTGCAACGTCGGGCCGACCTTGATGAACCCGTCCTGTAGCGCCAGCCCCGTCTGGGTGAGCCAGCCATAGGGCCGCGCACCTGCCGCGCCCAAGGTGAACTGCGCTGGAAGTGTGCTGCCATCGGCGAAAACCATCTCATCAGCACGGACCTCCGCAACGCGAGACTGCGGGCGCAGTTGGACGCCAGCTTTCGCCAGTGTTTTCAAGACAGCGCGCCGCGTCGCTGGTCGCATCTCGCTCAGAATGTCCGAGTGATCAATCAGGGAAACCTGCGTGTTTCTGACAGACCGGAGCGCATAGGCCATCGCCAAGGCAAGCTCCGCGCCTGCAACGCCGCCGCCGATGATGGCAACCTCCGGTGCGATCTCTCCGGCGTGGGCCTTGCGTCTGAAGGCGTCCCAGCGGGTTGCAAAGGCTTCCAGCGGTTTGGCGGGGATGCCATGGTCGGCAAAACCCGCAAGGTCCGGCATGGCGGAGGTGATGCCGATGTCGACAGAGGCGATGTCATAGGGGATCGGCGGCTGGCCTTCGATATGCACGAGACGGTTTTCGCGGTCAATGGCCGTGGCGCGGCCCATCACCGCGCACCCGCCTGCGAATTCGGCCAGCCGGAGAATATCAAGCTCCAGCGCCTCGCGCGGGTAATGTCCGGCGACAAATCCGGGCAACATCCCCGAATAGGCCGCCACTGCACCGGGGTTGATCACCGTCACCCGCACATCTGGCAGCGGCGACAGCCCCCAGTGTTTGAGGATCAGGGCATGGCTGTGTCCGCCGCCGATCAGGACGAGGTTTCGTGGCGCGGGGAGAGCGTTCATCGGTGGGTCCAATCTGTCGCGGGTCTGTGCGGGCCTGTATGTGGCGTAAAACTGACGTTAGGTGATCTGCTTGGCAAGGGTGCTGGACGTGGCGCAGCGGGCGTGTCAACATCGCGCCATGACATACGATGCTTCTCCGTTTGAGTCGATGCGTGCCAAGGCGCGTGAAATCTTCCTCGAAGGTGTCGAGGCTGCCGATCCGGCCCATGCGGTCGAGGCGGCTTTGAAAGGCCGAAGCTTCAAGGATCCGCTGATCATTGCCGTGGGCAAGGCCGCGCGAACGATGGCGGAAGCCGCGATGAAACATGTGTCGGCAGACACGGTGATCGTGGTCACGAATTACGAAAATGCCAAGCCGCTGGACGGTGCGGAAATCCGCGCCGCAGGCCATCCGGTGCCCGATGCCGAAGGGGCACGGGCCGCGCTTCGGGTGGAGGAGGCACTCTCCTACGCCAAGGGCGATGTGATCGCGCTGATTTCCGGCGGCGGTTCGGCGCTTTTGCCCGCGCCTGTGATGGGGGTCTCCTTGGAGGATAAGGCCGAGGTCAACCGGCTTTTGCTGGCCTCCGGGGCCGATATTGTCACCATGAATCTCGTGCGCCAGCAATTGTCGCGGCTCAAGGGCGGCGGGCTGTTGCGTGCGGCGGCCCCTGCGAAGGTGACTGCGCTTTTGCTCTCTGATGTGGTGTCGGACGACCTGCGCGCCATCGCGTCCGGCCCGACCGTTTCTCCCATCGGCACACGCGAAGACGCCGCGCAAGTGTTGCGGGATCTGGGGCTTTGGGAGAAAATTCCGGCTTCCGTCACCGCCTATCTCAGCCGTCCGCAGCCTGATCTCGGCGCCTTGCCCGACAGCGAGGTGGCATTGATCGGCTCGAACCGGATTTCTGTTGCTGCGATGGCGCGTGCGGCGGGTGAGGGGGAGAATGTTCATGTGACCCCGACGCCGCTCGAAGGCGACGTCTCCGAGGCCGCGCGTGTTGTCGTTGATACGGCTGTTGAAACGGGTGCGCCAAGCGTAATCCTCTTTGGTGGCGAGACTACGGTGAAGCTTGCAGGCGACGGTTTGGGCGGTCGCAATCAGGAACTGGCGCTGCGTGTGGCGGTGCTGGCCGAAGAGGCGGGGCTGACTGACTATGTATTCCTGTCCGGCGGCACGGACGGGCGCGACGGGCCGACCGATGCGGCGGGCGGTCTGGTTGATCCCGGCACTCTGGATCGGATGCGGGCCGCAGGGCTTGACCCTCAGGAGGTTCTCACGCGCAACGACAGCTATCACGGGCTTCAGGCGGCGGGTGACTTGCTGCAAATCGGTGCGACGGGCACCAATGTTGCCGATCTTCAGGTGCTGATCCGCAAATAAGCCCCGCAAGCCTCAGCGGGCGGCATCAATTCCGCACTCAACTGCCGCAGCCCAAGCCGTGAAATTTCTCAGCTTCCAGTATTGACGGGCATATTCCCTCGCTCCGGCACGCGGGCGTGAAAAGGGTTCAGTCGTCTTGTGCCTGTTTTGCGCCGTCGACCGAACAGTACATGTCGTGGATCAACTCAAGGATACGTTTCGGGCGGTCATCCGTGAGGGAATAGTAGATCGCCTTGCCTTCACGTCGTGGGGTCACCAGACCTTCAAGGCGCAGTCGGGCAAGCTGTTGGCTCACCGCCGCCTGTCGTGCCGACAGCAGTTCTTCCAGCTCCGTGACGGATTTTTCACCGGTCACAAGATGGCACAGGATCATCAGACGACCCTCATGCGAGAGGGCTTTCAAAAGCTGCGAGGCTTCGCAGGCATTTGACATCATCACGTCCAGTTCCGTCTCGGACATGGTGCCGGAGGTGATGGGGGCAGGCGAAGTCACTTTGTCCACCTTGTGTGTCCTCGAAGAGTTGCTCTGGTTCAAAACGCGATGTCATCCATGGTGGCGTCAATGCCTGCTCGGGCACAGTCTGCATCAAGGTCGGAGCCGTGGCACCGAAACACCGATCTTGGCCACTATAGCTTTTGCGACGTCAACCACAAGGCCGCCTCCAAGAGCAAGAGGCGGGTTGGGGGTGTTGAAGAGCAGAATTATCGGGTTATTTGAATTTGTTTCTTGCCCTGCGCCATAGTGATGCGCGACGCTATGCGTGTGGTGCAATTCTGGTATAGTGAAAACAAAAGGCGTAGAAGATCAGGGATGTGGTTCCTGTTCGGGGACGCTGATGTGCTGATACTGCGGAGTTGATACGGTGGAACGGAGGAGCAGAACATGAAACTGACACGACGCGACGCTCTGACGTTGGGGCTTGGTGCGACCGCTGCGGCGCTTTTGCCGATGAGCGCAACTGCCGCTGCCGAAGACGCCATCGCGGTTTTCACCGGTGGAGTGGAGGCAGGCGCCGGGGATATAACTCTGACCGCTCCCGAGACCATCGAGAATGGCAACAGGGTGCCGATTTCGGTCGAAGCTCCCGGTGCGGTGGCCATTGCGGTCTTTGCCTCGGGCAATCCGACGCCGGAGGTGGCGACCTTTAACTTTGGTCCAATGGCCGGTCGCAGCTTTGCCTCCACCCGTATTCGCCTTGCCGCGACGCAAGATGTGGTTGCGGTTGCGAAGCTGGCTGACGGTGCGTTTGTGAGAACCTCTGTGACGGTCAAAGTGACCCGCGGCGGCTGAACGGCTTAATTTCAGGAGGCATCCCTATGGCATCAGGTGACAAACCGCGTGTGAAAATGCCCGACACCGCTGCGGCGGGTGCGGAGATCACGATCAAGACCCTGATTCCGCATCCGATGGAATCCGGACAGCGCAAGGACAGGGATGGCAACACCATCCCGCGCTCGATCATCAACCGGTTTACCTGTGAGTTTAACGGCGAAAGCGTGATTGACGTGCGGCTTGAGCCGTCGGTGTCGGCCAATCCGGATTTCGAATTTGCGGCCACTGTGCCTGAAGCCGGTGTGTTCAGTTTCACATGGTATGCCGACGATGGCTCTGTCTATGAGACGGCCCAAGAGATCGCCATTGGCTAAGTGCTGCAATCGCATCTGACGCCGGACCTGTCCCTCTGCAATCAATGCGCGGGCGAAGATTTGCTGACAGAGATTGTCGAAGCCGCGATAAGCTTTTAAGACCCCTTAACGCCTTTCGCGGAAGGGCTTTCACGGACAAGGGGTGAAAGATGGATTGGATCGACCGGTTTGCGGGGCTCTCGACATTGGAACCACGGCTGCGCGCGCGCCTTGTGGCCCAATCCCAGATCGTCCATCTGCCTGCGGGCACTGTGCTTTTTGGTCCGGGGAAGCGCCCTGAAAACCTGCTTCTTTTGACCGAGGGCACGGTGCGGGTGCAACAGACCACCGAAGGCGGGCGCGAGATCGTGCTTTACCGTGTTCACGGCGGCGAAAGCTGTGTGATGACCACGGCCTGCCTCTTGGCCTATGAGGATTACACCGCCGAGGGCATCGCGGAAACGGATGTGGATGCGGTGGCCATTCCGCGTCGCGTCTTTGACGATCTGATCGCGCACTCCCAGAGCTTTCGCGATTTCGTCTTTTCGGCCTATTCGCGCCGGATCACCGATCTGTTCCATGTGATCGAAGAGATCGCCTTTCAAAAGGTCGATATTCGACTGGCGCAAAAGCTTCTGGAACTGACGAACGGGGAGCCTGTGTTGAAGGTGACACATGCGCAACTTGCCGCAGAGCTTGGCTCGGCGCGCGAGGTGATCTCACGCCAGTTGCAGGAATTCCAGCGTCGCGGGTGGGTGCAAACCGCCCGCGGCGAGGTCCGACTTATTGATCGCGAGGCGCTCGACGCGCTTGCGAATTCCGGCTGACACAAGCCCATTACGAAGACCCTGAGACACAGGGCTGCGTAGCACGACCTGTTGAGACGGGGATGCTTTCGCAACCGACGTGTGTATCAAGTCGATTGCGAAACGTTTATTTCTTGCAGGTGTTGATCCCGAAGATCGAATAGAGCGGGCAGCTCGACATCAATCCGGTGACCAGCGGGATGATCCCGATGAGATAGAGCCAACGCAGCGAGGCGCCGGGGTTCAGGAAGAAGCCCAGCAAAAGAGCAAGGCCTACGACAATGCGCAGGATACGGTCGAGGTTGCCAACATTCTTTTTCATGGAACTCTCCTATGTGACTCATGAATCTTGAAAAGAGTCTACGCCTCAACGGGCGTTCTGTCTGTGACAAACTCACCCCCGCAAGGTTGCACGGGCAGGGAAAACCCAGCATCGCCGCCAGAGGTAAAGACGCGGCGGAAATATCGGATTTTGCCATATAAAAGGCGGGACCTCTTTTGAGGACCCGCCTGAAATGTTCGATTTGGACAATTTTAGTCGATCGATTTGAAGTTCATCGCCGCGCCATCCTTGATGCCGGAGAACCAGCGGGCAGAGACTTTCTTGGTCTTGGTGTAGAATTTGAACGCATCCGGCCCGTATTGGTCCAGATCGCCAAAGGCCGATTTCTTCCAGCCGCCGAAGGAGTAGTAGGACAGTGGCACGGGGATCGGGAAGTTCACGCCGACCATGCCCACTTCGACCTTGTTGACAAAGTCGCGCGCCACGTCGCCATCGGCGGTGTAGATCGCGGTGCCGTTGCCATACTGATTGTCGAGGATCAGGCCAAGCGCATCTTCATAGCTGTCCTTGCGCACCATGGAGAGCACAGGACCGAAGACCTCTTCCTTGTAGATATCCATCTCCGGCGTCACTTCGTCAAACAGGGTCGGGCCGACGAAATAGCCGTTCTCATAGCCTTGGATGTTCAGGTTCCGCCCGTCGGTGACGAGTTTCGCACCTTGCTCCACACCGGAGGCAATCAGCCCCTCGATCCGCTCTTTGGCCTGCGCGGTGATGACAGGGCCGTAGTCCACATCATCGCCTGCGGTGTAAGGGCCAACCTTGAGCTTTTCGATCTTCGGCACAAGGCGTTCGATCAGCGCATCGGCGGTTTCCTTACCCACGGGAACAGCCACGGAAATCGCCATGCAGCGTTCGCCTGCGGCCCCGAAACCGGCCCCGATCAGCGCATCGGCAGCCTTGTCCATATCCGCGTCCGGCATGATGATCATGTGGTTTTTCGCGCCGCCGAAACACTGTGCGCGTTTGCCGTTGGTCGCCGCACGCCCGTAGATATATTGCGCAATCGGGGTGGAGCCGACAAAGCCCACGGCCTGAATTGTCTCGTTGTCGAGAATGGCATCCACGGCTTCCTTGTCGCCATGCACAACCTGCAACACACCGTCGGGCAGGCCGGCTTCCTTGAAAATCTCGGCGAGCATCAGCGAGGTCATCGGTGTGCGCTCGGAGGGTTTCAGGATCATCGCATTGCCGGAGGCAATCGCAGGGGACATTTTCCAAAGCGGGATCATCGCGGGGAAGTTGAACGGCGTGATACCGGCGACAACGCCCAGAGGCTGACGCATGGAATAGAGATCAATGCCGGTGCCCGCATCTGCGGTGTATTCGCCCTTGATGAGCGAGGGCACGCCCATGCAGACCTCGACCACTTCGAGACCGCGCTGGACATCGCCACGCGCATCGGGAAGCGTCTTGCCGTGTTCACGCGACATACATTCGGCAAGGCGGTCCATGTTTTCGTTCAGCAGCGCGCCGAATTTCATGAAAATCCGTGCCCGACGCTGCGGGTTGACCTTGGCCCATTTCTTTTGCGCAGCGGCGGCTTTTTCTACGGCGGCGTCAAGCTCGGCAGGGGTGGCCAGCGGGACTTTGGCGATGACTTCGCCGGTTGCCGGATTGCGCACCTCGGAGAAGCGACCGGATGTGCCAGCGACATATGCGCCGTTGATGAAATGTTTAAGTTCTTCCATGGGATCCTCCTGATCTGTTGGTGACAGCTTAACTTTGCGTTTTTGGGTTCAAAAGAGAGAAGATTTCAAAAACATTTTGCATTTTTGCAATGATCTATGGTCATCTACGGCAAAGGTCTGGCGCAGGTGCCCAGACGCAATGCGGGAGGACGAGGGCCGGATATGTCGATGAACTGGGATGATTTGCGGGTGTTTCTGGCCGTTGCACGCACCGAAAGCCTCTCCGGCGCGGGGCGGCAGCTCAAGATTGATCCGGCCACAGTCGGGCGGCGCATCGCGCGGCTGGAGGAGGGGTTGGGCGTGTCTCTGTTTGCAAAATCTCCGCAAGGCTACGAGTTGACCCGCGACGGAGGACGGCTTCTGGCCCATGCGGAGGCAGCGGAGCAGGCGGTGTCTCTGGGGCAGGATGATTTGTCTGGCGACGGGGATGAGCGGTTAAAAGGGGTGATCCGCATCGGTGCCCCTGATGGCTGTGCGAACTATGTTCTGCCACGGGTCATGGCCCGAATCGCCGAGGACCATCCCGATCTGGAGATGCAAATCATCGCCCAGCCGCGGCTGTTCAACATGTCGAAACGCGAAGTCGATCTTTTTGTCAGCGTCTCCCCGCCGACCTCGGGCCGTCTTCTGGTGCAAAAGATCACCGACTACCATCTCTCACTGGCGGCGATGCGCTGGTATCTCGAACAGCACGCAGAGATTGCGGGTTTGGGGGATTTGCAGGGGCACAAGCTTGTGGGCTATGTCTCCGATCTGATTTTCGACAAGGAACTGGATTACTTGGAGGAAACCGGCGCGAGCGAGGCGGATTACACGTCGAATTCGGTCTCCGTGCAGCTCAATATGATCCGCGCAGGGCTGGGGCTTGGCGTTGTGCATGATTTCTGCCTGCCCTTCGTGCCCGAGATGATCCGCGTTCTGCCACAGGAGTTGCGGTTGAAACGGGCATTCTATCTGGTGCGCCACGCGGATGACCGGAAGGTGGAGCGTTTGTCGCGCTTTGCCGATGTATTTTGTCGCCGGATGCGTGATGAAGTGGACAAGCTCGAACGTGAAGCTTGACAGATTGGCGCAGGCGTTGGACGCTGAGGGTAGGGAGACAGAGGGAAAGCCGCTGGGAAATCAGCATATTAAAATTCAGGGAGGTGTTATGCTCGTAGGTCAGATTCTAAAAACGAAAGCCATTGGGGAAGCCATCACGGTTCGTCCGGACTCGACGGTCGCAGAGGCGGCCAAACTGTTGTCCAGCCGCAAGATCGGTGCGTTGATCGTGGCTACAGATCCCAAACATCCCGAAGGCATCCTGTCGGAACGCGACATCGTGCGCGAACTGGGCAAGACAGGCAGTGAAATCCTGACGCATAAAGTGTCGGACTTCATGACCCGAAAGCTCGTGTCCTGCCGTCCCGATGAAACGGCGCTTGCGGTGTTGGAAAAGATGAGCACGGGGCGCTTCCGCCACATGCCGGTGATGGATGATGGCGACATGCTCGGCGTTGTTTCCATCGGTGATGTGGTCAAGGCTCGGCTCGAAGAGCTTGCGATGGAGAACAATGCGCTCGAAGGCATGATCATGGGCCACTGACCCCGATCAGGGGGCGGGATGCGACAAGTTTATGACATGTAACGAAGCGTTCGTGCGTCAATCCTCTTGATTTCGCACCTGCAATATTGTTGCGTGCGCTGCAGAAAAGAGGAGGATCCCCCATGCCAACCGGCCCAAGGCGCATTGCATTGTACCCAGGCACGTTTGACCCAGTGACCCACGGACACGGCGACATCATTCGTCGCGCCTGTGCTTTGGTTGATCGACTGGTGATCGGTGTTGCTATCAACCGTGACAAGGGGCCGCTGTTCTCGTTGGAGGAACGGGTGGAGATGCTGACCGAATACACGGCGGGGCTGTCTCGTGAGACCGGCTGCGAAATCGTGGTGCATCCGTTCGAGAACCTTCTGATCCAATGCGCGCGCGACGTGAATGCATCAATCATCGTGCGTGGTCTGCGCGCTGTGGCGGATTTTGAATATGAATATCAGATGGTGGGGATGAACCGCGCCCTCGACAGCAAGATCGAAACGGTGTTCCTCATGGCCGACGCGCGGCATCAGGCGATTGCCTCTAAACTGGTGAAAGAGATCGCCCGTCTGGACGGGGATATCTCCAAATTCGTCGCCCCCGAGGTCGAAAAGCGGATTCGGGAAAAGTTCGGGAATTGAGGCCGGAGCCTCAGCCCTGAACATGAGAAAAGCCCCGTCGGGGGCTTTTTCTTGCGTCTGTGCGTAATGAGACTATTGCGTCTTAGCCGTAGATGGCGGTGCGGGCCAGTTCACATGCGCGGGCTTCGTCAATGTCGAGGTCGGCTTTGACTTTGCTCGGCAGGCCGTTCAGTTCGGCGAGTGTGCGGCGATAGGCGGCCCGTTTGCGGGCGGCCGAGGCGAGGGAGGAGAGAGTTTTCATCGTACCGGTCCTTTCGGGTTTGGTGTGTTTCTTTCTGCCTTTTATATGCGCCTGATTTAGCGCTAACACCAATGCCGGATCACCAAGTTCGATATGCGATTTATGCATGGGTTGTTCACATTTTGCATATGTTTTCAGCGCGGAGATTGAAAACTCTTGTCAAAACCGTGGGATAGAGGCGCCGTGAAATGCCGCTGTGTCGCGGCTCAGGGGGAGGGCTGGAAGGTGCCCCGTATGGAAACAGCATAGAAAAAAGCCCCGAAGCGATGCTTCGGGGCGCTCCCGTTCGCGCGGGAAAGGCTCTGACGGGGCTTTCGCCCCGCCGATACAGTGCTTCAGAGGAACTTGCTCATGGCGACTGCGGTATCGCTCATACGATTCGAGAAGCCCCACTCGTTGTCATACCAAGTCAGGATGCGCACCATAGTGCCTTCCATGACCTTGGTCTGGTCGGTGTGGAAGATCGAACTGTGCGGATCGTGGTTGAAATCCGAGGAGACGAGCTTGCGGTCCGTATAGCCCAGAACACCTTTGAACGGGCCATCAGCGGCTTTGCGGATCAGATCGTTGATTTCCTCAACCGAGGTTTCGCGCGGCGCTTCAAAGGTCAGGTCCACGACGGAGACATTCGGTGTCGGCACGCGAATGGCCACACCGTCGAGCTTGCCCGCCAGTTCCGGTAGCACCAGACCCACGGCTTTCGCGGCGCCTGTGGAGGTCGGGATCATCGACAAGGCGGCTGCACGCGCGCGGTAGAGATCCTTGTGCATCGTGTCGAGCGTCGGCTGATCCCCCGTGTAGGAGTGGATCGTGGTCATAAAGCCTTTGACGATGCCGATGTTGTCGTTGAGCACTTTGACAACAGGGGCAAGGCAGTTGGTGGTGCAAGATGCGTTGGACACGACGATGTCATCGGCGGACAGTTCGCTGTCGTTTACGCCATAGACGATGGTTTTGTCGGCACCGGCCCCCGGTGCAGAGATCAGAACGCGCTTGGACCCGTTTTTCAGGTGCAGCGCGGCTTTTTCGCGTGCGGTGAAAATACCGGTGCATTCCAGCGCGATATCCACGTCACCCCAAGGCAGGTCTTCGGGGTTGCGGATGGCGGTCACTTTGATCGGGCCTCGACCGGCGTCGATCGTGTCCTCGGTGAATTTCACCTCGACCGGAAACCGGCCATGTACGGAATCGAACTGCAACAGGTGGGCATTGGTTTCCACCGGACCCAGATCGTTGATCGCCACAACTTCGATATCGGTCCGACCCGATTCGATGATGGCACGCAACACGTTGCGTCCGATACGTCCAAATCCATTGATTGCGACTTTCACGGCCATAACAGCACCTCCTTGACGCTTTGGCAGGAGAGGGAACGGGAGGATGTTCCCTCGCTAACGAAAACCGGAGACCACCGTGGCCTCGCGGTCCTTATGTGTCCCCGTAGTTTTAGCGCGATGTTAGCGGAAACACCACGGGAAATCAGAGACTCAGCGCCAGAACGCGACCCAATGGATCAATCGGAGAAATTCACGCGCCAGAAAGAGCGATCCGGCGCCTGCGTTGATCCCGAAATCAAGGGCGAGCGCAATCAAGATGACGATGGCAAGCCCGACGGCGATTGGGTTGGTCATGTTCCACGCTTTGTATCTGTCTTGAGGGCACAATGCGTCAGGGGACGGGAGAAAAAAAGGGGCTAAAGCATTTTTCGTGAAATCTGTCGCGGGTTTCGGGCGTTACACCGGCACAAGCGCGACAGAGTGCCGCGTTTCTTGACAGGTAAGGACGCAAGGTCTCGGGCCGTCCTGTGTTCGCAATCTGTGCCCGCAAGCCGTGTGCGAAAAGCAAAAAGGGCCGAGGTTTTTCCTTCGGCCCCTAAATTCGGGAAAATCAGTGCTGCACCCAGTCCTTCGCAGTGTGCGGATTAAGACAGGACGGAGGCTCCTCTTCCTCCGCCCCGTTGGGCCAGCGCTTAGGACAGGCGGCCCATGGTCGCGGCAACATCCGCCATGCGGGCGGAGAAGCCCCATTCGTTATCATACCATGCCAGAACGCGGACGGTGCGGCCCACAACTTTGGTCTGGTCGGGCGCAAAGATGGAAGATTCGGTGGTGTGGTTGAAGTCGATGGAGACTTTCGGCTCCTCGTCATAGCCCAGCACCGCGCCCATGTGACCGGCGGCGGCCTCGCGCACGATTTCGTTTACATCCTCGACTGTCACATCCTTGCCAGCCTGGAACGTCAGGTCCACGCAGGAGACGTTCGGGGTCGGCACGCGGATGGCGGAACCGTCAAGCTTGCCTTGAAGCTCCGGCAGCACCAGACCCAGCGCCTTGGCCGCGCCTGTGGAGGTCGGGATCATCGCCATGGCTGCCGCGCGTGCGCGGTAGAGATCCTTGTGACGGCGGTCATGGGTGGACTGGTCGCCGGTATAGCTGTGGATCGTCGTCATGATCCCGCTTTCAATGCCGATCCCGTCGTTGAGCACTTTGGCCAGCGGGGCAAGGCAGTTGGTCGTGCAGGAGCCGTTGGAGATGATTTTGTCCTCGGCCAGAATGTCGCGATGGTTCACGCCAAAGACCACGGTGCGCGCCACATTGGTCGCGGGGGCAGAGATCAGCACTTTCTTGGCACCACGGCGCAGGTGGACGTCCGACTTGTGTCCGTCATTGAACTTGCCGCTACATTCCAGCACGACATCGACACCTTCCCAATCCAGCTCTTCGGGATTGTAGGTGGACATGACTTCAATCGGACCCTGACCCAGATCCATCGTGTTGCCAGCCACTTTGACCGATCCGTTAAAGCGTCCGTGCACCGAGTCATATTTCAGAAGGTGTGCGTTGGTTTCGATGGGGCCGGTGGCGTTGATCTTGACCACTTCCACCTCGTTCAGGCCAGCTTCCGCGATGTGCGCCAGCGTGCAGCGTCCGATGCGGCCAAAGCCATTGATACCGAGTTTGATGGTCATGATGCGTCTCCGAGGTTTTGCAGGCGATAAACGCCGTATACAAAGGTGTGCGGTCTCGGAAAAGTGTTTAACGCCAACATGTTGGCGCAAACATACGTGTTATCGCAAACATTCCCGCCACAAGCGCAGGCAACGCTTGCAGCGGTGGTTCGAAAGCTGGGCGGAGGTCAAATGGCCGCCGGAACGCAATCAATGACATCAACATCTTTGACCGGATCTTCCGGCCCGCAGGTTTCGTGGGTCACCGGGTAAACCTCCGGCTCTTTTTCCATACAGCCGACCAGCACTCCGAAGCTCAGAAGAATAAGAAGATAACGCATGAGAAGCCTCCCTTTTGATAGATCGCCTTGAAACCCCTGTGGTCTTTGGGGCGATTGAATGGAGGGAGTGTCCTGCCGCAGAGGCTTTGCAGCGATGATCTGGATCATATGCCACAAAAAACGCCCACCGAATCGGCGGGCGTTTCCTGAAAAGGGCTGGGTGGAACCAAAGGATCCGAACCCTGTGAGGCGATCAGCCGAGAAGGGCTTTCACCTGCGCCACGATATTGTCGGCGGTGATGCCGAATTTCTCGTAAAGCTCACCGGCAGGGGCAGAGGCTCCGAAGCGGGTCATACCCACGAAGGCTTGTTTCGCCTCACGGCCACGCTCGCCCAGAAGCCAGCGATCCCAGCCGCCAGCACGCACAGCGGCTTCGACGCCGACGCGCACCGGACCTGCGGGCAGAACCTTGCGACGGTAGGCTTCGTCCTGTTCGGCAAACAGTTCCATACAGGGCATGGAGACCACGCGGGTGCCGATGCCGTTGTCTTGCAGCATCTTGCGCGCTTCCATTGCGATGGCCACTTCGGAACCGGTAGCGATCAGGATCGCCTCGCGTTTGCCTTCGGCCTCGGCCAGCACATAGGCGCCTTTGGAGACGAGGTTGGTGTTCTTGTGCTCCGTGCGCAGCGTTGGAACGCCTTGACGGGTCAGCACCAGAACAGAGGGCGTCTTTTGCGAAGTGAGCGCGATTTCCCATGCTTCCGCCGTCTCGACCGTATCGGCCGGACGGATCGTCATCGTGTTGGGCGTTGCGCGGCAGATGGCGAGATGTTCGACCGGCTGGTGGGTCGGACCGTCTTCGCCAAGACCGATGGAGTCATGCGTCATCACATAGGTCACCGGAATCTGCATCAAGGCTGACAGACGCATCGCGGGGCGGGCGTAATCGGTGAAGCAGAAGAACGTGCCCGCGTAAGGACGGATACCGCCATGCAGCGCCATGCCGTTCATCGCAGCCGCCATGCCGTGTTCGCGGATGCCGTAATAGACGTAACGGCCTTTGCGGTTGGTCTCGTCAAAGACCCCCATATCGCCGGTGAGCGTGTTGTTCGAACCGGTCAGATCCGCAGAGCCGCCGATGGTCTCGGGCATGATCGGATTGACCACTTCAAGCACTTTTTGCGACGAGGCGCGGGTGGCCATTTTCGGCTGTTCTTCGGAAATCTGTTTCTTGAACGCCTTGATCGTGGCGGAGAGCTTTTTCGGCGCTTCACCTGCGAAAACGCGGTTGAATTCGGCCTGACGGCGCTCGCTTTGCTCGGCAAAACGGGCTTCCCATGCAGTGCGTTCTTCGCGACCACGGGCGCCGATCTCCTCCCACTGGGCCTTGACGTCGGCGGCGACCTGATAGGGGCCCCAGTCCACGCCATAGGCGGCTTTGGCCGCGGCAAGCTGGTCCGCATCGGTCAGAGCGCCGTGGCCTTTGGAGGTGTCTTGTGCCGCGTGACCCAGAGCGATGTGGGTTTTGCAGGCGATCATCGACGGTTTCTTGGATTTCTTCGCGGCCTCAATGGCGGCGTCGATTTGTTCCGGATCGTGCCCGTCGATTTCCTGCACATGCCAACCGGCGGCTTTGAAGCGCATCGGCTGGTTGGTGCGGTCCGCGATGTCCACGGTGCCGTCGATGGTGATGTTGTTGTTGTCCCAGAACACAACGAGCTTGCCGAGTTTCTGACGACCGGCGAGCGCGATGGCTTCTTGGGACACGCCTTCCATGAGGCAACCGTCACCGGCCATCACATAGGTGTAGTGATCCTGAAGCTTCTTGCCAAAACGGGCGCGCAGGGCCTCTTCGGCCATAGCAAAGCCCACCGCATTGGAAATGCCCTGACCCAGCGGGCCGGTTGTGGTTTCGACGCCGTCGAGAAGGAAGTTCTCCGGATGGCCTGCGGTTTTCGCGCCCATCTGACGGAAGTTCTTGATCTCCTCAATCGGCATTTCCTTGTAGCCGGTCAAATAGAGCAGGGAATAGATCAGCATGGAGCCGTGGCCTGCCGACAGGATGAACCGGTCGCGGTCCGGCCAAGTGGGGGCGGCGGCGTCAAATTTGAGATGCTTGCCGAACAACACGGTGGCCACATCAGCCATGCCCATCGGCATGCCGGAGTGACCGGAATTGGCACCAGCGACGGCATCGAGCGTCAGGGTGCGGATGGCGGCAGCACGCATCCAGTGATCGGGGTGCGCCTCGCGCAGCTTTGCGATATCCACGGGCGGATCTCCTTTAGGCTCCAACAGTGCCAAAACCGCAGCAAATCTGCGTATTCCGGCCTCTGTGCCCTCTGTTACCGATGTAGCGTCAAAGTGCAAGCCGCCAGCGGCCTGTGAGACCAAAGGAAACAGGGGCTGCGGTTGGTTTTCGCCGGTTTTGCGGTCGCATATTGGTAATTCCGGTCCTATAGGCTAGGCTCGCGAATCAAGAGAAAACGGATGAAGCCCGCGCGCTTCGCCCTTGAGGACAAAGGAAGTTTCGGCTTTCATGGCTCCGGATAGGGCGTCAAAAGGACGCGAGAGGGCCGATTGAGCAGAGTATGAGTGGACGGCAATGAGCGAGATTTCCGATTTCGAAGCCCGGATTACAGCAGCGCTTGAGCGGATCGGGCGGGCTGTTGCGGTGGCTGAAGAGCGCGCCGAGACCATGGCCGCAGAGGCGGCGGGGGGAATCGCCAGCGAGGAGCTTGAGGCGGAGATTGCCCGCCTGCGTGACGCGCTGGACGAGGAGAAAGCGGCCAACAGCCAGTTGGAGACCCGCGTGAAAGCCATTCACGAGCGTCAGGAGACCCATGTGGCCGCGCTGGAGACCGAGGTGGAGACACTCCGGCGGCAACTGGCGGATCATGACCGCGAGATGCAGAAACTGCGCCTTGTGAACACGCAATTGCGCGAGAACAACACGGCCCTGCGCGAGGCCAATGCCGAAGGGGTGGGCAATGCCGACCTGATCGACAGCGGGATGCGGGCAGAGCTTGAGGCGCTCAAGGTGACGCGCGCGGCGGATGTGACGGAGCTGGACGCGATCCTGACCGAGTTGCGAGCCGTCATGGCGCGACAGCAGCAGGATACGGAGACCGTGGGTCAGACCTCTGAAGCACCTGCAGCAGACGCGGCACCGGAAGAGGGGGCAGAGACCGCCCCTGCATCGCCGGAGAGCAACACCTCAGCCCCCGTATTCGAAGCCGCCCCCAATCCCGCCGCTGCGCAGATCACCCCGGATGAGGAGGTTTAAATCATGCCCGAAGTGAAAATTTCCATCGGCGGACGCGAGTTTGAAGTGGCCTGTCAGGCGGGCGAAGAACATTTCCTCAAAGCGGCGGCGCAGCTTCTGGACAATGAGGCCTCGGTCCTGTCGAGCCAGATCGGGCGTTTGCCTGCGGAGCGGATGCTTTTGATGGCGGGGCTGATGCTGGCGGACAAGACCGCGGGTATGGAAGAGCAGATGCGCAATCTCGAAAGCAAACTTGGCGCACAAGAGGCGCTGATCGAAGAAATGCGTGCGCGTCCCGAACCCGAACCGCAAAAGATCGAGGTGCCGGTGGTGCCGGGGGAAGTGATGGACAGTCTGGCGGAAATGGCCGCACGGGCTGAAAGCATGGCGGCAGCCTTTGAAGAACGTCTGGGCGTGACGGATACTTTCGAGAACTGATTTTCTCGACAGAGAAACAGATATAAAAAAAGGCCTGCCGGTATGACCGCAGGCCTTTTCTATGTGCTTTGACTTCCGGCAATCAGCTGTTGGCGGCGCGGATCTGTTCGGCTTTTTCCGTGTCAAAACTGATGCCTTTGTCCGCGAACATCTGGTCCAGCTCGCCCGAAAGAGTCATTTCGATCACGATGTCACAGCCGCCGACAAATTCGCCTTTGACGTAAAGCTGCGGGATGGTGGGCCAGTCGGAGAAATCCTTGATCCCCTGACGGATGTCCTGATCGGCCAGCACGTTCACATCGGTATAGTCGACCCCCATGAAATTCAGAATTCCCGCCACTTTCGACGAGAAACCGCATTGCGGCATCTGCGAGGTGCCTTTCATGAACAAAACGACATCATTGTCGGAGACGGTTTTCTGGATGGTTTCTTGAGCAGTCATGGTCAATGTCCTTTGGATGATCTCCACGGAGTCCGCGAAGTCGGAATTTGTTGAGGTCGGCGCGGACGCTTTGCGCGGTTTTGTGCAGTATATAGGGCGTTTCCCGCGTTTCGACCAGAGGGTCCGCTTAATCGGGGGCGCGGGTGGTGAGCGCCAGTGCGTGCAACTCGCCGCTGTCGAGCTTTTCTTTCAGCGTCGCATTGACGGCGCGTTGTTGCTGCACCCGGTTCATTGTCGCAAAGGAGGCGTCCACCACCTCTGCGGCGAAATGCTGACCGTCATCTCCCTGAACAATGATTTTTGCGTCCGGAAATCCAGCGCGGATCAGGTTTTCGATATCGGCGGCGGTGATGGCCATGTAGGGCGCTCCTTCGTTGGTCGTCGTTGTGAAATGTAAGCACTGTCAGGCGGCGCTGCAAGCGTTCAGGCGGTGTGATGCTGTGCAAGGGCGCTCAGGAACCGGTCGTAATCTGCGGCCAATGTCGGCGTGTCTGCCCAAAGCCGCGCGCATTTGCGCAGGAGCCGCTGGCGTTCGGTTTCGAGATCGACGGGCAGATGGACCTGTCCGGCCTCGCGCAGTTGCTTCATCCGCTCATGCAAGGGTTTGAGCCGCTTGAAATCGCGGATCATCGCGGGCAAGAGCGTCGGATCATCCCGCCAGCTTTCGCCGTTGAACCGCATCTGCGTGACCCTTTGGCCCGCGCCCGCGCAATCATAGAGCACACAGCCGCGATTGCCGATCTCTTCGAGCGTCTCGTGGCAGGAACACAGATGCCCGCGCAGATTGGGGCAGGGGGTGCCTGCCGCTTTGTCGAAAGAGAACAGCGCGCCTTTGTCGAGCGTCAACCCCACGCAGCACAGGGCCGCGCAGTTTGCACAATCGGAGGTGAGTTCGGGCAGGTCGGTCATAGTGGTCTCATAAAGCAAAAGGCCCGCGAGCGGGCCTTTCTTTGAGTATTTTGGCACAAAGGAAACTTAGCCGAAGATTTCACCGAAGCTGTTGCGATAGATCGCGCTCAACTCACCAAGCGGTGCGCTGGAGGCGCCGAAGCTTACCGTGTCGCCGGAGAATTTGCCGACAGAGGCCACGGGCACGCCCGCTTGGGCGGCGGCGACCATGAGGGCTTCGGCCTGATCAAAGGAGCAGGCGATCAGGTAGCGCGCCTGATCTTCGCCAAAGAGCGTGGCTGTGTCATCGCTGTCGAGATGGACGCCGACGCCCGCTTCATCGGCCAGTTCAAACGCGGCCAGTGCCAGCCCGCCATCGGAGAGATCGGTCACGGCATGGAAGAGCGCCCCGTTAGTGCGGATGAAGTCACCGTTGCGCTTTTCATCGGCCAGATTCACATGCGGCGCATCGCCGTCCTGACGGTTAAACACTTCGTAAAGCAGAGCCGATTGGCCGAGGCAGCCTTCAGTCTCGCCAACGAGAATGGCCACATCGCCATTTTGAGCCAGACCGGAGATCAGTTCGTCTTCCGAGGAGATCAGGCCCACCGCGCCGATGGTGGGGGTGGGCAGGATGCCTTCGCCGTCGGTTTCGTTATAGAGCGAGACGTTGCCCGACACGATCGGCATGTCGAGGAAGGAGACCGCTTGGGCGATCCCGTCCAGCGCGCCGACGAACTGGCCCATGATCTCGGGCTTTTCGGGGTTGCCGAAATTCAGGTTGTCGGTGGTTGCCAGCGGTTTGGCCCCCACGGCGCAGAGATTGCGGAAGGCTTCGGCCACGGCCTGTTTGCCGCCTTCGACGGGGTTGGCCTTGACGTAGCGCGGGGTCACGTCGGAGGTGAAGGCCAGCATCTTGCCGGTGTCATGCACGCGGACAACACCGGCACCAAGGCCGGGTGCGCGGACCGTGTCGGTCATGACTTGCGTGTCGTATTGCTCGTAGACCCATGCTTTCGACGTGTAGTTGGGCGAGGAGATCAGACCTTTCAGCCCGTCTACCGGATCGATTTGCGGCACGTCCTCGACGGGGGCGGCAGCGGGGGTCGGCTCCCACGGGCGGTCGTATTCCGGTGCGGAGGAGGCCAGTGTGGACAGCGGCAGATCGCCCATGCATTTGCCATTGTGCATGATGAGGAAACGATCTTCTGCGATTGTTTCGCCAACGATAGCAAAATCCAGATCCCATTTCTCGAACACGGCGCGGGCCTCGGCCTCTTTTTCCGGCTTGAGCACCATGAGCATCCGTTCCTGAGACTCGGAGAGCATCATCTCGTAGGCGGTCATGTTCTCTTCGCGCTGCGGCACGTTTTCGAGATCAAGGCGGATGCCCAGCTTGCCCTTGTCCCCCATTTCCACAGCAGAACAGGTCAGGCCCGCGGCGCCCATGTCCTGAATGGAAATCACGGCCCCTGTGGCCATCAGTTCGAGCGTGGCTTCCATCAGGCATTTCTCGGTGAACGGGTCGCCCACCTGCACAGTGGGGCGTTTGTCCTCGATGGTGTCGTCGAATTCGGCGGAGGCCATCGTCGCACCACCGACACCGTCTCGGCCGGTTTTCGCGCCGAGATAGACCACGGGCATCCCGACACCGGAGGCGGCGGAGTAGAAAATCTTGTCCGTATCGGCGAGACCGGCGGCAAAGGCGTTCACAAGGCAGTTGCCGTTATAGGCCTCATGGAAGCGCACCTCGCCCCCGACCGTCGGCACGCCGAAACAGTTGCCGTAGCCGCCAACGCCCTCGACCACGCCGTGCACAAGCTGTTTGGTCTTCTTGTGATCCTTGACGCCGAAGGAGAGCGAGTTCATCGCCGCAATCGGTCGTGCTCCCATGGTGAACACGTCACGCAGAATGCCGCCAACACCCGTGGCCGCACCCTGATAGGGTTCGATGTAGGAGGGGTGGTTGTGGCTTTCCATCTTGAACACCACACATTGCCCGTCGCCAATATCGACAATACCGGCGTTCTCGCCGGGACCACAGATCACTTGCGGGCCGGATGTGGGCAGGCCGCGCAGGTGTTTCTTGGAGGATTTATAGGAGCAATGCTCGTTCCACATCGCCGAAAAGACGCCCAGCTCCGTGAAGGTCGGCTCGCGGTTCAGAATACGCAGGATTTCTGCGTATTCCTCCGGCTTGAGACCATGAGCGGCGATAATGTCCTCGGTGATGGCTGGTTCGGTCATTGGGGTCCCCTAAGCGGAAGCGTCGTCTTTGGCGTCCTCATAAGATGTTTGACGGCTTTGGGGAAGGGGCAAAGGCATTGGAACCGCGTTTGAACAGGGGCTGGCACGGCAAAACCGGCCGTTTATATCCGAGAACAAAAAAAAGGCCGAGCAAAGCTCGGCCTAAGTCCAACAGGGAGGTAAAACCGCCGCGAGTTTCCTCAATTGGCGGCCTCAATGCTGCATTTAGGGGCAGTTTGTGAATCGTTCAAGGAAATTTCTGCGCATGCGGCGCAATGCCGCCATGCAGAAATCGCATAGCCTGACGGGAAGGCTGCGAAGCGGCTGTTGTGAGGGTCATTTCTCGGAACCTGTCGGGCCGAGAGGTTGGCGCATAGGGCGTAGGTGCGTCCCCATCGCCGCGTTTCGCGCTATCCGTCTGTGTCGCATGTGGAATGCGGCTGGGAATGGCTCAAGCTTTGGTCTCATCTTCGTCCCGCATGTTGCGGCGGTGGGCGTTGATTTCCTCGGTGATGAAGTCGCGGAAAACCTCGATCCGTTTCGAATGGCGAAGTTCTTCGGGGTAGGCGAGGAAAACAGGCACTTCGCCGCTTTCCAGATCGGGGAGTACACGCACCAGATGTGGCGCGCTTTCCACGAGGTAGTCGGGCAGAACCCCGACGCCCAGATGGTTGAGCACGGCCTGAAGCACACCGAAATAGTTGTTCACAAAGAGCTTGGAGCGGATGTCATGTTCATTCAACTCCTCGACAAGGCGCGCACCGGCGGCGACCTGATGTGCATTCGGGTTCTGACAGATCAGGCGATGCGACGAGAGATCGTCCACGCTTTCGGGCATCCCGTGTTTGTCGAGATACTCTTTTGTCGCAAAAAGACGCATGCGGATGTTCATCAGCCGTTTGCGGATCAGATCGGCCTGACTCGGCTCTTTCATCCGAATGGCCACATCCGCCTCGCGCATGGGCAAATCAAGCACGCGTTCTTCGAGCATCAGGTCGATTTTGAGCTCGGGGTATTTGTCATAGAGTTTCGACAGGCGCGGCGCGAGCCAGAGCGTGCCAAACCCTGTGGCCGAGGTGACACGCAGCTCGCCGTAGACTTCCTCTTCGCTGTCACGAATGCGGGCAGCGGCAGCGTCGAGACGTTTCGCCATGGCGCGGGTTGCCTCGAATAGCAATTCGCCTTGCTCTGTCAGAATCAGGCCGCGGGCGTGGCGATGGAACAGGGTGGTGGAGAGCGATTCTTCAAGTGCGCGGATCTGGCGCGAGACGGCAGACTGGCTCAAATGCAGCGTATCGCCTGCGTGAGTCAAAGACCCCGCATCCGCCACCGCGTGAAAAATTCTCAGCTTGTCCCAGTCCATACCCGTCACCTGTTCTCATACAACGCCATTCATATAGTCACAGGACATGGGAACGACGATGTGTTTTGGCCGCTTATTTCGATGTTTTTGCATAAATCGCAAGCAAATTGCAGTTAGGTCACACAAATTGCCGCAGAACTGTTGGGCAAATGCAAGTTTTTAGGGCGTAGGGCGGCGGTGTCCGCGTCTTGGCATTGCGTGGATGTTTGCCTATCTTCACCAGACGATCGGGGAAGGGTGACAAATGACGCAAGTCGAAGACCGTGAGGCGGACGCCGAGCCGGCGCAGGCGGGCGCAGAGGCAAAGCTGGATATGCGGCAGGTTGCCCGCGACATCTCCTATGCGAGTTCGGCGGCGACCGGCGTCGGGCGGACATTGATCCGTCTGATGGAAAACGCCACGGGGCGGATCGGCTTGATCCGGCGCGCAGAGGGCTATGATGCGGATGTCGCGGAGGGCCGTGATTTCTGGGCCGTGATGGCGGAGCGCTACGGGTTGAGCCTTGACGTCGTGCGCGGCGCATTGACGGATATTCCCGCAGAGGGGCCGCTGATCGTGGTGGCTAATCATCCTTACGGGATTCTTGACGGCTTGATGCTGGGCCATATGCTGTCGGTCACGCGGGGCGACTTTCGCATTCTGGCCCATCGGGTGTTCAAGAAGGCCGAAGATATCGACCGCGTGATCCTGCCGATTTCTTTCGAGGAAAGCAAAGACGCCGTGGCGCTCAATCTGGAGACCCGCAAGGAGGCACTGCGCTATCTCTCCGAGGGCGGCTGTATCGGTATTTTTCCGGGCGGCACGGTGTCCACGGCGGCCAAGCCGCTGGGGCGCCCGATGGACCCGAACTGGCGGGCGTTTACCGCGAAAATGGTGGCAAAATCCGGTGCGACCGTGGTGCCTGTCTATTTTGACGGGGCCAATTCACGCCTGTTCCAGTTGGCAAGCCATCTCCATTCGACCCTGCGCATGGGGCTGTTGATCCGCGAGTTCCGCGCGCGGGTCGGCACACCGGTGCGCGTGGCAATTGGCGAGCCCATCGGGCCGGAGCGTTTGGCCGAATTTCGCGGGGACCCGAAAAAGTTGATGGATTTTCTGCGTGCCGAGACCTATTCACTATCTCAAAAGCCCTTGGCAGAGGCCGGGCTTGGCTTTGAGTTCGAAGCGAAACACAGAACGGACCGCAAGGCGGAACATGGGGCCAAGCCTCGCAAGGGTCTGAAGGATCGGTATTGATATGGCAGTGGGCATTTTTGACAGTGGACTGGGTGGGTTGACGGTCTATGACGCGGTCTCGAAACGTCTTCCCGATGTGCCTTTGGTCTATTTCGGGGACAATGCCCATGCGCCTTACGGTGTGCGCTCGGCCGATGACATCTACAACCTGACCACCCAAGCGGTGGAGCGGCTCTGGGACGCGGGATGCGATCTTGTGATCCTCGCCTGTAACACGGCCTCGGCCGCCGCGCTGCGCCGGATGCAGGAAAGCTGGATCCCGCCGGAGAAACGTGTGTTGGGCGTCTTTGTGCCGCTGATCGAGGCGCTTACCGAACGCCAGTGGGGCGACAATTCCCCGCCGCGTGAGGTGGCTGTCAAACATATCGCGCTTTTTGCCACGCCCGCGACGGTGGCCTCGCGCGCCTTCCAGCGGGAGCTGGCCTTCCGCGCCATCGGCGTTGATGTGGAGGCACAGGCCTGTGGCGGTGTGGTCGATGCCATCGAGGAGGGCGATATGATCCTCGCCGATGCGCTGGTGCGCTCCCATGTCGATGCGCTCAAACGCAAGATGCCGACACCGGACGCGGCGATTTTGGGCTGCACCCATTACCCGATCATGGAAACGGCCTTTCAGGAGGCGCTTGGCGAGGACGTGCGTGTGTTCAGTCAGGCCAATCTGGTGGCCGAAAGCCTTGCCGACTATCTGGCGCGGCACCCGAAAATGTTGGGCGAGGGGACAGAGAGCCTGTTTCTGACCACAGGTGATCCGGCCAAAGTCTCGCGCGGAGCGACGCAGTTTTTGCGACGAAAAGTCGAGTTTACCAAAGCGTGACCCCGTATGGCAGGTGACCTCGCATGGCTTGGAGCCTGCGCCCACGGGTCGCAATTGCGCCGAATTCAGAATCCTTCTAAATTGAGGGCCCGACTTGATCACGGTCAAGGGACAGGCTGGGCCGATGTGAGAGACGACAGACATGACTTATAAAATCGCCATTCTTGGAGCTTCCGGATACACTGGGGCCGAACTTGTCCGCCTGATCGCGACCCATCCGATGATGGAGATTGTGGCGCTCTCCGGTGACCGCAAGGCGGGCATGGAGATGGCGGAGGTCTACCCGCATCTGCGCCACATGGACCTGCCCGCACTGTGCAAGATTGCCGACATTGACTTCACGCAGGTCGATCTGGCCTTCTGCGCCTTGCCTCATGCCACCTCGCAAGCGGTGATCAAGGACCTTCCTGCCACCACGAAAGTGGTTGATCTCTCGGCAGATTTCCGTCTGCGCGACCCTGAAGAATATGAGAAATGGTATGGCAAGCCACATTCCGCCACCGATCTGCAGGGCGAGGCGGTCTATGGTCTCACCGAATTCTACCGCGACGAGATCAAAACCGCGCGGCTCGTGGCGGGGACAGGCTGCAACGCGGCCACGGGGCAATTCATCTTGCGCCCGCTCATTGCTGCCGGTGTGATTGATCTCGACCAGATCATCCTTGATCTCAAGGTCGCGGTGTCCGGCGCGGGGCGGTCCCTGAAAGAACACCTGCTTTTCGGCGAGCTGGAAGACAATGCCTTCGGCTATGCGGTCGGGGGCAAGCACCGCCATCTGGGCGAATTCGATCAGGAGTTCTCCAAGATTGCCGGACGGGACGTGCGCATCCAGTTCACCCCGCATCTCGTGCCCGCCACACGCGGCATCCTCGCCACCGCCTATGTGCAGGGCGAAGCCGGTGCCGTGCATTATGCTTTGGCCGAGGCCTATATGAACGAACCTTTCATTCAGGTGCTGCCCTTTGGCCAGACGCCCGCGATGAAACAGGTGCGCGGCTCGAATTTCTGTCATATCGGCGTGGTCGCGGACCGGATCGCGGGACGCACCATCGTGATCGGCACGCTCGACAACCTGACCAAAGGCTCGTCCGGTCAGGCCATCCAGAACGCCAACCTGATGCTGGGCCTCGACGAGACCACCGGTCTCATGAACGCGCCCGTGTATCCGTAATCCACCCTTGATCGCACCCCGAGCGGGGCTGAGGAGAGACACCATGGCAGGCTTGAAAAACTTGAAAAAGAAACGCCGTATTCAGGTGGTTTTCATCGCGGCTCTGGCTCTGCTCGTCTCGGTATCGCTCATCGGCTACGCCTTCCGTGACGGGATCAACCTCTACCGCGATCCGTCGAAAGTTGTCTCCGAACCGCCCCGCGAAGGCGAGATTTTCCGCTTGGGCGGGCTGGTCAAAGGGGGCTCTCTGGTCCGTGGCGAGGGCACGCATGTGACCTTTACCGTCACCGACGGGGCAGAGAGTGTCCCTGTGTCCTTTGAAGGCGTCCTGCCGGATCTCTTCGGCGAGAACCAAGGCATGATCGGCACCGGTTCCATGGTGGACGGGGTCTTTGTGGCGACTGAAATTCTGGCCAAACATGACGAGACCTACATGCCCAAAGAGGTGATGGATTCGCTCAAGGAAACCGGCGTTTATGTAGAGCCGGAGAGCTAAGGGCGCGCACGACGGCCCTCATAAAAATCGATGTTTTCCTTGAAATCTCAATAAAGCCCGCGTTTTATATCTCCTGATTTTAGGGGAGACGGGATTTTGATTGAGGGACTTATTTTTATTGCGGTAATCGCGGGCCTATTTTTCTTCCTGAGGGAGAAAAAGGATCCAATACGCTCGGAGCGAGAAGAAACCCCGCCGTCCGTGATCCCTTTTCCCAAGAGGTCTCCATCCGGGAAGGCACCATCCGAGAGCCGGCCAACCTATTATGCGCCGCCAACGCCCAGTCCGTTCAACGAGAAAACAGCGCGGGATGCGGTAGAAAAGCCCGTCATTCGGGGGCGGGCCTATGTCGTGGATGGCGATACGGTTGTGATCAGAAAGACGCAAATCCGGCTCTTTGGTGTTGATGCTCCCGAAATGAACCACCCCTACGGGAAAAAGGCGAAATGGGCCTTGGTGAAACTTTGCAAAGGTCAGGAGGTCAAAGCCGAGGTCACGGATGTGGATGCGCATGGGCGCACGGTGGCCAAGTGCTTTTTGCCGGACGGGCGCGATCTGTCTGCGGAAATGGTGAAACTCGGTCTTGCGATAGACTGGCCTAAATTTTCCGATGGCGCGTATAGATCGCTGGAAGTGCCGGATGTGCGCAAGAAACTCTGGCTGGCCGATGCCCGTCAAAAGGGCCGGATGCACATTTGGGACAAATACGATGCCAAGCAGAAAGAGCGGCAAGAGAACGCCTGAAGCTTCTGTGGCGGCGCTTCCCTGATGGGAGACATGGAAACCAAACCGTAAATGTAACCAAACCGTAAATCTGCAGGCGTGCGGTGGTTTCCGCCGGTATTAACCTTTTTGCGTCAGCCTGATCCCGTCAATTGGTGGGATTGAGGCATATGAAAACAGTACAGCAAATCGCGATGGAAATCGTCGCCCGCGAGGGTGGCTATGTCAACGATCCGGATGATCCGGGCGGGGCGACCAAATACGGGGTCACGCAGGACACGCTGCAACGGCTCGGGATTGATCTCGACGGCGATGGTCAGGTGAGTGCGCGTGATGTCAAGCGGCTGACCCGTGTGAAAGCCCGCGACATTTTCGTGGAGCATTACTTTCACCGCCCGCGTATCGACGAATTGCCCCCCTGTTTACAGGCGAGTGTTTTCGACATGTATGTGAACGCGGGCAGCAATGCGGTGCGGATTTTACAGAGGCTTCTCAATGACATGGGGCAGCGCATCGCCATTGACGGTGTGATCGGGCCACAGACCATCGAGGCGGCGTTTCTGGCGCAGTCTCTGGCACCGCATCATCTCGCGGATGCTTACGGCATTGCGCGGCGGAATTACTATTATGCGCTGGCAGACCGGCGGCCCAGTGCACGCAAATATGCGCGGCGGCGTGATGGTGGCAAGGGCGGCTGGATCACCCGCGCGGAAGAGTTTATCTCGCCGCGCTATCATCTGACAGAGGCCGAACATGCGGCGCGGGTGGCCTCATGGGGATGATCGGCAAAGTCTTCGAACTGCTTTTCGGCGAGGGGCGCAATGTACTCAAGGACACGGCGGAGGTGTTTTTCGAAAACTCGGAAAACTCCGCCTCCCGCGAAGCCAAAAGCCGTGCGGCGGCTCTGGAACAATTCGCCTCCGAATTTGCCATGGAGCGCAAAGGGCATTTCGACCGGTTCATGGACGGGCTCAACCGCGTGCCGCGTCCCTTGATGGCATTCGGCACCATCGGGCTGTGTATTTCGGCCATGGTCGATCCGGTCTGGTTTGCCTCACGGATGCAGGGCATTGCGCTGGTCCCCGAGCCGCTCTGGTGGCTCTTGGGCACTATCGTGTCTTTCTATTTCGGCGCCCGCTATCAAGTGAAATCGCAGGAGTTTCAACGCTCTGTTGCCGCTTCTGTGGCGCAGGTTCCACAAGTCAAAGCCAATATCGCGGCCCTCAAGGCGCTGGATGCGGGGGCCAGTGGCGCACAGATACCCGCAAGCATCGCTCCCGCAGACAGGGCGCAAGCAGAGCCTCCTTCGGTGCCGGGCAGCGAAGCGCCCAACCCCGCGCTCACGGCATGGAGGGCAGGGCATGATGAGTGATGCTTTGATCCGTGCGCTGTCCGAACACGGGCCTTGGGCGCTCATGGTGTTCTTTCTGCTCTACCGCGATTTGCAAAAGGATCAGGCGACCCGCGCGGTGCTGGACAAGAACACGCAGATCCTTGTGGAGATGACCACGATGATCCGCGAGCGGCTGCCGAGAGGGGGACGGATATGACGCATCATATGTGCTGGATCTGGCAGAGATTGCACAGCCTCTGGCTCGGCGAAGCATTGAGCAAGGCAGTGGCGCGCAACAGGGCTGCAGCGGAGGCATTGGACGCGGTCGTCAAGGAGATGTTGGAACAATGAAACAGGTGATGACACTGTATGGCCTCGTTCTGGGCGCGGGTTGTCTGGCGGCGGGCACATTGGGGCTGGAGCAGGCGCTTTTGCTGGCCTACGGGGCGATTGCGCTCATGGCGCTGACGATCTCGGCCACGTTTCTGTGGCTATGGCAGTTGCGCGCCACGCCTCTGGCCTTGGGCATGTCGCTCTCATGGGCGGGATCGGGGCTGACCATCGGGTGCTGGTGGGCGATGCAGATCGCACAGAATCCGCTCTGGGGGTTGGAGACTGCGGTGCTGTTTGTGTTCCTCTCGCTGCTGATCAGCGGAGCGGTGATTCACTTTTCGGTGATTCAAGGCAGTTTCGGCCTGTCGGGCCTGTCGTTTCTCTGGCCGGTGTTCGGCGCGGTGCTTGTCTCTTTCGGGGTCCTTTTGGCGCTTTGAAGCGCATGGGGGTGGGAAGAGACGGGGAAGGGGCCGGTTTGGCCCCTTTTCTCCATGGCGTTTCCGGCTGTGATTTTACAGCAGGTGGGAGTGAGGTCGCATTTTGCTTGCGACATTGGCGCACAGCCCATTGGCGGAGGCGTCGCGCTGGGATAGAACGGGGCAAAAGAGGAAGCCACCATGCTCGTTGAACTCGGACATTTCGCCCTCGTGCTGGCCTTTGCTGTGGCCTTGGCACAGACTGTTCTTCCGCTTTGGGGGGCGCAGACCCGCAATCAGGCGCTTATGGCCGTGGGGGAACCTGCGGCGATGATCCAGTTTGTGCTGATCGCGTTTTCCTTTGGTGTGCTGACCTATGCCTTTGTGACCTCGGATTTCTCGCTCAAAGTGGTGGTGGAAAACTCCCACACGCTCAAACCAATGCTCTACAAGGTCTCCGGCGTTTGGGGCAACCACGAGGGCTCCATGCTGCTCTGGGTTCTGATTCTTGCCCTGTTCGGGGCCACCGCGGCGCTGTTCGGCGGCAATATTCCGGCCACGTTGCGCGCGCGTGTGATCGGTATTCAGGGCTCCATCGGCGTAGCATTTCTGGCCTTTATCCTCTTTACGTCCAATCCGTTTGTGCGCCTTGCCATGCCGCCGATGAACGGGCAGGATCTGAACCCGCTTTTGCAAGACCCCGGTCTCGCCTTTCACCCGCCGTTTCTCTATCTCGGCTATGTCGGCCTCTCCATGACCTTTTCCTTTGCTGTGGCGGCCCTGCTCGAAGGCCGTGTGGACGCCGCTTGGGGGCGCTGGGTGCGGCCCTGGACGCTTGCGGCTTGGGTCTTTCTGACCATCGGCATCGGCCTTGGCTCGTGGTGGGCCTATTACGAGCTGGGTTGGGGCGGGTTCTGGTTCTGGGATCCGGTGGAAAATGCTTCGCTCATGCCGTGGCTCTTTGCCGCCGCGCTGTTGCACTCCGCCATTGTGGTCGAGAAACGCGAGACGCTCAAAAGCTGGACTATTCTGCTGGCGATCATGGCGTTCGGTTTTTCGCTCATCGGCACCTTCCTCGTGCGCTCGGGCGTGATCACCTCGGTTCATGCCTTTGCCAATGACCCCGAACGCGGCGTCTTTATCCTGCTGATCCTTGCTGTGTTCATGGGCGGGGCGCTGGCGCTTTTCACCCTGCGTGCCGGTGTCATGCAGGCCAAGGGCGTCTTCGCTCTGGTCTCTCGCGAAAGTGCGCTGGTCATCAACAACATCCTGCTCGCGGTCTCATCGCTCGTCGTCTTTATCGGTACGATCTGGCCGCTGGTGGCCGAAGCCCTCTGGGCGCGCAAACTCTCCGTCGGGGCGCCGTTCTTTGATGCGGCGTTCACGCCTTTCTTCGTGGCTCTGGCGATCCTGCTGCCGATCGGGGCGATCCTGCCGTGGAAACGTGCCAAGCTGGGCGCGAGCGTCAAAAAGCTCCTCCCGTCGCTCATTCTGGCGCTTGCGGTGCTTGGCCTCATCTGGTCGATCCAGACACAGAAAACCCTGCTTGGTCCCATCGGTCTTGCGCTTGGCACATGGCTTGTGGCCGGAGCCGTGCAAGACATCCTGCTGCGCACCGGCAAGAGCGTAAACCTGTCCCGTCTGACCCGTCTGCCGCGCGCGGACTGGGGGCGGCTGCTGGCCCATGGCGGGCTTGGCATCACTATGGCGGGCATCTCCGGTCTGACCGCATGGACGGTTGAGGACATCCGTGTGGTGCAGATCGGTGAATCCTTTGACGTGGCGGGCTATACCATCGCTCTGGAGGCCGTCGAGCGTCAGCAGGGGCCGAACTACATCACCACAATGGCCACGATGGAGGTGTTCAAGGACGCCAAGCACATCGCCACATTGCATCCCGAAAAACGTTCCTATCCGGTGGCCCAGATGCCCACGACCGAAGCGGGGATCGATAACGGTTTCCTGCGTGACATCTATCTGGTGATCGGGGACATCCAGTCCAATGGCGGCTGGGCCGTGCGCACCTATATCAAGCCTCTGGCCAACTGGATCTGGGGCGGGACGATCATCATGGCGCTTGGCGGCTTCCTGTCGCTCACAGACCGCCGCTACCGCGTTGCCGCAGGGGCGCGCAAGGCGCAAACCCCGCGCAAGGTCGCGGCCAAAGGAGTGCCTGCCGAATGAAACACCTGCTCCTTGTCATCGCGCTTTTGACAGCCGTGCCGGTCTTTGCCGTTCAGCCCGACGAAGTGCTGCCCGATCCCGTCATGGAGGCCCGCGCCCGCGACATTTCCCAAGGGCTACGCTGCCTCGTCTGCCGCAACGAGAATATCGACGAAAGCAACGCGGAACTGGCCCGTGATCTGCGCCTTCTGGTGCGCGAACGGCTGGTCGCGGGGGATAGCGATGACGAGGTCGTGGACTATGTGGTGGACCGCTACGGCGAATATGTGCTGTTGAAACCGACACTGACAGGGGCCAACAAACTCCTCTGGATCGCGGGCCCCGCCATGCTGATCCTCGCTCTGGGCATCGGCATCGGGTTCATCCGCCGCCGCGGCAAGGAGCCCGAGGTTGCGGAACTGACGGATGAGGAAAAGCGCCGCCTCGAAAACCTGCTTCAGGACTAAAGCGCGTTTCGGACAGTCTGCATCGTAAGTCTACAGTGTCGTGACGGGGCGTTTCTCTTCCTTTTGTCCGGTGCTTCGCTATTTTGAGCACAAGCAACGGGAGAGAGACGCACCATGCAATATGAAACCATCCGCTATACCGAGGACAACAATATCGCCGTGGTGACGCTCAACCGTCCCGAGGTGCTCAATGCGCTCAACACCCAGATGCGCGCCGAGATCACCCATGCGGTGCGCGATGCGGCCAAATCCGCCCGCGTGATCGTGCTGACGGGAGAGGGACGGGCCTTTTGCTCCGGTCAGGATCTGGGCGATGGCGTGGATGCCGCCACGGCTGATCTCGAACGCACGCTGCGCGATGAGTATGAGCCTATGGTCCATGCCATCCATGACAGCCCCGTGCCCACCATCGCCGCTGTGAACGGCACTGCGGCGGGGGCAGGGGCCTCCCTCGCGCTGTCCTGCGACGTGGTGATCGCCACGCAATCCGCTGTCTTCCTGCAAGCCTTCTCGCGCATCGGCCTCATCCCGGACGCAGGCGGCACCTATATGCTCCCGCGCCTTGCCGGGCTGGCCCGCGCTATGGGCGCCGCGCTTTTTGCCGACGAGATCACCGCCACACAGGCCATGAATTGGGGAATGATCTACGAGGCCGTTGAGGATGCGGATTTCGAGGCCCATTGGCAGGCCCGCGCCGCCTATCTCGCCAAAGGTCCGACCGCCTCCTATCGCTACCTCAAAGACGCCCTGCACGCCTCCTATGACAACACGCTCAAGGAACAACTGGCGCTGGAGGCCAAGCTGCAAAACCGTTGCGGTCAGACCCGTGATTTCAAAGAGGGTGTCATGGCTTTTCTGGAAAAACGCAAACCCCGCTACGAGGGGCGTTAATCCGTCCATAGGCGCACAGGAGCTTTGTTTCCTTTGTGCCTCAAATACTCAAAAGAAAACCCGCCTCGAAAGAGGCGGGTTTTGCTATTTCAGCATGTCGGGAAAGCTTTAGTCGCGATCTTCGACATTCACATAGGGGCGCTGGGTGGCGCCGGTGTAGAGCTGACGCGGACGACCGATTTTCATGGCCGGATCCTCGATCTGTTCTTTCCACTGGGAAATCCAGCCGACGGTGCGCGAGAGCGCGAAGATCGGGGTGAACATCTCGGTCGGGAAGCCCATGGCCTCCAGAATGATGCCGGAATAGAAATCGACGTTCGGGAAGAGTTTCTTCTCCGCGAAATACGGATCGGCCAGAGCAGCTTTTTCAAGCTCTTTGGCGACCTGAAGCGTCGGGTTGTCTTCGACGCCCAGAAGTTCGAGAACCTCGTCGGCGGACTGTTTCATCACCGTCGCGCGCGGGTCGAAGTTCTTGTAGACGCGGTGCCCGAAGCCCATGAGGCGGAACGGATCGTTCTTGTCCTTGGCGCGGGCGATGAACTCGGGGATGCGGTCCACAGTGCCGATTTCGCGCAGCATTTCGAGGCAGGCCTGGTTTGCACCACCATGCGCCGGACCCCAGAGGCAGGCGATGCCGGCAGCAATACAGGCAAACGGGTTGGCACCCGAAGATGAGGCCAGACGCACGGTCGAGGTCGAGGCGTTCTGCTCGTGATCGGCATGAAGCGTAAAGATACGGTCCATTGCGCGCGACAGGATCGGGTTGACCTCATAGGTCTGGGCCGGAACCGAGAAACACATGTTGAGGAAGTTCGACGCGTAGTCGAGATCGTTGCGCGGATACACAAAGGGCTGACCGATCGTGTATTTATACGCCATCGCAGCGATGGTCGGCATTTTGGCGATCAGGCGGATGGTGGCCACTTCGCGCTGGTGCGGATCTGCGATGTCGATGGAGTCATGGTAGAAGGCGGACATGGCCCCGACCACACCGACCATGATGGCCATCGGGTGGGCGTCGCGGCGGAAACCGGAGAAGAATTTGAGCATCTGCTCGTGCACCATCGTGTGATGGGTCACGGTGTTCTCGAATTTTTCCATCTGTGCCGCGGTCGGCAGTTCCCCGTAGAGCAGAAGGTAGCACACTTCAAGGAAGTGGGATTTCTCGGCCAGATCGCCGATGGTGTAGCCACGGTGCAAGAGCACGCCTTCGCCACCGTCGATGAAGGTGATCGCACTTTCACAAGACGCGGTGGAAGTAAAACCCGGATCATAGGTGAACACGCCGGCCTGTGCATAGAGTTTGCGGATATCAACGACATCCGGGCCAGCAGTGGGAGAGTAAACAGGAAGATCGTAAGATTGCCCGTCGAGCGTCAGGGTCGCGGTTTTCTGAGTGTCTGCCATCGTCATTCCTTCGGTTGGCAGCGGTCCTCTCGTCGTCCTTATCAGATGGGCCGAGAGGCCGCTGGTGGTCTGGCGGGCGCCCGGGCGTCTTCCCGGACATCCTATGGGCTTGGACCCTCACGCGGGTCCGTCTGTGGCCGGTCCGGACAGGGGGCGTGCCGTGTTTCAAACGTCGCAATCCCCTGAGCCTCTCGGCCCGTTCCGGAGCAGGCGCTCCGGTTCAACTCTTGCCGTGACCGTTTTGATCCGGTCACCCGCGTGACCCGATCCCAATTCCGAAGGATCCGGTCGCTTATTCCGATGTCATGTTTTCCGATACAAACTCCCGGAAATCGTTGATCCGCGCCAGAGTTTCCTCGCGTCCTAGGACCAACATCATGTCAAGAACACTTGGGGTGACAGCCCGGCCTGCGAGAGCGGATCTCAAAGGTCCGGCAATTTTCCCGAACCCAAGCTCCATTGTCTCCATCACGCGGCCAATCGCCTCCTCCAATGCGTTGCGGTTCCAGCTAGCATTTTGCAGGTGCGGCGTCAATTCTTCCAGTATACCGTTGGATACTGAATTGACCTGTTTTTGCGCTTTCTCATCCATGTCGACCGGACGAGATACAAACGCAAATCGCGCCTTTTCAATGAGTTGCGGGTAAATCTTCGCAGAACCTTTCAGGCAGGGCAGCGCCTCGGAAAGTCGCTGTTTTTGTTCTGCCGAGAGGGCCTGTGCGCCAGAGGCTGCCAGGTAGCCGTCAATTTCGCTCAAGATTTCAGCATCCGGCAGGATCGCGATATGCTGCCCGCAGATATTCTCCAGCTTCTTGGTGTCAAAGCGGGCAGGCGCCTTGTTGATTCCATCGAGATCGAACCATTCCATCGCCTGTTCGTCGGTGAAAAACTCGTCATCCCCGTGTGACCAGCCCAGCCGTGCGAGGTAGTTGCGCATGCCTGACGCCGGATAGCCCATGGCCTGATATTCCTTCACTCCGACCGCGCCGTGACGTTTCGACATTTTCTTGCCGTCCGGCCCGAAAATCAGCGGGATATGTGCATAGACCGGCAGCGGCCAGCCCATTGCTTCGTAGATCGTCATTTGCCGTGCGGCATTGGCGAGGTGGTCATCCCCGCGGATCACATGGGTCACGCCCATATCGTGGTCATCGACAACAACAGCCAGCATATAGGTCGGTGTACCGTCCGAGCGTAACAGGATCATGTCATCAAGCTGGTCGTTCTTGAAGGTCACATCGCCTTGCACCTTGTCCTTGACCACGGTGACACCTTCGCGCGGGGCTTTCACGCGGATCACATAGGGCGCATCGGGGTGGTCGGATTCGGGCACATCACGCCACGGCGAGCGGAACAGGGTGCTTTCCTTTTTCGCGCGGGCCTCTTCGCGGAAGGCGGCGATTTCCTCTTGGGTGGCGAAACATTTGTAGGCCTTGCCCATCGCCAGCATCTCGCGGGCGACTTCGGCGTGACGCTCGGCGCGTTCGAACTGGCTCACCGCCTCGCCGTCATAGTCCAGTCCGAGCCATGCCATGCCGTCGAGAATGCCTTGCGTCGCCTCGGGCGTCGAGCGTGCGCGATCCGTGTCCTCGATCCGCAGCAGGAACTTGCCGCCACGTCCGCGCGCATAAAGCCATGAGAACAGGGCGGTGCGGGCGGTGCCGATGTGCATGTCCCCTGTGGGCGAAGGGGCGATGCGAGTGACGACAGGCGTATGGGAGGCGGTTTCGGACTGGGCTGGGGACATGGGAGAATTAACCTTTTGGTAACCATGTTGGCGGATGATTTTCGTCACTCGGCATAAGCGAAGGTGGAAGGGGAAACAAGGGTGCGCGCCCTCACGTCATTGCTACAGATCCCCCTCGACATCGTCGACCGACAGCACGGGCGGTTGTTCCTCTGGCTGCCGGTCTGTTTTGCCGTGGGCATCGGTCTTTTCTTTGCGCAATCGCTTGAACCGTCCCGTGTTCTGCTTTGGGCGCTTGCAGGGGCGGGGGCGCTGGCGCTTCTGGCTTTGCGCCGGATGCCGCCCCGCGCGGCCCCACTGTTGATCGCGGTGGTGGCTGTGATCTGCGGATTTGTGAACGCTGGTCTGCGCACGCATCTGGTGGCCGAACCTGTGTTGGGGTTTCGCTACTATGGCCCTGTCGAGGGGCGGGTCATCAAGATCGACCGCTCCGCCTCCGATGCCCTGCGGCTAACGCTGGACGAGGTGGTGCTGCGTGATGTCTCGCCGGAGCGGGTGCCTGCGCGGGTGCGTGTGTCCCTGCACGGGCGGCAGGATTTCGTCAGCCCCGCTCCCGGTATGCGTCTGGCCATGACCGCACATCTCTCCCCGCCACCGGGGCCCACGGAGCCGGGGGGCTTTGATTTCCAGCGCATGGCGTGGTTCGACCGGCTGGGGGCGGTGGGCTACACGCGGGTGCCTGTGCTGCGCGTGGCGGAGAGCGACCCCACGCCCTTGCTCTGGGTGCACCAGTTGCGGCAAAGCCTCTCGACAGCCTTGCAATCACGCCTTTCCGGCCAGATCGGAGCCTTTTCCGCCGCCATTCTGACAGGGGATCGTTCGGGCATTTCCCTTGGCACCGCCGAGGCGCTACGCGGGGCCAACCTTTCGCATCTTCTGGCGATTTCCGGCCTGCATATGGGGCTTCTGACGGGGGCGGTGTTCTATGCGCTGCGACTGATGCTGGCGATGATCCCCGGCGCGGCGCTCACATGGCCGATCAAGAAAATCGCCGCCGCCGGAGCCTTGGCCGCGGGTGGTTTCTACCTCGCCTTGTCGGGCTTTAACGTGGCGACCGAGCGGGCCTTTGTCATGGTCTCCGTCATGCTCGTGGCGGTGTTGCTGGATCGGCAAGCCATCTCGCTGCGTGCCGTGGCCTTAGCAGCCTTGATTCTCCTGCTGATCCAGCCCGAAGTGCTCCCCGAACCCGGTTTCCAGATGTCTTTCGCGGCGACCACAGCCCTTGTCGCGGTCTTCTCGATTGTGCGGCGCATGTCGCTCATGACGCGCTGGCCGCGCTGGTTGCGTGGATTGGCAACGGTGGTGCTGTCCTCTGCGGTGGCGGGGATTGCGACGGCCCCCGTGGCGGCAGCGCATTTCAACCGGATTTCCGATTACGGGTTGATCGCCAATGTCACCGCCGTGCCGGTGATGGGCGCGGTGGTCATGCCCTCGGCAGTGCTGGCGTTGTTGCTCACGCCTTTTGGGCTACAGGGGCTGGCGCTTGCGGTGATGGGGCAGGGGATTCGCTGGATACTCTTTGTGGCCGGCACCGTGTCCTCATGGGAGGGCGCGGTCAGCCGTATTGCCGCGCCGCCGCCGGCCACGTTGCCGTTGATCGCCTTGGGGGGAGTGTTTGTTATCCTCTGGCGCGGGCGCTGGCAGGTTCTGGGTGTCCTGCCGGTTGCAGCGGGCTTTCTGCTCTGGGCCTTGCATGAGCGTCCGGCACTTCTGGTCTCTGATGACGGGGGCTTGGTCGGGCGTTTTAGCGCCGAGGGGCGTGCGCTGTCCAAGCCCAAGGGCGCAGGGTTTGCCGCGCGGGTCTGGCTGGAGAATGACGGTGACAGGCCGGATCAGGCGCGTGCTGCCGCCCGTCCCATGCCGCCGTTGGATGTGGCAGGTGTGCGGATCAAGCATGTTACGGGGCGGGGCTGGCAGGAGGCCGCGCAAACGGCCTGTCGGCACGCCGATCTGGTGATCGTCAACAAGGTTTGGGAGGGCGCGAGGCCGGAACCCTGTCTTGTGATTGATCTGGCTGTGCTGCGTCAGAGCGGGGCGCTGGCATTTCGGGAGGAGCGCGGTGCGTTGTGGCTCGACACGGCCTATGGGGTCGCCGGAGCGCGATACTGGAACACGCCGGAACTGCGGGAGGGCAAGGCTGTAACGGTGCGTGAGGCGCGGGCCAAGAGGCCGCCTGTCGCTTTGGGGATGCGCTTCGGAGCGGCTGAGGCCGGAGAGGTGCGGCTTGCGCAGAGGGAAAGATAAAGACACGCCGCGCTGGGGTGCAGCGCGGCGTGTCATGAAAATCAAGGTTTATCGCGGTTCAATCGTGGGCTTTAGTAGCTGCGGATCAACCCGACCAGCTTGCCCTGAACCTCGACCATATCCGCAGGCAGAACGCGGGTTTCAAAGGCGGGGTTGGCCGCCTCCAGCGCGATCATGTCGCCTTGGCGTTTGTAGCGTTTGAGGGTGGTCTCATAGCCCTCGACCATCGCCACAACAATGTCGCCATCCTTGGCCTGACTGGTTTCGCGAATGACCACGATATCGCCGTGGTTGATACCAGCCTCGATCATGGATTCTCCTTTGACTTCAAGCGCGTAGTGGTTGCCGCGACCGGAGAGCATGGAGCCGGGGACAGCCACATTCGTGGCCCCGTCCGCAACCGCCTCAATCGGCACACCCGCGGCGATCTTGCCCATGATCGGCAGGGTGATGGCGGAGATGGCCTCCACATCCAGAGCCCCTGCGGGCGGGGGCGCATCGGGACGGTCACCGTCGATCACACGCGGTCTGAAACCAGAGGCCTGCGCCGATGTCGGAGCCGAGGGCGCGCCGCCCAGACTTTCGGGCAGCTTGATGATTTCAATGGCCCGCGCACGATGGGCGAGGCGGCGGATGAAACCGCGTTCTTCCAGCGCCGTGATCAGCCGGTGAATGCCGGATTTGGAGCGCAGGTCCAGCGCCTCTTTCATTTCGTCAAAGGAGGGCGGCACCCCGTCGCGCTGCATGCGCGTGTTGATGAAATCCAGAAGCTGGAGTTGTTTTTTCGTCAGCATCGGCTCGGTCCTCTTCTGTCCCCGATTTTGTTTGCGGGGATGACCTGTTCGGTCTTGTCCTGTCCCGACTGGCGCATGACCCGCATCAAGACGACGTTCCGCAGACGGGACCCAATGCACAGGAACGGGGGGAATAGCGCCCGATATATGCATTTTTCTGAGTCCGGTCCCTGACTCGCCGCCGTTCAAAAGGCCCTGTGTGGCGTGGTGTTGAAACCGCACGGGGCCGCCTGAATGGGTCAAACCCCAGATGGGTTTTCCACTATGTTCCGAGAATGTTCTACCGCTGTTCTCTAAATGTGTCAATTGCCCAATCCCTTCCAGACCTGCCACGCCCGCTTGGCGTTTGCTCAGGGTCGCATGGCATTGCGGCAAAATTGGGAGGGTAAGGTTAAAATCAGGTTAAAGCGTTTCGGGAAAAGCGGCGTTGCGGTTTTGCGGGGCGCGCCGTGTGACCCAAGGGCCGTGTCCGGCCCGTCAGAGCCGGATCACCTCGACCGTCTCTCCCGCCTCGCGTGCCGGATCATGGGGCGGGCGGACCAGAAGCACATTGGCCTGTGACAGGATCGACAGCAGCGAACTGTCCTGTCGGGAAAAGGGCTGCACCCCGTCGGACTTCTGTATGGCACGCATGTAATGTTCGCGCGGGCCGTTTGCGGAGACCGGCGCCATCAGCACGGCCTTGTGACGCGGGGCAGGGCTTGGGGGCAGACCTTGCAGCACATCCATCGCGGGGATCATGAACAGGCGCGCGGTGATCATGGCGGAGACCGGATTGCCTGGCAGACCCAGCATGAGCGCCGCGCCGAGGCGTCCGGCCATGAGCGGCTTGCCGGGGCGCATGGCGACTTTGTAGAAGGCGCGGTCAAGGCCGAGGCTCTCGACGACCTTGCCGACCAGATCGTGATCTCCGACCGAAGCGCCGCCGATGGAGACGATAAGATCGGCGTCCGCGGCCATCTCGAAGGTCGCGCGCAGCAGGGTTTCGTCATCCGGCGCAATGGGCAACATGCGCGCAATGCCACCGGCGGCTTCGACCATGGCCGAGAGGCCGAAAGCGTTGGAGGCGATGATCTGGCTCGGCCCCGGCGTCTCGCCCGGCATGACCAGTTCGTCGCCGGTGGAGATGATCGCCACGGTGGGGCGTTTGTGGACGGTCACTTCGGGAATATTCATCGCTGCCAGAAGTGCGACATCCTGAGCGCTCAGGCGGCGCGGGGCGGTGATCCGGTCGCCGGATTTGAAATCCCCGCCCAAGGGCCGGATGTTGCGGTTCTCGGAGAGCGTCTCTGTCACCGTGATCCCATCGCCCTCGCGGCGCACATCTTCCTGAATGATGACGCGGGTGACACCTTCGGGCACGGGCGCACCGGTGAAGATACGCACGGCCTCGCCATCGCCCAGCGTCCCGTCATAGCTGTGACCGGCAGCGCTTTCGCCAATGACCGTGAAACGGTCGCCGGGCTGCGGATGCTCGACCCGCACGCCATAGCCATCCATCGCGGAGGAGGCGAAAGGCGGCTGGTCGCGCTTGGCCACGGCATCTTCGGCCAACACCCGTCCGGCGGCTTCGCGCAGCGGCAGGCGCTCTGTGTCCAGAGGGGCACAGAGGGAGAACAGGTTGTCGAGCGCGTCAGAAACAGAAATCATTTAGTCGGCCTCGCCAGAAATCTCGCCGGAAATCTCGTAAGTTCCGGATTTGCCGCCTTCCTTGCGCAGAAGACGGGTCTGCACGATCTCCATGCCCTTCTCGGCGGCCTTGAGCATGTCATAGACCGTAAGCGCGGCCACAGAGGCGGCGGTGAGCGCTTCCATCTCCACGCCGGTCTGGCCGGAGGTTTTCACCGTGGCACGGATGCGGATGCCGGGAAGGGTGGCGTCCGGTTCGAGAGCGAGCGTCACCTTGGAAATCGGTAGCGGATGGCACAGCGGGATCAGATCGGAGGTGCGTTTCGACCCCATGATCCCCGCCAGACGCGCCACGCCGAGAACATCGCCCTTTTTCGCTGTGCCCTCCGTGACAAGCTCCAGCGTTTCAGGGCGCATCCTGACGGCGGATTCCGCCGTTGCCAGACGGTCGGTCACAGGTTTGCCGGAGACATCGACCATATGGGCGTTGCCGTCCCCGTCGAAATGCGTGAGCTTTGCCATATTGTCCTCTTATGCCGGAACCGGATTGGCCAGAAGGGTGCGGGTGGCCGCCTCGACATCGTCCTGCCGCATCAGGCTTTCGCCAATGAGGAAACTCCGCGCCCCGTAAGCGGCCATATCGGCAAGGTCTTTCGGGGTAAACAGCCCGCTTTCGCAGACCAGATGCTTGCCCTCGGGCACCATTTTCGACAGTTCGCGTGTGGTGTCGAGCGTGGTCTCGAAGGTTTTGAGATTGCGGTTGTTGACGCCCAGCAGCGGGGATTTGAGCGCAAGGGCGCGTTCCAGCTCCTCGGCATTGTGGACCTCGACCAGCACATCCATGCCGTAGTTGAAGGCCGCATCTTCCAGTTCGGCGGCCTGCGCATCTCCGACAGAGGCCATGATGATCAGGATCGCATCCGCGCCCCATGCGCGGGCTTCGGTCACCTGATAGGTGTCATACATGAAATCCTTGCGCAGCGCCGGCAGGGAGACAGCGGCGCGGGCGGCTTTCAGGAATTCCGGTGCGCCTTGGAACGACGGCGTGTCGGTCAGCACGGACAAGCAGGTCGCGCCACCCGCTTCATAGGCGCGTGCAATGGCGGGCGGATCGAAGTCGGGGCGGATGAGCCCTTTCGAGGGGGAGGCTTTCTTGACCTCCGCGATGAGACCGTAGCCGGTTGTCGCGGCCGATTGCAGCGCCTTGGCAAAGCCGCGCGTGGGGCTTTGGGCAGAGGCTTGGGCCTCAAGTTCGGACAGGGGCACGGTTTGCTTGGCCGTTGCCACTTCTTCGAGCTTATAGGCTTTGATTTTATCGAGAACTGTAACCATAGCCCTCTGATACAGGGGCGGCGCGGGGTTTGGAAGACGGTTTGAGGGCGGGCGCGGGATTTCGTCGCGCGCCGCGCGTGTGTCTCTGCGTCAGGCGGTGAGGCTCGCGATCAGTTGATCGGCCAGCTCGCCCATATCCCGCCCGATGAAATCCGGTTGCGGCACCTCGGCCAGCGTGAGCGGCGTATTATGGGGACGGGCGACAAACCCGCCACGCCAGCCGCGCGCCTGTGCGCCGATCGTGTCCCAGATATGACAGGCAATCATGCAAAGCTCCTCGGGTTTTGCGCCCAGAGTTTCTGCCGTGCTGTCATAGACGTCGGGGTGCGGTTTGAACCGCTTGCCCCAATGCACGGTGAAATGCGCATCAAAGAACGAGGCAATGCCAGCCTTTTCCAGAGGCGAGGGATCAGAGGAGAGCGCCGCGTTCGGGGCCGAATTGGTCAGGGTGACCAGCCGGAACCCCGCATCCTGCAACCGCGTCAGGGCGGGGGCCACATCGGGATAGGCGGGCATGGAGGTCAGGCGGGTCTTTAATTCCGCGATGTCGTCGGGTGTCACCTTTGCCTGATGGTTTGCCGCGACCATTTCAAACACGGCGGCGGCGATCTCTCCGAAGGGGCGATAGAGACCGGTCAGGGTGAGGGTCTGGGAATAGAGGATCAGTTCGGGGAACCATTCGCGCAAGACCTGCGCATCTCCGAAGACGCGCTCGAAGAGCGGGGAGAGGCTTGTGAGGTCCAGCAATGTTTCATTGACGTCAAACACCAGAATGCCGGAGCGTGACGGACGGGCAGGGTGGCTTGGGGTCATGAGGGTGAACTTTCACATGGGTTTGGATGGGGTCGGTCCCGCGATAGAAGCCCATCGGGTTTTTCAGGTCAACGCGTCTTCACCACAAGTTGAGACAGCCCGTGGAAGTGCCATGTGTCGGCATAGACCGGCGGCTCAGCTAGCGCCAGCTCGGGGCAGCGGTCGAAGAGCTTGGGCAGCGCGACGCGCATTTCCAGCCGTGCCAGAGGGGCGCCGACGCAAAAATGCACGCCCGCGCCGAAGGAGGTGTTCTGTTTCACCTTGCGGTTCGGGTCGAACCGGTCGGGATGATCCCACGCCTGCGCATCGCGATTGGCAGCGGCCAGCAAAAGCCCGATCCGGTCGCCGCGCTTCAGGTCCTGATCCAGAAACCGCGTGTCCTCGTAGACCCAGCGCTGGAACAGATGCAGCGGCGGATCATAGCGCAGGAGTTCCTCGATGGTGCCGTCGATCTTCCCGTCCGAGAGGGCCTCGCGCGGGGTCTCGTGCTCCAGCAGGGTTTTGACCGCAATGCCAAGACTGTGGACCGTGGCCTCATGCCCTGCGTTCAAAAGCAGGATGCAGGTGGTGATCAATTCGTCTGTGCCAAGCTTTTCGCCATCCTCTTCGGCGGCAATGAGCGAGGTGATGAGATCGTCGGCAGGCTGTGAGCGCCGCGCCTCGACATAGTCGCGCATGAAACCGGAGAACTCCGTGGCCGCATTGGCAGCGGCCTCTTCGGTCGCGCGGGTGCGGGTGGGGGTGTAGACCGCCACCATCGCATTGGACCACGCCAGAAGCTGCTCGGACATCTCTTCGGGCACGCCCAGAAGGCGGCAGATGATCCGCACGGGCACCATTTTGCAAAAGGCGGGCATCAGGTCGAAAGGCGCGCCGTCTTGTGCAAAGCGGTCGATCAGATCATCGCTGATCTCTTCAAGGTCGGGCGCCAGCGCCTTGATCCGCCGCGAGGTGAAGGCGCGCAGCACCAGAGAGCGCAGACGCCTGTGCCGGTCGCCTTCAAGCTCCAGCATGGAGTGGTCTTCGATGTCGTAGAAAGGTCGCAGATGCGAGGGGATGTCGGGTTCGAACCCCGCAGGCGCCTCACGGCCAAACCGGTTGTCACGCAAGGCCATCGACACCCCGTCATAGCCCGCCACCACAGGCAGGTTCAGCTCGTCCCACCAGACCATTTTCCCGCCTGCACGCAGCCGGTCGTAAAAGGGATAGGGGTTCTGGACGAAATCCGGATCGTTCGGGGCACAGGAAAATCTCTTCATGACACGTGTTTGACCGCGAAGTGCTTTCCTTTGCAAGCGGGGTTTTCTAATCTGCAACGGATGACAGATACGCCGCCTTTCACCGAAAGTGACTCCGCTGCCCTGCGTCAGCGCCTGTTCTGGGCGCTGGGCGGTCTTTTGGGCGTTGTCGTGCTCGGGTTGCTGGTCTTTGTGCTGAGTCTGCGGACGGAACTGGATCAGGCAGCGGAACGCGGGGCGTCCGATCTCGAACTGGCGTCTGATCGTTTGACCACCGGCTTGCAACGCTACCGCGAATTGGCCGTGTTCCTGTCGGACCATCCCACGGTGCTGGCGGTGGCGCTGGAGGCAGAGCCTGACGTTCAGGCGACAGCGGCGACATCCGATCTTTTGCAAAGCATGGCGGACAAGACGGGGGCGCATTCGCTCCTGCTGGTGGCCGGAGACGGGCGGGTGCTTGCCTCTGCCGGAGAGGCGGGGTTGCCCACGGGGGCGCAACTGGCTTTGTCGCGGGCGATGGACGGGGCGCTGGGGGTTGCGCATTTTGTCGATCTCGAAGGGCGCAGGCGCTATGTCTTTGCCGCGCCCGTGTTCGAACCCAACGGTCCGGCGCAGGCCGCGGTGGTGGTCAATGTCGACATCGGCCTTCTGGAATGGGGCTGGCCGACGGAGGCCTCTGCCATCTATTTCACCGATTCCTACGGGGTGGTGTTCATCTCGAACCGGTCCGAACTGGTGCTGCGCGGCGGCTCCTCGGGACAAATGCCGGTCACGGCGCGTCATAGGGTGATGGGCCATGAGATATGGCGCCATGAGGCAGGCCCCTATATCCCGTCGCCCGCGCTGCATGTGATCCAGACCCTGCCGGTGATCGGGCTTGAGGGCGAGTTGCTGCGCGATTTGCGCCCTGTGCTGTCGGCGGCCGCGCTTCAGGCGGGGATGGCGTCGGCGCTGGGGCTGGTGTTTGCCGCCTTCGTGTTCTTTGCTACAGAGCGTCGTCGCACGCTGGCCGAGGCCAATGCCCGTCTCGAAGCCCGCGTGGCTGCGCGCACCGAGGCGCTGGAACTGGCCAACCGCGACTTGCAGCATGAGGTGCGTGAGCGGCAGGAGGCCGAGGCCCGCCTCAAACGCGCGCAGGCCGATCTGGTGCAGGCCGGAAAGCTCTCCGCGCTGGGCGAGATGTCGGCGGGGATTTCCCACGAACTGAACCAGCCTTTGATGGCTATCCGGTCCTTTGCCGAGAATGCGCAGGCGTTTCTGGAGCGGGGACAGCCGGAAAAAGCCGCAGACAATCTGGGGCGGATTTCCGAACTGGCACGGCGCATGGGGCGGATCATCAAGAACCTGCGTGCCTTTGCCCGTCAGGAGCCGGAAACCATCACCGATGTGGAACTGACCGCCGTGGTCGAAGCCGCCTTGGAGATGACACAGGCGAAGATGACCAATGCGGGGGTGACGCTTGTGTGGTCGCCTGCGGGTCAGGTCTGGGTGCGCGGCGGCGAGGTGCGGTTGCAACAGGTGGTGATGAACCTTCTGTCCAATGCCGTGGATGCGGTGAAGGACGCGCCGGAAAAGCGGATCGAGATCACTCTTTTGCTCGCGTCCGCGCCGGACATGCCGACACGGTTCACGATTTCCGACACGGGGCCGGGGATTTCCGAGCCGGAAAAGATCTTCGATCCGTTCTACACCACGAAAGAAGTCGGAGCCTCCGAAGGCATGGGGCTTGGCCTGTCGATTTCCTATGGGCTGGTGCAAAGTTTCGGCGGGCGTATCCGTGGCGAGAACCGTGCCGAAGGTGGCGCGCAGTTCACCATTGAGTTGCAACCCGCAGCAAATAAGGAGGGGGCCAATGCCGCCAATTGATCGTGTGCTTCTGGTCGATGACGATTCCTCGGTGCGCGAGGCGCTGGGCCAGACGCTGGAGCTTGCAGATCTCAGGCCCACTCTGGCGGGCAGCTATATCGAGGCCAAGGATCACATCACCCGCGATTTTGCGGGGGTGGTGATTTCCGACATCCGGATGCCCGGCAAGGACGGGTTCGCGCTTTTGCATTATGCGCAATCGGTGGATGCCGAACTGCCCGTGATCCTTCTGACCGGCGAGGGCGATGTGCCTATGGCGGTGCGCGGGATTTCCGAGGGGGCGTTCGACTTTCTGGAAAAACCTTGTGCGCCCAGTGACTTGATTGCCGTTGTTGAGAAGGCGCTTAAAACCCGCGCTCTGGTTCTGGAAAACCGTCGCCTCAAGCGACAGGTGGAACAGGGCGATGCGGCGGCGCGTCTGTTGCGGGGCGTTTCCGCTCTGGCGAAACGGATGCGCGAAGAGGCCCGCGCCGTGGCGCGCTCTGCCGCCGATGTGCTGGTCACGGGCGAGCCAGGGGTCGGGACCGCGAAAATGGCCGAGGTGGTGCATCTGTTGTCGGCGGGGTCGATGGCGCCGTTTCTCAAATATCCGGCCTCCGCGATGACGGAAGACAGCCTTGCGCAGGCCTTTGCCACGGCCAAGGGCGGCTCGGTCTTTCTTGACGAGATCGCGGGCCTGTCCAGTCCGGCGCAATTCGCGCTTCTCGAAGAGCTGGAGCCGCACGACCGGCCCCGCCTGATCGCGGGCACCTATGCAGATCTGAGCAAGGAAGTGGCCGAGGGGCGGTTTTCGCCCGATCTGTTTTACAGGCTGGAGGCCGCCGTGATCCGTATTCCGCCATTGCGCGAGCGGCGCGAGGACATACCGGTTCTGTTCCGCCACTATGTCTCGATTGCCTGTGAGCAAAGTGACCTGCCTGTGCCGGAGATCACCTCGGACGTGATTTCCAACCTCATGGCGCAGGACTGGCCGGGCAATGCGCGCTCGCTGATGAACGCGGCGATGCGCTTTGCAATGGGCCTGACCGACGGGGAGGCGCAGGAGGAGTTGGGGCTGGCCGAACAACTGGCGCAGGTGGAGCGCTCCTTGCTCATCGCGGCGCTGCAACGGCATCACGGCAATGCCACCGAAGCGGCCAAGGGACTCAAGCTGCCGCGCAAGACGTTTTACGACAAGCTGGCACGCCACGGGGTCAAGGCGGAGATGTATCGGTGAGAGACGCTATTTGTATCAAGAGGAAAGATAGAACGATGAAGATTTTTCGCGCATGTATTGGGGTGGCATTCACTTGCGCCACACCTTTGATGTCCGAGGCCCAAGAGGCAAAGAGTTTCGCATACACCCAGCCGATGGAGGGTGTGTACGCACAATATTGGACCGCGCAAGAGCTCGCTGTGCAGGATGCCTATGCGGGACAACCGTATCGTCTTTATGTGGAGGGGCAGGGCAAGCTTGGCGAGTTTCACGGAATTCTGAACCTCGATTGCACAACTCCGCGGTTTTCAACCTGGCTGGCCCAATCCGAGTACCTGAGCTCTGACGCCGTACCGGCAGAGGTGATCAACGGCTTGCGAGTGATTTGGTGCGAGGGCTAGAGATTTGAGTCGACATGTGCGACAATCCGCACACACGCAATTTTCTTACGTGCGAGAAACCGCACACTTGCGCCTGGCGCATGGCGGATATGCGTTTCGATCTTTCTGTAAGTGACTGACCAAAAAGAGATTTCAAAAAATTTTAACCTTTTCGTCACCTCCCCTTGAAGCAAAAGCGGGCGGTTTGTTTTCTCTGGCTCGAGTGCAAAGGGGACATTGCTGCCCCGCCTGCGCCTGAATTTTTGGTTTCATGATAGGGAGGACACCCATGAAATTTCTCGCAACCGCCGCAACGGCTCTTGCTCTGAGCGTGACCGCAACCGCAGGTTTTGCTGCCTGTGACGATGGCGAAATGGTCATCAAGTTCAGCCACGTCACCAACACGGACAAGCACCCCAAAGGCATCGCCGCCCAGTTGTTCGCCGACCGCGTGAACGAAGAAATGGACGGCAAGGTCTGTGTCGAGGTCTATCCGAACTCCACGCTCTATAACGATGATCAGGTTCTCGAAGCGATGCTGCAAGGCGACGTTCAGATGGCGGCTCCGTCGCTGTCGAAATTCGAGACCTTCACCAAGATCTACCGCATCTTCGATCTGCCCTTCATGTTCAAGAACATGGATGCCGTGGAAGAGTTCCAGAACTCTGAAGCCGGTGAAGCAATGAAGCACGTTATGGCGCGCCGTGGTCTTCTGGGGCTTGAGTTCTGGCACAATGGTCTGAAACAGATCTCCGCCAACAAGCCGCTGATCAATCCCGAAGACGCAGCCGGTCTGAAATTCCGCGTGCAGCCCTCCGACGTGCTGGTTGCCCAGATGGAAGCTCTGAACGCCTCGCCGCAGCCGATGGCCTTCTCCGAAGTTTACGGCGCGCTGCAAACCGGCGTTGTGGACGGTCAACAGAACACATGGTCCAACATCTATGGTCAGAAGTTCTTTGAAGTGCAGGACGGCGTCACCGAAACCAACCACGGCCTTCTCGACTATATGGTTGTGACCTCCGTGGACTGGTGGGAAGGGCTTGATGCCGACATCCGTGACCAGCTCGCCACGATTCTGGAAGAAGTCACCGTCGAGCGCAACGCGGCCATCGGTCAGGTGGATGCTGACAACCGTCAGGCTGTTCTGGATGCCGGTGGTGTGATCCGCGAACTGACCGAAGAGCAACGTCAGGCCTGGGTGGATATGATGAAACCGGTCTGGGCCCAGTTCGAGGCCGATGTAGGTGCCGACAACATCGCTCTGGCACAAGAAATCAACGCCAAGCACTAAGCTGGCTGACACGATGACAGGGCCCCGTCTCTGATGGGGCCCTGTTTACACCCGAAGACCGGGTGATCCGGTTCGAAAACGGGCCGGGAAGAGGGGCAAGAGGGGTCACTCACCATGACACAATATCAAGACAATCTACCGAAATCGGCCTTGTCGGCCTTCTTCGACGGGCTCGAAGAGAACATCATCGCGCTGATCCTCGGTCTGATGACGCTCATCACATTCGCCAATGTGGTGCTGCGCTACCTGTTCAACCAATCCCTGATCTGGGGCCTCGAAGTGGTGCTGATCCTCTTCGCGTGGATGGTTCTTCTGGGGATTTCCTACGGGTTCAAAAAGACCTCGCACCTCGGTGTGGATGCGGTGATCAATATTCTGCCGGCGCGCGGACAGCGTGTGCTTGCGGTCATTTCCGCCGTGGTCTGCCTGATCTATGCCGCACTTCTGTTGAAAGGCGCTTGGGACTATTGGGCGCCGTTTGCCGCGTTGCAGCCGACCGAAGGCCGCTGGTTCCCGACGGGGTTCACCGAGAACACGCGCGACCGTGCGTTCTACGTCACCGATCAGGTGCCGATGCTGGAGATGTTCCGCTGGCTCGAAGGGTTGATCAACTATGGCGACAGCTACGACAAGCTGCCGCGGGTGATCCCCTATGCCATTCTGCCCTTTTCCACCGCACTGATCCTTCTGCGTGTCGTTCAGGCCACCGTCCGTATCGTGACGGGCAAGCAGAACTCCCTGATCGTCTCTCATGAGGCCGAAGACGAAGTCGAGCGCGTCGCGCACGGCGAATACGAGGAATAACCCCAATGGATGTCGTCTTTCTTTTCGCCATGGTCATCGGCCTTCTGCTGATCGGTGTGCCGATTGCAGTCTCTCTGGGCCTGTCCTCCATCATCTTCCTGTTGATGTTCTCCGACACATCGCTCGCCTCGGTGGCCCAATCGCTCTATCAGGCGATGGCAGGACACTACACGCTTCTGGCCATTCCCTTCTTCATCCTTGCCTCCTCGTTCATGTCGACGGGCGGTGTGGCCAAACGCATCGTGCGCTTTGCCATTGCCTGTGTGGGGCATTTCCACGGTGGTCTGGCGATTGCGGGTGTGTTTGCCTGTATGATCTTCGCCGCGCTGTCGGGCTCCTCGCCTGCGACCGTTGTGGCCATCGGCTCTATCGTCATCGCCGCCATGACCCAGATGGGCTACACCAAGGACTTCGCTGCCGGTGTCATCGCCAACGCGGGCACCTTGGGCATCCTGATCCCGCCCTCCATCGTGATGGTGGTCTATGCCTCCGCCACGGATGTCTCTGTGGGCCGTATGTTCCTTGCCGGCGTGATCCCGGGGATCCTCGCGGGCACCATGCTGATGATCGCGATCTATGTCATGGCGCGGATCAAGAAACTGCCGAAAGGTGAATGGGCCGGCTGGGGCGAAATCGGATCGGCCTTCAAGGATGCCTTTTGGGGCCTGATGCTCATCGTCATCATCATGGTCGGGATTTACGGTGTACCTGGCGTGACCGGCGCGATCTTCACCCCCACCGAAGCGGCTGCTGTGGCCTCTGTCTACGCCTTCCTCGTGGCCTCCTTTGTCTATCGTGACATGGGACCGCTGGCGGATCGCGACGGCACCGGACCCGTGTCGCTTCTGAACAAGCCCCAAGCGCTCGTGACCGCCTTTTTCCACAAGGACACGCGCCATACGCTGTTCGATGCGGGCAAGCTGACCATCATGCTCATGTTTATCATCGCCAACGCGCTGATCCTGAAACATGTGCTCACCGATGAGCAAATCCCGCAGCAGATCGCCAACGCCATGCTGTCGGCGGGCTTCGGCAAGATCATGTTCCTCATCATGGTCAACGTGATCCTGCTGATCGGCGGGCAGTTCATGGAACCCTCGGGGCTGATCGTGATCGTCGCTCCTCTGGTCTTCCCGATTGCCATCGAGCTTGGCGTGGACCCGATCCACCTCGGCATCATCATGGTGGTGAACATGGAAATCGGCATGATCACGCCGCCTGTGGGCCTGAACCTCTTCGTGACCTCCGGCGTTGCCGGAATGCCGATGATGTCTGTCGTCCGCGCCGCACTGCCGTTCCTCGCGATCCTGTTTGTTTTCCTGATCCTCGTCACCTATGTGCCCGCGATTTCGACCTTCCTGCCGACATCGCTCATGGGGCCGGAGATCATCACAAACTGATCCGGACCGCACCGGAGCCAACACACAAGAGGGGCCTTCGGGCCCCTTTTTCCTTTGTGCCGGAAATACTCAAAAGAAAACGGCGCGCCTTTTTTCAAGGGCACGCCGTTCGAGTATTTAAGCCATCAGAAAGCCGGCTGTCGGAAAGCTGACCGTCAGAGGGCCGGAAGGTCTCAGTTTCCGGATGTCAGCGCCGCCAGAGCTTCGAGCTTGGCAAGTGCCTTGCCGGAGGCGATGCTCTCGACTGCGATCTCGACACCGTCCTTGAGGCTCGAAGCCTTGTCGGCCACCACAAAAGCTGCGGCAGCGTTCATCAGCACGGCGTCGCGGTAAGCCCCTGTCTCGCCTTTGAGCAGGTTCAGCATGGCCTTGCCGTTTTCCTCCGGCGTGCCGCCCAGAATGTCCTTGAGCGGGTGGACGGGCAGGCCAGCGTCTTCGGGGTGGATTTCCATTGAACGGATGTCACCATGTTCAAGGGCGGCCACGGAGGTCGCGCCGGTGATCGACACTTCGTCGATGCCTTCATGGCCGTAGACCAGCCATGCCTTTTCCGAGCCGAGCATTTGCAGCACTTCGGCCATGGGCCAGATCAGGTCGGGCGCAAAGGCACCGGTGAGCTGGCGTTTGACGCCTGCGGGGTTGGTCAGCGGGCCAAGGATGTTGAAGATGGTCTTGCAGCCCAGTTCGACCCGCACAGGCCCGACATATTTCATTGCCGGGTGGTGCATGGGGGCCATCATGAAACCGATGCCGATTTCGTTGATTGCTTTTTCGACCACATCCTTGCCGACCATCACATCAATGCCGTTGACCGACATGGCGTCGGCGGAGCCGGATTTCGAGCTGAGGTTGCGGTTGCCATGTTTGGCCACGGGGATGCCTGCGCCCGCAACGACAAAGGCCGTGGCGGTGGAGATGTTGAGCGTGCCCAGACCGTCGCCCCCTGTGCCCACGATGTCCATTGCATTGTCAGGGGCGGAGACGGGCACGCATTTGTCGCGCATGACCTTGGCAGCGGCGGCATATTCCGACACAGCTTCGCCACGTGCACGCAGCGCCATCAGAAAGCCGCCCACTTGCGCGGGTGTCGCGTCTCCGTTGAACAGGATTTCGAAGGCCTGATCGGCTTGCGCACGGCTCAAAGGCCCTTCGGAGGCGGCAAAAATCAAGGGTTTCATCGCGTCACTCATGCCGCTTCTTCCTCTTTTAACTGGTTCAGAAATGTTTTGAACATATCGTGCCCATGCTCGGAACGGATGCTTTCCGGATGGAATTGCACCCCTTCGATGGGCAGGGTCTTGTGGCGTAGTCCCATGATGGTGCCGTCCTTGAGCTCTGCGGTCACTTCGAGACAATCGGGCAGGGTGGCGCGATCCACGACGAGCGAGTGATAGCGCGTGCCTTGCAACGGTGAGGGCAGACCGGCGAAGACGCCTTTGCCTTCGTGATAGATCTCGCCCATCTTGCCGTGAACGATCTCGTGACACCGCACGACATTGCCGCCGAAAGCCTCGCCAATGGACTGGTGGCCCAGACAGACGCCAAAAAGCGGAATGCCCGCGTCAGCCGCGGCATGAACAAGCGGCACGCAAATGCCTGCCTCGGAGGGTGTGCAGGGCCCCGGTGACAGCACAATGCCCGAAGGGCGCAGCGCCATGGCTTCTTGCACATTCAGGGCATCATTGCGGACCACATTGGCTTGCCACCCCAATTCGCCGATATAGTGGACGAGATTATAGGTGAAACTGTCGTAGTTATCGATCAGAAGCAGCATGGTAGCGGTCCTTTTGCGCGCGAATACGCCGAGAAATAAGGCTGTCGTCGCGGGCAATCGGCCCGTCTGACAGCAAAGGGCTCAAAGGGGGATGATCCCGCCTCAAAGCCGCGCTATACATGTTCACAAGGGCCGGACAGGGTCAAGGGCCGCCTTGACGGGACGGCGCAAAGTTGAGGCCGGAATGACGTTCGGATAGGATCGGAACGCGTCCGGAGCAGGACAAACAGACGAATGCCGGGGCAAAGCCCCGATGACAGGCTAAGGAGCACGGAATGGGGCGGGGAATATTCACCGGATTGATCTGGGGAACGATTGTCGGATTCGGGATTCTGGTCGTGGCCAATGAAGTTGCCGCACCTGTCAAATTGACGGCATCCCAGCCTGCGCCTGCGGCATCTGACGGGGTTACGCCTCCGGACGAGAGCGCGTCGGTAGACGCGGCGGATGTGGCGGATGCGGAGACGCCTGCCGAGGTTGATCCCGCTGAACCTATGGCCAGCGAGGACGAAACCCTGTCAGCAGAGCCTGCGGTGTCAGAAGACATTACCGAGCCGGAAACGGAGAGCGAGACCGCGCCTACAGAAACTACGGATGCTGAGACCGTGCCTGCTGAGACCACGCCGAGCGAGGCTACGCCGCAAACCGAGGCGCAGGCCCCCGAGGCCACAACCGAACCGTCCGCTTCGCCGGAGATTGTCCTGCCCAACGGACCGCAAACGCCGCAGGGCGGGGATGAGGTCATGGACAGTGTCAAGACGCCGGAGACCAGTCCCGTACTGACCCCGCCGCAAGGTTTCGCACCACAAGCCGGAGCCGCCGACAGCCAGCCCGCCGCGCCTGATGGCATTGATCTGCCCGCAGCGACGCCTTTGACCCCCGAGGGGACCGGCATGGAAGAAGGTATGGAAGAGGGCACGGATGACACCGCCACAGATTCCGCCACCGACACCGATGAAGCGTTGAACACCACGCCCGAAGTGAAAATCATGTCCCCCGAAGATGCGGCCACAGAGGCGCTACCGGGGCAGAAGGTCGGCTCCTTCACCGATCGCAATGACAGCCGCGTGTCCTCGCGCCTGCCGTCTATCACGGATGCTCCCGCAACGGACACAGCGGAGGCCGCCCCCATGGTGGTTGCAGAGGATCTACCCGCGCTTCTGGCCTATTCGGCGGACTTTAATGAGACGCCCTCCGGTCCGGTGATGAGCGTGATCCTCGTGGATATTGCTCAACTGGGACCGGAAGATGCCGCCCTGTCGCACCTGCCGTTCCCTGTGACATTCGCCGTGGACGCGATGGCATCGCAGGCAGGCGAGCGCGCTCTGGCCTATCGCGACAAGGGGATGGAAGTCCTCTCGATGATCTCGTTGCCCGACGGGGCGACGCCACAGGATGCCGCCGTGATCCTGTCGGAGGCGGCCAATCTTGTGCCTGTCTCCATCGGTTTCCTCGATGTGCCCTCGGCCAGCTTCCAAACCTCGCGTCAGGTTGCGGCGCAGGTCGTGGCCACCGCGCAGGAAAGCGGGCGCGGCCTTGTGACCTTCCCGCACGGGCTCAACTCTCTGGAGCAGGAAGCCAAACGCGCCAAAGCTCCCGCTGCGCTGGTGTTCCGCGATTTCGATGGCCGTTCACAGGATGTCGCCGCGATGAAACGCTTCCTCGATCAAGCCGCATTTCAGGCGGGCACTGGCAAAACCGTGGTGCTTCTGGGCCGCTCGAAACCCGATACTATTCAGGCGCTGGCGGAATGGTCTCTGGGCAACCGCGCGGCAACCGTGACCATGGTGCCACTGTCCTACCTCTTGAGCCGCTCGCAGCTTTGATCCGCCAAGACTGCGCTGCCTCAACTCACGAGTGAGGGCGCAGGACGCTTGACAGGGTGCGACATTTTGTCATCCAATCTTTCCCGGATACCGGCACAAGACCGGCAGGGAGGAAAATATGACAGAGATGACAGCAGCGGCGGCGCCGGTGCCGGATGTGGCGCGTTTGGGACTTGCGGATTTACGTGCGGCATTACAGGCGGGCTGGCGGGACTACCGGCGGGCACCGGCCTTCGGATGTTTCTTTGCGGCGGTCTATGTGCTCATCGGGATCGGCTTTGTGCTGTTCGGTGCGGGGACCGTGCTCTGGACCTTTGCCTTTTCGCTGGCCTTCCCGCTGTTCGCTCCCTTCGCAGCCGTGGGGCTTTACGAGGTGTCGCGGCGTCTGGATCGTGGCGGGGCGATGGACTGGTATAAGATCCTCGGCGTGGTGATTGCGGAGAAGGACCGGCAAATCCCTTGGATGGGGGCAATCATCGTCATCTATGTGCTGTTCTGGTCCTTCCTCGCCCATATGATCTTTGCGCTTTTTATGGGGCTGTCGGTGATGACCAATGTTTCAAGCTCTTATGATGTATTCCTGACGCCCAACGGTCTGACCATGATGGCGGTGGAGCTTGGTGTGGGTGGCGTTCTGGCCTTTGTGCTGTTTTCCCTGACGGTGACATCGCTGCCGCATCTTCTGGACAAGGAGGTGGATTTTGTCACGGCCATGCTTTTGTCCCTGCAAGTGGTGCGGCAAAATCCGGTGGTGATGCTGGTCTGGGCGGGTTTGATCGCCGTTGTGACGCTGGTGGCAATGGTGCCGATGTTCCTCGGACTATTCGTGGCGTTGCCGGTGCTGGGACATGCGACATGGCACCTGTATCGGCGCGCGCTTCCTTGAGGGGCCGTGGGGCTAGGTGCGTTTGCGTGCGCCTCTGGCCGTCAGCATCAACAAGACACCCGCGCCCACAATCACCGCTCCGCCTAGCAGTTCCAGCGCATCGGGCCGCTCGCCAAAGACCAGCGCGCCGAGCACCATGGCAAAGACAAGCCGCGTGTAGCGAAACGGCGTGACGACCGACAGCTCGCCCATGCGCATCGCCATGGTGAGCGCGGTATAGGCGGCGACACCGACGAGGCTTGCCATGATGATATAGCCGAGGTCCGTCAGTTGCGGCATGATCCAGTAGCCGTCATAGACCGACAGGAGCAGACCGGACAGCAGTAGCGCGGCAAAGCCCGTCACGCCAAGCTGGGCGTAGGACAGCACGGGAGAGGCGGCACGGGTGGCCAGATCGCGCCCCGCAAAGCCGATCATGCCCAGAACCGCGAGAATGGAGAGCGGGGAAAACCCGTCGAGGCCGGGGCGGATCACCAGAAGCACGCCGAGAAAACCCAATGCAATGAGCGCCCAGCGGCTCAGGCTGACCGGTTCGCGAAAGATCACCACAGCTGCGGCGGCGACCATGAGCGGTGTGGCTTGCAAAATCGCTGAGGTGGTGGACAGGGCGGTGAGCGCCAGAGACAGGGTGAAAAACACGCGGCCCAACACTTCGAACCCTGCGCGGATCACCATGACGCGTTCGGCCATCACCGGATGAAAGACCCGTTCGCGGCGCTGCCATGTGAGGCCCGCGAAGATCATCGTGCCCGTAAATCCGAAGAGCGTCAGGATCTGCCCCACAGGTATATGGTTGGCGGCCTGTTTGACGGCCATATCTTCCAGCGAAAAGCAGAACATGGCGAGCACCATCAGGAGCGCGCCTTTGAGATTGCCCGCTTTCAGCGCGGCGAGATCAGGGGATAATGTCATGAGACCTCCGGAACGTGTGGCGCGACCATGGCGAAATGGGGCAGGGGAGGCAAGATGCCTCTAGGCCGGAAAATCCGCTTCGCCCAGCACTTGCATCTCCACCAGAGGCGGCACCGTGGTCACGACTTCAAGCACATGGTTGAGGGCCGCGACGCAATAGTGATGCATTTTGTCGGCGTGGTAATCTTCGTAAATCGTCCACTCTTTCACATGGCGCAGAAACACCGCAGAGGGGTTTTCGCGAAACAGGCTGGCGGGGGTCTTTTCATCAAGCGCGGGGGCTTTTTCGGATTTGGAGAAGGTCTCGTCGGTGATCTTGAAGGAGACGTAATCTTCAAAGCGCAGGGTGAAGCGGCGGGAGCCGGGGCGCACTTCGATCACCCGAGCCTTGCCCAGAAGGTCGTCGATCACGGAGTTGCCACTCTTGAGCTGGTCGGGCTCGCCCTCGATGCCCTCGTCGAAAATCACCGTCAGGCGGCGTTCGTTCATCCGTCCCATGCGAAAATCCGACAGGTAGAGGTTTTTGACTTTTTCAAGCTGGCGTAGGGCTTCGGCGGGCATGGGGTCTCCGGAATGTTCGGGAATAGGATGGCGGAGCTTTGCCAAAGCGGCAAGCCAAATCACGCAAAGAAAAAGGCGACCGAAAGGCCGCCTCTGAACTTCGGGCTGTCGCGCCGGTTTATTCGCCTTTGGCGGCGGCGGTCGCTTTGGACACAGCGGCAGAGGACTGCGCCGATCCGGTCGGCAGCGGTGTTTTCGCGCCCGTGGCCAGCGGATCGTCGGCGCGTTGCACGGAGCCTTCGAAATGGGCACCGGATTCGATGGCGATGGTTTTGTGGATGATGTCGCCTTCGACGCGGGCGGTCGAGGTCAGACGCACTTTCAAGCCACGCACGCGGCCCACGATGCGGCCATTGACCACCACATCATCCGCGATCACTTCGCCTTTGATCATCGCGGTTTCACCCACGGTCAGGAGATGCGCGCGAATGTCGCCTTCGACGGTGCCTTCGATCTGGATGTCGCCGGAGGTCTTGAGATTACCGGTCACGGTCAGGTCCGAAGACAGCACGGAGGCCGGCGGTTTCGGTTTCGACGCGGAGGCGGCGAAATCGGGTGCCGGAGATTTCGGCATGGCGGGCTTGGCGGCCGACGCCTCTGGTTTCTTGACGTCCTCACCCTGTTTCGGGCCAGGTTCGTTGATTCTGCTTTTAGAAAACATCACGGGCTGCCTTAATGTAAGTCATCGGATCAACGGCCTTGCCTTGAACACGAATTTCATAATGAAGATGCGTGCCGGTGGAATGGCCGGAATTTCCCATAGCACCTATTTGCTCGCCACGCGAGACCCTTTGCCCGACTTTCACCAATATTTGCGACTGGTGTGCGTAGCGTGTCTCAATGCCGAACTCGTGCTGGATCTTGACCAGACGCCCGTAGCCCGACTGCCAACCGGCAAATGTGACCACCCCGTCGGCAGTCGCGTAAATCGGTGTGCCATAGGCGGAGGCGAAGTCTTGCCCCTTATGCATCCGGCCCCAGCGCGGCCCGAAAGGGGAGGTCATGCGGAAGGCGTCTTTGAGCGGGAGCGAGAAGGGCGCTTTTTGCGCGGCGATCCGGTAGAGGTTCAACTGGTCCATCTTGTTGATGATCGCATTGGCGCGCATCGAATCCGGATCAACAATCCCGCCCTTGGTCGAGAATGTGATCGGTGTGAGGGGGCCGCCCTGACCGGAATAGCCTTTTTTCACGGTTTCGATCAGTTGGTCGGGGTCCATGCCCGCAGATTTGAACATCTTGTCCAGCGGGGCCACAGAGATCGTCACCGCATCTTCCAACTGGGTGAAAATCCTGTCGTTTTTCTCTTCCATCAACTTCAGATCGGTTTCGAGCGCTTCGGCCATTTTCATGGCCTGACTTGCGGAAACCACCATTTCGTCGCGTTCGCTGGCGGTGTCAGACAGAGCGTCGGCCAGCACGTCCACTGTTGCTTCGGCTTCAAGCGCGCTCATGCCGTTCTTGCCACCGGTTTCGCCGTTCAACTGGGCAAGGAGTTCTGTTTTATCGGCCTCTGCGGTGTCGCGGGCCTTGAGCGCCTTGCGCAGATTGGCCTGAACGACTTCGACGCCTTTTTCCAGTTCGCGCACCCGTTCTTCGGAGGCCAGAAGCTGTGACTGCATAACGGAAATCTGTTCCAGCGCTGTCGTGAAGCGCGCTTGGGCCGCAGCGGCTTCTTCGGCGCGCATGTCGCGCTCATGAGCAAGTTCCGCCACGCGGTTCTCGAACAACACCAGATCGCGGTTCGCCTGATCGCGGAGATTTCCGGAACCGATACTGTCCATCAGGATGATTGCGGTGGCGATGATCAGCCATGCGGCGAACACCGTAGATCCGGTGAAGGCGATGAGCTGGGTGAGCGGGCTGATCCGCATGTAGCGGGTGTCATTATCTGACCGCAGAAACACCCGGCGTTCCGGGAAGCTGCGCTCAAGCATATGGTTGAGCTTATTTGTCATGGCTTGGCGAAAACCGTCCTCAATGTCATCCCTCGTCCGCTTGGCAGTCTCATGATCCGGTTGGCCCTGTGGGGCGGCGCGGATTTACTTATTAACCTTGTGCAGGCCGCACCCGTCTGATGCAGTGCCTTGGCCTGCCCCTGCAAGCGGTTGCTCCTCTGTTAGCCGAGCCTGTGCAGCGGGGCAACGCTTTTGCCCTCAACTTCGGCATCTGCGCATAATACAAGCGAATTTCCTCTTTGAATGGGCGGTTTTCTGCTTATGTTAGCGATCACAGCTGAGGTGAATGTCATGGATATATCCTATCTTTGAGGCCGGCGGCCTTTCACGGGTGAATACGGCGAGGGCCTGTGTTTGGCCTTTTATGTGCGATTTTTAGATTTTTCAGAACCAGGCAACATCTCCGGAGTCATCTTCCGACAAGGCGAATGGGGCATCTATGTTGTCGAAGAGTTTATGCGCGAGATGCCGCAGCCGAATGACTTCGTCTAGCGGCTTTATCGGGACCGTTGAGCTTCCGGATTGTGTAGCCAGATGTCCGAGCACACGCTGGAGATCGTCGAGAGTCTGGTGTAGCCGGTCAAGCGCCTGAAGACTTCTTTGGACCGCAGGTGACAGTGATTTGGCCTCGGTGAGAGCGGGGCCGAGCGCGATTTGAACTTCGGCGGCGAGCATGACGAGCGCGATCATTTCGTCCTGGATACGTTTGTTCAACGTATCCAGTGAAATCACGGCTTGCCCTTTTGCGTCGCTATCAGGCTGGATGCCTTCGGATTGGGGTGTCATCAGAGTTTGCCCACGATCGCTTCAATTGCGGCTTTCAGCCCTTCAGGATTAAAAGGCTTTTTGAGGAAATTATTCATTCCAAGCCGTTTCCCCATGTCGATGATTTCGCGATCCGCGCGCCCGGTGATGAGAAGAAAACCGACGCCACGGGTTGGACCATTGGAGCGCAGTGCATGTAGCAGTTGCAGCCCGTCCATTCCCGGCATGTTGTAGTCGGAAATGACCAGATGAACAGGGGAGGTTGCAAGTTTCTGAAGGGCTGATGGTCCATCTGCCGCACTTGCGACATTCCTGATTCCGTATGAATCCAGAGCGTTCGTTATAAGGCCACGGCTTGTGGACATATCATCAACGACCATGACACGGATTTGATCTCGAAGTGCCATTAGACTAGTCCTTTACTTTCATATGCACCGATCGGTGCGGAGGGCGAGGTGGGGTGAAGGGTTTGGTATGTGGTCACGCCGGAATTTTCAAAAAGCGGAGCGACATCTTCATTGAGCCTCTCGGAATGTCCGAGCATGAGCCAGCCCCCTGTTTCGAGGATGTTCGCAAAGCGTTTGAAAAGTCGAGTTTGGGTCTGTTCATCAAAGTAAATGACAACATTTCTGCAGAAGATTGCGTCAAACTTTCCATGCATGGGCCAAGGCGCGTGAAGATTTAGCTGGCGGAAGGCAACCAGCTTTTTTACTTCCGGCTTGATCGTCAGAGTGTCTTCTCCATTCAGCGGGCTTCTCGTGAAAAATCTTGTGATCGTTTCATTTGTAAGCCCTGTGGTGAGTGATCCGAAATATTGACCGCTTTGGGCTCGGCTCAGCACTTCGGGATCGATATCTGTCGCCAGGATTTTCAAATCTTCTTTTGTTAGTTCGGGCGCGCCTTTTAGAATGGTCATGGCAATCGAATAGGGCTCCTGTCCGTTAGAACAGCCCGCAGACCAAATTCTGACCTTTCCACCTTTGGACAGCTTCTGTTTGAACTTGGGGAGCATCGTGGTTGCGAGATATTCGAAATGATGGTTTTCGCGGAAGAAATGCGACACGTTTGTTGTTAATGCCGAAACAAAGCTGTCCAGTTCCGCACGATCTTGAGACGTTTCCAGAATATTGAGATATTCCTCAAAGCTGGAAAGCTTTAACGCACGAAGTCGGCGTGTCAGGCGGGACGTCACCATGGAAACCTTAGAGGGGGCCAAGACAATACCCGCTTCACGCTCTGCTATTTCTGCGATGCGTGAAAAGGCATGGTTTGAAATTGCATTCGCGATTTCAGGGCGCTCGGTTATGGTAGATAGCTCCTTCAAGCGACCTCCTCGCCTTGGGGAGGCATAACAGCTTCAAGGTCCAGAATTCGGATCATACGGCCATCTACAATTGTTAGGGCTGAGACAAATGTCCGGGCTTCATCGGCGGTAAGGTCTGGCGGGGGCTGCATTTCCTCAGATGGAATGGCGAGGATGTCAGACACAGCGTCAACCATAAGGCCGGCGGTGCGTTCGCCAAGATCTACAACGATAATGACATTGCGTTCAGTATCTTCTCCGGTTTGAAGGCCGAGACGGGCCGACAGATCAATGATGGGAAGAACGGTGCCGCGCAGGTTGATGACACCTTTCACGAATGAAGGGGCGTGCGGCAGGGAAGTTGCCTTTGCCGATCCTCGTATTTCGCGAACGGACATAATGTCTACTGAATAGTCTTGCCCGCCTACTCGGAAGGACAGGAGCTCAATCGAAGTGGAGTCGTTCTGTTTTTCGATGTCAGTCATGATTTTATCCTACGAGTAATTGCTGTGGCTGACGGACGCGGGTGCGGCCGGAGGCCTGTCCAACCAGATCGGTCGGGTCGAGAATAAGAGCGATTTGCCCATCACCCAGAATGGTGGCCGCAGCAATTCCCGGAACGCGGCCGTAGCTGCCTTCAAGTCCTTTGATGACGACTTGACGCTGGTCTTCGATGGAATCGACTGCGAGTGCGGCTCTGTTTCCATCCTCCTGACCAATGAGGAGAACAGTCCCATCAACATAGCTGTCTTGCGGGGTGCGGTAACCGAGTTCTGCGCCGAGATCGAGCAGGGGGACGAAACCGCCGCGAATTTGGACGACATGTGTTTCAGGTCCGAGGGCAGTGAGGTCCTCGTTTGTGAGTGTGAGCGTCTCCAGAATGGCGTTTAATGGCACCACAAGTGTTTCATCCGCCACCCGGACAACCATGCCATCCAGAACGGCAAGGGTCAGAGGCAAGGAAATGGAGAAAGTCGTGCCTTTCCCTTCCTGGGATGTGATGCTGATCCTTCCGCCGAGCGCCTGGATCGAGCTTTTCACGACGTCCATGCCGACGCCACGCCCCGACAGGTTGGAAATTTCGGCGGCGGTTGAAAAACCGGGCAGGAAGAGCAAGTTGTCGATATCGCTATCGCTGAGTTGCGCGTCCTCAGGAATAAGACCTTTCTGGATGGCCTTTTCTTTGACGCGTTCACGGTTGATCCCACCGCCATCGTCCGTGACTTCGATGACAATTCGACCGGAGCGATGTTGGGCTGTCAGTGTCACGTGGCCTTCGCGGCTTTTGCCTGCTTCCAGACGTTTTTCCGTGCTTTCAAGCCCATGGTCCACAGCATTGCGGATCATATGGGTCAACGGGTCTGCCAGACGTTCGATGACGGTTTTGTCGACTTCTGTATTTTCGCCATCGGTGCGCAGACGAACGTCCTTGCCAACAGAGGCGGAAGCTTCCCGAACGATGCGTCCCATGCGTTGGAACAGGGATTTGATCGGCTGGGCGCGGATCATCATAACCGATTCCTGAATGTCACGGGTCAGTTGCAGAAACTCTTCCAGACCGGTGGAGACCGGGGAATTGGGGGGGAGACCAGCCTCTGCGACGGACTGGCTGAGCATGGCCTGATTGATCACAAGCTCTCCAACAAGGTTTACCAGCCGGTCAATGCGCTCCAGATCCACACGAACAGTTGCGCGGGGTTGTGTCGGGGTTGCCGCGGCCTTCGCTTGTGTGGATTGTTCGTCTTTTGCTTCTCCCAACGTCTTTGTGGTGTCTTTATTTGCCGTGGTATCTGCGACATCAACACTCGCTGTTGCTGCGTTTTCCGGCATGTTCGGGGCACTTTCGGCCTGCGGCGGAGGAGTCATTTCCGGAGTGGCAGAGATCGGAGGTTGCTCTGAGGAGGAACGTTCGGCCGCTTCAAAGGAGGGTGCGGCGTCCTGATCACCCGTCAGGGCATTGATTTCCAGCAGACAAAGCCCGTCTACAAATTCAAATACTTCGCGAACGGCCTGTTCCGGCTCTTCCGTGTGGATGGTCATGTCCCATGAAAGATGTCCGGTGTCGGGGTTGAGACTGTCGAGTTGTGGAAGGTCTTCACAGTGGCAAATGACAGAAATATCGCCAAGGTCACGCAGGGCGCGGAAGAGATACAAAGGTTCATTGCCGGAGGCATAGAGCGCATCTTCCGGTTTGAATTTGACAGAAAATCCTTTGCCTTCGGAACCCACTATCGGGGGGATAGCTGTGTCGGGAGAGGGAACGGGCATATCCAGTGCGGGCAATGCGTCATCGGAGGCATCCGCGGCGGGAAGGGCGCTCACATCAGGAAGCTCTGGCAGGTCTGGCAAGGCACCTCCGTCACCGAAGTCGAGCGACAGCGTGGCCGGGGTGAAGTCGAGGTCTTCCTCCTCTTCCTCTTCGAGGCCGACGAGCTTGTCGAGGTTTTCCAGAACCGGACCGGTGATGCCGTCATCCACCTGATCGCCATCCCGCGCGGCACGCACCAGATCGGCCAGAATATCGGCGCAGGTAAAGAACAGGCGAATGGCCTCGGCATCCGGAGTGAAACGGCCTGCGCGGACTTCGTCCATGGCGGTTTCGAACCGGTGGGCGAAATGAACCAGATCATCGAGACCAAAGGCGCCCGCGCCCCCCTTGATCGAGTGAACAGCGCGGAAGACGATGTTGATCGTTTCAGAGTCGGTATCGCCATCATCCATGAGTTGAAGACCGTCCTGAAGGCTTTCCAGGAGCTCTTCACATTCAATGAAGAAGGAGGCGCGAATTTCTGTCATAGGGTCGGACATGGGGAACCTCTTAACCAGCCACCATTTGCAGGGCTTTGACGAGTTTTGCGGGATCGAACGGCTTCACGATCCAGCCGGTTGCACCTGCGGAACGTGCCTTTGCCTTGAGTTCGGCGGCGCTTTCTGTTGTGAGCACGAGAATTGGAATACGGCTCCATTTCGGCTCGGCGCGGACCGCGTGGATAAAGCCGAACCCATCCATGCGTGGCATGTTGATGTCGGTGATAATGACGTCGGGATTCAGGTCTTTGAGAACCTCAAGGCCATGAATGCCGTCTTCGGCGAGGTGGGCGGTAAAGCCCGCAGACGACAATGCAAGGTTGAGCATGTCGCGCATGGTGCGGCTGTCGTCGACCGCAAGAACTTCCAAACTCATGTCCAGACCTCCGGTTGAGTGAGGGTTTCCGGGGTGAAGCCAAAGAGGCTGAGCATATCCACACAGCCGTCGGAGGCATTCGCCAAACGGGTTGTCTTGCCCTGCGCGGCGCGTTGCTTCACTGCGGCAAGGATCACTTGCAGGGGAAGTGTCCCGAGATGGCGCAAGTTTCCTGCATCAATCACCAGATCATCGTCTGTAATCGCTTTGAGTTCTTCCATGAGGGGCATCACGGACTGGTAGTCGAGCCGGTCATGGAGTTGCACATGTGTTGTCATGTCAGTGCTCCGGGGTTTCGACAGGGGTGAGGCATCTCGATTTTCCCTTACATCTGCGTTCTCTCGGACCTGTGTAAGGAAAGGGGGGTTAAAACGAGGTTACGCGCCTGAAAATTTATTCCGGACAAAAGAAAACCCCCGCCGGAGGGGCGAGGGTCGTGAAATACATCAGTGTTTCAGGTGGTTACGGATATAGATGATGCATGTGAGAGGCGCATCCCGTAAGCGCGGCAAAATCGTCTTCGATGATGGAGACCGAAAAGTTCTTCATAAATCCGGCAAACCGGCCCTTGTCGCGGAAGGCCTCGGCAAACCCGAAACGCTCAAGATAGGGCGCGATGTGACGGGCCACGCCGCCCACCAGATAGACCCCGCCGAAGGGCAGTTGCACCAGAGACAGGTTGCCGACAACCCGTCCGAGTATCCTGACAAAAAGCTGTGCAGCCTGCGTGGCGCGCGGGTCGTCTCCGGCCTCGACGGAGGCCATGATTTCGGCGGCGGATTTTTCGAAAGCCTCGCCGGCTTCCGTGCCCAAAAACAGGTAAACGCGCTCCAGCCCACGGCCGGACAGCACATCTTCGACGGCGGGGAAGCCGTGGGCGGTCTCGACGAACTGGCACAGGGCCAATTCGTGCGCGTCGCGGATCGGCAGGTTGGCGTGACCACATTCGGAAGGTGCGACGAGGCGGCCTGCACCGGTCTCAAACACGGGTGCGGCATTGAACCCCGTGCCAATGCCGACCACGAGGCGCACGGCTTGCGGAGCGGGCTCTGGCGCATCAATCACCGGACGGATGTTGCTTTCGTCAACAAGACCCAAGGCATGCCCCTGCGCCTGAAGATCGTTGAGGATGGCGACATGCTCGGCCTGACAGGCGCGGCGCAAGGTGTCGCTGTCGATGGTCCAGTCGAGATTGGTCATGGTGCCCACGTCGTCCCGCACGGGGCCGGCCACGGCCACACAGGCGCCCTTGCAATCGACGTTGCCCTCTTCCTCGATATATTGCCGGAGCACCGTTTCCAGACCGGGAAACTTGCGGTTGGAATAGCGCCGGATCGTATCGGGCAGAAGCGTGATGCCATCGGCCAGAGCCACGCGCGTATTGGTGCCCCCGATGTCGGCCACAAGGGTGAGTGTGTCGGCAGGATGGTTGGGCATCATGTCAGGTCCGTGCAATCAGGTCTTTGAGCATGTGATACGAGGCTTTGGGGGTGCGTTTCAATGTTTCAAAATCCACATGCACCATGCCGAAGCGCCGTTCGTAGCCGAAAGCCCACTCATAGTTGTCCAGAAGCGACCAGTAGAAAAAGCCCTGCAGGTTCACACCCTGCTCGATGGCCTTGTGCATTGCGGCCAGATGGTCGGTGATATAGGCGCAGCGTTCCGGATCGTTCACGACGCCGTTTCGCACATGGTCGTCCCATGCCATGCCGTTTTCGGTCACCACAACCGGCAGGTCGCCCACATATTTCTCTTTGAGATTCACAAGCAGGGCGCGCAGGCCTTCGGGGCAGATCTCCCACCCCATCTGTGTGGTGGCAAGATGGCCCTGCGCGGGTTTTGTGTGCGGCCACGGGCTTTCTGCGTCATGGGCGACAAGCTGGCGGAAATAGTAGTTGACGCCGAGCCAGTCGAGCGGTTGCGAGATGTCTTTGGCGAGATCGTCCTGCCAGCCGTTCGGCAGATGCGGCTCAAGCCCGTCGAGCGCCTCTTGAGGATACCGGCCCTTGCTGACCGCCTCCACAAACCAGCGGTTGTGGGTCGCGTCTTGGGTGGCGGCTGCCTGAATGTCTTTGGGATCGTCACTGGCCGGTTGGGTGTGTTCGAAATTGATGACAATGCCTAGATTGTCACGCCCTCTGGCACGCAGACGGGTGATGGCCTCGCCATGGGCCTTCAGCACATAGTGCATGGAGCGGGCGGCGGCGCGGATGTCGCGGCGGCCCGGTGCGTGATGGCCCAGAAAATGCGAGAGATAGGAGACACACCACGGTTCGTTGATCGTGGCGATCGAGGCCATGCGGTCGCCGATCCGGTCATCCACGACCTCAGCGAAATCACCAAACCACAGATGTACATCAGGGTTGGTCCAGCCGCCCAGATCGGCCAGCGCGGCGGGCATTTCCCAGTGGTAGAGCGTCAGATGCGGTTCGAGACCGCGTTCGAGGATGGCATCGGTCAGCCGGTCGTAATAATCCAGCCCCTCGCGGTTCACCGCGCCCCGACCTTCGGGAATGACCCGCGCCCAGCTTGTCGAGAACCGGTAGGCGTCAAAACCGCCATCCTTGAGCAGGTCCATATCCTCGCCATAGCGATGGTATTGATCGCAAGCCAGCGCTCCGTCTTCGGCGCGCAGCACATTGCCGGGGGTCGCGGCGAAGGTGTCCCAATGGGTTACACCGGCATTGCCGAACTTATGGCCTTCGACCTGATAGGCGGCCGTGGCGGCGCCAAAGCGGAAACCGTCGGGGAAGTCTTTTCGGGTCAGACGGGGGAGCGGGCGGTATGTCATGGGGCCTCCGTGTGCGGTAGCGCTAACGATTCGGGCCGGAGGACGCGTGGCTGCGGGGATCCGGCGGGGTGATGACTTCTCTCTTAACGTCGAAGACGGGGATCGGGCAAGATCAAAGCGCTTTGGCTGTGCGGTTCAGGAAAAATAAAGAACGCGGATGTTTCTTCGGGTGAGGGCGGAGTGTGATGTCAGCGCTTCGGCGCGGGGCCGGTCGTGTGGCCGATGATCAGTTCCGCATCCAGCAGCGTATGGCGCAAGGGGCGACGCGGGTTGGAGATTTGCTCCATCAGCATCTCCGCGCAAATCCGTCCCGCCATGCGCACGGAGGAGCGGGTGGCCGTATAGATCGGCTCGGTCGACCCGTTGCGCAGATAGGAGAGGTCGTCATCATGCACGATCAGCGACACATCCTTGCCGATCTTGAGCCCCGCCGTATCCAGCGCGCGGCGCACGCCAAATCCGACGATGATCGACGAGGCCAGAAGGGCGGTGGGCGGATCGCGTAGGGCAAGCATCTCAGTGGTCGCCTTGAACCCGTATTCTTCCGTCATTTCAGAGGAATAGCAGAGCGCTTGGTCTTCCTTGATGCCGACGGCCTCCAGCGCTGCGCGATAGCCGATCCGGCGTTTCGCGGCGAAATCCATGCTTTCCAACCCGTTCAAAAGCCCGATGCGCCGGTGTCCGAGGTCAATCAGAAATTGCGTGGCGCGTTCAAAGGCGCGGGTGTTGTTCATATCGACCCAGCAATAATCATCTTCGGTCGCGCTGCCGCTGCGACCATGCACAACGAAGGGCATGCCGATGTCCTGCAAAAGCGCGATTCGCGGGTCATTGGCCTTCGGGCCGTGCACAATCACCCCGTCGACCGACCCTTTAGCGGCAATCTTGCGATAGGCTTCGGATTCGTTGCTATCGGGGACAATCGATAGAATCATATCGTAATTTTCACGCGCATAGATTTCCGAGGCCCCTGCGACGAAATCGGTAAACACCGGATTTACCACCTCGTGTTCGGTGGACAGCGGGATGACATGGCCGACGGCATGGTTCTGCCCTGTGGCCAGACCGCGCGCGCGGCTGTTAGGGGTGTAGTTGTGCTTCTTGGCGGCTTTCAGCACTTTTTCGCGGGTCAGTTCCGAGACCTCCGGATAGCCGTTCAAGGCCCGCGAGACGGTGGTCTGGGACAGGCCGAGCAGGGTGGAAAGCTCTTTGAGATTCATGTCTGACCCTTTTATTTATGCACACTGGACAGAAGGTTGCATGTAATTTTCACACAGGGTAGCCGCGGGCAAGGGGCGAGGTAAAGCCTCTTTGCGCAGGTGGAACAGTTCGCCGCGTTTTGAAATGCCGGTTTGGCGGCAAGGTGCCTCTGTGAACACGGGGGATTGAGGCTCAGGATGTTTTATTGCGGCCTGCAAGCTCGGGTTTGATCCTGATCATTGACTCTGGTGGCCTCATGAGAGAGGCTTGTGCGTGTGCCAAAGCGCTTTGAGGTTGTCGGAACTGTTTGATTTCCGGACTTATCGCGTTAGGATTCCTTTGCCCATGTCAGGGTATGAAAACTGGGAGGTTTACATGAAAAAGACACTTATGACCGGCGCAGCAACTGTTGCTTTGTGCGCGGCTGGCGCGCAGGCGCAGGATCTGACCATCGCCGGGCCGTGGATCGGCGCCGACCAGGAAATGGTTGAAGAGGTGCTGGCCGTTTTCGAGGAGCAAAGCGGCCTTGATGTCGCCTATGTCGGGTCCGACAGCTTTGAACAGCAGATCGTGATCGACGCCGAAGCGGGCTCTGCCCCCAATATCGCGGTCTTCCCGCAACCCGGTCTGGCCGCTGAAATGGCTGGTCGCGGTTTTCTGACGCCGCTGGGCGAAGATGTCGCCGATTGGGTGCGCGAAAACTATGCCGCAGGCCAGTCCTGGGTGGATCTCGGCACCTATACCGGCCCTGACGGGGAAGATGCGCTTTACGGCTTTTTCTATAAGGTCGATCTGAAATCTCTGGTCTGGTATGTGCCGGAAAACTTCGAGGATGCGGGCTATGAAGTGCCCGAAACCATGGAAGAGTTGAAATCGCTCACCGAACAGATCGTTGCTGATGGCGAGGTGCCGTGGTGCATCGGTCTGGGATCCGGTGCGGCGACCGGCTGGCCGGCGACAGACTGGGTCGAAGACCTGATGCTGCGCACGCAACCGCCAGAAGTCTATGACGGTTGGGTCACCAACGAGGTGAAATTCGACGATCCGCGTGTGGTGGAAGCCATCGAGGAATTCGGCTGGTTCGCACGCAACGATGCGTTCGTCTCCGGTGGGGCAGGCTCCGTGGCCTCCACCGATTTCCGCGACAGCCCGAAAGGTCTCTTCACCTCGCCGCCGCAGTGCTACTTGCACCGCATGGCCTCCTTCATCCCGTCCTTCTTCCCCGAAGGCACGGAAGTGGGTGAAGATGCTGATTTCTTCTACTTCCCGTCCTATGAGAGCAAAGACCTCGGCAGTCCGGTTCTGGGCGCAGGGACGCTTTGGGCGATCACCAACGACACACCGGCGGCGCATGAGTTCATCAAGTTCCTCGAAACTCCTGTGGCCCATGAGGCATGGATGTCGCAAAAAGGCTTCCTGACACCGCATAAAGGGGTCGATACCTCGAAATTCGGTGATCCGGCCACAGCCGCGATGAACGACATCCTGCTGAATGCGACCACTTTCCGCTTTGACGCATCCGACCTGATGCCGGGTGGTGTGGGCGCAGGGTCCTTCTGGACCGGTATGGTGGACTACACCGGCGGAGAATCTGCCGAAGATGTCGCCGCGACCATTCAGGACTCCTGGGACTCGCTGAAGTAAACGCAGTCTCGTTACGCAATCGCTCTTCGGGCCTTCGGGTCCGGAGAGTTTTCGCATCTTTGCATCTGCCATTTCGCCCTGACCAAAGCGCATAGGGCGCGCGGGATGCACGAAAGACCACAGGCCGTTCGGCGGCGCGAGAAGGGGAAAACATATGCATCCTGCAGTTCAGGGACTTCTGACCATTGCGATCGGCGTCGGGGCCTGCATCAGCTATTTCTATTTTTCCAACATTATTCTCGACAAGCTGATCTTTCCGGCGCGTGGCCCGCATGCGGGGCGGAATATCAACCGTGCGAACCTTGTGCGGCCTTGGCTGTTCCTGTTTCCGGGGCTTGCCGCCTTGGGGCTCTATCTGGCCTATCCGGTCTTCGAGACCTTGCGCCTGTCGCTCACCGACCGCGATCTGGGCGGGGCCTATGTAGGCTTGGAGAATTACCGTAAAATGGCGGATGATCCGAAGTTCTGGGAGGCCATGCGCAACAATGCCTTCTGGCTGCTGGTGGTGCCTGCCGCCTCGACCGCGATGGGGTTGATCGTGGCGCAGCTCACCGACCGCATCCGGTGGGGCGCGATTGCCAAGTCCCTGATTTTCATGCCCATGGCGATTTCTTTTGTCGGTGCGGCGGTGATCTGGAAACTGGTCTATGACGCGCGGCCCTTGGGCACGGAGCAGATCGGCATTCTCAATGCGATCTATCTGGCTTTGGGGGGAGATCAGCCGATGAACTGGCTGACCATTCCGTTCTGGAACAACTTTTTCCTTATGGTCGTGTTGATCTGGATTCAAACCGGCTTTGCCATGGTGATCCTGTCCGCAGCCCTGCGGGGGGTGCCGGAAGAAACCATCGAAGCGGCCATTGTGGACGGGGCCAACCCGTTCCAGATATTCTTCAAAATCAAAGTGCCGCAGATCATGGGCACCATCGTCGTGGTCTGGACCACGATCACCATCACCGTGCTCAAGGTCTTTGACATCGTCTTTGCCATGACCAATGGCCAGTGGGAGACGCAGGTGCTTGCCAACTACATGTATGACCAACTGTTCCGTGCCCGCGACTGGGGTGTCGGGTCGGCGGCCGCGATGGTGATCATGCTGTTGGTGACGCCGATCCTTGCGTGGAACGTCTACAACGCACGCAAAGAGATGAAGTAAGGGAGCCGGACCATGGACAATATCGTTGGCAAGAAACCGGCTCTCATCTGGGCGACCCATCTGTCGGTCGCGGTGCTGGTGTTCCTCTGGCTGTTCCCGACCGTCGGGCTGTTTGTGTCGTCCTTCCGCACGGGCGACCAGATTGCCAGTTCCGGCTGGTGGAAGGCGCTCTTTCCGCAAGAGCAGAACACGATGATCCGCACGGCGAGTTCGGACACCCAGAAGCAGATCGACGGGAATTATGTGATCGAGGGCAACCTCTTTGCCGAAGAGGGCGATGCGCAGGGGGAGATTTCCGTCTGGGGCACCTCGTCGCGCAATATTGGCGTCTATACTCCCGGTGACACTGCCGATCTGGGCGAGGACGGGATGCTAACGGTCGAGGCCAACGGGGATTACCGGCTTGTCAATGACACGGAATTTACCGGCTCTCGCGGAGAACGCGTCTTTCTGACCGCCAAAACGCCGCCGTCTTTCACGCTCGACAATTACCGCACGGTGCTGTTTTCCGGCAAGGCCACGGACAAGATGGGCAAGGCCTTTATCAACACCTTCACCGTCACCATTCCGGCCACGGTGATCCCGATCCTGATCGCAGCCTTTGCCGCCTATGCGCTGGCGTGGATGGATTTCAGAGGCCGTGCTTTCCTGATCGCGGTGATCGTCGGGCTGCTCGTTGTGCCGCTGCAACTGGCGCTTATTCCGCTTTTGAGCTTCCACGGGACGGTGGTCGAATGGTTCATCGCCCTTGTCGGCACTCCGATGGAAGACAACGCCCGCCGCTTTGCCGAAGTGGGCTGGCTCGGACAATTGTTCGGCTTTGAGCCGGGGGATACGATCAACTCGAAAGGCTATCTCGGCGTCTGGGCCGCGCATACGGGCTTTGGCCTGCCGCTGGCAATCTACCTGCTCAGAAACTACATGGTCGGCCTGCCGAAAGACATCATCGAAAACGCCCGTGTCGATGGGGCGACGGATTTCCAGATTTTCACCAAGATCATCCTGCCGCTGTCCTTCCCCGCGCTGGCCTCTTTCGCGATTTTCCAGTTCCTCTGGACGTGGAACGATCTGTTGGTGGCGCTGGTGTTCCTGATCGACAGTTCCGGCGAGACCACCGTGATGACGCGCCAGATTGTCGAGCTTCTGGGCACGCGCGGCGGCAATTGGGAAATCCTTGCAACGGCGGCCTTTGTTTCCATCGCCGTGCCGCTGACCGTCTTCTTCTTTATGCAGAAATACCTCGTGCGCGGCCTGTTGGCCGGGTCCGTGAAATAACAAAAGAGCAAAACCATGAACGCAACTCCTTCCTCCCCCGCGCCGTTCACCCGTGAAAAAGACTGGTGGCGCGGTGCCGTCATCTATCAGATCTACCCGCGCTCCTATCAGGACAGCAATGGCGACGGGATCGGCGACCTTCTGGGCATCGTCCAGCGCCTGCCTTACATCGCCTCGCTCGGCGTGGATGCGATCTGGATTTCGCCGTTTTTCACCTCTCCGATGAAGGATTTCGGCTATGACGTCGCGGATTATTGCGATGTGGACCCGATGTTCGGCTCTCTGGCGGATTTCGATGCGGTGATCGACACGGCCCACGGGCTTGGCGTCAAGGTGATGATCGACCTCGTTCTGAGCCACACGTCCGACCAGCATCCGTGGTTTGTCGAAAGCCGCAAGGACCGGACAAACCCGAAGGCCAACTGGTATGTCTGGGCCGATGCGAAACCCGATGGCACGCCGCCGAACAACTGGCTGTCGATCTTTGGCGGTTCGGCATGGCAATGGGATGCGGGGCGGATGCAGTATTACCTGCACAACTTCCTGACCGAACAGCCGGATCTGAACTTCCACGAACCCGAAGTGCAACAGGCGCTGCTCGAAGTGGCAGAGTTCTGGCTGCATCGCGGGGTGGACGGGTTCCGCCTTGATACGATCAACTTCTACACCCATGACGCGGAACTGCGTGACAACCCGCCTCTGGCACCAGAAGAGCGTCAGGCCAAGACCGCCCCTGCGGTGAATCCCTACACTTGGCAAAACCACATTTACGACAAATCCCGTCCGGAGAACCTCGAATTCCTGCGCAAGCTGCGCGCGGTGATGGAGCCGTTCAATGCCGCCGCTGTGGGCGAGGTCGGGGATGACCAGCGCGATCTGGAAATCCTTGGCGAATATACCGCGGGCGATGATCTGATGCATATGTGTTATGCTTTCGATCTGCTTTCGGGCGACACGCCGACGCCGGCCTATATCAAAGAGGTGATGGATAAGGTGGCCGAGGTTGCGGCGGATGGCTGGGCCTGTTGGGCCTATTCCAACCATGACGTGATGCGGCATATGTCGCGCTGGCATCTTGATGCGATGGGGGCACGCGCCTTTACCACGCTGTTGATGTGCCTGCGCGGCTCCGCCTGTATCTATCAGGGCGAAGAGCTTGGTCTGCCGGAAGCCGAGGTGAGTTTCGAGGATTTGCAAGATCCTTACGGCATCCAGTTCTGGCCCGAATTCAAAGGCCGCGACGGCTGTCGCACGCCGATGGTCTGGGAGCGTTCGCAACATCACGGCGGCTTCTCGACCGCCGGTCAGACATGGCTGCCGGTGAGTCCGGATCACTACCCGCTGGCCGTGGCCCAGTCCGAATATGATCCCGGCTCGATCCTGCACCATTACCGCCGTGCGATTGCTTTCCGCCACGCGCATAAGGCGCTCAAGACGGGCACGATGGAGGACATGCATGTGAACGGCCCCTGTCTGGTCTTTACGCGCAAGAATGACGAAGAAGAGCTGTTCTGCGCCTTCAACCTGTCGGATCAGCCGGCCACGCTGGAGGCGCCGAAAGGTGACTGGCATCAGGTCGGCAGCGAATTGAACTCCGCCTCCCCGATGGAGGATGGTAAACTGCATCTGGGCCCGTGGCAGCCAGCGATCATGCTGCGCGAAAAGGTCTAAAGGGGCGAGGGAAGAGAGAGAATGGCAGATCTGAAACTGGAAAATGTCGGCAAGGTGTATGGCGGTAAGGTCGAAGTCCTCAAGGACATCAACCTCGACATCAAAACCGGCGAGTTGATCGTGTTTGTCGGCCCTTCGGGTTGCGGCAAATCCACGCTTTTGCGGATGATTGCGGGGCTGGAAAGGATTTCCGGCGGCACGTTGGAAATCGACGGGGAGCGGGTCAATGATGTGCCCCCCGCACAGCGCGGCATAGCCATGGTGTTCCAGACCTATGCGCTTTATCCGCATATGACGGTTTACGACAACATGGCCTTCTCTCTCAAACTCGCCAAAAGGTCGAAAGCCGAGATCAAGGAGGCGGTGATGCGGGCCGCCCATATCCTGCAACTCGAAGATTATCTCGACCGTCTGCCCAAGGCGCTGTCGGGTGGTCAGCGTCAGCGGGTCGCCATCGGGCGTGCCATCGTGCGCAATCCGAAGGTCTATCTCTTCGACGAGCCGCTCTCCAACCTTGATGCTGCCCTGCGCGTTGCCACCCGTCTGGAGATCGCCCAGCTCAAGGAGTCGATGCCTGACAGCACGATGATCTATGTGACCCATGATCAGGTCGAGGCCATGACGCTTGCGGACCGGATCGTGGTTCTGGCCAACAAGGGCATCGCACAGGTCGGCAGTCCGCTTGATCTCTACGAGCGTCCCGACAATGAATTCGTGGCGCAGTTTATCGGCTCGCCGTCGATGAACCTCTTGGCTGGCGAGATCATCGAAACCGGCGCGCAGACCAAGGTTCAGGTTGAGGGCGAGGGCATTGCCACCTCTTCCATTCCGACCAAGCCTGAGGACATGGGGCGTAAGGTCAATGTCGGGGTGCGTCCCGAAGACATGCATCTGGCCGAGGGCGAGGCGATTGTCGATGGGGTGGTGGATGTGGTCGAGGCTCTGGGTGAGGTGACCTTGCTCTATTTCGTGGCCGAACGCGGCAACGAGCCCCTGATCGCCAAACTTCCGGGGATTCACGCGGGGTTGAAAGGCAATACCGTCAAACTCTCCGCGCCGCCGGAAAAGGTGCATCTGTTTGCCGATGGCATTTCCATGCGGCCTAAAGACTAAAATAGCAAAAAAAGACTGAGACAGCGAAAAAGGCTCCCTCGCGGGGGCCTTTTCCTTTTGCTCAAGGCTCAGTCGAGGCGGCGCACCATAAGCTGGTTGCCATCGCCGCGTTTGATCTCGAAGAGTTTCAGCGAGGCAATCAGATCGCTTAGCTTGCGCTTGCCATAGCTGCGCGTGTCGAAATCGGGCTGTGCGGCGGTGATATATTGCCCGATCTGCCCCAATGTGACCCATTCGTCATCGGCGTTGATCGCATCCATTGCGCGGATCACCAGTTTGGTCGGATCTTCGAGCGGGGCTTCCTGTTCCGGCGCCGGTCCGGACTTCGCAGGCGCGTTCTGCGCCGGTTTCGCGGCGGGTTTGGTTTGCTCGGGCAGCAGGTTTTCCACATAGATAAACCGTTTGCAGGCTTTCACAAACGCCGCAGGTGTCTTGCGCATCCCCATGCCAAAGACATCAAGCCCTTGCTCGCGAATGCGGCTGGCGAGGCGGGTGAAATCGCTGTCCGAAGAAATCAGCACGAATCCGTCAAACCGGCCGGAGTGCAAAATATCCATGGCATCAATCACCAGAGCAATGTCAGACGAGTTCTTGCCCGTGGTGTTGGAAAACTGTTGATGCGGCACAATCGCCATCGCGGCGAGTTTGTCCTTGTTCCATCCTTGCGGTGCGGAGCCGGAAAAGTCTCCGTAAATCCGGCGGATACTGGCCTCTCCTAATGTTGCGATTTCTTCGAACATCGCTTCGGCATATTTGGCGGAAATATTGTCCGCGTCGATCAGGACGGCCAGAAGGGGTGGTTTGGTGGGATGTGCCATATCAGCGGCCTCTCATAATATCTGTCAGGTCTGTTGCCTCCGATATAGATCACCCGCCGGAGTCACACCAGACAGACCGTGGAGCGTGTCACACCAGAGGCCGCGACATTGCGCCCGCGAGGAAAGGCTTTCACGGCGCAGGGTAGGGTGGTATTCAGACTTTGAAATATATCTTTGAAGGTCTGACCATGTCCGAACCCCGCATCATGCCGAAACCCTTCAACGCCCCGCCGCAGGGGCTTTGGCGCGCCACGCCGCCTGCGATCTTTCCACCGATTCTCGGGCTTCTTGGCATGGGGCTTGGCTGGCGCAACGCGGCCAGAGTCCTGCCCGCGCCTGACTGGATCGGGGAGATGATTTTGGGCGCTGTGTCCTTGCTCTATCTCTTTGCACTGGTGGCGTATTTCGTCAAGGTGACCCGCCGTTTCGGGGTCATTTTTGACGATGCCAAAATCCTTCCCGGCAGGGCAGGACTGTCGGCCATGACGGCCTCGGGCTTTCTCTTTGCGGCCACAATGGTGCCCTACAGCACAGGCTTTGCCACTGCCGTGCTGTTTCTGGCGCTTCTGGGGCATGGTTTTGTGGCCTTTGCCATCATTTGGGGCATGGTTCACGGTCCGGCGGAACAGCGCCGCGTCACCCCCGTTTGGCATCTCTCCTTTGTCGGCTTCATCATCGCGCCTCTGGCGGCTGTGCCCTTGGGCTACTCGGGGCTGTCCCAACTGATTTTCGCGCTGACCCTGCCGGTGGCCATTGCGATCTGGAGCATCTCTGCCGTGCAATTCGTGCGCGCGGATGTGCCGCCGCCGCTGCGCCCGCTTCTGGCGATCCATCTGGCGCCCGTGGCACTCTTCGGTATCGTTGCCACGCTTCTGGGCTATGCGACGATTGCCATCGGCTTTGCATGGATCGGGGTTGCGGCGCTGGTCGTCTACCTCGTGGCGATCCGCTACCTGACCAAGGCAGATTTCTCCGCGCTCTGGGGCGCGTTCACATTTCCGCTTGCGGCTTTCGCGAACCTGATGTTCGCCGCCGCGACACTGGCACCGACACCGTTTCGCCTCATCGGCGGGCTGGAACTGGTCGCGGCGACACTGGCGATCACCTATATCGCCGTGAAAATCATGCAAATCTGGAGCCGCGGCAAACTGTCCAAAGCCACCAATGCGGCCACGGCCTGAGTCTCCTTTGCTGCTATAAATACTCGAAAAGGGCCGCCTCACACACGAGCGCGGCCCTTGATTTAAAGCCTTTTATCAACCGCTTTGACGTGACAGTTGCATGAAATCCGCAAAACGCCCTTTCCTTAGGGCAACATCCATGTAATAGGGACGTGCCAAACCGTATCCCCCATGGAGAGACCTGATGGAGATTCGCGAGGCGCTTACCTTCGATGACGTATTGCTTGTTCCGGCTGCATCTTCTGTGCTGCCGTCAACGGCGGACACGAAAACATTCGTGACCAAAGCCATTCAGTTGAACATCCCTTTGATGTCTTCTGCGATGGACACTGTGACAGAGGCCCGTATGGCCATTGCCATGGCACAGGCGGGGGGCGTGGGCGTGATCCACAAGAACCTCGATATCGAGAAACAATCCATCGAAGTGCGCCGCGTCAAACGGTTCGAGAGCGGGATCGTTTACAATCCTGTAACCCTCACCGCAGACCAGACCATCGCGGATGCCAAGGCGCTTTGCGCCCAGTATAATTTCACCGGCTTTCCCGTGATCGACGAAAAGCGCCGCGTTGTGGGGATTGTCACCAACCGCGATATGCGTTTCTCCACCTCCGACGACACGCCTGTGTCTCAGGTGATGACCACGAAAAACCTCGCCATCCTGCAAGAACCCGCAGATCGCGACGAAGCCATCTCTCTCATGAAAGCCCGCCGGATCGAAAAGCTTCTGGTGACGGATGCCAATGGCCATCTGACCGGACTTCTGACCCTCAAAGACACTGAACAGGCCGTTCTGAACCCGTCGGCCTGTAAGGACGATCTGGGACGCCTTCGGGTGGCGGCGGCGACGTCTGTTGGGGATGCGGGCTTTGACCGCTCTGCCGCTCTGGTGGATGCCGGTGTGGATATCATCGTGATCGACACGGCGCACGGTCATTCCAGCGGCGTGATTGATGCCGTGGCCCGCGCCAAGAAAGAGTTTGGCGACAAGGTCCAGATCATTGCGGGCAACGTGGCCACAGGTGAAGCGACCAAATCGCTCATCGGCGCGGGCGCGGATGCAGTCAAGGTCGGGATTGGTCCGGGCTCCATCTGCACCACCCGCATGGTCGCGGGCGTCGGCGTGCCGCAGCTCACCGCGATCATGGATTGCGCCAAAGCCGCAGGCGACGTGCCTGTGATTGCAGACGGCGGGATCAAATTCTCCGGCGATTTTGCCAAGGCCATCGCCGCAGGAGCCTCTTGCGCGATGGTCGGCTCGATGATCGCGGGCACGGATGAAAGCCCAGGCGAGGTGATCCTCTATCAGGGCCGCTCGTTCAAATCCTATCGCGGCATGGGCTCGCTCGGCGCGATGGCGCGCGGCTCTGCGGACCGGTATTTCCAGAAAGACGCCGCCTCCGACAAGCTTGTGCCCGAAGGCATCGAAGGTCAGGTGCCTTACAAAGGCCCCGTGGGAACCGTGTTGCACCAGATGGTCGGCGGTCTTCGCGCGGCTATGGGCTACACCGGCTGCGCCACCGTGGCGGAGATGCGCACGAACTGCAACTTCACCAAGATCACCGGTTCGGGCCTTAAAGAGAGCCACGTCCATGACGTGCAGATCACCCGTGAGTCCCCGAACTACCGCATCGGTTGAGCCGGTATGTGACCATGAATTTTACAGCGGGGGCTTCGGCCCCCGTTGCTTTTTGCACCAGAGCCTGATTTTGCTGATCCCATGACACCAGTTGCCCGCATTTCCGCTGCCATAGAGATTCTCGACGATGTTTTGATCGGCGAGAATGCCGAACGTGTGCTCACCACTTGGGCGCGCGGCCATCGCTTTGCGGGGTCCAAGGATCGCGCGGCCATCCGTGATCTCGTCTTTGATGCGTTGCGCTGTTTGCGATCCTACGGCTGGCTCGGCGGGGCAGGGCTGGGGCGTCCGTCAGGGCGTCAGGTGATGATCGGGGCGTTGCGTGCGGCGGAAACCGAACTGGATACGGTGTTTTGCGAGGCCCGTTTCGCGCCGCGCCCTCTGACCGAAGAGGAACGTGCAGAAATTCCTGATCTTGAGACGGCCCCGCAGGCGGTTCAACTGGATTGTCCGGACTGGCTCTTGCCGCTCTATGAAGCCACGCTGGGCGAGACCACCGTTGCGGTTCTGGAACGGATGCGCAGGCGCTCCGATGTGTTTCTGAGGGTCAATGCCCGCAAATCGACGCTGGGTCATGCGATGGAACATCTGGAGAATGACGGGATCGAAGCGGTGCCGCACCCTCTCTCCGAAACCGCTCTGAAGGTGACCAAGGGCGCGCGCGCCGTGGCGCGGTCACAAGCTTATTTGACTGGCCTTGTCGAGCTACAGGACGCGGGGTCGCAGGCGATCATCGATGCCTTGCCGCTTGAGGACGGGATGTGTGTTCTGGACTATTGTGCCGGTGGTGGCGGCAAGGCACTGGCGATGGGGGGGCGCGTTGATCTGAACCTGACCGCCCATGATGTGGATCCCGCACGGATGCAGGATATCGCGCCGCGTGCCTCACGGGCGGGGATCAAAGTCACGACCGCACGCAAGGCCGAACTGGCTTCAAATTATGATCTTGTGCTCTGTGATGTGCCATGTTCCGGCTCTGGTGCCTTTGCGCGCAGCCCACAAGGCAAATGGGCGCTGACCCCTGTGCGCTTGGAACAGTTGGCGGGGCTGCAATCCCAAATCCTCGACGAGGTTGCGCCGCTCGTGCGCTCCGGTGGTGTTCTGGCCTATGCGACCTGTTCGCTGTTTCAGGCGGAAAACACAGCGCAAATCGAAGCCTTTCTCGATCGCCACTCCGGTTATACCTTAGAGGCCCAACGCCTCATCAGCCCCTTGGAGGGCGGCGACGGATTTTTCTATGCGGTTTTGCGGCGCACTGCGTGATTTCGCCCCAGGCGTTTCGCCCTAAAAAATGTATTTGAGATACAGGTTTACCGGAAATATTTTCCCGTTTTATCCTCGATTTGGTTGAGCATTAAGTGATCGTTAACCAATTCCGATCAATGCTCACGTCATAGCCGCGGGTTGTTCGAAATCCGCGCGTGAACGCCTTCCGGTTGCAGGGCCGGAGGACCGACAAGACGTGTCGCAGGGTGATGTGGCGGCGCGTCAAGGTATATAGCACGGGGGGGAAACGTGTGCAGACCACGATGAGCGTAGGTCCATTGTCGAAGCTGGCCGGACGGCTTGCGCCCTATTGTCTGGCGATTGCCACAGGCGGGGTGCTGCTTTGTGTCAGTGCTTTGGTGATCCCTTTTTCGCAACTTGGCATACTTGCCTTCATGGCCGGTTCGGTTCTGCTTTGGGCGGCGGTTCTAGTGCGCGTGTTGAACTATCGCCACAGCCTCCGGCGCCGCCGTATCAGTGATACGCTGGCTGCCTGTCTCGAACATGATGCCGCAGCGGCCTTTTCCACGGATATGGACGGGGTGATCGGCTATGCAAACCGTGCGGCTGTGGCGCGGTTTGGAAAGCATCGCGGGAATTCTCTCGTGGCTGCGCTCGAAGACCTGTTCGCCTCTCCCGCCGCCACCCTGAGCCGTTTGCAATCGCGAGCCTGGGCCAAGGGGTCTGCGCGTGAAGATGTGGTGCTGCGCCACGGCCACATGCGGTTGTCGGTGCATTCGATTGACGGGGCGGGGTTTCTCTGGCGTCTCGAAAATGTAGCGGCTCAAAACACCGGACTTGATGGCGATGCAATTTCGCTGCCGATGCTTTCTATGAGCAAAAATAACACGATTCTCTTTATGAACGAGCCGCTCCGGCGTTTGATCGGGCATCAGGCGAAAACGCTTGATCGCATCATTTCGGACCTGCCGATCCGGCCCGGAGATGTCCATGCCCTCTCGGCGGTTGACGGGCGCATCTATGCCCGTGTCGCGCAGTATGAAAGCGGCGCAACCGGACGCAAGGAATTGTATTTTCTGCCGGAAGTGACGCCGAGCGTGGGCGAATGGGATGCTTTTGATGCGTTGCCCGTGGCCTTGTTGAAGGTCGCTGTCGACGGCAGCATCCTGCAATCGAACCGTCATTCAAGGGAGCTTCTGGCGATTCCGACTCATGACGCGTTCAACCTTGGCGATCTGGTCGAAGGGCTTGGGCGACCGGTTCAGGACTGGGTGTCGGACGTGGCGATGGGACGGGCGCGCAAGCCCGAGTTTGTTCGCGCTTCACGCCCGCAAAATGACACGTTTTTGCAGATCACCTTGAACAGGGTTGAGGGCAATGACGGTCAAGTGGAACTGATCGCGGTTCTTTCGGATGCGACGGAGTTGAAGTCTCTTGAAGCGCAATTCGTGCAAAGCCAGAAAATGCAGGCGATTGGTCAGTTGGCGGGCGGGATCGCGCATGATTTCAACAATCTTTTGACTGCAATATCAGGGCATTGCGACCTGTTGTTGTTGCGCCATGATGAGGTCGATCCGGAATATGGAGATCTGGTGCAAATCCATCAGAACGCCAATCGCGCGGCCTCTTTGGTGGGGCAGTTGCTCGCCTTTTCACGCAAGCAGACGCTCAAGCCGGAGGTCATCGATCTGCGTGATACCCTGTCCGATCTGGCGCATCTGTTGAACCGGCTTGTGGGCGAGAAGGTGACGCTAACCCTCGCGCATGATGTGGGCCTTCTGCCGATCCGTGTGGACAAGCGGCAGTTGGAACAGGTGATCATGAAGCTGGTCGTGAACGCCCGCGACGCCATGCCTGCGGGTGGCGAGATCAAGGTCGAAACCCGCAACGAAGTGCTGCGCGAGGGGCTTGCGCGTGATCGGGTCACTGTGCCGCCGGGGGAATATGTCATAATTTCCGTGACAGATCAGGGCGTTGGTATTCCGCCCGAGCGGCTTCCGAAAGTGTTCGAGCCGTTTTACACCACCAAGCGCACAGGCGAGGGCACCGGTTTGGGTCTTTCGACGGCCTACGGGATCATCAAGCAGACTGGTGGCTTTATTTTTGTGGACAGTGTTGTGGGGTCTGGGACGGCCTTTACGATCTATCTCCCCGCTCATACGGCGCGTGCCGAGGCTGTCGTCGAGGCTGCTCATGCGCCAGATGCCGAGGGTGAGGTGTCCGCCGAGCGCGGCTCCGGTGCGATCCTTTTGGTCGAGGACGAAGCGCCCGTGCGTGCCTTTGCATCGCGGGCCTTACGCCTGCGCGGCTATACGGTGATTGAAGCGGAGAATGCGGAAGAAGCCCTTGAGACCTTGGAAGACAAGACCCTGCACATTGATGTTTTTGTCTCCGACGTGATCATGCCCGGTATGGACGGGCCAAGCTGGGTGTCCGAGGCGCTCAAGGATCGTCCGGGGGTCAAGGTGGTCTTCGTGTCAGGCTATGCCGAGGACCATTTTACGGCGCAGCAGGCCCGAATTCCCAATTCGAGCTTTCTGGCCAAGCCGTTTTCACTGTCCGAATTGACCGCGAAGGTGCAGGCGCAATTTGACTGAATTTGCACCTGTTTTTTGACGGTTGAAAAAAGACGGATTGCGTCAACACAGCGTTAACCAGGATCGTGTCAAAGTGGTTTTGTTAAATTTACATTGAAATGTTCTCTTTTTGTGCTCATAAAGGAAGGTGAGAACAAGAGGCGAACACAGGCAGCGTCTGAGAGACCGTCCAACTGCGTGATGGACGCGTTCCGGCGGGTGTGAAATAAGGGACAGAACAGATGGCAACGGCGACCAAAGATACGGCGAAACAGATGGCAAAAAACGACAAGCAGAACGGCGACAAGCAAAAGGCCCTCGATAGCGCACTGGCGCAGATCGAACGGCAATTCGGCAAGGGCTCGATCATGAAACTTGGCGCCGACAATCCGGTGCAGGAGATCGAATCCACATCGACCGGCTCTCTCGGTCTCGACATTGCGCTGGGGATCGGCGGGATTCCGAAAGGCCGGATCATCGAGATCTACGGACCGGAATCTTCGGGGAAAACCACTTTGACGCTGCATTGCGTGGCCGAAGAACAGAAAAAAGGCGGCGTTTGTGCCTTTGTGGACGCCGAACACGCGCTCGACCCGATCTATGCCCGCAAGCTCGGTGTCGATCTTGACGAATTGCTGATCTCCCAGCCGGACACGGGCGAGCAGGCGCTTGAAATCGTCGATACGCTGGTGCGCTCGGGGGCGGTGAGCCTTGTCGTGGTCGACTCGGTGGCGGCGCTGACGCCGAAATCCGAGTTGGAAGGCGATATGGGCGACAGTTCGGTCGGCGTTCAGGCGCGTCTGATGTCGCAGGCGATGCGTAAACTTACCGGTTCGATTTCCCGCTCGAAATGCACGGTGATCTTCATCAACCAGATTCGCATGAAAATCGGCGTCATGTTCGGGTCTCCTGAAACCACGACCGGCGGCAATGCGCTCAAATTCTACTCCTCTGTGCGTCTCGACATCCGCCGCATCGGCGCGATCAAGGATCGTGACGAGGTGGTTGGCTCCGAAACCCGCGTGAAAGTTGTGAAAAACAAAGTGGCCCCGCCGTTCAAACAGGTGGAATTCGACATCATGTATGGCGAAGGCATCTCCAAAACCGGCGAGCTTTTGGACCTTGGTGTGAAAGCGGGCGTTGTGGACAAATCCGGCGCGTGGTTCTCCTATGGAGACGAACGCATGGGGCAGGGGCGTGAGAACTCCAAACGCTTCCTCAAGGAAAACCCCCAGATCGCGCTGGAGATCGAGGATAAAATCCGTGCCGCGCACGGGCTGGATTTCGATCTCGGGGACGAATTTGAAAAAGACGATCTGCTCGACGACGAATAAGGCGACGAACAGCTTGCCTGCCGGTATTTTACCGCCAGATCAGAGAAGGGCCGGTTCCATTTGAGGGGCTGGCCCTTTTTCGGTTATGGACAGGCCCGCGCAGGGGCGGTAAACCTCCCTGAACGCCAAGAAATCCCGCAAGGAAGCGCCCAACATGCCCAGCGTGAACGACATCCGCTCCACCTTTCTGAACTATTTCGAACGCAACGGTCACACGGTCGTGCCAAGTTCGCCGCTTGTGCCGCGCAATGACCCGACCCTGATGTTCACCAATTCCGGTATGGTGCAGTTCAAAAACTGTTTCACCGGCGTCGAAAAACGCGATTACACCCGCGCCACCACGGCGCAGAAATGTGTGCGTGCGGGCGGCAAACATAACGATCTCGACAATGTGGGCTACACCGCGCGTCACCATACGTTCTTTGAGATGCTTGGGAATTTCTCTTTTGGAGATTATTTCAAACACGAAGCAATCCCGTTTGCGTGGGAATTGATCACCCGCGACTTCGACATCCCGAAAGACAAGCTCTACACCACCGTCTATCACACTGATGACGAAGCGTTCGAGATCTGGAAAAAGGTCGGCGTGCCGGAAGAGCGGATCATCCGTATCGCCACCTCCGACAATTTCTGGCAGATGGGCGACACGGGGCCTTGCGGTCCGTGCACCGAGATTTTCTACGATCACGGCGACCATATCTGGGGCGGCCCTCCCGGTTCGCCCGAGGAAGATGGTGATCGTTTCATCGAAATCTGGAACCTCGTGTTCATGCAGAACGAGCGCTTTGCCGACGGTTCGATGGTCGATCTCGATATGCAGTCCATCGACACCGGCATGGGTCTGGAACGGATCGCGGCGCTTTTGCAGGGCAGCCACGACAACTATGACACCGATCTGATGAAATCGCTGATCGAGGCTTCGGCGCATGCGACCTCTGTTGATCCCTATGGTGACAAGAACGTGCACCACCGCGTGATCGCGGATCACCTGCGCTCCACATCGTTTTTGATCGCGGACGGTGTCATGCCGTCCAATGAAGGTCGCGGGTATGTGCTGCGCCGCATTATGCGCCGCGCCATGCGTCACGCGCACCTTCTGGGGGCCAAAGACCCGATCATGCACAGCCTTGTGCCCGAACTTGTGCGCCAGATGGGGGATGCCTATCCGGAACTGCGCACTGGGCAGGCCATGATCGAAGAGACGCTGAAACTCGAAGAGACCCGCTTCATCCAGACGCTGGACCGCGGGCTGAAACTTCTGGAAGACGAGCTGACCGATCTGCCGGACGGAGAGAAACTCCCCGGCGAGGCGGCATTCAAACTCTATGACACCTACGGTTTCCCGCTCGATCTGACACAGGATGCCTTGCGCGAAAAAGGCGTCGAGGTGGATACCGACGGGTTTGACACGGCGATGGCCGAACAAAAAGCCAAGGCGCGCGCGGCATGGGCCGGCTCCGGTGAGACGGCGGATGCAACCGTCTGGTATGACATTGCCGAAGAAAAAGGCACCAGCGAGTTCCTTGGTTACGATACCGAAAAGGCCGAGGGAGAAATCGTGGCTCTGGTCAAAGACGGGGCGCGTGTGGATGCGGTTCAGGAGGGCGACACGGTGCAGATCGTGGTCAACCAAACGCCGTTCTATGCCGAATCCGGCGGTCAGGTCGGCGATACAGGCGTAATCCGCGTCGAAAAATCCATCGCCAAGGTGACGGATACAAAGAAAGTTGCGGGCGTCTTCATCCATTTTGCCACCATCGAGAGCGGCGAGATCAAGGTGGGCGAACCGGCTGCGCTGGAAGTCGATCAAACGCGGCGTTCCGCCATTCGGGCCAATCACTCCGCCACACACCTTTTGCACGAAGCACTGCGGCAAACCTTGGGTGATCACGTTGCCCAACGCGGCTCTCTCAATGCGCCGGATCGTCTGCGATTCGACTTCTCGCATGCGAAGGGTCTGACAGCGGACGAAATTGCCAAGGTCGAGCGCGATGTGAATACGTTTATCCGCCAGAACTCCGCCGTGGAAACCCGCATTATGACGCCGGATGACGCACGGGCGATCGGGGCACAGGCGCTCTTTGGCGAGAAATACGGCGACGAGGTGCGCGTTGTGTCTATGGGCGTGGCTGATACTGGCAAGGGCGCGGACGGGAAGACCTATTCCCTCGAACTTTGCGGCGGCACCCATGTGAAACGCACGGGCGATATCGGGCTTTGCGTCATTCTGGGCGACAGCGCCTCAAGCGCCGGTGTGCGCCGGATCGAGGCTCTGACAGGGCAGGCGGCTCTGGACCATCTCGAAGCGGAAGCCAACCGCAGCCATGAGGTCGCGGCTCTGCTCAAAACGCCAGTCGGTGAAGTTGTGGAGCGCGTCAAATCTCTGGCTGACGAGCGCAAAAAGCTTGAACAGGAAGTCGCCAACCTCAAGCAACAGATCGCTATGGGCGGCGGTGCCGGTGGCGCGGTCGAGGCCAAGGATGTCAACGGCATCCCCTTCCTCGCCCAAGCGCTCGAAGGCGTGTCCGGCAAAGACCTGCGCGGTCTGATCGATGCCCACAAAAACAACCTCGGCTCCGGTGTGATCCTTCTGATCGCCGAAGAGGGGGGCAAGGTCGCGGTGGCCTGTGGCGTGACCGATGATCTGAAAGACAAGGTCTCTGCCGTGGACGTGCTCAAGGCGGCGGTGCCTGCCGTGGGTGGCAAGGGCGGCGGTGGCCGTCCGGATATGGCGCAAGGCGGGGGTAAGGATTTCTCCGGCGCTGACGCTGCGATTGCGGCCGCTGAAACCCTGTTGAAAGGATAAGATATGCCTGCTTTGTGGATCGCTCATGTGACCGTCACCGACGAAGAGGCCTATGGCAAATATGCCAAGCTGGCTGGCCCCGCGATTGCCAAACATGGTGGTAAATTCATCGCACGTGCGGCGCGTTATGTGCAGCTTGAGGGCAAGGAACGCCCGCGCAATGTTGTCGCCAAATTCGAAACGGTCGAGGCGGCTGTGGCCTGTTACCATTCGCCGGAATACCAAGAGGCGCTGAGCCACGCCAAAGGCGCGTCGGAACGGGAACTTCTGGTGGTTGAAACCGAGGAATAAACGGTTTCGATCTGCGCGTTTAACGCAGTCATTTTAAATCAAAAGCGGCGCGGAAAAATCTCCTGCGCCGCTTTTTTATGTCTGCGGATCCAAGTGCTTGGCCCGAATAGAAAAGGCCCGCCGAAGCGGGCCTTTGTTTCCTTTGTGCCAAAAATACTCGGCTCAGATCTGGGCGGCCTTGGCATGGCGTTTGCGCTCATGCGGATCAAGGTAGCGTTTGCGCAGACGGATGCTTTGCGGTGTCACTTCGACCAGTTCGTCATCGTTGATATAGGCGATGGCTTCTTCGAGGGAGAGCGTGACCGGTGTGGTCAGACGCACCGCATCATCCGTGCCGGAGGCGCGCACGTTGGTGAGCTTTTTGCCCTTCAACGGGTTCACTTCCAGATCGTTGTCGCGGCTGTGCTCGCCGATGATCATGCCTTGGTAGACTTTCGCCTGAGCGCCGATGAACAGCTTGCCGCGTTCTTCGAGGTTCCACAGCGCATAGGCCACGGATTCACCGTCTTCCATAGAGATCAGAACGCCCTGACGACGACCCGGGATCGGGCCTTTGTAGGCGGTCCAGCCGTGGAACACACGGTTGAGAACACCGGTGCCGCGGGTGTCGGTGAGGAATTCGCCGTGATAACCGATGAGCCCGCGCGACGGCACATGCGCGATGATCCGCGTTTTGCCGTTTTGCTGTTTCATCTCGGTCAGATCGCCTTTGCGTGCGCCGGTGAGTTTCTCGATCACAGCGCCGGAATATTCGTCATCCACGTCGACCGTGACTTCTTCGACCGGCTCCATGCGCTTGCCGTCTTCTTCTTTCATGATCACCTGCGGGCGGGAGATTGAAAGTTCGAACCCTTCGCGGCGCATGTTCTCGATCAGAACGCCCATTTGCAATTCGCCGCGACCGGAGACTTCGAAAGCCTCGCCGCCGGGGGTGTCTTTCACCTTGATCGCCACGTTGACCTCGGCCTCACGCATGAGACGGTCTCGGATGACGCGAGATTGGACTTTCTTGCCTTCACGACCGGCCAGCGGGCTGTCGTTGATGCCGAAGGTGACGGTGATGGTGGGCGGATCAATCGGCTGGGCTTCGAGTGGTTCGTCCACTTCGAGCGCACACAGCGTATCGGATACGGTGGCCTTCGCCATGCCGGAGAGCGAGACAATGTCGCCTGCGATAGCTTCGTCGATTTCGGCCATGGACAGACCGCGGAAGGCCTGAATTTTCTTGACCTGAAACTGTTCGATCTTCTGGCCGTTGCGGGTCAGGGCCTGAATCGTGGCACCGGCTTTGATTTTGCCGGTTTCGACACGGCCCGTCAGGATACGACCGAGAAACGGGTCGGAGCCCAGCGTGGTGGCGAGCATTTTGAACGGCTCGTCCTGATGCTTGAGCTGCTTGGGGGCAGGGACGTGGTTGAGGATGAGATTGAACAGCGCGGAGAGATCCTTGCGCGGCCCGTCGAGTTCCGCGTCACACCAGCCGGAACGACCAGAGGCATAGAGATGCGGGAAGTCGAGTTGGTCGTCATCGGCGTCCAGAGAGGCGAAGAGGTCGAAACACTCGTCCAGCGCGCGATCGGGCTCGGCGTCCGGCTTGTCGACCTTGTTCAGAACCACGATGGGGCGCAGGCCGAGAGCGAGCGCCTTGGAGGTCACGAATTTGGTTTGCGGCATCGGGCCTTCAGCGGCGTCCACCAAAAGGACAACCCCGTCCACCATGGAGAGGATGCGTTCCACCTCGCCACCGAAGTCGGCGTGGCCGGGCGTGTCCACGATGTTGATGCGATGGCCTTTCCACTCAACCGAAGTGGCTTTCGCCAGAATGGTGATGCCGCGCTCGCGCTCCAGATCATTGGAGTCCATGGCGCGTTCTGTGGTGGCTTGGTTTTCGCGGTAGGTGCCCGACTGTTTCAACAGCTCGTCCACAAGTGTGGTTTTGCCGTGGTCAACGTGGGCGATGATTGCGATATTGCGAAGATCCATAGGGTTCGGTTTCCGTCGTGAAAGATTGCTTGGCCCCGCGCCTAACGGGTGGCAGGGCAAAAGGCCAGCTTTAAAGCATATGAGGGCGGTGAAAACCCGATTAAAGCGTTTTGCGTGAAATCTAAAGCACAGATTTCCGGAAAACGTCGATGTTTGCCGGTTTGGTCGCGGAAATTCGCGCGTGTTCTGTGTTTTTGCTCACGCGCGAGAGGATTTAATGGCTGGTTGTGTGCGAGAAAAGGTGAATGACCAGCACGCCTGCGATGATCAACCCCATGCCAAGGGCGGCGGCGAGGTCGATCTTTTGGCCAAAGGCGAAAAGGCCGATGAGGGTGATGAGGACGATGCCCAGACCCGACCAGATGGCATAGACCACGCCCACGGGCATGACCTTGAAGGTCAGGGACAGGAAGTAGAAGGACAACCCGTAGCTGATGGTCACTACTATTGCGGGAACCAGTCGCGTGAATTGCGCTGAGGCGTTTAGCGCGGCTGTGCCGATCACTTCGGAGACGATGGCGGCGATCAGAAAGATATAATGTTTGGGCATGTCGTCCTCCCGGATCAGGTTACATGGCGATATAGCGGTCGCGACGGTGGTTGATGGCGATCACCAGATTGACGACCACCGCCCCCAGCAACGAATAGAGTACTTGCGGCAGGGGCATGAAAAAGAAGGCGACGGCAAAGAGGCAGGCATCAAAAGCCAGTTGGACATAGCCTGCTTTGAAACCGGTCGCGTCCTGCATATAGAGGGCCAGAATGCCCAAGCCGCCCAGTGAGCCGCCGTGCCGGAAGATCGCCATGAGCCCCGCGCCGGTCATGAAGCCGACCATGATGGCGCCGAACCACGGGGTGAGTGTGTCGAAGGTGAGCATGGTCGGAAACCATTCGGAAAGCACGGAGATCAGCGCGACATTGATAAAGGTTTTGCCGACAAAGACCTTGCCCATACGTTTGTATCCGAACCAGTAAAACGGCAGGTTAACGACAAAGAACACCCAGCCGAAAGGCCAGCCGGACACATAGGAAATCAGGATCGCAAGCCCCGCCGTCTGGCCGGTAATCAGCCCCATAGAGCGCAGCATCACAAGGGCGAAGGCACACATGGAGGTGCCGAAAAGATAGCCCTGTAGATCCTCGAACCACGTATGTTTCTCGGCTTTTTGTGCATCCGTTTGCATGATCTGTCCTCGGTCGTCCTGTCAGTCGGCAATATAGCGGTCGCGGCGGTGGTTGAAGGCGATCACACCGTTAAGGATCACCGCACCTAGCAGCGAATACAGGACACGCGTCGGTTCGAAAAGAAAGAAAGCAACGGTAAAGAGCACAGCGTCGAAGCACAGTTGCACAAGCCCTGCGCGAATGCCGAATTGATCCTGCGCGTAGAGCGCGACCACGCCAAGCCCTCCAAGCGAGCCTTTGTGCCGGAACGTGCCCAAAAGCCCGTATCCGGTCAGGATGCCAAAGGCGATGGTGCCGAAAAGCGGATCGAGATGGGAGAATGTCATCCAGTTCGGGATCACGGCCACAAGAATCGACAGCGCGGTGACGCAGAGCGCGGATTTGATGGTAAATTCGCGCCCCATGCGGAAATAGGCCAGCGCGTAGAACGGGATGTTGATGAGCCAGAACACCCATGAAAAGGACCAGCCGGTCAGGTAGGAAATCACCAGTGCCAGCCCTGCGGTCTGTCCGGTGATGAACCCGAGTTGCGAGATGATGGTCAGTCCGATTGCGGTGGTGATGAGCGCAATGGAGAAACCCTGCACATCCTCGAAGGGGCTGTGTTTGTGTGGGCTCTGGGTGAGGGGCATGGGCGCTGGCATGAGTCTGAAAATAGGACAGCTTTGCTGACCTGTCCAGCGTAAAAACAAACAAAGCAGGTGGTGGGCGTGAGCAATTCATACGGCTGCGAAAATTTTGGGCAAATCTAGGCGGTAAATGCCACTTATTCGATCCATAGCCGCTGGGCCTGAAACAGCACCAGAGTCTCCGCCAGTTGTGGGTTGGCCATGCCGGTGGGAGCACTGGCCGCGCGACTCATTTGAGCCGTTTCCAGTTTGAAGACCTGACTTTCCAGACGGTCCGTGTCCAGACCATAACGCTGCGCCAATGCCAGTTCGCTGCGGGTCTTCTCGATCAGGTCAACGGGGGCTTCTGCGTCGAAGGCGGGGTTTTCCAGACCGTAGACGCTGCCCGAAGCCATCATCTCCGCATGATAGGCGGCACCGTGGCGTTCCAGCGCCATGACAAACCCCAGATCGTCGAACCGTGCGGCTTTGAGATCGGCAGCGAGTGTGTCGATCTCTTTGGGGGTGATCCGGCTCAGATCATATTTGGCAAAGAGCGGGGCCGCGTCACGGATGATATTTTGGGAGGCGATACCTTGCGGCTGTGTATCCTGAGGCCTCTCAATATCCCTGTGTGGCCCGCTCTGTTCATCTGTGGCAACTGCCGTGCGCCCCGTGTCTTGCGCCACAGTTTGGACGGCCTTTCCCGCGGGATGACGTGCCGTAGGTTGCTCCGCAGGTTGCGGCATCGCGGGTTGGTCTGTGGGGCTGACGGTGGTGTTCGAAGACTGCGTCTGCTCCAGTCCCAAGCGCAATCGGGTCCACATCTGTGCGGCAGAGGGGATCTGCATGATCGGGAAACCTTCTGTCTTCCGTTTTGTGGGAGGATAGGCGCGGAAGGTTTAAGGATCCTTTAATATTTAAAATTGCGCGGAAATTTTCCCGCGCAATCCGTTTCGTTCCGTCAATGTAGGTTGGATTAGCCGATCATTAGCGACAGGCCCATCAGGGTTGCCAGAGCGCCCAGAAGCCGCGGGCCATAGGGCAGGGCGCGGGCGGTCAAACGGGCGGCAAGGATGCCTGCGGCATGGAGCAGGGCCGTGGCAATGACAAAGCCTGCGCCAAAGCCCAGAGCCTGAGCCGCCCCCAGTTCCGCACCATGCGCGTGACCGTGAAACAGGCCGAAAACAGCCGTAATAGCGACACCACCTGCAAGGCCGGGTTTGACTGCCAAGCTGGCCAGAAGACCGATCAGAACAGCGGAGGCGAGGATCATCGGTTCCACGAGCGGCAGGGGAAGCGCCGCGATCCCGCCCATAAACCCAAGCGCCATCGCGCCCACAAATCCGGCAGGCACGGCCCAGACCGCCTTGCCGCCGATCTGCATGGCCCAGACCCCGACCGCGATCATGGCGATGATGTGATCAAGCCCGAAGAGCGGGTGGGATGCGCCGGCCATGAAGGAGCCGTGTTGCTCCGGCGGCAGATGGGCGAGGGCAGGGCTGGCGACGAGGGCGCAAAGCGCGGTGAGGAAATGTTTTTTCATGGCTGTCATTCTGTGTTGGGTCTGTTGGTCCGAGCCAGAAAGGCGGTGCGCCTTTGAGTGGCGATGTGCTGCGCTTCCGGTCAGGGAAAGCGCCTGTTCCACCGGTCAGACTGTCGAATGGACGACCTGTTTTCAAGGCGCGCATCGGGAGTTTTTGTTGAAATCTATGCGTTTGCTCAAAAAATAGACATGAAAAAGGCCGGAGCAACGTGGCTCCGGCCTGTAGATGCTGTGTCAGGTCTCGCGTTTATCCGGCCAGAGCCTTGTTCAGGTTTTCGTCGATTTTCTCAAGGAAGCCCATCGTCGTCAGCCAGCCTTGGTCGGGGCCGACAAGCAACGCGAGGTCTTTGGTCATGAACCCGCTTTCCACCGTGTCGACGATGACTTTTTCCAGCGTCGTGGCAAAGCGCATCAACTGTTCGTTGCCGTCAAGCTTGGCGCGGTGCTTCAGACCACCGGTCCATGCGTAGATGGAGGCAATCGAGTTGGTGGACGTGGCTTCGCCCGCCTGATGCTGACGATAGTGTCGGGTCACGGTGCCGTGGGCGGCCTCGGCCTCGACGATCTTGCCATCGGGCGTCATCAGTTGCGAGGTCATGAGACCCAGCGAGCCAAAGCCCTGCGCCACGGTGTCGGATTGCACGTCACCGTCATAGTTCTTACAGGCCCAGACAAATTTGCCGGACCATTTCATCGCACAGGCCACCATGTCGTCGATCAGACGGTGCTCATACCAGATGCCGGCTTTCTTGAAGTCCTCGGCAAATTCCGCGTCGTAAATCTCTTGGAAGATGTCTTTGAAGCGACCGTCATAGGCTTTGAGAATGGTGTTCTTGGTGGACAGATACACCGGCCAGCCAAGGTTCAACCCGTAGTTCAGCGAGGCGCGGGCAAAGTCGCGGATCGAGTCGTCAAGGTTGTACATCGCCTGATAGACGCCCGCCGAAGGGGCATCATAGACGACCTTTTCGATCACGGTGCCGTCTTCGCCCTCGAATTTCATCGTCAACTGCCCCTTGCCGGGGAAGGTGAAATCGGTGGCTTTATACTGGTCGCCAAAGGCATGACGCCCGACCACGATGGGATCGGTCCAGCCGGGCACAAGGCGCGGCACGTTTTTGCAGATGATCGGCTGGCGGAACACAACGCCGCCCAGAATGTTGCGGATCGTGCCATTGGGCGAGCGCCACATTTTCTTGAGGCCGAATTCCTCGACGCGCTGCTCGTCCGGCGTGATCGTGGCGCATTTGACCGCGACGCCGACTTCCTTGGTCTTCATCGCCGCATCAATGGTGATCTGGTCTTCGGTGCGGTCGCGCTCCTCGATGCCGAGATCGTAATAAAGCAGGTCGAGGTCGAGATAGGGGAGGATCAGTTTCTTCTTGATGAAGTCCCACATAATGCGGGTCATTTCATCGCCGTCCATTTCGACAATGGGATTGTCTACCTTGATCTTAGTCATCTGGGGATCTCCATGAGGGGTCTGGAAGAGTCGTTTGTCTTCTACCGCAATTTTGCGGGGAGTGAAATGGCTTTGTATACCAATGCATACTTAGACGAGGTTCGCGGCCCGTGTCGCTTCTGCGTTTGACGGGTATCTCAGGTTGTCGCGTATAAATGTGTCATTTCCGCAACGAGGCGCTGATGGGATGTCCGGCAATCTTGATAAAAATACTCGGAATATGTAGCAGCAGCGTGATTGCAGGCTTTGCCATATGGCGCAGAGCTTCCAGGTAGCGACAAGCCCCCGAGATACCAGAGCAGTCATCACACAATTTATGAGGGGGTTGATATGTCAACTTATTCACGGCCTGAACTGGCGCGTATGCGGCTGCTGTGCAGTGCCGCTATTCTCGCGTCATCTTTTCCGCTTGCAACACTGGCCCAAGAGGTCACGGTTCTCGACACGATTGTGGTTGAGGGCGAAGAGGGGGAAGTGACAACCAAAACGCTATCGGGGGCTTCCGTCGAGGAATTGGAAGGTGCCTTGATTGTCGAGCAATATGGCAATGATATTGGCACCGCCGTGCGTGCGACCGCAGGGGCCTTTACCCGATCTCCCGCGGACAGTCCGACAGTGACCGTCAACATTCGGGGTCTGCAAAGCTATGGTCGTGTCAACACCATGATCGACGGTATTCCGCAGACATTCCGCAATATTTCCGGTCATGGTGGGTCATACGATGATCAGGTGTTTCTTGATCCGGGCTTGGTCATCGGCGCCGATATCGCCAAGGGGGCCGTTGCGGGGGCGGATGGTCTTGGCGCTCTGGCCGGAGCGGCAAATTTTCGGACCATCGGGATTGACGATCTGGTGGACGCTGGAGAAACCACCGGCGGTATGGCGCGGCTGAGCTTTGGCACCAATGGCAACGACGTTTCTGCGACACTGGCCGGAGCCGTTCAGAGCAAAGATGGCACATGGGGCGGTCTTGCTGCGGTGAGCGGTTACAATCACGGTCCGTTTGAAGACGGGGCAGGGACAGAGACCAGCGAATATTATAAAGATGAACCGCGCACCATTCTGGCGAAGATGCGGTATCGTCCCTCTGCCGATCTTGAGTTCAATCTGACGGCACAGGATTACCAGAACACGTTTTATCCGACAGATTCTTCCGGCTACATCTGGGATGTGGAACGCAAGAGCGTGATCGCGGACATGGCATACAATCCGGGTGATCCGCTGATTGATATGAAGGCGAAAGTCTACTGGCAAGATATGAGTTTCAATTTCCCGACAGGGGAAGGCAAAACCTCGGGCAGCTATCTCGGACGCAACGGCACAGATGAAACCTTCGGGGCAAACCTGAGCAACCGTAGTAAGCTGTCGATTGCGGCTGGTGATCTCTTGTTCGACTATGGTGTGGCTTATACGTCGAATGATTTCGACACCGAGGAAAGCACCTCTGGCGCAAACGCGGCGGGTAAACTCTCCAAATCCGGCGCGTTTTTCAATGCCGCCTATGCGATTGGCGACTGGGATTTCGGTGGCGGTGTGCGCTATGATTATTACCAGTTGGACAGTACGATCGACGGTGAGGATGTCACGCGTGACGATGGCAAGCTGAATGGCAACCTCGTTGCGCGCTACCATCTGAACGATGCGTGGTCTGTCTATGGCTCTTATGCCGAAACCATGCGCGCGCCGACCGTTACGGAAATGTTCTACAGCGGTGGATCGCACGCGACATCCAGCTCTTCTGTTCTCACCAATCCCGATCTTGAGGCGGAAACCGCCGATACATTCGAGCTTGGTGTGAATTTCGGGCGTGAAGGTCTCTGGGCAGGGGCGACGTTGTTCCAGTCCGATATTGAGAACTTTATCAACTACCAAGAAGACAGTGATGGCAACGTCCGCTTTATCAACACGGATGGCACTGTGACCATGAAGGGGATCGAGTTGTCCGCAGGGTTTGATACAGAGCGCTTCTTCGGATCGCTGTCTCTGACGCTTGCGGATACGGAGCAGCCGATCAGCAACAACGCCGGTGTTGGTATGGACACATATGGTCAGCTGCCGGATGACTATGCGACGCTTGATCTGGGCGTGAAGCTACTCAATGGCGATGCGCGTGTCGGTGGACGTGTGCGATATGTTGGCGAAAGTTCTGTGGCGACATTTACCTCGTTTACGGATTATAGCGGAACCACGGTGGACCTCGCCTCTTACACGGTGTTCGACCTCTATGGGTCGTGGCAGGTGAGTGACGGGTTCGAGCTATACGCCAGCGTCGAGAATCTGTTCGATAAATTTTACCGTGAGGCAGGCACGGGGCTCGCCACTTCGGGCGAAAGCCTCTTTGGTGACGGGATTGGCGGGCGTGGCCGAACGGTTGAGCTGGGGATGACCTACCGTTTCTGATCCCTTTCGGATATGATTGCGAAGGTGAGCCTGTCCCTTTGGGGCAGGTTTTTCCAATTTGAGTGTGTTTTATGCGTATTTTGTGGGGTAAAATAATACCTATTTTGCAAGCCTTTGATATATAACGGTTTATGCAGTCTTTCGGCGCTTGACGTGGCGCGGGAAATGCTTAGAACACGCTCAATCGAATTCCTATCCCATAAGGGCTGAACCTATGAAAACCTTTTCCGCAACTCCGGCGGACATCGACAAGAAATGGATCATCATCGACGCCGAAGGTGTCGTGCTTGGCCGTCTCGCTTCGATCGTCGCCATGCGTCTGCGTGGCAAACACAAAGCCACCTTCACCCCGTCCATGGACATGGGTGACAATGTCATCGTGATCAACGCCGACAAAGTGCAACTCACCGGCAAGAAACGCACCGACGAGCGCTTCTACTGGCACACCGGCCACCCGGGCGGCATCAAGTCCCGCTCCATGGGTGAACTTCTCGAGGGCAAATTCCCCGAGCGCGTTGTCATCAAAGCTGTGCAGCGCATGCTGCCGGGCGGCAAACTGTCCCGCCAGCAAATGACCAACCTGCGCGTTTACGCGGGCGCCGAGCACCCGCATGAAGCTCAGAATCCCGAAGTTCTGGATGTCAAATCCATGAACAAGAAAAACACCCGGAGCGCATAATCATGGCTGATGAAATCAAATCCCTCGACGAGCTGAACGCCGTCGCCGGTGGCGAAGCCGTCGCTGAAGTGGCTGCGCCCCGTGAACCCGTTCGTGACGAACTGGGCCGTTCCTACGCAACCGGCAAGCGTAAAGACGCTGTTGCCCGCGTCTGGATCAAGCCGGGCTCCGGCAAGGTCACCGTCAACGGCAAGGACATGGACGTTTACTTCGCGCGTCCGGTGCTGCAACTCATCGTGAAACAGCCGGCACAGGTTGCTGGTGTTGAAGGCGAGTTTGACGTTGTTGCGACTGTCAAAGGTGGCGGTCTCTCCGGTCAGGCCGGTGCTGTGAAGCACGGCATCTCCAAAGCTCTGCAGCTTTACAACCCGGAACTGCGCGCCGCTCTGAAAGCCGCTGGCTTCCTGACCCGCGACTCGCGTGTTGTGGAACGTAAGAAATTCGGTAAGCGCAAAGCTCGCCGTTCCTTCCAGTTCTCCAAGCGTTAATCGCAGGACACCCGAAACAAAGACAAACGCCCGCTGCTTTCAGCGGGCGTTTTTCGTTTGGAGTGCGTGGCTTGCCTCGGTCTTTTGAGGCGCAGGTGTCCAAGACCTTCGCCAAAACCCTCCCTTCATGATGAAGCCTGTAAAATGCATCGGGCTTAAATGAATCTTCACTCCTTTGCGGCATGAAACAGTGTGAAGCGGGCTCTGCCCACACACTGATCAGCCGTCTGACCGTCAGATGCGGCTTCAATCTGATCGGAAGGCCAGGAGAGAGAGATGAAGTTTTTTCGTAATATCAAGTTGATGACCAAATCATCTGTCACGGACCATGCTGCGGGCGGAGAGCATGATTCTACGGCTGCCCGTAGTGAGGCCAGCGGAACTGACGCGGGGGCTTCTGAGGAGGCGCTGCACGACAAGTTGCTCAAAACCGCATCTTTCGAGGCGTCTCCCTCAGCTTTGATATTGCTTGATGACTCATTGAACATTTCCGCAGTGAACCCTGCGGCACAGGTTTTATTGAAGCGGAGCGAGGATGCCCTCTGTCAGCATCTCGGCCATTTTAATGCGGCACATATGCGCGGCAAAAACGTGGCTGACATGTTTCAGGATATGGAGGCCGCACAGATCCTCCAATCTGGGACAGAGCAACGGCCCTATGAGACCGAAGCCAAGGTGGGGGAGCTGTATTTTGCGCTCAAAATCAATGCGGTTAACAAGAATGACGGTGCGCGGGCCGGTCATGTTCTGGAAGTGGCTGATATCACTGAAAGCCGAAGCAACAAAACTGTGCTCTCTGTTCTGGATAGTTATCAGGTGAGGGCAGAATTCACTCCTGATGGGCAATTGTTGACTGTGAATGATAATTTCGCGCGATTGTTGCGGCTGGAGGCCACCGATCTTCTTGGGAAGCGTTATGAAGATATTTTCGATTTGGACTCACGGGAGGATGGCGATCACTCAGATGTTTGGGCCTGTGTGACGCAAGGTGGGAATGTCAGTGGGCGTTTCAAAGTTCTCAATTCGGACGAAGGGATGGCCTGCCTTGTGGAGGGCATATTCAGCCCGCTTGTGGACGGTGCCGGACGACCATCCCGCATCATTCTTCTGGGCTTGGATGTTACGGAAAGTCAGGCGGTTTTGAGAGCCGCGGAAGCCGAGCGGGAGCGTATGAAAGCCGAGCAGGACCGCGTGGTTGAGGAGCTGCGCATCGGTCTCAAAAAATTGGCCGGCGGAGATTTGCGCTTCCGTATTGTCGAGGCGTTTTCCGGTGAATATGAAACCCTGCGCAAAGATTTTAATCACGCAGTCGACAACCTTCATAATGCGATGCGCAATGTGGTTGAAAATGCCGACATGATCCGTTCCGAGGCTTCGGAAATTTCGAATGCAGCAGATGACCTGTCGCGCCGCACGGAGCAGCAAGCCGCGACTCTTGAACAGACAGCAACCGCTTTGGACCAACTGACCTCATCCGTCCGTTCGGCCGCAGATGGTGCGAACCAAGCCTCGGTGATGGTGGATACGGCAAAGACAAACGCGGAAGCCTCCGGCAAGGTGGTCCAGCAGGCTGTCGAGGCTATGAGTGAAATCGAAACCTCGTCAAATCAGATTTCCAAGATCACCTCGGTGATTGATGACATTGCGTTCCAGACCAACCTGTTGGCCCTGAACGCAGGCGTCGAGGCGGCGCGCGCTGGCGAGGCCGGTCGCGGTTTTGCAGTGGTTGCATCCGAGGTGCGCGCGCTTGCGCAAAGATCTTCAGATGCCGCGCGTGAAATCAATGATTTGATCTCCAAGTCGGGCGATCTGGTGAAGCGCGGCGTGAGTCTTGTTGGCGAAACCGGTGAGGCATTGAGCGGTATTGTGGCGTCCGTCTCGGAGATTTCTAACAACGTATCCGAAATCGCAGTTTCCTCGCGCGAGCAATCTTCGGGGCTTGCCGAAATCAACACGGCGGTGAACCAGTTGGATCAGGTCACACAGCAGAATGCCGCTATGTTTGAAGAGACCACGGCGGCGAGCCATGCTTTGACCAAAGAAGCCGAGAACCTGACCCAGACCACGTCGCGGTTTTCGATTGCCGCAGATCACAAAGCATCTGCGATGAATGCCGAAAAAATGGATGAAAAAGGAACGCTACATCAGCTGTCGGAGAAATCGTCCCAACCGTCGCAGATGCCTGTCGGTCAACCGTCTTACGAAAATACGCGGGCGCCAGAGACGACTGGTCCCGCTCGAAAAGCGGTAAATGCGCCGGAGACTTCGGCTGTTGTTTTGGAAGATGATTGGGAAGATTTCTAGAGCGCTTTGCAGGGAAAACATGAGTTGGAAACGACCCGAACAAAGGGGAGGCTGATGTGAAACCTATACGTGTTTTGATTGTGGACGACTCGGCCACGATGCGGCGTCTCATTCGCTCTATTCTTGAGGCCGACCAGAGACTTGAGATCGTAGGAGAGGCGGGGACGGCGCGTGAGGCGCGTGATGCAGTCAACTTGTATCGGCCTGACGTGATGACACTTGATGTCGAGATGCCCAGGATGAGTGGCTTGGAATTTTTGCAGCGTCTTATGCGTCATCGCCCGATGCCGGTTGTCATGGTGTCGACCCTCACAAGGCGTGGCAGTGATGTCGCTATTGAAGCTATGTCTATTGGTGCTGTCGATTGCGTTGAAAAGCCGAAGCTGGGCGGCGGGCTTGATAGCTTTTCAAAGCTGGCAGATACCGTTGCGGCGGCCGCCCGCGCACGGGTCAATGATCCGCGCAGGGCAGGGGAAATTTCCGTGTCGCGGTCGAATAGAAACTACAGGCGAATTTGCTTGATCGGCGGTTCAACTGGGGCTGTGGATGCAATTGAACGGATTTTAAAAACTTTTCCCGCTGACTGCCCGCCGACGCTCATCACGCAACATATGCCCGCACCATTTCTGGTGAGTTTTGCCGCCCGCCTTAACCCTTTGGTGCAGCCGAATGTCAGCTTGGCTCGCGATGGTATGCCCTTGCGTCAGGGACAGGTGATGATTGCCCCCGGGGGCGATTATCACCTCAATATTACGGGGAGGACAGATCTGCGGGTGAACTTGTATAAAGGTCCGCCTGTGTCCGGACATCGCCCGTCAGTGGACTCCATGTTTCTGTCCGCCGTGAAGCACGCACCGAGGATGGTTGCCGGGATACTGACCGGAATGGGCTCAGACGGCGCAGCAGGGATGAAGGCACTTCGTGAAGCGGGGGCGAAAACTCTGGGTCAAAGCAAGGAAACATGCGTGGTTTACGGTATGCCGCGCGTGGCTGGTGAAATGGGTGGGGTCGAGGCTTGGGCTGATCTGGACAAGTTCGGCGAAACACTGTTGCACCTCTGTGAAACTCCCGTGAAAGCACAGGTGACATGACGGCGATTTTGCAAAAACAGCCCAGCGATCTTCGCACTTATATCGCACAGGGTGAATACGCGATTGCGGACGCGGAAGATGCCGTGATCACAACGGTTTTGGGCTCTTGTGTGGCGACCTGTTTGTGGGATCCTGTGGCCAGAATTGGCGGCATGAACCATTTCCTGCTGCCCGACGGCCCACCGTCACGCAGCGATGTCAGTTCTTTCGGGGCCAATGCGATGGAGCTTCTGATCAATGCGCTGATCCGCTCCGGTGCTCTGCGGGGGCGTTTGCGGGCCAAGGTGTTTGGCGGCGCGGAGATGTACAAAGGCCTGACCAATGTGGGCAACCAGAACGGACGATTCGTCCTCTCCTATCTTGAGAGGGAGGGGATTCCCTGTGATGGTCAAAGCCTCGGAGGCGTGCAGGCCCGCCGCGTGGAATTTTTTCCGGCTCAGGGGAAGGCCCGTCAAAAGTTGGTTGAGGACACACATATTGTCGAAAAACGGCCCTTGCCGGAAATTTCCAGTGATCTGGAGCTTTTCTGATGTTGAAAATATACTACCTCAAGATCACGGTTTGTGATGCGCTGCGCCATCACAATCGGACCGGCTCTGTTGGAGCGCGGGGTGAAAGCCCGAGCCAATGGCCGGACCAGTTACGGTGTTTCGGGAATGAGCCCATGTTGTGATCTTCTCGAACACGGGTGGGACAGAGACTTGAAAGTCACAGCCCTACCAGCGTGACCGGCGGGGCTGTGTAAATATCTAAAGCACTTCAACTTTTTCGAGAGGAGGTCGATATCCCTTCTGCCTCACCGGCAGTCAAAACCTCCCCCAAACATGGTACATGCCAATGTCCGAGAGAGGCGGAGATATTTGAAAGCTCTGGGTTAACTCTTCGACACCGCATCGAGAATACGCGCCCAGGAGCGGATGCCTTTGTGGAAGTTCTTCAGCCCGTATTTTTCATTCGGCGAATGGATGCGGTCGTCGTCTTCGGCAAAGCCCACGAGCATCGAGTCGAGACCCAGAATGGAGGTGAAGAACCCCGCAATCGGGATGGACCCGCCCATGCCCGCAAACACGGCTTCGCGATCCCATTCCTCGGTGAGCGCCTGACGTGCGGCTTCGAATTCCGGACGGCTGGTGTTCATCACTGCAGCGGGAGAGCCGTCAAGGTCTTGGTTCCATGTGACCTTGGCATCTGTGGGCAGACGGCTTTCCACATGGGCGCGCAGGTTTTTGCGGATGGCATCGGGGTCTTGTTTGCCAACGAGACGGCAGGTGATTTTGCAATGCGCCTCCGAAGGGATCACGGTTTTCGTGCCCGGTCCCTGATAGCCGCCCCACAACCCGTTGATCTCCAGCGTCGGGCGGGCCCATTGCTGCTCCAGCGTGGAATAGGCGCGCTCGCCGTGGGCTTCGGACATGCCGACGGAGGACAGGTAATCCTTTTCGTCAAAGCCGCAGCCCTTCCACTGTTCCAGAATGTCGGCGGGCACTTCTTCGACGCCGTCATAGAAATCCTTGACGGTCACGCGACCTTCATCATCGTGAAAACTCGCAATAATTTTGGAGATTTCGCGCAGCGGGTTGAGCGCGGGGCCACCGTAATGGCCGGAGTGCAGGTCCATGGTCGGGCCGGTCAGGGTGAACTCGTCCTTGAGCATCCCGCGCAGCTGCGAACAGATTGAGGGCACGCCGGGCGCCACCATGGATGTGTCGCAGATGAGCGCCAGATCGGCTTTGAGCTTGTCCTTGTTGGCTTCCATGAAGGGGATGAGCGAGGGGGAGCCGCTTTCTTCCTCGCCTTCGAAAAAGAAGGTGATGGTGCAGGGCATCTCGCCGTGTTCGGCAATCCACGCGCGACAGGCTTCGACAAAAGTCATGAGCTGGCCCTTGTCATCCGAGGCACCGCGCCCGCGGATCACCTTGCCGGATTCGCGGTCTTCGATGAAGGGCGCGAAAGGATCATGGTCCCAGAGGTCGAGCGGATCGACCGGCTGCACATCATAATGCCCGTAGAACAACAGGTGCGGCGCGTCATTGGCTGTCTTGGGGCCGATCTTGCCGTAAACCATCGGATGACCGGGGGTCGGGCAAAGCTCGACCTCGGCCCCCAGAGATTTGAGATCGGCGACCAGCCATTCGGCGGCTTTGAGGCAATCGGCCTTGTTGGCAGGGTCGGTGGAGATCGACGGAATGCGCAAAAGGTCCATCAACCGTTCGAGGGAAGCCTCAAGGCTGGAGTCGATGCGCGACAGCACCGGATCGAGACGTGTGTTCATTATAGGAAACCTTTGGTCTTGCTCGGGATAATTTGCCGCAGCTTACGCCGATCACATCTGGTGTCCAGAGGGGCAGGGCCGCTTGACATAGATCATGTAGAAAGGGTTTTTAGTCGTTCTAAAAGGAAGGTGCAGTTCTCAGGGCTGCACATGCCTGAAAAGGGTCTTTTTGGTTTAATCCCTTGTGGAATGTGAATGTGAGTCGCAATTTTCGCAAGATGCCGCTAAAACAGGCAGACCCGCGACGCGCGAAAGGAAAAGAAGTGGACTATACGGCGAAGCTTGAGGAAGCCCTCCAACGTTTGCATGACGAGGGACGCTACCGGACCTTCATCGACATCGAACGCAAACGTGGCCAGTATCCGCATGCCACGTGGAAGCGTCCCGATGGGTCCGAGCAGCCGGTCACTGTCTGGTGTGGCAACGACTATCTCGGCATGGGGCAGAATCCGGTTGTGATCGACGCCATGAAAGAAGCGGTGGATGCAACGGGTGCGGGCTCAGGTGGCACGCGCAATATTTCCGGCACCACAGTATATCACAAACGTCTTGAGGCAGAACTGGCCGATCTTCACGGCAAAGAGTCTGCGCTGGTCTTTTCCTCGGCTTATATTGCCAATGACGCGACGCTTTCGACGCTGCCGACCCTGTTTCCCGGTCTGATCATCTATTCTGATGAATTGAACCACGCCTCCATGATCGAGGGCATTCGTCGCAATGGCGGTGCAAAACGGATTTTCCGCCACAACGATCTCGACCACCTGCGCGAACTTCTGGCCGCCGATGATCCGGCTGCGCCGAAGCTGATCGCTTTTGAGTCGGTCTATTCGATGGATGGTGATTTCGGGCCGATCAAGGAAATTTGCGATTTGGCCGATGAATTCAACGCGCTGACCTATCTCGACGAGGTGCATGCCGTGGGCATGTATGGTCCGCGCGGTGGCGGTGTGGCCGAGCGCGACGGGCTGATGGACCGTCTCGACATCATCAACGGCACACTGGGTAAAGCCTTCGGCGTGTTCGGCGGCTATATCGCGGCGAGCGAGAAAATGTGTGATGCTGTGCGCTCTTACGCGCCGGGCTTTATCTTCACCACCTCGATCCCGCCGGCTGTGGCTGCGGGGGCGGCGGCGTCCATTGCCTTCCTGAAAGGCGAGGGTGGCGCAAAGCTGCGCGAAGCACATCAGACACAAGCGAATATTCTCAAGCTGCGACTCAAAGGGCTTGGCCTGCCGATCACGGATAACGGTTCGCATATCGTGCCGTTGATCGTGGGCGATCCGAAACACACGAAACTCATGTCCGACATGATGCTCGAAAACTACGGGATTTATGTGCAGCCGGTGAACTACCCGACCGTGCCGCGCGGCACGGAGCGTCTGCGCTTTACCCCATCGCCTGTGCACGGTCCCAACGAGATGGATCATCTGATCAAGGCGCTCGACGCGCTTTGGAGCCATTGTGCGCTGAATCGTGCCGAAATGGCGGGATAAACCGCATAAGCCCTGTGCGCCCTGTTTGAGCTTGTGATAACTGTTGATCAAGGTGCTTGGACGAATCGTTGCAAACGATAGGTTCAAAGGCATCATGGGGATAGGGACAAGTTGAGGCGCACAGGCATGATCAGGCGGTGGAGCAAGCCACCTGTCGAGGAACAGGAACAACCTCGCGGGTTTGACGACTTCGAGCTGAAGCTCGGGGATGTCATGCGCGGGGAACGTGCGACCATCGGCAAGTCTCTTTTGGATGTTCAGCGGGAACTCAAGATCAAGGCGACCTATATCGCCGCGATCGAGAATGCCGATCCGTCCGTGTTCGAAACCCAAGGTTTCATTGCCGGTTATGTGCGCTCCTATGCGCGCTATCTCAATCTTGATCCGGACTGGGCCTTTTCGCGTTTCTGTCAGGAAAGCGGGTTTTCCGTGGCCCACGGAATGTCGCCGCAGGCCTCGACCAAACGGCCTGCCAAGGTGGCAAAACAGGCCCCTGTCAAAGATCCTTTTGCCGATCCGAACGCCTCTTTTGTCCCGCGCGGGCAAGGGTTTATGGCACGGATCGAACCGGGTGCGCTTGGCTCGACCGCCGTGCTTATGGCGCTGTTGGGCGTGATCGGCTATGGCGGCTGGGCCGTGTTGCAGGAAGTGCAAAAGGTCAAGCTGGCCCCTGTTGATCAGACCCCTGGCGTTATCTCCGAAGTGGCCCCGCTTGGCGGGGAAAGCACCACGGTGGCCGGTATGGACGAAAGCCTTTCGCTTGCCACACCTTCGGCTGAGGCGCTTGACCGGCTCTATCGCCCGCAGGCGCTTGATGTGCCGGTTCTGGTGCCGCGTGACGGGCCGATTGCCACGCTCGACCCGCGCACGGTTGGTGCTCTGGCCGGTGAAACGCTGGCCGCCGAGCGTGAAGATATTCTCAACGATATGTCCAACCTGATCGCCGAGGCCGCGCTGTCTGAAGGCGAGGACACACCGGTTCAGGTCACCGCCGAAGGCGCGCCGGAATTGACCCTTGTCGCCGTGCTGCCCTCTTGGGTGCGGGTGCAAGCCGCTGATGGCTCTGTCATTTTCGAGAAAATTCTCAATGCCGGCGAACGCTATGTCGTGCCTTCGATGGAACAGCCGCCTGTGTTGCGCACCGGCAATGGTGGTGGCGTCTATTTCGCGGTCAACGGTCAGGCTTACGGTCCGGTCGGGTCTTCCGGCTCCGTGGTGAAAAACGTCGCACTTTCTGTTGCCGATGTGTCGGAGAGTTTCGCGGCAGTCGATCTTGCAGAGAATGACACGGTTGCGCAGATGTTCCGCGTGGCCCTGAACACCACAGAATAACACCAGCCATCCCGCGAAACCTTTGCTCGCGCAAGCGCCCGTGCCAACCACCGCCTCACGCTGGGGAGGGCGCGCTTCACTATGCTTCTGTGTCGTCAAACTTGCCCTCTGTGTGACACATCTACGGAGCAGGCGCTTGCCCCCGCGCGCTCTGCGGCCTATCTAGGGGCAGACTGAAACGCGCACTCTCGAAGAGGCTCCCATGTCCCACAACCCGATCCGTCCCTGGCGCAATATCGACCGTCGCGAAAGCCGCAAGATCTGGGTGGGCGATGTGCCGGTCGGGGGCGATGCGCCGATCACGGTCCAGACCATGACCAATACGCTCACCCATGACGTCAAAGCCACGCTGGACCAGATCATCCGTTCCGCCGAGGCCGGTGCCGATATCGTGCGGGTCTCTGTGCCGGATAAGGAAAGCTCTGTCGCGCTCAAGGAAATCTGCCGCGAAAGCCCTGTGCCCATCGTGGCCGACATTCACTTCCACTATATGCGCGGCATCGAGGCGGCCGAGGCAGGAGCGGCCTGCCTGCGGATCAACCCCGGCAATATCGGAAATGAAAAACGTGTCAAAGAGGTGATTCAGGCGGCGCGCGATCACAACTGTTCCATCCGGATCGGCGTGAACGCGGGCTCTCTCGAACGTCACCTTCTGGAGAAATACGGCGAGCCATGCCCCGACGCGATGGTCGAGAGCGGCATGGATCACATCAAGATCCTCGAAGACAACGACTTCCACAATTTCAAAATCTCGGTGAAAGCCTCCGATGTTTTCATGGCCTCCGCCGCCTACCAACAGCTTGCCGAAGCCACCGACGCGCCGATCCACCTCGGGATCACCGAGGCGGGCGGGTTGATGTCGGGCACAATCAAATCCGCCATCGGTCTGGGGCAGCTTTTGTGGATGGGCATTGGCGACACGCTGCGCGTTTCCCTCTCCGCCGATCCGGTCGAAGAGGTCAAAGTCGGCTATGAGATTCTCAAATCCCTCGGCCTGCGCCATCGCGGCGTGAATATCATTTCCTGCCCGTCCTGTGCACGTCAGGGGTTTGACGTGATCAAAACCGTGGAAGAGCTGGAAAAACGCCTCGAACATATCAAGACGCCCATGAGCCTGTCGATCATCGGCTGTGTGGTGAACGGGCCGGGCGAGGCGCTGATGACCGATGTCGGTTGGACCGGCGGCGGCGCAGGTCACGGTATGGTCTATTTGGGCGGCAAACAGGACCACAAAATGTCAAATGACGGTATGATTGCGCATATTGTCGAACAGGTCGAGAAAAAGGCCGAAGAACTGGAAACCGCCCGCGCTCAGGATGCGGCCGAATAACGGCTTGCCCCTCATAAGGCGGTCAATCGCGCCCGTCTTGCGCATCCGCTCGCGTTTCCTTTGTGCTCCAAATACTCAAAAACCCCGCCGGATCGGCGGGGTTTCTCAATTAAGCACAGAATTTGGCGCAGTGATCGTTCCACGCAGTTAGCGGTTCTTGCGCACCTCGGCCACGATCTCCACCATCGCATCATACGGCAGATAGCCGCGCAGCATCTGGTCGCCCAGAACAAACGCGGGGGTGCCGGAGATTTGCAGGTCCTGCGCCAGCTGGTAGTTGCGCGCGAGGATTGCTGTGACCTCGTCGCTCTCCATCTGCGCGATCACCGCATCGGCGTCGATTTCCAGCCCGTTGGCCAGACGGCGCAAGGAACCTTCGGAAACATCGCCGCGCGCCTGCATCAGCTCGTCATGGAGTTTGAGATAGGCCTCGTTGCCCGCGACCAGTTTGGTGGCCACCGCGAAACGTCCGGCCAGAATGGACGCCTCGCCCAGAATCGGAAATTCCTTGACGATCAGCTTGATGTTGCCATCTTTTTCCAAAAGCGCCTGCACGTCCGGATAGGCTTTCTTGCAATAGCCGCAACGGTAGTCGGAGAATTCGACCAGAACGATGTCACCGTCGGGGTTGCCGTAAACGGCGTCGTTTTCGTCGTCGTAAATCACATCGGCAGATTTGGCGATCAGATCGGCATCATTGGCGACCTGCGCTTCGGACTGGCGCTGCTGGTAGACCTCATAGGCCTCTTCCATGATCATCTCGGGATTTTCCATGATGTAAGCACGGACTTCGGCGCGAAACGCCTCACGCTCGGCATCGGTCATGTCGGTGATGTCAAAAGCGCTCGCCGCGATCGCGGTGGAGGCGGTCAAGAGGGCCGCGGCACCGAGGCGCGCGAAGGCTTTGGCAAAAGGCATGGGTGTTTCTCCGTTTCAAACCTGTTCATAGGCATCTACCACATCCTGCACGCGGGTCCACCCAACAGTTGCGTGACGCAAGGCCGCAGCACAGCTGTTGAGCAGCATCGCAAAGGTGGCTGCGCATTGCATTTTCCGCGCGCGGCTGGCATGCGTTGGGCCGACTGTTTCATAGGAGCCAAGCGCATGAAAACCTCCCGCCGTTCTGTCGTTGATCCCTTTATCGTTATGGATGTGATGGAGGCGGCCCGCGTGGCCGAGGAGGCGGGGCGTCATATCATCCATATGGAAGTGGGCCAGCCCTCCACAGGGGCCCCGTCAAAGGCCCGCGCACGTCTGGCGTCCGAGATGGAGGAAGGGCCGTTGGGCTATACGGTGGCCTTGGGCCTGCCGGAACTGCGCAAGGGCATCGCCGCGCTTTATAAGGACTGGTATGGGGTCGATCTCGACTGGAACCGCGTGGTGATCACGCCGGGTTCTTCAGGCGCATTCATCCTCGCCTTTACCGCCTTGTTCGATGCAGGCGCAAAGGTCGGGATGGGCGAGCCGGGCTACCCGTCCTATCGCCAGATTTTGAGCGGGCTCGACATCACCCCCGTGGGTATCCCCACGAAAATGGAAAACCGGTTGCAACCCGTGCCGGATGAAATCCCCGACGGGCTTGACGGTTTGATTGTTGCCAGTCCGGGCAATCCCTCCGGCACGATGCTCGGTCATGAGGACATGGGCGCGCTGATCAAGGCCTGCCATGACAAGGGCATCGCGTTCATTTCCGACGAGATCTATCACGGCATCCAGTATGAGGGCCGCGCAGTCACCGCACTTGAGCTTTCGGATGATGTCTATGTTATCAATTCCTTCTCGAAATTCTTCTCCATGACCGGCTGGCGGATCGGCTGGATGGTGGTGCCGGAAGATCATGTGCGGGTGATCGAACGCATCGCGCAGAATTTCTTCCTCTGCCCGCCGCATGGCTCGCAAGTGGCCGCCTTGGGCGCCTTGGAGGCGCGGCAGGACTGTCAGCAGATGGTGGACGTCTATGCGGAAAACCGGCGCTTGATGCTCGAAGACCTGCCTAAAATCGGTTTTGACAAGATCGCACCGCCGGACGGGGCCTTTTACATCTATGCCGATGTCTCCGAACATACCGAAGACAGCAAGGCCTTTTGCGCCGAGATTCTCGACAAGGCCGGAGTCGCGGTCACGCCGGGTCTGGATTTCGACCCGAAACGCGGCGCGCAGACCTTGCGGTTCTCCTATGCCCGCAGTACCGAGGATATTCGCGAAGGTCTCAAGCGTCTCGCGGTGTTCATGGCAAACCGCTAGTCCTGCCAGATCGGCTCATATGTGCCGCCTCGCACCGGAGGCGACAGCGGGCGGCGCGTAGGGGGCGAAAAGATCACATTCCGGTCAGGCGGGCCGCGGGTCCTGCAAATCTGCGGCGAACGGATAGGCAAACCGCGCGGGCCGCGCTAGGGTGCGGCTGACACGTTTCACGAGGGTTCCATGTCGTTTTTGAAAACTGTTTTTCTGGGCATCTGCCTGCTGCTGTCCACTGTTGTTTCGGCGTCCGCACAGGGCATGACCGCCTTGGCGCGTGCGGACAGTTCCGCCTCTGCGCTGGTGGATCAGGGCGACAGTATCGAGATGATGCTCCGCCTGAGCCAGCCTGTGCCGTTTCGTATCTTCACCCTCGACGATCCGCGCCGCATGGTGGTGGATTTTGCGGAGGTGGACTGGACCGGCTTTGACACAGAGGCGTTCAACACCTCGCGCGGGATCACGGGGCTTCGGGTTGGCGGGTTCACCCCCGGCTGGTCGCGCATGGTGCTTGACCTTGCGCAGCCCTATGCCTTGGTCCATGCCGAGATGTCCCGCGACGACAGCGGTGCGGTTCTGACCCTCAACCTTGACCCGACCGCCTCCGACGAATTTGCGCTGACGGCAGGGACGCCGCCGGATGCCCGACTGGTCCGCCGCGAGTCTCAGGACGCGGAGCCCTCCGTGCCGCCGCGCAAAATCGGAGAAGGGCCGTTGCGCGTTGTGCTTGATCCGGGGCACGGCGGGATTGATCCGGGGGCCGAACGGGACGGGGTGCAGGAAAAGACGCTGACCCTGACCTTTGCGCGGGAATTGCAGGACGTTCTGAACCGCGCAGGCGGGTTCGACGTGACGCTCACACGGACCGAAGATGTGTTTGTGCCGTTGGAGACCCGTTTGACGCTGGCGCGGGAGGCCGGAGGCGATGTGTTCATCTCGATCCATGCCGACGCTATTGCCGAAGGCCGTGCCGAAGGGGCGACAATTTACACCTTGGCGGCGCGGTCTTCCGATGCGGCTTCGCAAAAGCTGGCGGAGCGGCATGATCGTGCGGATTTGCTGGCAGGGGTGGATCTGACAGGGCAGGATGACGTGATCGCTTCCGTGCTCATGGATATGGCACGCACCGAAACGACACCGCGCACGGACCGTCTGGCGGATACGCTGGTGACATATCTGGAGGAAAGCGTCGGGATGCACAAACGCCCGCGTCTTGAGGCCGGATTCTCGGTGCTCAAAGCGCCGGATATGCCCTCTGTCCTCATCGAACTGGGCTTCCTGTCCTCGGCCAAGGATCGCGCGAAACTGGTGGATCCGGCTTGGCGGATGAAAGCCGCTTGGGCCATCCGCGATGCGCTTCTGGACTGGGAAGAGCAAGAGCGGGTGATGCAGGGCAAACTGCGCAAGTGAGGGCGACGACCTGCGCCGCCCTCGGTTGTCGAGACGTTTGATGCGTTAATGCGCCAGCATTTCCGAGACGATGTCATCGGCGCTCAGTTCGGCGGGGTAGTAAGTGGGCCAGTTGGTCAACTCTTTGAGGACAGCCGCACGATCCTCTCCCCAATAGAGATGGTAGTGATCGGCTTTCGAGGGAAAGATGCGGTGGTCGCTGAACTGGATGTAGCCGGGGGCTTCTTCATCGCCTGACACTTTTTCAAAGATATAGCGGACGCCGCGATTGCCCTTGGAATAGGTCAGGATTTCATAGCCGTCATCTTCATATTGTCCCGTGAAGGACGTCTCCTTGCGGTGGAAGGTTACCATGTCGCCTTTGATCTCGATCCGGTCCACATCTGTTGCATAGCCCGTCGTGTAGTAGGCGGTATATTCCTCGGCGGTTTTATCGCCTGTTTCCGCCTTCTTCTCCATAACGGGGGCCAGTTTGCCCTCGATCAGAAGCGGGTAGACCGACTGCCAGTCACCTTCCCAATCGGAGAGGGGGCGGTTCTTGATCTGGCTGTCATCGAAATAGCCTTTGTAGATCTGGTCATCGTGGCTATGTGCCTGTTCGTGACTGTGGGCATCATGGTCGTGGTCATGTTGGTGGTCTGCCTGCGCATGGGGTGCGAAGCTCAGGGTTGCGACGAGAGCCGTTGCAACTGTGAGAGAGGTTTTCAGCATTGTATGTTCCTGTGTTGTATTTCCGTCTGGCTGGCCATGAACTGGCGGCTGTGGTGATTCTAGTTATGATATAACATAACGGAAAGGTGATAAGAAAAGCTCGACCCTTTTGACAAGCCGGAAACACGGTCGGAAAGGCCTATGCAACAGTCCGGCGCCTCGGGGCGCAAGCGTCGGGCAGGGGCCTGTCGCGGCGGTTATGTGGCGGGGTTTTGTTTGCGTGCGAGCCAGACGGTGTGATCGGCGCAATCGGGGTCTTCGATGATATGGCGGATGACCTCAAGCCCTTGTGCGGCCAGAAGCTCCCGATAGCGCTCCGGTGACAGGGAGGCGTGATAGACCACGCTGTCGCCCACTTGCCCCAAGGCCTCGCCATCATCCGTGCCGGTGGTGAACATCATCACGCCGCCGGGGGCGAGGTGGCGGGCAAAGACCTCGAACATCGGGATCTGGTCTTCGGGGCTGAGGTGAAAGAAACTGTCCCACGCCAGCACTGCGTCAAAGGTCTCGCCCAGATCAAGCCCGCGCATATCCGCATGGATTGCACGCGCTTTGGGCAGATTCTGTTCGAACAATGCCACCATATTGGCGGCCCCGTCGACACCGGTGACAACACAGCGCCGGTCGAGCAGGTATTGCGCAATCGGCTGGCCTGTGCCGCAGCCCAGATCCAGCACTCTCACAGCCCCCGCATTGCGCGGCGCATGGGCCAGAAACCGGTCGAGCCAGGGGCGTTCGAACAGGGTCTTGTTGCGCAACTTCTGAAAGGTCTGCGCTTCTTTATCGTAGGTGCTGAGAATATCTTCGGCTTTCATAGTCTGCCACATAGGCGCGCGGGCGCGTGCTCACAAGAGAAACTGTTCACAGGTGGCGTGTTTCTGCTCACATTTGCGCGTGATCCGGACGCGGATGTTTTGACCATAGGCGCAGGCCTGTATAAGGAAGGCCAGGACTGTGCGGCTCAAAGGCGAGTCAGCGCAGATGTTGGGTGTGGGAAAGGCTCGTCAGTGCTCAGATTTATCTTTTCATTCTTAGGGACGATTTTTTCGTGGATCACCACGGGGCTGTTTCTTATGGCGCTGGTCATCGGGGGCATCTTCTGGATGTATGGCCGCGATCTGCCCAACCACGAGGCGCTGGCGCAATACCAGCCGCCGACGATTTCGCGAATCTATTCCGGCGAAGGCAAAATTATCGACGAATTTGCCCGCGAGCGGCGCCTCTACACCCCGCCCGAGGAAATTCCCGATCTGGTGAAACATGCGTTCATCTCCGCCGAGGACAAGAATTTCTACAACCACAAGGGTTATGACCTGCGCGGTATGGTGGCGGCAGCACTGGACGCGGCCCAAGGTGGCCCTCTGCGCGGGGCTTCGACCATCACGCAACAGGTGATGAAGAACTTCCTGCTGTCTTCCGAACGCTCCGCCGAACGCAAGATCAAGGAACTGATCCTCGCCACCCGTCTGGAACAGACCCTGACCAAAGACGAGATTCTGGGCCTCTATCTCAACGAGATCGACCTTGGTGTGCGCTCTTTCGGGGTGACGGCGGCGGCGCAGAGCTATTTCAACAAATCCCTCTCGGAACTGGCCCCCGAAGAGGCGGCCTTCCTCGCGATCCATCCGAAGGCGCCTTATTCCTACAACCCTGCGAAGAATTACGACGGGGCGTTGACGCGCCGGAACTTCGTGCTGCGCGAGATGTATGAGAACGGCTATCTGACACAGGCGGAATACGAGACCGCGCGTGAAAAGCCGATCAAGTCTGTGCAGACCGGCGATTACCCGTCCTATCGTGAAAGCCTGCCGACGCGGGACTATTTCACCGACGAAATCCGCCGCCAGCTGTCGAAAAACTTCGGTGAGGAAGAATTCTTCGAAGGCGGCCTGTCGATCCGTGCGACGATTGATCCGGAGATGCAGACCAAGGCGGCCCATGCGCTGCAACGGCGTCTGGAACAACTGGACCGCGGTCTGGGCATCTGGCGCGGCACAGGCAAGACCATTGACGTGACCGCTCTGGATGACGGCACATGGGAAACCGCTCTGGCGCAGGTGCGCGTAGCGCGGGACGTGACGCTGGACGGAAAATGGTATGTCGGGGCGGTCAACGAGATCGGCGACAGCACTATGACCGTCATGGTCGAGGATGGCGTGGGCGAGGTCTCCGTGCCGCGCGAAGACATCAAATGGATGCGCGGCAGTTTCCGCGACAATTTCTCCCGTGGCGATGTGGTGCATATCCGCCGCATGACCACAGGCGACAATGGCGAGGGCGATCTGATCCGCTGGACGCTGCGTCAGGTGCCGGAAGTGCAGGGCGCGTTCATGGCGATGGACGTCAACACAGGCCGCGTGATCGCCATGCAGGGCGGGTTCTCCTACCAGAACTCGGTCTTCAACCGCGCGACACAGGCCACCCGCCAGCCGGGTTCGAGCTTCAAACCCTTTGTCTATGCCGCCGCTCTCGACAGCGGCTTTACACCCGCGACGATCATCGTGGATGCGCCCATCGAGATCAACACGCCGCAAGGGGTCTGGCGTCCCAAGAACGCCTCGCGCCGTTTCTACGGTCCGACCCCCTTGCGCACAGGGATCGAACAATCGCGGAACCTGATGACCATCCGTCTGGCCCAAGAGGTCGGCATGGACACTGTGGCGCGCTATGCGGAACGCTTCGGCGTCTATGACCACATGGGCCAGTATCTCGCCTCGTCTTTGGGGGCAGAGGAAACCACCGTATTCAAGATGGTCTCGGCCTATGCCATGTTTGCCAATGGGGGCGAGCGGGTGGAGCCGACACTGGTGGACCGCGTGCAGGACCGTTTCGGGCGGACCATCTACCGCCACGACCAGCGGATCTGTGAGGAATGTGAGGTCGCCTCGCTCGATCCGGGTGTTGCGCCCAAGATCGTTTCTAACCGCGAACGCATGATCAACGCCATCACCGCCTATCAACTCACCTCCATGATGCAGGGCGTGGTGCAGCGCGGCACGGCGGCGGGCAAGGTCAATCTGCCGGTGCCCGTGGCGGGCAAGACAGGGACCACCAATGACGGCAAGGACGCATGGTTCATGGGCTTTACCTCGAATATCGTGGCGGGCTGTTACATCGGCTACGACACGCCGCGCGCCATGCGCGGGGCATCGGGCGGCGGCTATTGTGGACCTGTGTTCAATGAATTCATGCAGGACGCCGTGAAGAAATACGGCGGCGGTAAATTCAAAGTGCCGCCGGGCGGACATTTCATCAAGATCGACCGCTACACCGGTGCGCGTCTCAATGACAACGCCTCGGGGCCGAATGTTGTGGCGGAGTATTTCCGCGATGGCGAAGAGCCGATCTTCGGCCTGATGTATGACGGTGGTTTTGCAATGGGCTCCGACCTGCCTTTGTTCGAGGGTGAAGCCTCCGGCACCGGCGAGCGCGAGGTGCAGACCTCGGGCGGGCGGACGATCAAAGTGCCAGAAAAAGCCTCGATCAACTCGCTGTCTTCCGGCGGGCTTTACTGACAACCGCGCGTTTGATCTCGGGCCGGGCCTTGTGTCCCGGCTTTGAGACGCGTATTTGTCAGCGAAATCTAAGACAAGGTGACTCACTCGTGCGTGCTGAAATCCAGAATATCGTGGCCAAGATCGAAAAATCCGTGGCGCTTTTGAAGCAGCGTCTGGATTGGGAAACCGCGCCGCATCGGTTGGAAGAATTTAACGCGATGATCGAGGATCCGACGCTTTGGGACGATCCCGAACGGGCGCAAAAGCTCATGCGTGACCGTCAGATGCTGATGGATGCGATGAAATCCGCCACCTCCATCGAGACGGAGATGAAGGACAATATCGAACTCATCGAGATGGGCGAGATGGAGGACGACCAGGAGGTTGTCACCGAGGCGGAAGAAAGCCTGAAATCACTGGCCGAAACCGCCGCCGAGAAAGAGCTCGAAGCCCTTCTCGACGGGGAGGCGGATGCCAATGACACCTTCCTCGAAATCAACGCGGGCGCGGGCGGCACGGAGGCCTGTGACTGGGCCTCGATGCTCCAGCGCATGTATGTGCGTTGGGCGGAGAAAAAGGGCTACACGGTCGAGCTGCAATCCGAGGAAGCCGGATCGGAAGCGGGCATCAAATCGGTCGCCTACAAGATTTCCGGCCACAATGCCTATGGCTGGCTGAAGTCCGAGAGCGGTGTGCACCGCTTGGTGCGGATTTCGCCCTTCGGCAAGGGCACGCGCGAGACTTCTTTTGCCTCCGTCTGGGTTTATCCGGTGGTGGATGACAATATCGACATCGAGATCAACCCTGCCGATATCCGCATTGATACCTATCGTTCTTCGGGGGCGGGTGGTCAGCACGTCAACACCACGGACTCGGCGGTGCGGATTACCCACCACCCGACGGGGATCGTGGTCACAAGCTCCGAGAAATCCCAGCACCAGAACCGCGACATTGCCATGAAGGCCCTGAAATCGCGGCTCTATCAGTTGGAACTCGACAAGCGCAACGCGGCGATCAACGAGGCGCATGAAAGCAAAGGTTCGGCAGGCTGGGGCAACCAGATCCGCTCCTATGTGATGCAGCCCTACCAGATGGTCAAAGACCTGCGCACCAATTACGAGACCTCGGACACGCAGGGCGTGCTGGACGGCGATCTCGACAAGTTCATGGCGGCGACGCTGGCGATGAATGTCTCCGGCAAGTCGCGCGCGGATGCGCAGGGCGAGTAACGCTTCCGACATCTCCGGACGATGAGAGGCCCCCGTTGCGGGGCCTTTTTCATGTCTTTGTTACGGTGTCGTGAGAGCCTTCCTGCGTGCCGCGCGCCGCAATGTGACAAACTCACCGACAGGCCTCCGTGTCGTCGCATATGAATGGTCCCAAGCGGAAAACGCGCAAGAAGGAAACGCACAAGATGAAGATGACCCACACGCGGTCCCTCGTCATGACTATGAACGGGAACCGGCTATGATCACAGAAATCACTTCCACGGAATTCACCCCCTTTGCCTCGCTGTTCGGCGGGGTTCTGATCGGCACAGCCGCCGTGCTTCTGATGGCGCTCAAAGGGCGCATCTTTGGCGCGACCGGCATCCTGTCGGGCTTTATCAGCCCTGCCAACTCCTCCGACTGGGCATGGCGGGCGGTGCTGCTTGCTGGGATGGTCTCCGGACCTCTGGTTTATGCGCTGTTCACCGGCAACATGCCCGCAATCGAGGTGCCCGTATCCAATCTGGCGCTTGTGGGCGGCGGGGTAATCGTCGGGCTTGGCGTGACCTATGGCTCCGGCTGCACCTCCGGCCACGGGGTCTGCGGCATGGCACGGCTGTCGCCGCGTTCGATCGTTGCCACGCTGTCCTTCATGCTCTCGACCACGGTGACCGTCTATGTCATCCGCCATGTGTTTGCGGGGGTGTAAGATGAAACTGATCCTGACCTATGTGACCGGCCTGATCTTCGGCCTCGGCATTTCCATGTCCGGCATGGCCAATCCGGCAAAAGTCCTGAATTTCTTCGATTTCTTCGGCGTCTGGGACCCGTCCCTGATCTTCGTGATGGGCGGCGCCGTGGTGGTGAGCTTTATCGGCTACCGCGTGCTGTTCAAACGGTTCGAGACCCCCGTCTTCGCGCCGAAATTCATCGTGCCAAGCTCGCGAGTGATCGATGCCAAGTTGGTGGGCGGCTCTTTGGTGTTCGGCGTCGGCTGGGGCATCGCGGGCTTCTGTCCGGGGGGCGCACTTCCTGCACTCGGCGCGTTCAACGCCTCGGTCTGGCTGTTCTTTGCCGCGCTTGTTGCGGGAATCCTGCTGGCCAAATTCCTGATGAAACTGACGGCGGCCCGCGCGGCACGCCCTGCGGGCTGAGCCCCGCCTAGAGAGGAGAGCTACCCATGGCTTCGAACTACCCTGTCGATATGTCGGTCAAACCCGATGTGAAAGCCTTTTTCGATCCGGCCACATGGACGATTTCCTATGTGGTCAAAGACCCGTCTTCCAACGCCTGTGCGGTGGTCGATAGCGTCATGGACATCGACTATGCCGCTGGCCGGATCACCTATGACTCCGCCGACAAGATCATCAAATATATCGAGGACGAGGGGCTGAACCTCGAATGGTTGATCGAGACCCATGTCCACGCCGACCACCTCTCTGCCGCGCCCTATATTCAGGACAAGCTCGGCGGCAAGATCGGTATTGGCGAGAATATCGTCATCGTGCAGGACACATTCGGCAAGGTCTTTAACGAAGGCACGGAATTCCAGCGGGACGGCTCGCAATTCGACCGCCTGTTCAAGGATGGCGACACCTATACCGTGGGCGAGATGACCTGTTTCGCCATGCATACACCGGGGCACACCCCCGCCTGTATGGTGCATACGATGGGGGATGCGACCTTCACCGGTGACACGTTGTTCATGCCCGATGGCGGCTCGGCGCGGGCCGATTTCCCGGGCGGGGATGCGGCCACGCTCTACGATTCGATCCAGAAAGTGCTGGCGCTGCCCGACGAGATGCGCCTGTTCATGTGCCATGACTACGGCCCCAACGGGCGTGACATCCAGTGGGAAACCACTGTGGGGGCAGAAAAAGAGCACAATATCCATGTGGGTGGCGGTCGCAGCAAAGAGGAATTCGTCAAATTCCGCGAGGAGCGCGATGCGCAACTGGCCATGCCGCGTTTGATTATTCCCTCTTTGCAGGTGAATATGCGCGCCGGAGAATTGCCGCCTGCGGATGAAGACGGTAAGACTTTTCTGAAAGTTCCGGTGAACGGCCTCTAACCGCGTCTTCTGACGCGTGGGGCCACACCCACGCACAGGAGACAGACATGGACTTCAACAAGATCAACGACCAGATCACCGTCAGCAGCCAGATCACCCCCGAAGAGGTGTCGATCCTCAAGGAAAAGGGCTTCAAGACGTTGATCTGCAACCGTCCGGACATGGAGGTTGAGGGGGATTTTGGCTCGGAAGCCATGGAGAAAGCGGCCAAGGCGGCAGGGCTGGGCTTTGTCTACCTGCCGGTCACTCCCGGTCAGTTCACCGAAGAGCTGATTGCGGAAACGGCCCGCGTCCTAAGCGAGGAAGACGGGCCGTTCTACGCCTATTGCCGTTCCGGCACCCGCTCGACGACCGTGTGGGCGCTGGCACAAGCCGGTCGGATGGACGCCGACGAGATCATCTCGCAGGCGGCAGGTGCCGGCTATGACATGCAAGGGCTCAAGCCCTATCTGGCGGGCTAACGCATTTCCATTCGTGCGTCGCCGCCGGTTATGATTTCGGGACGACTGCCAAACGGCAAAGCGTCCCTCATAAAGGAGACGCGCGTATGGATATCAAAAAGATCACGGACGGCCTGTCTGTGTCGGGGCAGGTCCAGCTTGACGACATGGAAAAGCTCAAGCGTCGCGGCTTTCGCGCGGTGGTGTGCAACCGCCCCGACGGCGAAGCCCCCGACCAGCCGACCCATGAGGAGATCGCCAAGGCCGCACAGGCTGCGGGGCTTGAATTTCTTTATCTTCCTGTGACCCCCGGCATGGTGACCGAAGAGACGGCAGACGCCTTTCGCACCGCGCTGACCGAATTACCGGGGCCGGTGTTCGGCTATTGCCGCACAGGAACGCGCACGACAACGCTTTGGTCTCTGGCGATGGCCAAGGACAAATCCGTGGTCGATATTCTCGCCGCGACCAAGGCGGCGGGTTATGACATGACCGGCGTGGCGCGCCGGATTGCCAATGGCGGTGTGACCCCCACAGACAGCGTCGAAGATGCCAAGCATGAGGTGGTGATCATTGGCGGCGGCGCGGCGGGTGTGGCCGTGGCGGCCTCGCTCAAGGCGCGCAAGGCCGATCTCGACATTGCGATCATTGATCCGGCGGATATTCACTATTACCAGCCCGGCTGGACCATGGTTGGCGCGGGTGTGTTCGAGCCTTCGACCACAGCCAAAACCATGGGATCGCTGATCCCGCGCGGGGTGCATTGGCTCAAATCTGCCGTGGCGGCTTTCGAGCCGCAGAACAACGCGGTGATCCTCGACGGGTGCCGCGTGGTGAAATACGACCGGTTGATCGTCTGTCCGGGGCTGAAGCTCGATTGGGACAAGATCGACGGTTTGGTGGAGACGCTGGGCAAGAATGGCGTGACCTCGAACTACCGCTATGATCTGGCGCCTTACACTTGGGAACTGGTCAAGGGGTTGAAGGGGGGCAGGGCCATTTTCACCCAGCCGCCCATGCCGATCAAATGCGCCGGTGCACCGCAAAAGGCGATGTATCTCTCTGCCTATGAATGGGAGACGCGCGGGGTTCTCGACCAGATCGACATTCAGTTCATGACGGCGGGCGGAGTGCTCTTTGGCGTCAAGGATTATGTGCCCGCGCTGGAAAGCTATGTGGAGCGCTACGGCGCGCATCTGAATTTCTTCCACAACCTGACAGCCATCGACGGGCCGGCGAAGAAAGCCACTTTTGCCATATCGATTCCCGACGAAGAGCCGACAGAAGTCATACTCGATTTTGACATGATCCATGTGGTGCCGCCGCAAAGCGCGCCGGACTTTATCAAGGTCTCGCCTCTGGCCGACGAACAGGGCTGGGTCGACGTGGACCAGATCACCCTGCGCCACAAAAGCTTCGACAATATCTGGTCGCTGGGCGATGTGATGAACGCGCCCAACGCCAAGACCGCCGCCGCCGCAAGGATGCAGGCGCCGATTGTGGCCGAGAACCTCATTGCCGACATCGAAGGCAAGGGGCCGCAGGCGGGCTATAACGGCTATGGCTCCTGTCCGTTGACGGTGGAGAAGGGCAAGATCGTTCTGGCCGAGTTCGGCTATGGCGGTGTGTTGTTGCCCTCATTCCCGAAATGGCTTCTGGATGGCACCAAGCCGACGCGTAAGGCATGGATTTTGAAGGAACAAATCCTGCCGCCGATCTATTGGAAAGCCATGCTGCGCGGCAGGGAATGGATGGCAAAACCCGAAAAAGTCTCTGCCAAATAAGGGCCTGCGGCGGCTGCGCTGAGCAAGCGCGCCGCCCCCATGCCCGACTTCATAGAAAGGACCGACGCCCGTGTCGTTGAATGTGTCGTTCAATCCGCGTCTCTTGAAACGCTATCTCCCCATTCTCGATTGGGGGTCGAAATACAATCGCCAAGCCTTTGCCAATGACGGGATCGCGGCGATCATCGTGACGATCATGCTGATCCCGCAATCTCTGGCCTATGCGCTTCTGGCGGGGCTTCCGCCGGAGGCGGGGCTTTATGCCTCTATCGTGCCGATCATGCTCTACACGGTCTTCGGCACCTCCCGCGCGCTGGCCGTCGGTCCGGTAGCCGTGGTCTCGCTGATGACCGCCGCAGCAGTGGGTCAGGTGGCCGAACAGGGCACGGCAGGCTATGCCACCGCCGCGCTCACGCTGGCCTTTCTGTCCGGGGCGATACTCATGGCGCTGGGGCTGTTCCGGCTCGGGTTTCTGGCGAATTTCCTGTCGCATCCGGTGATCGCGGGGTTCATCACCGCCTCGGGCATCCTGATCGCGGCGAGCCAGCTCAAACATATTCTCGGCATTGATGCGGGCGGGCATACGCTCGTGCATCTGATCGAGAGCCTGTGGTTGCATCTGGGCCAGATCAGCTGGATCACTTTGGTGATCGGGGTTTCGGCCACAGCGTTCCTGTTCTGGGTGCGTAAGGGTTTGAAACCGCTTCTGAAAAAAGCGGGCTTGGGGCCGCGTCTGGCGGATGTTGTGACCAAGGCGGGGCCTGTGGCTGCGGTGGTTGTGACCACGCTGGTGACAGGGGTTTTCCATCTCGACGGCCAAGGGGTGAAGATCGTCGGCGCGGTGCCGCAAAGTCTGCCGCCATTCACATGGCCGGTGAGTTCGCTGGTGCTGATGCAGCAGCTTTTCGTGCCCGCGCTTTTGATCTCCATCATCGGCTTTGTGGAATCCATCTCCGTGGCGCAAACACTGGCGGCCAAGAAACGCCAGAGGGTTGATCCGGATCAGGAATTGATCGGTTTGGGCGCGGCCAATATCGGCGCGGCTTTCACGGGCGGTTTTCCCGTCACGGGCGGGTTTTCACGCTCTGTCGTAAATTTCGACGCCGGTGCCGAAACCCCCGCCGCGGGGGCATTCACGGCGGTGGGGCTTGGCATCGCCGCGCTGTTCCTGACGCCTCTGATCTACTTCCTGCCCAAGGCCACACTGGCCGCGACAATTATTGTGGCTGTGCTCTCTCTGGTGGATTTCAAAATCCTTAAAACCACATGGGATTACTCCAAGGCTGATTTCACTGCTGTTCTCGCCACGATCATTCTGACGCTGCTCTCGGGCGTCGAGGTGGGGGTTTCGGCGGGGGTGATCCTCTCCATCGCTTTACATCTTTACAAGACCTCCAAACCTCACATCGCCGAGGTCGGCCTCGTGCCGGGGACACAGCATTTCCGCAACGTTCTACGCCATGAGGTGCGTACGACACCGGAGCTTGTGACCATCCGTGTCGACGAGAGCCTCTATTTCGCCAATGCGCGGTTTCTGGAGGATTACATCCTTGATCGCGTGGCAGAGGATCAGGCGATCAAACATGTGGTGCTGATGTGCCCTGCGGTGAACGAGATCGACACATCGGCGCTTGAGGCGCTTGAAGAGATCAACCGGCGGTTGGCGGATAACGGTATTTTGCTGCATCTCTCGGAGGTCAAAGGCCCTGTGATGGACCGTTTGCAAAAGTCGCATTTTCTGCATGATCTTTCGGGGCAAGTGTTCTTGCACCAGTTCGCCGCGATGAAGGCGCTAGGGGATGTGACTGATGAGGGCAACACGACACCGCCCGAAAATCCGTCTACATCACCGGAGGAGGCCGCATAAACGTGGTTTGAGATTGGTGAATTTGAAACGCGTCCTTCTGGAAACGGAAGGGCGCGTTTTTCAGAAGATAACCCGCACAAGCCCCAGCGTTAGCACCGGAAAAGCCACGAGGAAGGCCACACGGATCAGGTCGGTCAGAACAAAGGGCAAGGTGCCTTTGAAGGTTTCCGAGATGGGCACATCCGTGTCCAATGCGTTGATGATAAAGAGGTTCATCCCGACAGGTGGTGTGATAAGCCCGACCTCCACGACGATCAGCACGATGATCCCGAACCACAAGCCAAACTCGTCGGGTGACAGGCCAAAATCCAGCCCCGCCATGATCGGGTAGAGGATCGGGATGGTGAGAAAGATCATCGACAGGCTGTCCATGACGCAGCCGAAGGCGAGATACATCAAAAGCACGGCGAGCAGGATCAGCCACGGCGAGAGGGTCAGCCCTTCGGCCCAGCCCGCCGCTGCCATCGGCAGGCCGGAGAGGGCGAGGAAGTTGTTGAAGATTTTTGCCCCGATCAGGATGATGAAAATCATGCCCGTCGATGCGGCAGTTTCCAGAACCGCCTCGCCTGCGCTGCGCCACGTCAGCCCGCCTGTCAGTAGCGCCACCACCCCTGTGCCCGCCGCCCCCAATGCGGCGGCTTCGGTGGGGGTGAATATGCCAAGGTAAATGCCGCCGACAACGGCAATGAAAATGGCGAGAACCGGCCAGACCTTGACGAGTGCAGTGAGGCGCTCGGACCACGCGGCCCTGTCGCGCCCGCCGCAACTCTCGGGGTGCAGGCGCACATAGATCGAGATGCACAGCATATAGCCAAGGGCCGCGAGAAGGCCGGGAACAAAGGCCGCGACAAAGAGCTTGGCGATGTTTTCCTCAGCCAGCATGGCGTAGATCACAAGGATCACCGAGGGCGGGATCAAAATGCCCAAAGTGCCGCCCGCCGCCAGTGCACCCGTGGCGAGGCGTCCCGAGTAGCCGTAGCGTTTAAGTTCCGGCAGGGCGGTCTTGCCCATCGTGGCCGCCGTGGCCAGTGACGAGCCGCAAATCGCCCCAAACCCTGCGCAGGCTCCCACCGCGGCCATAGCAACCCCGCCTTTGCGGTGACCGAGCCATGTCTCTGCGGCTTTGAACAGCGCCGCCGACATGCCGCCCAAAGTGGCGAAATGGCCCATCAACAGAAACAGCGGGATGATCGAGAAACTGTAGGAGGAGAAATCGCCATAGGTCAGATGCTTGAGTTGGCTGAGCATCATGATCGCGTTGCCGTTCAAAAGATAGGCCCCGCCGAAGCCCACAATCCCCATCGCCACGCCGATCGGCACGCGCAGGAAGATCAGCAAAAGCAGGACCGGAAAGGACCAAAGCCCGATTTCAAAGCGGCTCATGCTGTGCCTCCCGATTGAAAACAGCCCTTGCCGCGCGCAACACACAAAACAGCGCCACCAGCACCGCCACGCACATGGCGGCCATCGCGGCGGCATAGCCCCAAAGCAGCGGGATTTGCAGGATAAAAGAGGTCTCGCCATAGGCGGCTTTGTCCATCATGCCGAACCAGAGTCGCCATGCCAGAAGGGCGGTGAACCCCAGCATCAACAGATCGCCGGCCAGGTCGAGCCACCGGTTCAGCGCCTCGCCGAAGACAGGTTTGAACAGATCAACGCGGGCATGTGCGCGCATGTATTGGGCGTAGGGCAGGCTGGTGAAAACGGCAAAGCCGATGCCCAGTTCCACCAGTTCGATGTCGCCGGGAACAGGGCCGAATCCCAACCCGTCCAGCGCGCGTCCCGAGACGGAGAGGCAGGTCAGAATGATCACCGCAAATAGGCTCAGTCCGCCGGTCAGTGCCGTTAACTTTGCGAGCCCGCGAACGGCTTTTGACAGGTTGTGATACATCCGCGCCTCGCTGCTTTCTATGGCCGTCCCATGACGAGGGGGTTTAGCGGAGCAGGGGCAAAGGTCAAAGAAAAATCAGGCGGGGTTTACCGGCGCGGCAGGCGGATTTGAGTATTTCGGGCACAAAGGAAACAGGGGCGCGAAATACGTGTGCAGGGTGAAATGTGCCGGTGGCCATGGGGGCCGCACTTTCAGCACCCCCATTGCGCGGTTTTCCGAGATTGACGAAGAGGCCGCGCGGCTTCAACTCTTGGAGGCGTGTTCAGGCATGCAAGCTGTGAAAGGGAGGACCTCATGAGCTATATACCCGCAGAGACCCGTTACGACACAATGGTTTACCGCAGATGCGGTAAATCCGGTCTGAAACTGCCCGCGATTTCTTTGGGGCTTTGGCACAATTTCGGCCACGATACGCCGCACCAGACCAAGCGGGAGATCCTGCACACGGCTTTTGATCTGGGCATCACGCATTTCGATCTGGCCAACAACTACGGTCCGCCTCCGGGCAGTGCGGAGACGGCGTTTGGCGAGATTTTGAAAACGGATTTCAGGGGCTATCGTGACGAGATGATTATCTCGTCCAAGGCGGGCTATGACATGTGGCCGGGACCGTATGGTGAATGGGGATCGCGCAAATATGTCATGGCCTCCTGTGACCAGTCTCTGAAACGTCTGGGCGTTGATTATGTCGATATTTTCTATTCGCACCGTTTTGATCCGGAGACGCCTCTGGAAGAAACCATGGGCGCGCTGGACAGTATCGTGCGGCAGGGCAAGGCGCTTTATGTCGGGATTTCGTCCTACAATGCAGAGCGCACGCGTGAGGCGGTGGCCATTCTTGAGGAACTGGGCACGCCCTGCCTGATCCACCAGCCCAGCTATAACATGCTCAATCGTTGGGTGGAGCGCGATGGTCTCAAGGAGACGTTGCAAGAGCTGGGCGTAGGCTCCATCGCCTTCACGCCCTTGGCGCAAGGCATGCTGACGGGCAAATATCTCAAGGGCATTCCGGAAGGATCGCGGGCGACACAGGGGAAATCTCTTGATCCGCATGTTCTGTCCGACCGTGCGATTGCCTCGCTCAACAGGCTCAATGACATTGCCGCCGCGCGCGGACAAAGCCTTGCGCAAATGGCGATTGCATGGGTGTTGCGCAACGGCGGGATCACCTCTGCGCTGATCGGAGCGTCGAAACCGTCGCAGGTTGTGGATTGTGTCGGTGCCATCGGGAACCTTGCGTTCACAGCCGAAGAACTTGCGGCCATTGATGATGCGGTCGAGGTGGATAACATCAACCTCTGGGCGCAATCGTCCGAAGGCCACGGAGAGGGGTGAGCCGGACAGCTTCGGTTCGGGTTTCTGCCATTGGCGCGGGGCGCGGCACGGTATAGGCTTGTCGGAAACAGGTTTCGGGAGGAATACCATGTCGGGTTGGGTCTCGCGTTTGATGATTTACGATTTCGAGGAAGGGGCGGGGTTTCCTGTCCTTGAAACGGATATGGAGATCGCTGCGCCCAATTGGGTGCCCGATGGTTCCGCGCTGATCGTCAATGGCGGGGGCAGCCTGTTCTGGGTTGATCTGGAACAGCCGGAACTGTTGGAAATCGACACCGGACTTTGTATCAATCTGAACAATGACCACGGGGTATCACCCGATGGGGAGGTTCTGTATTTCAGCGATCACTCTTATGGTCACGGCGCGCGTATCTGGCGGCAATCCTTGGCCGCAGAGGATGATCCCGTGGAGATCGTTGGTAAGACGCCCGCGTGGTTTCATGGGGCTTCGCCGGACGGGCGGATGATCTGTTACACGGCGGTGCGCGAAGGGCTTTTCGGCATTTACACAGCGCTCACGGATGGCACGCAGGAGACCTGTGTGATCGAGGGGGCGCATCACTACGACGGGCCGGATTTCTCCGCAGATGGGGAGTGGATCTGGTTCAACTCGGACCGGACAGGGGCCTCGGAACTCTGGCGGGTGCGTCTCGACGGGTCAGGTCTGGAGCGGATGACGGCTGATGCTTTGGTGAACTGGTTTCCACATCCCGCACCTGCGGTGGCAGACGGGGAGAAAGTGGTTTACCTCGCCTATCCCGAGGGCACTGTGGGCCATCCTGCGGGGATGCATGTGGCCTTGCGGCTCTGGGAGGAGGCAACTCAATCGACGCGCACCTTGCTGACACTCACGGGCGGGCAGGGCACGCTCAATGTGCCGTCGTGGTCGCCGGACGGGCAGGCCTTTGCCTATGTCGAATATGCGTCCTGATCCGGTGCTTTCCGGTCTTCCATTCGAAACATAGAGCGCTAACGCGCAAGCTCGACCCAGCGGTTGAATGAGGTCAGCTTGATCCAGTCGCTTTCTTCGCCATCAGGCCAGATCACCCTGACCTGCGCGGTTTCGGCATCGGCCAGACCGAAATGCAACGGGACCGACTTGCCCGAGGCATGGCTGCCGCCGATGGTGATCTCCTGACGCTGCAATCCGCGATTGGTGAGCAGTTCGACCGTGGCACCCACGGCCTGCGGATTGAGGCCGGACTGGCGCAGGGTGACGGCCAGATATTGCCCGACATTGCGTGTGACATTCTCGTAGAGTTCCATCTCGCTCTCACGGTTCACCACCACCAGATCGAGCTTGCCATCGCCATTCAGGTCCACCAGATGCCCGCCACGGGATTTCGCCATAGAGGCGACACCGGCGGCAATCGAGACCTCGCGGAACGTGCCATCGGACTTTTGCTGCAAGAGATTGTTCGGATCATGCGCCGCACTTCCCGGCATTTGTTCGACATTGCCCTTGGCGATGAACAGGTCCGCGCGCGTGTCATTGTCCACATCGCCCCAATCCGCCGCCCAGCCCGTCGAAGGCCGCCCGTCATCCCCCAGATGCGGACGGTGGGCATAGGTGCCGATCTTGTAGGGCGCGGGGCTGTAGCTTCCGTCCTCATGGCCCAGTAGCAAAAGCTGATCGCCCATTGAGGTCAGCATCACATCCGGTACGGCATCGCCATTCACATCCCGCTCCGCAATCCCCTTGCCCCAGATCGACAGCTGTTCCCAGCCGTCTTGCGCATCGAGAAAGCGGTTGTCTTGTAGATCATAAAGCTGTTCGTAGCCGTCTTTGATGTAGGAGTATCGGTCATTGGAGAGGCGCAGGCTTTGTTTGCCGCGCGCGCCTTTGGAGATCAGCGCCGAGAGCGTGCAAAACCCCGGCTCCAGCAGGGTTTTCTCATAGCTGCCCTCCACAGGCCGGTACAACTCGTTGGCATCGCAGAACGGCCCGTCAGGATCGTCGCGATTGACGTAATTGCCAAAAAACAGTGTCGGACGGTTGGCATCACCCTCCCAACCTGCGGCAAAGGCTGTGGTCCAGCGGTCACCGCCGTCAAAACCCCATGCCTCATTGGCGCGTTCAAAAGCGCAATCACCCAGCCCGCGCAGCAACAGGTTCTCGCCCGCCCGCAGCACCGCCAGATCGGTCACGCCATCGCTGTCAATGTCGAGCGGGTATGCCCCTGTGACGCCGGTGATCTCCATGATCTCGCCCGCTTCGAAACGCAGGGCCTCGCCTTGAAACGAGCGGTTCAGCATCAACTGCGCGGGATTTTCTCCGCCAGCGGCGAAAATCTCGGGCATCCCGTCGCTGTTGCAATCAAAGACGGCCAGACCGCCCCCCACAAAATGCTCCCATCCGCCGCCATAGATATGGGCAGGCAGGGCGTCCGAACGGTTCTGGAACTGCGGTATGGATTGGGCCAGAAGTGGCAAGGGGGTCGTCGTTATCAGGCCAAAGGCAAAAACCAGTAATCGGTGGGTCATCCCACAAGCATCTCCGTCGCAAAATCAAGTGCCAAGGCTTTCGCTGCGCACATCCTCGGCATAGAGGAAGTCGTAGCGCAAGCGGTCGCCGGAGAGAAGGCTCAATGCAGGGGTGTCGTAGAGGCTCGGCTCTGGTTTGCATGATCCTTAGGGGAAAAAGCCGCAGCAAGCCTATTGATCTGAACTTCAGGTCGGGCGCATAACTGTCGTGCCCATAAAGAATGGAACTTACATGTATATCGGACTTGATCTCGGGACTTCCGGCCTCAAAGCCATTCTGATCGACGCGGATCAGAAGGTTGTGGCGGAGGCGAATGCCGCGCTGACGAATGAACGCCCGCGGGATGGCTGGTCGGAACAGGACCCGCAAAGCTGGCTGGATGCATGTGAGGCGGTTCTGGCCGCCCTCGGTGCGCAGGCGGACCTGTCCGGTGTGGCAGGCATCGGCCTGTCCGGCCAGATGCATGGCGCGACGCTTCTGGATGATGCGGACAAGGTGCTCCGGCCCTGTATCCTGTGGAATGACACCCGCTCTCATGCGGAGGCGGCGACTCTGGATGCCGATCCGAAGTTCCGCGAGATCACCGGCAATATCGTCTTTCCGGGATTTACCGCCCCGAAACTTCTTTGGGTAAAAAACAATGAACCCGAGATATTCAAAAAGACCTCCAAGGTTCTGCTGCCAAAGGATTATCTGCGGCTATATCTGACGGGTGACTATGTGGGCGACATGTCCGACAGCGCAGGCACCGCTTGGTTCGACACGGGCAAACGTGATTGGTCTGATACGCTTCTGGCGGCGACCGATATGGATCGCAGCTTTATGCCGCGTCTGGTGGAAGGCTCCGAAGTCTCCGGCCAGTTGCGCTCCGAACTGGCCTCGAAATGGGGGATTCCGGCCTCCTGTGTCGTTGCGGGCGGTGGTGGCGACAATGCGGCCTCGGCCATCGGGGTTGGCGTGGTCAAAGCCGGTCAGGCCTTTGTGAGTCTTGGCACTTCCGGCGTGCTGTTTGCCGCCAATGACGGCTATCACCCCGATGCGGAGACAGCGGTGCATACATTCTGTCACGCCTTGCCGGAGACATGGCACCAGATGGGGGTGATCCTTGCAGCGACAGATGCGCTCAATTGGTATGGGCGCTTTGTCGGGCAGGAGGCAGCGCAACTGACCTCGGCGCTTGGTGCTGTTGAGGCGCCGGGCAAGACGCAATTTCTGCCCTATCTGGGCGGGGAACGCACACCTTTGAACGATGCCGGTATTCGCGGGGCTTTCACGGGATTGGAACATGTCACCGATACGGCGGCAGGCACGCGCGCGGTGCTCGAAGGTGTGAGTTTTGCGATCAAGGATTGTGCACAGGCTTTGGCGGCCACGGGCACAAAGATTGAACGTCTCTTGGCCGTGGGCGGCGGTAGCCGGTCGCAGTATTGGTGCGAAGCGATTGCTACGGCTTTGGGCGTGCCTGTAGACCTTCCCGTGGCGGGGGATTTCGGCGGCGCTTTTGGTGCGGCACGTCTTGGCATGATGGCAGCGACGGGTGGCGGGACAGAGATCGCCTCCGCCCCCGAAATCAAAACCACCATTGCGCCGAACACCGCATTGACCTCGGCCTTCGAGGACGGGTTCGTGCGGTTCAAAGCGGCGCAAACCGCGATTAAAACCTTGCGGTGAGCGATTTTTAAGAGGCTTCGTTGGGGGCTGACAGCGCGGCAGTGATCTGCAAAGGCGGTTTTAACAGGCCGGTCAGGTGACCGTTCTGTCGGGCTTGTCATTCGCGCGCCAATCGGTGACTCTGGGGAAAAGACAAAAGAGGTCGCGCGATGAAATTCTTTCCCATGTTCCTGCGTATGAGCGGGCGCGATGTTGTGATTCTCGGTGGCGGCGAAACAGCGGCGCAAAAGGCGCGTTTGATGCTGAAAACCGAAGCGCGGATCGTGCTTGTCGCGCCGGAGCTTGACGTGGAACTGGCCGCTCTGGTGGCCGAAGGCCGCGCCGAGCATCACGCGGGGGAGATCGACGAGTCGCTTTTTGCCAATGCCGCGCTGGTGTTTGTCTGCACCGAAGACGAGGCGCGGGATGCGGAACTGGCTCAGGTGGTGCGTGCCGCAGGAGCCTTGGTCAATGTGGTGGACCGGCCCGATCTGTGCGAGGCCAACACGCCTTCTATTGTGGACCGTGATCCGCTCGTGGTGGCCATTGGCACGGAAGGGGCGGCTCCCGTGCTTGCCCGTCAGATCAAGACGCGGATGGAAAGCCTGCTGGAGCCGCGTCTGGGCGAGCTTGTGGCCTTGGGAGGGCGCTTGCGTGATACGGTGGCCGAAGAGATGCCGCGTGAGAAGCGGCGGGCCTTCTGGCGCTGGGTCTATCAGGGCAGTCCGCGCCAGTCCTTTGCTCGCGGGGCCGAGCGTGAGGCGGCGGAAAAGATCAAGGCTGCGATGGCCGCCGGTGGTGCGCCGGAGGACACGGGGCAGGGTGCCGTGGCGCTTTTGCCTGTTGGCAGCGTCGAGCCCGACCTGATGACTCTGCGTGCGGTACAGCGGATGCAGGAGGCCGATCTGGTGATTTGCGCCGAGCCGGAATTTGCGCCCATGCTGGAACTGGCCCGCCGCGATGCCGAGCGGGTGATTGTCGGGCAGAGCTATGGCACGGAAGACTGGCTTTTGTCGGACCAGCGCAAGGCGATCATGTCGAAATATGAGGCCGGTGGGCGCGTTGTCTGGTTGGTGAGCCGCAGGGATGCGGAGCGGGCGGCGCTTGGCCTGCCCGAGGATTTGGAGCGCGTTCCGGCGGTCAGGGTGTAGGAGACGGAGATGGGTGATTTGGAACGGCGGATTGCGGTGGCGCGTGGCGAGGAACCCGCCGATATCGTGCTGAAAAACGGCTTGATCTTTGATCTGATGACCGGCGAATTGATTGCGGGCGATGTCGCCATTGTGGGCGACCGGATCGCGGGCGTCTATGAGAGCTATCACGGCAGGCGCGAGATTGATGTGACGGGGCAGGTGATCGTGCCGGGTTTCATTGATACGCATCTGCATATCGAAAGCTCTCTGGTCACGCCTTTCGAATTTGACCGCTGCGTGTTGCCGCGTGGTGTGACCACGGCGATTTGTGACCCGCACGAGATCGCCAATGTGATTGGCTTGCCTGGGATTCGCTATTTTCAGGCCGCCTCCGAGCATACGCTCATGTCGATCCGTGTGCAGCTTTCCTCCTGTGTGCCTTCGACCCATATGGAGACGGCGGGGGCGGAGCTACTGGCCGAAGACATTGCCGAGGTGATGGGGCATCCCTCCGGCATCGGGCTGGCCGAGTTCATGAATTACCCCGGCGTGATCCACCGCGACGCGGAGGCGATGAAGAAAATCCGGCTGTTCGAGGATGCCCATATTGACGGCCATTGTCCCCAGCTTTCGGGAGCTGACCTCAACGCCTATATTGCGGCGGGGATTCGCACCGAACATGAGGCCACCACCGCCGAAGAGGCGCGCGAGAAGTTGCGCAAGGGGATGCGGGTGCTGATCCGCGAGGGATCTGTGTCCAAGGATATGCATGCCCTGCAACCTCTGCTCACCCATCTGACCGCGCCTTACATGTGCCTGTGCACCGATGATCGTAACCCGCTGGACATCGGGGAATATGGCCATCTGGATTATGTGATCCGCGAGTTGATCGCGTTGGGCAGTCCGGCTCTGGCGGTGTATCGCGCGGCGACCCTGTCGGCGGCGGAGGCTTTCGGTCTCAAGGATCGCGGCATGATCGCGCCGGGCAAACGCGCCGACATTGTTGTGCTCGACAGTCTGGAAAAGTGTAATGCTTCCATAGTCTTTGCTGGCGGTATTGAGGTGACAGACGAAGCGTTTGAAGCCCGCGGTCATGTGGCCCCTGTGGGGCGCGGCTCGGTCAAGGCGCCGAAGGTGGTGCCGGAGGATTTCCGTGCCAGTGCCAACCGTGAAGAGACCGATGTGATCGGTATTCTTGAGGGCAAGATCATCACCGAGCATCTGCATGAGACCGTGCCGATCGTTGATGGTGACAAGGCGCCGGATCCTTCCCGCGATCTGACGCGCATCACGGTGATCGAGCGGCATGGCAAGAACGGCAATATCGCCAGTGGCTTTGTCAAAGGCTTCGGGCTGAAGGCGGGGGCGATTGCCTCCACGGTTTGCCATGATCACCACAATATCGCCTGTGTCGGCGTCGATTACGGGGACATGGCGCTGGCCGCCAATCGGCTTTCGGAGATCGAGGGTGGCTTTGTAGTGGTGCGTGATGGGGAGGTTTTGGCCGAACTGGCGCTGCCTGTTGCGGGGTTGATGAGCCTTGAGCCTTTCGAGGTGGTGCGTGATCACCTGATCGAATTGCGCAAGGCCGCGGCTTCTTTGGGGGTCACTCTGGAAGAGCCGTTTTTGCAACTGGCCTTTCTGGCACTGCCGGTTATTCCCGCGCTCAAGATCACGGATCGCGGCATGGTAGATGTGACCAAGTTCGAAATCATCGCCTGAACTCACCTCTCTTTGCAATCTCACAGCACCTTCTGGAAACAGGGGGTGTTCTTGCTTGAAAGAAAAAGTGAACTGATCGGTTCAGTTCCGTGCGCTTCCCATATTGACGAAACTGTCAAAGTGACCACATGTTGCGTCGAGATCAAAGAGTAAACACGCCCCGCATGTGTCGTGAAACGGATTGTTCAGACGGGGCGTTTGTAAAGGAGAGATGAGATGAAGAAACTGATCCTGCCCATGGCGCTGGTCGCTTTGAGCCTTGCCGCTTGCGAAAGCGTGGAGCGTTATCCGGTGTCGCAATGCACGACGGATGATCATTATCCGGTGGCCTGTCAGGAAATTCAGGACGGGGAGAGCCCGGCCGATCTCAAACCCGTTGATGTGCCGGAATTTATGGGCGCGTGAGGTTTGATAGAATTATGCCATGAAAAAAGCCGCCTTAAAGGCGGCTTTTTGTATCGGGAATAAGTGTTCGGCTTAGCCGTTCCAGCTGCGAACCACGCCGCAATCCATATGGACGAAGTTGGAGCCACGGTAGGTGCCCACACCTCCGGCAGAACAGGCTTTCGCCGCAGAGGCCATTTGCGTCACGGAACGGGATTTGAGACGCAGGTCGGCCGCTTGGGCTTTCATGTGAAGCGAGTTCTTGGCGACACCGCGCGAACGCGCGCGCAGCATGGCGTTGGTTTCGGGGGAGCGGTAACCGGACAGGAGCATATAGGGCTCGTCGGTTTCCATCAGCCGGTGCGCTGCCGTCATGATATCTACGGTGCGTGCATCCACGGCTTTGACTTTGGAATTGCGCCAGTCACGGAAGAAATAGGTGATTTCCTTGAGCGCCTCGGGGATATATTCGCCTTCGATCCAGTAAATCGTGTCGATGCTTTCGCCTGTACGACCCGAATACATGTTGATCCGACGAACGTCGCCTGCGCCGCGCAGGAAGCCTGCTGCATTGGCATATACTGGAGTTGCGCTGATGGCTGTTGCTGCAAATCCGCGAAGAAGTCCACGGCGTGTGATCACGCCACTTGCTTTATTCGTCATTCTATCAAAGCGTCCCGTCGCTTACCTGTTCCCGCCTCACGCGGTATGTCTTTCTTGTGCCAACTTACGGTTTATATACCGTTTACGCTGACCCGTTTAATCAGGATTTTCGACACGATTTTGACCAGCCCAAGGCATTTTTGCCTCTTTTTCGGCCTTGTGCTGCGAAACATAGCGGTGCTGCGCAATCACAATTTTGTTAGATCATGTACCGATTTTTGCGCCCGTCGAGCGCAATTCGGCGTCGAAACTCCTGTTTGAGCCACATTTCTGTGGTTCTGCGGTGTTTATGGCACATTGCGATTCTCCGGCCAAGCGCCGGTTTGCTCACATCTCTTAAGGAGGGGTTAAATCGGCGGGTTTTTGCGCAAATTCCTTTATAAATCCTTAATCTCCGATCATGTCCCGCGTCGAACCGCTTGGAGGCGCGGGTGGAATAGCGCCGAACCCAACCGCCAGAAATGGAGCGTGCCGCGTCTCGGGGATCTGCGGGAAACACCGGATTTAAGGGGAAAAATCCGCCCGCTTTCCCTTTCGCGTGACCTGTTGTTCTTTTGGCACAGCGGCGCGGCGCTCTATACTTTGCTCTGCCGCGCTGTGCGAAAATGATGTAATTCTGGGCCAACTGACTGCTGAACATCTTTCGAGGATACATATGTTGTTTTTTCCGGTTTCCCGGCTGTCGCAGCCACGCTTTGCTCACAAATCGCTGAAGGCGGGGCTTTTGGCCATGTCGCTCGCTCTGACAGGCGCACCGCTCGTTCTGGCGCCTGCGCCGGTGCAGGCGCAACAGGTCAGCGCATTCATGCAATCCGTGGCCGAGGCGGCATCGTCTTCCAAGGTGCTCTCCGAATTCTACCGTGCCAACGGCTATAAGCCGGTTTTCACGGACAACTCCGCGCGGGCCAAGGCACGGCGTCAGGCGTTGCTGCGGGCGGTGAATGCCGCTCCGGAAAAGGGGCTTGCGCCCTATGACACCTCGCTTCTCGTCGCCAATCTGCGTGCGATCAAATCCGACCGTGATCTGGGCCGCGCCGAAGTGGCGATGGCACAGCTTTTCCTCGACTACGCCCGCGATATCCAGACCGGCCAACTGGTCCCGTCCCGCATCGATTCCGGTCTGGTGCGTCAGGTGCCTTACCGTGATGGTCTTGCGGTTCTGACGAATTTCACCAAATCCAACCCGCAGGCCTATCTGCGCAAGCTGGAACCCAGCTCTCCAGAATATGCGCGTCTGCTCAAGGAAAAAGCCAATCTGGAACAGGTGCTGGGCAAGGGCGGCTGGGGCCAGACCGTGCCCGGTTCGAAATATGAACCCGGTGACAGTGGCAATGGCGTTGTCATCCTGCGCAACCGTCTGATGGCTATGGGCTACCTGCCGCGCTCTGCGGCGACCACCTATGATGCCAAGATGCAAAAGGCGGTGCAGCAATTCCAGATGGACCACGGTTTGACGGCGGACGGTGTGGCGGGCAAAGCCACGCTGGACGAGATCAATGTCGGTCCGGAAAAGCGCCTTGCCTCGATTCTCGTGGCGCTGGAGCGTGAACGCTGGATCAACATGCCTTTGGGCAAACGCCACGTCTGGGTTAACCTCACGGATTTCTCCGCGAAGATTGTCGACGACGGGCGCGTGACTTTCGAGACGCGTTCGGTGATCGGGCAGAATGTCGGAGACCGCCGCAGCCCCGAATTCTCCGACGAGATGGAACATCTGGTCATCAACCCGACGTGGAACGTGCCGCGCTCGATTGCGGTTAAGGAATATCTGCCGATGATGCAGAAAAACCCGAATGCTGCAGGCCATTTGCGCCTTGTGGACAGTCGGGGCCGGACGGTGAACCGCGCCAATGTGGATTTCTCGAAATACACTTCCCGCAGCTTTCCGTTCAATCTGAAACAGCCGCCGTCGAACCGCAATGCGCTCGGGCTGGTGAAATTCATGTTCCCGAACAAATACAACATCTACCTGCATGACACGCCGTCGAAGAGCCTGTTCGGTCGCGAAGTGCGCGCCTTCTCGCATGGCTGTATCCGCCTGCAACAGCCCTTCGATTTCGCCTATGCGCTTTTGGCCAAGCAAACCTCCGATCCGGAAGGCTTCTTTCAGGCCAAGCTGAAATCGGGTGTCGAGTCCGTGGTTCCACTTGAAGAGCATGTGCCGGTGCACCTGATCTACCGCACCGCTGTGAGCAAGCCGAAAGGCGGCATGGAATATCGTCGTGATATCTATGGGCGGGATGCGAAAATCTGGGCCGCGCTGCAAAACAAAGGCGTGCAACTGCGCTCTGTCGGCGGATAACGGCGCGCTCTGATCAAGAGATTGCAACAGTGCTGAAACATGAGGGCGTTCAGGGGAAATCCTTGGACGCCCTTCCTTTTCAAAGTCCGAGAAAGTGCTTATGTCTTCGGCAATTCAACCGGAGAGACCCTATGCCCATCACCATTGCAGAGCTTGCCACCGCCCTGAACGCGCCTTTCGCCGGAGATGGCGGAATCGTTGTTCATGGAGCCTCCGAGCCGCAAGATGCGCAGGCGACGGATCTGGCGCTGGCGATGGACCCGCGTTTTGCCGAGTCGATTGCAAAGGGCGAGGCACAGGCGGCTGTGCTTTGGGACGGGGCGGATTGGCAGTCCTTGGGCCTCAAGGCGGCCATTCTTGTCAAACGCGCACGTCTGGCTATGGCTGGCGTGACGGCCAGTTTCGATCACGGGCTTGGGCTTGAGCCGGGCATCCATCCCACGGCGGTGATCCACGAGACAGCGCAGATCGCAGAGGGCGCGGCCATCGGTCCGCTGGTGGTGATCGGCAAAGGGGCCAGGATCGGTCGGAACGCACGGATTGCGCCGCAGGTGTCGATCGGGGCGGGGGTGACGATTGGCGAGGATGCCTTGATCCATTCCGGCGTCAAGATCGGGGCCAGAGCCACAATCGGCGACCGGCTCATCGCGCAGCCGGGTGGCGTGATCGGCGCGGACGGGTTTTCCTTTGTGACGCAGGAGAAATCCGCAGTGGAAGAAGCCCGCGAAAGCCTTGGTGAGACGGTTGAGGCCGCAGGGCAGGCGTGGATGCGGATTGCCTCGATCGGGTCGGTCGTGATCGGGGATGATGTCGAGCTTGGCGCCAATGTCACCATTGATCAGGGCACCATTCGCGCCACCCGCATCGGCAATGGCACGAAGCTTGATAATCAGGTCCACATTGGCCACAACGTTGTGGTCGGCAACCACTGTCTGCTGTGCGGTCAGGTCGGGATTGCAGGCTCCACGGTGATCGGGGATTTCTGTGTCATGGGCGGGCAAGCGGGCGCGGCCGACAACCTGACCATCGGGCAGGGGGCCATCATCGGCGCGGGCACGGGCGTTTTGTCCAATGTGCCCAAGGGCAAGGCGATGATGGGCTATCCGGCGGTGGCAATGCAAACCCATGTGGAGATGTATAAGGCGCTGCGTCGTTTGCCGCGGATGCTCGCGAAACTCAAAGGGAAAGCGTGAGCGCGCCGCATCGTCGCGTCACATCATAAGGAACTGTCACAAAAACCTGTTCCAAAGGCGGGAAATTCGGACTAAAGCGTTTCTCGAACAGCTTGAACAACAGGACTTCGGGAAGCTCGGTACAACGTATTGATGCAGGGAGCCTTTCACAAACAACTTGTGCCCAAGTTCGTCGTGAAAGGTTGTAGGCACTCAACAAACCTTTATCGGAGGGGATCATATGTCGGATGTGAAAGAGAAAATCATCGAGATCATCGCGGAGCAGGCCGTTCTGGACCCGTCCGATGTGTCGATGGATCAATCTCTCGAATCGCTGGGGATCGACAGTCTCGGATTGGTCGAAAGCATTTTCGCCATTGAAGAAACCTTCGATATTTCCGTGCCGTTCAATGCCAACGAGCCGGAGCAGTCGGAGTTCGACATTTCCTCTGTCTCGGCCATTGTCAAAGCGGTCGAAGCTTTGATCGCAGATCAGAAATCATGAAGCGTGTCGTGATCACCGGCGCGGGCACGGTCAATGCGCTCGGGCTTGATGTCCCCACCACTCTGGCCGCGATGGCCGAGGGTAAAAACGGTGTGTCCGATCTCGAATTTCGCGATGTGGACCGTCTGGCGATCAAAATCGGCGGACAGATTCACGGCTGGAATGCGGAAGGGCGGTTCAACCGTCAGCAAATGGCGCTTTACGACCGGTTCACACAGTTCACTCTGGTGGCGGCTGAAGAGGCGATCCGGCAATCCGGTCTCGAGTTTATTGGCGATCTGGCGACCCGCTCCGGTGTGATCCTTGGCACGTCCGGCGGCGGCCTGACCACGCAGGATGACAACTACCGTGTGGTATATGAAGAGGGCAAAAACCGCGTGCATCCCTTCGTGGTGCCCAAACTCATGAACAACGCGGCCTGTTCCCATGTCTCTATGGCCTACAACCTGAAAGGCCCGTCTTTCACCGTGGCGACGGCCTGTGCGTCCTCGAACCATGCAATGGGGCAGGCGTTCAACATGATCCGCTGTGGCATGTCCACGGCGATGGTCACAGGCGGCTCCGAGTCGATGCTCTGCTTTGGCGGGGTCAAGGCTTGGGAAGGTCTGCGCGTGATGTCGAAAGACGCCTGCCGTCCCTTCTCCATGAACCGCAACGGCATGGTGCAGGGCGAGGGCGCGGCGGTGTTCGTCTTCGAGGAATATGAGCACGCCAAGAAACGCGGTGCGGAAATTCTGGCCGAGGTGATCGGTTTTGCCATGACGTCTGATGCCTCCGACATTGTGATGCCTTCCAAACAGGGCGCGGCGCGGGCGATCTCCGGCGCTTTGAATGATGCGCAGGTGGATGCCTCCGCTGTCGGCTATATCAATGCGCATGGCACGGGCACGGCGGCCAATGACAAAACCGAATGTGCCGCTGTGGCGGATGCTTTGGGCGCACATGCCGACAACATCATGATCTCTTCGACGAAATCCATGCACGGCCATCTGATCGGTGGCACCGGAGCGGTCGAGTTGCTGGCCTGTATCATGGCTTTGCGGGACGGGATCATCGCGCCGACGATCAATTACGAAGAGCCTGATCCGGAATGTGCGCTCGACGTGGTGCCCAATGTGGCGCGCGATGCGCAGGTCGAGGTGGCCCTGTCCAACGCCTTTGCCTTTGGCGGGTTGAATGCGGTTCTGGCGCTGAAGAAAGCCTCCTGAGCACAGCCATCCGACCTTTGCGACAACCTCATGAAAACGCCGCGCCGGATTTCTCCCGCGCGGCGTTCTCTGTTTTCAGGCTTCTGCCGGAGGGGTTACTCCGCAGGTGCCTCTTCGGTGTTTTCGATCTCGTCCGGCGCAGAGGGGCCTTCGCCGTTTTTCGCGGCTTCATTGAGCTCGGTCACTTTCGCATAGCCCGCCGTAAAGCCGGTGAGCGACAGTTTGAGACGGACAGGTTCTTCGGTGCGGCCCACAGGCACGATGCCGACAAGACCTTCTGCGCCTTTTTTCAGCAAAGCGACATCATCCGAGGTCAGTCCCGCGCGCACATAGCATCCGACACGGTTGCAGAACTGGAACGGGTAGCGGCGACCGTTTTCCCCGTCGACAAACAGCGCAAGCTGCGCGGTCAGCAGGGTTTCCAGCGGCGTGGTGAAGGTTGCCGCAGCTTCCACCTCATCGCTGCCGACATGGAACAGGGCGACTTCGGCCACTTCGGTGCCGTCCTCGTCTTTCAGCAGCTGGTAGAGGCTGCACGGATCGACCTGACCTTCAGGGGCGTTGATACAACGCACTTCCCAATCGCCATGAGTCTCAAGCGTGTAGGCGCGTCCGACAGTGTTCGTTTCGATTGGCGTCCCGGTTGAGAGCCCTGCGTCCTGTGCCATAGACGGCATTGCGACGCTGAGAGCCAAGAGGGTGGCGGAGGTGAGGGAGGTGATCTTGTGAGAGATGGAAAACATCATCCGTCCATGCGTTGTTGAAAATTCACTCTTTGCTCTAACATGGGGCCGGTGGTCTGTCAGGGGGGCATGGAGAATATTTTTGTGAAGCTCCGGCAGGGGCGGCAAGGCTTTGCCTGTCATTTGTCTGCTCCCGTGCGTGCCCGTTTTGCTTTGATCCGGCGCGTGGCGTTTGGCGGCTTTACGCGAGAGACAAAGCCCAACAACAAAAGCCCCGGCGTGACCGAGGCTTTTATGGATCGTAACGATCTTTTGAAATCATATGATTTCTATGTATCTCTCCCCGTCGGACTTGGCCGACTTATTGCGATAACGCTAGGCTAGGATTTTTCGACCGTCAACGGAAAATTAAGATCCAAAACCGAGCGTCACGCCACAAGGACCGATTTTTGACCAATCTTTAATCGACTGTTGCGCCTTTTGATGTATTTTTATGCGGGCTCCGCTTGATCTCTGCCGCTGGCTAGATGGTGGCGGTCTGTAGCCCTGCCGCAAATTCCCGCCGTAACCTTCTGCCGCAAGTCCTGTGAAATGCGTTTGCGCGACGGGTGGCGCGAGGGCGGGCGGATATAGGAGGACCGAGGGAATCCAAACGTATGATCGCGAAAAAGAACCGCACCGGAGACAACGCCCCGGGCGGCCAGTCTGACAGGGAGGAAGTCAATCCGGACCGAAGAGGTGATCCGGATGCCTATAGACTGGCACGAAGTGGTTAAATTTGTATTGTAGGGACATACGCGTTTGAATTTTCTGGCCTTTTGTCGGGGAATCACAAGACGCGCCGGTAAGATGACAGAGGAAGAGTTCAGATGGATCGCATTTTCGTGGGTGGCGGCGGCGAAGGCTATGGCGAGGCGCAGGAGCTTTTGCTCAAATACGGCAACCGCCACGGGTTGATCGCGGGGGCGACGGGCACGGGGAAAACCGTGACATTGCAAATTCTGGCGGAGAGCTTTTCCAAGGCTGGCGTGCCTGTATTCCTCTCGGACGTCAAAGGCGATCTGTCGGGGCTGGCCAAGTCGGGTAGCGCCGAGGGCAAGCTGCATGACGCCTTTATGTCGCGTGCCGGAACCATCGGATTTGCGGATCGTTACAGCTACGAAGCCTTTCCGGTCACCTTCTGGGATCTGTTCGGAGAACAGGGCCACCCGATCCGCACCACGGTGGCGGAGATGGGCCCCTTGCTGATTTCGCGGCTTCTGGGGCTGACAGAGGCGCAAGAGGGGGTGATCAACGTCGCCTTCCGTGTGGCGGATGAGCAGGGCTTGCCTTTGCTGGACCTGAAAGACCTTCAGGCCTTGTTGGTCTGGTGCGGGGAAAATGCGGATGAACTGACCCTGCGCTATGGCAATATCGCTAAATCCTCGATCGGGGCGATCCAGCGCGATCTTCTGGTGCTGGAAAATCAGGGCGGGGCCAAGCTGTTCGGAGAACCCGCGCTGGACCTGAACGATATCATTCGCACGGATGAAGACGGGCGGGGGCGGATCAACATTCTGGCCGCCGACACGCTCATGTCCTCGCCGGGGCTTTATGCGACCTTCCTTCTGTGGCTCTTGTCCGAACTGTTTGAAGAACTGCCGGAGATCGGCAACCCTGACAAGCCGAAGCTGGTGTTCTTCTTTGACGAAGCCCATCTCCTGTTCGATGACGCGCCCAAGGCTCTGGTCGATAAGGTCGAGCAGGTGGCGCGCCTGATCCGTTCCAAAGGCGTGGGGGTCTATTTCGTCACGCAAAATCCGGATGACATTCCCGAAGACATTCTCGGCCAGCTGGGCAACCGTGTGCAACATGCGCTGCGGGCCTTTACGGCGCGCGATCAAAAGGCGCTGTCCCGTGCGGCGGAGACCTATCGCCCGAACCCGCGGTTCGAGGTGGAAACCGCGATCAAAGAGGTGGGCACGGGCGAGGCAGTGACCTCGTTCTTGCAAGCCAAGGGCGTGCCGGGTGTCTCGGAGCGCACCTTGATCCGCCCGCCATCCTCACAGCTCGGGCCGATCACAGCGGCAGAGCGGGCAGGGGTCTTGGCCGCCTCGCCGGTGGCCGGAAAATACGAGACGGTTCTGGACCGCGAAAGTGCCTTCGAGATTCTCAAGGCGCGCGCGGAGTCTGCGGCCAAAGCGGCGGAGGAGCTTGAGGCGAAAGAAGAGGCCGAAGGCGAGGTCAAAGGGCGCGAGGCCTTGGCACGCGAGTTTTCCAAGGCCCGACGCTATGACGGCACGAATTGCAGCCGCAAGGCCACCAAAACTTCTGCACGCAAGTCGAGTGAGAAATCCTTTGGCTCCGAAGTCACCAAAATGGTGATGAAGGAACTGACCGGCACCACGGGCCGCAAGATTGTGCGCGGGATTCTGGGCGGGCTGTTCAAGGCCCGCTGATCCGGTCGGGAGGTGGCTCTTACAGGCGGTTGAACAATCCGGTCAGCCGCGCCGCCTCTTCTGCCAGCCCGTAAGGGGCGTTGATCACGAACATGCCAGATCCGTGCATTCCGTGGCCCTTTTGCGCCGGTTTGAACCGCACCTCTGTGTGCAGGCATCCGGGGAAATTGGCGTATTTCATGCCTTCGACCAGCGGCAGATGCGTGCCGTTTTTCAGGATCGGATACCAGAGCGCGATGATGCCCACGTTCCATTTGCGGTGCAGCTTGTAGATCGTGCTGGGCAGGGTCTCGAAATCGCTTTTGATCTCGTAGGAGGGATCAATCAGCATGAGCCCGCGTTTCGGCTCCGGCGGGCAGATGGACTGCGCGAACTGGATGCCGTCTTGTTGCTTGATATGCAGACCGGCAAAGCTCGGAGAGGCGGCGGTGTTGGCCTTGAGTTCCGCAAATTCGGTCGGATGCAACTCCGCCAGATGCAGTTGGTCCGTGTCACGCAACAGCGCCTGCGCAATGGCCGGAGAACCGGGGTAGATGTTGCGCGTATGGGTCTCGGCAATGGCCTTACGGGCGCGGGCATATGGGTGGGACGGTTTGAACCAGTCGGCCACCTTTTCGATGCCTTGGGCCGCTTCGCCGGTCTTTTGGGCCTGCGAGCCGGCCAGATCGTAGAGCGCACGGCCGGCATGGGTCTCGATATAGGACAGGGGTTTGTCCTTGCGCGTCAGGTAATCGAGCATGGTGGCCAAAAGCGCATGTTTTTGGACATCCGCCAGATTTCCGGCGTGAAAGCCGTGTTGATAGGACAGCATTACATGTCTCCTAGAGGGCGGATTTTGAGTTTCGTGATGCGGTTCTCGATGCGTTCAACCACTTCGAACCGGTAGCCGTGGAAGGAGAACACCTGTCCGGCATTGGGGATGGTCTGGGCTTCGTGGATCACCAGACCGGCGATTGTGTTGGCTTCCTCGTCGGAGAGGTTGCATTCGGTCCAGCGGTTGAAGTCGCGGATCGTCATGCCGCCATCGACTTCCCATTCGCCGGGTTCGCCCGATTGTTTTGGCACGTCTTCCGACTGGTCGAACTCGTCGGTGATCTCGCCCACGATTTCTTCGAGAATGTCTTCCAGCGTGATCAAGCCTTGCAAAGAGCCGTATTCATCCACCACCAGCGCAAAATGCGTGTGGCGTTTCAGGAATTGCCGCATCTGGTCGTCGAGCGTCGTGGTCTCCGGCACGAAATAGGGTTCCATCGCCACGGCCATCACGTCGAAATCGTGAAAATCCACCGTCATATGCGGATCTTCGCTTTCATGGGCGATGCGTTGGGCATGCATCCCGCGCAGCAGGTCTTTGGAGTGCAAAACCCCGACGATGTTTTCCTGATCCCCGCGGTAAAGCGGCAGGCGCGTGTGCGGGCTTTTGAGCGAGCGTTCGAGGATTTCGGCAGCCGGAAGATCGGCATCGACCATTTCGATTTTCGAACGGTGGAGCATGATCTCCTCGACCGTGCGCTCGCCCAGATCCAACGCGCCGAGCAAACGGTCGCGGTCTTCCTTTTCCACCACGCCTTCGACATGGCCCAGAGCAATGGCCCCCGCGATCTCGTCGCGCACGGCCAGAATGTCGGCTTCGGGGTCGGTCTGAACGCCAAAAAGCCGCAAGATGCCGCGCACCAGAAGGCGCACGAAACCCACCACAGGGGCAAAGATTTTGACAATCAGGGAGATCGGTCCGGCAACGCGCGAGGCGGCGGTTTCGGGGTTGGTGATGGCGTAGGTCTTGGGAAGCACTTCGGCAAAGATCAGCACCAGAACGGTCATGATCAGGGTCGCAAGCGCCACGCCGTTCTGGCCGAACAGCTTGGTGAACATCGCGGTCGCCAGAGAGGTGGCCAGAATATTCACAAGGTTATTGCCCAAAAGCACCGAGCCGATCAGGCGTTCACTGTCGTCGGTGATCTCCAGCGCGCGTTCGGCCCCTTTGTCGCCCTTGTCGGCCTGTGCGCGCAATTTTCCGCGCGAGGCCGCCGTCAGTGCGGTCTCCGAGCCGGAAAAGAATCCGGACATGAGCAAAAGCGCCACAATAGCTGCGGCGGTGATCCAGAATGCGGCGTCTAAAACTGTGGTCTCTGTCATGGGTTGGTTATGGGCACGCGGGGCCTTCTGTGCAAGAGGTGGATCATATTCAGTCCTCGCTATTTCTGTCATGTTGGACTATGATTGCATCATGCACCTTTCCTTGAGGCGCCCCTTGGCCGATGGCCGTGTGGGATATGCGTCGGTTGGTCCCTTTGGGAGCCCGGATAACGTGCCGGACTTTCTATGTCGCTTTACTGCCCGTGATTTCACTCTTGAGCCGTCCGTCTGTGCGCTCAAGCCTGTTTATCCGGCCTCGTTTCTATTTCGCTTATTCAAAGGACAGTTTCCATGACCACCTCGAAACCCGCCAATCCGGCCACATCCGGCGACAAGTCCGATGCCACAAAGGGTGCGGAAAAACGCGCTGTGCCGCCGAAATCCAAGGAAGCGCCGAAACGCCAGTCGATTTTCGACACGTCTTTCGCGCCGGAAGGGGCAGAGCGCCGCAAACAGTGGACGCGCTTTGATCCCAAACGTAAATAATATCACAGGAGTCCCATGATGCGGATACGTCTTGGCTGTCGGTTCGACCTTAACCTCCCCCAGCCAACCCCGATGATTGCGCTACTCAATGTGCATTTCTCACGAGCCAGCGATCTGGAATATCCGGATCATCTGGTCACAACCCCGCCGGTGCCCTTGACCGCCTATCGGGACGGTTTCGGAAACTGGTGCACGCGCTTTGTTGCGCCGCAGGGCGCCTTCAGCATTGGCACGCAGGCGGTCATTCGCGACGATGGTCTGCCGGATGTCCAGCCGCCTTTGTCGCTTGGCCAGGCGCCGGTGCAATTCTTGCCCGACGAGACCATGCCGTTCCTGCTGGGCTCGCGCTATTGCGATACGGATATTCTGTCCAACGAAGCATGGCGTCTGTTCGAGCACACCCCTCCGGGGGCAGCACGGGTGCAGGCGATCTGCGATTTCGTGCATAACCACATCACCTTCGATTACATGCAGGCCCGCTCCACGCGCTCGGCCTCCGAAGCCTACCGCGAAGGCGTTGGTGTCTGTCGCGATTACACGCATCTGGCCATTGCCTTTTGCCGCTGCATGAACATTCCGGCCCGTTATTGCACCGGCTATCTGGGCGATATCGGCATGGCGCCGCCCTATCCGCCAGGTGATTTTGCGGCCTTCATGGAGGTCTGGCTTGACGGGGCGTGGTATGTCTATGATCCGCGCAACAACATGCCACGGATCGGGCGGGTGCTCATGGCGCGAGGCCGCGATGCGGCGGATGTGCCGATGCTCCAGTCTTTCGGACAGAACGAATTGGCAGGGTTTGAGGTCTGGACCGACGAGGAAAGCTGACGCCGCGTTTCGCAGATTTCCCGCGTGTCAGTCTCCAGCCAGCGGGTGATGGGTGAGCACAAGCTCTTTCAGTCTCTCGTCCAGCACATGGGTGTAAATCTCTGTCGTCGAGAGGTCCGCATGGCCCAAAAGCGTCTGGATCGCGCGCAAATCCGCACCGTGGGCCAAAAGATGCGTCGCAAACGCGTGGCGCAGCGTGTGCGGGGTGACTTTCGACGGGCTGACACCGGCTTTCACGGCGATGTCCTTGATGAGCTGATAAAACCGGATGCGGGTGAAATGTCCGGCCTTGCCGCGCGAGGGAAAGAGAAAGGTGGAGGGCTTTGTGCCCTTTTCCTGCTTGGCGAGGTCTTCCACCTCGTCGCGCATCTCAAGCCAGTCCCTGAGGGCTGCGCGGGCCGGATCGGACAGGGGCACCATGCGCTCCTTTCCGCCTTTGCCGCGGATTAAAAGCATCCTAGGGTCGCCGCGCGTGGCCGAGACGGGCAGGGAGACCAGTTCCGAGACCCGCATACCCGTGGCGTATAAAAGCTCCATCAGGCAAATGTTGCGCTTCCGGTCGGCCTGCGTCCGGCCCACATCCTTCACCGCATCGAGAAGCCGTGAGACCTCCTCTTCCGTGAGCGTCTTCGGCAGACGTTTCGTGCGTCCCGGTCCCTTGATCTGGATCGCGGGGTTGTCCGTGCGCCAGTCTTCCTCAAAGGCAAAGCGATAGAGTTGCTTGATCGACGAGAGCCGCCGCGCGCGGGTGGACTGCGCCAGCCCTTCGGCTTCGCAGGCAACGAGATAGTCCTCGATATCGGCGCGAGAGGCGGTGGTGAAATCCATTCCGCGCTGCGCCAGCCAGTCCGAGAAACCGAGCAGGTCACGCCCGTAGGATTCGCGCGTGTTCTCGGCCGCCCCCAGTTCGGCCAGCTGCGCCTCGGCAAAGCGCGAGATCCAGCTGTGATCGCGGCTCATCCGCGCCGCTCCAGCAGCAAAAGCTCCAAAGCCGCCCGCCGTGCGGTGGCCTCAAGGCCGATGGCGCGGAAAAACTGGATCGCATCGGACAGCTCGTCCAGATCGCCTGCGGCACCGCCTTCGAGCAATTCGATGGCGCGCAGGATGGCTTCGCCCAGTCGTTTCTCCGTCACAAGCGAGGAGAGCCGCACCGGAATACCCGTGGCGCGAAACCCTTGCGCGATGGCGCGGGCTTGCGCGTCGCTCTGTCTTTGGGTCGGCAAGTCACCGGTGGCGATGCCGTGTAAGAACACCTGATCCTTTGTCAGCGGCGGCCCCCATGTCAGGGCGATCTTTTCATAGTCCGGCGACAAAAGCGCCACTTCAAACGCAATCTCGGAGGCCTCGCCGCTCAAGGGCAGGTTGGAGAGCGGGGTGGCGTAGAGTTCGGCAAAAACGGTCTGCAACCCCGACGCTCGCATCAAATCCCAGACCGGCGGCAGGGTCTTGGCCACCGCTTCGGGATCGTTGGTCGAGAGAGATGTCTCGAAATTCTGCAAGGCGTCGATCCGGTCCCAGATGCCGCCGGAGGCGGCCGGAAGATGTTCGGACCAGATGCCGAGCCAGCGGTTGGGAGAGAGTGCGCCGACGCGGGCAAGACGTTCGGCCGCCGTGGCGCGGGCCTTCCAGCCGGAACTGGCCCGCAGATCGCTTTGGGCAAAGGCCAGAGGCAGCGAACTTGTGGGCAGCGGCTCGCCAACGGCTTCCATCAGGCGAAAGGTCAAAGGTGTCGGGTTGTCGGGTAGCGGCAAAGGCGGGTCGCCCTCGAAAATCTCGGGGTCGAGAAAACGGGCCAGAAGCTCGCCTTGGCTCTCGCGAATAAGCCCCAGCGCTTCACCGGTCTCCAGCGTTAGTGCTGCGGCATCCCAGTCGCCGCTGCGGGCAAGGCAGAAGATACGCGCCTGCAAGGTGGGCGACAGGCCGGGCGTGTGGGTAAGACGATCACAGGCGTCGTCCTCGGTGCCCAGAAGCAGTTTGGTGTCAAAGGAGCGGCGGAAAATCTCCGGCGAGTTCAGACCCGCCAGTTCCATTAGCGCATCGGCCTCTTCCAGAAGCCCTTGTGTCAAAAGCGCGTCCACACGGGCAAGAAACAGCCGCCCGTCGCGATCGGAAAGCACAGGCGGGTCCAGTTCGGCCAGCACCAGCGTGTTGAGCAGACGCCGCGAGGCCGGAAGCAGGTCGGGCCGCGTCGCGATGGTGCTGATGCGGCGTGCGATGTCGCTGGCGGTGGACCCGCCCCAAAGCGCACGCGGCAGACCGGTGACCGAGCTTGGCAACAATCCCGCCGCATCCGGATCGGGCGCATCCAGCGGCAGAACGGTTACATTTTCGGGTAGGGCGCTCTCGGCAATGTCACTGGGCGCAGGCGGGTTCACCATTCGCGGCGCATCGAGTGAGTCGGAAAGCCAGTCGATGGCGGAAAGCGGCTTGTCCGCCGCGTCAGTGGTCTGCGCCCAAACCGGCTGGGTCATGAGCAACATTGTGCCGAGAACGGCAGGAACACGCCGCGAGAGGAGCCTGACTGCGATCACTTCAGTTCGATCTCCGTGGGAATCGTCTGCTCTGTGCGCTCGGGCGACAGGTCGCCGACATAGGCAAATCCGACAAAGCCGATCAGGCCCAGAAGGATAAGGATGGCGAGTAGTCGAAACAGGAATTTACGCAAGGTGGACTGCCTCCAATCACGCCCGTCACGGGCTGTTTTATATCCGGTCGCACAGGTGGTTTTCCGCGGTTTTTCCGCCTGTGTCCGGTTTTCTTGGTTTTATATATGGCATTTTTTGTAAGATCACGCCATTGAAGGAACGAAATTTTGATAGGCAGGATTTTGCCGCGCTTCGGGGTCTCTAGGTGGATCATGAGGCGGTGGCAGGATCGGAAATGCGCGGGATGGGCCGGTGATGGCGAGGACAATGGCACAGGGCGAAGACGGAGGCAGCACGCGGCGTAACGCGCGGGGATTGAAGAAAACCGTGGCGCTGGTCGGTATGATGGGCGCGGGGAAAACCGCTGTGGGCAAGGCGCTGGCCACCCGACTTGGGGTGCCGTTTCTGGATTCGGATGCGGAGATCGTCAAGGCTGCCGACCGGAGCATCGCCGAGATATTCGCCGAACATGGCGAGGCGTTCTTTCGCAGTCGCGAGACCGAAGTGATCGGGCGGCTTCTGGAGAACGAACGCGCGATTCTCTCCACGGGCGGCGGGGCGTTCCTGTCGCAGACCAATCGTGACATGATTGCCGACAAAGGTGTGGCCGTGTGGCTGAAGGCCGATCTCGATCTGTTGTGGAGCCGTGTGAGACATAAGAACACGCGGCCTTTGCTGCGCACCGACAACCCATACGAGACGCTCAAGGCGTTGGTGGCCGAGCGCGAACCGTTTTATGCGCAGGCCGGTATCGTGGTCACGGCGGCCCCGAAGCTGTCGATTGAGGCAATGGCGGAAAAGGTGGTCGAGGCGCTGTCCGCCCACGGTGGTATTCTGGAGGAAGATCAATGAGCTATGTAACCGTCCATGTGCCTTTGGGGGATCGCGCCTATGATGTGCGGATCGGCGAGGGACTGGTGGCGCAGGCCGGCGCACATATCGCGCCGCTTCTGGGCACGAAGAAAAAGGTGTTCGTGCTGACCGACGAGACCGTGGCGGGGCTGCATCTTGAGACCCTGCGTGCGGGGCTGGCGGCGCAAGAGATCGAGATGGTTGCTCTGGCTCTGCCTGCGGGAGAAAGCACCAAGGCATGGCCGCAGTTTACCCGTGCGGTCGAGTGGCTTTTGGAAGAAAAATGCGAGCGCAAAGACATCGTTGTGGCGTTTGGCGGCGGTGTGATCGGCGATCTGGCCGGGTTTGCCGCCTCCGTGCTGCGGCGCGGGGTGCGGTTCGTGCAAATCCCCACCACGCTGCTGGCGCAGGTGGACAGTTCTGTGGGCGGCAAGACGGGGATCAACGCGCCGCAGGGCAAGAACCTGATCGGCGCGTTCCATCAGCCCTCTCTGGTTCTGGCCGACATCTCCATTCTCGGTACATTGACCCCGCGCGATTTCCTTGCGGGGTACGGCGAGGTGCAGAAATACGGGCTTCTGGGCGACGAGGCGTTCTTTGAATGGCTCGAAGAGAACGGCCCTGCGCTGGCAGCGGGGGATATGGCCCTGCGTGCCGAAGCGGTGCGGCGGTCTGTGCAGATGAAGGCTGACATTGTCGAGCGGGACGAGACGGAGCAGGGCGACCGTGCGCTGCTCAACCTCGGCCATACCTTCTGTCACGCGCTGGAGGCGGCAACTGGCTATGGCGACCGTTTGCTGCACGGGGAGGGCGTGGCGATCGGTTGCGCCTTGGCGTTCGAACTGTCGTCCCGTCTCGGCCTGTGTTCGCAAGAGGCCCCGAGCCGTGTGCGTGCGCATCTCAAGACGATGGGGATGAAATGCGATCTCTCGGATATCGAGGGCGATCTGCCCTCCGCCGAGGCGCTGGTCGATCTTATGGCGCAGGACAAAAAGGTCGTCGACGGCCAGTTGCGCTTTATTCTGGCACGCGGCATCGGGTCGGCCTTCGTGACCGCCGATGTGCCGCGCGAGGCGGTGCTACAGGTGCTCAAAGACGCGCTGTGATGGCGCATCTTTGAAGCGTGCGCGGGCTCATTTCTTGAGTTTTGCGGTCTCGGCATCCACCGCGTCGCGGGCGGCTTTTTCTTCTTTGGTGAGCTTGTTGCCCCAGACGTTCTTGCTCAGGCCGAGGTCATGGGGCTGGGGCTTGGTCTCGCCCTTTTTGACCTTGCCGCCCTTGTCGAGGAAAGCCTGAATGAGCGCGTCATCCGTGGTCGGTTTGGGAACTGTTTTCATCTGATGTGATCCTTAGAAGGCACGGGGGTAAAGCGCGCTGTGATCCTTGCGTGCCTTTTTCCGTGTCCTTTGGATCAGAGAAGGCAGGCGACGTATATTCGCGGCCTCTGGTCACAGTACATCGCCAAGGGAGCATGTGCTCCGTGCGACATAACCAGAACCCGTGCTCTACCTCTACGCCGAACAAGGAGCGCAATCCATGCCAAAAGCGATTTTTACACCACGGCGTTTGTATTTTGCAAAAAGACCCGCCCGCGGTCCGGCGCGGAGCCGGAGTGCGGGGCGAGCCTTGTGATCCAGTCTCGTGTCAGTCGCGCACGATCAGAAGGTCCGTGCGCGGGTTGCGGATCTGGTATTCGGTGAACCCGCCCAAGAGGGTCGGAGACAGTGGCATCCGCCCGTGTGCGCCCAGAGCAAAGAGATCGGCCTCGGACTCTTCCATAGCCCCTTGGAAAGCGTCCTGGACGCTGGAGGGTGTGACCGTCGGTTTGGGCAGGCCTTTGGGAATGGCCGAGCTTTCCCACCATTTGTCCAGCTCTGCATTGGCATCCTTGACGAAAGGCGCGAGCTGTTTTTCGCTGGCCTCGGGGGCGAGCATACCGCGGTAGGGGATATGGACCGCGTGGAATGTGGCGAACTTTGCCTCGGGCACCATCTCCAGCGCCGCTTTGCCTGCCGCAAGGCAGGAGGGCGAGAGGTCGATCCCGCAAAGCACCGATTTATACGGGCCGGTCACAGGGTCGCGGACCAGAAGCACCGGACGGCTCTGCGCACGTACCAGACGTTCCATCGTGGTGCCGGAGAACATATCCCAGAAAAGGCGTGGTTTGTGCATCCCGAGGATGACGAGATCCGCATCAATATCTTTGGCCGTCTGAGAAATGGTTTCGACTGTCTCGCCGGTTTCAATGCGGATTTCCGCATCTTTCGGCGCATGGTCGGAGGAGAGAATAGCCCCAAGGGTTTCTTCGGCCGTCTGGCGCATCTGGGAGACCACCTGACTTGGCAGGTCATCGTCAATCACATGCATGACGACCAGTTTGGCCCCGTGTTGGGTTGCAAGTTGCACGGCGCGTTCCATAGCCCGGTCAGACCGCGATGTCATGTCGCTGGCAACAAGAATTTTTTTCATCAAGAATTTCCTCCACTCAAATCTAATGTCCCCCCGCTCTGGCCAGTGCTGTATCGCCGTTGCCGTGCAGGCCTACCTTCGACATAGGAATGTTGGCGGGGGGTTTTGAGAGGTGACATGCAGAAAAAACGCAGAAAAATGCGATTTTTCAGGGAGGAGGTTGGCGCAAGGAGGATCAACCGGCAAGAACAACCGGCGGGCACAAAGAGAAACGCGGGCGCCAGCTTTCAGGGCGCGCGCGAGGACGTGCGTTTCATGGCCTTGCCCGCCTGAAACCCTTCGCCAAAGGCCGCAGCGATCCGCTCGAACACGTCGTGTTGCCCGTCTTGGGGCGTGTGCGGCGCGGCGGCGGTGACTGGGGACTTGGATTTGCCCTTGGTTCCGAGCGCCAGAGCGACGAGGCCGGCCCCGACATAAAACAGCCCGATCACCAGAGCGGCGAACTGTGCGTCGCGGGTCTCGGTGAGCACAAGCCATGCCGCGACGGTGAGAAATGCCGTGCCCACGGCAAGCAGGCCGCCACCGGCGGTGGCCCAGGCCGCACGACGTGCGCCCCGAGCCAGATGTGATTGCGCAGCGCTGAACATGGCGCGGCTCACCGGCGGGTGGCCAGAAGACCGGCGAGAAAGCCGACACCGGCCGCGATGCCGACTGATGCGGCGGGGTTGGCGCGCACCGTCTTTTCCGCACCGGCGTAGGCGTCGCGGGCCTGTTGACGAGCCTGCTCGGCGGTTTCCACGCCTTTTTGTTTGGCCGCGTCAAAGCTCTCTTCGGCGCTGTGTTCGAGCAGGTCTTTGCGAGCGCGTCCGTAATCCGCCAGCGTGCTGGTCAGTTCGGCCACATCGGCTTTCAGGGTTTCGATCTGTGCCGAGAGTTCGGCGGAGGTCTCTTGCGTGGTGCCATTGGTTTGAGCACGTGCCATGATGGTTCTCCTTTGTTGCGTTGTTACAGACCCAATGCGCAACTCCTGCGAAAAGTTCCGAAATAAGTTTTGGGAACTTTTGTGTGCGGCGGATCGTTTCTTTTACAGACCGCGCCAAACAGGCGCATTGATCGAAATAACGAAGGAGACACTCATGCTTGGCTGGGCACTTACTTTTCTCGCTGTCGCAATTATCGCTGCGGTTTTCGGCTTTGGCGGGATCGCCAGCGCCTCCGCAGGGATCGCGCAAGTTCTGTTCTTTATCTTTATCGTGCTGTTTCTCGTGGCGATGATCGCGCGGGCGGTGCGGGGCAAACCTCCGGTTTAAGGAGGATTTGCATCCCGCTGAAAACATAGAAAAACGCCCCGCCGAGAGATCGACGGGGCGTTTTGCATTTCACACAATGTCAAAGCCGTTGCCAGGCATGAAGCGTCAGGCCAGAAGCGTTTCCGTGCTGGAGAAGAACATCGCCTGAGACACGGCAGAGCGCACCTGATCCTCGCTGTAGGGTTTGGTGATCACAAAGGCCGGCTCGGGTCGCTCGCCTGTCAGCAGGCGTTCGGGGAAGGCGGTGATGAAGATCACAGGCACATCCTTGGCGCTTTTCAAAATGGCGTTCACCGCGTCGATGCCCGAAGAGCCATCGGCCAGCTGGATGTCCGAGAGGATCAGATCGGGTTTGGTCTCGGCGGCGAGTGTCACCGCTTCGCTGGCGATGCTGGCCACGCCGGTAATCTGGTGACCCATGTCGGAGACAATGCCCTGAAGGTCCAGCGCGATGATGGCCTCGTCTTCGATCACCATCACACGGCCCTGAATGCTCTCGGCCATTTCCGCGTCGGCAATGCTCAAAAGGTGCTCGACCTCGTCGACGGTGTTGCCCATGATCTGCGCCACGTCATCAAGGGTGAATTCCTCGATCGTGTGAAGCAAAAGCGCCTCGCGCGTGTTGGGCGTCAGGCGTCGCAAATGGGCCTGTGCGCGTTTGGCAAGACCGGTCTCGTCCTCGCCCGTGGGCGCGCCTGCGCTGGACCAGATCAGATGGAAGGCATGGAACAGCGCGACCTTCGGGCTCTCGATCTGTTTAAAGACGGAGCGGTCGCTCAAAAGCGCCTCAAGCGTCGTCGCGGCATATTTGTCGCCGGTCTGCTGGTCTCCGGTCAAAGCACGCGCATAACGGCGCAGGTAGGGCAGAAGGCTGGCCACGGTGAGGGACAGGGACTTCTCGTTCACAGCTGTCGACATAAATATCGTCCTTTTTTCGAATTCTTCGGAACCAAACGCACAGACGAAGCGTTTGGTTCCGAAGACAGTAGAAATTTTTCGGGCTAACATTCGAAGAGATGGGGATGAGAGGGGCCTCAGACGCCCCGAAACGGCTCAGGTTACAGGAAAGACAATGGCGCAGAACGAACAAAAACACGAGCTTGACGAGCAAATCGAGGAAAATTTGCGACGGGTATATCAAAAGACGCTGGAGGAAGAGATTCCTGACCGCTTCTTGAGCCTGCTTGAGCAACTCAAGGAGCAGGACGCCCAGCATGACAAATAAAGATAGCCCTCCGCAGGACGAAAGCGCTCTTGATCCGCGCGAAGAGATCGTCACCCATTTGCCCGCCATGCGTGCCTTTGCCCTTAGCTTGACCCGCAATTCCTCACAAGCCGACGATCTGGTGCAGGATGCGGTGATCAAGGCGTGGAAAAATATGGCATCCTTTCAGGCCGGAACAAATATGCGGGCGTGGCTTTTCACGATCCTGCGCAACACGTTCTATTCCGACCGCCGCAAACACAGGCGCGAGGTGCAGGACACGGACGGGGCCTTTGCGGCCACGCTTGCGGAGAAGCCGGATCATGACGGGCGTCTTGCGATGGCCGATTTCGAGACTGCTTTCGTTCAACTCAAACCCGAACAGCGCGAGGCGCTGATGCTGGTGGGCGCGATGGGGTTTTCCTATGAGGAAGCCGCAGAGACCTGTGAGGTGGCTGTGGGCACGATCAAGAGCCGCGTCAACCGTGCGCGTCAGAGTTTGGTCGGGATTTTGGGACTGGAGGAAGGTGCCAGTCTGGAACTGACCGATCAGGAAACCATGGCGGTCATGAGTTCGGCCATCCCCGGACGGGGGAATGCCGCGTGACAGGCGGGGGCTGGCGGCGGTATGTCGACGGGCTGGGCGTGCGGCTGGCCGCACTTCTCTCCATCGCGCTTTTCCCGATCGGGTTGATTGCCGTCTCGCTGACGCATCAGTTCTCGAACGCCGCCGACGACCGTGCAAAGAGCAACCTTCTCGCTCTGACCGCACAGGCGGCGGCGGGGGAAGAGGGGTTTATCCGCTCCGGTTTCGGCGCGACCAACGCGCTGGCTGCGGTGATCCCCTCCATGGATACGGACTCACCGGCGTGTAGTCAGATTTTTCTGGACTTTGTCGCGCAAAGCCCCGCGTTTTCTTTCGCGGGTTTTGTCGGGTTGGATGGTATTCTCAAATGCGGGACAAGCTCGGTCGGTTATGACTTTAGCGAGGGCGAAGTTTACCACGACATGATCGAAAACCCCGCTCCGCGCAGCGATCTGACGCTTAGTGCGCCGATCAGCGGAACCTCTGTCATTGTCCTGTCTTCGCCCGTGAATATCGACGGGGCGTTTGCGGGTTATGTGGCGGTGTCCCTGCCGCATAACGAAAGCCGGATGGTGCTGGACAATGCGCCGGTTGACCGCCCTGTGGAACTCATCACCTTCAACCGGGAAGGCGAAATCCTGAGCGCTGCGGGTGGGCTGGACCATATTCAGGACCGTTTGCCCAAGGGGCGCCCTCTGGCCAATCTGACCGGCCAGTATCGCATGTCCTTCCTCGGCACGACCAATGACGGTGAAGACCGGATTTTCGCCGTGGTTCCGATCCTGCGCAATCAGGTCTATGCCATCGGCAGCTGGCCGCGTGAACGCCTGTCGGTTGCGCCGGGGTTCACCATGACGACCCCGATGATCTTTCCGATTGCCATGTGGCTCACCAGCCTTGGCGTGGCCTATTTCGCTGTGCACCGGCTGGCGATCAAACACATCCGCCATCTCAGCCGCGATATGCGGGATTTTGCTTCCACACGACGCCATGCCCGCCGCTCGAAAGACATGGCGCTGCCGCGTGAGTTGCGCGAGATCGACGAGGCTTGGCATGATCTTGCAGACACGGTGATCCGCGACGAGGCGGAGCTTGAGGACAATATCCACGACAAATCCGTGTTGCTCAAAGAGGTGCATCACAGGGTCAAGAACAATCTGCAACTCATTGCTTCTATTGTGAATATGAAGGTGCGAAAGGCGCGGACGCCCGAGGCGCGTTTTGCGCTCAAGGAGGTGCAGGGCCGTGTGATGAGCATCGCCACGGTTCATCGCAGCCTTTACGAGACGACCACCGAGGGTCGCGTGCGTGCCGATGAATTGCTGGGCAGCACAATCGGCAAATTGATCCGCGCCGGTGTCGGCCATGAGACCGGCCTGAAAAGCGCGGAAACCTATGAGCCGGTTGTGCTGTATCCCGATCAGGCGGTGCCCTTGTCGCTTTTGGCGGCGGAGGCCTCGACCAATGCGCTGAAATATGTCGGGCGTCCGACAGGCGGCGCGCCCTATGTCTATGTCAGCCTGACCCAGATCGCCCCAGATATGGCGCGGCTTGCGATCGAGAACAGCAAGGGCGTGGCGATTGTGCCGCCGGAACAGGTCTCCGGCACGGGGCTTGGCTCCAACCTGATCAAGGCTTTCGCCCAGCAGCTTGGCGGCAAGTTGACGGTGGAGGAAGATGATCTGCATTACAGTGTCATCGTGGATTTCCCGATAGCCGATTTCGATGATGCAGAGACGGACAGCGGGATTTCCGAGATGGAATGACCTGTAGCGCCTCTGGGGCCATTTGGCCTCAGGGGCGCGACGTGTCAGGGCAGGGTGCAGGACCGATCCCTTTGAACACGGCCAGCCCCCAGACCAGCAGCGGAATGGCGATGAAACCGCCGAGCGGTCCCCAAAGCCAGAGCCAGAAGCACAGGGACAGAAAGACCAGCAGCGGGTTGACCTGCATATGACGTCCGACGAGGGTCGGGGTGATGAACTGGCCCTCCATCATGTTCAGCATCACAAAGGCCGCCGCGGGTGCAAAGGACAACGCACCGTCAAAGGACATGAGCCCCGCCACCAGCAGCACAAGCGCGACCATTGCAGGGCCGACATAGAGAATGAAATTCATCATGGCGGCAATCCCGCCCCAAAGCATCGCACCGGGTAGACCGATTGCCGCCAGCGCCAGTGCCACAATGGCGCCGAAACAGGTGTTGATGAGCGTGATGGTCAGGAAATACCGAGACACCCGCGCATCCGCGTCGCGCAGACAGGCGATGGAGGGGCTTTGCGGGTGCAGTTTGGAGATGGCCCCATAAAGCTCGTCCCGCGACAGAAGGATGAAGAACAGCGCCCCTGCAAAAAGCAGAACCTGAGCCGCCAGAGACGGCGCGGCAAAGAGAGCATCGCCGAGTGAGGGCAGGTTCACGGACTGCCCGTCTTCGGAGGCGGCATTTTCCGGTGAGATCGTGTCTTGCACTTCCTGCGTCACATCGCTGATGCCGCGAAAAAGTTGCCGCAGATGGCCGAGGCCTTCTTGCAGTTCGGATTTGATGCTGGGGATTTGCGCATAGGCCCGTTCGACCAGCGGTTCGGCGAAAAATACCAAAGCGGCCAAGAGGCTCAGGACAGAGCCGAAGCTCAACAGGGCACCCGCTGTCGGCGGCAGGCCGATACGTGCCCAGAAGGCAGAGACGGGGGAAAGCACCACGGCGCAGACAAAGGCCAGCACAAAGGGCGCAACAAGGGTTTGGGAGGCATCGAGAGCGGCCACGACCGCAAGCAGGGTCAGAAGGATTAAGGCCCAATGCCCCCGCAAAATCTGCGTCGTGATCTGTGTCATGTTGTTCTCCGTTTGCACAAAGAACGCCGCCGGAGCGCAATTGGTTCCCGTTTGCTCTGATTTGGCATGGAGGCGCGTTGTGCAATCGTGTCACAGACCTGTTCACATGAGCACAGTATAAATTGGAAAACCCTGAGACAGAAAACCGGACAGGTTGCGTATAACGGCGGTATTGCCACACGCACCCTCGGTCAAAAACTACAATAAAAGGACACATCTTCATGCCTCTATCCCTGCGGGCGCTTCGTTTCTCCGCCGCACTAGTTTGTCTTGCCATTCCCTCTTTCAGCTATGCTCAAGGCGCGCCGATGGGCGGTCCGGGGCAGGTCACCGAGGTCGGTGTCATGGAACTGACCGAGTCCGAGGTGCCTGTGTCCACCACCATGCCGGGACGGGCCGTGGCCAAAGAGGAAACAGAAATCCGGCCCCGCGTCGAAGGCGTGATCAAGGAGATTGCCTATACTCCCGGACGGCGCGTCGAGGAGGGGGACTTGCTGTTCCGCCTCGATTCGGAAACCTATGAGGCGGCGCTGGTCTCTGCCGAAGCCGCGCTCGACAGCGCCAAGGCCACACTCAGCACCGCGCAGGCCCTCTATGACCGCTATGCAAAACTTGAAGGCGTTGGGGCTTCGACCTCCGATCTGGAGAGCGCACGGGCCACTCTGGCGCAAGCCAAAGCCGGTGTGAAAAGCGCCGAAGCCGATTTGCAGCAGGCGCAGCTTGATCTTGAGCGCGTGGAAATCCGCAGCCCGATTGCCGGTATTCCGGATGTGCCGGAATTTTCCATCGGCTCGCTGGTGACGGCCAACCAGAGCGATGCGCTGACCACTGTGACGCGGCTTGATCCGGTCTATGTTGATGTCTCGGAAAGTTCGGCCCGCCGGATGCGCATCGGCGAACTCTTTGATGACGGCACCTTGACGCCGGGCAAGGAGCTTGACGTGGAATTGACGCTGGAGAACGGTGATGTCTACGACCGCAAAGGCACGCTGGTGAGCCCCGGTGTGACGGTCTCGACCACAACAGGTTCCATCGACTCGCGGTTCGAATTCGACAATCCGGAACACAAGATCATGCCCGGACAATTCCTGCGCGCGGAAGTGATCTTCGGCACCACCCGCGGAATTCTGGTCCCGCAACGCGCCACGACGCGCCAGAGTGACGGCACGCTGACGGCTTTTGTCGCCGAGGATGGCACGGCCCATCAGGTCACCTTGACCTATAGCGGCACGGCAGAGAACGCATGGATCGTGACGGAAGGTGTCGAAGTCGGAGATATGATCATTCTCGACGGGCTGACCAATCTCAAAGACGGGGCGGAGATCACCACTGTGCCGGTGACGATCAATGAGTCCGGCGTGGTCGAGGATGTGGTGGTCGCGGAGTCCGAAACCCAATCCGAGGCTGAATAACCATGGTAAATTTCTTTATCCATCGTCCCATCTTCGCATGGGTTCTGGCCATTGTGACCATGTTGGCGGGGATCTTCGCCTATACGCAACTGCCTGTGTCGCAATATCCCGACATTGCGCCAACAACCATCCGCATTTCCGCCACCTATTCGGGGGCAACAGCCTCAGCCGTTGAGGACTCGGTGACTTCGGTGATCGAGGACAACCTCACGGATATTGACGGGATGCTCTACATGCAGAGCACCTCGCAGGAAAACTCGGCCTCCATTTCGCTTGTTTTTGACGGCTCGATTGATGCGACCACGGCGCTCAGCGAGGTGCAGACGAAAATCTCTGAGATTGAAAGCCAGTTGCCGGATACGGTGCAGGATGCCGGTGTCACGGTGGAGCGCTCGACATCTTCCATCCTGATGATCGGCGCGATCGTCTCCACGGACGGAAAATATTCCACCATCGAACTTGGCAATATTCTCGAAGAACAGGTCGAAGGCCCGATTGAACGGACCGAAGGCGTTGGCGGCATCAACAGTTTCGGGTCCGGCTACGCCATGCGCATCTGGCTCGATCCGCTGAGTCTTGCGAAATACAGCCTGACGCCCTCCGATGTGACCAGCGCGGTGGAGGAACAAAACAGCACCGTCACGGTCGGCAGTCTGGGCGATCAACCCACAGTGTCGGGCCAACAGTTCACCGCCACAATCACGGCGCAGAGCCAGTTGACCTCGGTCGATGAGTTCGAAAACATCCTGTTGACCACGGACGAAGACGGCAGTTCCGTCTTTCTGGGCGATGTGGCACGGATCGAGATCGGGCAGGAAGATTACGGATCGGATTCACGGTTCAATGGCGTCAATGCTTCCGGTTTCGGGGTGAACCTCGCCACCGGTGCGAATGCCGTCGATACCGCCGAAGCTGTCTATAAAACCCTCGACAATCTGGAAAAATCCCTGCCCGAAGGGGTCGAGTTCCGGATTGCCTATGACACCTCGCCCTTTGTCGTGCTGTCGATTGAGAAAGTCTACCATACGCTGATCGAAGCCATCGTGCTTGTGTTCTTCGTGATCCTCGTCTTCCTGCAAAAATGGCGCGCGACGATCATTCCGATCATCGCCGTGCCTGTGGTTCTGGCAGGGACCTTTGCAGTACTCTCCGCGCTCGGATTTTCGATCAACACGCTCACCATGTTCGCCATGGTGCTTGCCATCGGGTTGCTGGTGGATGACGCGATTGTGGTGGTGGAGAATGTCGAGCGGATGATCGAGGATGAAAGCCTTTCGCCTCTGGAAGCCACGATCAAAAGCATGAAAGAGATCACCGGCGCCCTGATCGGGATTGCTGTGGTGCTGTCCGCCGTGTTCCTGCCGATGGCCTTTTTCAGCGGCTCGACGGGGGTGATCTATCGCCAGTTCTCGGTGACGATCATCTCGGCGATGGCTCTGTCCGCGTTGGTGGCCCTGATCCTGACGCCTGCGCTTTGCGCTACGATTTTGCGTCCGACCCATCATGGCGACGGCATTGCGCCCGCGCGCTGGTTCAACCGCAATTTCGACCGTTTGAACGGGAGCTATACCTCGGGCGTGTCACGCATTCTCAAAAAGCCGGTGATTATGCTGGGAGTGCTCGTGCTTCTCATCGCGGGCGGCTCGGGGCTTTACACACGGCTTGCAAGCTCCTTCCTGCCGCAAGAGGACCAAGGCGTTCTCATGGTCATGATCGAGCTTTCCGAAGGCTCGACCACACCGCAGACCGAAAGCGTCGTCACTGAGGTCGAAAACTACCTGCAAAATGAGGAAGCCGATGCGGTGGACAGCACCTTCGCAACTTTCGGTTTCAGCTTCCAAGGCTCGGGGCAGAACTATGCAATGGTCTTTGTAAAGCTCAAGGACTTCGAGGAACGCACAGATGATGCCCTGTCGGCGGCAGCGGTGGCCAATCGCGCAACGATGAAATTCGCGGGTCTGCGTGCAGGCACTGTGTTGTTCGTGCAGCCGCCTGCCATTCAGGGGCTTGGCAACACCAACGGGTTCTCCATGGAACTGGTGGATTATGCCAGCAATGGCACCGACGCCCTGCGCGCGGCGGCGGAGGAACTGGAGGCGCTGGCCAATGCCGACAGCCGCCTTGAGAACATTCGGGTGACGGGGACCGACACGGAAGCCGTGTTGAAACTCAACATCGATCAGCAAAAGGCCGAGAGCTTCGGGGTTTCCGTGAGCGAGGTCAACAGCATCCTCGCCACGATCTTCTCCGGCTCCGAGGTCAATGACTTCGACCTCGACGGTTCCTTGCGTCCGGTGATTGTGATGGCCGATGCGGCCTACCGGATGCAGCCGGAAGATGTGGAAAACTGGTATGCCCGCAATGATGACGGGGAAATGGTGCCGTTCTCCGCCTTTGTGACCACCGAATGGGTGTCCAACGTGCCGACCTTGAAGCGGATCGATGCGATCAGCTCCATCGCGTTCTCCGGCGAGCCTTCAACAGGCGTCAGTTCCGGTGAGGCGATGACCGCCATTCAGGAGCTCGCCGAGTCTCTGGACGGCGGCTACGGGGTGGCTTGGACGGGCCTGTCCTATCAGGAACAGCAATCCGGTAATCAGGCGCCCTATCTCTACGCGCTGTCCGTGCTGGTGGTCTTCCTCTGTCTGGCCGCGCTTTATGAAAGCTGGACCATCCCGTTCTCCGTCATGCTGGCGGTGCCCGTGGGGGTCTTCGGGGCACTGGCGTTTGCATGGATCTTCGGGCAGTCGAATGACGTCTATTTCAAGGTCGGTATTCTCACCACTATCGGTCTTGCGGCGAAAAACGCGATCCTGATCGTGGAATTTGCCCGCGGGCTGGAAGAGAAGGGCATGAAAACCGTGGCCGCCGCGATTGAAGCCGCCAAGCTGCGTCTGCGGCCGATCCTGATGACCTCTCTGGCCTTTATGCTGGGGGTTCTGCCGCTGGCTACGGCGTCGGGGGCAGGGGCCTCGGCGCAAAATGCCATCGGTCTGGGCGTGTTGGGCGGGATGACCGCGGCAACTTTTATCGGGATTTTCATGGTGCCGGCGTTCTATGTGATCGTGCGCAAGCTGACACATCGCTCCGCCTGATCCCGTCACCCATCACAAGAAACAACAAGAGGCGCACTGAGCGCCTCTTGTGCTATTTTATCACGATGAAAACCGGTGTCCCGCCGGTCGGAGCCGCGGGGTCTACCACTCAGGCCACCTGATCGGCGGATGTGCTGCGCGCGGCTTTCGGGATGTAGTTCAGGATCGGCGCGAGCCAGCGCTCGGCTTCCTCGATCTCCATCCCCTTGCGTGCGGCATAATCCACAACCTGATCGCGCTCGATTTTGGCGACGCCAAAGTAGTAGGCGTCCGGATGTCCAAGATAGAGCCCAGATACGGACGAGCCCGGCCACATCGCCATGCTCTCGGTCAGTTCGACGCCTGTGGCCTCTTGGGCATTGAGCAGGCGGAAGAGGGTCTTTTTCTCCGTATGGTCGGGCTGCGCCGGATAGCCGGGGGCCGGACGGATGCCGCGATAGGGTTCCGCGATCAATTCTTCGGGGGCGAAGGTCTCGTCCTTGGCATAGCCCCAATAGTTGCGGCGCACCCGTTCGTGCAGCATCTCCGCCATAGCCTCGGCGTAGCGGTCCGCGAGGGCCTTGACCAGAATGGAGGAGTAATTGTCGTTCTCGCGGTCGAACCGTGCGGCAAGCTCGGCCTCTTGCGGCCCTGCGGTGACAACGAAGCCGCCGACATAGTCCGCAGGCCCGCCCTCAGGCGCGACAAAGTCGGACAGGGCCACATTCGGCTTGCCCGCGCGTTTGGAATGTTGCTGGCGGAGCGTGTGCAGCATGGCCAGTTCCTCGCGGCGCGCGTCATCCGTGTAGAGCCGGATGTCGTCACCGGTCGCATTGGCCGGCCAGAACCCGACCACAGCGCGCGGCGTGAACCATTTCTCGTCAATAATCCGTTTGAGCATGGCTTTCGCATCATCAAACAACGCACGCGCCGCTTCGCCCTGTTTCGGGTCGTCGAGGATTTTCGGGTAGACGCCTTTGAGCTCCCATGTGCGGAAGAACGGCGTCCAGTCAATGTAGTTCGCAATCTCGGCGAGATCCCAGTCCTCAATGACCCGCGTGCCAAGAAACTCCGGCGCAGCAACCGTGTAATCACTCCAGTCGATCCGGAAGGGGTTCGCCCGCGCCTTTGCCAGCGGCAGGCGCTCCTTGTCCCGTTCGGAGCGTTCGTGGCGTTCCGTGACCTTGGTATATTCGGCACGGATTTCCGCGACATATTCGTCTTTGTTGGCGGCAGACAACAGTTTGCCCACGACACCCACGGCGCGGCTGGCATCGAGCACATAGACCGCAGGGCCGGAATAGCGCGGCGCGATTTTCACCGCCGTGTGGACCTTGGACGTGGTGGCCCCGCCGATGAGCAGCGGAATGTCGAACTTCTCGCGCTCCATCTCGGAGGCCAGATGCACCATCTCGTCAAGGCTCGGCGTGATGAGACCGGAGAGGCCGATTACATCGACCTTTTCCTCGCGTGCGACCTGCAGGATTTTCTGCGGCGGCACCATGACGCCGAGATCGACGATTTCATAGTTGTTACAGGCCAGCACAACGCCCACGATGTTCTTGCCGATGTCATGCACATCGCCTTTCACCGTGGCCATAAGCACCTTGCCCGCCGTTTCGCGGCCCTCGCCCCCGTTGAGGCGCTTTTCCTCTTCCATATAGGGCAGAAGCACCGCGACGGCCTGTTTCATCACGCGGGCGGATTTCACCACCTGCGGCAGGAACATCTTGCCCGCACCGAAGAGATCGCCCACCACGTTCATTCCCGCCATCAGCGGGCCTTCAATCACATGGAGCGGACGTTCGGCAGCAAGGCGGGCTTCTTCGGTGTCACCCTCGATAAACTCGGTGATGCCGTTGACCAGCGCATGTTCAAGCCGTTTCTCCACCGGCCATTCGCGCCATTTCAGATCGCGCACCTTCTCTTCGCGCTTGTCACCGCGGAAGCGTTCGGCAATGTCGAGCAGCCGTTCTGTGGCCGTGCCGCCCGCCTTGGGCGCACGGTTGAGCACCACGTCTTCGCAGGCCTCGCGCAGTTCGGGGTCGATCTGGTCATAGACCGCCAGCTGTCCTGCGTTGACGATGCCCATGTCCATCCCCGCCTTGATGGCGTGATAGAGGAACACCGCATGCATCGCCTCGCGCACCGGTTCGTTGCCACGGAAGCTGAAGGAGAGGTTCGAGACCCCGCCCGAAATGTGACAATGCGGCAGGTTTTCACGGATCCAGCGTGTCGCCTCGATGAAGTCCACGCCGTAATTGTCATGTTCCTCAATGCCGGTCGCAACCGCAAAGACGTTCGGATCAAAGATGATGTCTTCTGGCGGGAAACCCATTTCCTCGACCAGAATCCGGTAGGCACGGGCGCAGATTTCTGTCTTGCGCTTGAACGTGTCGGCCTGTCCCTGTTCGTCGAAGGCCATGACTACCACAGCCGCGCCGTAAGCCATGCAAAGCCCCGCGTGATGGCGGAAGGCATCCTCACCCTCTTTGAGCGAGATGGAGTTCACGACCGATTTGCCCTGCACACATTGCAGGCCGGCCTCGATCACCTCCCATTTGGAACTGTCGATCATGATCGGCACACGGGCGATATCGGGTTCGGAGGCGATGAGGTTCAAAAACTCGACCATCGCGGCTTTCGAGTCGATGAGACCCTCGTCCATGTTGATGTCGATGATCTGGGCCCCGTTCTCCACCTGATCGCGCGCCACGTCGAGCGCTGCGGTAAAGTCGCGGTTGACGATCAGTTTGCGAAACCGTGCGGAGCCGGTGACATTGGTCCGCTCCCCTACGTTCACAAAGGGGATGTCGGGCGTCAGAACAAAGGGTTCAAGACCGGAAAGGCGCAGATAGGGGGTCATACGGACACCTCACGAGGAGCAAAAGGAGCAACAGCATCCGCAAGGGCGCGGATATGGTCGGGCGTGGTGCCACAGCAGCCGCCGACAACATTGACCAGACCTTCACGGGCAAAGCCGCCCACCTGTGCGGCGGTCTGCTCGGGGGTCTCGTCATATTGGCCGAAGGCGTTGGGCAGGCCCGCGTTGGGATAGGCGCAGATCAGCGAGGTGCTGACGCTGGCAAGTTCGGCCAGATGCGGGCGCATGGCTTCGGCCCCCAGCGCACAGTTGAGCCCGACGGTAAAGGGCCGTGCGTGCATGACGGAATGCCAGAACGCTGTGGGGGTCTGGCCGGAAAGGGTCCGGCCCGACGCATCGGTGATCGTGCCGGAGATCATGACCGGCAGGCGCACACCGGCTTCGGCGAAAGCTTCAAAACTGGCGAAAATCGCGGCCTTGGCGTTGAGCGTGTCGAAAATCGTCTCGATCAGGATGATATCGGCCCCGCCCGCGATGAGGCCTCTGATCTGCTCGCCGTAAGCCACGCGCAGATCGTTGAAGGTCACGGCACGGTAGCCCGGATCATTCACATCGGGGCTGATCGAGGCGGTGCGGTTCGTCGGGCCGACCGCGCCCGCGACATAGCGCTTGCGCCCGTCCTCGGCCTCGGCGCGTTCGGCGGCGCGGCGTGCGACCTGCGCACCGGCCACGTTGAGATCATGAACGGCATGTTCCAGCCCGTAATCGGCCTGCGCGATGGTGGTCGATGAGAAGGTGTTGGTCTCCATGATGTCCGCACCCGCCATAGCGAAGCTGAAGTGGATATCCTCAATTGCTTTTGGCTGGGTCAGGGACAACAGGTCGTTGTTGCCCTTCTGCGGGAGATCGGACTTGAGGTCATAACGCCCGTCTCCCTGAAAATCCTCTTCGCCCAGACCGAGGGTCTGGACCTGTGTGCCCATGGCACCGTCGAGAATGACAATACGCTCAGCCGCCAGCTTGCGCAGCGGGGCGAGAGACGGGGCGTCGGGCAGTGCAAAATTGATCATGGCTCTACTCTGGCTACAGGCATGTTGAAAGGCGCGCGGGGCTGCGCGAGGCACGGAGGGCGTTGAAACATGCGGTATAGTCGCAGTCCAACATGAGCGGTAGCGAATAATTCTTATGATTATGATGAGGCAGATTCATATTGGGAGGATGTTCCGGCGCGGGCCGGAGAGGCGGGTAAACTGTTCCTGAATTCCGGCCGTATCAAGACGGGTGCCTATCACCACAAGCCGCGTGCGTGCATCACCGTTGGGCCATGCCTCCAGCCGTTGGAGCGGATAGAGCTTGTGCCCGACCGCATGGACCAGCGCAGGCGCGGCGGGATTGTCACTGAGTGCCACAAGGCCCTTGATCCGCAAAAGGCCGTTGTCGGTGGACAGGCAGAGCGCATTGAGAAAGGATCGCACCGCTTCGGGGGCCAGTGGCGCATCGGCGGTCAGCGGCAGGGCGGTGACCGAGCCGTGGCGGTTCACATCGTGGAACGCCCCGCAGGCGTCATGACCGGTCTCTGCGCTCAGCCAGTCGGTGACATTCTCCCCCTTGCCAAAGGCGGAATAGCTTCCGGCCTTGAGCAGAGCAGCGGGGGCAAAACCCTCTGCATTGCTGTCATGGATTTGCGCCGATGTGTTCAGGCTGCGCAACCGTGCGCGCACGGCCTCGGCCTTGTCCGGCGTCACCTCAGCGCTGCGCGTCAGCACGAGGTGGTCGGCAAAGGCGATCTGGCGCAGGCTTTCGGGATGGTTGGCCAAAGCCGCCTCAATCCCTGCGACATTCACCACGGTGATGACGGAGGACAGACGGAAGGCGCGGGCCACCATGTGATCGCGCAGGCCCATCGCCGGAAGTCCGCCGGGGATCAGGCTGTTGAGGATCGGGGCCGGATCGGCAAGACCGGTGGTCTCCACAATAACGCGGCGAAACGGCGGCAGGCTGCCATCTTTGCGTCCGGCCAGAAGCCGGTCCAGCGAGGAGCGCAGATCGCTGCCCGCCGTGCAGCAGATACAGCCGGAGGTGGTGAGCATGGGGCGTTCCGAGCCCTGTTGCACCAGATCGTGATCGACGGGAACAAGGCCGAATTCATTGATAATCAGCGCCGTGTCCTGAAGTGTCGGATCATCCAGCAGGCGGTTGAGCAGGGTCGTCTTCCCCGCGCCGAGAAAACCGGTGACCAGATAGACGGGAAGCTGTTCGGAGGCGGGGCGTGTCATGGCCCCTTTCTGTCACGCCTCACCGTCACGAACAAGGTTGCGCCTTTGCGCTGTTTGGGTGTGGGCGAAGCGGCAAGGCCTTGGGGACGGTTCCCAAAGCCTTGCCTCCTGTTCAGGCTTTGTGTTCAGGCCGCGCCGGACAGGAGCGCGGCATTGCCGCCTGCGGCGGTGGTGTCCACGCAGAGATGGCGTTCATGCAGGACATGGGCGGCATCGGGCAGCGATGTCACCAGCGGCAGGATCGCGCCCGTCCGTTGCGACAGGGCTTGCAAATAGGCGCGGGTGGTCGGGTCTTCTTTACCGCCCCACCACAGAGCGCCACCAAACCCCGTGAGCGTCTTGAGCGCATGAGGCGGCAAAAGTCCCTCGGCACGCACCGCAAGCCCGCCCAGCGCCTCGACAGCCTTGGCCTGTGCTTGCGCTGTTTCGCGGCCCGGCCCAAGGCAGAGGAAGGGCGGACGCGCATGTGTCGAGAACGTGTTGGCCTCGCCGGTCGGTCCGGGCAACTGCTCTTTGCTCAGCGGGGTCTCGGGCACGGTGAGCGCGGAGATGGCCCGCTGGAGCGTGGCGGCATCGGTGGTGCTGTCCCAGCTTTCTTTCGCGGTTTGGGGCGTCGGGGCGCAGAAACGGTCCAGATAGCGCGGACCACCGGCTTTCGGCCCCGTGCCCGACAGGCCTTCGCCGCCAAAGGGCTGGGAGCCGACCACTGCGCCGATCTGGTTGCGGTTCACATAGAGGTTGCCGACATGGAGCCTGTCGCAGACCTGTTGCACCCGATCGTCGATCCGCGTGTGCAGCCCGAAGGTCAGCCCGTATCCCGTGGCATTGATGGTCTCGATCACCTGACCCAGTTCGCGGGCCTTGAAGGTGGCGACATGCAGTACGGGGCCGAAGACCTCGCGTTCCAGCGCCTCGATCCCGTCCACCTGAATGAGGGCAGGGGCGACGAAAGTGCGTTCGACAGGGGCGGACAGCTGGTGCAGCACACGGTTGCCAGCCGCTGCGATGTAACCGGCGATCTGGTCGCGGGCCTCGCGGTCGATGACAGGTCCGACATCGGTGGAAAGGTGCCACGGATTGCCCACGGACAGCTCGTCCATCGCGCCCTTGATCATCTCGATCATCTGGGGGGCAACGTCCTCTTGCACATAAAGACAGCGCAGCGCGGAACAGCGTTGACCTGCGGACTGGAAGGCGGAGGCGACAATGTCGCGCACCGCTTGTTCCGGTAGCGCCGTGCTGTCTACAATCATCGCATTGAGCCCGCCGGTCTCGGCAATGAGCGGCGCAGAGGGGGCAAGATTGGCGGCCATCGCGCGGCGGATCACTTGTGCGGTCTCGGTCGAACCGGTGAAAACCACGCCATCAATACGCGCATCCGAGGTGAGAGCCGCGCCCACGGTCGGTCCGTCTCCGGTTAGAAGTTGCAGCGCGGTGCGCGGGACACCGGCCTCATGCAAAAGCGCGACCGCATGGGCGGCCATAAGCGGCGTTTGTTCGGCAGGTTTGGCCAGAACCGCATTGCCTGTGGCCAGCGCGGCGGAGATTTGGCCGGTGAAAATCGCCAGCGGGAAGTTCCACGGCGAGATCGCGGTGACACGGCCCAGCGGCTTGGCGTCGGGGCGGCGCTCGGCCTCATCGGCATAGTAGCGCAGGAAGTCCACCGCCTCGCGCAGTTCACCTACGGCATCCAGCATGGTCTTGCCAGCCTCTTGCGCCAGAATGGCAAAGATCGGTCCGAAGTCGCGCTCGTAGAGATCGGCGGCACGGCGCAGCACGGCGGCGCGTTCGGAGACGGGCGCGGACCAAGGTGCGGCGGCTTCCAAAGCGCGCGACACCGTGTCGGCATCGGCATGGATCACTTCGCCGACGGCGGCGCCTGTGGCGGGATTGTAGACCGTATGTGTCTCACCCGTGGCCTCTGCGGCAGTCATCGGCGCGGCTTTCAGATCAAGCGGGGCCTGACGCGCGGCATTGATGCGGGCCAATGTGCCTTCATCGGAGAGGTCGAACCCTGTGGAGTTCTGCCTCTGTCCGAAAATCTCGGAGGGCTGCACCAGACCGGCAGGGGGCTTGGCCTGTGTGACGGAGAGGAACGGGTCTGTGGCAATCTCTTCGGGGGCGACGCTCTCGTCGACGATCTGGTTCACGAAGGAAGAGTTCGCGCCGTTTTCCAGCAAACGCCGCACCAGATAGGCCAGAAGGTCTTGGTGTGCACCCACAGGGGCATAGATGCGGCAGCGCGTGCCTTCGTCTTTGAGCACGATGTCATGCAGGCGCTCGCCCATCCCGTGCAGGCGCTGGAATTCAAAGGCGGGGTTGCCGGCCTCGCGGGCCAGTTCGAGGATGGCTGCAACCGTATGGGCATTGTGACCGGCAAATTGCGGATAGATCCGGTCGCTATAGCCCAGAAGTTTCTTGGCATTGGTGATATAGCTGACATCGGTCGCGTCTTTGGTGGTGAAGAGTGGGAAGCCGGGGTGGCCCTCGACCTGTGCGAGTTTCATCTCCGTGTCCCAATAGGCGCCTTTCACCAGACGGACCATGAGTTTGCGGTCCAGCTCTTCGGCTGTCTTGTAGAGCCAGTCGAGGGCAAGCCCCGCACGTTTGCCATAGGCCTGCACCACAACGCCGAAACCGTCCCAACCGGCCAGTTCCTCGTCCTCAAGCGTGGCGCGGATGACTTTGAGCGAGAGCGACAGGCGGGCCTGTTCCTCGGCATCAATGTTGAACCCCATATCGGCAGCGCGGGCCTGACGGGCGAGGCGGCGCAGCACGGGGACCAGTTCCTCCATGACGCGGGCCTCTTGGGCCACTTCGTAACGCGGGTGGAGCGCGGAGAGTTTGACGGAAATCCCCGGATTGGCGGCCACGGAGCCCTTGGTGCAGCCCTTGGCAATCGCCGTCATGGCGTCTGAATAGGCCTTGGCATAGGACTCGGCATCCGCTTGGGTCATGGCGGCTTCCCCGAGCATGTCATAGCTGTAGGTGTAGCCTTTCTTCTCCTGCCCTTTGGCGCGGGTCATGGCGGCTTCTATGGTCTGGCCCAGCACGAATTGCTGCCCCATTTCCTTCATGGCACGGGAGACGGCGGTGCGGATCACCGGCTCGCCCAGACGTTTGACCAGCCCGCGCAGGGTGCCCGCCACGTTGGAGCTTTGCTCCGGCTTTTCATCATCAAGAACCCGCCCTGTGAGCATCAAGGCCCATGTGGAGGCATTGACCATCGTAGAGGAGGAGTGACCGAGGTGTTCTCCCCAGTTGGAGGGGGCGACCTTGTCCTCGATCAGATCGTCGATGGTCTCGCGGTCCGGCACGCGCAGCATGGCCTCGGCCAGACACATCAGCGCCACGCCTTCGCGGGTGGACAGCCCGTATTCGGCAAGGAAATGCTCCATCAGGGTCGGGGCGGACTCTTTGCGGATGCGGCGGACAAGATCGGTCGCACGGGCCGATATCGTCGCGCGCTGGGCCTCGGATATACCGGCAGAGGCAATCAGGTTCTCAAGCACTGTGGCTTCATCTGTGAACTTTTGTGCAGAGAGAGCGGACATGAGGTCCGGAAGGGAAGCAGACTGGCCCATGAGCGTGATCCTATGTGAGAAAATGCGTTTTGTTTAATATACAGGATTTCAACTTTTCATTTTTCCCATTAACGTGATTTTGGCTGATCAAAATGACCAAAATTTTCGGGATATATGGGAAATGGTAAAAGAGCTGGATCGTTTCGACAGAAAGATTCTCGATTGCCTGTCAACGGATGCGCGGATGTCCCTGACGGAATTGAGCCAAAGGGTCGGTCTGTCGAAGAATCCCGTGGCGCTCAGGGTCAAGGCGCTGGAGCAGGCGGGGATCATTGTCGGCTACCGTGCGATCCTCTCGACACAACGACTGGGCCTTTCGCATGTCTCCTTTGTAGAGGTGAAGCTGGACGACACGCGCGATGCGGCGCTCAAGAAGTTCAACGATGCGGTGAAGAACGTGCCGGAGATTGCCGAATGTCACATGATCGCGGGCAATTTCGACTATCTGCTGAAAGTGCGCACGGGCTCTATGGAGGCTTACCGAGAGGTCATGGGGCGGCGCATTTCTAGCCTGCCGCATGTGCAGGCGACCTCGACCTTTGTGGTGATGGAAGCGGTGGTGGAACAGACCAACCCGCCGCTGCCGGAGGCGCTGGACTGAGGGGCTGGACTGAGGGCGGCTGTTTGTAAGGGGAGTGTATAGGGGCGTCAAAGACAGGAGGGCGCAGCGGCTTGCATGAAAGCGTCACACTTGGCCCCTAAGACGTAGGGGCGTGCTTTGCTCTGTGTCGGCACAGGCGCGGCGTTTCGGCGCAGGGAGATGGCGCAGGAGGATCATGCAATGCCTGTTTCCTGTCGCTATACGGGGGTGAAAATGTGCGATTTGGATGCAAATGCCGCAGCGCGGCCCGAAAACAGGCGGCTCCAGCTTGCCACGACAGGGGCTTTGGGAGTTAGCTGGAGGGGAGCGTATAGAGTACGAGTGTTCTCCGGTGTCTTTTCTATAGTCAAAAGGTGATTCATGGCGCGATCAGTTCAGACCTCCTCCAATTTCCGCGATGCCCTGCTGCGACATCTCACCTACACGATGGGCAAGGATCCGGAACATGCGCAGCCCTTCGACTGGCGGATGGCGCTCAGCCATGCAATCCGCGACCGGATCGTGGACACTTGGGTGGCCTCGACGCGCAAGACCTACGAACAGGACGGCAAGCGGGTTTATTACCTCTCGATGGAATTTCTGATCGGGCGTCTGCTTGAGGACGGGATTTTCAATCTGGAAATGGTCGAAGAGGCGAAAGAAGCGCTGGAGTCCTTTGGCATGGATATGCGCACCATTCTGGATGACGAGCCGGACGCGGCGCTGGGCAATGGCGGGCTGGGGCGACTGGCCGCCTGTTTCCTCGACAGTCTCTCGACCATCGGCTGTCCGGCCTATGGCTATGGCATCCGCTACGAGAACGGCCTGTTCAAACAGAGCTTTGTCGACGGCTGTCAGGTCGAAAGTCCGGAAACATGGTTGCAGGAACCGCACCCGTGGGAATTCGAACGGCCCGAAGTGCGCATCAACATCGGCTTTGGCGGGGATGTGCATTTCGAGAACGGCAAAACCGTCTGGCGGCCCGCCGAGATGATACAGGCCGAAGCCTTCGACACGCCCATCGTCGGCTGGCAGGGGCGCTGGGCCAATACGCTGCGGCTTTGGGCGGGGCGTGCGGTTGATCCCTTCGATCTGGACCTGTTCAACTCCGGTGACTTCGCGGCCGCCTCTGAACACGAAGCACTGGCGCGCACCATTTCGCGTGTGCTCTATCCCGAAGATAGCAACGAGGCGGGGAAGGAATTGCGTCTCAAACAGGAATATTTCTTCTCCGCCGCCTCGATCCGCGACATCCTGCGCCGCTTTGACAGCCACCACAACGATCTGAAACTCCTGCCGGAAAAGATCGCGATCCAGCTCAACGACACGCACCCTGCGATTGCGGGACCGGAGCTTTTGCGGATCCTGCATGACGAGCGCGGATTGTCCTTTGAAGAGTCGCTCCACATCACCCATCATTGTATGAACTACACCAACCACACGCTTCTGCCGGAGGCGCTGGAGCGGTGGGACGAGCGGTTGTTCGGGCGGCTGCTGCCGCGCCATCTGGACATCATCAACCGCATTGACGACGCGCATTACAAGGCCAACCCGCACCGCACGCTCTCCGCGCGTTCCGACGGGCAGGTGAAGATGGGCGAGCTGTCCTTCATCATGGCCAACCGTGTGAACGGGGTCTCGGCTCTGCACACCGATCTGATGAAACAGACCGTGTTCAAGGAACTCAACGCGCTGCATCCCGACCGGATTGTCAACGAGACCAACGGGGTCACGCCGCGCCGCTGGCTGCATTCGTGCAATCCGGCGCTTTCGGGTCTGATCACGGAGACCATTGGAGAGGACTGGATCGCTGACCTCGAACAGCTTGAAAAACTCGAACCCTCCATCGAGGATCAGGGCTGGCTCGATCGCTTTATGGATGTGAAAAACGCCAACAAGGCCGCGCTTTGCGACTATGTGGCTGGGGTGCACGGGGTGAACCTCAATCCCGAAGCCATGTTCGACATCCAGATCAAGCGGATGCACGAATACAAGCGCCAGCATCTCAACATTCTCGAGACCATCGCGCACTGGCAGGAAATCAGGGACAACCCGAATGCCGACTGGGTGCCGCGCGTCAAGATTTTCGCGGGCAAGGCGGCGCAGGGCTATCATTTCGCCAAGGACATCATCCGTCTGATCAACGATGTGGCCAAGCTGGTGAATGCCGATGCCGCCACGCGCGATGTGTTGCAGGTGATTTTCCTGCCCAATTACAACGTCTCTCTGGCCGAACGTTTGGTGCCGGCGGCGGATTTGTCGGAACAGATCTCGACCGCGGGCAAGGAGGCCTCCGGCACGGGAAATATGAAATTCGCTCTCAACGGCGCACCCACGATTGGCACGCTTGACGGGGCCAACGTGGAAATCCGCGAACATGTGGGCAAGGAGAATTTCTTCCTCTTCGGGATGCTGGCCGATGAGGTGATGCAGCGCCGGATGATGCACGATCACGCGCAACAGGCCATCAACGCCGACCCGCGCCTTGGTCGCGCTCTTGAGGCACTGCGCGACGGGACATTCAGCCCCGAGGATCCGGGCCGCTACACCCATATCGCCGACAATCTGACATGGTCGGATTACTTCCTCGTTTGCTCCGATTTCACCGATTACTGGCGGGCGCAGCGCGAAGTGGACAAGGCTTATCAGGACCGCAAGGCATGGGCAAAAATGGCCGCGCTGAACACCGCACGCTCCGGCTGGTTCTCCTCTGACCGCACAATTCACGGCTATATGTGCGATATTTGGGGAGCCAAAAGCCTTATACCCTAAAATTCAAAGGGTTGTGCGAAGGAGCGAAACCTTTAATCTCGCCATGAATAAAGGAAAAAAGACATGGCCCTGTCCGTTGAAAACGACTTCGCCGCGCCGAAGACACTGTCGCTGATTTGCGAGGGGCTTTTTGACGACCCGTTCGCTGTTCTAGGGCCGCATAAAAAGGGGCGGCTGCGCTATGTGACCGCCTTTGATCCCGGAGCCGAGGAAATGACCGCAATCTCGGGTGGCAAACGCTTTCCGCTGGCCGCTGTGAGTGGTTATCCCGGCGTGTTTCATGGCAAGGTTGCGGGGACAAAGCCCTATCTTCTGGAGGGACGTCTGGCGGACACAACGTGGCAAGTTGAGGACGCTTACCGTTTCGGCCCCGTTCTGGGCGAGATTGACGAATACCTTTTGGGCGAGGGCACGCATCACCATATCTGGCGGGCATTGGGTGCGCATGTGATGACCCATGAGGGCGTCGCGGGCACGCATTTCGCGGTCTGGGCTCCCAATGCGCGGCGGGTCTCTGTGGTGGGGGATTTCAACGCATGGGACGGGCGGCGTCATGTCATGCGTCGGCGCGGCGCCACAGGCGTCTGGGAAGTTTTCATGCCCGGCGTGTCCGACGGCACGGCCTATAAATACGAGGTGATCGGTGCCTATGGCGAGGCGCGTCTCAAGGCAGACCCGGTGGGCTTTGGCAGCGAGCACCCGCCGGAAACCGCGTCCATCGTGCGCGATATTTCCGGCTATGGCTGGTCGGATACCGACTGGATCGAGACCCGCGCCGTGGCGCAAGCCCGTGACAAGCCGATCTCGATCTATGAGGTGCAGCTAGGCTCGTGGCGACACAAACCGGATGCCAGCGGCGGGACACGCCCGATCTCTTACAAAGAGGCCGCGGTTGAGTTGGTGGGCTATGCGAAAGACATGGGGTTTACCCATATCGAGCTGATGCCGATTTCCGAATATCCCTTCGACGGCTCTTGGGGCTATCAGCCGGTGGGTCTGTTTGCGCCGACGATCCGCTTCGGCCCGCCGCACGAGTTCCGCGATCTGGTGAATGCGGCCCATGAGGCGGGGCTGGGGCTTCTCATCGACTGGGTGCCGGGGCATTTCCCGACCGACAGTCACGGGCTGGCCCAGTTCGATGGCACGGCGCTTTATGAACATGCCGATCCGCGCGAGGGCTTCCATCAGGACTGGAACACGCTGATCTACAATTACGGTCGCCACGAAGTCGCAAATTTCCTGACCTCCAACGCCCTGTATTGGTTCGAAGAATATCACATCGACGGGCTGCGCGTGGATGCGGTGGCCTCGATGATCTACCGCGACTATTCGCGCGAGGAGGGCCAGTGGATCCCCAACTCCCAAGGCGGGCGCGAGAATTTCGAAGCCATCTCCATGCTCCAGACCATGAACACGCTCAGCTATGGCGAGGTGCCGGGTATCATGACCGTGGCCGAGGAAAGCACCGCCTATCCGGGGGTCTCCGCGCCGGTGGATACGGGCGGGCTTGGCTTCGGCTTCAAGTGGAACATGGGCTGGATGAACGACACGCTCGATTACATGTCGCACACGCCGGTGCATCGCAAATATCACCACCACCAGATGACCTTCGGCCTGCACTATGCCTTCTCGGAAAATTTCATCCTGCCGATCAGCCATGACGAAGTGGTGCATGGCAAGAAATCCATGCTCTCGAAAATGCCGGGGAATGAATGGGAGAAATTCGCCAACCTGCGGGCCTATTACGGCTTTATGTGGGGCCATCCGGGCAAGAAACTTCTGTTCATGGGGCAGGAGTTCGGCCAGTGGCACGAATGGAACCACGAGGCGGAGATCGACTGGGCCTGTCTCGACTATCACATGCACGAGGGCGTGCAGAACCTCGTGCGCGACCTGAACCGGCTCTACTACGCCACGCCTGCGCTTCACGCCAAGGATTGCGAGCCGGAGGGTTTCCAGTGGATCGAGGCCAATGATGCCGAAGCCTCCGTCTACGCATGGGTGCGGCGCGGCGGGCCGGAGGATGCGGAAGCGGTCGTGGTCTGCAACTTCACCCCTGTGGAGCGGACGGGCTACAGGCTCGGCTTCCCCTCCGAGGGAAAGTGGGTCGAGGCGCTCAACAGCGATGCGGCCTGCTACGGCGGCAGTGGGTGCGGCAATATGGGACAGGTAGAAGCGGTGAGCGGCACTTGGCAGGGGCAACCTGCACAAGCCACACTGACCTTGCCGCCGCTGTCCACTTTGATTTTCATTCGGGAGAGGACGTGAGCCGCACAGGCCGCACGAGAGGGAGAATAAGATGCCATATTCCAGAAACAGACTGTCTGGCCGCACCGTTGCTTTCGTTCTCGCAGGCGGGCGTGGTTCGCGGCTCAAGGAATTGACCAACGGTCGGGTGAAACCGGCGGTCTATTTCGGGGGCAAGAACCGGATCGTCGATTTCGCGCTCTCCAACGCGCTCAACTCCGGCATTCGCAAAATGGCGATTGCGACCCAGTATAAGGCACATTCTCTCATCCGCCACATCCAGCGCGGCTGGACCTTTTTCCGCGCCGAGCGCAACGAGTTCCTCGACATTCTGCCCGCCTCGCAACGCTATGAGGAAAGCACATGGTATCGCGGCACGGCGGATGCGGTGGCGCAGAACATCGACATTATCGACAGCTATGATGTCGACTATATCCTGATCCTTGCGGGCGATCACATCTACAAGATGGATTACGAGATCATGGTCCGTCAGCATGTGGAAACCGGCGCCGATGTCACCGTCGGCTGCCTCACCGTTGATCGCAAGGAGGCCACGGCCTTTGGCGTGATGGGGGTGGATGCCACCGACCGGATCACCTCGTTTCTCGAAAAGCCCGCCGATCCGCCCGCCATTCCCGACAATCCGAACAAATCGCTCGCCTCTATGGGCATCTATGTTTTCAACTGGAAATTCCTGCGCGAACGTCTTCTGGCCGATATGGAAGACCCGAATTCCAGCCATGATTTCGGCAATGATCTGATCCCCGAGATCGTCTCCAAAGGCAAGGCGCAGGCCCATCGCTTTACCGAAAGCTGCGTGCGCCATCCCGAAGCACCCGCCTATTGGCGCGATGTGGGGACGATTGACGCCTATTGGAAGGCCAATATCGATCTGACGGATTTCACGCCGGAGCTGGACCTGTGGGACCGTGACTGGCCGATCTGGACCTATTCGGAGAACACGCCACCGGCCAAATTCATCCATGACCGTCCCGACCGGCGCGGCTCTGCGGTGAGTTCCATGGTGTCGGGCGGCTGTATCATTTCGGGGACGGAAATCCGCGAAAGCCTGTTGTTCACCCATGTGAAGACCAATTCCTATTCCTCGTTGGAGGGGGCTGTGGTCCTGCCCAACGCCTATATCGCGCGGCATTGCCAGCTCAAGAACGTGGTGATCGACCGCGGGGTGCATATCCCCGAGGGGCTTGTCGTCGGGCAGGACCCCGAGGTGGACGCCCGCTGGTTCAGCGTCTCGCCCGGAGGGATCACGCTGATCACACAGGACATGATTGATGCGAGGGCGAGGGGCTTATGACACAGGTTCTGTCTGTCGCGTCCGAATGTGTGCCCTTGGTGAAAACCGGCGGTCTGGCCGATGTGGCAGGGGCCTTGCCCGCAGCACTGGCGCCGCTGGGTGTGGAGATGCGCACGCTGCTGCCCGGTTATCGCGCGGTGCTGGAGGCCCAGCCGGAGGCCGAGACAGTGTTCGAGATCTGGGATCTTTTCGGCGGCTTTGCCCGTATCCGGCGCGGCCATCTTGGCGCGCAGGTGCTCTATATCCTCGACGCGCCGCATCTTTACGACCGTGACGGCACGCCCTACCTCGCCCCCGATGGCCATGACTGGGCGGACAATGCGGAGCGTTTTGCCGCGCTCTCTCTGGCCGCCGCGATGATCGCCGCGCACGGGATCGAGGACTGGTTTCCGGACGTGATCCATATGCATGACTGGCAGGCGGGGCTGACCCCGATCTATCTGCGCGAACTGGGCGCGGCCGAGCGGGTCAAGACGTTGATGACCATTCACAACGTCGCGTTTCAGGGCTGTTTCCCCGCACAGATGATCTCCACGCTGGGCCTGCCGCCGCAGGGGTTTACCATGAGCGGCTATGAATATTGGGGGCAAATCTCGACGCTGAAAGCGGGGATTATGACCGCGACCAAGGTCACGACCGTCTCTCCGACCTATGCGCGCGAGCTGATGGATGGCGCGTTTGGCATGGGGATGGAGGGGGTGCTGGCCTCTCGGGGGGCGGATTTCTCCGGCATTCTCAACGGCATCGATGAAGAGGTCTGGTCGCCGCCCTATAGATCGCCCGAAGGCAAGGTGGCATTCAAGGCCGCGCTGCGCGAGGAGATGGGCCTGCCGGACAGTGACGGGCCTTTGTGCGTTGTGATCTCGCGGCTCACCGGTCAGAAAGGCTTTGATCTGTTGCTCGAAGCCTTGCCCTCGCTTCTGGAACAGGGCGGGCAACTGGCGCTTCTCGGCTCTGGCGAAGGGCATTTCGAGAGCGCCTTTCGCGAGGCCGCGCTCAAACACGCCGGTGTTTCCGTGCGGATCGGCTATGACGAGGCTTTCGCCCGCCGCCTGATCGAAGGGGGGGACGCAATCCTTGTGCCCTCGCGCTTTGAACCCTGCGGGCTGACACAGCTCTACGGGCTGCGCTTTGGCACGATCCCTGTGGTCTCGCTTACCGGCGGGCTGGCCGATACGGTGATCAACGCCAATCCGGCGGCGCTGGCGCAAGGCGTGGCGACTGGCTTGCAATTCTATCCGCTGACCACAGAGGCGCTGACGCAGGCTTTGATCCGGCTGTGCGATCTCTACCGCCAGCGTGAGGTCTGGACGCAGATGATGACCAACGCCATGGCCCAGCCCGTGGGATGGGATACCTCGGCCAAGGCCTATGCCGCGCTGTTCGCGCAGATGGTGGCCGAGGATGAAACAGAGGGCAATCGCGCATGACCTCGCTGACGATCCTTGCCGGAGACTCCGCGCCGCTTGGTGCGACATGTGACGGAGAGGGCGTCAATTTCGCGGTGTTCTCCGAACATGCACAGCGGATTTCGGTCTGTCTCTTTTCGCCGGACGGGCAGACGGAAACCCACCGGCTCGACCTGCCGGAGCGTGATGGCGATGTCTGGCACGGCTATGTGCCGGGGCTGCGTCCGGGGCAGATGTATGGCCTGCGCGCCGACGGTCCCTATGCGCCGCTGGAGGGCCACCGTTTCAACTACAACAAACTTCTGCTCGACCCCTATGCCAAACGCCTGACCCGTGATTTCGTCTGGCATGATGCGCTGATGGGCTACAAGGTCGGGGATGCGCAGGGGGATCTCTCCTTTGATCCGCGCGACAACGCCCGCTACATGCCGCGCTGTGTGGTGGAGGACGGGCTGTTCGCGTGGGGGCGCGACAAGCCGCCGCGCACGCCGACCTCTAAAACGGTGATTTACGAAGCTCATGTCAAAGGGCTGACGCAGCTGCACCCCGATGTGCAGCAGAAGGGCACATTCCTCGGCCTTGCTTCAGATGCGATCCTCGACCATCTGGTGAATCTCGGTATCACCGCCATCGAGCTTTTGCCCGCACAGGCCTTTCTCAATGACCGGTTTCTGGTGGAAAAGGGGCTGGTGAATTACTGGGGCTATCAGACCATCGGCTTTTTCGCCCCCGATCCGCGCTATCTCGCCCATGACCAGATCGCTGAATTCCAGCACATGGTCGCGCGGCTGCATTCCGCAGGGATCGAGGTGATCATGGATGTGGTCTACAACCACACGGGCGAGGGCAACGAGATGGGGCCGACCCTGTCCTTCCGTGGTCTCGACAACCGCAGCTATTACCGCCTCGCCGACAATCCGCGCCACTACATCAACGACACGGGTACCGGCAACACGCTCAACATCGATCACCCGATGGTGCTGCGTATGGTGCTCGACAGTCTGCGCTACTGGGTCGAGGAAATGCATGTGGACGGGTTCCGCTTTGATCTTTGCGCCAGCTTGGGCCGCACCCCCACAGGGTTTGATCGCGGTGCGAGCTTTTTCGATGCGATCCGGCAAGACCCCGTGCTGACCCGCGTGAAACTCATTGCCGAACCTTGGGACATCGGTCCCGGCGGCTACCGTGTCGGGGCTTTCCCTCCGCCGTTTCTTGAATGGAACGACAAGTTCCGTGATGGGATACGCCGTTTCTGGCGCGGAGATGCGGGGCATGTGGCGGTGCTGGCCGACCGGATCACCGGATCGGCGCTGCAATTCGACCATTCGGGACGGCCCGCCACCACCTCGGTCAATTTCGTCACCGCCCATGACGGGTTCACCCTGATGGATCTGGTCAGCTACACGCAGAAACACAATGCGGCCAATGGCGAGGGCAATCGCGACGGGCACAATGACAATGCTTCCGACAATATGGGCGTCGAGGGGCCGACCGATGATCCGGAGATCTTGCGTGCACGGGCGCAACGGCGGCGCAACCTGCTGGCCACGGTGCTGTTCTCGCAAGGCACGCCGATGCTTCTGGCCGGTGACGAGTTGGGCAACAGCCAGCAGGGCAACAACAACGCCTACTGTCAGGACAACGAGATCGGCTGGATCGACTGGTCGTCCTATGACGCGGATTTTCTCGACTTCACCCGCCGCCTGATTGCCTTTCGCCACGAACACCCGATCCTGCGCCAGAAACGGTTTCTCCATTCGCGCGAACGGATCGTCGACGGGATCGAAGACCTGTTCTGGTGGCGTGCGGACGGGCGGCCGATGCAGGATCAGGACTGGGGCAGGCCGGAACTCAAAACGCTCTGTGTCGAGATGCGGATTGCCTCGGGCACGCCGGTCTATGCCCAACGCGAAGAGGCTTTATTCCTGATCTTCAACCGTGGTCACGATGTGGAGGTCAAGCTGCCGGACTGTGCCGAAGGGCGGCGCTGGCGGCTCTGGATCGATACGGGACGGCCCGAGATTGATGGCAAACAGATCACCCTTCCCACGGTCTTTGCCGGTCGGGAAACCACATTGGCACTGGTGCTGGAGGCCTATAATGAGTGACGCCCGTCTGGAGCTTGCCTATGCGCGCGGCATTCATGCCAGCTATCACGACCAGATGGGCGTCTATCACGAAACCGGTGTCGAGACCGCCGTGGCGCTTCTGGGCGCTCTGGGGATTCCGGCGCAGACGGAGGAGGAAGCCCGCGCCCATCTTGCGGCGGGGGATGCCGATCTGCCGTGGGACATTGTGTTCGAGGCGGGCACGCAGCCTTGGGTCGACATCGGCGGCGCGTCGTGGCGGCTGACCCGCGAGGACGGGGTCGAGGCCGAGGGGCAGGGGGTGGAGAGCCTGCCTGTTCTGCCCTTGGGCATCCATCGCCTCGTGGCCGATCTGCCGCACGGGCCGCAGCGCATGACGCTTCTGGCCGCGCCGAAGACCATTCCCATGCCCGCGCGGGCATGGGGCATGACTGTGCCGCTCTACGCGCTCTCGGAGACGGGCATCGGCGCCTATGACGATCTTTTGCCGCTGATCGACGCCTTGGGCGCGCGCGGCGGCAGTTTTCTCGGCATGAATCCGGTCCATGCGGGTTTTCCCACCGATCCGGGTCTGTTCAGCCCCTATACGCCCTCGCATCGCAGACGCCTGAACGTGCTGCATTTGCAGACCGCGGGCGGCACAGACGGGCCTTTGGTCTCCTATGAAACAGACGGGCCGGAGCGGCGCGAGATGCTGCGGGCGGAGTTCAAGGCCAGCTCGCCACCCAAAGCCTTTGCTGATTATGTGACCGCCGAGGGCCGCTCTCTGGAGACCTTCGCCCTGCATCAGGCTTTGTCAGAACGGTACGGGCCGTTCTGGTCCGGCTGGCCGGAGGTCTATCAGCACCCTGATAGCCCCGCCTGTGCCGCCGCGCGTGCGGAATTGCGCGAAGAGATCGCCTTTCACAGCTGGCTCCAGTGGCGCGCCGAAACCGCTCTGACCGAGGCGCAGAAGGCGGCCAAGGCGGCAGGGATGCGCCACGGGCTCTACGTCGATCTCGCCGTGGGCACACATCCGCACGGGGCGGAAACTTGGGAGGATCGCGAGAGCTTTGCCTTCGGAGCCGCCTTGGGCGCGCCACCGGATGCCTTTTCGGCCGAGGGGCAGAACTGGGGCCTTGCGCCGTTCAACCCCATCGCGCTGCGGGACAAGGCCTATGCGCCCTTGGCGGAGACCTTTGCGCGTCAGCTACGGGTCTCCGGTATGCTGCGGATCGACCATATTCTCGGGTTCGAACGCACCTTCTGGGTGCCACAGGATGCGCCGGGCACCTATGTCACCATGCCACGCGACTCGATGCTCGCCGTGGCGCGGATCGAGGCGGCGCGGGGCAATGGCGGAGAGGGCGGGATCATCATTGGCGAGGATCTTGGCAACATCCCCGACGGGTTGAGTGGCGCACTGGCGGGCTCCGGCGTGCTGGGCTGTCGCGTGGCAATGTTCGAGCGCTGGAACTGGGATGATCCGGAATTCAAACCCGCAGAGGTCTATGACGCGGCAGCGATTGCCTCGTTCTCCACCCATGACCTGCCGACGTGGCAGGGCTGGCGGCAAGGGGCGGACATTGCGGCGCGGCTGCAAGCGGGCGGGATCGAACCGGATCAGGCCGCGCAGGAACAGGTCCACCGCCGCCGTGAGACCACAGCTTTCGATCGGCTTTTGCCCGCCACAGATCAGGATGCGCTGCATATGTTTCTGGCCCGCACCCCCTCGCGACTTGTCGCGGTGCAAGCGGAGGTAATTCTTGATATGGTAGAGCAACAGAATCTGCCGGGCACGACCAGCGAATACCCGAATTGGCGGCTGCGACTGCCGGGCGGGGCGCGGGCCTTGGCCCGTCACGAGAAACTCGAACGTGTGGCCGAGATCATGCGCAAAAATGACCGATAAACGAGAGGAACAACACGTTATGACCCGATATGTGGTTGCCACGACTCCGATTGATGGCCAGAAACCCGGCACTTCCGGTCTGCGCAAGAAGACGCCTGTGTTCATGCAGCCGCATTATCTCGAGAATTTCGTGCAGGCGGTTTTCAACGGCACAGGCGGGGCCGAGGGCAAGACCTATGTGCTGGGCGGGGACGGGCGCTATTTCAACGACCGCGCGGCGCAGGTGATCTTGCGTATGGCGGCGGCCAACGGGGCGAAAAAGGTCATCGTCGGGCAAAATGCGCTGCTCTCCACACCGGCGGCCTCCAACCTCATTCGCAGACGCCAGACCGATGGCGGGATCATCATGTCCGCCTCGCACAATCCGGGTGGTCCGACCGAGGATTTCGGCGTCAAGTTCAACACCGCAAATGGCGGCCCCGCGCCGGAAGCGGTTACAGAGGCCATTTTCGAACAGACGAAAACCCTGAGCGAATATGCCATCTGCGAGGCGCAGGATGTGGACCTGTCGAAACTGGGCGTGACCACGCTGTTCGGCATGGAGATCGAAGTGGTCGATCCTGTGGTCGATTACCATCTCATGATGGAGGAGATTTTCGATTTCGAGGCGATCCGTGACCTGTTTGCCTCCGGCTTCACCATGCGCTTTGACGCGATGCATGCCGTGACCGGCCCCTATGCCAAAGCCATTCTGGAAGGCTCTCTGGGTGCGCCGGAAGGTTCCGTGGTCAATGCGGTGCCGTCACCGGATTTTGGCGGCGGGCATCCCGATCCGAATCCGATCTGGGCGAAGCCGCTGATGGATCTGATGTTCTCTTGCGATGCGCCGGATTTCGGCGCGGCGTCGGACGGGGACGGGGACCGCAACATGATTGTAGGCCGCCACACCTATGTGACGCCGTCTGACAGCCTCGCGGTTCTGGCGGCCAATGCGACCCTTGTTCCGGGCTATAAGGACGGGCTCAAAGGCGTGGCGCGCTCCATGCCGACCTCGCGCGCACTTGACCGCGTGGCCGAGTCGCTGGGCATTCCCTGTTATGAGACGCCCACCGGCTGGAAATTCTTTGGCAATCTTCTGGATGCAGGGCGCGCAACGCTCTGTGGCGAGGAAAGCGCGGGCACGGGCTCGGACCATGTGCGCGAAAAAGACGGGCTGTGGGCGGTTCTGTTTTGGCTCAATGTTCTGGCCGTGCGTCAGCAAAGCGTGGCGGAGGTCATGGCCGAGCATTGGGCGAAATTCGGACGCAACTACTATTCGCGCCACGATTTCGAAGCGGTGGACAGTGATGCGGCAAACGGGCTGATGGAGGCGCTGCGCAACCGTCTGCCGAACCAGCCGGGCCGTGTGGTCGAAGGCATGACCATCGAGGCTGCCGACGAGTTTGCCTATGACGATCCGGTGGATGGATCGCGTTCCGAGCATCAAGGCATCCGGATCATGTTCAAGGACGGGGGCCGCATCGTGTTCCGTCTGTCCGGCACAGGCACAGAGGGTGCGACGCTCAGGGTCTATCTCGAAAAGGTGGAAACCAATGTGGCCGCGCTTCAGGACAACCCGCAGAACGCTTTGTCGGGGATTATTGCGGCGGCGGAAAAGCTGGCGGAAATCCGTTTGCGCACCGGTCGCGATGCGCCGGATGTGATCACCTGAGTTGGTCAGAAACAGACAATGAAAAAGGCCGGGCGATTGCCCGGCCTTTTGCTTTTCTAGGGTCTGCCTGACGGATCAGGCCGCGGCTTTCTTGCGCGAGCCGAAGAGTTTGAAGACGATCACAAAGAACAGCGGCACAAAGAGAATGCCGAACACCGTCCCTGTGATGGTCCCGCCAAGCACTGCCGCGCCCACGGCCATCCGGCCACCGGCACCCGCGCCGGAAGACAGCACCAGAGGCACAACCCCCAAGGAAAACGCCATCGAGGTCATGACGATCGGACGGAACCGCTGTTTCGCCGCCGTCAGAACCGCTTCGGCAAGATCCTTGCCTGCCTCGACCTGTTCGCGGGCGAATTCGACGATCAGGATGGCGTTCTTGCCGGTCAGACCGATCACGGTCAGAAGGCCGACCTGAAAGAACACACCGTTCTGGAAGCCGAAGTGCCATGCGGTGAACAGTGTCCCCAGAACCCCGACCGGCATGGCGAGCATGACGGAGAAGGGGATCGCCCAGCTTTCATAGAGCGCTGCGAGACAGAAGAAAATCGCCGCCAGTGAGAGCAGATAGAGCATCGGCGCTTGCGAGCCGCTTTCGCGTTCTTCCAGCGACAGCCCCGTCCACGCGACCGCATAGCCGCCGGGGATCTGTTCGACGAGTTTTTCGATCTCCGCCATGGCTTCACCGGTGGACACGCCCGGCGCGGGGGAGCCCTGAATCTGCATCGAGGGTGTGCCGTTGTAGCGGCTGAGACCCTGCGGGCCGTAGACCCAGCGTTCGGTGGTGAAGTTGGAGAAGGGCACCAGCTCGCCCGAAGAGTTGCGCACGCGCCATTTCTGCAAGTCGGTCGGAGTGGCCCGCGCATCGGCATCGCCTTGGACATAGACGCGTTTGGTGCGGCCGTTGTCGTTGAAGTCGTTGACGTAAGTCCCCGCCATGGCAATCGCCAGCGTGTTGCCGACTTCGGAGGGTGAAACCCCCATCGCACCGGCGGCGCGCCAGTCGATGTCGAGTTTGAACTGGCTCGCATCCTCAAGACCGGACGGGCGCACAGAGGCGATGAGCGGGCTTTGCGAGGCCATGCCCAACAGCATATTGCGCGCTTCGAGCAGCTGCTCGTGGCTTTGACCACCCAGTGCTTGCAGGTAGAAGTCAAAGCCTGAGACGTTGCCCAGTTCGATCACCGCAGGCGGCACGATGGGGAAGGCCATAGCCTCCTGAATGCCCATCATCGCCGGAAAGGCGCGCCCTGCGATGGCCTGCACGGATTGCGCGGGCGAGGGGCGCTCTTCCCAGTCCTTCATGCGGACAAAGGCCAGACCGTTGTTCTGCCCCACACCGGAGAAGGAAAAGCCGACCACGGAGAAGACCGAGTCTACATTGTCGCTTTCTGCGGAGAGGAAGTAGTCGCGGATCTGGTCTGCTGCGGCCTGCGTGTTTTCGGTTGTGGAGCCTGACGGACCCTGAATGAGCGCCATCATGATGCCCTGATCTTCGTCCGGCAGAAAACCCGTGGGCGTCTGCATGAACAGCCAGACGATGCCGCCACCCATCAGGGCGTAGACCATGAACATGCGCAGGGGACGGCGGATGATATAGCCGACCGTGCCGCCATAGCCGCCGGAGAGCTTTTCAAACAGGGTGTTGAACCAGCCGAAGGGGCCACGACGCTCGTGATGGACATCCTTGCCGCGCAGAAGCGTGGCACAGAGCGCAGGGGTGAGAGTGAGTGCCACCAGCACGGAGAGCATCATCGCGGAGACGATGGTGATCGAGAACTGGCGATAGATCACACCGGTGGAGCCACCGAAAAAGGCCATCGGCACGAACACGGCGGAGAGCACAAGCGCGATCCCGATGAGCGCGCCGGTGATCTGCCCCATGGATTTCTTGGTGGCCTCGCGGGGGCCGAGCCCTTCTTCTTCCATGATCCGTTCGACGTTTTCCACCACCACGATGGCGTCATCCACGAGAAGACCAATGGCCAGCACCATCGCGAGCATGGTGAGCACGTTGATGGTAAAGCCGAAGGCGGCCAAGATGCCGAAGGTGCCGAGCAGCACCACAGGCACCGCGAGCGTCGGGATAAGCGTCGCACGCAGGTTTTGCAGGAAGAGCAACATGACGAAGAACACCAGAACGATGGCCTCCATCAGGGTCTTTTGCACTTCGTGGATCGAGATTTCGATAAAGGGCGTGGTGTCGTAGGGGATCACATAGGTCATGCCCTCGGGGAAATACTCGGCATAGTCCTCAATCAACGCGCGAACGCGTTTCGAGGTGTCGAGCGCATTGGCACCGGGAGCAAGCTGGATCGCCATCCCCGAGGCCGGTTTGCCGTTATACTGCGCCACCGCCAGGTAGTTTTCCGCACCGATCTCGACGCGGGCCACATCTTCGAGCAGGACCAGCCCGCCGTTCTGTTCGGAGCGCAGGATGATGTTGCGGAAGTCTTCCGGCGTTTCCAACAGCGATTGCGCGGTGATCGTGGCGGTGAGCGCCTGACCTTCCGGCGCCGGACGGGAGCCGAAAGAGCCCGCAGAAATCTGGGCGTTATAGCCGGAAATGGCGTTCACCACATCCGAAGGCGTCATGTCGAAAGCCGCAAGTTTCGACGGGTCGAGCCAGACGCGCATGGCGTATTTCGCCCCGAACACCTGTGTGCCGCCGACCCCTTCGACGCGGCTGAACGCATCCACGAGGTTGGAGTTGAGATAATCGGCAAGGTCGGCCTGATCCATGCTGCCGTCTTCGGAGATCACCCCGATCACCATGAGGAAGCCGGCGGAGGATTTCTCCACCGTCACCCCCTGCCGCTGTACCGCTTCGGGCAGGAGCGCCGTGGCCTGTGCCAGTTTGTTTTGCACCTGCACCTGCGCGATGTCCGGATCCGTGCCCGTCTCGAAGGTCAGCGTGATCGAGGCCGATCCCGATGAGGTCGAAGACGACGACATATACCGCATCCCGTCCAGACCGGTCATCTGCTGTTCGATGATCTGGGTCACGGTATTGGCCACCGTATCCGCAGAGGCCCCCGGATAGTTCGCATTGATGCTGACGGAGGGCGGGGCAATCTGTGGATATTGCGCCACGGGGAGGGTGAAGATCGACAACAGGCCGATCCCCATGATCATGATGGAAATCACCCAGGCAAAGACCGGGCGGTCAATAAAAAAGCGCGCCATGAAAGGTCCTTTCGCGGATCAGTTGTTCGAGGCGGCGGCATCATCCGCGCTCTCGGGGGAGGTCTGTTCCTGCGGGGCCACGGTGGCCCCCGGTGCGGCTTTCTGCAATCCGGCCACGATCACGCGGTCGCCTGCGGAGACACCTTCGGTAACCACCCACATGTCGTCCTGATCGCTGACCACGTTGAGGATGCTTTGCTCCACCACGTTTTCGTCATTGACGACCAGAGCCATCGGGCGTCCGCGACGGTCGCGGCTGACGGCCTCTTGCGGCACCAGCACGGCATCGGGCACGACCCCTTGGGGCATTTCCACCTGCACATACATGCCGGGCAACAGGAAGTGGTCGGGATTGGGGAAGGACAGGCGCAGCACGGTTGTGCCGGTGTCCTCATGCACATAGGGTTCGCCTGCGGAGAGTTCGCCCTTGTATTCGTAAGGCTCGCCATCGGAAAGCGTCAGCGACACGCTCTCGTCAAAGCTGGCCTCCGGCCCCGTGGCCGCATTGGTCCGGCGCCAGCGCAGCATGTCTGCGGCGGCTTGGGTCACATCCACATAGACCGGATCAAGCGCGCGGATCGTGGTCAGGGCACTGGCCTGACCGGAGGTGACCAAGGCCCCTTGGGTGATTTCGCTCAACCCCGTGACGCCGGAGATCGGCGCGCGGATTGTTGTGCGTTCCAGATCAATTTCGGCAGAGAGCAGATTGGCTTCGGCCACTTTGACCGCTGCGGCGGCGGAATCGCGTGCGGCAACGGCGCTGTCGAGATCCTGCTGCGAGGTCACGTTACGGGCGCGCAGCTGTTCCTGACGCTCGTAGTCGATTTCTGCCGATTTCAGCGCGGCTTTGGCCTGCGCAAGGCTGGCCTCTGCGACAGCTTTCTGCGCCTCATAAGTCGCAGCATCAATCTGGTAGAGCGGGTCGCCCTTTTGCACAGGTGTGCCTTCCTTGAACAGGCGCTCCTGAATAATGCCGCTGACCTGCGGGCGCACCTCGGCCTCCGAAGAGGCGGCCACACGGCCGGGCAAGGGGGCCGACAGGGTGATGTCCTTGGCCTCCAGCGTGACCACGGTCACAGGGCTGGGCGGCGGACCATCCTGTGCAAATGCAGAGGCCGATGCGGTCAGGCTTAGAGCAAGAATGGGCAAGGCCCGACGAAGGGAGGGGAAATAGGGGCTGTGCATGTAGGTCTCCGACGAAAATAACCCGATCCTTGCGGGTCGGGGGGAGGAATGCGGGTGTGGCACCCGACAGGTTTCGCGACTTCTCATTTATGTTGGGCGTCTTTTACAACGGCATATACGAAGTTTGCTTGAAATTCGATTAAAGAAACTGGATAGTTTTGTAAAGCGCGTGTATGCGGTGCGGGATGTGCGACATTGCTCAGTGGTTGTGGGGAGGTGCAGATGGCTAAATATCAGGCAGAGCAGCCGGAAGACTGCTGTCCGGCGCGGCGGCGTGGACGTCCGGTGCAGATGGATCACGATGCCCGCGAGGCAGCGATTCTCGATGCAGCCCATGAGTTGATGATGGAGCAGGGCTTTGACCGTGTCACCATGGCGGGCATCGCGCGGCGTGCAGGCATGTCGAAACGCACACTTTACGAATATTTCGACGGGCAGGAGGCTTTGCTGGGGCAGGTGATCGCCCGCCTGAGCGCCAGTTTCTTCAGGCCTTTGCCCGCAGAAGATGCTGACAAGCCTCTCGCGGAACGGCTGCGTTTTCTGCTGACCTTCAACAAGCCGCATGGCACCGACCAGCAAAAGCGGGAATTTATGCGGACCATCATTGCGCGGGCACAAACCTATCCGACCTTGGCGCGGGAACTCGTTCAGAACGGGCATGAACGGATCGTCGGCTATGTGCTTGTGGAACTTCGGCGCGAGATCGCGGCGGGACGCTTGCGTTTGACCGAGGATCGGGCAGCCCTTGCGGCGAAGATTCTCGTGTCGATGGTGTTTGAAGACCCGATACCCTGTCTTCTGGACGCCGGACGTCCGGAGGCCACGCCGGAACAACGGGCCGAGCGCCGCGACTTGGCGATCTCCCTGTTTCTGAACGGCTGCTCTGTTTGAAATTCGGGCATGAGCGCCTAAAGAATGTGCGCCTACGATGCTCGTCATGTGGAAAACCTCGGAAATCCGGCGCCGCCCCCGTGCAACATCCCGCGCAATGACTAGGGTCGCAGGGGAATAACGGAGGCAAGACATGGGCAGCTATCATTGCCAGCTTGGAGGCGAGATGTTCCGCTTTGCGGGGCTGGCCGAGGTCATGGCCAAAGCCACGCCTGCACGCTCAGGGGATGCTCTGGCGGGGCTGATCGCCGAAAGCGATGTGGAACGTGTCGCGGCGCAGATGGTGCTGGCCGATCTGCCGCTCAAAGCCTTTCTCGAAGAGCTTCTGGTCCCCTATGAGACAGACGAGGTCACGCGGCTTATCGTGGACAGCCATGATGCCACGGCCTTTGCGCCCGTGTCCCATATGACCGTCGGGCAGTTCCGCGACTGGCTCTTGTCGGATGCCGCAGATGCCGCCACGCTCACAGCACTCGCCCCCGGTCTCATGCCGGAGATGGCCGCCGCAGTTAGCAAGCTCATGCGCAACCGCGACCTGATCGCCGTGGCGCGCAAGATCACCGTGATCACCGCCTTTCGTTCGACGCTTGGCCTTGCGGGGCGGATCGGCTCGCGTCTGCAACCCAACCATCCGGCGGATGATCTCAAGGGCATTGTCGCCTCGACACTGGATGGTCTGTCCTATGCGGTGGGCGATGCGGTGATCGGGATCAATCCGGCGACCGACAACATCCCCACGGCGATGACGCTTCTGTCCATGCTCGACGACCTGCGGTCGCGCTACGACATTCCGACGCAAAGCTGTGTGCTGACCCATGTCACCAATTCCATCGAGATCATCGAGCGCGGTGCGCCTCTGGATCTGGTGTTTCAATCCGTGGCGGGCACGCAGGCGGCCAATGACGGGTTCGGCGTGACGCTCTCCATGCTCAAGGAAGCCCATGAGGCCGCGCTTTCGCTCAAGCGGGGCACGGTGGGTTCCAATGTGATGTATTTCGAGACGGGGCAGGGATCGGCCCTGTCCTCTGACGCCCATCACGGCATCGACCAACAGACCCTTGAGGCCCGCGCCTATGCGGTCTGTCGCGCTTTTGATCCGCTGATCGTCAACACGGTGGTCGGATTTATCGGGCCGGAATATCTCTATGACGGCAAGGGGATCATCCGCGCGGGGCTGGAAGATGTGTTCTGTGGCAAGCTCCTCGGCCTGCCGATGGGCTGTGACGTGTGCTACACCAACCATGCCGAGGCCGATCAGAATGACATGGATGTGCTGATGACGCTTTTGGCCAATGCGCGTGCGCAATTCCTCATCGGGGTGCCCGGTGCCGATGACATCATGCTGAATTATCAAAGCCTGTCCTTCCACGACATCGCCTATCTGCGCAATTCTCTGGGCCTCAAGGCCGCGCCGGAGTTCGAGGCATGGCTCACGGGCATGGGGCTTGTGAGTGAGAGCGGACAGCTTCTGGACAATGGTCAGGCCAGTGCGTGCCTGCTGGAGGCCGCCCCATGAGTGATGTGGCGAAAGACAAATGGGCGGCCTTGCGTCAGGCGACACCGGCGCGGATCGCGCTCGGGCGGTCAGGGGCAGGGCTGCCGACACGGGCCAATCTGGAGTTCCAGTTCGCCCATGCCCGCGCTCGCGATGCGGTCCATTCGGGGCTTGATTTGGACGCGCTGGAGGCGGAGCTTGCGCCGCTGGAGGTGATCCGCGTGGCCTCTGCCGCGCCGGATCGGGCCAGCTATCTGCGCCGTCCCGATCTGGGGCGGAAACTGGCTGAGGGCGAGGCGGAGAAACTCAACGCCAGACCGGTCTGCGACGTGGCGTTTGTGATCGCGGACGGGCTGTCTTCCGCTGCGGTGCAGGCCCATGCCGCCGCCGTGACCCATGCCGCCCGCGCCCGACTTGAGGGGCTGAGCCTTGGACCTGTTGTGATCGCCTCGCAAGCGCGGGTCGCCATCGGGGACGAGATCGGCGCAGCCTTGGGCGCGCGTCTGGTGGTGCTTCTGGTCGGTGAACGCCCCGGCCTGACCGTGGCAGACAGTCTGGGTGCCTATCTGACCTATGATCCGAAACCCGGCACCAAAGACAGCCAGCGCAACTGCCTCTCGAACATCCACGGCCAAGGCGGAATGAGCTATGAGCAGGCCGCCGGAAAGATTGCATGGCTCACCCGCGCTGCTCTTGAACGCAAGCTGACCGGCACAGGGCTCAAGGAAGAAAGCGGTGCGCTGGATGTGGAAAATGCCCCGCTGATCGACGGGGCATAATCCGAATTATATCAAACCATTGATCGTCAGAATTAAAGTGATTTTTCAACCATTGTAAGGCTGTTGTCCACCGCATCCAGAATACGGTCGATGTCGTCCTCTTTCGAGATCAAGGCGGGCGAGAAACACAGCGTGTTGTTGAAGCCCGGCAGGGAGCGCATGGTCGCGCCGATGATGACTCCCTGCTTGTCGCACTCGCCCAGAACCGCCTGCACGAGTTTCTCGGAGAGCGGCTCCTTGGTCTCGCGATCTGCCACAAGTTCCGCGCCGCAGAACAGGCCGACCCCGCGCGTGTCACCAATCAGCGGGTGCTTGTCCATCAAAGCCACAAGACCGTCCTGAAGGCGCTTGCCCATAACCTTGGTGTTGTCCAGAAGGCCTTCTTCCTCGATGATCGCCACGTTCTCGATGGCCGCAGCCGGTCCGGCAGTGCAGCCGCCAAAGGTGGAAATGTCGCGGAAGTAGTTGAGAGGATCGTCGGCATTGTCCTTGAACATTCCAAAGACCTCGTCCGTGGTCAGCATCACCGCGATCGCGGCATAGCCGGAGGCGACCCCCTTGGCCGTGGTCACGAAGTCCGGCTTGATGCCGTAGTTCTGGTAGCCGAACCACTCGCCCGTGCGCCCCATGCCGCAGACCACCTCGTCGATATGCAGCAGGATGTCATATTTCGTGCAGATTTCCTGCACCTTCTCCCAATAGCCTTTCGGCGGCACGATCACGCCACCGCCCGCAGTCACGGGCTCAAGGCACAGCGCGCCGACCGTGTCCGGCCCTTCGCGCAGGATCACCTCTTCGATGGCCTCTGCGGCACGCTCGCCGTAATTCTCCACATCCCACTGTTTGCGATACTCAAGGCAATGCGGAACCTCGACGAAATCGGGGACGAAGGGGCCGTAATGCTGGGCGCGTTGCTTCTGGCCGCAGGCCGAAAGCGTGGCGATGGTCGTGCCGTGATAATCGCGCTCGCGGTAGAGGATTTTCGATTTCTTGCCGCCATAGCGCTGCGCCGAAATCTGGCGCACCATTTTAAAAACCTTTTCATTGGCTTCAGAGCCGGAGTTGCAGTAATACATACGGCTCAATCCGGGGGTTTTCGCGGTGAGAATTTCCGAGAATTGCGCCGCGGGAATCGAGCCGGCAGAGCCTGCGAAATAGTTCATCTTGATCAGCTGGTCACGCACCGCATTGGCAATGCGTTCACGCCCGTAGCCGACATTGACGGTCCAGACCCCGCCGGAGACGGCATCAAGAAATTCCTTGCCGTTCTGATCCCAGACCGACATGCCCTTGCCCTCGACAATGATGCGCGGGTCGCGGCTATCCAGAAGCTGGTGTTGGAACATGTGGTGCCAGACATGGGCGCGGTCGGCCTCGACGATGGCGGAGAGATCATTATCGTGCATAGGGGGATTCCTTCTTTGATCATCCCGATCAAATCATGGGTTTCGGGGGAGGTGTTAGAGCCAGTGAAAGACAAATATCAGTCCAGTTCAAGACGGGAAAATATCTGGACTCATTCTTTGATTTCTCTGGCACCTTTGCGGCGCGATAATTTCCGGCGAGGAAAAGGGCATGACAGATTCATTCACCCCTCCCGCCGATCCGCAGGCCGCGATTGCGGCCTATCGCAACCTTAACCTCGTAGGCGGTCGCCATGTGCCCGTCTCCGCCAGCCTTGATGTCCTCAACCCTGCCACAGGCGCGGTTCTGGGGCAGGCTGCTGCCTCAACTGCGGCCGAGACCGATGCGGCTGTGCGTGCTGCCAAGGCCGCCGGTCCCGCATGGGCCGCGATCCCTGCGCGTGAGCGTGGCAAGGCCGTCGCCGCCGGTGGTCGTGCCCTGTTGGAGCATTTCGAAATCGTTGCGCAGGTTCTGGCGCGCGAGACAGGCAAGGCCATCCGCACCGAGTGCCGTGGCGAAGTGAAAACCTCCGCAGATATTCTGGAATTCTACGGCGGGCTCGGCTCCGAGTTGAAGGGCGAAACCATCCCGTTCAACCCGCGCATGTTGACCATGACCACGCGCGAACCGCTTGGCGTTGTGGCGGCGATCCTGCCGTGGAACGTGCCGCTGGTGCTGATGATGCTCAAAATCGCCCCCGCGCTTGTGGCGGGCAACACTGTGGTGGTGAAAGCCTCCGAAGAAGCCCCCTTTGCGACCTATCTGGCGGCTGAAATCCTGATGCAGCACCTGCCGGACGGTGTGCTCAATGTCATCAACGGCACAGGGGCCGATTGTGGCGCGGCGCTGACCTCGCACGCGGATGTGGCCAAGATCACCTTCACCGGCTCCGAAGCCGTGGGGGAGACGGTCTATAAATCGGGGGCCGAGCGCATCGTGCCTGTGTCTTTGGAACTGGGCGGCAAAAGCCCGATGATTGTGTGCGACGATGCCAGCCTTGAGAAATCCGTGGCCGGTGCCATTTCGGGGATGCGGTTTACCCGTCAGGGGCAAAGCTGCACCGCGTCGTCGCGGATTTATGTGCATGAAAGCCTCTATGACGCCTTCCTTGCGGCACTGCGGGCGGAGCTGGACACGCTCAAGATCGGTGATCCGTTGGATGAGGCGACCGATATCGGCACGATTATCAATGCCAAACAGGCCGCTGTTGTCGCGGGCTATGTGGCGCAGGCCGAGGCCACGCCGGGGGCGACCGTAATCCGTTGTGGTGCGGTCCCCGAGGGCACAGAGCTTTCGCCTGATCTCTTTGCCTTGCCGACGCTCTTGCTCGACCTGCCGGAAGATCACCCCTGTGTGCAAAACGAGATTTTCGGCCCTGTGGCGGTCATTCAGAAATGGAGCGATTACGAGGATGTGATTGCGCGGGCCAATGACAGCCGTTACGGGCTGGCCGCGACCGTGTGGACCGAAAACCTGTCCCGTGCGCTTGACGCCACATCGCGTCTGAATGCGGGCTATGTGCAGGTGAACCAGAACCTCACCATCCAGCCCAATGTCTCCTACGGCGGGTTCGGGCGTTCGGGACTTGGCAAGGAAGCCTCTCTGGAGGCAATGCTGGCGCATTTCACCCGCTCGAAAACCATCGTCATCGCGATGGACTAAGACCTTCCCGTCCCCTGTGTGTCAGGGGGCGGGGCACTCTGTCGGTTTTGGCGGGCGTTTGGCTCTCGGGAACCGGTCGGGGCGGTTTGGCAGTATATGGTAGGCTGCCCGATACATATCCGACAGAAGTCCGACACAAGTCCGACGCGGTGAAACCGTCGGGATCAGAGACCCCGCACCGAGGCGATTGCCGCTTTCAACTCCGCAATCCCCGGTGCGATTTTTGCCAGATCAATCGCCCCGAACCCCAGTCGAAGCCGGTTACGCGGAGCGTCGGCACGCAGGTAATGCGGTGTGCCATCCTCGACCAGAACGCCGCGGGTTTCCGCCTCCGCCTTGACCGCAGCGGCTTCGACCCCTTCGGGCAGGCTGACCCAGACACCGGAGCCGCCGGTGGTCATGGTGGCTTCGCAATCGGGCAGGTTGCGGTCGATTTCTCGCAACATTTCCCGCCACTTGTCCGCCATGCTGCGGCGGTGGCGGCGGATGTGGGCGTCGTAATGGCCTTCGGAGAGAAACAGCGCCATCGCCCGTTGTGCCAGTGCCGAGGGGTGGCGATACATCAGACGCCGCAGGTGGCGCAATTCATGGATCACCGCGCGATCTGCGGCCACAAAGCCAAGCCGGATGCCCGGAAACAGCGGCTTGGTAAGCGAGCCCACATGGATCACCCGTCCCGTGCCGTCGAGCGCCTTGAGCGTCGGATGCTGTGCGCCGACAAAGTTCAACTCATGCTCGTAATCGTCTTCGAGGATCAGAAAATCGTAATCCGAAGCCGCCTGTAACATCGCCAGCCGCCGTTCCATCGGCATGGTGATATTTGTCGGGCTTTGATGCCCCGGCGTCAGATAGACCATATCGGCATGGGCCAGATTTTGATCGGGTTTCATGCCCTTGCGGTCCACAGGCACGGGAACGATCCGCGCGCCTTGTGCGGCGAAAATATTGCGGGCATCGACATAGCCGGGGTCTTCAATATGGATTTCGCGCTCCGGTGACAGAAACAGATTGGCGATCATCCAGATTGCATTTTGCGCCCCTACGGTGATCAAAAGCTCGTCGGCGTCGGCGCGAAACCCGCGCTGGGGCAGAACACGGCGCGAGATTTGTTCGAGCAACAGCGGATCGTCGCTGTCCACCAGATCGTCCGCCCATGTGCCCACATGACGCGAGGTGCCTGCACGGCGCAGGCAATCACGCCAGCGCGCCACAGAGGTCTCGTCGCGCCCGACCTGACCGTAGATGAACGGATAGGGAAAGCGCCGCCAGTCGCTGCGTTTGTCGATATTGGGCAAGGCGGTGAAGCGGTGCGGCAGGAACCGGTCGAAGTCCGGCACGGTGCCTGTCCCGATCTTGCGGCGCGGCGGGGCGACATTGAGCTTTTCGCGCACGAAATTCTCGTCGATGAAATAGCCGCGCCTCGGTTTGGCGGTGATGAACCCGTCCTGATGCAGGCGCTCGTAGACAATCGAGATCGTGTTGCGCGACACGTTGAGCGCCGTGGCAAAGGCGCGCGAGGAGGGCAGAGGATCGACCGGTGAAACCGCACCGTCGAGAATGGCCTGAATGAGGCGTTCCTGAATCTGGTGCTGGAGCGAGGCGCTTTGGTCGAAAGGCTGCTCGAAATAACGGTCCAGCATGTGTCTGTGTCCTGTCGTCTGGGCGTTGGAACGGTCTATCGCAATGGTATGAACCAAATCTTTCGAAGCCGCACGGATATGGGCAAAGTCCTGGCTCAAGCGCCACTCTATTGTGCAGCGAAGAAGACCACAGAGCGAAACCCCCTTTGGCACCATAGATTACACGGTCTGGCTCTAAATTCAGCAAAATTTGTCCCCCTAGGCTTTTTCGTGAGCGGTTTCGGGCATGAGGGCATCCCTTATGGACCGGCCGCCGCATAAAAACACAAAGGTTCACGGGGAGTGACATGACAAAACTCAAATTCACCACAGCAGGCGTCGGACGTCGCGGGTTTCTCAAAGGATCGGCCACAGTGCTGGGCGGTCTGGCGGCTCCGGCCCTGGTCAGCCGTGGGGCGCTGGCCTCTTCGGGCGAGATCAACGTGATGATGTGGTCCGACTATCTGCCGGAAAGTTTCGTGACGGCATTCGAAGGGTCCACAGGGATCAAACTCAACTTCACCGGCATCGGGTCGAACGACGAGATCATTAACAAGCTCAAGGCCACGGGCGGCGAAGGGTTCGATCTCGTGTCCCCGACCGTTAACCGCAACCTGCTTTGGGCCGAGCTTGGTCTGTTGCAGCCGTTCGATATGTCGAAAATCGCCATTGAAAAGGTCAATCCGGCGATGGCGCTTGGGGAGAAACACTGGAACTTTGAAGGCAAGGGCACCTTCTGGGTGCCGCATATCTGGGGCACCGAAGGGGTCGCATGGCGCACCGATATGTTCACACCGGCGGGCGAGTTCCCGTCCTATTACGACATCTGGGATGATGCCAATGCGGGCAAGACCATGGGCCGCGGGCACTCCATGCTTCTGGGCCTCGGGCTTGGCATGGAACGTCTTGGCATGTTGGAGCCGGGTTCCATCTGGGCGGCATATGAAAGCCCCGAGAAAATGACCGAAGTCTGGACGAAGGTCGTCGATCACGCGATTGAAAAGAAAGGCAATATCAAGCTGATCTGGAACGATGCGGATGCGCAGAAAAACGGTCTGTTGAACGAAGGCGTCATCGTCGGCCAGACGTGGGACGGCCCGCCGATTGCGCTCAAGAACGAAGGCGAGCCGGTGATGTATCGTGCGCCGGTCGAAGGCGCTATGGCGTGGGTTGACGGGATGTCCATGCCCACAGGCGCCAAGAACATCGACCAGATCTATGCCTTTATCGACGCCTGCTACAATCCGGAATGGGCGGGTGAAGCGATCAAGACCCACGGCTACAACTCGCCGGTTCTGGGCGCGGATGCCTATGGTGGCGAAATCTATGCCAAGAACTTTGCCGATGCCTATCCGGGGGATGCGCTGGCGAACCTGAACGCATGGCCTGCGGAAGCTCCGTGGTATTCGGAAATGCGCTCCGAATTCACCAACAAGTTCCTCTCCGCATAAAGCACGTTTTCGGGACCTCGCGCCTCTTCGGGGTGCGGGGTCTTTTCCGATGCGGCTTTCTATACACATAAAAGCGAACACAATGCCCGACAGATCCGTTCTCCTCGATCACGTCTCTATTCGTTTCGGCAATTTCACCGCTGTCGACAATGCCAATCTCAAGATCAACTCCGGCGAGTTTTTCTCTTTCCTCGGCCCGTCAGGCTGCGGCAAGACCACGATGCTGCGCTGTATCTCCGGCTTTTCCGAGCCGACCGAGGGGCGCGTGTTGATTGGTGGCAAGGATATGGCGGGTGTGGGGCCGAACAAACGCCCGACCGCTCTGATCTTTCAGCATCTGGCGCTGTTCCCGTTGATGACGGTGGCCGAAAACATCGCCTTTCCGCTGGAGGTGCGCGGCGCGTCGAAGAAAGAGCGTCGCAAGAAGGCCGACGAGTTGCTCGACATGATTGCTCTGCCGGGGATCGGGGACAAAAAGGTTTCCGAATTGTCAGGCGGCCAGAAACAACGTGTGGCCATTGCGCGCGCGCTGGCGGTGGAGCCGGATATTCTTCTGCTGGACGAACCTCTGTCCGCGCTCGACCTCAAACTGCGCCAGCACATGCGCACGGAGTTGCGTGCGATCCAGAAACAGGTGGGCGTGACCTTTATCTATATCACCCACGATCAGGGCGAGGCTCTGACCATGTCCGACCGTGTGGCGGTGATGAGCCGCGGCGTGATCGAACAGGTGGGAGAACCTGATCTCATCTACAACCGCCCGCGCTCGGCTTTCGTGGCTTCGTTTGTCGGGGAAAACAATGGTTTGCAAGGTATCATCAAGGGCCAGTCGGGCGAGGTGGCCGCGCTTGAGACCCCGATGGGAACCTTTGAGGCCCGTGTGGGCGGCGGGCGCAAATACAAGCCGGGGGAGGAGGCGATCCTCTTTGTGCGTCCTGAGCAGTTGACGCCCGGTGCCAGCACAAACCGGTTCGAGGCCACGCTCACGCGGCAGGAATTCGAAGGCGCGACCAACCATGTCTTTGCCCGAAGCGCGGGCACCGAGCTGCGCATTTCCATGGTCAACGCAGGGCTGGCGGGAAGTCCTTTGGCGCAGGGGGAAAACCTGTCTCTGGGCTTTGCGCCGATGAACGCCACCATCCTTCCGGTCGGACATATGGCGAGCGAAGCATGAAACAGTTGAAACTTGCCTATAGCACATTGATGGCGAAACACGGCATGGGGGCCGCGCTTTTCGTGGCCATTGCCGTGACGCTCTGGGTTGTGGTGTTCATCACATTGCCGCAGCTTTCAATGCTGGATTATTCCTTCCGCTTCAACCTTCCCGCCGACCAGATCGGCACAGAGGCGGACCATTATACGCTGGAGCAATATCGCGGTTTTTTCTTTAACGCGGACGGCTCGTTGAACAGTCTCGATCTGATGATCCTCGTGCGCACTCTTGTGGCCGCGGTTGTTGTGACCTTGATTGATGTCATCATCTGTTACCCCATCGCCTATATCCTTGCCCACGGGGCCAAGGGGGTGGCGGCGCGGCTTATGGTGATCGGTCTGATCATTCCCTACTGGATCAATGAAATCCTGCGTGCCTTTGCGTTTCGCGTGCTGTTCGGCGCGACGGGTGTGATCAATACGGTGGGGATGCAGATCGGGCTGTGGGATGCGCCAGTGGATTTTATCCGCGCCGATGTGGCGCTCTATTTCGGCCTGTCCTACGCCTATATCCTGTTGATGATCTTCCCCATATATAACGCCATCGAAGCGCTGGATCACACACAGGTCGAGGCCGCCCGCGATATGGGTGCCCCTTTGTGGCGGGTGCATTGGCGGGTGGTACTGCCGTTGGCCAAACCGGGCATCGTGTCGGGTGCGACCATGGTCTTTATGCTCACCGCAGGCGCACTGGCCGCGCCGCAAATTCTGGGTGGACCTTCGAGCCTCTGGTTCACGCAGTTGATATACCAGTGGTTCAATGAATCCTCGAACTGGCCCAGAGGCTCGGCCTATGCGGTGATGCTGTTGCTGACCTGTATCTCCTTTGTCCTGTTGACCATGCGTGTCTTCAAGGTCTCGGTCGGGGAGATTGGCAAATGACCCGCAACACGCTCTTTGGCGGGGCCTATGCCATCGCCTTTTTCACCTTTCTCTTCGGCCCTCTGGTGATCATGGTGATCACGGCCTTCAACTCCTCGCGGTTTCCGCGTGTGGTGCCGTGGGAATGTTTTACGACAGGCTGGTTCGGCGAGTTGCTGGGCAATGCGCGTTTGATGGACGGGCTGTTGAACTCGGTCATCATCGGGCTGGGCGTTGTAGCGCTGGCCGTGCCGATCGGGCTGGCGGGGGCGTTGGCGCTCTCGGAGCTTCCGGCCAAGCTGCGTGCCATGCTCTACACGGTGCTGATCCTGCCGATCCTGATCCCCGGCGTGGTTCTGGGGATTTCGACCATTGTGCTCTGGGGACAAATCTCGCGGGGGCTGGGGGCAGGGGCGATTTACAACGGGTTTTTCCTGACCATCGTCGGCCAGATCACCTTTGTCTCGGCCTATGCGATGCTCGTCTTTATCGCGCGGTTGCAGCGATTTGATGCGACACAGACCGAGGCGGCGCTGGATCTTGGGGCCACGCCGGGTCAGGCCTTTCGCAAGATCCTTTTGCCCTTCATGGCGCCGGCCATCGGCTCTGCCGCCTTTATCACGCTTCTGGCCTCTTTCGAGAATTACAACACCACGGTGTTCACGGTGCTTTCGGAGAGCACTTTTACCACGGCGCTGGCCTCCAAAGTGCGGCACGGCACGGACCCGTCCCTGTCCGCGCTGGCGGTGATCATCATCACCATCACGCTTGTGGGCGCTTTGACCAACGAAGCCTACCAGCGCCGCAAGGCCGCACAAGCGGGTGGCCCTTCGGCGCGCTCTCCACTTTATGCGAACCCGATCACGCGGGCGCTGACCCATCCGGGGGTGGTCTTTGCCATTCTCGTCGCGGTGATCGCAGGTCTGAGCTACGCCGGTTCGCGTCACGACAGTTCGGTGTGTGAAGCGGCGGTGCTGCAAGACAAGATGGCCCGCCAAGAGGCCCTGCGCGCAGCTCAACAGGAGAAGATTGAAGCCCAACAAGCGCAAGAAAACACCCTGCCGAAATCCAATTCGGCGTTTGGCGGTGCGTTCGGAGGCTTGGGCGGCTCCGCTCCCGCGCCGGAACCTGTGGCCCCGAAACCGGCAAGCCCGTCGGCCTTTGGCGGTGCATTTGGCGGGATCGCTCCACCGCAGAGTGACGACTAGGGGCGCGGCTCCTTAAGGTGTGATCATAGAAAAGGGGGCCGCGATTGGCCCCCTTTGTGTGTCGTGCTGTAGGGGAGTGATACCTAGGCTTGGAGTGTATTGTCGGCTTCGAGCCCAGACCTACCTAACGTTCTTCAGATCTACTCTATGCGTTCGATAAAACTTGAAGTTTCTCTCATGTTAGTCAAACGGTATTTTGAACCTTTGAAGCCTTCGTAAATAGCAAGATGTGCACCGTAGGATGAAGCAGATTTCCTGTTCCAGTAGTCTGCTGACCAAGCCTCTAGTTCTTTTAAATTTTCAGTTGATCCACGCTCCGTCTCTCTCGCAAACAGGTTCTTGCGGCTTTCGGACCATGGGATATCGGTCCAGATTAGGCACGTAACGCGATCAATGATTGGACTGATCAACCATCCATAGACACCTTCAATAATCCATTGTTCCTGTTGAGCCTTTTCTGATGTCTTCGCGATAGCGACCGGCACAGATTCCTTGCGGCTATAGTCCCCATCAACCCAATGTATTTGATCAAGGTCGACAACACTTGAAGAAAGCTTTTTGCCCAGACGTTTTGAAAGCCAGCTTTTTCCTGATGCAGTGTTACCGATGATAACTATTCTATCAAATTCGTTTGATTGGAAACATTGCATCCGAAACTCCTCAGACATTACAAATAACTCAGGCGAGCCAATGTTCATGTATTTCCGAATAGCTATAACCACGTTTCCGTGCAATGGCGGCTTTGTCCGCTGAGCAGACGTCAAGTACGCTCGGTTTCGATGTGCCGTTGCAGTCATAAGCAGTTTCGGTGACGACTGACCCATTAAGTGCAAGGGGCGGCCTTGATTGCCCCCTTTGATCAGTGGTCTTTGGCGCCCGATCAGTCGGGGATCGTGCGGTCGTAGCCTTCGACGGGAAGGTCGCGGAATTTTTTGAGCATTTCGATGAAGCCCGCGACCTGATGGGCACAGGTGGCGGCGCCTTTTTCGGCGGTGGCCAGATGCGCTTCGCCGACGGTGCCCTTGGGGTTGAGGTCTTTCGACACCCACGCCAGATTGACCGGCCCGATGGGCGAGATCGGCGCGGTTTCTGCGGTGGAGCGGAAATCCTCGGCCTTGGACATATCCACCAGATGCGGTTTGAAATGCAGCATGAGCGAGGTTTCGAAATCGCCGCCGTGGATGCCGAAGCGGTTTTCCTGTTCGGAATACATGCCCTCGGGTTTGCCGAAATTGCCCCATTGGCATTTGACGACCATCATGCCCGCCTGCACCCGCAATTCGCGGCCCAGAATGGAAATCAGATCAAGGTTGCCGCCGTGGGAATTGACGATCACCATTTTCTTGAGACCCGCACGCGCGACCGACAGCCCGATTTCGGTCCATGCGTCGAGCGCCGTTTTGGCCGTATAGGTCAGCGTGCCCTTGGCGTGGATATGTTCGTTGGACTTGCCCACGGATTGCACCGGAAGGATCAGGATGTTCACATCATCGGGGCAGGTATTGCGCAGATGCGCGAGCATGCCTTCGTTGATATATTGATCCACCCCGACCGGCAGATGCGGCCCGTGTTGTTCCACGGCGGCCGTGGGCAGGATCACGATGGTTTTCTCGGGGTCGAAACCGGCAAATTCCGTGGTGCGGAACTCTGCCCAATCAAAACGTCTCATTGAACTTCCTTCGGTGTATAGGTCGCATCCAGTCGCGACCGCAGATAGTCGGCCCCCGTGATGGCGGGGTATTTGGCCTCTCCTGTGCCCGGCAGTGCGGTGATGACGCTGTCGGGGTTCGGGTCGAGGAAAAAGGCGATCGAGCGGCGCGCGGTTTTCGGCGGCAGGACCCGATGCGGGGTTGAAACGTAAATGTCATTGGACCAGCGCATCAGGCAGTCCCCTATATTGACCACAAAGGCACCTTCAACATGGGGCACATTGATCCAGTCGCCGCCTCTAGGTTTGACTTGCAACCCGCCGACGCCGTCGGTCATCAGCAGGGTGACAGAGCCGTAATCCGTATGCGCGCCTGCTCCTATGCCTTCGCCGTCTGGGGCCGCCGGATAGGACAGCACGCGCAGGGTTGCCATGGGTTCGGAAAAATGCGGCGCGAAATAGCCTTCCGGCAGGTCCAGATCCATCTCGAAAGCGCGGTGCAGCCCGATGCCGAGCGTCAGAATCGCGTCATAATAGCGGAGCATGGTGTCGCGAAACCCGTCGATCTCGGGCCAGATATTGACGCCGCGAAAGGGTTCGTCCTTCAGAACGCGCGGATCATCGGCGGGTAGGTCGAAGCCGACGTTGAATGCCTCCTTGCGGTCCATCTGGCCGGAGGTTTCATCCAGAGCTTCGGAGCCCTGACAGGCCCAGCCGCGATTGTGCGGGTTGTTGCGGATGTCGAGCGCGGCTTTCTCCGCCTGCGGGCGGGCAAAGAAGGCGTCGCCCTTGGCAAAGACATCATGGATCAAGGTCTCTGGAATACCGTGGCCTTTGACAAGGAAAAAACCGGTGTCGCGACAGACCGCGCCGAGGTCTTTGACGAAACCTGCCACATCGGAACCGGAGGCAAAGCGTTGCCAGTCAAGCACGGGAATATCCATATCAACCTTCCTTGGGCGTGGGGGCGGCAATGAGCTTGTCGAGCCGCTTTTGCACACGCTTCAGATGTCTGGCGCGGCTTTGCGCTGTGGAACTGTCCATCAGGAAATGCGCGGCAAAGGCGGTTTTGCAGCGTTTGGCGAGGATCACCCGCAGCCCGCGCAGCAAGGTCCGCTTGCCCGGTGCGCCGACGAAAAAGGTGAGCCAGCGGGACGCGCCGCAGGTGGTGAAAACGCCAAGCTTTGTGATGTGGGTCAGACCCGGTTTGATGTCGCCGCCGACCTCTTCGGGCATGATGAAGGACACGCCGGGCACCATCGTGCGGTCCAGCCAGCCCTTGAGCATTGCGGGCAAGCCATACCACCATGTGGGATAGACGAAAATCAGGCTGTCGCACCATTCGATGTCCTGACAGTCCCGCTCCACAAGGGCGCGGTTGTCGGGCACGGTTTCGTATATCTCGTGGTCATGGGCCGAGAGCACCGGATCGAAATCTTCGGCGTAGAGATCCCGCAGGCGGTAGTCGACACCGGCACGTTCAAGCCGCGCGATCACAAGTTCCTTGATGGCGTGGTTGAACGAGGTCTCGCGCGGGTGGCAGTAGAGGACGAGCGCGCGTTTCATGACAGCGCGCCCTCCGCGCAGAACAGGCGAACAGGCATCACATGGCCTCCATTTCGCGACGCACACGTTCCAGATGGGTCTTGAGTTTCGGCTCCGTGTTCCGGTTCATGTCATAGCAGGCGATGTATTTCTTCTTCGGCATCCCGCAGGCATACCAGACCGCCCGCGTGACGCATTTGCGTGGCGGATCGGCATTCTGGATCGCACGCCAGCGGGTGCCGCCATAGGTGGCGCAGGCGTAGAGCTTTTTGATGTTGGTCAGGCCGGGACGCACCTTGCCGTCGATGAGTTTGAACGACACACCGGGTAGGAAGACGCGGTCCAGAAACCCCTTGAGGATCGCCGGATAGCCGAAATTCCACACCGGAAACACCATGACAATGGCATCGGCGGCCTGAATGCGCTCGACATAGGGGCGCACGGGTTCGATATTCTCCGGCTCGTCGTGATAGCCCCTACGTTCGATCTCGGTGAGCACCGGAAAGAAGCCCTCGCGGTTGAGGTCGCAATCATCAACCTCCCAACCGGATTTGGCGAGGGTCTCCACGACCACCTCATGCACCGCAGCGTTGAAGCTTTCGGGGCAGGGATGGGCGTAGAGCACAAGCACGCGGCCCTTAGGCGCGGTGGAGGTCGAGGCAGAACTCATTCCACACCTTCGCTTTCCGGTGCCGGTTTCGGCAGGATTTTGGCGTAACTATACATATCCGCATAATCGAAATCCGGTTCGTCCCAAGAGATCATCTTGCCGGGGTTGAGCAGGCCCTTCGGGTCGGCTTCGCGTTTGAAGTCAAGCTGGCGCTGGTCGGTCGATTGCCGTCCGCCTTCTTCCAGCGTGTAGCGGTGCGGGTTGAAGATCATGCAGTCCATCGCCTCGTGTTTGGCGACCAGATCGTCGAGTTCGGCTTTGTCCTTCGGGAAGACAATGGGCAGACCGGCAAAGGAAATTCCCGCGCCTTCGCGCATGACTTCGAGATGCATGTAGAGATCGTCCTTGAAGGTCTCGTAGGCACTCATGATCTTTTCGATGTCATCGCCGTAACGGACCTGAAGATAGGTCAGGTCTTTTTGGAACTTCAACGCCCGCAACGTGGTGTGGTTCCAGCCGTATTCATAGACCGGACCAGGGTGACGTTCCCATTCGAGATTGTCCGAACGGTAGATCACTTCGCCGCCCTCGTAGCGGTTGAGCAGCGTCTGGAAGGCGGCCATGGATTGCGGGGCCACCATAACGCCGCAGAGGTGATCCTGATCCGTCACATATTTCTTCACGCGCTGGAAATATTTATGCGCGATCGGGGCGGCGTAGACCGAGGCCAGCTTGATCAGGATGCCCGGCTCTGCGGTCAGTTGTCCGGCAAATTCTGTCGCCTTGCGGAAGGTGTCGAAACGCACGAACATTTCGACCCATTCATAGGCGGGGGCCAGCGGCATTTCGATTTCGGTGATGATACCATTGGTGCCATAGGCATGGGAGACGCGGTGCAATTCCTCGCCGGTGAATTCGAGCGCGCGGGGTTCGGCTTCCATCGTGATCACGCGCAGCCGGTCGATATTGCCCAGATCACGCAGTGCGCCCCAGTTGGCCGACCCGACCCCGCCGGAACCGCCCGCGATGAACCCGCCCAGCGAGGCTTGTGAATAGGTCGAGGGGAACATGCGCAGTTCCTGCCCGCTCTTCTCTTTGAGTTCGGCATCCATCTCCTTGATGATGATACCGGGTTCGGCGACGACATAGCCCGCGCCGATCTCCTTGATCTTGTTCATGCCGGTGAGGTGCATGACGCAGCCGCCCGCAAGCGGGATGGCCTGTCCGTAATTGCCTGTGCCGCCCCCGCGACAGGTCACCGGCACGTCATGTTTGTAGCAGGTTTTGAGAACCTCGATGACTTCGGCCTCGGATTTCGGATTGACCACGAAATCGGCTTCCAGATGGTCCATCTCGGCCTTGAGAACCGGCGAATACCAAAAGAAGTCCCGTGATTTGTTGCGCACGGTGGCGGGGTTTTCGTCCATCTCCAGATGGGAGAGTTCGGCCTTGGCGGCGGCGACATTGGGTTTCATGATTTCATGCTCACGATTTCATCAAGTTCACTATAGGAGGGCAGGGTGCGATCGATGGGATCTCCGTCCCGAAGCACCACCCTGTCGGATTGCGGACGGGCGAACAGCTCGCTCCAGCCGCGTGCGTTGCAGATGACCAGATCGGCAGGCGCGCCATCGGTCAGTGTCGGTGTGTCAAAGCCGCAGGCCCGTGCCGGATTGGCGAGAAAGGCCTGCACCCAAGGCACATCGGTGTGGTCGAGGTGACAGATCCGTGTGGCTTCGCGCATCACTTCGATCATATCGAGATCGCCATAGGCGTAGAACGGGTCGCGGGTGTTGTCGGAGGCGAAAGAGACATTCACGCCCGCCGCCTGTAGTTCATGCGCCATTGTGACCCCGCGCCAGCGCGGTGTGCGGCCCTTGTAGCGGTCTTGCAGATACATATTGCACATGGGCAGGGAGACGACATTGAGACCGGCCTTGGCGACCAGCGCGATGATCTCGTCAGCGGTCTCTTCGGGCATGACCGAGATCGAACAGCAATGGCCCACGGTGACGGTGTTCTTGAAGCCAAGTTCCAGCACGGTCTCGGCAATGGTACGCAAGGTGTCGGAGGTTGGATCATCGGTCTCGTCCACATGGAAATCGACATCGAGATCATAGGCCATGGCGAAATGGAAGAAATCCAGAAGCCGCTCTTTCAGGTCTGGCACCGGATAGGTCACGGCACCAAGCACCTGTCCGGCCTCGGCCACGATCTTGGCAATCGCGGCAAAGTCACCTTCCTCTCGGAAAATCCGGTCAATGGCGACCAGACAGGAGGCCTGAATCTCGATCTTTCCGGCCCATTTCTCCTGCATCTCTTTGACAACGCCAAATGAGGAGGCCGCGAGATCATCGAGACTGTCGATATGGGTGCGGATCGCCTTGGTGCCGTGGGCATAGGCGCAGCGTAGGGCAAAATCCATCCGCGCTTTCACATCCTCGGCCGACCAGTTGGCATGATCGGCGCGCACGGTTTCCAGTGCTCCCATAAAGGAGCCGTCTGGGTTCGCCGCACGAGGCCAGATGTGGCCCTTGTCGAGATGCGTGTGCATATCGACGAAGGCCGGAAACACCATAGCGCCTTTCATGTCGATCTTTGGCGTGGAGATTGCAGTTTCGGCTGAAGCACCAGCGTCCGTTTGTACAATCGTGCCGTTTTTGATCGTGAGATCGGTGGTGATGAGGTCGCCGGGCTGACCGATAAGGCAGGCCGGGACCGTGACATTTTGAAGTGTCTTCGCGCCGCTGGGCAGAACGCAAAAGCTCATATAAGTCCTTATGACTCCCGTTTGATCGCACTTTCGTGCCATTTGTGCAGCAAGAGATGGCTCAGAAGAGACGCTGCGGTGAAGATCACGACGCCTGTGGCCGCAATCAGGAGGAGGGCGGCGAACATGCGTGGAATGTTGAGACGGTATCCGGCCTCCAAGATGCGGAATGCAAGCCCTGATCCGATGCCACCGGTGCCGGCGACATATTCGGCCACCACGGCCCCGATCAGCGATAGGCCACCGGCAATGCGCAGGCCGCCCAGAAAATAGGGCAGCGCGGTCGGCAGTTGCAGGTAGCGCAGCCGCTGCCAGCGCGTCGCACCGTAGATTTTATAGAGATCGCGCAGGTTGTGGTCGGTGGAGTTCAGCCCCAACGTGGTGTTCGACAGGATCGGAAAAAAGGCCACAATCCACGCACAGAGCAACAGCCCCGCCAAACGGTTGTCCACATAGATAAAGATCAAAGGTGCGATGGAGACCACCGGCGTCACCTGCAAAATCACTGCGAACGGGTAGAACGACATCTCGAAATAGCGCGACTGGGTGAACAGGATCGCAAGCCCCACACCGCCGATGACGGCCACCGCAAGCGCGGCCAGTGTGATCTTGAGCGTCACAACCAGCGCGGAGGACAGCATCGCCCAGTCCTTGATGAGCGTTTCGATCACAAGCCCCGGACCGGGCAGGATGTAATGCGGGATTTCATTCCAGACCACGACGCGGTCCCACATGAAAATTGCAAAGGAGATCACAATGACAGGCAAAACCCATTTGGCGATCTTCTCGCGTTTCTGGGCGCGGGCGTAGCGCAGCTCTTCTTCATCAACGAGCGGGGCGGTGTTCATATCAGTGCTGCTCATGCCGAGGCCCTTTCCCCATGTTCATTCATCGCGCCATGAAGCGCATCGGAGGCTTTGCGGCACAGATCGGCATAGTTTGCCGAGGTGCGGAATTCTTCGGTGCGCGGGTAGGGCGCATCGACGGTCACTTCCGAGGACACACGCCCCGGACGGGCCGCCATGACCACGATCCGGTCAGAAAGAAAGACGCTTTCAAAGACCGAGTGCGTCACGAAGATCACTGTGCATTTGAGCTTGTCGCGCAGTTCCAGAAGATCGTTGTTGAGCTTATGGCGCGTGATCTCGTCCAGTGCTGCGAAAGGTTCGTCCATCAGGATCAGCCGCGGCTCCGTCACCAGCGCACGCGCAATCGAGACCCGCATTTTCATGCCGCCGGAGAGTTCGCGCGGATAGCTCTTCTGGAATTTTTCCAGCCCGACCATCTTGAGCGCCCAGAGGATTTCGTCGCGCACATCGGCAAGAGATTTGCCACGCAGACGGAACGGCAGCCAGACATTCTGTTCAACCGTAGCCCAAGGCATCAGGGTCGGTTCCTGAAACACGACCCCCAGATCGCCCGTGTCCTGCCCGCCTTCCCAGTTGATATGTCCTGAAGTCGGGCGCATGAGGCCGGAGATCAGCCGCAAAGCCGTGGATTTGCCACAGCCCGACGGGCCCAGAAGCGAAATGAAATCGCCTTGGTTCACGGTCAGGTTCATATCCTTGAGGGCCACGACATTGCCGTTGAAAACCTTGTCCACAGAGGACATGTCCAACAGTTTTTCACGTTGGCCCATGGGCGGGATGGAGGTGGGGAGGGTCATGTGCGTCTTTCGAATTCGGGGGATGCGGGGGCAAGGTCTCGCCCCCGCGACAGTGTCATGAGACCGGATTTATTTCAGGTCCATGCCGACTTTCTGGTTGGTGAATTCGAGCGTGTAGGCGGCGGAGTAATCCAGCCCGTCCTCGATCACACCGGCGTCGACCATCTTTTTGTAGAAATCCGTGATCTTCTCGTCGCTCATTGCCCCGATGCCCAGTTCAAGCGCATCACCGCTGTCGACGATCCCTTCGGATTTCATCTTTTCAACGGCATAGTCGAGCTTGTCCTGCGTCATGTCGGGGTTGTCCGTCATGATCATCTCGTTGGCCGCCGAATTGTCGTTGTAGAGGTAGTTATACCAGCCGATTGCGGAGCCATCGACGAAGCATTTCACTACCTCGGGGCTTTCGTCGATTGTCTTTTGCATGGTCTCGATCGTGGTCGCATAGGTCGAGTAGCCTGCATCCGCGATCAGGAACACATCGGGCGTGAATCCGCCTTCAGTCTCGATCACGTAGGGTTCGGAGGACAGAAAGCCCTGCATCGCGAAATCCTCATTGGCGAGGAAGGGCGCGGGGTTGAATGTGTAGGGCTGGCGTTGCTCGGCGGTGAAGCCGTAATCCGCGATCATCCACTGGTAATAGGAGGCAAAGCCGTTGTCCCCGATCAGAAGCGTCAGGTCCTTGAGGTCTTCAAAGCTCTCTGCCTTGCCCGGATGGGCGATGATCACCTGCGGGTGTTTCTGGAATGTGGCAGCCACAGCCACAACAGGGATGCCTTCTTTGGCGGCGTTGAATGCCTGCAAAAGATCGCCGCCCATGTGGAACTGGATCTTGTTGGCCAGCAACAGCGCGCGGTTGTTCACCTGCGGGCCGCCGGGCTGGATCGTGACGTCAAGGCCACATGCGGCATAGGTGCCATCGGCCACGGCCTGATAGTAGCCGCCGTGCTCGGCTTGAGCGAGCCAGTTGGTGCCGAAAGTGACCGGCGTAAGGTCCGCAGCCAGCGCTGCGGTCGATGTGGTCGCGGCAAGGGCAAGCCCCGCGAGGACGCGATTCAAAGTCATGTAAACTCTCCGTGGGTGAAATTCCGCAGATCACGTTAGCCAACGCTGTGAGCGGTTAGCAGTCGGGGCGGGGCGGGTTCCTGTGCATAAACGTGAATTGCCTGATTTGTGGGCGTAATTCCGGCCGTGCGGTTAAACTGTGGGCAAGGGAAGGTTATTTAGGATGCAGAATTGTACACAATTGCAGCACTCCGCGCGCCGAAATGTCATCAGGAGGCAGCCGTTCCGGCGAATCCCGGATTTCAATAACCTCGGAGCATCTCATGCACAGCCCTTTGTCCCCCACCTCCATCGCCGCGCCTTTCGGAGCCTATAATCATGGTATCGCCTCCGCACCTGCAGGGCGGGTGATCGTGACCTCGGGCCAGTTGGGGCTGGCTCCGGATGGCAGCACGCCGGAGGGCGTCAAAGCACAGGCGGAACAGTGCTTTGCCAATATCGATGCGATTTTGAAAGAGGCCGGTGTGGGGCGTGAAGCGGTGGTGCGAGTGAGTGGCTTTGTGACAGCACGCGAAGATTTCCCGACCTATATGGCGGTGCGCGATGCGTGGCTGGCGGAGGTAGAGGTCAAACCCGCCTCGACGCTCCTGATTGTCACGGGGTTCACCCGCGAAGAATTCAAGGTCGAGGTGGAAGTCACCGCTGTCGCCCCCGCATAATCGGAGGCGCCGTGTTTGCACGGTTTTTCAGCATATGGCCGAGGTGAAGTGTTTCGCTCTGTGGCTGTGCCCAATCTGGCCAGCGCAGAGGATTGGCTCAGAGTTTGACGCCGAGCCGTTTGAGCACGGGTTTCCACTGCTCTTTCATCGGCGCATATTTGGCCTGCGTCTTGTCAAAGATCGACAGCCCTTCACGCGCCAGATCGACATAGGCCGCGCGTTCGGAGATCATCGTGACGATCTCCTGCCCGTTGGCCTCCAGAAACTCCTTGAGCAACCGCCCGTCCTTGCGCCGCGGGTCGATGCGCGAGCCGATGGGGAGAATCTCCACCTTGTCTTTGCGGATGCGCTTGAGATCGCGCAGGGTCTTCAAAAAGCCTTTGACCGCCAGTTCGTCGAACATCGAGGGCATCACCGGCGTGACCATGAAATCGGCCTCTTTGAGAAAGGGCTTGGCCTCGTCGGCCTCAAGCCCCGCACCGCTGTCGATCACCAGCCATTCGGTCTTTTTCGGCACGGAAGGCCGCACCTCACCCGACCAGTTGAGCACCGGAATATGCGCGGCATAGGCCGAGCGGCGCTTGCCCCACATCCGTGCGGATTGCTGCGGATCTGCGTCCGCCAGTGCGACCCTGCATCCGGCCGCTTTCAGCGCGGCAGCCAGAGTGATCGCTGTCATCGTCTTGCCGGAGCCACCTTTGCTATTGGCGACGAGAAGCGTTTTCACGGGTCACGATCCTTTCTTGGCGTTTTTCTTGAGGAATTTGCGGATATGATCGCGCAATTCGCGCGAGGCGGAGGTGTCCATATCCTCGCAAAGCGCGACAAAGGCATCCCTGTCCGCTTTTGGCAGGCGAATGATCAGCGTGCTGTCTTTTTTATTCTTCGGCGCCATCGTTCCGTCCTGTTTTGCCTATACGTTGTATATACATTGTGCGGTGAGGGTCAAGGGGTGAAAAAGCGCTTTTGGTGCGGGGCTGCCCGAGGGGCGAGGCGTTGGAAAATCAAACATAGCGATGCTGTGCGTGGTGTCCGTGTTTTGAATGATAACAGGTTGATGCCGCTTTTCCCAAGGGTTTCAAATGACATAGATCATAGTTTTGCAAACTTGCCGCGTCCTGCCTGCGATTTCGCAAAGTTTACCTCTGCCTTCAACGCGCGGGCTTTTCACGGCGCAGGCTTTGCCCTACCAAGTAGGAAACGCGTTATTTTCAGCACAAAGGACAACCATGTCTCATCCAAAGCTTCTCATCTCCGCCCCGTTTTTCACGCCGGACGAACTGGCACGGGTTGAAGCCGTTGCTCCGAGTGTGCTGGCCGGAACGCCCGAAGAGCGCGCGGCGCTGCCTGAAGACCTGCGTGCAGGGATCACGGCGATGGCCAACAAGGGTCACAAACCCATCGACGGGGCGCAGATGGACCTTTTCCCGAACCTCGAAGTGATTGCGCAATTCGGTGTGGGCTATGATGCCATCGACGTGGCGGCGGCTACCGAGCGCGGCATTCGCGTGACCAATACGCCCGATGTGCTCAACGAGGATGTGGCCGATCTGGCGCTGGCGATGATGCTGGGCTGGTGCCGCGAGATCATCAAGGGCGATGCCTGGGTGCGTGACGGGACATGGGATACGGGCGAGTCCATGCCGCTCAATCGCAAGATGTCCGGTGCGCCGGTCGGGATCGCGGGCATGGGCCGGATTGGTCGCGCCATTGCGGACCGCTGTGCCGGTTTTGGTATGGAGGTGCATTACACCTCGCGGTCCGAAAAGGAGACACCGGAGGGCTGGGTCTATCACGGTGAGGATGTTGTCGCGATGGCGGATGCGGTCGAGTGGCTGGTCGTGGCGGTTGTTGGTGGCGAACACACCAAAGGCTATGTGTCGAAAGAGGCCATCAAGGCGCTTGGCCCGCGTGGTGTTGTGATCAACATTGCGCGTGGCACCTGTATCGACGAAGAGGCCCTGATCGAGGCGCTTGAGACGGGGGAGATTGCGGGGGCAGGGCTTGATGTCTTCAACAACGAGCCGCATGTGGACCCGCGCCTGATCGCCTTGCCCAATGTCCTGCTGCAACCGCATCAGGCTTCTGCAACCGTCGAGACCCGCCGCGATATGTCGTTGCTGCAATGTGCAAATCTGTCGGCTTATTTCGCCGGTGAGGCTCTGCTGACACCTGTGAACTGAGCGCATTTGGGGAAAGCTGGGCATGGCAAAAGGCCCACACCCGCCGCCTTGCATGGCGGTTTTGGACAAAACCTGTTTCGCCGGAGCGTCAAAGGGCTTTAACTGGCGGGATAAAAGAATGAACGTGAAAGGATACACGTCGATGAAATATGTGCTGCTGCTCGGGGGCGCTTTGGCTCTTGCGGGTTGTGAGGCCCCGTTGACTGACGAAGGCTATCTCAAGGAAGTGCCGGAGGGTCTCGCGGCAATTGCTGCGCCGAACCAGAACCTTTCTGCTGTGCAGATCAGTGCCGAAGACGGGTGCTACTGGTATCGTCATGACGGGCCGGTCGAGGACACATTGCTGCCGCTTAGGGCCAAGGACGGTCGTCCGATCTGCACCGTGGCGCCGGAAACGCTTGAAACCGCGATGTGACACGGTTTCTTCGGCTCTCTCTGCGGGGAAGGGCTGATCCGCTTGGACCAAACCTTTCGCGATGGACTGGATAACGGGTCTGTCGCGAAAGGCGGATGTTGTGCGCCGCACATGTGCGGATCGTGCATGGGGATTGCAGATCAAGACAGATCACAGAGGCAGAGCGACCGCGCGCAAATCAAGAGCGGGCACTTGATGGCCCGCTCTATGTCTCCAATCAAGTCTCCGAGGGACCACGCAGAGCTTTAGCTCAGTGCGGTCACATAGCTTTCTGCCGGATAGAGATGCGCAGTCACACCGGTATCCACGCGGTCATACAGGTCGATGACATGGGCCATGACCATTCGCACACAACCGGAGCTCGCCCGCGTCCCGATGGAACGCGGATAGGGTGTGCCGTGGATGCGCAGATAGGTGTCGCGATTGCCGACATAGAGGTAGAGCGCACGCGACCCCAGCGCATTGCGCGGACCCGGATCCATCCCGTCAGCATATTGTTCATAGACTTCGGGTTCGCGTTTGATCATCGCGGGAGTAGGCGTCCATGTCGGCCATTTCGCCTTGCGCCGGATCGTGTAAGTGCCGGGCTCGTATAGCCCGTCCCGCCCGATGGCGACACCGTAGCGCATGGCCGTGCCGCCTTCTTCCACGAGGTAGAGGTAGCGGGCAACGGCATCCACATGGATGTCACCGGGGCGCAGCCCGTCCTTGGCCTCGACGCGGCGCGGGAGGAAGCGTTTGTGCAGCCCCCAAGGGTTCGAGGTTTCAAGATCGAACCCCGCAGGTGTCACTTGCGCGTCCCAGCGTTCCCAGTCGCTTTTGGATGCGGCCAGCGCAGGGGTGCCGGCAACGGTTCCGAGGGCCGTGGCAGAGAATAAAGCGGTGGACGTCTGAATGAAATGGCGACGGGTTAACATGGTGGAATCCTTACGACTGAGCTAGAGTGTGCGTAGTTTTGGCGGCAGCCTTTTGAGTCACATACCTAGGCTAAACCCGTAAAAACGCAAGTCATTCCCTGTCGGGTCACGATTCTGTGTGGTCTTGCTGCACGAGGGGCACGCGTGTGTTTTTGGATGTGATTTACATGTGCCGGCTTTGAAATGTTAGCGCTGCGTTTGGTGTTGGTTGCGTCTATGCGGTGGGCTTCTGTTGAAGTTTATCCTTCAAGTTGTTGATTTTGCGTAAATAAAGCCGATTGTTTGCGGCATCTCCCGAGCCCTGATCGCCTGCAAGATTGCTAGAGGCGTGAAGCCGTGTTCCGTATTGCCTTATTCCTATCGAAACAATCAGGATTGACTTGTCCTACCAAAGAAGTCAGATATTGCGTGAGAGCGCGACACAAGAATGCGCATTCAGGAATCCCCGCGCTTTATTCCGCGTCGGGGGCAATGAGACAAAGGGACCAGACCAGATGAAACGTATGATGACGGCGGTGATTGCTGCCACTCTTCCGGCCGCTGCTTTTGCAGGTGAAGCCGAAGTTGTGACCAACTATGCCGATATTGCCCATGCCGGTTACGAAGACAGCCTGATCAAGGCGAAAGAACTGGATGCGGCAATCGAGGCCTTTGTTGCGGCACCGTCTGAAGCCACGCTGGCCGCGGCCAAAACCGCATGGATCGAATCCCGCGTGCCGTATCAGCAGACCGAAGTGTATCGTTTCGGCAATGCCATTGTTGATGACTGGGAAGGCAAGGTGAACGCCTGGCCGCTCGATGAAGGTCTGATCGACTATGTGGACGGCTCCTACGGTGGCGCCACGGACGAAAACCCGCTTGCCGCGCTCAACGTCATTGCCAATCCGACGTTTGAACTCTCGGGCGAAACGGTTGATGCCTCCCAAATCACGCCGGAGCTTCTATCCGACACGCTGCATGAGGCCGACGAGGTCGAAGCTAACGTGGCCACCGGCTATCACGCCATCGAATTCTTGCTCTGGGGCCAAGACCTTCACGGCACCGAGCATGGCGCTGGCGAGCGTCCCTACACCGATTACCTGACCGGCGACGAGTGCACCGGTGGAAATTGTGAGCGTCGTGCCGAGTATCTTCTGGCGGCCACCGATCTTCTGGTGTCCGATCTGGAGTGGATGACCGCGCAATGGGCCGAAGGTGGCGCTGCGCGTGCGGCGGTAGTGGATGATCCGGCGGCAGGCATCACCGCGATGCTGACCGGCATGGGCTCGCTGTCTTACGGTGAGCAGGCGGGCGAGCGCATGAAGCTCGGTCTTATGCTCAACGATCCGGAAGAAGAGCATGATTGCTTCTCTGACAACACCCACAACTCGCATTTCTATGACGGCATGGGCATGCACAATGTCTATTTCGGCAAATACACCCGCGTGGACGGCACTCAGGTGAAAGGTGAAAGCCTTGCTGATCTGCTGGCCGAGAAAGACGCCGATCTGGCCGCTGAACTGGGCTCTGCCCTCGATAAATCCGTGGCTGAACTGGCCGAGATCAAAGCCGCAGCCGAAGCCGGTTTCTCCTATGACCAGATGCTCGCACGCGGCAATGAGGCTGGCGAAGAGTTGATCATGTCTGCGGTGGATGCGCTGGTTGCGCAGACCCGTGAAATCGAACGTGCGGTGAGCGTGTTGACCGAAGCTGATATCGAAGTCGAAGGCTCCGACAGTTTGGACAACCCCGACGCCGTGTTTGAATAACGATATTGACGGGCCGGAGGTTTCCGGCCCGTCACCTGCCTGCGCAGTTCATGTGAGCCGTCAGGCCACCTTCAAACCAAGGGCAGGAGATTGCCGTGCTCTGTCCTGGTCCTGATAACCGGAGTGACCCATGATTGTCTGTTCCTGCAATGCCATCACCGACCGCGACATCCATGCCGCGATTGATTGGATGCGTGCGGCGGACCCGCAGACCATTATCACACCGGGCAAAGTCTACCGCGCCTTGGGCAAGACGCCCGATTGCGGCGGCTGCATGTCGCTTTTCCTTTCTTCCATGCGTCAAAATGATAACCTCGAAGTGCCTGCCGAATTGCGTGGGTTGAAGGAACACCGCATCAGACGAAAGGGATAACCCTATGAAAGGCGACGCAAAGGTCATCGAGTACCTGAACGCAGCGCTCCGCTCCGAACTCACCGCAGTCTCTCAATACTGGCTGCATTTTCGGCTTCAGGCCGATTGGGGGCTGGCAAAAATGGCCAAGAAGTCGCGCGAGGAAAGCATCGAGGAGATGAACCACGCCGACAAGCTGATCGACCGTATCATCTTTCTCGAAGGTCACCCGAATCTGCAAAAACTCGATCCGCTCAGGATCGGTGAAACCCCGAAAGAAACGCTTGAGGCGGATCTCGCCGGAGAGCTTGACGCGCTCACGCTTTATAAAGAGGCGCGCAGCTATTGTGAATCTGTTGGCGACCATGTGTCGAAAGCGCTTTTTGAAGAGCTGATCGCCGACGAGGAAGGCCATGTTGATTTTCTCGAAACCCAGCTCGATCTCTACAGCCGTCTTGGCGAGCAAGGCTACGCGCTGCTTAACGCGGCCCCGATGGACGAAGCGGAATAACACCGCTCTGACACTCACCCTGTCCCTGAGCCTCGCGGCGAGCATGGGACAGGGCGCTTGTGCTGATCCTCTCCTGATCTCCGACCCGCATCTGCCTGCCGTGCCACGCACGCAGGCCGAACACGCACGCATTGCCAAGGTCATCGCGCCCACTGCTGATTTTACCCAGCCGGAGGTGTTCGAGGCCAATCAGGGCGGTGCGGGAACCGTGGCGGATACGGGCGACGAGACTGTTTTCAGCCAGCCGCCATCAACCTTGCCCTTCGAGACGAAACTCGACTTTGAACTGGGCAATGCGCTTTTTGCCAAGCTCTGGGTGTCATCGCCCTCTTCGACAAAGGCCTCCGACGGGCTTGGGCCGCTGTATAACGCGCGCTCCTGTCAGCGGTGCCACGTCAATGACGGGCGGGGCCATCCGCCGGAAGGGCCGGAGGATGCGCGGACCTCCATGTTCTTGCGTCTCTCGGTGCCCGCAGAAGATGCGCCGCTTACGGAACTGGAAGCCTATCTTGCGCAGATCGACGGGGAGGCCGCCACGCCGCGCACCCGCCCTGTGCCGGGCTATGGCGGGCAGCTTCAAGACCTGTCGCTCGTGGGGTTTGCGCCCGAGGGGCGGTTGGAGATCGATTACGAAGAGCAGCCCGTGACGCTCAACGGGGGCGAGATCGTCTCCTTGCGCAAACCGGTCTACTCGATTTCCGCGCCGGCCTATGGCCCCTTGCCGAAGACGCTGCAACTCTCGCCACGTGTGGCCAACCCGATGATCGGGCTGGGACTTCTGGAGGCGATTCCCTCCGAAGACATTCTGGCGCTGGCCGATCCTGATGATGCGGATGGAGATGGTATCTCTGGCCGTCCGAATATCGTGTGGTCACGGCATTTTGAACAGCCCATGTTGGGGCGTTTCGGCTGGAAGGCGGGCGAGCCGACGGTGGAGGAACAGTCCGCCGCGGCCTTCCATTCCGACATCGGCATTTCTTCTCCGCTCTTTCCCGCGCCCTCCGGTGACTGCACGGCGGAGCAGGTCGACTGCCTCGCAGCCCCGCACGGCGCAGATGATGTGCGCGGGGCGGAGATTGATCAGATCGGCATGGATCTTTTGACGTTTTATGCAGGAAATCTTGCGGTTCCGGCCCGCAGGGACCTGTCCGACCCGCAGGTGCTGCGCGGCAAGGAGATGTTTTTCGAGGCCGGATGTAGCGCCTGTCACACGCCCAAACACGTCACGGCGCGGTTGACCGGTGACAAAAACGCGCCGCGTTCGTTCCAGCTGATCTGGCCCTATACCGATCTTCTGTTGCATGACATGGGCGAGGGGCTTGCCGACCATCGTCCCGAACATCGTGCCACAGGACGGGAATGGCGCACCGCGCCGCTCTGGGGGATCGGTTTGACCTCACGTGTTTCTCGGCCTACGACCTACCTTCATGACGGGCGTGCGCGCTCGCTTCTGGAGGCAGTGCTCTGGCACGGCGGCGAGGCGCAAGGTGCCTGTGATGCCGTTACCCGAATGCCGCCCGAGGACCGCGCTGCACTGATCCGTTTTCTCGAAAGCCTTTAGAGGACCCCATGCGCAAGCTCACTGCTCTTTGTCTCTCGCTCTCCTGTGCAACACCGCTGGCGGCCGATCCGCTTCATGAAGCGCTGGTGCGGGCTGTGAATGACCACACAATACCGGCGGTCAAAACCTTTGATGCCGAGGCCGCAGCACTTGCCGATGTGGCAGCGCAGAATTGTCTGCCCGAAGCGGTGAAGCCCGCCTATCATGCGGCCTTTGATGCGTGGATGGGATTGCAGCATTTGCACATGGGGCCGGTCGAGGCCAACGGACGTATCCTCGCCATTGCCTTCTGGCCGGACAAAAAGGGTATGACTCCGCGCACTCTAGCCAGCTATATCGTCGATGAGGATCCGATCATTGAAGACCCCGCCGAATTTGCCACCGCCTCTATCGCGGTGCGGGGGCTCTTTGCGTTGGAATACATGCTCTATGATACGCAGTTCGACGGCTATGAGGACGGCAGCTATGCCTGCCATCTGGTGCAGGCGATTGCGCATGACTTGGGCCGTATGGCGCATGAGATTGATCAGGAATGGACCATGCCGGATGGGTTTGCCGACACGCTTTTGAAAGCCGGTGACGCCGTCCAGCCGCTTTATCTGAGCGAGACGGAAAGCGTGCAGGCGCTTTACACTATGCTCACGTCGTCTTTGGAAAACACCAAATTGCAGCGCATCGGACGGCCCATCGGCACTTTCGAGCGCCCGCGCCCCACCCGTGCCGAAGCCCGCCGCTCCGCACGTTCCGCGCGCAATGTTATGCTCCAACTCGAAGCCGCCCGCGATCTGGCACGCAAACTTGCGCCTGGCGAGATGCCCTTGGCCGAGGCCGCCTTTGCCAAGACGATCACCCTGACCGAAGAGCTTGATGATCCTGCCTTTGCAGGCGCCGAAGATCCGATGGGCCGGCTCAAGATCGAGATCATCGGCCAGAACATCGACACGATTCTCGGGCATCTGGCCAATGAGGTGGGCGCACCTTTGGGCGTCTCCGCTGGTTTCAACGCCTCTGACGGCGACTGACCGTCTCTCTAATTTCCGCAATAAAAGCAAAAACACTGGGAAACTCCGTTATGAGTACACGTCGTACATTCATTAAAGCCGCCTTGGCTGCCGCTTTCGTTCCGCGCCTGAGCTGGGCCGATGCGGGGTCTCCGGCCTTTTTGGGCGCGGCCAAGGACACCAATGGCGATTATGCGCTCTATGGTCTGGATCATGATGCGCAAATTCTGTTCCGCGCACCTCTGCCTGCGCGGGGACATGCCGCTGCGGCGCATCCGACCAAGCCCGAGGCCGTGGCCTTTGCCCGCCGTCCGGGCACCTTTGCCGTGGTGGTGAATTGCGCCACAGGCAAGATCACCCACCGGCTCGATGCGCCGAAAGGGCGGCATTTCATGGGGCATGGGCTCTTCGTGAATGACGGGGCTTTGCTGGTCACGCCGGAGAACAATTACGCCGAGAAGAAAGGGGTTCTTGGCATCTGGGACCGCGCCAAGGGCTACACCCGTGTGGGCGAGGTGGCGACCCACGGTATCGGTCCGCATGATGTGCGCCCGCTGTCGGACGGGACGTTGGTGGTCGCCAATGGCGGTATTTTCACCCATCCCGATATCGGTGAGGGGCGGCAAAAGCTCAATATCGACGATATGGAACCTTCGCTGGTTTACCTTTCTCCGAGTTTCGCGCTGGAAGAAAAGCATGTCCTCGCGCCGGAACTGCATCAGAACTCGATCCGGCACCTGTCCATCGGGCCTGACGATCAGGTGGCTTTCGCGATGCAGTGGGAAGGTGACGAGATGGAGCTTGTCCCGCTGATCGGTCTGCACCGGCGCGGTGAAGAGGTGATGTTGCCGCAGGCGGAGATGGGCGAGCAATATGCGATGAAGGGTTATGCCGGCTCGATTTCCTTTTCGGGCGATGGCACGGAGGTGGGGATCACCTCGCCACGGGGCGGGCGGCTGCACCGTTTCGCGCCGGATGGCACATTCCTCGGGGCGGTGCTGCGTGGTGACATCTGTGGTCTGGCGCCGCGTGAGGACGGGTATCTCGGCTCTGACGGATTCGGCGCGCTCCTGGCGCTCAAGGAGGGCATGTCACCGCTGAATGCGGTTCCGGGGCTGGCGTGGGACAATCACCTTGTCGCCCTGCCTGCTCTGGTCGGGTGAATCACATTTATCAAAAATTTTCTCCGAATTTGAGGCAAAGCGGCAACACCCCTCATGTTGCCGCTTTTGTGAACGGTGGCTTGTTGCTTATGGGGTTGTCTAATGGATTGATATTAAATTAAAATTTGTTTTTCTCGCGTGCCTGTGCAAATAACGCGCCCCCTAAAATGACCGGAGGAAAACCGCGACAGACACCGGGTGCTCTTGCAGGTCCCCAAGTCCGCTACTAAGACTTGAGTAACACTTCCGCGCTAACACATCAGATGAAGCAACAGGCAGGGCCCGATGAAAGATCCGATTGATACCTACATGAACACACTCGTTCCCATGGTGGTCGAGCAGACGAGCCGTGGTGAACGCGCTTACGATATTTTCTCGCGTCTTTTGAAAGAACGCATCATTTTCCTCAACGGGCCGGTCCATGATGGCATGTCCTCGCTGATCTGTGCCCAGCTTCTGTTCCTTGAGGCCGAGAATCCGAAAAAAGAAATCGCGATGTATATCAACAGCCCGGGTGGTGTCGTGACCTCCGGTCTGTCGATCTACGACACGATGCAATATATCCGTCCGAAAGTGTCGACCCTCGTGATGGGGCAGGCGGCCTCTATGGGATCTTTGCTTCTGACGGCGGGCGAAAAAGGGATGCGCTTCTCGCTGCCCAATTCCCGCGTCATGGTGCACCAGCCTTCTGGCGGCTATCAGGGGCAGGCGACCGATATCATGATCCATGCGCAAGAGACGCAAAAGCTCAAGGATCGCCTGAACCAGATCTACGTGAAACACACTGGCCAGAGCATCGAGACCGTGGTCGATGCGCTTGAGCGTGACAATTTCATGTCGCCGGAAGATGCGAAAGAGTTTGGTTTGATTGACGAAATCGTCGAAAACCGCGCGCCGCTCGAAGAGTAAGACGCTTGGCGCATCGGCTATGGTCGGTGTGCCGTTTCATTCTTGAGGTAGGGCAGCCTCATGATCGGGTGTTCAGTCAATGGGATTTTGCCATTGTGCCCGAAAATCGGCTGTCCTACACTCTGTCAAATATCGCCTTTTGGCCGGCCCTGTCGGTTGAAGCACAACACAAGAGAGCCCGTCTGGGGTTCAGGGGAATGTGATGAGCAATTCGTCCAGTGGTGACAGCAAAAACACGCTTTACTGCTCGTTCTGCGGCAAGAGCCAACACGAGGTGCGCAAACTGATTGCGGGCCCGACCGTGTTCATCTGTGACGAATGCGTCGAGCTGTGCATGGATATCATCCGCGAGGAAACGAAGACCTCCGGTCTGAAATCCTCCGAAGGTGTGCCGTCGCCGAAAGAGATTTGTCAGGTTCTTGATGATTATGTCATCGGACAGGCGACCGCGAAACGCGTGCTCTCGGTGGCTGTTCACAACCATTACAAACGTCTCAACCACGCCGCCAAAGGCGCGGGGGATATCGAGCTTGCGAAGTCGAACATCCTTCTGATCGGCCCGACCGGTTGCGGGAAAACGCTTTTGGCACAGACGCTTGCGCGTATTCTTGACGTGCCGTTCACAATGGCCGACGCAACCACTCTGACGGAAGCGGGCTATGTGGGCGAGGATGTGGAAAACATCATCCTCAAATTGCTTCAGGCCTCCGAATACAATGTCGAACGCGCACAGCGCGGCATCGTCTATATCGACGAGGTCGACAAGATCACCCGCAAATCCGACAACCCGTCGATCACCCGCGATGTGTCGGGTGAGGGGGTGCAGCAGGCGCTTCTCAAAATCATGGAGGGCACTGTGGCCTCCGTGCCGCCGCAAGGCGGGCGCAAGCATCCGCAGCAGGAATTCCTGCAAGTGGACACCACGAACATCCTTTTCATCTGTGGCGGCGCCTTCGCCGGTCTCGACCGGATCATTGCGCAGCGTAACAAGGGCTCTGCCATGGGCTTTGGCGCGGATGTCAAAAATGATGACGACCGTGGCGTAGGGGAATTGTTCCAGGAGCTTGAACCGGAAGATCTGCTGAAATTTGGCCTGATTCCCGAATTTGTTGGCCGTCTGCCCGTTCTCGCAACGCTGGAAGACCTCGACGAAGACGCGCTTGTCACCATTCTGACGCAGCCGAAAAACGCTTTGGTGAAACAGTATCAGCGATTGTTCGAACTCGAAGATGCTCAGTTGTCCTTCACCGAAGAGGCGCTGGCCGCCATCGCCAAACGCGCCATCGAACGCAAAACCGGTGCGCGTGGCCTGCGTTCGATCCTTGAAGATATCCTTCTGGATACGATGTTCGAACTGCCGGGGATGGAGAATGTCTCCGAGGTGGTGGTCAATGAAGAGGCGGTGACGTCGGATGCCAAACCTTTGATGATCTTTGCCGAGGATGAGGCCAAGGAAAAGACTGCGTCTTGATCCTTTCGGAATAAAACTCTCGAACACCCCGCCGCAAATCATGTCGGCGGGGTTTTGCTTTTTCGCTCGATGGGGCGGAAGAAAACGCAACCTCTGCGGCTGCTGCCCTCTGGACCTCCGCGCGCGGATGGTTCATAGAAAGAACCGAGCGAAATTCGAAAGGTGACAAGGTCATGGGAATTTTGAACACGGCGTTACGCACGCTGATCTGGTGGGACGGTCAAACCATCGGGACACAGCTTTTCACATGGCGCAAGGGCATCAAGGTCGGCGAGGATGCGCAGGGCAATGTGTTCTATCGCAACAAAGACGACAGCCGCCGCTGGGTCATCTATAACGGTGATGTCGAGGCGACACGCGTCAGCCCCGATTGGCACGGCTGGCTGCATCGCACATTCGACAACCATCCCGGTCATGACGCGCTTGAGCACAAGCCTTGGGAAAAAGAGCATGTCGAGAATCTGACCGGCACAGTGGCCGCCTATGCGCCCGCCGGTTCGATTCGCCGCGTGCATCCGGTTGAACGCCGCGACTATGAGGCGTGGCAGCCCGAGTAACCCGACCAACCGTCGCGCAGAAATGCGGGGCGGCAAGGTTTCGGGAGTGTCGATAACCCGTCAATGTCTTGCGGGCGCTCGCTCGCGACCTTGTTCAAGTCCATTCCGGAAGGCTTAAATGGCAGAAAATCCGACAGAAGTTGCGGTAGGTGCAGGCGTGATCGCGCTCGCTGTGGGCTTCTTGCTCTATGCAGGCCAGATCACCGGCCTTGGCTCCGGCGCCTCCGAGCATTACCAACTCACCGCCTCTTTCCGCTCCGCCGAGGGGATTTCAACCGGCACCGATGTGCGGCTGGCGGGGGTCAAGGTCGGCACGGTCACGGACCTCGACTTGAACCGCGAAACATTCCGCGCGGAAGCCAAACTCACCCTCGACAGCGATATTGTCCTGCCGGATGACACGGCGGCGATGATCGCGTCCGAGGGGCTTCTGGGCGGCAATTTTGTTGAGCTTGTTCCTGGCGGCTCCATGTTCAATTTCGAGGATGGTCAGGTGATCGCGGACACGCAGGGTTCGGTTAGTCTGATTAACCTCCTTCTCAAATTTGTCACAGGCAGCGGCGATGACGCGGGGGCGGCACAGTGATTCCGTTGCTGCGCGCCGCATCACTCTCCTTGCTATTGGTTGCTCCCGCTTGGGCGCAAGAGGGCGGCTTTGACGACGATCTGGAAACCGGCCTCGACGAAATTATCATCACCCCGCTGGATGAGGATGCCGATATTGGCGGTTTCGGGGCTGGCGGGCTGTCGCTTGAGGACTTGCAGGACCTGCCCAATGGCGGCTTCCAGCAAGAGTTGAAAGACATCACCACTGAGTTGCAGGAGAAAGTCGTCTCGGCCTCCGGTGCCACCGTGCGCGCGCTGGACAAGTTGACGGGTGAAGTCGCGGATTTGACACTTGAGACCGGAGAGACGCAGGCGTTTGGCCGGATTGAAGTGTTTCTGGGCGATTGCCGTTATCCTGAAAACAACCCGTCGGGCGATGCCTATGCTTATCTCGTCGTGCGTGCGCAGGGCGAGGAAGCCCCCGTGTTCTCCGGCTGGATGGTGGCTTCAAGCCCTGCTTTGAATGCGATGGACCATCAGCGTTACGACATCTGGCCTCTGAGTTGCAGCACGTCTTGAGGCGTGAGCGGATCTGACGCGGCGTTGAAATCCGCGTTGTGCTGCAAGGCTTCATGCAAAAGACTGCGATATTGCGCGCGCGAGATTTCGATACCACCGAGACTGGCGAGATGTTCAGTCAGGAATTGCGTGTCGAACAGGGTAAACCCCGTGCGTCTGAGATGGGTGACCAGATAGGCCAGAGCGAGTTTGGACGCGTTTGTCACCCGTGAAAACATGCTCTCCCCGAAGTATGCCGTGCCCAAGGCAAGCCCGTAGGAGCCTCCGACGAGGCGCGGGCCGTCCCAGATTTCCACGGAATGACCAAAGCCCATCTCGAACAACTGCCCGTAGAGATCAAAGATTGTGGCATTAATCCATGTCTCTTCACGGTCGGCGCAGCCCTCCATGACGCCGGAAAAATCCTGATCGAAAGTCACGCGGTAGCGGTCTTGCCGGATCAGACGGGCGAGCGAGCGGGAGATGTGGAACCCGTCCAGCGGGATGATGCCTCTTTCGCGCGGATCGACCCAGAACAGGCTTTCATCCTCGCGACTTTCCGCCATGGGAAAGACGCCGTTGGCATAGGCTTGCAGGATCAGTTCAGGGGACAGTTCGACATGGTTCATAGGGAGAATGTGACGCGGCTTTCGGCAAATGAAAAGGCCGCGCTAGTGACGCGGCCTTTCAAAATCTCTTGTATGCGGGATTTCAGCCGAGATGGGTCTCTAGCCATTTCTCCAGCCAGTGGATGTTGTAATTGCCCGTGAGCACATCCTCTTCCTGCAACAGCGCGTGGAACAGCGGGATCGTCGTGTCGACTCCGTCCACGATCAATTCGCCCAGAGCGCGGTTGAGGCGCGCGAGGGCTTCGGGACGGTCGCGCCCGTGGACGATCAGCTTGCCGATCAAACTGTCGTAATAGGGCGGGATCGTGTAGCCGTCATAGAGCGCGGAATCCATCCGCACACCCAGGCCGCCCGGCGCATGGTATTGCGTGATCTTGCCGGGGCAGGGTGTGAAGTTCGGCAGTTTCTCTGCGTTGATCCGCACTTCAATGGCATGGCCGTCGAGCAGCAGATCATCCTGTGTGAAGGACAGTTTCTCACCCGCCGCGACGCGAATCTGTTCACGCACGAGGTCTTGGCGGAAGATCGCCTCTGTCACCGGATGTTCGACCTGAAGGCGGGTGTTCATTTCAATGAAATAGAACTCGCCATCCTCATAGAGAAACTCAATCGTGCCCGCGCCGCGATAGCCCATCTCTCCGATGGCCTTGGCGCAGATGCCGCCGATATGGGCGCGCTCTTCAGGAGAGATCGAGGGGCCGGGGGCTTCCTCGAACACCTTCTGGTGGCGGCGCTGAAGCGAACAGTCGCGTTCGCCCAAATGGACCCCGCCGCCCTGTCCGTCGCCAAAGACCTGCACTTCGATGTGACGCGGTTTCTGGAGATATTTCTCCATATAGACTTCGTCATTGCCAAAGGCGGCTTTGGATTCGGAACGCGCGGTGCGGAAGGCAACTTCGAGTTCTTCTTCGTTCAAGGCCACTTTCATGCCGCGACCGCCGCCGCCGGCTGTGGCTTTGATGATCACCGGATAGCCCATGTCGGCTGCGGCTTTCTTGGCCGAGGCCACATCGGGCACGCCGCCCTTGGAGCCGGGTACCACAGGGATGCCGAGTTTTTCGGCGGTCTCTTTTGCGGTGATCTTGTCGCCCATCTGGCGGATGTGCTCGGCGGAGGGACCGATAAAGGTCAGATCGTGATCTTCGACGATCTGCACAAAGGCCGCGTTTTCCGAGAGAAACCCGTACCCCGGATGGATCGCTTGCGCGCCAGTGATCTCACAGGCGGCAATGATCGAGGGGAAGTTCAGATAGGACTGTGCCGAAGAATTCGGGCCGATACAGACCGCTTCGTCCGCCATGCGCACATGCATGGCGTCTGCGTCGGCCTCCGAATGAACGGCCACCGACTGGATGCCCATCTCGCGACAGGCACGGATCACCCGAAGGGCAATCTCGCCACGGTTGGCGATGAGGATTTTATCGAACATCGGGAGCCCCTTATTCGATGATCATCAGAGGAGCGCCGAATTCGACCGGAGTGCCGTCTTCGACGAGAATGCGTTTGACCGTGCCGGATTTCGGTGCGGGGATGTGGTTCATGGTCTTCATGGCTTCGACGATCAGGACCGTCTGGCCTTCGGAGACCTTGTCACCTACTTTGACGAAAGGCGCAGCACCCGGTTCTGCGGCGAGGTAGGCGGTACCAACCATCGGCGAGGGCACGGCGTTCGGATCATTAGCCGGATCGCCTGCATCTGCAGCAGGGGCTGCGGCCGGAGCGGCGGCGGCGGCAGGTGCGGCGGCCACGGGGGCCGGTGCGGGGGCTGCAACGGTCTGAACAACCTGCGGTGCGGCGCGGCTTACGCGGACGTTGAGGCTGTCATTGTCGCCGTATTCGCGCATGACTTCGAGTTCGGTGAGCTCGTTGGCGCTGAGGAGTTCGGCCAATGCCTGAATGAAGGCCACGTCGGCGTCGTTTTGCTTTGTCATATGTTCAACTCGGTTTTTATGGCCGCCCGGTTCTCTGGCGATGCCCGTTTGGACATGCCGTTTGAGCCCAGGCTGATTGATCTTCTGATCTCCGTATATAGGGGTTGTGACGTTGCGTGAAAACCCGCTATCCGGCCGGCCGCGCCGGAGAATGACGTAAACTCTGCCCATGTTTTGGGCGTTTGCGCATGATTATGTGGCTTGAGGCGGCGCAAAAGACTGAAAATGACCATGTCTTAAATTTTACCGCTTGATAAAAAAATGAAGCCTGCCACCTTCGAGTCACAAGAAAAGCAAGCCAATAGGGAGCAAGCCGATGTCCAACACCCCGCTGACGCCTGGCATTACAGCCGGACGCCTGCCCGAGGAAAGCTATGCGGCGCAGTTTTCCGATCTGCATCCGGTGCTCGATGAACACGAGGCACTGGTGGCTGCGGATCGGTGTTACTTTTGTCACGACGCGCCCTGTATGACGGCCTGTCCGACCTCGATTGATGTGCCTTTGTTTATCCGGCAGATCATGACAGGCACACCGGAGGCCGCTGCAAAGACCATTCTGGAGCAGAACATTCTGGGCGGCATGTGTGCCCGCGTCTGTCCTACGGAGACGCTCTGCGAAGAGGTCTGTGTGCGCGAGGTGGCGGAAGGCAAGCCGGTCGAGATCGGCCGTTTGCAACGCTATGCGACCGATATTCTGATGGAGAAGGGGGTGCATCCCTTTACCCGCGCAGAGCCGACCGGAAAGACCGTCGCTGTGGTCGGAGCCGGTCCGGCGGGGCTTTCGGCGGCGCATCGTCTGGCCATGTATGGTCACGATGTGGTGATGTTTGACGCGCGTCCGAAGTCCGGCGGCCTGAACGAATACGGCATCGCGTCTTACAAGGCACCAGACGGGTTTGCCCAAAAAGAGGTGGACTGGCTGATGCAGATCGGCGGGATCACCGTTGTGAATGGCAAAAAACTTGGTGCGGAACTCTCGATTGAGGGGCTCAAGTCCGAATATGATGCGGTGTTCCTTGCCATTGGTCTTGCGGGTGTGAACGCCCTGCGTGCCGAGGGCGAAGACAAGAGCGGTGTTCTTGATGCTGTCGATTTCATCTCGGAATTGCGTCAGGCAGAGGATCTTTCGAAACTGCCAATCGGGCGCAATGTTGTGGTGATCGGTGGCGGGATGACCGCCGTGGATGCGGCGGTGCAGGCCAAGCTTCTGGGCGCGCAAAACGTGTCTATGGTTTACCGTCGTGGCCGCGCGCGGATGTCGGCCTCCGAGTATGAACAGGATCTTGCCGCCTCCAAAGGCGTGCAGATTTTCTACAATGCCGCCCCTGTCGCGGTTTACGGCAACGGGTCTGTGACCGAGGTGGAATTCGAATATACCGCCGAGGATGGCGGCACGCTCAAAGGCACGGGGGAGACTTTCCGTCTGCCTGCGGATCAGGTGTTCAAGGCCATCGGTCAGGCGCTTGATGGTGTGCCGGAAGAGATCGAAATCACGGGTGGCAAGATTGCTGTGGATGCTGTGGGGCGGACCTCCGTGCCGGGCATCTGGGCCGGAGGCGATTGTGCCACCGGGGGGGAAGACCTGACCGTGACGGCCGTGGCCGAGGGCCGCGATGCCGCTGAAGATATCCACGCCAAGCTGATGGAGGGCTGAGCCATGGCCGATCTGACGAGCACTTTTTGCGGCATCAAAAGCCCCAACCCGTTCTGGCTGGCCTCCGCGCCGCCGACTGACAAGGAATACAACGTCCGCCGCGCCTTCGAGGCCGGATGGGGCGGTGTGGTCTGGAAAACGCTTGGCGAGGAAGGCCCGCCGGTCGTCAACGTCAACGGCCCGCGTTACGGCGCGATCTACGGCGCGGACCGGCGTTTGCTTGGGCTGAACAATATCGAATTGATCACCGACCGTCCCTTGGAGGTGAATCTCGAAGAGATGACGCGGGTCAAAAAAGACTATCCTGATCGGGCGCTGATTGCCTCCGTGATGGTGCCTTGTGATGCGGAAAGCTGGAAGAGCATCATTCCGCGCATTGCCGAAACCGGTTGCGACGGGTTCGAGTTGAACTTCGGCTGTCCGCACGGGATGGCCGAGCGCGGCATGGGCGCAGCCGTAGGGCAGGTGCCTGAGTATATCGAGATGGTGACGCGCTGGTGTAAAGAGGCGACGGACTTGCCGGTGATCGTCAAGCTGACGCCGAACATCACCAATATTCTCGCCCCCGCCGAGGCGGCTCTGCGCGGTGGGGCGGATGCGGTGTCTCTGATCAACACGATCAATTCGATTGCCACTGTGAACCTTGATATGTTTGCGCCCGAGCCGATGATTGATGGCAAAGGCACGCATGGCGGCTATTGCGGTCCGGCGGTCAAGCCGATTGCCATGAACATGGTGGCCGAGATCGCGCGCAATCGTGAAACCGCAAACCTGCCGATCTCCGGCATCGGCGGCGTGACTACATGGCGCGACGCGGCGGAGTTCATGGCTTTGGGTGCGGGCAATGTGCAGGTCTGCACGGCGGCAATGACCTACGGGTTCAAGATCGTGCAGGAGATGATTTCGGGTCTGAGCCAATACCTTGATGAAAAGGAGATGGCGCTTTCCGAACTGGTCGGTAAAGCCACGCCGAATGTGACGGATTGGCAATATCTCAACCTCAACCACGTCACCAAGGCGGAGATCAGTCAGGACGACTGTATCAAATGCGGGCGCTGCTATGCGGCTTGTGAGGATACGTCGCACCAAGCGATTGAAATGTCGGCGGACCGGATATTTACCGTCAAGGATGAGGAATGTGTGGCCTGTAATCTCTGTGTGAATGTCTGTCCGGTTGAAGGGTGCATCACAATGAAAACGCTTGAAAAAGGCGAGGTGGATCCGCGCACGGGAGAGACGGTTGGCGACTATGCCAACTGGACGACGCATCCCAACAATGTGGCGGCTTGCTCGGCGGAGTGATCCGGCGCGCCGGAGGTGAGGGTGCTTTCCTTCGGTGCTGGTCTTTATGTTGCAGGCGCAGTTTGTGCAAAAGAGTAAACCCCCGTGATGTCGCGGGGGTTTCTTTTTGTTATGTGAGACGCGGTGCCTAAGGCGGGCCTATGATCCGCCGTCAAAAGGTGTCGGCTGCACCGCTGCCGGTCCGGCATAACGGCTTTCCGGATCTATGGCCTCAGCGGGCACGGCACTCAGAGATAATGTCTGCTCGACGGCCTGTTGTTCTGCGTGCGCGTCTCTAGTCGCTTCGTTCCCGTTCTCAAGCGGCACTCTATCCGGCATTGAAGCCGATCTTGCGTCCGACATTCCGGTGCTCTGCGAACGAGCCGATGGCGCGATTGCGGCCTCGTCCTCTGATTGCGTGCGTTTGGCGGCATGTTCGGCGATGGCGTTGCGCAGGTCCATCCTGACCTCCAGAACAGAGGCCTGAAATGCCGGTGTCGGTCCGACCAGCACATCCTCGGGCAAGGCGTTCTGCGCAGCGGAGGGGTGTTCCGAGACAGATGTCGGAACTGCGCCAGAGGCAGTCTCGGCGGCCTCTGTGCGTGGATAGGTCAGGATATCGCCGTTCTGGCCGGGAAGCTCGTTCCCCTTGGTATAAGTCGTCGTTCCGTTCAACGCGGTTTCCGCGATTTCGGGAACGTCCGGCTTTGGCGGATCAGGTGGTTGCCGGAATGCAAATCCACCGCCTCCGAAAGCCGGCACGCCCGTCACATTGGTCATGCTCAAGCTCCTTTTCTCAGGAGCCCCCACCACGAATCTTTATAAGAGATTACGGTTTTTCAGGGGTTAATATCCCCAATTATTTTGACTCTTGGTTAACCCGCAGGTGGCGTGAGCATCCGACGGAACAGCGTGTCGAGATAGGCTTCGGCATCTTTGAAATGGGCGTCCCCCTCGGGCTTCAGAATGCCACGGACCTGCACATCGAAATCCGCATAATGCTGGGTGGTCGACCAGATCGAGAAAATCAGGTGATAGGGATCGACAGGAGCCAGCGCACCCGAGGCGATCCAGCCGTTGATCACGGCGGCCTTTTCCTCGACCAGTGTTTTCAGCTCTCCCTCGATCTTGTCCATGATATTGGGCGCGCCTTGCACGATCTCGTTGGCAAACAACCGGCTCTCGCGCGGGAATTCGCGGGCCATTTCAAGTTTGCGTAAAACATAGGCAAGGATCTCTTCTACAGGCTCGCCGTCTGCCTGCATTTTGCGCAATGGATCAAGCCAGTTTTGCATCAACTCGTCGATCAAGGCGCGGTGGATCGCGACTTTCGAGGGAAAATAATAGAGCAGGTTCGGCTTTGACAGCCCTGCGGCTTTGGCAATCTGGTCCAGTGTCGAGCCGCGAAATCCGTATTGGGAAAAAACATCGAGAGCGGCATCCAGAATGGCTTCTGTGTTCTTTTTCTGGATTCTTGTGCGGGGTTTTCGCCCCAACGTATCACGATTGATTCCCATTCTGATCCTGCTTCCTGTCACCTGTAGGGACATACTTGCTAAAAAAAACGTCAAACCGAAGCGGGAATTGCCTTAAAACCGTTCGTGGTGCAAGTTTGCATGGGTTTTAGGCACTCGCATTGTTTTGTGTCTTCGCGAGTTGCTGTTAGGGTTCCCTTGACCAAATGGTCAAACCTTGAGGGAGATAGAGCGTCACCACATCCGGAGCAAAGAGGTCTGTCGTATGACATGGACACTTGAACGGTTTTGGCGGTGATCTGCAATCCCGGTGCGACAGGGGCGATGCGCCCGCAGTGCCGATCAGGGTGATCCGTTTGGAACGACAGATTTATGGAAAGGAAACCCCATGGCCAGCGCAGCCGCAGGTGAGAACCTCAAAATCAATTCGGAACGTCTTTGGGACAGTCTCATGGAGATGGCAAAGGTCGGACCCGGGGTGGCCGGAGGCTGTAACCGCCAGACGCTGACCGATGAAGATGCCGAGGGCCGCAAGCTGTTCCAGAAATGGTGTGAAGAGGCGGGGATGACTATGGGGGTCGATGCTATGGGCACGATGTTCATGACTCGCGAAGGCACCGATCATGAGGCTTTGCCGGTCTATGTCGGATCGCATCTCGACACCCAACCCACCGGCGGAAAATATGACGGGGTTCTGGGGGTTCTGGGCGCGCTTGAGGCGGTGCGGACCATGAATGATCTGGGCATCAAGACGAAACACCCGATTGTTGTGACCAACTGGGCCAACGAGGAAGGCGCGCGTTTTGCACCGGCCATGCTGGCCTCCGGAGTTTTTGCAGGCAAACACACGATGGACTACGCCTATGCCCGCACCGATCTTGAGGGCAAGACCTATGGCGAAGAGCTGGAGCGTATTGGCTGGAAAGGTGACGAAGAGGTCGGCGCGCGCAAGATGCATGCCTATTACGAGCTGCACATCGAGCAGGGGCCGATTTTGGAAGCCGAGGGCAAAGACATCGGCGTTGTGACCCATTGTCAGGGGCTTTGGTGGCTGGAATTCACGCTCACCGGAAAAGAGGCGCATACCGGCTCCACGCCGATGGCGATGCGGACCAACGCCGGGCTGGCAATGGCACGGATTCTGGAGATGGTGCAGGAGGTGGCAATGGACCACCAGCCGAACGCCGTGGGCGGTGTGGGCCAGATGCAATTCAATCCGAACTCGCGCAATGTCTTGCCGGGAACGGTGGTGTTCACGGTCGATATCCGCACACCGAGCATCGAGAAACTGACCTCCATGCGCAGCCAGATCGAGGAACGTGCCGCTGCAATTTGTGAGGAGATCGGCGTGGGCTGTTCGGTGGAACCTGTCGGACATTTCGATCCGGTGACTTTCACGCCAGAACTTGTGTCGAACGTGCGCAATGCGGCGGAAAAACTGGGGTATTCCCATATGGATATCGTTTCGGGCGCCGGACATGACGCCTGTTGGGCCGCAGCCGTGGCGCCGACGACGATGATCATGTGCCCCTGTGTCGATGGTCTGAGCCACAACGAAGCGGAAGAGATCACGCCGGAATGGGCCGCTGCGGGCACGGATGTGCTGATGCATGCGGTGCTGGAAACCGCCGAAATCGTCGAATGAGTATTTGAGCCATCAGAAAGCCGGAGCGCGTCGGGAACAAGGCGCGCCGCTTTTTGCCAACAAGGAGATAGATTATGAGCAAGGTGATCAAGGGCGGCACGGTCGTCACAGCCGATCTGACCTATAAAGCCGATGTGAAAATCGAGGACGGGGTGATCGTGGAGATCGGGCCGGACCTGAGCGGAGACGAAATTCTGGATGCGGAGGGCTGTTTTGTGATGCCCGGCGGGATCGACCCGCATACGCATTTGGAGATGCCGTTTATGGGCACGTTCTCCGCCGATGATTTCGCCTCCGGCACCCGTGCGGCTTTGGCGGGGGGCACGACGATGGTGATTGATTTTGCCCTGCCAAGCCCCGGTGAAAGCCTGTTGGATGCATTGAAGGTCTGGGACAACAAATCCAGTCAGGCCGCCTGTGACTATTCTTACCACATGGCCATCACATGGTGGGGCGAGCAGGTCTTTGACGAGATGAAGATCATCACGGAAGAGAAGGGCATCAATACTTTCAAGCACTTCCTTGCCTATAAAGGGTCGTTGATGGTCAATGATGACGAGCTCTATGCCTCGTTCAAACGTTGTGGAGAGCTTGGCGCGACGCCTTTGGTTCATGCCGAGAACGGCGATGTGATCGCAGAACTCACAGCGCAGCTTCTGTCCGAGGGTAACACCGGCCCTGAGGCCCATGCCTATTCCCGTCCGACACAGGTCGAGGGCGAGGCCACCAACCGCGCGATCATGTTGGCCGATATGGCTGGTGCGCCGCTCTATGTGGTGCATACCTCTTGCGAGGAAAGCCACGAAGCGATCCGTCGTGCCAAGATGAACGGCAAGCGGGTCTGGGGCGAGCCTTTGATCCAGCATCTGGTTCTGGACGAAAGCGAATATTTCAATGAGGACTGGGACCATGCCGCGCGGCGTGTGATGTCGCCGCCGTTCCGCAACAAGAAGCATCAGGACAGCCTCTGGGCCGGTCTGGCGTCGGGGACATTGTCCTGTGTGGCGACCGATCACTGTGCGTTTACGACCGAGCAGAAACGCTATGGCCTTGGTGATTTCTCGAAAATCCCGAACGGCACCGGCGGGCTTGAGGACCGGTTGCCGGTGCTCTGGACCAAAGGTGTGGAGACGGGGCGGATCACGATGAACGAATTCGTCGCCGTTACTTCAACAAATATCGCCAAGATATTGAATTGTTACCCGAAAAAAGGTGCGGTTCTGGTGGGTTCGGATGCCGATTTGGTGGTGATGGACCCGTCGATGGGCAAGACGATTTCGGCCGATACACAGGCCTCTTCGATCGACTATAACGTCTTTGAAGGGATCGAGGTTACGGCGCTGCCGCGTTACGTTCTCACACGGGGCTATGTCGCCGTGGACAAGGGCGAATTGAAGGCCAAGGAAGGTCACGGCGAATTTGTGGCCCGCGATCCGAATGCGACGGTGAACAAGGCGCTGTCCAAGTGGAAAGAACTGACCTCGCCGCAACCGGTGGTGCGCACGGGTATTCCCGCGACCGGCGTCTGAGGCGTCACAAAGAGATCGGGCAGGGCCGGAAAACGGCCCGCCTGCCAACAGGGACAGACCGCGAAGACGCGGCAAAAACAAAGACATAGCCAATGAAAAAGCCAGTGATCGACGCGCAGGCGGTGGACCTGACGTTCCAGACGGGTGACGGTCCCGTCCATGCGCTCAAAGATGTAAATCTCCAGATCAACAAGGGGGATTTCGTCTCCTTCATCGGGCCTTCGGGCTGCGGGAAAACCACGTTTTTGCGCTGTATTGCGGGGCTTGAGACCCCGACCGGCGGGAAGCTGACCGTCAATGGCATCAGCCCTGAAGAAGCGCGCAAATCACGGGCTTACGGCTATGTGTTTCAGGCGGCGGGGCTTTACCCGTGGCGCACGATTGCAGGCAATATCAAACTGCCTCTGGAGATCATGGAATTTCCGAAAGCGGATCAGGAAAAACGGGTCGAGAAAGTGCTCGAACTCGTTGATCTTAAAGGGTTTGGCAAGAAATACCCGTGGCAGTTGTCAGGTGGTATGCAGCAGCGTGCCTCCATTGCCCGCGCTCTGGCCTTTGATGCCGAAATTCTCCTTATGGATGAACCCTTTGGTGCCTTGGACGAGATCGTGCGCGACAAGCTGAACGAAGAGGTGCTGCGGCTCTGGGCGGCGACCAACAAGACCATCGGATTTGTGACCCATTCGATCCCCGAGGCGGTCTATCTCTCGACCAAAATCGTGGTGATGAGCCCGCGTCCCGGACGGATCACGGATGTCATCGACTCGCCGCTGCCGAAAGAGCGTCCGCTGGAAATCCGCGACACGCCGGAGTTCATCGAGATCGCGCATCGGGTGCGGGACGGGCTGCGGGCGGGGCATGACCTATGAGTGGTTTTTCGGGAAAAATAGCGGTCGGCAAACTGTCGGACTTCTGTCGGACACCTGTCGGTCAGGCTTGCGCACAGCCGCGAGGCCGTTTTGAAGGGGGCCGCGCATGACAACACGGATCAGACAAGCCACGCGTGACGACATCCCCGACATGGCGGTGATCGTTGTGGCGTGGGAAAAGGACATGCCGTGGATGCCGGAAGGCCCGACCTCGGATATGATCGAGACGGCGATGGACAAGGTCTTTGACCTGCGCGACATCTATGTGGTCACGGAGACGCCACCGGAGACCATCGTGGGCTATATGTCGGTGGACCCGAACACGGACAAAATTGGCGCGATCTACCTGACCGCGACGGGGCAGGGTCTTGGCAAGGCGCTGATCGATCAGGCCAAGCAAGGGCGCAGGTTTCTCTGGCTGCAAACACATCAGCCGAACACCCGCGCACATCGATTTTATGAACGCGAAGGTTTCAGAGTCACGGGCGAGATTGCCCCCGACGCCGAAGGAACCCCCGCGCAATACCGGATGGAGTGGGCCGCATGAACAAGATCGTTCCCGTTCTCACCGTCCTCGCCGTGCTGATCGTGATCTGGTATGCGGCGGCGGTGAAGATGAACAGCACTTGGACCTTTGATCAGGCCGAACGTGCGGGCACCGAGGTCAGCTTCTCCGAACTGGTCAAAGACACCATGTCGCAAACGCGCCCGCTCTTGCCCGCGCCGCACCAGATCGCCACCGAATTGTGGAAAACCACGGTGGAGAAAAAGATCACCTCGAAACGCTCGATGATCTACCAAGGCTCGATCACGCTGAAAACCACGCTTCTGGGCTTTGGCTTCGGGATCGTGATCGGGATTGCGCTGGCCACGGTGATCGTGTTGAGCCGCGTGGGGCGGTTGACGCTTATGCCTTGGGCGATCATTTCGCAGACCATCCCGATTGTCGCGCTCGCGCCGATCATCGTCGTGCTCTCCAATGCGGCAGGCACGGGCACGCTCATGGTGCCCAAGGCGATCATCGCCGCCTATCTGAGCTTTTATCCGGTGCTGGTCTCTATGGTCAAAGGCCTGTCGAGCCCCGACCAGATGCAGCTTGATCTGTTGAAAACCTACGGGGCCAGCCAGCGCGACGTGTTTTGGAAACTGCGCCTGCCGTCCTCGATGCCCTATTTCTTTGCCTCGTTGAAAGTCTCCGTCGCCGCTGCCTTTGTGGGCGCTGTGGTCGCGGAACTCTCCACCTCTGCGATTGCAGGGCTGGGCGCGCGGATGCTGATCGGTTCGCAATTCGGGGAGCCGATGATCATGTGGGCGGCGCTCTTTGCCGCCGCAATCCTTGCGGCGATCCTGATTTTCCTCGTCGGCGGGTTCGAGAAACTGGCGCGATATATGATGGGAGGGCGTGCGGTATGAAAACGGACAGCACATTTGAAAAACTCGCATGGCCCGTGGGTTTCGGCCTTCTGGTTCTGGTCCTGTGGGAAATCGGAGTGCGGGTGTTCGCCATCTCTCCAGCGATTCTGCCGGCGCCGAGTGCGATCCTTGCCGCGATGGCGGGCTCGCTGCCGATCCTGTGGGAAGACTGGGTGCAGACCGTGGTGAAAGGCGCGCTCAACGGGCTCTGGATGGGTAGTCTGGCCGCGCTTGTGGTGGCGCTGGTGATTGACCGTTTCGATTTTCTGAAACGCGGTTTGATGCCGGTGGCGAATTTCTTTGCCGCGCTGCCCATCGTGGGGCTCGCGCCGATTATGGTGATGTGGTTCGGCTTTGACTGGCAGTCGAAAGCCGCCGTGGTCGCCGTGATGGTGTTCTTCCCGATGCTGGTGAATATTCTGGGCGGACTGGCGGCAGTTGACCCGATGCAGCGCGACCTGATGCGCACCTACGGGGCGAGCCATGTGCAGACGCTTCGCAAATTGCGCGGACCTGCGGCGCTGCCCTTTGTGTTCAACGGTCTTAAAATTGCAACATCTCTGGCGCTGATCGGTGCTATTGTTGCTGAATATTTCGGCTCTCCCATCCGTGGCATGGGATTTCGCATCACCACAGAGATGGGACGCTTGGCAACCGACATGGTTTGGGCTGAAATTGTGGTGTCCGCCGTGACCGGCACAGCGCTTTACGGGCTGGTCGCGGGCATCGAAAAGCGGGTGACCTTCTGGCACCCCTCACAACGCGGATCGTAAGGTCCGTCATAAAAAGGCACGGGGAAAAATCCGGCCATTTAAACAACTTGGAGGTTGTATTTAATATGAAAAAGCTACTGACGAGCGCGGCCGCTCTGGCCGCCATGACCACAGGAGCCTTTGCTGCCGACGAGGTGACTTTGCAGCTCAAATGGGTTACACAGGCCCAGTTCGGGGGTTATTATGTGGCGCTGGAAAAAGGCTATTACGAAGAGGCCGATCTTGATGTGACGATCAAGCCGGGCGGGCCGGATGTTGCGCCTGTGCAGGTGCTTCTGGGCGGTGGTGCCGATGTCATGGTCGACTGGATGCCCTCGGCTCTGGCGGCGCGTGAAAACGGTGCGCCGGTGGTGAACATCGCGCAGCCGTTCAAAAAATCGGGCATGATGCTGACCTGTCTGAAAGAGAGCGGCATCACGGGGCCGGATGATTTTCCCAACAAGACGCTTGGCGTCTGGTTCTATGGCAACGAATATCCGTTCCTGTCGTGGATGGGCAAACTGGGCATCCCGACCGACGGTTCCGAAGGCGGTGTGACGGTTCTCAAACAGGGCTTCAATGTCGATCCTCTGCTGCAAAAGCAGGCGGCCTGTATCTCCACCATGACCTATAACGAATATTGGCAGGTGATTGACGCGGGGATTTCTCCGGATGATCTCGTGACCTTCAAATATGAGGATCAGGGCGTGGCCACGCTCGAAGACGGTCTTTATGTGCTCGAAGAGAGCCTCGAAGACGAGGCGTTCAAAGACAAAATGGCGCGTTTTGTGAAGGCCTCTATGGAGGGCTGGAAATATGCGGCGGAACATCCGGAAGAGGCCGCGGAGATTGTGCTCGAATATGATGAGACCGGTGCGCAGACGATGACGCATCAGGTGCGCATGATGACCGAAGTGGCCAAGCTGATTGAGGGCACGGATGGTGCGCTGGATGTGGCGGATTACGAACGCACGGTTGCGTCTTTGCTGGCCGGCGGGTCCGATCCGGTCATCACCAAAGAGCCGGTCGGGGCCTATACGCTCGACATCACGGATGCTGCGCTGAAATAAGCGCGCGCCAGATGTGAAATGCCCCGCCCCGGACGCAATGCCGGGGCGGGGTTTACATGTCCGCGAGGGGACATGGAGAAGGACGGGTTACATGCCCATCACTTGTTCAAGGGTCATATCGCCCTCGATGGCGGTGTAATCGGACTGGTCCACATCGGGCATGGACTTGAGCTCTTCTTCGCTCGCGCCTTCGATCATGACGCTGTTTTCATCCACCATGGTAAAGTGGTCGACGCCGATCAGCACGTCATGTTCGGCAATGCCGAGAAAGCCGCCCACACCGACAATCGCCATGATGTCCCCGTCGTCCGAGACAATAGCATCAATCTCGCCCACGTCCTCGCCGGTCTCGGTCACAACCTGTGTGCCGACGATCTCGGAGACGGTTTCATCGCCAAATGCGTCAAGTGCTGCGACCATGTTTTGCGCCCCGTCCTTGGTGGCGGCCCAAGCATCGCCAGCGGCCTCGGCTGTGCTGTCCGCCATGTCGGAGGCAGTGTCTTTGGTGTCGGTCCAAACCTCTTCCATTTCGCCTTCGGTCTGCTCCATCGCGTCGTCTGTTTCCGGTGTGGTCATGGTGGTGTCGTTTTCGATCACCGCTGCGTTGTCCTCCACGGTGGCATCGCTTTCGCTTGTCGTATCAGCAAGAGCCGGAGCGGTTGCGAGGGCCATGGCGGCGGCAGAAATCATCAGGTTTTGTGTCAGCGTTTTCATTGTCTTTCCTTTCGTTCATGCGTTGGCATGATGTATGAAGAGACAATGAATGCCGCCGGAGTATTGTTCCGAGAAATACGGAAGTCATTCCGGATTTTGCCTGTAGTATACTGATTTAAAACAATAAATTTTCTAATATATTTCGGTTTTAATTTTCCCGCATCATCCCGCCACTCAAGAACCTATCGTTTGTCTGCTGCGATCCTCGCCAATATGCAGCGCGTTCTGGCAATATGTCCGTGTTCATCTCAGACACCTTCCCGCACATCCGGCAATCAGAGCAAACGCGCAGGTGCGAGCGTGCGGGCCTGTGCTCCCGTGCGCAGTTTGAACCGCGCCAGACCCGGCGCTTTGGCGCGGTTGATCGTGCCCAGATCCAGACGTGTGATGCCCTCAGAGCGAAGGTGCTGCATTGCTTTCCAAAGGATCAGGTTATGGGCATTGCTGCACCGTCCTCTCGGGCCCGTGTGACCGATCTGATACGTGGCCGTGTTGCCATGTGTGACAAAGAGCATCTGCGCATCCTCGCAGGAGAACAGCCGGAGCGCCTCCGCAGATGCGGCCTGAATCGCAAGGTTAAACTCGGGCGGCAGAGCGCGATATGCGCCCTTGCTCTGGCGTGCTTTCTCGGCACGCAAAAGCGGCATGAGCGCCGCAGGCGGTGGTCGGATACAGGTCACAGACCCCGCCGACTTTTCCGCCTTTTTTAACCCGTTGCGCCATTTCTGATCCATCCGCGCGCGCAGATGTGCCAAATCCCCCGCTAGAGACAGTTCGGCAATCTCCGGTGCGGCAGACAGAGGCAGACCGCCCAGACCGCGCTCCGGACTTATGAGCGTCCCCCCGACAGGCAGCGCGCGGCGTATAAGGCGCAGCACCTCCGCCTCTCGTGTGGCAGCAAAGAACAGAGGCCCGCGTGTCACCAAACAGATGTGCAAACCGAAAAGACAGCGGAACACAACCTGCGCCAGCGCCATGGGGTGCGCCGCCTCATAGACGCATAGTCGTAGAACCCCGCGCCCGATCTGCTGTGCCGCCGCACCGTAAATCCAGCGCTGGGGCAGGGGCGCCATCACCTGATCCGCCAGAGCCTCCCATTCGGCCTTATTGTCAATCTCGCGCGTTTGCATGGGGAGAGAGTGCAGCCGAGAGGTTAAGATTTGGTGCAAACATCGCCACAAAAGCGCGGGTTTCGGCTTTCTGATGGTAAAAATACTCAAAAAAACCGCCCCGAAGGGCGGTTTCTCTTTGATTGGATCGGTCTGGTTCAGACTTTGTTCATCAGCCCCTGTTATAGAGCGAATTGCTGATCAACTCATCCACGACGGCGGGCTCAGCGAGCGTGGATGTGTCGCCCAGACTGCCGGTGTCGTTTTCGGCGATCTTGCGCAGGATGCGGCGCATGATTTTGCCGGAGCGGGTTTTCGGCAGGCCCGGCGCCCATTGGATGAAGTCCGGCTTGGCGATCGGGCCGATTTCGGTGCGGACCCATTTCTCCAGTTCGGCGCGCAGCTCGTCGGTGGGCTCCACACCGTTCATCAGCGTGACATAGGCGTAGATGCCCTGACCTTTGAGCTCATGCGGCATCCCGACCACGGCGGCTTCGGCGACCTTGGCGTGGGCGACCAGCGCGCTTTCGACTTCGGCCGTGCCCATGCGGTGGCCGGAGACGTTGATCACATCGTCCACGCGACCGGTGATCCAGTAATAGCCGTCCTCGTCGCGGCGGCAGCCGTCGCCGGAGAAGTAATA
>NZ_JAHKPE010000013.1:325203-416359 GCF_018860305.1 Celeribacter halophilus
GGTTGCACGCCGAAGAAGGGTTTGGTCGCAGATCCCGGTTTGGTCGGGATCGCGCCAGGCAGCGGGGTCAGAAGGTGACCGCCGGTTTCCGTCTGCCACCATGTGTCGACGATGGGACATTTGCCCTTGCCGACGACCTCGTTGTACCAGTTCCAGGCCTCGGGGTTGATCGGCTCGCCGACCGTGCCCAGCAGTTTGAGCGAGGACAGGTCGTATTTCTCGACCCATTCATTGCCTTGCCCCATGAGCGATCTGAGAGCCGTGGGGGCGGTGTAGAACTGGTTGACCTTGTGCTTTTCGCAGACGGCCCAGAACCGGCCCGCGTCGGGGTAGGAGGGCACGCCTTCGAACATCACCGTGGTGGCGCCATTGGCCAGCGGACCGTAGACGATATAGCTGTGACCGGTGACCCAGCCGACATCGGCGGTGCACCAGAACACATCGCCATCGTGATAGTCGAAGACATATTTATGGGTCAGCGCCGCATAGGCGAGATAGCCGCCGGAACTGTGCACCACGCCTTTGGGTTTGCCCGTCGAGCCGGAGGTGTAGAGGATGAAAAGCGGATCCTCGGCGTTCATCGGCCGCGGCGGGCAGTCGGGGGAGGCGTGTTCCATCAGGTATTTGACATCGACATCGCGCCCGTCGATCCATGTGATCTGATCGCCCGTGTGTTTGACCACGAGGCAGCGGACCTTGTCGGAACAGTGCAGCAGGGCCGCGTCGGTATTGGCCTTGAGCGGCGTGCGGCGGCCACCGCGCGGGGCGGTGTCGGCGGTGATGACAAGCTTCGCGCCGCAGTCATTGATGCGGTTGGCAAGCGCGTCGGGGGAAAACCCTGCAAAGACAATGGAATGGATCGCACCGATCCGCGCACAGGCCAGCATGGCATAGGCGGCTTCGGGAATCATCGGCATGTAGATGACCACACGATCCCCGCGCATGACGCCCTGGCTCAGGAGCACATTGGCCATGCGGTTCACCTTGTCGGAAAGCTCCTTGTAGGTGATGTGGCGGGCGGGCTCGTTGGGGTCATCCAGCTCGAAAATGATCGCGGTTTGCAGCGATCTCTTGGCGAGGTGACGGTCGATACAGTTGGCGGACACGTTCAACACGCCGTCCTCATACCACTTGATATCCACGCGGCCGAAATCGAAACAGGTCTTCTTGACCTGTGTATAGGGTTCGATCCAGTCGAGAATCTTGCCCTGCTCCGCCCAGAAGGACACGGGGTCTTCGACGGACTGTTTGTAAAGCTCTTCGTATTTATCCGCAGAGATCAAAGCATTCGCCGCGAAGGCCTCGGATGGGGAATACGTTGTGTCGGTCATGCTGGCTCCTCCCAAAGCTGGCCCGTAAAGCGGGCGCGAAGTCCCGCCCTGTGCTTCGGGAGGGACGTTACGTCAGATGGCCAGATATTCGGCTCTTAGCGCGTCATTCTCAAGCACTTCTTTTGCGCTACCATCGTAAACCACCTGTCCGGTGTCGAGGATCACGGCGCGATCGGCCAGATTGAGGGCGCGTACGGCGTTCTGTTCGACCAGAACGGTGGTGATGCCTTGCTCCTTGATGATGCGCAGGGTCTTCTCGATCTCGTCCACAATCACCGGCGCAAGCCCCTCATAGGGTTCGTCGAGCAGCAGAACCTTGATGTCGCGGGCCAGCGCGCGGGCAATCGCCAGCATTTGCTGTTCACCACCCGAAAGCGTGATGCCCTCCTGTTTGCGGCGTTCGCGCAGGCGCGGGAAGAGATCATAGAGGCGATCCAGCGACCAGCCGACCGGTTCGACGATCTGCGCCAGTTGCAGGTTTTCCTCGACCGTCAGGCCGGGGATGATGCGGCGGTCTTCGGGCACCAGTGCGATGCCTTCGACGGCGGCCTCATAGGAGGTCATCGTGTGCAGGTGTTTGTGATCCAGCCAGATTTCACCATGGGTCACGGACGGGCTGTCCAGACGGGCCAGAGCACGCAGGGTCGAGGTCTTGCCTGCGCCGTTGCGGCCCAGAAGGGCGAGAATCTCGCCCTCGTGGATGTTGAAGGAGACGCCCTGCACAATATAGCTTTCGCCGTAATAGGCATGGATGTCCCACGCCGAGAAAAACGCGGGCGCGGTTTCGGCGTGATTGGCATTCGGGTTGAAGCCGTCAGCGGCGGAGGCGGGGTTTGTCGCGGTTTGGCTCATGATTTACACCTGTTGCGTTTCGCCAAGATAGGCTTCTTTGACTTTGGGATGGCCCTTGATGTTGTCGGGCGTGTCTTCGACCAAGGGGGTGCCTTGGGCCAGAACCGTGATGCGGTCGGCCAGAGAGAAGACCACATGCATGTCATGTTCGATGATGGCGATGGTGATGTCGCGCTCCTCCTTGATCTGCTTGAGCAGGGCGATGGTGTTGTTGGTGTCGGCGCGCGCCATGCCGGCGGTCGGCTCGTCGAGCAACAAAAGCTTCGGCTCCTGCACCAGACACATGGCGATCTCGAGGCGTCGTTTGTCGCCGCGGGACATCGAAGACGCGATCATGTCGCGCTTTTCATACATGCCGAGGTCCTTGAGCATGGTGCTGGCCTTTTCGATCAGGCCGGTTTCCTGCTCCATGTTCTCGATTGCGTGCATCCGGAAGGCCCCGTCGCGTTTGGCAAAACACGGGATCATCATGTTTTCCATGACGGTGAGGTCTCCGAAAATCTCCGGCGTCTGGAAGACGCGGGAAATGCCCAGCTGGTTGATTTCGTGGGGTTTGCGCCCCAGAACCGAAGTGCCCGCAAAGGTCACGGAGCCTTCGTCGGGGATGAGCTTGCCGACGAGACAGTTGAGCAGCGTCGACTTGCCTGCACCATTGGGCCCGATGATGGCGTGGACGGTGTTTTCCTCGATGGAGAGATTCACATCCCCCAGCGCCTGTAGCCCGCCGAACCGTTTACCGACGCCTTTGACTTCAAGAATTCCCATGTTCATTCTCCTGCGACGCGTTTGGTGGGGGCGGGGTGATGTTCGGGATCGGAGCCGTCATATTTGTCCCGCTTGGTCTTGCCCTGCCGGATCCGTTTGGACAGGCGCTTGAGCCCTTCGACCAGACCGCCCGGAAGGAAGGTCACGACCAGCATGAAGGTCACGCCAAGGGTCAGGTGCCAGCCTTCGCCGGTGAAACGGGCAAAGACCCAGATCACCACATCCTCGATCCCGTCCGGCAGCCAGTGGAACCAGCTGTGCAGGACGCTTTCGTTGATCTTGGAGAAGATGTTTTCGAGATATTTGATGACGCCTGCGCCGAGAACCGGCCCCATGAGCGTGCCTGCGCCGCCCAAGATGGTCATGATCACCACCTCGCCTGAGGCGGTCCAGAGCATCCGGTCGGCACCTGCCAGCGGATCCATCGCCGCCAGAAGCCCGCCGGCCAGCCCCGCATACATGCCGGAGATCACAAAGGCCGCCAGCGTGTAGGGTTTCGGGTCCAGCCCCGTGTAGGTCATGCGCTGCTGGTTCGATTTGACCGCCCGAAGCATCATACCGAAGGGCGAGCGGAACAGGCGGATCGCAACGTAAAAGGCAATCACCGCAATCACGGCGCAAAAGTAATAGCCCACGTTGAAGGTAAAGACGCGGCCCAGCACTTCGACCTTGTGGGAGGCATTCATCGCCAGCCCGAAGATGTTGGTGACGGGCAGGGAACTGCCTTCGATGGCACGGTCAAGAACGCGCGGATCATCCAGCGAAAGCTGCAACCCTGTTTCGCCATTGGTCAGCGGGGTCAGCACAGAATAGGCCATCTTGTAGGACATCTGCGCAAAGGCCAGCGTCAGGATGGAGAAGTAGATCCCCGAGCGGCGCAGCGAGACAAAGCCGATGGCGGCGGCAAAGAGGCCCGAGACCACCATCGCCAGCAGGATCGCGGGGATGACGTTCATGGTCAGGAGTTTCATCATCCACACGGCGGCATAGGAGCCCACGCCCAGAAAGGCCGCATGGCCGAAGGACAGGTAGCCGGTGAGGCCGAAGAGGATGTTGAACCCCACCGCGAAGATGCCGAAAATGGCGATCTTTTGCATCAGGTCGGGATAGCCGCCATTGAACTGCGCAAGTTCGGAGCCTTCTGCAAAGGGTTGCAGCAGGATCGGGGTCAGCAGCGTCAGCGCGATCACGATGAGCAGGAAGCGGGTGTCTTTTTTGTTCAGTCCGAGAATTTTTTTGCCAAGCATGGGTTAGTCCTCCATCACGCCTTTTTTGCCCATCAAGCCGCGTGGGCGGGTCAACAGGATGATGATGGCGACGACATAGATGATGATCTGGTCGATACCGGGAAGGATGGATTTAACGGCATTCATCGAGGAGAAGCTCTCCAGAATGCCCAGAAGGAAGCCTGCGGCGACGGCGCCGGGCAGCGATCCCATACCGCCGACCACCACGACGACGAAGCAGAGCACCAGAAAATCCATGCCCATGTGATAGTTGGGCGACAGGATCGGCGCATACATCACGCCTGCGCTGCCTGCGACGGCTGCGGCCAGTCCGAACATGATGGTGAAGCGCCGGTCGATGTTGATGCCCAGAAGGCCCACGGTTTCGCGATCCGCCATGCCTGCACGCACCACCATACCGAAGGTGGTGAAGCGCAGAAAGCTGAAGACCGCGCCGATGACCACGGCGGCAAAGAGGAAATAGACCAGCCGCCAGTAGGGGTAGATGATCACATTGGGATCAAAGCCCAGCATCGCGCCAAAGTCGAAAGAGCCTTTGAACGCATCGGGCGCGGGGGTGGAGATCGGGTTGGCGCCGTAGAAATACTTGATGACCTCTTGCAGCACGATGGCCAGCCCGAAGGTCACGAGAATCTGGTCCGCATGCGGGCGTTTGTAGAAATGCTTGATCAGCCCGCGTTCCATGATGAAGCCCACGGCAATCATGATCGGGATGGAAAACAGGATCGCCAGAGGCACCGCCCAGTCGATCAGCGCATGGCCGAAATCATGGCCGAACCACGCCTCCACATAGGGGGTTTTGATCTTGGCCGGATTGCCGAGGAAGTCGAGTTTCTCCGGATCAACGGTTTCGAAAGACAGGTTCAACAGACGCGAGAGCGTGACGGCGCAAAAGGCCCCGATCATGAAAATCGCGCCATGGGCGAAATTGACCACGCCCAAAGTGCCGAAAATGAGCGTCAGGCCCAACGCGATCAGCGCGTAAGCCGAGCCCTTATCCAGCCCATTGAGCAATTGCAGAAGGATGGTTTCCATATTCCCCACCTGTTTGAGGTTGAGCTTGCCCGAGCGTCTCCGGCCCGCCAGACGCGGGGGGAGCGGACACCGGACGCGCCGTGACGCCTCCGGTTGCATCGGTTTTGAAGAAATCGGGGGGCCTGCCACCTTTGTGGTTCAGGCCGCCCCTTTGCCCTTTCGGGCCTGTCCGGACGCATTTGCCTCCGGTCAGGGCCCGTGCGTGGGACGGTTAGCCTGCGTTACAGTCGCCAAGCGCGCCACCCGCGAACATCGGGTGGTCTGCCGGATAGGTGACCTGTGCGGCGGGGGTGATTTCGACGATCTCCAGAAGGTCGAATTCGGAGGTCGGGTTCTCTTTCCCGCGCACCACCAAGACGTCTTTGAAGCACTGGTGATCTTCGGCGCGGTAGAGCGTCTTGCCATTGCCCAGCCCGTCGAACTCAAAGCCTTCGAGGGCTTCGACAACCGCACATGGATTGAACGATCCGGCCCGTGCCACAGCATCCGCATAGAGCAGCGTCTGCACATAGCAGGTGTGGGCGGCCTGCGACGGCGGGAAGCCGTATTTGGTGCCGAAGGACTTCACAAAGGCTTTCGAGCCTTCATCGGTCAGCGACCAGTGCCAGTTGGTGGAGCCGAGAATACCCTTGATGTTCTCGCCGGCACCGCGTGCCATCAGACGCGAGAAGAGCGGGACAACGATCTCGAACTGTTTGCCGTTCACCATCTTTTCGCGCAGACCGAACTGCACGGCATTGGTCAGGGAGTTGACCATATCCCCGCCGTAGTGGTTCAGGATCAGCACATCTGCATCGGTTTGCAGAACCGGCGTGATATAGGAGGAGAAATCCCCCGCGCCCAGCGGTGTGCGCACCTTGTTCACGGTTTCCCAACCCAGCGCCTCGGTGGCCGCGGCAATGGATTCCTCTTGCGTCCAGCCCCATGTGTAATCGGCGGTCAGGTGATAGGCCTTGCGATCCGCGCCATAGCGGGCCGCCAGCACGGGTGCCAGTGCAGCACCGGACATATATGCGTTAAAGAAGTGACGGAAGCCGTTGGCTTTCTTGTCTTTTCCGGTTGTGTCGTTGGAGTGGGTCAGGCCCGACATGAAGATCACGCCAGCTTCCTGACACAGACCTTGCACCGCTACGGCCACGCCGGAGGACGAGCCGCCGGTGATCATCACCGCGCCGTCTTTTTCGATCATGGATTTGGCAGAGGCCCGCGCCGCATCGGATTTGGTCTGGGTGTCACCTGTGACAAATTCGACCTTCTTGCCGAGGATGCCGTTGCCTTCGAGGGTTTTGGAACTGAAGGTGTTCAGCATCCCGCCGTCGCCTTCGCCGTTGAGATGCTCGACCGCCAGTTGATAGGCGCGCAGCTCGTCGGCGCCTTCATCTGCGTAAGCGCCGGACTGGGGCACGTTGAATCCCAAGGTGACGGTGCCGCCCATCGGTTCGTTGGTAAAGGCATGGGCGCCTGAAGTGAAAATCGTCGGCAATGCGAGACCGGCACCGGCGACGGCTCCGGTCCTGAGAACGCCACGGCGTGTCAGATCGGTTTTGGACATGTAAATTCCTCCCTATGGGTTTTCTGCGCAAGGCTCGCCCGAACTTCCTCCCCGAAATTCGGGCGATGCACAGATCCGGTTTCTGGCGATCCTGAATGTGGATCACCTGTAAACCGGATAGGGAGAGTATTGGCGGGAGTGTAAAATCCAGCAACAAATGCTTTTAATTTAACGCTTTTTTTGTTAAGAATTACACAGATGAAATTTCGGATTTGTAAATCCATTATCCCGCACTTGCACAATACACCTGTTTGCAGTTGCGGAAAACCCTTGAGAACGCGCCGGATTTTCGTGCCGCAGATGAAAACCGGTCGGGTGTCACTCGCACAGGGCACGCACTGAGCGGGGCATCATGCGACACACGGGCGACACGCAGGCGGCGCGGATCGCAGGGGAGCATCAGGCAAGCACAGGGATTGTGCTTGAGGGAGAGGAGCAAAACCATGCCACGTTCGGCACTGACAGGCACACGCATTCGCGAAAGGCGGCTCCTGAAAGGGATGAAACAGGCCGATCTTGCCCGCACTGTGGGAATTTCTCCGGCCTATCTCAACCTCATCGAACACAACCGGCGCAAAATCGGCGGCAAGCTGCTGATTGATCTGGCGCGGGAATTGGGGGTGGAGCCCGCCGCGCTGACGGAAGGGGCGGAACTGCCTTTGATGGAGGGGTTGCAGGAGGCCGCGAGCACAGGGGCCTTGCGCCCGTCCGAGGGCAAACAGGTCCAGCCGCCGGAATTGCAGCGGGCCGAGGAATTTGCCGGACGGTTTCCGGGCTGGGCGGCGCTGGTCGTGGCGCAGCGCGAACGGATCACCGCGCTGGAGAGGCGTGTGGAGGCGCTCAACGACCGTCTGGCCCATGACCCGTTCCTCTCGGACAGCCTGCATGAGGTGTTGTCCACTGTGACCGCCATCCGCTCCACAGCGGGGATTTTGAACAATGCCGGAGAGATCGACCGCGACTGGCAGGCACGGTTTCACCGCAACCTCTATGAGGACAGCCAGCGCCTTGCGGACGGATCGCAGGCCTTGGTGAGCTATCTCGACACGGTCGGCAAATCCGAAGACACGCTGGCCTCGCCGCTCGAAGAGGTCGAAGCATGGCTGGCCTCGCGGGATTTCGTATTGCCGGAACTTGAACAGGGCAAGATGCCGGAGCTTTCGGGCGAGGGCGGGTTGCGCACCGCTGCGGCACGCAGCCTTGCCCGCAAATGGGTGCTGCGGGCGCGCGCCGAGGCCGAGAAAATGCCGCAGGCGATGGTGGAGGCGATTGTCGCCCGTCACGGACCTGATCCGTCGGCTCTGGCGCAGGCGATGGGAGTTGACCTGTCGGCGGCCATGCGGCGTCTGGCGAGCCTTCCGGCCTCTGAAACACGCCCGCCGATGGGGCTTGCGATCTGTGACGGCTCCGGCGCTCTGACCCACCGCAAGCCGCTTGACGGGTTCGCCCCGCCACGGTTCGGTGCGGCCTGTCCGCTGTGGCCGCTCTATCAGGCGCTGTTGCGGCCCTTGGTGCCGGTGCGTCGCGTGGTCGAACAATACAGCCAGCCGCCACGGCGCTATCTGGCCTATGCCATCGCCCAGCCGCAGCGGCCGGACCGGTTCGATGCGCCGGAGGTGGTCGAGGCCACGATGCTTTTCATGCCGCTGGACCAGCTTGATCTGGAGGTGCGCTACGAGGAGGTGCAGGGAATCGGCACATCCTGCCGCGTCTGCGCGCGTATCGAATGCCCCGCACGGCGCGAGCCTTCGATGGTGCTGGAGATCGCGGAGGAGGGGTAAGGGGCTCTTGTCAATTCCCTGCCGCATACACAATTTTTTGACAGGGACGCGACAAGAGGCCATAAACTGCGGTATCTGAGGGGAGAGAGGACATTATGGGCAAGCGCGTGCTCTTGATCGAGGACGAGCCGAATATCATCGAGGCGATCCGGTTTATCCTGTCGCGTGATGGTTGGACGGTGGAAACCCATGCCGATGGGGCGACGGCGGTTGCGGCGGTGGATCGCAAGTGCCCTGATGTCATCATACTTGATGTGATGCTGCCAAATAAATCCGGTTTTGAAATCCTGCGCGAGCTGCGCGCCATGCCCGATCATGCCAGCCGTCCGGTTTTGATGCTCACTGCGCGCGGCCAGCAGAAGGACCGTGACATGGCCGAAGCCGTGGGCGTCTCGCATTTCATGACCAAACCGTTTTCCAACACCGAAATGCTCGACGTGGTGCGCCGTTTGGCGGCGGATGCGTCGGGGCAGGACGATGGCCATGGCTGAGAGGCGCATGCCGCTCTATCTTGCCCGCGCGTCCTACCGGCGCAGGCGGTTGATTGACGCGCTGCGGCTTTTGCCTTTTCTGATGTTCGGCCTCTGGCTTTTGCCGCTGCTTTGGGGCGGCGAGGGCACGAACCGGCCTTTGGGGGCGGGGTCGCGGGCCTTTGTCCATGTCTTTGTGGTCTGGGCGCTTGGGCTGATTGCCTGCGCATGGCTTGCGCGCTACTTGCGGCGCGAAGCGGTGCCACCTGAGACCATAGTTCAGGACGAAACTGTGCAGGAGGCCGCCTCGCAGGGCAGTGTATCTAACAGCGAAATTGACAGTGCAACAGACACCGAATCTGGCAGCGAAACTGCCAGTGAAGCGGATCAGGCGCGGGCCCCGTCAGACGGGGAGGCCGGGTGATGCTGCGATTCAATATCCTCGTTCTGGTCTGCATCTCCTACGCCACGCTCTTGTTCGTCGTGGCCTTCTGGGCCGAAAAACGCGCCGAGGCGGGACGGCTGGGCTGGCTGCGTTCGCCGCTGATCTACACGCTGTCGCTGTCGATCTATTGCACCGCGTGGACCTTTTACGGTGCGGTGGGATATGCGGTGCGTTCGGGGCTGGAATTTGTCACGATCTATCTTGGCCCCTCGCTGATGATGATCGGCTGGTGGTGGATTTTGCGCAAACTTGTGCGGATCGGGCGGACGCACCGGATCACCTCTGTGGCCGATCTGATTTCGTCGCGCTACGGGAAGTCGACCACGCTGGGGGTGCTTGTGACGCTTCTGGCGGTGATCGGCACCACGCCTTATATCGCGCTGCAACTGCAATCCGTGGCGCTGTCTTTTGCCGTGTTCGGGGTCAATGATCCGTCGGGCGTGGTGCTGCCCGATCTGGACAAGACTGCACTTTGGGTGGCGGCGGGGCTTGCGCTGTTCACCAGCCTGTTCGGCACGCGCAACCTTGATGCCAACGAACGCCACCACGGGGTTGTCACCGCGATTGCTCTGGAGGCGGTGGTGAAATTCATCGCACTGATCGCGGTGGGATTGTTTGTGGTCTGGGGCCTGTCGGACGGTCTGGGGGATTTGATGATGCGGATTGATGCCTCCCCCGTGGCGCAGCATCCCATTCACGGCACCCGCTGGATTGCACTGACCATGCTTTCCGCAGTGGCGCTGATCACCCTGCCGCGGATGTTTCAGGTGCTTGTGGTGGAGAACTCCGACGAAAGTCATTTGTTTACAGCCGGTTGGGCCTTTCCGCTCTACCTCTTTGGCATGTCGCTCTTTGTGATCCCGATTGCGGTTGTGGGGCTTGAAGTGCTGCCCGCAGGCTCCAATCCCGATATGTTCGTCCTCACCCTGCCGCTGCACTATGATCAGAGGGTGCTGGCGACCCTGTCGTTCCTCGGCGGGTTTTCCTCGGCCACCTCGATGGTCATTGTGGCCTCGATTGCGCTTTCGACCATGGTGTCGAACCATATCGTCATGCCGATCTGGCTTTCGTCGCGCTCGGGCGGCGCGATGGTGTCGGGCGATGTGCGCGGCGTTGTTCTGTCGGCGCGCCGCCTGTCGATCTTTGGCGTTCTGGCGCTCGGTTATCTCTATTTCCATTTCTCCGGCGGCTCCGAAGCGCTGGCCTCCATCGGGATGATTTCCTTCACCGGCGTGGCGCAGGTTCTGCCCGCGATGGTGGGTGGCATCTTCTGGCGCGGGGCGACGCGGGTGGGGGCTATCGGCGGGGTGATCACGGGATTTGTCGTCTGGGCCTATACGATGTTCCTGCCGTCTTTCGGTCCGGCCGCAGGCTACACCGCCGAGTTTCTCGCCCAAGGTCCGTTCGGTCTGACGCTGTTGCGGCCACAGGCGCTTTTCGGCGTCGAGGGCGTCGATCCGGTGGTGCATGCGATCAGCTGGTCCATGGCGCTCAATACGGTGGTCTTTCTGGTCGGCTCCCTTCTGTCCTTCCCGCGTCCGGTGGAGCGGCTGCAAGGCGCGGAATTTGTCAATGTGTTCGAACATTCCGGCTCGGCGCGGAGCTGGTCCCACGGCTTTGCGGAGGCCGAAGACCTGTTGGTCATGGCGCAGCGTATTCTGGGGCCCGTTGAGGCGCAGAACCTGTTCCAGTCCGAAGCGGAACGGCAAGGCAAGGAGGGCTATCTACCGGACACCACGCCCGCCTTTATCGAACGGCTGGAGCGCGAGATGGCGGGCTCTGTGGGCGCCGCGACCGCACATGCGATGCTGGGCCAGATTGCCGGCGGGGTGTTTGTCTCTGTCGAGGATCTGATGGCCGTGGCCGACGAGACGGCGCAAATGATGGAACATTCCAGCCAGTTGGAGCAGAAATCTGTCGAACTGGCCCGCACCGCGCGGCAGTTGCGCGAAGCCAACGAAAAACTCACCGCGCTCTCGATCCAGAAAGACGCCTTCCTGTCGCAAATCTCCCATGAATTGCGCACGCCGATGACCTCGATCCGCGCGTTTTCGGAGATTTTGCGCGAGGCGGGACAGACCGGAGATATGGATGCGGAGAGTCTGGAGCGGTTCTCCTCCATCATCCATGACGAGGCCCAGCGCCTGACACGTCTGCTCGATGACCTTCTCGACCTTTCCGTGCTGGAAAACGGACAGGTGAGCCTCAACTGGGCGCGGGCCAACCTGCATGACGTGATCGACCGCGCGCTCAATGCAAGCTCGGAGGCGGGCGGTGGCAACGGGCTTGTGGTGCGTCGCAACGAGTTGTCCGAACATATCGCGATCGAGACCGATCCCGACCGTCTGGCGCAGGTCTTTATCAACATCATCGCCAATGTGCGCAAATATTGCGACGCCGAGACGCCGGTGTTGCAAATCCATGTCCGGCGCACGCCCGACGACCGGCTCCAGATCGATTTCATCGACAACGGCTCGGGGATTGCGAAGGACAAACAGGCGATGATTTTCGAGAAATTCTCGCGGCTGACCGATCACGCGAAGGCGGGCGGAGCGGGGCTCGGGCTGGCGATCTGTCGCGAGATCATGGTCAATCTGGGCGGCTCGATTTCCTACCTGCCGGGGCAGGGCGGCGCGGCTTTCCGGCTTGATCTGCCACGGGTGCGGGCGCGGGACTGAGCCGTGCTGATACGGCTACGATTTTTCTTCGGAAAATTCTGTGTGTTTCAATACTTTCTTTACTTTGTCGGGCGATAACTCTCGCAAGTCCAGTTGAGCGAGAGTCCTGTCACCCTCATGTCAGATGCCGAGATCATTTCTGCGATGCGTCGAAAGGCCGGAGTGGGCCGCCCCCCGCCTGAAGTGCAGCCCATGTCACCGGCCAAGGCGCTGACACTTGCGCTGGCGAAAGCGGCGGAGGAGACAATCGGTCTGGTGCTTCAGGTCACAGAGGTCGGTGAGGAGCGGATTGCCATGTCCCGCCTTGCCGAAGAGGTGCCGGAAAACGCGCTTTTGACACTGCTGGAGGGGCCGGAGACAATCTATGGTCTGGCGGTCTGGGACAGGAACACGGTGTCCGCCATTGTCGAACAGCAGACTACGGGCAAGGTGCTGACCCTACCGCCAGAGGATCGCGCGCCCACCGCCACAGATGCGGTCATGTGTAGCGATCTGTGCAATCAGGCGTTGCGCCAGTTCGAGAGCATTGTGGCCGAAATGGCCGATCCGCCGGATGTGGCGGGGTTCCATGCGGCGGCACAGCTGCGCGAGACGCGGTCTCTGGTGATGGCCTTTGATGATGTGCCCTACCGGCTTTACCGCATCCGTGTGAGGCTTGGGCGCGGGGCGCGTGATGGCGTGGTTTTTCTGGTGTTCCCCTATGACATGCCAAAGCCCAAAGCGAGCGCCACGGAGACGGCAGAATTCGGGGACAGTTTCCAGAATGTCGTCATGAAGTCGGAGGCCTGTCTCGATACGGTTCTGCATCGCCTGCGGATGCCGCTGGCCGATGTGACCGCATTGAGCGAGGGCATGATGCTGCCAATCCCGCGGGAGGCGATCTCTCGCGTCGAGCTACGCGCCGATGACCGGCTGGTGAGCCGCGCCCGCCTTGGTCAGATCAACGGCAAACGTGCCTTGCGCCTCGTGCTTTGTAGAGAGGAAGACGAGGGCCTTGACGAGTCCGGCGGCGCTATGTTCGGCGGGGCCGGAGTGGGGGCGATCGGCGCGTTTGGCTCTGACGCTTCGGGAATCCTGTCACAGCAGGCCGATGCGGGCCTGCCCGATCCCTCCGGTTTTCCGGCGCTTGCGGGAGGTGGAGATGCATCAGTGGAGACGGATCTGCCGCCACTCGGAGACCTGCCTGCGACGGGAGACCTGCCGCCGCTCGGGCAGACCGGCGATGCGGCGGGGAATGGCGATCTTCCTCCGCTTGGTGATCTGCCGCCGCTTGGGGATATTCCCCCTCTGGGAGAGGGCTTTGCGACGCCGGATGACCTGCCTCCGCTCGAATGAGGCAGATACCGGAGCGCACAGGGTTTTTCCGCATCCCTGTTGATGTGAATCAAGGCCCTGTCTGCGGTTTCAGGTGATCCTCTTTCAAGGAGGACCACCATGATTGATTTTGAAAAGAGACGCGCGCAATTGCTGGACCGCAAGGCGGAACTGGCCACGCGCCTGCAAGAAATCGACGCGGAACTTGATGCGCACCAGACGAAGGACTGGGACGATCTGGCCACCGAACGCGAAAGCGACGAGGTGCTCGAAAACATGGGCCATACCGGCAAGGCGGAAATCGCGATGATTGATGCGGCACTTGGGCGGATCGACGCCGGTGACTACGGAATCTGCGCCGAATGCGGCGAGGAAATCAGCAAAGAACGGCTGGATGTGCTACCCTATACTCCGGTGTGCCGGGATTGTGCAGCCCGCAACGCCGCACGCGGATAGGGGACAATCCCTCCGCGCAGGCGCTGTGAAGACCTTGCAAGAAACTGACTTCTGGGAGGACTGACATGACCAAGACAAAGAGACCCGATGTGGAAATCGACAAGATTGTCGATGATCTCGTCAAGGATGAGGAAACGGCCGTGGCGCTCAAAGGCAAGCTGCGCCAGACATTTGTCGAGACGGAAACGATCTATATCCGTCCCGAGGCGTCCAAGGACGATGACGATGATCTATGGGACAATATTCCGGTCTGAGCACGGGCTCGGCAGGATGTGAGTTTTCCGGAAAGGATGCGCTATGGCTTTTGAAGCTCTGAAAGCACAGGTCTATATGACCCTGAATGAAATCGCGGCGCGACCGGAAGACCGTCACATCCTGCAAGAGACCCTGCGGGAGAAACTCTCGGAGCTTCGCGCCCTTGGTCTGCCATTGCCCGAAGACCTCGTGCGGCTGGAGGCGGAACTGGAAGAGGGTGCCGCCGACGGGATTTACCCCAAACGCCCGTAATCGCGATTGCGGATCGAGAAAATGCCATCTTGCCTTACAGGGACACTCTCCGCCATTATGTGGAAAAACCTGTGGGCAGTATGTGGATAAGTCGTGGCTGCTCAGCCGCGACACACCGCGCGCCCACATTGATTGGTGCGGGGGCATGATGAGTGACGTGAAAGAGTTGGCACGAGATGCGGGCGAGGTTTTGAACGAGGGTGCATCAGCGCCCGCTGTGACAGTGACACATGACGGGGACATCGCCGTTTTGCGCCTGTCACGCCCGCCAATGAATTTTCTCACACAAGAGATGCGACAGACGCTTTTTGACGCTGTAGGAGAGGCCGAGGCCGATCCGAAGATCGAAGCCATTGTCCTGATCGGCTCTGGCGCGGGGTTCTCGTCGGGGTTCGAACCGGACAATCTGGTTGCGCAAGAGCCGGAACCCGGCCTGAACGCCCTGTGCGCGCGTATTTCCTCTTGCTCCAAACCCGTAGTGGCGGGTTTGCATGGCGCGGTGTTCGAGGCCGGACTGGCGCTGGCTTTGGCGGCGCATTACCGGATCGTAGGGCAGGGTGCGCGTCTGGCCGCGCCGGATGTCACGGTCGGGCTGGTGCCCACCGGCGGCGTGACACAGGTCTTGCCGCGCATGATCGGCGCAGGGGCCGCTTTGGAGATTTTGCTCTCCGGTCACCCCGTTTCGGCCCCCAAGGCCCAAGCTTTGGGGCTGATTGACGAACTGGCCCGCAAACGCATCGGCGTGGAAGCCTTGGAATTTACCCGAACCCTTCTGGCCGAAGGCAAAGCCCCGCGCCCCGCGCAGGACCGCTCGGACGGGTTGCGCGACGGGGTGGCCTATCTAAAAGAGGTGGCCGATCACCGCAAGAAAACCACCACCAAGCGCAGCATCGCCCCCGCGCAGATCATCGACTGTGTCGAAGCGGCGCTGATGCTGCCCTATGAGGCCGGTGTGAACCGTGAAACCGTGGCGCGTGAGGACTGTTTTGAAAGCGAAGGCTCCAAAGCCCTGCGCCACGCGGCTTTTGCCGAACGTCGCGCCGCCCGCCTGATCGGGGCAAAAGGCGCCAAGGCGCGCAAGGTCGAGACGGTCGGGATCGTCGGTTCTGGCGATTATGCTCTGGGCATTGCGATTGCGGCGCTGGATCACGGGGTGAAGGTGCAGCTTCTGGGCAATTCCGCCGATCAACTGGTGCTGGACCAACAGCGGATCAACACCGTTTACACCCGCGCAGCCCAGAGGGGCCAGTTGACCGCAGAGCAGCGCGATGAACGGATCGCCGCGCTGGAGGCGGGTACCCAGATTGATCGCCTCGCAAAGGCGGAGCTTGTGCTTGATGCCAGCCGTGGTTCGGTGGAGGCGCGGGCACGGCTTTTGGCGCGGATCGAGGAATTCTTGCCCGAAGAGACCGTGCTGGCCACGATTTCCGACCGAGCTTTCGGGCGTCTGGCACAGGATCTGGCCCATCCGGAACGGTTTCTGGGCCTGCATTTCTTCGCTCCCTCTCAGGCGATGCGGGTGGTGGAACTGGCGCGCCCAGAAGGGGTTGATGTCAATGCTCTGGCCACCGCACACGGCTTTGTGCGCCAGATTGGCAAACTGCCGGTGAGCGTGCGGGCGCGTGACGGTTTGATTGCCAATGTGGTGCAGGAGGCGGGCTGGGCCGCTGTGGATGTGCTCTTGCTTATGGGGGCGCGACCGGCGCGGATAGATGCGGTGATGCGCGATTACGGCTTTCCTACAGGGCCGTGCGAATTGATGGACGCGCTGGGGCTTGAGCATATGTCCGGCGCGGTGGCGCAGTTCCTGAGTAGCGCGGGACGCAAAGGCAAAGCGTCTGGGCACGGGTTCTATGATTACGATGCTGAAGGGCAGCGCGACGACAGCGAAACCGAAGTGATCCTGACCGAGCTGCGGCGCGAAGGCGGCGTGCCGGAGATTGCGCTGGAAGACAGCGATATTTTCGAGCGGATCGTGCTGGCCGAAGCCAACGCCGGTGCGCGGCTTTTGCAATCCGGCACGGTGGAGCATCCGCTGGACATTGATGTGGTGATGATGCTGGCCAAAGCCTACCCGCGTTTTCGCGGCGGGCCGATGAAATCGGCGGAGTTGATGGGGCTTCTGGCGGCGGAGAAACGCCTGCGCGCCTATTCGGACCAAGCGCCGGATATTTGGGAGCCTGCGACAATCTGGCGCGAATTGATCAAATACGGCGAAAATTTCGAAAAATTGAACCTTATCTGAGGGTTGTTAGGCCGATTTCGGGGCATTTTTGCGCGATTTTCCCATGAAATCCACCCGTTTCCCCGAATTGGGGCGCGGTCAATATGCTACGCCCATATGCGGTTGATCGAGATCAAGGTTTTCGCAACGCCTCTGACATATTCATTTTCTTGAGCGCAGGGGCCCGACGTCAGCAGTCAGACTTGGGGCCCTGCATTCCTCCCGCGGACTCTCCTTCCGATCGTCCGCGCTGTATCCTGCCTTTTGTGCGTGGGCAGAATACTATACTGGCGTCGTAGGGTTATGCGTTTCTCCTACGACGCCATTTTTTTCTGCATGTCGCGCCAAAGCCTGTCGCATGTCTGCTTTTTCTTGCAATCCGGCGCCGCATTTGCAGAAAATTGACACATATCACTTACAGATCGCTGTATCGGACGCAGTGTCGCGCCAGATCCGGACCGGAAACCACATTCTACGACACCTCCTCTGCGAGCCTCCCCGCTCAGAAAGTGCGTGCTATGACAGATGCTTTTGCGCTCTCCGATATTGCCCTGACAACTCTGGCGCTCTGCCTTGCCGGTGCCTTTGGTCTGCTGTTGGGAAAACTGCAAATCCGGAAAGTGGGCCTCGGTATTGGCGGGGTGCTGTTTTCGGGTATTCTCATCGGCCATTTCGCCTCCCGTGCCGGGATCGAATTTGACGGTGAGGTGATGCATTTCGTGCGCGAACTGGGGCTGATCCTCTTTGTCTACACCATCGGGATTCAGGTCGGACCGAGTTTCTTTTCCTCCTTCGCCAAGTCGGGGCTGAAATTCAACCTTGCCGCCATTGGTATCGTCTTGGGTGGTGTTGTGATGACACTGCTGGTCTATGCGCTGGCCGATTTGCCCCTGCCTGTTCTGGTCGGGGTCATGTCGGGGGCTGTGACCAACACGCCGGGGCTCGGTGCCGCGCAGCAGGTGTTGGGGGATGCGGGGTTTCCGTCCGCGGAAGTCGCGGAATCCGGCATGGGTTATGCGATGGCCTATCCCTTTGGTATCCTCGGAATTCTCACCTCCATGTTTGTGATCCGCTTTCTGTTCGGCATTGTTCTGGAGCGTGAAGAGGCCGCCTATCGCGCCGAGAGCCAGAGCGGCGAAGATGCGCTGCCAGCGATGAATGTGGTCGTGACCAATGCCAATCTCGACGGGCTACGGCTTGGCGATGTGCCCGACCTGTTCGATCACGGGGTGGTGGCCTCGCGTATGAAGAAAGGCGATGACCTTGTGGTGCCCACGCGCGATGTGACCCTGCATCTGGGTGATTGCCTGCATCTCGTGGGACCGGCGGAGAAATTGCAGGCGATGAAGCTCATTTTGGGCCGCGAGATTGACGCGCCTTTGACCACGAAGGGCACGAAGCTCACATGGTCGCGCCTCGTTGTGACCAAGGAGCGTGTGCTGGGCAAAACGCTCAAGGAGCTTGCCTTTCTCGAAGGCCACGGCGTGACCGTGTCGCGGATCAATCGGGCAGGCGTCGAACTTCCGGCACAGGGGGGATCGACTCTGGGCTTTGGCGATATCGTCACCGTGGTGGGGACAAAGGCCGATATTGATGCGGTGGCTGGCCAGTTGGGCAACGAGAATGCGCGGCTGCAAGAGGTGCAATTCCCCGCCCTGTTTTTCGGCATCGCGCTTGGTGTGCTGCTGGGCTCCATCCCGCTGGCTGTGCCCGGCCTTCCCGCGCCCTTGAAGCTCGGGCTTGCAGGCGGTCCGCTGATGGCCGCGATCCTGTTGGGGCGGCTGGGTCATTGGGGGCCGTTCACATGGTATATGCCGCCTGCGGCGAACCATGCGCTGCGTGAATTCGGCATTGTCCTGTTCCTCGCCGTGGTCGGGATCGTGGCAGGAGACCGGTTTTTCGAGACATTGTTCGAGGGGGACGGGCTGTCGTGGATGGGCTATGGCATCCTGATCACGCTGGTCCCGCTTCTCGTCGTGGGGACGATTGCGCGGGTCTTTGGCAAGTTCAACTACCTCAGCCTGTGCGGCGTTCTGGCCGGTTCCATGACCGATCCGCCGGCTCTGGCCTTCGCCGTGGCGATGAGCAAGACTGGCGCGGCCTCGGTCGCCTATGTCTCTGTCTATCCGCTGGTGATGTTCCTGCGTATCCTCGCGCCACAGGTGCTTGTGCTGGTGCTCGCGAGCATGGGAGCAGGGGCTTTTTGATAAAAAACGCGCATCAGACAAAGAAAAACCCCGGCAAAGCGCCGGGGTTTGATCCTTGAACAGCCTGACGTATCAGCCTTTGGCAGGAAGCGGGCCGATCATCATAATCATCTGACGGCCTTCCATTTTCGGCATGTTTTCAATCTTGCCGAGTTCTTTCGTGTCTTCGGCGACACGTTCCAAAAGCTGACGACCCAAATCCTGGTGCGCCATCTCGCGACCGCGGAACCGCAGGGTCACTTTCACCTTGTCACCATTCTCAAGGAACCTGACCACGTTGCGCATCTTGACTTCGTAGTCATGCACATCGGTGCCGGGACGGAATTTTACTTCCTTGATTTCAATGGTTTTTTGCTTCTTGCGGGCTTCGGATTCCCGCTTCTGCTGTTCGTATTTGAACTTGCCATAATCCATGATCTTACAGACGGGCGGATTGGCATTCGGCGAAATCTCGACGAGATCAAGTCCGGCTTCAGCGGCCATATCCATGGCTCTGGCGGGGGTCACGACCCCGACATTTTCACCCTCTGCGCCGATCAGGCGAATTTCCGGTGCACGGATGCGTTCATTGACGCGAGGTCCGGTGTCACGGGTCGGCGGGGCATTATGCGGTCTGCGGGCTATGGGAAGCTCCTGTCTGTGGTTGCATTTGTGTTGCCGGAAAATAGGGTGAATTGCGCGCAGTTTCAACCCAGTTTCGGCGACATCCCGCACAAGGCGACTGACGGGGAAATTTTCGCTGCCTCGGCCCCTTACATTCCTGTAGAACGCATGTCATATGCGGGGCTCGCAGAGGGGGGAACCTCCTGCAAAGGCCGCATGTTGTGGCCCAAGTATTTGGTGAGGAAGACACACATGACCAAACGTATTTTGACCGGCGCTCTGATGACCAGTCTCGCGCTTTCACTGGCAGCCTGTAAAGAAGAAGACAAAGCTGCAGAAGGCGAAGCGACCACTGGCTCCATTATCGAGCAGGCCACCGAAGCGGCAACAGATGCCGCTGACTCCGTAACCGAAACCGTGACCGAAGCTGCCGAAGACGCAGCCGACATGGCGTCCGATGCTGCTGAAGCGGCCACTGAAGCGGCATCCGACGCTGTCGAGGCCGCCACGGACGCTGTGGAAGCGGCCGGTGAAGGCGCTGTTGATGCGGCTTCTGATGCTGCCGAAGCGGCTGTAGATGCCGCCACCGACGCGGCAGATGCTGCGGCTGACGCAACCGAGGCTGCGACTGACGCTGCAAGCGAAGCTGCCGAAGCCGCCACCGACATGGCTGGTGACGCGACCGATGCTGCCGCCGACATGGCTGCGGATGCCGCTGAAACGGCTGCCGACACGGCCGAAGCTGCCGCTGATGTGGCTGCCGATGCTGCAGGCGACGCTGTTGAAGCCGCTGCCGACACCGCTGAAACGGCTGTCGATGCTGTGACCGAAGAAGCAATGGACGCCGCTCCGGCTTTCGATCTCTCCACCGCAGCCGAAGTGCTGACCGTTGACGGGTTCGATCTCGACAAAGCGACCGAAGTGGTGAACGCTTCCCCGCTGTCCGAGACCGCGAAAACCACCATCGTGACCGGCATGACCCAAGCCAAAGACAACCCCGAGATCCTCAGCGCGATCCTTGAAAAGGCCCGCACGCTGCTCGGCATGTAAGGCTCCGGTCTATTAAAAACGAAAGCCGCGCTGGGGAGACCTCGCGCGGCTTTTTTCTTTGCGGTGACGGGATCGCGCGTTTCCTTTGTGCTGAAAATACTCAAAAGAAAACCCCGCCGAAGCGGGGTTTGCATAGGCTCTCTTATGTCAGAAGGGTCGACTGCGTCCGCAGGCCAATCCCGCCGGATCAGTCCACAAAGGCCTTCTCGACCACATATTCCTTGGGTTCCGAATTGGCCCCTTCGCGCAAGCCGAACCCGTCGAGAATGGCCATGATGTCCTTGTTGAACGCTAGATTGCCGCAGACCATGCCGCGATCCGTCTCCGGTGTGATCGGATCAATGCCGAGGTCTGCGAACACCTTGCCGGAGGACAGGTTGTCCGTGACACGTCCCATGTGGTGGAATTCCTCACGGGTTGTCGTCGGGTAATAGCGCAGCTTGCCCTGTTCGATCTCGGAGAGGATTTCGTCGGACTTGATATGCTCGACCAGTTGGCGGCCATATTCCAGTTCGGAGACCTCCCGACAGGTGTGCATGAGAATGACTTCTTCGTATTTTTCGTAGACTTCCGGCTCGCGCATCAGCGAGGCGAAGGGAGCAATCCCCGTGCCCGTGGCAAAGAACCAGAGCCGCTTGCCCGGCAGGAGCGCATCCACCACCAGCGTGCCCACGGGTTTCGGGCGCAGAATGATCTCGTCGCCCGGCTGGATGTGTTGCAAACGCGAGGTGAGCGGGCCATCGGGCACTTTGATCGAGTAGAATTCCAGATGCTCTTCCCAGTTCGGCGAGGCGATGGAATAGGCGCGCAGCAGCGGCTTGGCCTTGCCGGTCTTCGGGTTTACATCCCCCATCAGCCCGATCATCACGAATTCGCCGGACCGGAAGCGCAGGCTTTGCGGGCGCTCGACCTTGAAGGAGAACAGCCGGTCGTTCCAGTGTTTGACTTCCAGAACCTTGGCGGCATCCGGCAGTGTGGGGACGGGTTTGGATTTTTGTTCAGTCACTTGGGTCAACTCGGTCATCTCGCTGTCTCGCGCCTTTTGGGTCGTCTAAATGAATGTTTCCGGCAAAGCCTTGATCCATATCAGATCAAGGAGGCCGGAAAAGGGGCGCATCTTGCCCCCTTTTGGCCTGTTACACGCCGGCACGCAAGCGCGACTGATAGTCATGCGCCCGCCAGTCTGCCCGCGCCAGCCATTGAGCTTCCGGCTGACGGGTGGCCAGATCATCGCTGATTTCCACCTCGTCAAACCCCGAACGGCGCGCCATCGCGTATTGATCGGCGATGACATGGCCTTTGGCACGCAGCCGGCCCTGAAACCCCGCCTGCCGCAAAAGTCGCGCCAGCGTAAAGCCCCGCCCGTCTGCAAAACTCGGGAAATCAATCCGGATCGCCGCCGCATTGCCGTATTGCGCCAAGGTCTCGGGCGCGGTGTCGGAGGGCAGGTCGATCCAGTCGCCGTTGTAATCTTCGGAGATGAATCCGCTGTCTCGTACAATCACGCTCATGATGCGTCTCCTTTGAGGGGGTCTGTGGCAGGCCCCCGGACAATCTTGCCGTTCACAATGTGAATCCCGCATTCGGTTTTCTCTTCGCCACGCCACCGTCCGGCGCGCGGGTCTTCGCCCTCTTTGACGGGGCTGGTGCAGGGGGCGCAGCCAATCGAGGGGTAGCCTTTTGCGACGAGAGGGTGCCGCGGCAGGCGGTTGTTGATGATGTAGTCCTGCACATCCGTCGGCGCCCAATGCGCCAGCGGGTTGATCTTGATCCGTTGCTCGTCCTCGTTCTCGAAGAAATCAAGCGTGGCGCGTGTCGCCCCCTGAAACCGTTTGCGTCCGGTGATCCACGCGTCGAAATGGCCGAGCGCGGCTTGCAGCGGTGCGGTCTTGCGCAGGGCACAGCAGGCATCCTTGTCCGACAGGTGCAAAAGCCCGTCGGGATCATTGGCCGCCAGTTTCGCAGGCGCAGGCCGGATGCGGCGCACATCGCGCAGGTCGAGCCTGTCGATCACCTCAAGCTGGTATTGGATCGTTTCCTCGAAAAGCATTTCCGTATCCACGAAAATCACCGGTGTTTTCGGCGCGATCACGGAAATCATATGCAACAGTACGACGCTTTCGGCTCCGAAAGAGGAGACGAGCGCAATCCGGCCCAGTTCGCGGTCCCGCAGCGCCAGTTCCAGAACGGACGTCGCGGAGTGGTTAACGTAACGCGCGTTCAGACGGTCGACACGGGCTTGCACCGTGCCGAATTCATCTTGCAAAAGAGACGCCTCATGCCGCATGTGCACTTTCCTTCGCCGGATAGAGGGCCGCTTTGAACGGGGCCATGCCGAGGCGGCGGTAGGCCATGAGGAAGGTCTCCTCGGGACTGTCGCGCAGTTCCAGATAGGTTTTCAGAATGCGCTCGATGGCGGGCACAATCTCGTCATAGGCGAAACCCGGCCCCGTGCGGTCGCCCAGCACCATATCTTCGGTGCCGTCGCCGCCCAGCGTGATCTGGTAATTCTCGACACCTGCGCGGTCGAGGCCCAGAATGCCGATATGGCCGACATGGTGGTGCCCGCAGGCATTGATGCAACCGGAAATCTTGATCTTGAGCGGGCCGATCTCGTGTTCGAGTTTCAGCTCTTCAAACCGTGTGGCGATGCCTTGCGCCACGGGGATCGAGCGCGCGGTCGCCAAGGTGCAGTAATCCATACCGGGGCAGGCGATGATGTCGCTCACCAGACCGATATTGGCGGTGGCAAGCCCTGCGGCCTTCAGGACCGTGTGGATTTCCGGCAGGTCGGATTTATGGACATGCGGCAGGATGACGTTTTGCTCATGGGAAATGCGCAACTCGTCGTGACCATAGTCGCGCGCCAACCCCGCCAGCACCCGCATCTGTTCGGCACTGGCGTCTCCCGGCGTCTGGCCGGGCGTTTTGAGCGAGACCGTGACGATGGCATAGCCCTCGGCCTTATGCGGTGCGAGGTTGGTGTTGGCCCAACTGCGAAACAACGGATCATTGGCATAGGCCGTATCGAACGCCTCCGTCGGGGCGGAGCGGAACGCAGGCGGCGCAAAAGCGGCACGGATTTCGTCGAGCATCACCATGTCGATACCGCCAAAGGCCGGTTTGACCTGCGCAAAACGCTCTTCCACGAGGCGGCGGATTTCCTCGATCCCGTGTTCATGCACGGTGATCTTGATCCGGGCTTTGAATTTGTTGTCGCGCCGCCCCAAGAGGTTCCAGACCGACACGGTGGCTTCGAGATAGGGCAGAAGGTCGTCCAGCGCGACGAAGTCTTTGAGCACCTTGCCCACCATCGGCGTGCGGCCCAGACCGCCGCCCACAAGAATCTGGGCCCCGATTATACCATTTTGCTCGCGCAGATAGAGGCCGACATCATGGGCTTTTATCACGGCGCGGTCTTCCTTGGCCCCCGAGACGGCGACCTTGAATTTGCGGGGCAGGAACTGGAATTCGGGGTGATCGGTGGACCACTGGCGGATCAACTCGGCCACGGGGCGCGGATCGACCGTCTCATCGGCGCTTGCGCCCGCGAAATGATCGGCGGTGACATTGCGGATCGTGTTGCCGGAGGTCTGGATCGCATGCATTTCCACATCCGCCAGATCCGAAAGGATCGCGGGCACATCGGGCAGCTTCGGCCAGTTATACTGGATGTTCTGCCGTGTGGTGAAATGGCCGTAACCGCGATCATATTTCTCCGCGATCATCGCCAGCTGGTTCATTTTGCGACTGTCCAATGTGCCATAGGGAATGGCCACCCGCAGCATATAGGCGTGCAATTGCAGATACAGGCCGTTCATCAGGCGCAGCGGGCGGAATTCTTCCTCGGTGAGCGAGCCGTCAATGCGACGGGCCACCTGAGCGGAGAATTGTGCGACACGGTTGCGCACGAAGGCTTCGTCGAAATCATTGTATTTATACATGGGTCGCGTCCTGCTGGGATTCCTGTTTGCCGTGGAAATAGTTCGAGGGGCCTGTGCGGCGGAACTCTTCGCGGAAATGGGTGGGAACCGGTCCGTTTTCTGTGGGCTTCACATCCGTCAGATAGGCCCCGACGACAGAGCCGTCCTTGGCCGCCTCGGCCAGTGCGCGCTCTGCGGTTTCCTTGTCGGTGTAAACCTGCGCCAGACACAGATCGCGCACCCATGTGCCATCAGCAGACATGTAGATGACATCGCCTTCGAGAAGGGCGTTGGCGGTGATGGCTTTGGGCGTAAACGGACGCGGCATAGGGCTCTCCGGTGTTCGGTCGGGTTTTCGACTTGCGATTTTCTGTGCTTAATTTAGAACATTATCCCAAGTCAGAGCCATAGCTGCGCACGAATAAGGACGTTTGTTCCTGTTTCAGAGCCCCGCTAGGTTGGAATTCCAAGAACGAGAGGAAAAGCGAAATGGCGGACCAGATCGACGCAATGGACCGGAAAATTCTGGGCGAGTTGCAACAGGATGCGAGCCAGTCTCTCGACGAAATCGCCCGCAAAGTCGGCTCTTCAAAGACGCCCGTCTGGAATCGTATCCGCAAAATGCGCGAGGCGGGGGTCATTGGTCAGCAGACGGTCATTCTTGATCCGGAAAGCCTCGGGCTGGAGGCCTGTTTCTTTGTTCTGGTGCGCACCAATGCCCATGAGGCGAACTGGCAGGAGAAGTTCCTGCAAGTGCTCAAACGTCGCCCCGAAGTGCTGGAAGCGCATCGTCTGGCGGGGGAGATCGACTATATCCTCAAGGTGCGCGTGCGCAATGCGAAGGCCTATGACGACTTCTATCAGGCGTTGATCAAAGAGGTGGCGATCTACAACGTCACGGCACTTCTCTCGATGGAAGAAATCAAATCGACCACGATGCTGCCGCTGTGATCATGGCCGGTTGACCAGTTGGCGGCGAAGGCGCGCCGGAGACCCCGTGGCGCGCGGTGTTGAGCGCGCCGCCTGTGAGTATTTGGGGCACAAAGGAAAGCCTGTGCGGCCAAGGCCGACCGTGCCTCCGGAAAAGACGGAGTAGGGTTAGCGGTTGCCTGAGCGGGTGAACAGGCCCGCATCCTCGGCGGCTTTGCGCAGCGCGTTGGATTTGTTGACGGTTTCCTGATACTCGCCCTCGGGGTCGCTGTCATAGACCACGCCGCCGCCAGCCTGAATATAGAGTTTCTCGTTTTTCAGCACGGCGGTGCGCAGGGCGATGCACATATCCATGTCGCCGCCTGCGGAGAAATAGCCGACCCCGCCGCCATAGACGCCGCGTTTTTCCGGCTCCAGCTCGTCAATGATCTCCATCGCGCGCACCTTCGGAGCGCCGGAGACCGTGCCAGCGGGCAGACCGGCGAGCAGGGCGGAGAGCGCATCTTCATCCTCGCGCAATTCGCCCACTACGTTGGAGACAATGTGCATGACGTGGGAATAGCGCTCGATGATAAACTCTTCGGTCGGGCGGACCGTGCCGATTTTCGAGACCTTGCCCGTGTCGTTGCGACCCAGATCGAGCAGCATCAGATGTTCGGCCAGTTCCTTTTCATCGGACAGCAGGTCTTCTTCGAGCGCCTTGTCCTCCGCGGGCGTTGCGCCGCGTTTGCGGGTGCCTGCGATGGGGCGGATGGTCACCTCGTTGTCGAAGACCCGCACAAGGATTTCCGGTGAGGCGCCAATGATCTGGAAGCCGCCGAAGTTGAAGAAGAACATGAAGGGCGAGGGGTTCGTGCGGCGCAGGCTGCGGTAGAGGGAGAAGGGCGGCAGAGGGAAGTCCTGCGTCCAGCGCTGCGCGGGCACAACCTGAAAGATGTCGCCTGCCTTGATATATTCCTTCGCCTTCATGACGGCGTCTTTGTAGCCCTCATGGGTGAAATTCGACACAGGCGCGGGAGCTTGGAAGCTCTCGCCCATCTCGTGACTGGCCTCGGATGGCGCGCGTTCCAGATCGCGCAGGGCATCCATGACGCGCTCTGCGGCCTGCGCATAGGCGGCTTTGGCCGACAGGCCGCTTTCGACCCACGCGGGCGACACAAGGATCACATCGCCTTTGACGCCGTCAAGGATCGCAATCACGGAGGGGCGCATCAGCACCGCATCAGGCAAGCCGATCGGGTCGGGGTTCACATTGGGCAGATGCTCCACCAGCCGGATCATGTCATAGCCCAGATAGCCGAACAGTCCCGCAGCCGCGCCGGGCAATGTGTCGGGAATATCCACGCGGCTCTCTGCGATCAGCGCACGGATCGAGGTGAGCGGATCCTTGTCATCGACCACATAGCTGTCCGCATCGAAGCGGGCGTTGCGGTTGACCGAAGCTGTTGTCCCGTCGCATTTCCAGATCAGGTCGGGTTTCATCCCGATGATCGAATAGCGCCCGCGCACCTCGCCGCCGGTGACGGATTCAAGGATGAAACTGTCGGTGCGTGCGCCGGCGAGTTTGAGCATGATCGACACGGGCGTGTCGAGATCGGCGGCCACTTTGGCGTAAACCAACTGGTTCTTGCCTTCGGAAAAGCCTGTTTCAAACTCGGAAAAGCTGGGGATGAGCGTGGCCATGGGGAACTCTTATTGCATCTGGCTGTGAACAGCGGTCAGGGCCGTCTGGTTGATTGTCACCCCTTCGCGGGCCCGCAAGGCGGCGGAGAACGCGTCGATCACATCCGTGGCCGCCCCTTGCGCGGCGGAGGTGATGTAGCTTTGGGCGATGGCGGCATTTTCGTCCGAAGGCTCGGGATCTTCGACACTGTCGATCTTGGCGATGACAACGCGGCCCTCGCCGGAGATCAATGTGGTGCCGCCTTCGGTCAGACCCGGTGCAAAGACCGCATCCATGAAGCCGTCGGGCATGTTGGAGAGGAAATCCTGACGGGTGATCGCCTCGAATGTCTCGGAGGGCAGACCCAGATCGGTGATCGAGGCCCCTGATGCCACTTCGGTTTCCAAAGCCTCGGCGCGTTCGGTGAGACGTTGTTGCAGCGCATCGGCCTCCCAATCGGCGGCGACCTGTTCGCGGACCTCGTCGAGCGGCTTGACCGTGGTAGGCACGATAGCGTCGAGACGCAGGGCGAAGACGCCGCCATCCGACAGTTCAATGATCTCCGGATAGTCGTCGAGCGTGACCTGAGCCGCGGCCTCTTTGAAGGCGGTGTAGGCGGCAATCCCACCTTCGCTCTCGGTGGTCCAGTCCAGCGTGCCAAGCTCCATCTCGGTCTCGTCTGCGAGTTCTTCGAGCGTGTAGCCCTCCGCCAGATCGTTGTCGAATTCTTCGAGCAGACCGGAAATCAGACGGGCTGCGGCATCGGTGCTCATGACGGCGGCCAATTCGTTGCGGGCCTCCTCAAAGCTGACCTCGGAGCCAGCCAAAGTGCCGTTCACGCGGTAAAGCGCGGGGCCGAGATCGGACATCACCGGCCCGACTTCGCCCGTGCCTTTGAGCGCAAAGACCGCAGCTCCGGCCTCTGTCGAGAGGTCGTCTTGCGAGACATCGCCCATATCGGCGTCAATCAGGTCGAGACCGCGCGCGGCAACCTCTTCGTCAAACGTGGTCTCGCCGGAGGCAATGCGATCTGCGGCGGCTTGGGCCTCTTCTTCGCTGTTGAAGACCAGACGCTCCACCAGACGGCGTTCGGGCTGCACATAGCTGTCGATATTCTCTTGATAGAGTTTGCGCAGGGTCTCCTCGTCAATATCGACCTGATCCATGATCATCGCAGGGGTCAGCCACGCATAGGTGATCCGACGGGCTTCGGGGGCGGTGTAAGCCTCCGGATGGGCGTCATACCAGCTTTGGATGTCGGCTTCGGACGCAATCGGCACACCGGTTTCCAGCGCATCCGCATCCAGCGTGGCAACGGAGATCGTGCGCCGCTCGCCCAGCCAGTCCACAACCACCTGTCCGTAGGAGGGTGGCATGGTGATTCCGGTGGCCAGAGCGCCGGTCAGGATCGCCCGCGCGGCATCTTTGCGCAGATCGGATTCGAAACCCTTGTCGGTCATGTTGTTGCGCGCCAACAGGTCTTTATAGGCGGCCGTGTCGAATTTGCCGTCCACGCCTTTGAACGCATCAATGGCCAGAAGCTCGCGGCGCACAGCGTCGTCACCGACAGACAGGCCAACGCGGGCGGTTTCCGCATCAAGGGCGGCCTGAGACAGAAGCTGGTCCAGAACCTGTTGCGACAGGCCGAAATTCTCTGCCTGTGCGACGGAGAAGGCCTGACCTGTCTGGGCCTCGATTGCGCTGATCTGGCTTTGCAACGCATTGGCATAATCGTTGACCGAGATTTCCTCGTCGCCCACTGCGGCGACGCGGGTGACCCCGCCGCCGAAATTTGCTGTGCCAAACCCGCCAAGACCGAGGATCAGGAGGCCCAAAATGCCCCAAACCACCATCTTTGTGCCAGAGCCTTTGCCGCTCGCCATATTCTTGTTCTCCCTTCAAGGTTGGCAAAGTGTGTAGAAGCAAGCGAAACGGAGGGCAAGGTGGATCAGGGGGCGATTTTGGCCAATCTTGTGAAAAGCTCCGTGATACCGGCCTGATCGATATTGGCAAAAGCGATCCGAAGTTGCTGTTCGGCCCGTTTGTCACCTTTGGGCATGAAATCCGTGCCGGGCAATAGGAGCACCCCCGCCTCGCGCACGAGCCACGGGGCCAGTTCTGAGGACGGCATGTCGAACGGATGGCTGACATAGGCGAAAAACGCACCGCAGCCCAAGAGCCGCCAGCCCTTTTGTGCGAGCACAGGGAAGCCGTCGATGATGGCTTGCCGCCGCGCGAGGATTTCGGTGCGCTCTCCTGCGACCCATTCGCCAAGGTTTTGCAGCCCCCAAAGCGCGGCGCGCTGGCCGATCTGGTTGGGGCAAATCGCGACTGTGTCGAGATATTTCTCCACCTGTTCGAGCCGCTCGGGCGAGGCGATCATGGCGCCGACGCGGTGGCCGGTGAGGCGGAAGGCCTTGGAGAAAGAATAGAGATGGATGAGCGTGTTCTGCCAGTCCGGCTGGCGGAACAGGTAGTGCGGCACCTCCGTTCGGCTGTCAAAATCGCGATAGGTTTCGTCGAGCACCAACATGAGGCCGCGGTCACGCGCCAGCGCATAGAATTTCGTCAAAAGCTCTGGCGGGTATTCGACGCCGCCGGGGTTGTTCGGCGTAATCAGCACGATGGCTCGGGTGCGCGGCGAAATCAGGCGGGCGGCCTCTTCCAGATCGGGGAGAAGATCGTCCTTCGTCTTCAGAGGCACGGCATGCACGCCATTCATATCGCACCACATTTTATGGTTGAAATACCATGGCGTGACGAGGATGACCTCGTCGCCGCTTGCGGCAATGGTGCTCATGACCGAACTGAAGGCCTGATTGCAGCCCGAGGTGATGGCGACCTGCTCCGGTGAGATATCCGCGTGATAGGCGGCGGACCAATCCTTGGCGAGTTGTGCGCGCAGTTCCGGCATGCCCAGCACCGGCCCGTAGAGATGCGCGCTCGGATCCTCCAGTGCGATCCGTGCGATTTCTTTGCGCAGCGCCAGAGGCGGAGCCTCCATCGGTGCGGCCTGACTGACGTTGATCAGCGGACGGTCCGGCGGAAAGGTCACGCCCTCAAGCCATTTTCGCGACGCCACGATGGGCGAAGCAAAGGTGCGGTTCATGGGGGGGGCAAGAGGAGTCAGCATATAGTCACCTTGATCAAACAGATTTGTCAGGAGAGTAGGGGGTGGCCGCGGCAGATGCAATTGCCTGAAAGGGGCGGAATTGCTCGGCAGGGGTGTCGCTAATATTCAGATTAATTCTCATGCAACGCGCTGAAAAAAAAGACATTCGCAAGGGTTGGGCATTTTTGCATAGGGTCTTCAAGCTTTGTTTACCTCTTAAAGCGCAGTCTTGGGTGACATTGGAAAGAAACGCTCCCATTTGCCTTTGAACGGCGTCGCTGTTTCGGGGCTTTCGGACTTTGGTTCGGGCCGCACCGGCGCGGGGCGTGAAACAATGAAAAACGGCAGTATCTGCACTTCGGTGCATCAACAGGATATTATGAGGTGGCTTATGGTTTACGGGTTTTCTGGTCCAGCAGGATATGACGCGCTGATCGAGGCGCTGCGAACGGCACTCACCGCGGCGCGGGAGGGCGATATGCTGCGCGAAGAGGAGATGACGGAACAAATCCGTGACGCCTCTTATGAGATGGAGCCGCGTCAGGCGGGCTATCTTGTGCGATCGGCTTGCGGGGCGATTGACGCGGCGATGCGGGCCTTTGATCGGGAAAGCGGTTTGGCGTTGGCCGAGCAGGCCATCGAGAATGTGAAAGATATTTTGTGGCGTTCTCAATCCGTGCCCTCCGTCGCATGACACGCGTCGACTGTGTATGGACGCGGACCGTTTAACCATCTCCTAACCATCACCGGAGACAAGAAAAATCTCGCCGGTCGCTTCCAGGTCGCGGATCGTGGAGACCACGGCGTTCATGGCCTCTTCGGCATCGCTGTCCGTGACTTGTCCGATCATCTCCATCTCTTCTCGCAATCCTTCGGCCATACGTTTGGAGATGTTGGAGAGGATGAACTCTGTCGATTGAGCAGCCTCTCCCTTGGCCCCCGCCAATGCGGCGATCAATTGGTCTTGCGGAATGCTGCGCACCAGTTTGGGCACGTCGCGCGGATCAATCCGGCTGGCGATATTGGCATAGGTGAAGATATTTCGGCGCACTTCTTCGGCAAAGCTCTTGTCGGTTTCTTCCAGCCCCTCGAGCACGCCCTCGCGGGTGCGCGACGAGGAAAAATTGAGAATCGCACCAACGCGCTCCGGCGGTTCGTCAGAGAAAGCCTGACTCGGTTGCGCGTCCAGCTGCGCGGCCAGAGAAAGCCCGATGCGCTGCACCACCTCGGGCGTCACCGAAGAGGTGAGCGACACCGCATAGGCAACGCGACGGGCGCGTTCGCCGGGCAGCATGGACATGAGTTGTGCAGCTTTGGACACTTGGAGTTTGGAGAGCATAATGGCGCCGACTTCGACGCTTTCTTCCTGTAAAACCGGCAAAAGACGGGAAATATCGACTTCCGCAATCCGCTGCCACGGATCGCCCAGAAGGGAAAACCCTGCATTTGTGCGCAGTTTGGAGGCCGTTGTGCCGGAAATCGTGCCCTCCAGAACACTGAGCGCGCCCTCCAACCCGCCGGGGAAACTGAGGCCGATGGAGTCCAGTTCTTCGAGAAACTCCTCGACAACGGCGGTCAGCGTGTCCTTATCTATATAGCGCAGATCGGTGAGCTGATGGGCCAGTTCAACCTGCATCTCCTCCGGAAATGTGGCCAGCGGCAGTTTCACATCCTGCGCGGCCATGAGCTTCACGATGATCGCGGCCTTGGTCTTTTTCGGGAGTTTCGCAGGCATACGCGAGACCGGGGGCGGCATGTCAAAGCCCCCCATATCCCCGGCGGTTCCCATTTGTCCAAGGTCGGGGAGCGCCCCCATGTCATCCGAAATCTGCGGCAGTCCGTCCACGCGTGCCTCTTAACCGTTTGAGTGACTCTATTCGGGAGGAGCATGACGCAGGAGCCTTAACGTAAGGTGACCAGCGGCGGAGATTTTGCAAAAAATTCTGCGCATTTATATAAAAATCTCCCGAAAACGACGCGCGCTTTCGGGAGATTCTGTTTCGGTCCTAATGATTTCTTAAGGTTTTGGCGCTTTGTTATTCGCCGAAGACCCGTTTGAAGATCGTGTCGACATGTTTCGTGTGGTATTCCATGTCGAATTTTTCGTTGATCGCGTCCTTGCCGAGGGCCTTGACCACGTCCTCATCGGCGAGAAGCTGTTCGCGGAAATCGACGCGATCTTCCCAGACTTTCAAGGCGTTGCGCTGCACCATGGCGTAGGCGTCTTCGCGTGACACGCCGGCTTGGGTCAGGGCCAGAAGCACGCGCTGGCTCATGACGAGGCCGGGGAACTTGTTCATATTGTCGAGCATGTTGTCGGGGAAGATCAACATTTTCTCGACGACGCCCGCCAGACGGTTGAGCGCGAAATCAAGTGTCACCGTGGCATCAGGCCCGATGCCGCGTTCGACGGAGGAGTGCGAAATATCACGCTCGTGCCAAAGTGCGACGTTTTCCATCGCGGGCACCACGGTCATGCGCACGAGGCGGGCCAGACCGGTCAGGTTTTCGGTCAGCACAGGGTTTTTCTTGTGCGGCATGGCCGAGGAGCCTTTTTGACCCATGGAGAAAAACTCCGCGCCTTCAAGCACTTCGGTGCGCTGCATGTGGCGGATCTCGATGGCGACATTCTCGATCGAGGAGGCGATCACACCGAGCGTCGCAAAGAACATCGCATGACGGTCTCGCGGGATGACCTGCGTCGAAATCGGTTCGGGTTTGAGACCCATCTGGGCGCAGACATGTTCCTCGACCGCGGGATCGATATTGGCAAAGGTCCCGACCGCGCCGGAAATCGCGCCGGTGGCAACTTCTTCGCGGGCGGCTTTCAGGCGCGCCTTGTTGCGGTCCATCTCGGCGTAGAACCGCGCGAAGGTAAGGCCCATAGTGGTGGGCTCGGCGTGAATGCCGTGGGAACGGCCCACGCGCACGGTCATTTTATGCTCCATCGCGCGAGTCTTGAGCGCGGCGAGCACCTTGTCGAGATCGGCCAGAAGGATGTCTGCGGCACGAACCAGCTGCACATTGAGGCAGGTGTCGAGCACATCCGACGAGGTCATGCCCTGATGCACGAAACGGGCTTCTTCTGAGCCGACATGCTCCGCCAGATGCGTGAGAAAGGCAATGACGTCATGTTTGGTCACGGCTTCGATTTCGTCGATGCGATCCACGTCGAATTCGACATCCTTGGCTTTCCACACGGCATCGGCATTTTCCTGCGGGATCACGCCGAGTTTGGCTTGAGCGTCGCAGGCATGAGCCTCGATCTCGTACCAGATTTTGAATTTCGTGGCGGGTTCCCAGATGTCGGTCATCTCTTTGCGGGCATAACGGGGGATCATCGGCAGGCCTTTCGATTAACAGGTCGCGGCTGTCTTACGGGGAAGGGGCCGAACGCGCAAGTCTACGGGCGTATTCGGGCCAAAAACAGTGCGGATGTGCGGCTTCGCGCATTGCTATCCACGCGGGACGCGGCATATGAAACGGCGAGACATGACACATATGGGACGCAGGGCAATGATGATCCGACTGGAGAATTTCACCGGCCTGTGGTCGATGGCACGCGAGATCGACGACCGGCGCACGGGCCAGCGCGCCACGCTGACCGGAACCTGCCGTTTCATCATGGACGAAACCGGTGCGCTGCGACAGGACGAGCGCGGGGTGCTGCATATGCCGGAGGCGGCGCAAAGTTTCGAGGCGGAGCGGCGCTATCTCTGGCGGGCCGATGCCGAAGGGATCGCGGTGTTCTTCGAGGACGGGCGGTTCTTTCATGCCTTCGATCCGAACGCCCCCGCGCCGCATGCCGATCACGCCTGCGCTCCGGATGCCTATAGCGTGCGCTACACGTTTTCAAACTGGCCCGACTGGTCTGCGACATGGCGCGTGACAGGGCCGCGCAAGGATTATGTGAGCGTCACCCGCTATAGCCGTCAAACGGCCTGAATAAAGGGCCGCGCTTCCTGACCGAGAGGTTTTGCCCGCGCGCCCAACCGGTCTTTCTGATGGTTCAAATACTCAAAAAGCCCCGCATAAGCGGGGCTTTCCGAAAGACTGAGGCGTAGGGTTTACGCTTTGGCCAGATTGCGCAGCACATAGTGCAGCACGCCGCCGTTTTCGACATATTCGATCTCGGGGGCGGTATCGATCCGGCATTTCACCTTGATGGTCTTTGTCATGCCATCGGCATAGGTGATGTCGCAATCGAGCGTTTCCAGCGGTTTCACACTGTCCAGCCCTTTGATCGTCACGGTTTCGTCGCCGGTCAGGCCGAGCGTTTTGCGCGTGTCGCCGCCTGTGAATTCGAACGGGACCACGCCCATGCCGACAAGGTTCGAACGGTGGATCCGCTCGAAGCTCTCCGCAATCACGGCCTTGACGCCCAGAAGCGCCGTGCCTTTGGCCGCCCAGTCACGCGAGGAGCCCGCGCCATACTGTTCGCCACCAAAGACGACGAGCGGTGTGCCCTGTTCCTGATAGGCCATTGACGCATCAAACACCGAGGTTTGCGCCCCGTCGGGGCCTTTGGTGTAGCCGCCTTCAACCCCGTCGAGCATCTCGTTCTTGATGCGGATATTGGCGAACGTGCCGCGCATCATGATCTCGTGGTTGCCGCGACGCGAGCCGTAGGAGTTGAACTCGCGCACCGGCACGCCGCGCTCGGTGAGGTATTTGCCCGCAGGGGTCGATTCCTTGAACGAACCGGCCGGAGAGATGTGGTCGGTGGTGACCATGTCCCCGAGGATAAGCAACGGCTTTGCGTCGATGACGTTCTGGATTGTGCCTTTCTCTGCCCCCATGCCTTGGAAATAGGGCGGGTTCTGGATGTAGGTCGATTCCGGCGGCCAGTCGTAAGTGTCGCTGTCGGAGACTTCGACCGCCTGCCATTTCTCGTCGCCTTTGAACACATCGGCGTATTTTTTCAGGAAGGCTTCGCGCGTCACAGTCTTTTCGACCAGTTCCGCAATCTCCGCATTGGTCGGCCAGATGTCTTTCAGATAGACATCCTTGCCGTCTTTGTCCTGACCAAGAGGCTCGGTGGTGAGGTCGATATTCATGTCGCCCGCGATGGCATAGGCCACCACCAGCGGCGGGGAGGCGAGGTAGTTGGCGCGCACATCCGGCGAAATCCGGCCCTCGAAGTTGCGGTTGCCCGAAAGCACGGCGGTGGCGATCAGGTCGCCCTCTGCGATGGCCTCCGACAGTTCCGGCGCGATGGGGCCGGAGTTGCCGATACAGGTGGTGCAGCCATAGCCCACGAGGTTGAAGCCGATGGCGTCGAGGTCTTCTTGCAGACCGGCGGCCTCCAGATATTCCGTCACCACCTGCGAACCGGGGGCCAGCGAGGTTTTTACCCAAGGCTTGCGGTTCAGGCCAAGCGCGCGGGCCTTGCGGGCCACGAGACCTGCGCCGATCATCACATAGGGGTTCGAGGTGTTGGTGCACGAGGTGATCGAGGCGATCACGACCGAGCCGTCATGCAGCTCGTAATCCTGTCCTTTGACCGGCTGGGATTTGTTGATGTCGACGGATTTGGTCGCGGCGGGGCCTTCTTCGACCATGTCTTTGGCGGCGGCGGAGACGTCGATGCCACGGTATTCGGCGACGACTTTTTCAAAAGCCGAGGAGGCTTGTGTCAGGGCCACGTAATCCTGCGGGCGTTTCGGACCGGAGATTGCCGGCACGATGGAGCCCATGTCGAGATGCAGGGTCGAGGAGTAGATCGGTGCGTAATCCGCCCCGCGCCACAACCCGTTCTCTTTCGCGTAAGCCTCGACCAGAGCGATGCGGTCCTTTTCGCGGCCGGTCTGTTCGAGATAGCGCAGGGTTTCCTGATCAATCGGGAAGAAGCCACAGGTCGCGCCGTATTCCGGTGCCATGTTGGCAATGGTGGCCCGTTGCGAGAGCGGCAGGTTGTCGAGACCGTCGCCGTAGAATTCCACGAATTTGCCGACAACCCCGTGTTCGCGCAGCATTTCCACCACTTTGAGCACGAGATCGGTGCCGGTGGTGCCTTCGACCATTTCGCCGGTGAGTTTGAAACCGACCACTTCGGGGATCAGCATGGAGATCGGCTGGCCGAGCATGGCGGCCTCGGCCTCGATCCCGCCAACACCCCATCCGAGCACAGCCGCGCCGTTCACCATGGTGGTGTGGCTGTCGGTGCCTACGAGCGTATCGGGATAGGCCACTTCGACCCCGTCAGGGTCTTTGTCTGTCCAGACCGTCTGGGACAGGTATTCGAGGTTCACCTGGTGACAGATCCCCGTTCCCGGCGGCACAACGCGGAAGTTTTCAAAGGCGGTCTGGCCCCATTTGAGGAACTGGTAGCGTTCCATATTGCGTTCGTATTCGCGGTCCACGTTCATCTGGAACGCACGCGGGTTGCCGAATTCGTCGATCATCACCGAGTGGTCGATCACCAGATCGACAGGCACCAAGGGGTTGATCTTTTCCGCATTCCCGCCGAGCGCCTTGATCCCGTCACGCATGGCGGCCAGATCAACCACGGCGGGCACGCCGGTGAAATCCTGCATGAGCACGCGGGCAGGGCGGTAGGCAATCTCGCGCGGGTTCTTGCCGCCGTTCTTTGCCCATTCGCCAAAGGCCTTGATGTCATCGGTGGACACGGAAAATCCGCCATCTTCAAAGCGCAGGATGTTTTCCAGCACTACCTTGAGCGCGGCGGGGAGTTTCGTGAAATCTCCGAACCCGGCCTCTTGGGCAGCGGGGATGGAATAATAAGCAAATGTCTTGCCATTCACGTCGAGTTTTCGGCGGGTTTTGGCGGTGTCTTGACCAACAACAACAGTCATGGGTGACCTCCGGGTCTGTGAAACTTCGTTGCGGACCGAGTGAGTCCGTTTACGTGGCGCTCTTTCAGGTGTAGCCGTTTTGCGGGATTTTTCAATCATGTTGAGCGGGAATGCACCGCATGTCTTGCGCAAATGAATGGCTTGTCCTGAGGGCGGGGTTTGCGGGCGATCCTTTCGGCTTGCCCGTCCGGTTTACTTGTTTCGTGTCTGTGTGGCTCTCCTTTTCTTTACTGCGTCATCCGGACTGTGAAGACAGCCTGTGGTGCAGGGCGCGGGTAGGGACCATCCCCTTTGTGTAAAACTGGCGTGGAGCTTTCAGGCGAAAGGTTTTAAACCAGATTTTAACCCGTACCCCTCACAGCCGCTTGCAACCGGATGAGGCATGGTATACTTTTGCATACAAATAATTCGGGAGTCGGAAAAGGCAAGAGGTTGCACTCCGGCTCCCGCTCTTTCTGTCACCAACCGTCAGGGAACGTCATGAGCTTGTACACCGACTACCTAACCGAGATTGAAACCCGCAAGTCCGAAGGGTTGCACCCCAAGCCCATCGACGATGGCGCACTGGTCGCAGAGCTGATCGAAAACATCACCGACAGCGCCAGCCCCTATCGCAAGGACTGCCTCAATTTCTTCATCTACAACACCCTGCCGGGCACCACATCGGCCGCAGGTGTCAAGGCAGCCTTCCTCAAGAAGATCATTCTTGGCGAAGTCGATGTGCCGGAAATCACACCGGATTTTGCCTTTGAACTGCTGTCCCACATGAAGGGCGGCCCGTCCATCGGTGTGCTTCTCGATGTCGCACTCGGTGAGGATGCGGCCAAGGCGAAACAGGCCGCCGAGGTTCTGAAAACGCAGGTCTTCCTCTATGAGGCCGACATGGAACGCCTCGAAGCCGCCTACAAAGCCGGCAACGCGGTGGCCAAAGAGCTTCTGGAAAGCTACGCCAAGGCCGAATTCTTCACCAAGCTCCCCGAGGTGGAAGAAGAAATCAAGGTCGTCACCTATATTGCCGCTGAAGGTGACATCTCCACCGACCTTCTCAGCCCGGGCAATCAGGCGCACTCGCGCTCCGACCGCGAGTTGCACGGCAAATGCATGATCTCGCCGGAAGCTCAGGCGGAAATTCAGGCGCTGCAAAAACAGCACCCCGATGCGCGCGTCATGCTGATCGCGGAAAAAGGCACGATGGGCGTGGGTTCCTCGCGGATGTCCGGCGTCAACAACGTGGCGCTGTGGACCGGCAAACAGGCCAGCCCCTATGTGCCCTTCGTGAACTTCGCACCGGTTGTCGCCGGCACCAACGGCATTTCGCCGATCTTCCTGACCACCGTGGGCGTGACCGGCGGGATCGGGCTTGACCTCAAGAACTGGGTCAAAAAACTCGACGCCGATGGCAACCCTGTTCTCGACGAGAACGGCGATCCGGTGCTGGAGCAGAAATATTCGGTGGAAACCGGCAAGGTTCTGACCATCAACACCAAAGAGAAAAAGCTCTATGATGCCGACGGCACCGAGCTTGTGGATGTCTCCTCTGCCTTCACCCCGCAGAAAATGGAATTCATGAAGGCGGGCGGCTCTTACGCCGTGGTCTTCGGCAAAAAGCTCCAGACTCTGGCCGCCGATATTCTTGGCGTCGAAATTCCGCTGGTCTTTGCCCCGTCGAAAGAGATCACCAACCCCGGTCAGGGCCTGACCGCCGTTGAGAAAATCTTCAACAAGAACGCCGTGGGCGTGCTAGCGAAAGAGCCGCTGCTCGCCGGTTCCGATGTCCGCGTCAAGGTGAACATCGTCGGCTCTCAGGACACCACCGGCCTCATGACCTCGCAAGAGCTCGAAGCCATGGCCGCAACCGTGATTTCGCCCTCCGTTGACGGGGCCTATCAGTCCGGCTGTCACACCGCTTCGGTCTGGGACAAAAAGGCGCAAGCCAATATCCCCAAACTCATGGCCTTCATGAACAAATTCGGCCTGATCACCGCGCGTGATCCGAAAGACGTCTATCCTGCCATGACGGACGTGATCCACAAGGTGCTCAACGACATCACCGTGAGCGACTGGGACATCATCGTGGGCGGCGACAGCCACACGCGCATGTCCAAAGGCGTGGCCTTCGGGGCCGACTCCGGTACTGTGGCGCTGGCACTGGCCACGGGCGAGGCGACCATGCCAATCCCCGAGTCTGTCAAAGTGACCTTCAAAGGCGAGATGAAGGATTACATGGACTTCCGCGACGTGGTTCACGCCACACAGGCGCAGATGCTCAAGCAATGCGGCGACAACGTCTTTCAGGGCCGCGTGATCGAAGTGCATATCGGCACACTGCTTGCCGATCAGGCCTTTACCTTCACCGACTGGACCGCAGAGATGAAGGCGAAAGCCTCGATCTGTATCTCCAATGACGACACGCTGATCGGCTCGCTGGAACTGGCGAAATCCCGTATTCAGGTGATGATCGACAAGGGCATGGACAATGAGGCGAAGACGCTTCAGGGGCTGATCGACAAGGCGGACAAGCGGATCGCCGAGATCAAATCCGGCGAGAAACCGGCGCTCAAACCCGATGACAATGCGAAATATTTCGCGGAAGTCGTCGTGGACCTCGACCAGATTGTCGAACCGATGATCGCTGACCCCGACGTGAACAACGCCGATGTGTCCAAGCGCTACACCCATGACACCATTCGTCCGGTCTCCTACTATGGTGCCGAGAAAAAGGTCGATCTGGGCTTTGTCGGCTCCTGCATGGTGCACAAGGGCGACATGAAAATCGTCGCGCAGATGTTGAAAAACCTCGAAGAAGAGAACGGCAAGGTCGAATTCAAAGCCCCGCTCGTGGTGGCCGCTCCGACCTACAACATCATCGACGAGTTGAAGGAAGAGGGCGACTGGGAAGTGCTCCAGAAATACTCCGGTTTCGAATTCGACGATCTCTTCCCGAAAGCACAGGCGCGCACCGAATACGAGAACACGCTCTATCTCGAACGTCCGGGCTGTAACCTCTGCATGGGCAACCAGGAGAAGGCCGAAAAGGGCGACACCGTTCTGGCCACCTCGACCCGCCTGTTCCAGGGCCGCGTTGTGGAAGACAGCGACGAGAAGAAAGGCGAAAGCCTTCTGGCCTCGACCCCTGTGGTGGTGCTCTCCGCCATTTTGGGCCGCACGCCGACGCTCGACGAGTATAAATCTGCGGTCAAAGGCATCGACCTGACCAAATTCGCACCGCCCGTCGAAGTGCCGAGCACCACGAAATCCGCGCATTTCTAAGACGCAGGGCGCATTGAGATCCCGAAGGGGCGGCACATAGTGTCGCCCTTTCCATTTTGCGCCCCTCGCAAAGGCGCACCGTGGCCAAGCTGCGACGCTCATAGCTCTGTAACGACTTATCGCAATTCCTTGATTGGCCTCACGGGCGCATTCGTCTTAAACCTGTTGCGCAACCAACGGAGCCTTCATGCGACAGATTCTGGCAGCCTTTTCTCATATCCTCCCTTCTCATCTTTTGAGAGGCGGGATTCTGGCTGCGTCTCTGTCCCTGCCTGTGGCCGCGCCCCTTGCCGCACAGGACAGCATGGCCAACCCCCATCCGCCGCTTGTGGTGGTGGAGCTTTTCACCTCTCAAGGTTGTTCCTCCTGTCCTCCGGCGGATGAGATGATGACGGAACTGGCCGGTCGCGACGATGTTTTGCCGCTCTCGCTCCATGTGGATTACTGGGATTACATCGGCTGGCGCGACAATTTCGCCAAGCCGGAATTCACCTTGCGCCAAAAGGCCTACGCCCATGCCGTCGGCAAACGCACCATCTACACGCCGCAACTGATTGTGCAGGGCGCGGATCACCTCGTGGGGGCCAAGCCCATGCGTCTGGTCGATCTCATCATGCGCCACCGGAGCAAACCGGCCGCGCCTGTGTCCTTGTCGGTCTCGGTCAAAAACGACCAGCTTCACATCGTTGCCACGCCCACCGGCGCGCTGCCGCCGCTGATGCGATTGCAGGTCGTGCGCTTTGATCCGCATGAGCGCGTCGTCATCACCCGTGGCGAAAATGCGGGCCGTGATGTGGAATATTCCAATATTGTGACCGAATGGCGCCCTCTGGCGGACTGGAACGGCGCGGCGCCCTTGGCGGTTTCGCTGGACCTTGAGGGGCCGGATCGCGCGGCGGTCATTCTACAGGCCGCCGGTCCGCAAGGCCCCGGTCCCATTCTGGCCGCTGTGCGCGCGGAAACAGATCACTAAAATCCTTTGCAATAAGCCCGAAGGCTCTTAATCCTGCGTAAAGGGTTGGCTGCTAGAACGGTCCCGCATTCGCACAAAGCGACCATGACGGAGACCGATATGCGCCCAGATTCCCTGTGTTTTCCTCTGATGTCCCGCACGCACCATGCGTTCATGCGCCTGTCTTTCAAGGGCCTGTTGACCCTATGCGCCGCGCTGCTTCTGTGGATTGGCGGCCTCTTGCCCGCAATGGCCGCCGAAAGCGGTGATAAAGCGCGGGTCGAAGAGGCTCTGCGCAGCTATTTTGAAACGGAGATGGCGGATTTCATCAAGGAACCGGTCTTGCTTGTTGCCCTGCGGGAGCAAAATGCCCGCACCGCCGAGTTGAGCGAAGCGGAGATTCTCGAGCTTGATCAACAATGGCGCGAACAGTTGCAACAGGAGGAGCAACCGCTGCTCGATACGGTTCTCAAAGGACGCCCTGCGGAACTGCTTTTGGGCAAGGTCGCCATGGCGGGCGGTGAGATTTCGGAACTGTTTCTTATGGATGCACGCGGGTTGAATGTGGCCTCTGCAACCGCAACCTCGGATTACTGGCAGGGGGACGAGGCGAAGTTCCTGAAATCTTTCGGGCAGGGGCCTGACGGGATAGAAATTGGCGAGATCGAATTTGATCCCTCCACCGGCGTGTCACAGGCTCAGGTCTCCGCTACGATCACAGACCCGACTTCGGGCGAGCCGATTGGCGCGGTGACTGTGGGGCTTGTTGTGGACCTGTTACTCTGACGCGTCCTCACTCATCGCCTTGTTGAGAACATCTTCCGCATCTTTCGGCAGCCGCTCCGGTTTCCAGCGGCGATGGATCCAGAACCATTGTTCCATATGCTGACGGGTGATGGCCTCCAGACTGTCATTGAGCGCCTGCGCCATCTCTTCCGGTGTGCTGTGGGGAATGGGAGATTCAACCTGAACGCGGAAATTCAACCCGTCTTCAAGACGCACGCCATAAATCGGCACCAAGAGCGCATCGTATTTGAGCGCAAGCTCGGCGGCGGAAAGCGCGGTGCGCACCGGTTTGCCAAAGAAACTCAGGATCGCACCGTGGCGCACATAGACATCGGAGAGAAAGCCGATCATGCCGCCGGATTTCAGATGTTTCAGCAGCTTTGCATAACCTCTGCGCCCGCGTGGAAAGAGCGGTTGCCCAATGGTGCCGATGGCTTTGACATAATGCGCGTTGAAGAACTTGTTCTTCATCGGGTTGTAAAGCGAGCCAACATCATAGCCATGGGCGATGAGCGCCGCACGCGGCGCGTCATAATTGCCGAAATGCCCTGTGTGCAGGATCACGGGACGCCGGTTGTCACGCGCCTCGCGCAAAATCTCGGCACCGGGGCCTTCCAGCCGGATGTCTTTCATCTTGGCGATGAATTCGGGGCCGGAATAAATCTCGATCAGCGTGCGCCCCGCATTGTTCGGCACATCGCGCATCAGCCGTTTGACCTCCGCCTCGGGAAGCTCCGGCATCACATGGTGGAGGTTCTCGCGCACCCTTTTGCTATATCCCGCCAAAGGCGCAAAAACGCGCGACATGAACCAGCCCATGAACCGCACACGGATTTTATAGGGCAGGGCGAGCGCCAGAGACAAAAGCCCCCGGGTTGCAAGATTGCCAAGATATTGCCCCAGCGTGCCTTCGATCTCACCGCGTTTGATGTTCATGGCTGACCCATTTCTTCGGGCACGGGCTGCGCCGTGCCACTCTTGCGTTCCCTTTGCCAGACATAGAGCCCGGCCGCGACGATCACAAGAGCACCGAGGACGGTCCAGCGGTCGGGCAGGGTGCCAAAGACCACAAGCCCCCAACCGGAGGCGGCGAGAAGTCCGACATAGGAAAACGGCGCGATGACGGAGGCTTCTGCGACAGCATAGGCGCGGATCATCATCAACTGTCCGAGCGAACCGATACAGCCGATCACCGCCATAAGCCCGATTGCCAGCCCGTCAGGCGCGACCCAGCGGAAGGGCACAATCAGGCTCAGGATCGCGGTGCAGATCAGGCCGGAATAAAGCAATCCGGTCAGCGGGCTTTCCTTCAGCCCGATATAGCGCGTGGCCAGCGCATAGCCTGCCAGACAGAGGGCGGTGCCCAGTGGCCAGAGCGCGGTGGGAGAAAAGACGGCGGCACCGGGACGGATGATGATCAAAGCCCCGATCAGCGCCGCGCCGATTCCCGCCATGCGGCGTGGACCGACCTTTTCGCCCAGAAAGAGAGCAGCCCCCAAGGTGATCAGCACGGGGGCGAGATCGGCCACGGCTGTGGTCTCCGCCAGACCTTGCGTGCGCAATGCGCCAAAGAAACAGGCCGCCGCGCCAAGCTGCATCAAGCCGCGGGCCAGTTGCAGCCACGGGTGTCGGGTCACAAGGGCGCGTCTCAGGCGCGGTGCAAAGACCAGAACCAGCAGCATAAGCTGGCCGCCATAGCGCGCCCAGAGCACTTGGGACAGGTCAACGCGTTCCCCCAAAAGCTTGGCGGTCATGTCCATCGACGAGAACACGATGACGGAGATCAGCATGTAGAGGATGCCGCGCGATTGCGCGGGCAGGCGGGAAAACCAGATCATCCGCTGACGCTATGTGCGTCGCCGGATTTTGTCCAGACGGTCAAGGGCATAGGCCGCCCCCATGCCCTGCCTTTGGGTCAGTCGCGCCCGCGGTAGGGTTTGACATATTGCATCGCCATGTCCCACGGGAAGAAAATCCATGTGTCCTGAGACACTTCCGTGATGTAGCTGTCCACTTGCGGGCGGCCCTTGGGCTTGGCGTAAACCGTGGCGAAATGGGCGTTCGGGTAGAGCGAGCGCACGAGTTCCAGCGTTTTGCCGCTATCCACCAGATCGTCGATGATCAGCACGCCGGTGCCATCACCCATCATGTCCTCATTCGGGGAATTGAGCACCACGGCCTCGGACTGGCTTTGGTGGTCATAGGATTTCACGGAGATCGTATCGACCGTGCGGATGTCCAGCTCGCGTGCGATGATCATTGCAGGCGCCATGCCGCCGCGCGTGATGGCCACGATGGCACGCCATGCGCCGTCATCGGGACCTTTGCCGTCCAGACGCCATGCCAGCGCGCGGCTGTCACGGTGAATCTGGTCCCAACTGATGTGAAAGCCTTTTTCGTGGGGCAGGCGCTCGGACATCTCTTTCATCCTTTCATCAAAATGGCGGGGCCGGTCAGGTGCTGGCGATCCGAAGCCCGAATATGGCGATCATCCCGCCGAGGGCACGGTCGGTCCAGAGCTTGGCTCGGCCATAGGCTTGTCGTGCTTTTTGCCGTGAAAACACGCGGGCGACAATCACATACCACAGGGTTTCGTCAAAAAAGACGAAAAACAATAACAATGCCTTAACGCCAAGGGAGGTTTCGGGAGGGATCAGCCCTGCAAAAACGGCTCCGAAGAAGATGGCGGGTTTCGGATTCGACAGCTGGGTCATGAGACCGAGTCGCACCGCATTGGCCAGAGAGCGCGGGCTGGCCAGCGTTGTGGCGTCCGGCAGCGGGTCACGCGCGTGGCGCAGGGTTTTGAGGCCGATCCAGATCAGGAACAGCCCGCCTGCGATTTTGAAGATCATGTAGGTGCGCGGGAAAATTTCAAACAGGACCGACAGGCCGGACATGGCAGCGATGGCCCAGATGACCGCACCGGCCCCAAAGGCAACAGCAAGACCGAAAGCGGGGCGGAACCCTTCGGAAGCGGCGGTGCGCACGCTGACCACGAAAGAGGGGCCGGGGCTCATGGCTGCGATGAGGTGGATGCTCAGGATCGACAGGAAAACGGTCGGTGTCATGCGGTCTTTCCTCCCAGAAGGTGCAGACAAAAACGGGAGCCGAAGCCCCCGTTTGAAACAGTATATCTGTGGCGGATCAGCCCTTTGACATATCGGGGGCATCCACGGCTTTCATCCCCACGACATGATAGCCCGCATCCACATGGTGCGTCTCGCCCGACACGCCAGAGCCCAGATCGGACAGCAGATAGAGCGCGGAGCCGCCCACATCGTCGATGGTCACATTGCGGCGCAACGGCGAGTTGTATTCGTTCCACTTCATGATGTAGCGGAAATCCCCGATGCCGGAGGCGGCCAGCGTCTTGATCGGGCCGGCGGAAATGGCGTTCACGCGAATGCCGTCCTTGCCCAGATCCTCGGCCAGATAGCGCACGGAGGCTTCCAGAGACGCCTTGGCCACGCCCATCACGTTGTAATGCGGCATGACACGTTCGGCGCCATAATAGGTCATGGTGAGCATGGAGCCACCCTCGGTCATCAGCTTCGCCGCGCGCTGTGCAACGGCGGTAAAGGAGTAGACCGAGATATCCATGGTCAGATTGAAATTGGCGCGCGTCGTGTCGACATAGCGGCCGCGCAATTCGTTCTTGTCGGAAAAGCCGATGGCGTGAACGATAAAGTCGATCTTGCCCCATTTTTCCTTGATCGCATCAAAGAGCGCATCGATGGAGGCCTCTTCGGACACATCGCATTCCACGACGAAATCGGAGCCCAGCCGCTCGGCCAGAGGGATCACGCGTTTCTTCAGTTGCTCGCCCTGGTAAGAGAAGCACAGCTCTGCCCCGTGTTCGGAAAGCGCCTTGGCGATGCCCCATGCGATTGATTTGTCATTCGCGAGGCCCATAATCAGCCCGCGCTTTCCTTCCATCAGTTTGCTCATGGCGTCCTATTATCCGCTTATTATTGGTGTTGAAACGTGCTTTAGGGGTTTTGCGCAAAGCGATCAAGTGTGGCTCCGGTAAATTCGTGACGTGGGGTCACTCGGAAGGGCGCAAACCGCCTGTGCGGCATCAAGGCACCGTGCTGCGCCCTTGTCGGGCCGCAAGGTTCGGATTATCGAGAGAGAGATCAAAAGGAGAGCCGCCATGGTGCCACGCAAAGGTATTTTCAAAGGAGACGACCCGTTCGAGATTTCGCGGCGTTGGTTGAAAGAAGCCGAAGCCAAGGAAATCAACGACCCCAACGCCATTGCGATTGCGACGGTGGATGGCGACGGGCTGCCCAATGTGCGCATGGTGCTGCTCAAGGAGATCGCCGATGACGCCTTCGTCTTTTTCACAAATTACGAGAGCGCCAAGGGGCAAGAGATTGAAAAATCAGGAAAAGCTGCCTTCGTGATGCACTGGAAAAGCCTGCGTCGGCAGGTGCGTGTGCGCGGCTTGGTGACACGCGAAACTGCGGAGGCATCGGACGCTTATTACAAATCGCGCGCGCTGGGATCGCGGATCGGCGCATGGGCCAGCAAGCAATCACGCCCGCTCGAAAGCAAGGCCGCGCTGATGGAAGCGGTGGCCAAAGAGGGCATGAAACACGGCCCCAATCCGAAGCGCCCGCCGTTCTGGGGCGGCTACCGGATCACGCCGCTGGAGATCGAATTCTGGGCCGATGGCGAGTTCCGCCTGCATGATCGTTTCCGCTGGAGTCGCGCCACGCCGCAGGATGCGTGGGAAATTGTCCGGTTGAACCCCTGAGCTTTGCTTGACGTAGGGTAAACCTGTCTCTTGCACAAAAAGACAGGGTGAAGAGGGTTGAACCTTCGGGCGTATTGTCACAGGGTCGCGCTGGGATGAGGGGCAGGTGCCCCCTGTGATGGGCCGGTCGTTTTGATTGGCCCTTATTGAGTAAAAGAGACAATGAACGACACAGATTTGGGGAACATCGTATCGGGTCATGTAAAATGGTTCGATCCGACACGCGGTTTTGGGTTCGTGGTCGCCGATGATGGTGGTCCGGACATTTTGTTGCATGCGAATGTGCTGCGTAACTTCGGACAAAGTTCTGTGGCGGATGCCGCCGAGGTGCGTCTTGTGGTGCAAAGCACGGATCGCGGCGTGCAGGCGATCGAGGTGCTGGAAGTCGCACCTCCTGCGGCCGGAACAGGTCCGGTGCTTGAAGACCTCGAAGAGGTGGACGAGGAGAGTCTGAGCCTGCCGCTGGAGCCTGCGCGGGTAAAATGGTTCGACAAGGGCAAGGGCTTCGGTTTTGCCAATGTTTTCGGGCGTCCCGAGGATGTTTTTGTCCATATCGAAGTGCTGCGCCGCTCCGGTCTGGCCGATTTGATGCCCGGTGAGGCCGTTGGCCTGCGGGTGATCGAGGGGCGTCGCGGTCGTATGGCGGCACATGTCACCGCTTGGGACGTGGCTCTGCGTGAAGCGGAGCAGGACGAGGCGTTTGATGACTAATCTGCGGGGCCTGCTGTCGTGGGCCTGCGCGGGCCTGATTGCCGGAGGGATCGCCCTCTCGCCAGCACCGCTTCTGGCCGAAAACCTTTGCCGCGCCGACGAGGTCATTGTGACCAGTCCGGATGCGGCAGAGGCAGACGTGGTCCGCTTCTCTGTCGAGATTGCCGATGATGCCGAGGAGCGCGCCTTGGGGCTGATGAACCGCCCCGAGATGGCGCGTTCGCATGGCATGTTGTTCGTCTATGAAAAGCCGCAGCCGGTGGCCTTCTGGATGGCGAACACGCTGATTCCGCTTGATATGATCTTCGTGGACCAGCGCGGGGTTGTAACCCGTGTCCATGAAGAGGCCGTGCCTCTGGATCGCACTGCGATTCCCGGCGGGGATGCGGTTTTCGCCGTTTTGGAGATCAACGGCGGTCTGGCCGAGGCGCTCGATATCCGTCCGGGCGATGTGCTGCGCCATCCTGCGTTCGGGAATGATGCGGCTGATCCCTGTTTTAAGTGAATAAGCTCTTTTCAAACGCGTTTTCTCAGGTTAGGAGAGGCGCACGGTCGGGGCGTGGCGCAGTCTGGTAGCGCACCTGTTTTGGGTACAGGGGGTCGTGAGTTCGAATCTCGCCGCCCCGACCACTTTCCTCACATCTCTGTGCAAATGATCGCGGCCAAGATCGTCACCGTGTCATGTCATGCGTGATTGTTGCGGTGCGTTTGTGGTGTCTGTGATGTGCTCTGTGTGCCCGACAGATGTCCGACGCTTATCCGACAGCAATCCGACAGTGCTCACATGGGGAGATCTCTCGCATGTTGCGAAGGGGCGAGGGGCAGAGATTCTCCGAATCTCAACGAGGGTTCACGCCGCTTTAGGTCTCTGTGTCATAAAAATGATTCGCTTTTCTGCACGGGCAGGGAAGCACATCTTCTTGTGGCTCTTCCGGGCGGTTTGCTGCGTAAAAACAGCCTTGTAGCGGTGTTTTTACGCAGTAATACGGGATTTTCCGCCTTTGTCCACTCTGGGTTGAGCCACTATATGTTGTGTGCTTATCTTCCGGGCAATCACAGCACCGTGAGCAGAAAATCGCAGATTGCGACAATCTCCCACTTATCCACATGGGCTTGTTCATAATCTTAACGCACGTTCTGAAACCTATGGAAAACAAAAGAAAAAGAGTTAATGCCATAGGGGACGAATCGGGGTGGCCTGTGGGTAATTTTCGTCAAATGATTTTTGCAAAACAAAAGGGTAAATTTTGCGTTGACCGACAGGCAGGACCGCTGCACATTGTGGGAGCCGGTTGGGTTGCACACTACATTTAGTGGTTCTTGAGCGGCGAGGGACAAGGGTCTCGGGGGACTTAACCGCGCAGGGCTCGCTCCGGTTTTCGCAGAAATAGCGGGAAAACACCGGAAGCAGCGTATAAAAACAGGGTTTTGCCACCGCAGATCTACCGATGATCACAGACGAATCTGTTACGCGACCGAAGGCCATTGGTTCTTCGGAGCGGGAAGGTTTTGTCCGTGGGAATCTGGGACCTTCCTCGCTGCTGCCATACAAGATGTAGATGGCCGGCTCGGGTATAAATGAGCGTCAAAAGCGCGATAGTGAGATGGTTGGGGCAAAATGAAGATCGAGCGGAAATTCACGGCAGCAGATCAGGACGCTTATGCGGATCTGGAGTTCACCAGAACCTCCTCGGAAATTCGAAATCCGGACGGAACGGTGGTTTTCAAGCTCGATGATTGCGAAATCCCCGCAAAGTGGTCACAGGTCGCCTCCGATGTGATCGCCCAGAAATATTTCCGCAAGGCCGGCATCCCCGCCGCCCTGAAAAAAGTCCGCGAAAAAGGTGTCCCGTCCTTCCTTTGGCGCTCTGTTCCCGACGAAGAAAAACTGGCGCAACTTCCTGAAAACGAACGGTTTGTTGGCGAGATCTCCGCGAAACAGGTGTTCGACCGTCTGGCCGGTGCATGGACCTATTGGGGCTGGAAAGGTGGCTATTTTACCTCTGAAGAGGATGCCAAAGCCTATTACGACGAAATGCGTTTTATGCTTGCCGCGCAGATGGGTGCGCCCAACTCGCCGCAATGGTTCAACACCGGCCTGCATTGGGCCTATGGCATCGACGGACCGGGGCAGGGGCATTACTATGTGGATTACAAGACCGGCGAGTTGACGCGGTCGTCCTCGGCCTATGAACACCCGCAGCCCCACGCCTGTTTCATCCAATCCGTGGCCGATGATCTGGTCTCCGATGGCGGGATCATGGATCTTTGGGTGCGGGAAGCGCGTCTGTTCAAATACGGCTCCGGCACGGGTACCAACTTCTCCAGCCTGCGGGCGGCCAATGAAAGCCTCTCCGGGGGTGGTAAATCTTCCGGCCTTATGGGCTTTCTGAAAATCGGTGACCGCGCGGCAGGAGCAATCAAATCCGGCGGCACCACGCGGCGCGCCGCAAAGATGGTGATCTGCGATATGGATCACCCCGACATTGAAGAATTCATCAACTGGAAGGTGATCGAAGAGCAGAAGGTGGCCTCCATCGTCGCGGGCTCCAAGATGCACGAACGCCAGTTGAACGAGATTTTCGACGCCATCGGCACATGGGACGGGGCCGAGGACGATGCTTTTGACCCGAAGAAAAACCCTGCGCTGAAAGCGGCCATCAAGGGCGCGAAACATTGCGCCATTCCCGAGACCTACGTCAAACGGGTGCTGGACTACGCCAAGCAGGGCTATTCCTCCATCGAATTCCCGACCTATGACACGGATTGGGACTCTGAGGCCTATGCCTCGGTCTCCGGTCAGAACTCCAACAATTCCGTGCGCGTCACAGATGCCTTCTTCAAGGCCGTGAAAGACGATGCCGAGTGGGAACTTTTGCGCCGCACGGATGGCGGCGTGGCCAAGACGGTACGGGCGCGTGATCTCTGGGAGCAGGTGGGGCACGCCGCATGGGCCTGTGCCGATCCGGGCATCCAGTTCCACGACACCATCAACGCATGGCACACCTGTCCCGAAGATGGCGCGATCCGTGGATCGAACCCGTGCTCGGAATATATGTTCCTTGATGACACGGCTTGTAACCTTGCCTCGATGAACCTGCTGACCTTCCTGCATGACGGTGTGTTCGATGCGGAAAGCTACATGCATGCGACCCGCATCTGGACGCTGACGCTGGAAATTTCCGTGATGATGGCGCAGTTTCCGTCGAAAGAGATCGCACATCGCAGCTATGACTTCCGCACGCTGGGGCTTGGCTATGCCAATATCGGCGGGCTGTTGATGAACATGGGGCTGGGTTACGACAGCGACGAAGGCCGCGCGATGACCGGCGCTTTGACCGCGATCATGACCGGTGTGTCCTATACGACCTCGGCGGAGATTGCCGGTGAGCTCGGGGCGTTTTCACGCTTTGAGGCGAACCGCGAGCACATGTTGCGCGTCATTCGCAACCACCGCACCGCCGCCTATGGCAAGACCACAGGTTACGAGGGGCTTGAGGTCAAGCCGGTCGCTCTGGATCACGAAAACTGCCCCGACGCGCATCTGGTTGAACTCGCCAAATCCGCATGGGACGAAGCGCTGGCGCTGGGTGAGAAACACGGCTACCGCAATGCGCAGGTCTCTGTGATCGCGCCGACGGGGACCATCGGTCTGGTGATGGATTGCGACACCACAGGGATCGAACCGGATTTCGCTCTGGTGAAATTCAAGAAGCTCGCCGGTGGCGGCTATTTCAAAATCATCAACCAGTCCGTGCCCGCCGCCCTCGAAAAACTCGGCTACGGCTCGGCAGAGATCGAAGAGATCGTGTCCTATGCCGTGGGGCATGGCACGCTTGGCAATGCGCCGGGGATCAACCACACGGCACTGATCGGTCACGGTTTCGGCCCTGCGCAGATCGAAAAGATCGAAGCGGCGCTGCCCTCGGCCTTTGACATCCGCTTTGTCTTCAACCAGTGGACGCTGGGCGAGGAATTCTGCACCGGAACGCTGGGGATTCCGACGGAGAAGCTCAACGATCCGACTTTCGATCTGCTGCGCAGCCTCGGTTTCACGAAACAGGACATCGAAGCGGCCAACGACCATGTCTGTGGCACCATGACACTGGAAGGTGCGCCGCATCTGAAAGAAGAGCATTATCACATCTTCGATTGCGCCAATGCCTGTGGCCGCAAGGGTACGCGTTACCTGTCGGTTGAAAGCCATATCACCATGATGGCCGCCGCACAGTCGTTCATCTCGGGGGCGATCTCCAAGACGATCAACATGCCCAATGACGCCACCATCGAGGACTGTCTGAAAGCCTATGAGCTGTCATGGTCTCTGGGCACCAAGGCCAATGCGCTCTACCGCGACGGCTCGAAACTGAGCCAGCCGCTCGCCTCCGCGCTCATTGAAGACGATGACGAAGCCGAGGAAATTCTCGCCACCGGCACAGCGCAGGAAAAAGCACAGGTTCTGGCGGAGAAAATCGTCGAGAAAGTCGTGATCAAGGAAGTAGCGCGCGGGCGGGAAAAACTGCCCAGTCGTCGGAAGGGCTACACCCAGAAATCCATCGTCGGCGGGCACAAGGTCTATCTGCGCACCGGTGAATATGAGGACGGCAAGCTCGGTGAAATCTTCATCGACATGCACAAAGAGGGCGCCGGTTTCCGCGCGATGATGAATAATTTCGCCATCGCCGTCTCTGTTGGGCTGCAATACGGTGTGCCGCTCGAAGAATTTGTCGATGCCTTCACCTTCACCAAGTTCGAACCGGCCGGCATGGTGCAGGGCAATGACTCGATCAAGAACGCCACCTCGATCCTCGACTATATCTTCCGCGAGTTGGCGGTGAGCTATCTGGATCGCACCGACTTGGCCCATGTCAAACCGCAAGGCGCGTCGTTTGACGATCTGGACAAAGAGGCCGCCGAAGGTGTGTCCAACATCAAAGCCCCGTCTGAAAGCGCCTCGGCCAAATCCATCGAAGTGCTCAAGCAGATATCTTCGACCGGCTACCTGCGCAAACGCCTGCCGCAAGACCTTGTGGTGCTGCAAGGCGGGATGCAGTCGGGCGGGGTGGCGCTCAATGGCTCCGTAGATCCGGAAGCGGCGCTGCATGCCTTGGTGCCGGAAACCAAGACTGCGCCTGCGTCGTCGGACCAAACGGCGCTGTCTTCAGGGACTGTCGCCATGACCGCGCGCGATAAGGCCAAGATGCAGGGCTATGAGGGCGAGGCCTGTGGCGAATGCGGCAACTACACGCTGGTGCGCAACGGCACCTGTATGAAATGCAACACCTGCGGCAGCACTTCGGGCTGTTCGTAAGGGGAAGGACACGACCATGAACCTTGTTTTCGACATCGCAGGCCAGCTTTGCGCCGCCGATCGTGTGACCATGAAGGGCAACACGCTCGAGGCGGAATTCGACCGCAATGTGATGGGCGCGTTGGCAGATGCCTATGACCGCGCCCATGCGGTCTCTGTCCTCGGCGTTCCGTCGCTTTCGGTGACCTATTCGGTTCAGGATTACCGCGATGCAGGGGAGGCGGGCTGTAAGGCGGTGTTCTCCGTCAACAGTTCTGCGGGTCGTGTGCTGCACTAGAGAGGTGCAGAAAAGAGTTTCAGGAGCGGATGCGTTCGCTCCCGACGCGGATCGGGCCGCAGGCAAATAATCTACCGGGCGGTATAAATAGTGAGCCTGATCAGCGAACCTCGGGGGGCCATATTGGCTCCCCTTTTTTCTTTCAAGTTATGAGGTTGATAGGAATTGACCATCTTTTGCGGGATCAACGGTTACTTCGTGGTCAGTTCCGCGTTTGCCTCACTTGCCTCCGGGATGATGTCGGTTCCCAGATTGCGATCAGGGTCATCAATGGTTTTCTCGGAAAAACGATCGCACTTTTCAGCGAAAAAGGGAATTGGCCCGAATATGCTCTCCTGATGAGCCGCCTTGGCGAACACCCGCGCGGGTCTCTGGTCGCGCTTTGCTATCCTTTAAGCCGAAGTCAATAATGTCGAAGGGGAAGGATGCGTTTCAATGAGGCACTTCAGGAATGCTTCGATTTTGCGATTTGGCCGCTGGTTCCTTCGTGTCACGGCAGCAAATTGCACAGAGTAGGACAGTTCTTTGGAAAAGAGGCGCCAGAATCGGGAGTGGCCTCCGATACAGGGAATCAGGTGATCTCCCAAAAAACCAAGATACCGTCCGGATTGTACCAGAAGCGCCAGAGATTCTTCGTCCTTTACGCTTGCCGTACGTTCCAGCCCAAGCATGTTGCTTACGCGCATGTTTGGTGAGTTAAACGAATATCCTGCATATTTATATGCGGGCAGCGTGGCTTTCGGGTCAAGCCCGTGGGTGTCACGGCCGAAAAGCGGATGCCCTTTCCCGCAATACAGATTCATATTTGCGCAATACAATTCCGTATAGGATAGCATTGGTGATGTTTGATAGGCCGGCATGATCGCCAGATCGATGGAGCCATTTAGGATATTGGCTTCAAGCGAAGTCAGCGTGTCCATTGAAATTTCCAGCGAAACATTCGGTGCAATCTGATCGAATTTCTCTATTGCCTTATCGATTTGCGCTTGGGGATTTGTTGAGGATTGATCGTAGACACCAAAACGGATCGTGCCGGATAAAGTGCTTTGTATCGCGTCGACATCGGAGCGAAACTCGTCGATTTGTGTGAGCAAATGGGTTGCCAGCTTGAGAACCTGTTCTCCTTCCGATGTCAGTTGAAAGCCGGATGGCCCCCGAAGGCATAAACGTAATCCCAGCCGAGTTTCCAAATCCGAAATATGACGCGAGATCGTCGACTTTCCGATGTTCAGTTCCATCTCGGAAGCCGCAATCCCGTTGCAGGCAGCCACGACAGAAAATACACGCAGCAACCGAATATCAACGTCTCCCAAGGATTTCAGGATCGCCTGTTTTGCCAAAAGAGGTTTCCTTTTTGTGGAACTTTGAGCCGAAAGGTTGTGAACCACCAAACCAAAATATTCGGTTAACGTAAAGGAAGTGCTCCGAAAAACGGCTCACAAATGTGTCACGTATGACGCGAATGCCTGCCGTTTATCAAAAAATAAAAAGCACACTGACAACCAACATCGAGGAAAATATGTCTTCCAAACCTCCCCTAATGGAACTCCCTATCGCAACGGCTGACCACGGTTTTTATTCCGGATTCAGCATCAGTGTTGCAGTCGTTTCCAAGATTATCATCGCAGCCTTGGTTATTTGGGCTATTGTATTTCCGGAACAAGCGGGCAGAATCCTGAATGCAATCAATAGCTTCATCCTGTCCCACACGGCATATTGGTATATCGGGATCGTTGCTCTGTTTGTTTTGACCTGCTCAATATTGGCGGTCATCCCCGCAACGGGAAAATTGAAGCTGGGTTTGGAAGGCGACGAACCCGAATTTGCACGCTTTTCTTGGTTTGCCATGATGTTCGGCGCTGCCATCGGTGTCGGCATGTTGACTTGGGCGGTCGCGGAACCGGTCTATCACTTTCAGAACAACCCTGATGTCATCGCCGGAACAGCCACCGGCTCGACGCAAGACAACGTTATCAATGCGTATAAGTGGTCCTATCTTCACTGGGGCGTTCAGGCTTGGGGGTGTTATTGCCTCACCGGTATGGCGATGGCCTTTTTCAGTTACCGCCGCGGACTGCCGCTGACCGTTCGTAGCTCACTGACTCCGATATTCGGCAAGGCGCTCTCCGGAACGCTGGGCAACCTGATTGATATTGTTGCTGTTGTCGCGACCATTCTCGGGGTTGCTCAGGCTCTCGGGTTCGGGGTTGAACAATTTGTCGCGGGCATGACTCGCATTGGCATCGGTGGTTTGACAGATGCAGATACCGGAGCGGCCAATACGTTCGGTGTTCTTGTGTCCATTTTCATTATTATGGCAGCCTCGACCGCATCTGCTTTGTCCGGAGTTGGCAAAGGGATCAAACTTTTGTCCAATCTGAACCTGATCCTGTCCTTCTTTCTTTTGGGCTTCTTCCTGCTCTTCGGATCTACGTTTTTCGGTCTCGAAGCGCTGTTTATGGGAACGTTCGAATATCTTATCAACTTGCCCACAATGCTGTTCCAAGTGTTCCGTTCGGACGGCGTAGAGGGCTCGGTTGCCAGCGAATTGGCGAATTGGCAGAGCGCATGGTCTGTATTCTACTGGGCATGGTGGGTCGCCTTCGCGCCATTCGTCGGGCTGTTTCTGGCCCGTATCTCCAAAGGCCGCTCGATCCGCGAATTCGTGATTGGTGCGATGATCATGCCGTCGATTATGTGCTTTATCTGGTTCAGTTTTGCAGGCGGCACGGCGATTGACCTGACTTTGAACGGGGATGCCGGTGATGCGATCTTTTCGGTGCCTGACGGTGACAAGATTTTCGCCATGGTCATTTATATGCTGGGAGATCATTGGGGATGGTTTATGTCCGTGCTCGTTGTTGTTCTTCTGCTGACCTATCTGGTGACAACAGCGGACTCTGCCGTGCTGATTGTAAACACAATTAATGCGGCAGGTGATGAAGGACCAAAGGCCCGCCCACATATCTATTTCTGGGGGATCGCTCTGGGGGCCGTGGTTGCAGCCTTGCTGATCGCAGGTGGCCCGGGTGGCGGCCTGAAAGCCATTCAGACCGCGATGGTTATCGGAGCCTTTCCGTTCTCAATAGTGATGGTGCTACAATGCGTATCCCTTGTAAAAGCGGCGTGGAGCGACACGAAGCGCTCTAAAGCAGGCATCCAATCCACAACTGATGTGGCGGTTGATGTCATCTCGGCTGAATAAGATGTTCCGGACGCCCTTTGGGGCGTCCGGCCACTTGCTTCCCCGTCTTGAGATTTTTTCAGAGCATTTGTCCAAGCCTAAACACTTAAGCAAATGCGAAAAGTCATTTTGAGCAGCCCCACTTGTGGCAGAAGAAAAGCGTGACAGGGCCAGGTTTGAACGGTCTCGATATCATGCCACCTTCGCCTCGACTTGGGCGGTTTGGATATTGACGTGATCAAGCCTGCGCAGCTGCATTTCAGAAGCCTTCCAGAACGATCTTACCCTTGGCGCGACCGCTCTCAATGAGCGCATGGGCGCGCTTGAGGTTTTCGGCATTGATCGTTCCGAAGCTCTCTGTCGCGGTTGAACGGATTTTACCTGCATCAATCAGACCCGCCACGGTGTCGAGGATGCCCCCCTGACGCGCGATGTCTTCGGTGGTGAACAGGGAACGGGTGAACATCAGCTCCCAGTGGATCGACACAGCCTTGCCCTTGAACGGCATGATGTCAAAATTCTCCGGATCGTCGATCAGGCCAAATCGGCCCTGAGGTGCGATGAATTCCGCGATTTGTGTCACGTAGCTATCCGAGTGGTTGGTCGAAAAGACAAAGGCAGGGGCACCAATGCCGAGAGCGGCGATTTGTTCGGGCAGTGGCTTGGAGTGGTCCACCACATGATGCGCACCAAGCTCCTTGACCCACTCTTGGGTTTCAGGACGTGAGGCTGTGGCGATGATCGTCAGGTCGGTCTGTTCGCGCAGAAGTTGGATTGCGATGGAGCCGACCCCGCCCGCGCCGCCGATGATGACGATGGCCTTGGCCGCACCCGGAACCGGATCAGTGACTTTCAGGCGGTCAAAGATCATCTCTTGCGCTGTTAGCGTGGTGAGCGGTAGTGCCGCTGCGGCAGAGGTTTCAATAGATTTGGGCGCATGTCCGACAATGCGGGCATCCACGAGGTGATATTCGGCATTGGTGCCGGAGCGGTTGATCGCGCCCGCATACCAGACCTTGTCACCCGGTTTGAATTGCGTGACCTTCTCGCCCGTCTCCACGACCTCTCCAACGGCGTCCCAACCAAGGATCACAGGCGCATCCCCCTCGGCGGGGCGGCTCTGGCGGACTTTAACGTCAACGGGGTTGACCGAGACAGCGGCAACCTTGACCAGAATGTCATGACCGGTTGCGGAGGGCTTGTCGATCTCGAGGTCAATGAGGGCATCGGCGCGGTCGATTGCGCCGTTGGTGGTGTATCCGATGGCTTTCATCTGTGTTCTCCGTGGTAAATAGGGGGTGGCAAGCGCTGCGGCTCAGTCGATTTTGGTCATTTCGGCAAGAATGAACTGGTCAACGGCACCCTCGGTTGCGGCCAAATAGGCGGCAAGGTGGGGGGCGTTCATGTGCTCCTGCCAGATCTCGCGGCTTTCCCAGTTTTCATAGAAAGTGAAATGCGCAGGGTCTTCGTTGTCCTGATGCAGGTCATAGGTGATGCAGCCCGCCTCGGCGCGGGTGATCGGCACCAGTTTGAGCAGCTCGGCTTTGACCAGATCGATTTTATCGGCTTTGGCGTGAATGTTGGCGACGATTGTGAGCGTGGACATGGGGTGTTCCTTGTTTGCGGTTATGACGGGGATATACGTCGCCGTTAAAACCGAATAAACAGGGCGCAATCGGAATAATAATTCGGAAAAACCGTATAATGTTGATCGACAATATCCGCTTGTTCTTAACCATTGCAGAGAAAGGGTCGCTTGTCGCGGCCGCGCGCGAGGCGGGCCTGTCGCGCACCACGGTCTCGGAGCGGCTGGCTGCCTTGGAAGCGCATTACGGTGTTGTGTTGTTCAACCGCACCACGCGTTCGCTTAGCCTGACCGATGAGGGACGCACGCTGCTCAGCGGGGCAAAGGTGGTTCTGGGCGAGATCGAGGAACTGGAAGCGCGTATCCGGCACGGGGCCGAAACGCTCTCCGGCCCGATCCGCGTCAGCGCGCCGATCGATCTTGGTCGCTCGATTGTTTCTGATGTGGTCGCGGATTTTACCGCCGAAAATCCAGCAATCTCCGTCGAGCTTCTCCTCTCCGATGGCTATGTTGATATCGTCGGGCAAGGTGTCGATCTGGCGCTACGTTATGGCGTCATAACGGATAGCACCCTGCGCACGCGCAGCCTTGGCCGTTTCCGCCGCATCGTCTGTGCCGCACCTGCTTATCTTGCGAAACACGGCGCACCTCAAACGCCCGAAGACCTGACCCAGCACAACTGCCTGATCATGCGGCTCGGGATGACTTTAGATAATGTCTGGCGCTTCGGCCCCGACACAAAACCGCAAACGGTGACGGTGCGGGGGAACAAGACCGTCAACGATGGGGCCTTGGTGCGGCAATGGGCGATTGAGGGGCACGGGATCATCCTCAAATCCGAACTGGATGTCGCGCCCGATATTGCGGCGGGCCGCTTGGTCGCGTTGCTGGAGGACTATGCTGCGCCGCCGAACCCGCTGCAGATGATGTTCCCGCCCGGCAGGGCGCAACCCCGCCGCGTCCGCGCATTGGCCAAAGCCCTCAGTGAGGCAATAATGATGCGAAAATCGCAGTAGTGCGGAGATGCTGACAGGCGCAACACTAACGGCGATGCGAAACTGCTATTCCGGTATTGCTTTCGCGGGAATTGGAGTTTTCATTTTTCTCGCCGTTATACTCAACTGGCAACAGTTCAGTATAGGTTTTTAGGGCAGGGTGGCGAGCCTGACAGAACCTCCTTGGTGTGCTTTATTCAGGCGAGGATGGTGTTGCTGCTCGTTCCAGAAACCACGAGATAACGACCTCAATAGCCGGGTTTTGTTTGGTCTTGCGTGTGGAAAGCAGGTAGAAATCCTGCTTTCCTGAGAGCGCCTTGGGCGTGATCTGTATCAATCGTTGGGCGGCAATGTCGGCCTCCACAAGAAAGCGGCTTGCCAGAGCCGCTCCCTGACCAAACAGGGCTGCATCCACGGACAGGGATGTTTGGCTGAGGCGTAGCCCATGTCCGCCCTCATCTTCGATGTTGTGCAGTTTGAGAAACTCGGGCCAGAGATTGTGACTGTCGTGAAGTTTGGGGATGGCGGACAACGCCTTGGCATCAAGAGGCAGGTCATACCCGTCCACCAGACTTGGCGCGGCCACGGCGATAATCTCCTGACGAAACAGGAGGCGCGCATCAAGGGACGCTCCGAAAGGTGGTTTTCCCTGCCGCACGGCAAGATCAATTCCGTCGCTGTGAAAGCTTGAAACCTTTTCGGTGGCCAGAATGCGCAGGTCGATATCCGGATGCCTGGCCGAAAAGTCCGGTAGGTTGGGGATCAGCCATTTTGCGGCGAATGTCGGTGTGACGCTGACCAGAACTTTGCCGGGCTCCGGCTTGAGTTGCTCCGTTGCATTGCGCAGCGCCTCGAAAGCGGCGGCGACAAAGACGTGATAACCCCGTCCCGCTGGCGTGAAGGCCAAGCCCTTTGGAAGCCGTTCAAACAAGGGCACGCCTAAATGCGCCTCAAGTTGACGCACCTGTTGGGCGACGGCCCCTTGGGTGACGCCAAGTTCATCCGCAGCAGCACGGAAATTCAGACATCTGCCAGCCACGTCAAATGCACGTAGACCGTTGAGGGGAGGAAGTTGCGGCATTTGGCAATAGTAATCCTACAGTCATGAAACATCAATTCTCGCGCGATACGCCAATTTTATTGATCTATTGATAAGCCAGAATAGTGATGGAGAGAATAATGTCAGTAGAAAAAGTAGCACTTGTCACCGCCGGAGGAAGCGGCATGGGCGCAGAGGCGGCCCGTAGATTGGCTGCAGATGGCTTCAAGCTGGGTATCCTGTCGTCCTCAGGGAAAGGCGAGGCGCTTGGGGTCGAGTTGGGCGGATTTGGCGTCACGGGTTCCAACACCAATCCTGATGATCTGTCTGCCTTGGTTCAAGGGGCCATTGATCGTTGGGGGCGTGTGGATGTGTTGGTTAATTCCGCGGGTCACGGACCCAAAGGTCCGGTGCTGGACATTTCGGATGATGATTGGCACATGGGTATGGAGGTGTATCTGATGAACGTCATCCGCCCGACGCGCTTGGTGACGCCCGTTATGCAAGCACAGGGCGGCGGTGCGATCATCAATATTTCGACATTTGCGGCCTTTGAATCCGATCCGTTGTTTCCCACTTCGGGTGTGTTTCGGGCCGGACTTGCAGCGTTCACAAAGCTCTATGCCGATAAATATGCTGCCGACAATATCCGTATGAACAATGTTTTGCCGGGATTTATCGACAGCCTTCCTGAAACCGAAGATCGTAAGGCCCGTATTCCGATGGGGCGCTATGGGCGCGTGCAAGAAGTATCTGCCGTAATTTCGCTTCTGGCATCCGAAGGTGGTGGCTACATGACAGGGCAAAACCTGCGGATCGACGGAGGGTTGACCCGTGCCGTCTGATACGAGCATTGCGCGCCCACGTTTTGACCGCATGGTTTTTGCGGTCAAATGGGGCGCTTCGATCATCCAGATCTTAGGCTACACCGCCACGGGTTTCAGCTGGACACCTTGGAACCTCTACCTGTTCCTGGTCGGCGTGTTGGGTTGGTTTGCAGTCGGTGCGATGTGGAACGACAAAGCCTTAATGCTGGTTCATATTGTTGCATTGGGTGCGATGATATCCGGTATGGCAAGCCGCTGATCTTGATAGAGCAGACCGTCATGCAAGGTTTAGCATCCGGTATAGGGGTCTCCTTTCAGTCGCTCTTCCGGTTGCTGAACACCGCAGTGTGGACATTAAATTCTCTGGTAAATGAGAATACCCGAAGAATCTTCCCCGTCAAAAATTGACCGAAAACCTGATATTTCTCAGTTATCAACCTTCAGAACAGGCATGTCTTTTGAAAATTGATCAGAACCAAACCGATCTTATGTCCCTCACGAGGGCATCTGCATTCCGATCGGGCATCCTTGTCCTCATCGCCACTGCAATCGCTGTGACAGATGTCTTTTCTGGAATATCGGGACATCCGACAGGATGGATTGCACCGTTTGTCGCTTTTGTTCTCGGGGCGGACTTTTTCGGTTGGTGCTTAACAAGTTTGAAATGATTTTGATCGAAAAACGCAAAGCCTGACCATCTGAAACACGATGCCCTCATTCCAAAGCTGGACGGTCTCCTTTCACCCCATCACTCAGAAGGAAAAATGATGAAGCAAACTTACCTTTCCGCCGCGCTGATCCTTGGCGCTGGCATGGCGCAAGCTGGCGAATACTGCCTGCTCGACGGGACAGAGATGTTCTCTTGCACATTTAACGGTGGCGCGAAGGCGGTCGAACTGTGCGACGCGATCTGGGAAGATGGCGACATGGCCTCCTACGGGTTTTTCAAATCCAATGGCGAGGTTGAAAAGGAAATCCTGCAGGAAAAGGTCACGATGCTCGCAACCCCTTGGAATGGCATGGGGAATTATGTGAGCGAATCCGTGAGATTCGACGCGGATCAAAGCTATTCCTATGAGGTCTGGTCCGGCGGAGAGCGCGCGGAAGGCGCGGTGCTTGAGGGTGGCATCAATGTCATCAAAAACAATGAGGTGATCGCGACCCTGACCTGCGACACCGGCTCTGTCACCAGCGATCTTGGCACGCTGATCGATATGATCGATCTGGCCCAAGTCTCTCCGTAAAGGGGCCAAAGGATGCAGCAGTTCTGCCTGAAACTGGCCCTCACCTGTGCGGCGGCGGGCATGACACAGAGTGCCCTTGCCCAAGCCGTGTGCGAGGGCGAGGTGGTCTTTCAATGCGCGACCGATGATGCCGATTTCCGCGAGCAGATTACGGTTTGCGCAAAGGATGAAAGCTATCATCTGGTCCGCCACGCGCTCGAAACCGGCACACTCTATTATGACACGCCGCTGGTTGCGCAAGCCTCGACCACTTGGTTCGACTGGCAAGAGGGCGATGATCTGAGCATCGAGCTGGGGTTCTGGAGCGTTGATCTGGGCGAGCCAGTGACACTCCACGCCCGCCTCCCGTGGGACGATATGGAAGAGGCTGTTGCTGTGGACGGGGAGGCGGACATGTGGCTGCAATCCCCGCATTGGCAACAAGAGGTGAACCAGACATTCTGCCTGTCCAAAACCGTCTATGCCGACACAGAAGCGCTCTGGTCGGCCCTTGACGAGCGCGGTCCTGTCGGGCTGTTCTTCTCCCAAGATGTCATCGTGCCGGAGCCGGGGGCTATCGACGTGGCCCGCGTGACTTCCCAGCCTTCCGCCGCAGGACTACCGGTCTACGCCTCCGCCACTCCCAACGCCGCGACACCGGTGTGGTGGCAGCTTTTCGAGGGGGAGAGAGTGGATGTCATCGCGTTTGAAGGGGACTTCCTCGCCGTCGCCATCCCGACCAATGGCATCGACACCTGCGAGATCAGCGCCGACCAACTCTACGCCCCCTATGACGGTCCTTGCGCGACAGGTTGGGTCGATGGAGCCTACCTCGAACGCGGAGAATAGAGCGGCATCGCACTAATGCTATTGCGGCGACTTTTTACGGGCATTTCCACGGAAGAATATCCGCTGTCGATATGGACAAGAGATGTCTACCCGTCCGCAGAGAAAACCTGCAATCCGCCCACATATGTCGAATAAAGTGAACGGCTCTTCCCAGCCGTTCACGCAAGCTCTCGGCGTGGCAGTGCAACTTCCGTGAAACGAACATCGGTAAAATTATGCCTATATGAGACTACTTTTTTGAGGCCACGCTTGCTCGGGATTGTTGCGCATGCTGAAAGAGCTCGCATAAATCAGCTTCCACTAATGTCACCCAGCCAATCCAGAAACACACCCAGCCGGCGCAGACCCGATACGCGGGTGAGGTAGAGCGCCGTGATGTCGAGTGGCTCGGCATCGAGTTGGCCGGGAAACAGCTCAATCAAACGCCCGGCTTGGATATCGTCTGCGATCATGAAATCGGAAAACCGCGCGATCCCCAAACCGTTCAACACCAACTGGCGCACGGCCTCACCGTTGCCTGCGGTCAAGGATGTCGGGACGCGGACGGGAGAGGGTAGGGTGGTGAAACGCAGGGTGTTAATGTGCTCGGGCATGGAGAAGCGGACCTGTTCCAGTTGCGCGAGGTCGGCGGGTCTTTCCGGCCAGCCGTTGCGATCAAGATAGTCCGGCGCAGCCACCAATTTCCAATCCGTGCGCCCCAAAGGCCGGTGCAACATGTCGCTGTCGGGTAATTTTCCAAGCCTGATGGCAACGTCCGCGTGACTGCCGATTAAATCTACCAGCGTGTCTGTAATGTCGATTGAGAGTTGGATGTCCGGATATTGCGCGTGGAATTCGGCAAGACGCGGCGCGAGAACATGCAGAACGTAAGGCACCGGTGCGTTTACGCGAAGCGGTCCTGCGGGGGCCTGCCCGCTGGTCGCGATTTCCTGCAGGGCTTCGCTGCGATCCAGAATTTCACGCGCCTCGGCAAGGACCGCGACCCCTTCAGGGGTGATCTCGATAGAGCGCGTGGTGCGGCGCAGCAGCGTAACCTTCAACTGTTCCTCCAGCCGCGTGACTGACCGGCTGAGCGTCGAGGCTGACACCCCTCTGCGCCGCGCAGATTCAGCAAAGCCTCCATCATCGATGATCCCGACAAAGGCAGCCAAATCCCCCATGCGCAACAATTCGTGCAGTTTCTGCAATGATCCGTTCCCAACATGTCTGTTCTCGCAATAGATAGCGGCTGGCATCTACGGCGTCGACATCAAATTTATTGGAGAGAAACGATGCCACTTGCCCTTTGGGCGCTGACCATCAGCGCTTTCGCTGTCGGAACGACCGAGTTCGTGATCGTCGGATTGCTTCCTACCATTGTCGCCGACCTCGGCGTCTCAACCCCCTCCGCAGGCCTGCTGGTCAGCCTTTATGCGCTTGGCGTAACCATTGGTGCGCCGGTTCTGACCGCACTGGTCGACCGCCTGCCGCGCAAAACACTGTTGCTGCTCTTGCTGGCGTTGTTCACGCTCGGCAATGCTTTTGCCGCCTTTGCGCCGGACTACAACAGCCTCGTTGTTGCGCGGTTTATTACCGGTCTGGCTCACGGTGTGTTCTTTGCCATCGCCTCGACCATTGCCACAGACCTTGTGAAGCCAGAAAAAGAAAGCTCAGCCATTGCGCTGGTGTTCCTTGGCCTAACTGTCGCGCTGGTGACGGGTGTGCCTTTGGGGACGTTCATTGGCCAGAATTTCGGCTGGCAGTCGACTTTCCTTGGCGTTGTCGCGCTTGGCGTGATCGGTTTCATTGCCTCTGCTGTGCTGGTGCCGGCCAATCTGACCAAGACGACCTCGGCAGGCCTCAAAGCGCAGTTGCAGGTGCTGACATCGCCGCGCCTTATGTTGGTCTATATGATTACGGCTATCGGATATGGCGGCAATTTTATCGCCTTCACCTTCCTTGCGCCAATGCTGAACGAGGTTACAGGTCTTTCCGCAGGTGCCATCAGCCTTGTGATGCTGCTCTATGGGGCGTCTGTTGCCGTGGGCAACATTGCGGGTGGTAAACTTTCCGATCGTATCGGTGCCGTGCCCGCACTAACCTTCATCTTTGCAGGTCTGGCTGTATCGCTTGTTGCACTCGGCGCGTTCCTCACCAGCCCGATTGCGGCCATCGCGGTTGCGGCCTTCTGGGGCGGCTTTGCCTTCGCCAACGTGCCGCCGCTCCAATCCTATGTTGTGCAAATCGCGCGTGAAGTCTCGCCCGGGGCAGTCGATGTGGCCTCGGGGCTGAACATCGGTGCATTCAATCTCGGCATTGCTGGCGGTGCATGGGCCGGTGGGCTGGTGGTCGAAGGCATTGGCCTCGCTGCAGCACCCTACATTGCTGCCGGAGTTGTGGTTGTCGGCATCGTCCTCGTGCGCCTTTCAGGTCGCCTGAACGCAACCGTTTCACGCCCTGTGGCAGCGGAATAACAAATCGCCCCGCTGCGCATCGGCGCGGCGGGGCGAACCAATTGACCGGAGGTTCGTATCATGTCTGCCCTGAATCTGATTTACAAAGACCGGCTGACCTTTGGCATCGAATTGCCTCCTCGTAGGTTCCGAGCTCGCGCTTTTCGCGTTCGCGTGACACGTCCAGCATGACCCGCAGAGCCTCGAAGGCAAGTTTGCGCCAGTCGGCACTGCTTTCGTTAAGCGTCACACCCATGCAACGCGCGATTTCGCGCAGGCGTGCATTGCTTCGCGGGCAGCGATCTGGAAACGCGACATCTCGGTCAGCAGTGTAACGTGTTCTGGTTTCAGATGGTTCACAGGTCTCTCCGTCGTCAGCGCGAAGGCTGCGTCGGTGATCGCTGTCAGGCGCGCGACGAGAATCTTCGCATCGGAGAGGACATCGGTTCGAAGGGAGAGACAGACGGCAGAAACTTGATCAGGGTTCATTATCTCGACCCAGGCCGTCGGCAGACGCCGTCGGAAGAAATACCCGCAAGGGCGTTTTTCGAGATAGGGGGTGTGTGCGACACTAGCCATGACATGCACTCCGAAAACGGGTTTCAGGGCATCCCGGAGACGGATGTGTCAGAGAATGTGCCTAAAACGCGAAAAGCGCCCCGAGTGGAGCGATTTATCGTTTAATTCCAACCACTTAGGGTGTGATTGGCTCCGGCGGTAGGGATCGAACCTACGACCAATTGATTAACAGTCAACTGCTCTACCGCTGAGCTACGCCGGAACATGTGGCGGTGTATAGCTATGTGATTTGGGCCGTGCAAGTGGGTTTTGTGACAAAAAGATATTTTTTGCGAATTTTTTGCTCACCGCGCGGAAAATACTGCATTTTCAGAGAGTTCCGGCGTGGCGAGGATGCGGTTTCTTTGGTGGAGGTCGATCAGATGTGCCAGCGTGTTGCGTGCGGCGGCCGGAATATGAGTCGCTGGAAGCTCTGTGTAGACCGTTTTTATCAGCGCGATGAGCGATTGGGGCCGCACCGACAGGGCTTCGAGGATTTGCGCCTCCCGATTTGCGCGATGGGTGAGGAGAAAGTCGATTCTCTGCTCGGGCATCTCCACCGCTGCGCCATGTCCGGGGTGGAGACGCGCGGGGGCAAGATCGCGCAGCAGGGTGCAGCTGTTGCGGAAGGCGGCGGCATCGCCATCGGGCGGGGAGATCAGCGAGGAGGACCAGCCCATGATCAGATCGCCGGAAAAGACCATGTCCTGCCAGTGAAAACATAGGTGGTTGCCCATATGGCCGGGGGTGTGCAGCGCGGTGAGCGACCCTGCGGGGGTTGCAAGCACCTCTTGATGAGCCAAGGCAACATCAGGACGAAAGCGCGCGTCCACCCCTTCGCCGCCGCCGATCTGCTCGGCGAGCGAGGCCATGATCGGGCTGCGACCGCTGCGGAAATCTCCGAAGGCATGGACGGGTGCGCCCGTGGCCTGTGACAGGGCCTGCGCCCCCTCGGAATGGTCGCGATGGGCATGTGTCACAAGAATATGGGAAATCCGGCCGCCTTGCGGCAGGGCGCCCAGAATGGCCTCGCGATGCGCCGCGAGATCCGGTCCCGGATCAATCACCACACGCGCAGCGCCATCGCCCAGAAGATAGCTGTTGGTGCCCCAATAGGTCATGGGCGAAGGGTTGGGCGCGAGGATACGGATCAGGTCCGGCGCCAGACGGCTTACGCTCTCGGGTCGGTTCTGCACGCGATTTTCCTTTTCTTTGCGCTCTTTGACAGTCTACCAATACAGCGTTTCGCGAAAAATCTGAATCACGGATTTTCGGGTCTCGTGATCGGGCGCGCTTGCGCCTCGGGTCTGTCTGCTTCGGACCCGCATATCATCCGAAGGGACTGGGGCATGGTGTTCAACTGGCTGAAAAAATATATGCCGCGCGGGATTTACGCGCGGGGGGCCTTGATCCTTCTGGTGCCCGTGGTGGTGATCCAGCTTGTGGTGATCGTGGCCTTTTCGCAGCGCTATTTCGAGGACATCACCCGCCAGTTAAGTCGCGGCGTGGTGGCGGAAATCGGGCTCTATGTGGAAACGGTCGAAGGCATTCCCGCCGATCAGGTGCCTGTGGCCTTGCAACATCTGGACACGCGGCTGGATTTCAAAACTTCGGTCGGCAGTGATACTGCCGTGGAAGATCGCAGGCGCTGGTATGACTTTTCCTCGCGGGTGATTGCCTCCGAATTGCGTAGCCGGATCGACGGGGTCGAAGGCGTCGATGTGGCTAGTGATCCGCGTCTTGTGCGCACCTCGATCCTGACCGATGGCGGGCGGCTGACCATCGAGTTGCCGCGCAGTCGTGCCTCGGCCTCCAACCCGCATCAGCTCATGGTCTGGACGGCGTTTACAGGTCTGGTGATGACGCTGATCGCCTTTATCTTTCTGCGCAACCAACTCCGCCCGATCCGTCAGCTTGCGCGGGTGGCCGAAAGTTTCGGGCGCGGCGAGAGCAAGCCCTACCGTCCGGCCGGTGCGGCGGAAGTGCGTGCGGCGGGGGCGGCCTTTCTCAACATGCGCTCACGCATCGAGCGCCAGATCGAACAGCGCACCTTGATGCTTTCCGGCGTCTCCCATGACCTGCGCACGCCATTGACGCGCATCCGGCTGGGCCTGTCGATGCTCGATGTGCCGGAGGAAGACGCGGCGGAGATTGACGCGATGCAGGCCGATCTCGACGAGATGGAGCAACTCATCAACACCTTTCTTGATTTCGCGCGATCCGAGGCGATGGAGACGCCAGAGCAGGTCGATCTGGTGGAACTGGTGCTGTCGGCCAAAGAACGTGCGGAACGGGCAGGGGGCGAGGTCAAACTCGGAGCCATGCCCGAGGCGCCGGTGATGCTCAACCTGCGCCCTGCGGCGCTGTCGCGTGCGCTCGACAACCTCATGTCCAATGCGCGCCGCTATGGCACGACTGCGCAACTCAGCCTGACCGAGTTTGACCGTGCCGTGGTGATCTCGGTCGAGGACAATGGTCCGGGCATTGCCCCTGATGTGCGCGAGCGGGCCTTGCAGCCCTTCGTCCGTCTCGACGCCGCCCGCAACCAGAATCGCGGCTCCTCCGGTGTCGGGCTTGGTCTGGCCATCGCCCATGACGTGGCACGGCGACACGGCGGCACGTTGCGGCTGGGCGAGAGCGAAGACCTTGGCGGGTTGAAAGCCGACATCGTTCTGGCGCGGCAGGCATGAGGTCGACGTTTTTCAAAGAAGTGAATGCAGCCTCTTAGGTCCACCGGATTTCCTCGACAGGGTCAAGTTTTCGGCACATTTCTCCGACAGAACGAAGTCGTATTTTAAGACTTGAGGTTTACGATGGCGCAATCTGTCGCGGTGCTTGTTGATGGTGATAATATTAGCGGAAAATATGCAAAAGATATTTTGACCGCAGCGGGAAAACATGGCGAGCCAAGCGTGGTTCGTGTTTATAGAGATGCGCAGCCTCTCTCGGATTGGCATAACGCCTATGGATACCGGATGATACATGCCGGAACCGGCAAAAACGCAGCAGATATATTGCTTGCACTGGATGCGATGGAGTTGCTTCTGGTCAGGGAGATGCGTTGCTTTGTGATCGCAAGTTCGGATGGTGATTTTACCCATATTGCCACCAGACTGCGAGAGAACGGCGCGAAAGTGATCGGGCTTGGTGAGGCAAAGGCTCCGGATGCGTTTCGCGCCTGTTGTAGTAGTTTTGTGGAGCTTGGGGCGCGGAAACCAGTTGCGCCGCCGCGTCTTGTGCCGAAAGAGAAACTGCCTGTAAGAGCGTTTGATTTAAATGTGTGTGCTATAATCGTAGATTGCAGTAACGACGAGACGGGAGCACGAATTTGCGAAGTGGGTCAGCAGATGAGAACCCTACATGGCGTGAAGATCAGCAGCTTACCTGAGAAAAACTGGCGGAGCTATTTCAATGCACGACCTGAACTTTACGATTTGGACCCACGCGGTGCCAATGCAAAGGTGCGGTTCCGTCCCGAAGGATTTTCACGCGCGACTACGGCTGCTCAGAGCAAATCAGCCTGACCGCGTTAAGAAACAGACTTTGTTCTGGCACGGCAGGCTGAGGCCGACGAGTGTCCGACACTTTTCCGACGCTTTGCAGACATGCGATTTCAGCCGCAATTTTGGTCCTGCGTTCGGATGTTTTGGTATGGCGACGATCGAAATCTGAGGGCGCGTAAAGCCATCTGGATGTGCGACAGAACGGGAAACTTTGGCTTCTATTGAGAAATTCGGCGGCAAGCCGCTTGCCCGATCAGTGCATCGGCCTTAAACGGGGAGTGCAACGATACCCGCGCGGCGCCCTGACTGCGTAGGTCAGAGCCAAGGGGATAACATATTGCTTTTCTTCACCATCTGGCCGCTTTTCGCGCTGATCTGCCTTGGCTATGTCCTTGTCCTTCGCGGTTTTCCTGATCCGGGTTTCTGGCCCGCCGCCGAACGGATCAACTATTTCCTGTTTTTTCCGGCCCTTCTGGTCAGCAGTCTGGCCGATGCCCCTGTCCGCGATCCGCAGGTGTTGCGTCTGGGCGGTGCGACGGTGGTCGTCATTCTGATCGCGGCATGCGCCCTAGGCCTGTTCCGGCGCGCTCACCCCATCCCCGCGGCACGTTTCGGTGCGGTGCTACAAGGCGCGGTGCGGTTCAACACCTATCTCGGGCTGGCCATCCTCTCTACCCTGACCGGCCCCGCGGGGATCAAGCGTGCGGCGATTTACCTTGCGATTGCCGTGCCTTTGGTCAACGTCTTGTCGATCATGGCTCTGACCGAGGCGGGGCAGGGGCGCACACCGCTTTCGATGCTGCGCACTATGGCGCTCAATCCGCTTATTTTGGCCTGTCTTGGGGGCATCGCGCTGGCACTGACCGGATGGGGGCTTCCGTTTGGCACGGGGCGTTTTCTTGATCTTCTTGCCCAAGCCAGCCTGCCGCTTGGCCTGCTCTGTGTGGGGGCCGCCTTGCAACCTGCCACGCTGCGTCGCGACGGGGTGAGTTTGGCGGCAACCGGCGCTTTGCGCCTGCTTCTCATGCCCTTGCTCGCAGCGCTCATCGCACGCCTTGTCGGGCTGAACGGGGTTGAGGCGCTGGTGCTGGTCGTTTTCTCGGCCATCCCCACGGCCCCCACGTCCTATGTGTTGACCAGACAAATGAACGGAGATGGCACCTTGATGGCAGGGATCGTCACCTCCCAAACCGTCGCTGCCATCGCCACAATTCCGCTGATGCTGTGGGTTCTTGGTTTTTGAGGTTTAGGGGCGTGAAGGGCTTTTAACCGAGGGGGCCTGAAATGGCTCCAGTCGCCGGAAGATGCGTCGGACGCCAAGTATCTCCGGAACCGCAAATGATATGCTGGTCGTGGGTAAGGCGTTAGGCCAAAACCCTTTTTTCAAGTTGAAATCAAAGGGTGATGGCGGAGACGAAGTCAGCCAAATCAACGCAAGAGATGAGTTATTATTAAATAAAAACAAAATAATAACACATTGTCACCGCATAAATTGTGTAGCAAAATGTATAGCAAAATCACGACAGCCAATCTCGAAATATTGCATGCAAAAACCGTTAAACACTGATCTCCCATCCCGGAATTCGGACACTGACATTGGCTGCGATTTGCAGTCTGCAGAACTTCGACGAGAAGGAGATCAGAGATGTCGACACGCAAACAACATGCGCCTGAGTTTGAGGCGAAGGTCGCGTGGAGGCACTGAAGGGCGAGGAGACTTCCGCCAAGCTAGCGAACCATTTCGGGGTTCATCTCATACCGGCAGGTGATTGCATGCAAACACCGAGAGGCGACGATGATCTACCAATGAAAGCGTGTCCTGTTGGAGGGCGCGCCTAGTGTGTTCGAACGGGGCGGTCGCAAGAAACCTGAGCTTGACGAGGAGCAGTTAAAGGAACTGAACGCCGAGATTGTAGGGGATCCGGGACCACCTTGAAGAGGTTTTCGACCTGAAGGTATCAGCCGATTTTGTCAACCGCGTCAACGATACCTTTCTGGAGGAGGTATCGAATTGGCAGAACCGCGCTCTGGAACCGATTTATCCGATTGTTTTCCTCGATGCCCTTACCCGCAAAAATGCGCGACGCTCCCTCTCATGACATCTCTGCGTGATACACTGCCGGGCAATGGATAGCCGTCAGTTCAAGAACAAGGCAGCTTACGTGACCCTGGGCGTTCCCCTGAAGGTCGACGCGAAGTTCTGGGTCTTTGGTTCGTGAACAAAGAAGGGGCCGAGTTCTGGCTTTCGATTATGAACAACCTACGCAACCGCGGCGTGGAAGACATCCTGACCGCGGACGTAGACGGCCTCACGGGCTTCCCCGACGACATCAATGCGACCGTTCCCAACACGACCGTGCAAATCTGCATCGTGCGCTCCATTCCCTGAACTTTTGTGGGTGGAAGGACCGCAATGCCGTAGCCAAGGACCTTAGGCGCGACAAAGCCATTTTGAGAGAAAGGGAGAAGAACAAAAAGCAGACAATCCGTCAACGCCACTTGCACTATCAAAAACAGGCCGCATGATCTATCACACAAACGAACCAGAGCCTCCAATGCTCAACCCCCTCTGAAGTCCAACTTTATATGACGACGGACATGCGGCGACCTGATCATGGTTTGATGACTTGATGCCGTTTACGAAATCGACGCCTTGTATGACATCGTCGAGATGGGCAAAGCCGTGCAGCTTGAATCAGCTTTTCTTTGCACTTGGGCCGAGCTTGAACATCATATCTATTGAGGCAGCCTTTGGTCCGTTTGGTTCGGTGCCGGATTGTGGCGAAGGCGCTTTTGATCGAGTTCGATGTGCGGATTCTCTGCCAGTGTTGGGCGGGGAAGTCATAGAAGCTCAACAACTCATCACGGTCTTTCATCAGGCATTCGGTGGCCTTTGGGTATTTCATGTCGAAGGTTTCAATGAACAAGTCTAATGATGCATGCGCATCCACACGGGTTTCCGCCTGCCAAATGTCATGTAGCATCTTCCTGGCCTTGTCGGAAAACACGCCCATCAGGCAGTCATTCGTAACCGCCTCATTGGTACCGCCTTCTTGGTGATTAGATAAGATCTTAAGCTCTGGCGGAATGATCAGAAGCAGGCAATCCTTGAAGAGGTTGGCGTGAACGGAGTAACCGTCACTGATGTTGCACGTCGTCACGACATCACACGCCAGCACATCTAGCAGTGGCGGCGGGCCTCGCGACGCAGGGATTTGAGGCAGGTTCCGACAGCACGATGTTTCTCCCGCTGTCTCCTCTGACAAGTGATGAAGGCCCTGCCGTGCCTGTGGTGGCTCCAGCGCCCGAGGTTGAAATCAAAGCATGTAGGCTTCACCCTTAAATTTCACAATGATGAGTTGTCTATCAGATTCTTGAGTAGGAACGTTTTGGATGGGGCGTGTTATGTTTTCTTTCTGTCATGTCTTGTCGCCACGGATAAAGTTCCGGGGATGTTGGTATATTTCCTTGTGGGGGAGCTATCGGGAGGTCCGTGGACCTCGGTGTGAGAAGTTTCCACTATATTTTGGCTAAAAAATCGGGCTGAATGCTCGTGAAAGAGGGGGGATGTGGATTTCATCACGGGATTTTAAAGAATGTATTGAGTCATGTGACAAACTGACATGTAATCTATTTGAAATAGTGTCTACGGACATTGCTGTGGTCATAGTGTGAACGTTTACGAAGCAAATGAGTGTTGATGAAATGGTTGCGTCAGGAGATACGGTTTATTCCGGCATAACCTATCCCGGACATTGCACCCGCTCTGAAGTGCCGCGAAAGGCGTGGTATAGGCTGGATGCCAAAATGCGTGATCACCTGTTGCTGACACTTTGGCTGATTGTGACGTTCAAGCAATTCCCTATGGATGAGCTGATCCTTTATCCTCTTTCTCTTTATTTCGGTTATGCCTTTGTTCGAGACATCGATGATCTTTTTCCGATTGTAGCGAAATCATGGGTTCTTTTTCTGTTTCCAACATGGTGCGTCATGTCAGCGCTTTGGGGGGTGAATTCAGGAGCTATTTTGAAATCGGCTGCGCAAGGTTTCCTCACGGTTATGATCTGTTATTGCGTCGCGCTCAGGTTGGACCGCAGGGATGTCCTTGTTTCACTTGTGATCGCCGCCGGAATTTTTGCTATTGCCTCTCTGGTATTGCCCGCAACGGGGGGGAAAGCTTCTCGTGGGGTTTTCGCTTCGAAAAACTCTATGGGCTTGAATATGGTTATCCTGTGGTCCGCTGCGCTTTGTGTCGCGCTGGATTACGGGCAACGCCGTTTCTTTCGACTTGTTGCCGGTGTGTTGGCGGCCTGTGCACTTGCGCTGGTATTTATTTCCAATTCTGCCACGGCTGTCCTTTTGGCCTTTGCTCTTTTGATCCTAATTCTGTTGTCAAAGATGCTGGATGGTCGGGGGCTGTTTCATCCAGTGATCCTGTTCTGGCTAACACTTGGCTTGAGTCTTCTGCTGATAGGGTCGTCTCTTTTGTTTTCAGCGGCGAATATAGATGTGATCGGCCTGGTTCTTGATAAGTTTGGAAAAGACGCGACCCTGACTGGGCGAACTGTGCTCTGGGGATATGCCTTGGAGCAGATAAAAGAAAATCCGCTATTGGGGGTTGGCCATGGCGGTTTTTGGAACCCAAAGGACTGGACACATGTGTCGCGAAGAATTTTTGTAGATTTTCATAAGGATTTCAACGCGACATTCACTTTTCATAACGCTTATCTACAGACCGCTGTGCATCAAGGCCTGATTGGTTTGGGAATTGCGCTGTTGGCCTTCTTTTACGCCATCTGGCAGGTCTTTGCCGCTATGGTTCGTAGGTGCGAGATGCCTCAAGCGTTTTTCGTCTCAATCGCAGCCATGATCCTCGCACGCAATATGACAGAGCCCGGTCTGATGACACCTTTCTCGCTTATGACGATGGTCCTCTATATGGGAGCCCTCATTAGTGTTCGAGAGCGGGTGTTTGGCATCTCGTAATGCTGTTTTGGTTTGGCGGCATAATTAACGTTTCATCCGGTTTGCAGTCTGTTTCCAAAGGTTTCGTGCTTAAAAAATAATCTGAGCAGGGATTGGTGGGAAAGAAAGGGGAAATCTCTTGATCGGGCGCACATGAATGAGAACATTGTTGGCAACGCTCACTGCAGACTTCGTGATAGAGAGTGCACTGTGTTTTTTATAGTTGTGCCCGAACTTGGTTTTGGGCTTGGGGGTTTTGAGTATGAATCAGCAAAGTAGTGTCCGGACGGTCCCAGCGAACGAACATGTACCGTTCCGGGACAACGTTCCAGCCAAGATGCGCTTGCAAGATTTGATCTTGCTGCTGAAAAACGGGCGCAGAACTGTTTTGGGTTTTACGGCGACGGCTATCTTCCTCACAGGGCTGTTGTTGTTGAATGCGACGCCGCGCTATGTGGCGATCTCTCAGATGCTTCTCGGGGAGCAGGGCTTGATTGCGCGCAACAGTTTTGATCTGGTGGAGGAGCAACAGAATTTAACAAATTCTGTAATCGAAGGGGAGCTTGCAGTTTTACGCTCCAATGTGCTTTTGCATCGGGTTGCTGAACGGCTTGAGTTGGAAAATATTCCGGAATTCAATCCGGATATTCTGGATCAAGAGAAATCACCTTCATTTGTTGACGGCGTTAAAGTCTGGGTGAAGTCGCTTCTAACAGATTCCGATTTGGATATTGATGCTGAGGTTGAAGACTTGCCGAGCCAGATATCTGTGGCCGCTTCGGCAAGTGAATCGCAGTTAGGAGAATATAAGGACATTGTCAGCAAATTGCGGCGTTCTTTTTCAGTGCGCCAGCAAGGCACGTCCTATGTGGTTCAGGTGACGGCAGAATCAGAAGATCCGGAACTGGCAGCTGCGCTCTCCAATACCCTCATGGACGAATATGTGAAATTCCTGACAGACAAGCGGTTCGACTCTGCGCGTGAATTCACGCACTGGTTGGAGACGCGGGTGACGGATCTAGCGGTGACACTTGAAGAGTCAGAACGAGCGGTTGTGGACTATCGGGCAAGAATGGAAGCCGATGCGGACAACCGGTCCCGTTTGGATCAACAGATGACGGAATTGACGTCTCGTTTGGTGCAACAGCGATCCGAACTTGCCCAAATCACGGCTCTGAGAGACAAGATGGAATCGACGCTTGAAGAGCAGGGGCCTTTGGCTGCCCAACTTTTCTCATCCTCCGAGGAAATGGTTGAATACCGGAGCCAGATGTCGAGCCTCAAGCAGCGCGAAGCCAATGCAGTCGGACGCTTTGGTGAAGATTCTGCCCAAGTGATTTCTATTCGACGCACTATCGGGCAACTTGAAGACGCGATGGAGACCGAGGTTCGGCGCGAACTGGATCGGTTGGAAAACCAGCGCGAAGTACTGACCGTTGTGGTGGGCTCGATGGACAATTCTCTGGCCGAATTGTCTCGGTTGATGCTCAATCAGTCTGGTGAGGAAATCCAGCTTAGCCAATTGCGACGTGTCGCAGACGCCAATCGCCAAGTATACCAACAGTTTTTGGGGCGATTTAAAGAGTTGAGCGAATTGCAAAGCCTGCAGAACCCTGATGCGGAGATTATCTCCTATGCCAACCCGCCGAGCGCTCCGGTTTATCCGCGCCGCAAGCTCTCCTTGTTGCTTGCTACTTTTGGGGGCGTGTTCCTCGGTGTTGCCTATCTTCTTTTTAGAAACATGTTGCCGAAGAAACTGGCAACTGAGCAGCAATTGGCGCAGGAAACCGGTGTCAGTGTGTATGGTTCAGTAAGAGCTATCAGTGATAATTTCCGCATAACTGATCTCTGCACGGATTTGAACCGTGAGCCGCAAAGTGACCTTGCGAAACAGGCCATGCTATTGGCCAACAATGTTGATATGCGATCCGGAGGTTTCGCCAGAACAATCCTTGTGAACTCGGATGCAGATCGTACAGATCGTCTGAATGTCGTTATTATGCTGGCATGGGCATATGGGCGCATGGGCCGGAATTGCGTGTTCATTGATGCAGATATCCGGGGCGCACAGATGTCGTCAAAATTGGAGTATCTCAAGCCGAAGTCCAATCTGGTAGATGTGATCTATAACAACGGGGATGTTGAGGATGCTTTGACTCGTGTGCCCGATGTCGGAGCGATTTTCATGCCAACCGAGACCATGGCTGGGATTAACCCTTCCGTCGTGTTTGATACAGCAAGATACCAGAATGTGGTGGAGGCTTTACTGGGCGCGGTAGATACAGTCATCATTATGCCTCCGCCCGCAAGTAGCTTTACCGAAGCCTATACTGCGACCGGCGAAATTGATTCAAATCTTTTCGTTGTTCGGGCAGGGACATCAATCGCTGCCGAACTGGAGCATCCTCTCTCCATCGCGCAATCTGCGAATGCGCGTAATTTCGGGTTCATTTTGATGTCCTCATGATCGGGAAAGAGTGTTTGGCTTAATGGTATTGGCTGGCTGCGGGCCAAACTAATTCACATTTCGCATAATGAATTCGCGATTGCCTGTGAGACATTTGCGTCTTCGATGCCGCCCCAACCCATGTTGGTGTCCGGCACTGTGGCGAATGGGTCTGCGATATAGGCGCTGAGAGTTTGCTTGGTCCAAGTGCCGCCAAGTTTGTCCAATGCGCCGGAATACCCCTGAAAGTCGCTGCTGCCCGGTTCGCGGTTGCAAATATTATGCAGAGAAGGCCCCGCACCGTTGTCCACTCCCTCAAGCAGGCTGTGGCACTGCAAACAGGCTGTCATTGTGCTGCTTGCTGCGGCTAGCGTGTTTGTATCTGTGGCATAGGCACTTAACAATTCGTCAAAACGGGCCATAGGGTCAGGTCCTGTGTCCGGTGTCAGGAAAGACAATCGGCGGTCGTCGGTGTAGAGCACAATGGTTCTCCCCCCATGGAGTGCGGCCATGTCGCGAATACGCATGTCGACCTCAATGGGTTCGACATAAACTCCACGTCCATCTTCGACATGCACACGGTGAATTGCGCCGCTGAGCGCGCCGACCAAAATATCTCCGTCCCAAGCGTAATGGAAATTATCGACAGCAAGCGCGGAAGACGGGGCGATAGAAGGTACAAAGGCGATAACGGGTTTGTCATATCCATCGTGGTTGGCATGACGGTCCCGGTTGCCAGCGGGTTGCCGGTTATACTTTGTGCCGTAGCTGACCGCGGGAAAACCGAAATTTGCGCCCTCGAATACCAGATTAAGTTCATCCCCGCCGCGCATCCCGTGATCGGAGACCCAGATCCGCCCGGAAGCATCTACACTGACCCCTTGAGGATTGCGCAGACCTTTGGCCAGTATTGTTTTTTCACCGTTTTCGACATTCACCAAGATCATCTTGCCGTATTCCGCGTCATCCGACTGGCCAAGGGCGTTTTGGAAGTCGAGCCCTTCAAACCTATCGGCCCGTTCATATGCACCAGAGGACCAGACTAAGCGTCCGTCGGGCATACGGTCAATTCGTCCGCCGGCTTCAAGCCCGTACATGCCTTTGCCTGACGTGAATAGTTCAAGGCAAGGTTCTGTTCGCGCAATAATGGTCCAGTCATCCGCATCCGCAGTCCATTTGGTCGGATCATCCCCCTCAACAGGCAAGCGCGCAAGAGCGTTGCCGAAACAGGACTGTTCGGGTAGCCATTCCGTGTAGGACAGCAAGAGATATCCTGTTGATCCTTTATCGTAATAAAATATGTCGTTGAAGCGCATCCAGTTGAAGCTGATCTCGATATTCCCCAGATCTCCCGCTTCGAGCTGGGCCTGAAGTATCTCTCTGTTGTCATGTGGGGGGGCGATATTCAGTTCGTGTACAACATGATCTGTGACGGAGAACATTTTTCCGACGCGATCGGTGACCAGCACTGTGTTCTCACCAAATGTGCTGATACCTCCAGCAAAATCTTTTGCGGCGGCGGGCAGAAAAATTGTTTCCTGTTCAAGAATGACCCGGTTGGTCACTAGACGTTCCGGTTTCGGTGCGGCTCCCGAGTTGAAATAGGAGTTGTACATGCCATTGAGCTTGTAAAACATACGCGCCGGAAAGCTGAACCGGTTTTGCATTTCGGTATTGAGGACGTAACCTGCCCAGATTCCTCCACCGAACAATGCGGCCAAACATGTGGTTCCCACCATGGCCAGCGTCAACATACGCAGTCGTGACATATTTTCCCCCACCAGAAAACTTGTAAATTTACTTCGATCACACTCCAGCTCGAATATACAATGAATTGGTTGCGTCGTGAACTCACACGAAAACACAATGGATGATTGAATTGATTTACCCTCTTAGGGAGCCTCGGATCCGTTATGTTTTTAGGCGTCCTGCACATATGTGATTAATAAGAACCCGATCCATAAAGGACTAAGACCTTTTATTGGGGCCTGTAGATCATTTGCCTCTTATGGGAACTGGACGGAGGTCCACGGAGGTGACTACGATCATTTTGACGAACGGAGCAGGATCATGATGATACTTAGGGGGATCGGGCTATGGTCATCAAATTCTTTTGGGGGAACCGAGCACTTGCCATTCTGAAAGATATGGAGGGCGAGAAGTTATGTGTATTTAACCGGCACATGACGGATGCGCTATGTAAGCGCTGATGTCTGGTTCCGAGCGGTGCAATCCTAAATCGACACAGGCCAAGATCGGAATAGCGTTTCTTGGGTGTGGCTATGTTGCGGATTTATATCAACAGACATTTGACAATCATGCCGACACTCTCTTCTTGTGTGGGGTGTGGGATCAAGATCCAGAGCGCCTTGAAAAGTTTGCGGGATTTTACAATCTCGAGCGATACCATGGTTTTGAGGAGATCCTAGACGATCCGCAGGTTGAAATTGTTGTCAATCTCACCAACCCACATGCACATTTTGAAACGAGCAAGCGTATACTTCACGCCGGAAAGCACGTCTATTCGGAGAAGCCGCTCGCGATGGAGATAGGTCAGGCGCGAGAACTTGTCCGATTGGCCAATGAACAAGGGCTTCAAATAGTGTCTGCGCCGTCTTCGGTGTTAGGCCCTGCGGCCCTAAGGTTGCGGCAAGCCGTTCGAGATAAAGAGCTTGGCACGCCGCGCTTGGTTTATGCGGAAATAGACGAGGGAATGATCCACCGTTTGGGCTATGAAAGCTGGCTAAGTAAATCAGGAGCATTATGGCCGGCGCGTGACGAGTTTTCTACAGGATGCACAGTTGAACATGCAGGCTATATGTTAACATGGTTGGTGGCGATGTTCGGTGCTGTGACGGAAGTCGTCAGCATGTCGCACCTCTGTCTTCCGGATAAGGGGGAAGATACGCCTGAAACATACAAAACCGCAGATTTTTCTTGCGCCCTGTTACGTTTCGAGGCGGGTGTTGTTGCGCGGTTAACCAATTCCATTATTGCGCCGCATGATCATAGATTGCGGATTTTTTGCGATGAGGGAGAACTGTGTGCTCAAGAGGTTTGGGATTTTCATACTGCTGTGGAAGCCTATCCTCTGGCTCTGAGGAAATTTCAGAAACGGGTCGAAAAATATTTAGGTAGGCGCTGGAAGCGCAGGCTGTCCGTGACGAAGAAAAAGACCACCGTATTTGCAAGCGGTGGACATCCGATGGACTTCATGAGGGGCGTCAATAATATGGCTCTTGCTCTGCGAGACGCGCGTTCTACCCGTCTTGGTGGTGAGTTTTCACTTCATATCACAGAGGTCACGCTCGCTATTCAGTTTCCTGAAACCTATGGTACACCTTATGTGCCACAGAGTAGCCCATCGCCTATTGATCTCGTTTGAAATGATTGCAGATTGTGAAAAGTGAAAGTTAACGAAACTCTTCTTGAAATTGCGCCCATTTAGGATTGAATTCCGCTTCAAGCCGCGCTCGCGTCGCCGGGGGTAGTTTTGTGGGTACTTTGAGGGGGCTCCGCAAAGTCCTCTTCCCGAGTGCTATGATCCAGCTTGGCATGAGCATGTTGATCCGGTCGTAGTGTTTCCAACGCCGCAATCGTGCGAGCAGTGCGCAGTCGACGCCTTGGTCTTCCCGTTTGTGCAATGCTTTTTGTGTGTTGACTGTCTCCAAAGGTATTCTGGAAGCATCAACCTCTAGAAATTCAAGTGTCTGAGCGTGAACGGTACTTTTGTCGGATTTATAATCTTCAAGAAACAGCACAAGCAGCTGATCTTCGGAAAAATACTGACGCAGGGTTTCCACGATGGCCCCGTAATCGCTTGTCTCGACAATTTCCGGCCATTTTTCTAACGCTTGGTCGATGGAAATTTCGGTACGCGTATTTGAAAGCATCTGGATATAGTGACTTTCAATCCGGTCGACCGGATTGCGCACCATAAGGATGAGTTTGACGTCAGGTATATGTGTTGCAATCCGTTCTAACGTGCGGTCCACACAATGCGACATGCTGTAGTCCGGGGTGCCTTCCATTAGCAGCGCGCCGTCGGGGGCATCGGTAAAAAGCCCCTTGTACCAACTCATATCCCTTTTGGTGAAAAGGTCGTTGAAGAAATGTGTTTCTTTCTTGGGGTACATGTAAATGTCAGGGTGGCGCATCAGAGCACCACAGAGTGTTGTGGTGCCAGATTTTGGTGTGCCGAAGACGATGGCGTGGGGGAGTAAGCGATTTGTGGCCATGGGGAGGACCTCCTGAAACGTGTTTGGACTCAGGTGCTGGGTTTGGTGGGACTTGTGTTGGATGCGTTGTGATAGGACGATGTGGCGCGATCCACCATTTCGCGCATGACTTCTGGTGGCTCGACGAAGGTGTCACGCGGTAGTGCGGCGAGGGATCGACGCAACTCGATCAAAGGAGATGGATCGTTCAAAAGCCGTTGGATCAAGGGCGTAAAATTCGCTTCGATTGGTTCTGATACGATGAGACCTATGCCGTTTTCATGCAGCCACTTGGCCGTTTGTGTGCCCTCCGGGGCAAAGGCTGGAACGCCGAAATAGCCCCCTTCGTAGATGCGATTGGGTAAGAGCCACAGTGAGTTGAAACCGGCTTCATACCAATCGCCGGCCCAGACCAGATCTACATCGCTATATATCTGGTTCAAATCCTCTGGAGCCCTGTAGCGCCCATGATAGACGATATTGGGGTAGTCGGATATTTCGTCTTCCAAATTTGGAAATACGGAGAGAGCTGGATAGCCTCGCAACACGATGTCCACCCCGGTTGGGAAATGCCGGGCGAGATCCTTAAGCAATTCAATCGATCGTCGACAACGCAAGTTTCCGAACCAGCCGATCCTGAGCCGCCCTGCGCACAAAGGTAACTCATGAACTGGGCGAGGCCCAAAGGCATCGCCCTCTATCAGACGGTTTTCGATTATCATATGTCGGTATTGACCTTTGTAATACCGTCGGAAATGTTCCTCTTCGAAACGTGGTGAGGACACCACGATCAGGTCGCTTTCTTCCACGAGGCGTTTTTCGAACTGTCGGAACATGCGCGCTGAGAGGGAGGTGCCAGCAAGCTTGTGATGAATGTCCAGACATTCATAAACTACAGGGACAGTCTTTCCGAGCCGTTTTCGCACCTTCAGCGCCAAGGCCAGCATGTCCAGATTGCGGGCATAAAACAGATCGGTTTCTTCGAGAATGTCACGTTGCGCCAGAGCCGTGTTCGCTCCGGTGAAGATCGACTTTATTCGATGGATATAGTCATTGTCGCGGGTTTCGCCAAGATCGACCCAATCGAAAGGCACAGGGGTCGCGGCCCCTCGTCTGGGCATGAGGCCTGTGACTTTGAATCCCGCGCGCTGCATAGCTATAGCGCGTCTTCGAACGGCGGAATCTTTAGCGTTATGTCCGAAAAAGGCGATATGTTGAACGTTATGTGACATCTCAGCTTTCCGTATGGCTCATTGCGGATGCTGACTGTGTTTCCCGGCGCGTGAGGTTACGGAATAGTCCGATCAAAAAACCAGATCCCCAAGCCGTGTGCATTGCCGCAAGCGCGGGCAAGGCTATGAGGCCGCATAAGGTCTTGTGCTTTGCCGCGGTTTGGATGGCGACGACGCCGAGAAGTAGAACATAGAACACGGGCCAGATCAGACCTGCAATACTGAAGGGCAGCAGGAGCATCGAAAAGACAAGCAACAAAACATGCACCACGGGAATCATCTGCCTTAGTGCGGGAATGTCTCCGTGTTTCAGGCAGTTCTGGGCCCGTCCGATGCCGTATCTATAGTATTGCCGCCAAAGACCTCCCAAAGTGTCGCGTGGGAAATACCCGATGCGGATGTTTGCATCGAGCCAGATTTTGTGCCGTGAGCCGATTAACCGGCGATCAAACTCTGCATCTTCATTGGCGATGAAACGCGTGTCATAGCCTCCCAATGTGCGAAAAGCATCAAGACGAAAGGCTGCGTGGTGGCCGTGGTCGACAAAACCTGATTTGACACCACCGCGATGGGGAGAACCACCAGCGCCAAGCTTGCTGTCGGCCACAAGAGCCAGACCGCGACGGAAGTAGTTTCCGTCAGGCACGGCATCCATAGGAATCACGATAGATGAAACGTCGGGTTGTCGATCCAGTTCGGTTATCAGTCGGGATATGAAATCGGGCGGATAGGCGGCGTGTGCATCGCAGCGGACAGCGATGTCATATGAGGCGAATTCCGATGCAAGGAGCATGTTCATAGCACATGCCTGTGTGCGTCCGGGATTGTGCCTTAACTCGACATTCGGGAACCGTGTTGAAGCTTTTTCCACAATAGTTTGCGTCCCGTCATCTGAACCTCCATCGGCTACGATCACACGGGTTTGTTGGCCGAAGGTATCTTGCGACAGCAACTGTGTGAGCACGGCGTCGATATGTCGGGCCTCATTCAGGGTCGGAATGAGAACGATTACTCTTTTGGGAAGTGTTTTCACCATGCGTAGGCCTCCAGTGGCAGTGTGCTGCGTTCGGTGACGGATACGTTTGATGCGGAAGCGGTCCGGGGGGGCAATGTAGCGAGCAAGGAGGTGATGGCGAGGGCTTCGGATACCCGACCACTAAGAATTGCCTCTCGTAGGCGCCAGACCGCGCCGCGCGAGATGGCGCATGCCAGAGATTTCCCTGCGACCGAGCGTTTTGAGATGTGCAGTAGCCTTTGCCGTATGTCCTTTTTGAATAATTCCTGCGCACCATGTTTGCCGGCAACTGCACGAATGGCAATTTGACACTCTTCATGGCCCAGCGCGAGATCCGGCTGGAGTGATGCGGCCTCATTGAAATCCTCTAAAGCGGTTTCCCAATCCCGGCGTCTGGCATAGACTGCACCGCGCTGTAGAAGGGCCGCACGCGTTGAAATTTCAGGGTTTGCGCCTTCATACATTGCTTCGTAGAGCGATAGCGGAATGTCGGTGCGGAGGCGTTCAAAGACGAGTTTGTCTGCATCGCGCCAGACATCTTCGGAGGACTTTGCGGCATGTCTTTGCCATGCTGGGCCACGCTCACCGTCATGTTTGCGTTGGAGAAATATAGTGTCCGGTATGATTTCTGCCGGATAGCGCGTCATGAGGCGGACGGTCATATCGTAATCTATGGAGCGTGCAAGATCGACAGAGAACGGGCCGACAGTGTCATAACATTCCCGGCGGACCAGTGTTGCGTTTTGGAAAAAGAAGATATCCTCCAGAACATGCCGTAGAGGGCTGCCCGTGCTCAGGTCGGGCCAATAGCCTGCATTAGTCATTTCAAGCTGGCCACTGTCAGGAGAAACTGAAAACCGTTTATGGCTTCCTGCCGCCAATCCGATTTTAGGTTTCCTATCCAGAATATCGGCAAGTTTTTTTGTTGCATCAGGCAGTGCTATATCATCATCGTCACAAATCCAGATGTAATCACCCTCGGCAAGTTCCATGGCCTGATTTAATGCTGCGGACTTTCCGGCGTTTTCAGCACGGCGGTATTGGATTCTGGCCCCTTCTTTTTTTAGAAAAGGGGCCATGATGTCCAAGGTATTGTCCGTTGATCCATCATCCCATACGATGATTTGTGAGACGGCCCTTTTTTGCTGCAAAATCCCGTTTAGAGCTTCGGCGAGAAGTTCCCCGCGGTTAAAAGTGGGTACAAGCGCCGTAATTTGCGCAACCATGACAATCGGTCTCCCTTACTCGTTAACTAGATGACCTCAGACCTGTTGTATTATACCTAAAAGGTGACAAAGATGCATCTCCTTGCTCTCACGACAGACCAACAGAGGCGTGGGGGGCGTGGAGCAATCGTGCTACTGCGCGTTTTCTATGCTCTTTCTATTAGTTTGCTCACATTTGCACCTCTTTCCGCTCAATCCATAGACCCGCCGTTGCCGGCGACACAGGCCAACGTCTCTGAGGGAGGTAGAGCGAAAAACGGAGCGGATCCGGAGCCAAACTCCCTCGGAGATTTCTCTCAAGGATCAGATTTTTCAAGCCAAGCTTTTTTGGGCGCTGGGGATCAAGTTGAACTGAGTGTCGTGATTTGGGGTGATACAGAACTCGAATACAGAATTTGGGAACCTGTTTCCGGCATCTATACGGTTTCGGCCAATGGAAGTCTGACCCTGCCGTTGGTCGGGTCCATTCCTGCAATTCGACTTTCTCGAGCGGAACTGAGCCGCAAGATTGCGGCTATTCTCCACACTCGTGCCCAATTGGTTGAACCGCCAGTGGTCACTATGAATGTTGTGACTTATGCTCCCTTTTTTGTTTTGGGTGATGTCGCCCGTCCTGGTGCCTTTGAAGCCCGACCGGAGCGAACCGTCTATCAAGCGTTTGCTCTCGCTGGCGGCACTCCTCGTATCACGGGAGGATTGGATGTGAATGTACGGAGCCTGATGGTCGATAGCGGGGTCTTGGCGCAGTTGCATCGTGAAATCGTACGTGCGCAGGCCTCTGAGGCACGTTATCTGGCTATGCTGAATGGGGTGGAGGTGACCGATCTTCCTGAGCCTGTGCAGCATCCTGATGGGGCGGCTGCATTGGATCGCCTGATCGAAGGTGAGCAACTGCAATTGAACGCGCGCCGTGATGCTATGGCGCTTGAGGTGAAGAACCTTGAAGGTTTGAAAACGCTTCTGGACACTGAAATCGCGAGCCTTGAAGAAAAGCTAGACGGACTTTCGGTGCAGATTTCTTTGGCGCAGGAAAACCTTGATAACATGCTGGCCCTGAAAGAGAGCGGTCTTGCGCGCTCGGTGCAAATTCGTGATGCACAGGAGGCCTTGTTTGAGGTGAAAAGCCAACAGATCGACATTGAAACCGGGATCTATAGGGCGCGCCAACGTAAACAGGAAACGGATCGGGATATTTTAGCCTTGCGGTCGCACGACAAGGTCGAGGCGGCGCGTGAGCTTCAGGTTCTTCAGGGCAAAATGGAAGAACTACGGCTGCGCCGTGCCACTTATGCGATTTTGGTCGAGGCTTCCGGGGGTGAGGCCTCGATATTGGTGGATCAGGCCGTGACATATTATTTCTTGACCCGAAAAGAAGATATGACGAGAGAGCTTCAGGTTCTGCCGGATACCGTGATCGGTCGGGGAGATGTGTTGCGTGTAGAACGCGTTTTTCCGGAGCCAATGAAACAAACAGACTCTTTGTCTCGTGTCGATGCGTTAAAGTAGTCGAGGTCTGTTGCCGCCAATCCCGAGTTGTCGGTTGCGCATAAATCTACATGGGCGGAATAACGGGGCTTATCGGCTAAGGGTGCGTTTTCTGGTGGCTTCCGCCAGCTTTTCCGCGACCAGCCTGCAAGCTTTTGGTGTCTTGATCATATTTTTTAATGCAGTGAGGAACTGGCGTTTTTTAAGATGACACATCGTTGTTTCCGCGGCTAACAGCATTTCGAGATAATAGCGGCGGCTCTCGATCTGTCGGGCGAGTTCCTCTGACGCTGTAGGTAGAACCTTGGAAGCGAGCGCCGCATCAGCCGCGAGGAGTGCTTTGATATAGTCGGGTGGTAGAGTTGCAGACAGCGATCCTTCCACCTGTCGATAGAGGTAATCGGGATCCGGTGAAATAATGACCTTTGCGCCTTCCGCTATAGCTGCAGCAATGATGTGGTAATCTTCACTGTTCCTCAGTGTCAGATCGTATCGGAGGTTATTTTCAAGGAGATATTTACGCCGAAACAAGGGTTTGAGATAACCGAGAGATTTCTCGTCTGCCGTCATTTGATTGCCAGCTATGTAGTCTTCAAGGCTAAGACTTTTCTGCGGGTCGATGCTTTCTGGATCGAGGAAAGCTTCGCCGTTTAGCGGGCTGCCATCTGAACCTACCGGCATGAAATTCCCGAGCACAATATCTGCCTGTGCTGCCTTGCCGCAGGCAATCATCCTGCTTAGTCGTTCCGGCTGCATTTCGTCATCGGCATCCAGAACCGCGATCCAATTGCCGCGAGCTTCTTCGATTGCGATGTTTCGTGCCGCAGAGGGGCCGCCATTCTGTGGCATTTTGAAATAGCGGACATCCGGGATTTCTCGCACGATTTGACAGGTATTATCCTGTGACGCGTCATCGACGACAATTATATCCGGCGTGATGCCTCTTTGGGCTCGTGCAGATGCTATACTCTTAGGCAAAAAACGCTCGGCGTTATATGCCGCAATCATAATCGTGGTATGCAGGCTCATGAACGCTTCCCTGCTTGAACAGCTGTGTTACCTTTAAAACTTGTAATGTAATTGTTAGGGGGTGTGGGTATGCCAGACAAACTGTTCTTTCAATGTGGCCGGAAATTCACGTATTCAGGCATGATTTCGCCACTTTTTTGGTGCGCAACGTCGATTGCACAAAGCGCGGCAGCGCAAGATGTCACTGAATTACAGGGTAACCTGCCTCCAACCGGTGGTTTTTTTCAACTTTTTGAAACGGCGCAGGCATTAGATACTTTTTATCAGTCACATTTCGATTTCGGCGGAGAACGGATGGTGACAGGGTATCGTCGGGACCGCATTACGTATGACGCCGGTAGAAAGGAGCTTGTTCTGAGCCTTGCTCCGGCACCAGATGGTGAAGAAAAAGATTTCTGGGGCGCGGAAGTGCAGCGCGACGGAGGGCATGGCTACGGTGACTACGAGGTGGTTATGCAGCCTGCTAAAGCAAGTGGTGTTGTATCGTCCTTCTTCACTTACACGGGGGGGCAGTTCGATGATCCCCATCATGAGATCGACATAGAATTTCTTGGAAAGGATACCACCAAGCTCTACGCAAATCTCTTTTACGAAGGAGAGCAAATGCCGGGGCGAAATATTCCGCTTGGCTTTGATGCCGCAGAGGGGCTGCATCTTTACCGCTTTGAGTGGCGCCCCGAGGGTGTGCGTTGGTTCGCCGACGGGAGCGAGATATTTTATGCTGCGGCAAGTGAGACACCTATCCCTTCATTTAGGGGAAAGCTTTTTGCCAGCATATGGGCCGTGACCGAGCCACAGGCACCTTGGGCCGGAGCTGTCGATCCCGCCACAAACGTCAAGGCGCGTTATGCTTGTATGTCTTTTGTCCCAGTGGGGAGTAACGGTCAGGAATGTCACGATTATAGTCCATGGGGGGACGGCTCTGTGGTGAATGAGGAGGGCTGATTGTGCTGTTGGATTCACAAGAAAGTACGAAGCCTGTACCACCATTCGACATTTCAGTGATTATAGCTGCCTATAAGTGTACCGATACCCTTGAACGTGCTGTTACTTCTGCACTTGACCAGCCTGGTGTGAATGTTGAGGTAATCATCGTGGATGATGCGTCTCCTGATGGAACCTTGCGTTTGGCCAAGGAACTGGAGAAACGGCACGAAAATGTCATTGCGATGACAACGGGCAGGAATAGAGGTCCGGCAGCGGCGCGAAATCTTGCGCTTTATCATGCGCAAGGAGAGTATGTCACAATTCTGGACAGCGATGACTTTATGGCGCGAGGGCGCCTTGCGAGCCTGCTCAGGCAGGCCAGATCTTTACACGCAACCTTTCTTGCCGATGATCTCTACAAGGTAGAAGAAGGGAATGAAAACGGCCCTCCCGTACGCTTGCTTCAACTTCCTGAAGTGGGAACGGAGAGTTTTTCTGTTGATTTGACCGAATTTGTCCGTGGAAACATGACCACTTACAACGGTGCACGTGGAGAGATGGGTTTTTTGAAGCCATTGATCGAACGTGACTTTTTAGAAAAACATAATCTGCGATATCACGAAGATATGCGATTGGGCGAAGATTTTGCGCTTTATGCAGAGGCGCTGTTAGCTGGAGCGCGGTTTAGTATTGTCGGACCAGCTGGGTATTTTGCCGTTGTACGTCCGGAGTCCTTGAGTGGTTCACATAGTGTCGCTGATCTACGTGCGCTGAGCTATCGGATTAAAGAGCTGCGTGATGGAACAAAGGGGGCAGCTCGCACCGCGTTGCAGGCTCTTTGGATTGATACCATGAAACGATACAGTTGGGCGCGATTGATTGATGCAGTTAAAGCGCATGACCTGTCGGAGATTGCAGTTTGTTTCAAAGTCCCTACAAGTGTTTTTGTGTATTTGATCCGTTGTTTGGTTGAACAGTTTGTGTTGCGTACACTTAGATTGTTTGGACGGAAGGTCTGAAACGAACTTTTTCCTGAAAAAGTATCTTGTGGGAGGAGAGCGTTCCAGAGCGTCAGCTGTCCGTAAGTGCTTTTTTTTTGTGCTTTTGTGAGGGGGGACGCCAGCTTGTCAGGTCTCTGCTAGGGCGTGATGTCAAACTGTTGTATCCTTGACGTCGAAAACAGTCAGATGTTTGGTGTAAGTTTGAGGCTGATATTGTGCCTCTGATGTCTGATGCTGGCCTTTTGTGTGCGGGTTATATGGTTAAAGGGTAGGGGGTCTACGGTGCTGTATAAATTTTCTAAATACGGTGTGGGTAATGATTGAAAAGACATCTGGGCAAGAACATGCAACCTTGGACAGCCATCTCATTACGATTGGTATTTGTACTTTTCGGCGATTGGAGGTCTTTGAAACTCTGGCTTCGATCGGAAAGCAAACTCTACCGGATGGCTATCGTATTGAAGTGATTGTTGCTGACAATGACGATGTGCCCAATCTTACCTCAAGGGTCGAAGAGACTGCGACAGAGACCGGTCTCGATATTCGGTATTGCCACGCTCCTGCACGGAATATCGCGATTGCCCGAAACGCATGCCTTGAGGCTGCACGCGGCGAGGCATTGATCTTTATAGATGATGATGAAACCGCCGATCCGGATTGGTTGGAAAATATGATCCGCAGTTGGAGGCATTCTGGTGCAAGTGTGGTGTTTGGCCCATCATATGCCATCTACCCTGAACAAGCACCGGATTGGATGGTTGAAAACGACGTCCATTCCAACATTCCTCAGGACCGGAATGGTGTCGTGGAGACCGGCTATAGCTGCAATGTTCTGTTGGATTTACGCAATCCTCAGGTGCGGAAAACCCGTTTCGAAGAAGCTTTCGGACGGACAGGGGGCGAGGATACGGATTTCTTTTTTCGCCTGCATCGACATGGTGTTGAAATGGCAATTACGATGGAAGCCATTGTGCGCGAACCCGTTGCGGCAAAGCGTATGTCTACATCATGGTTAATGCGGCGTCGTTTCAGCACAGGACAGAGCTATGGCCATTGTGTGACCTCTGCCGGACGGGTTTCCTCCAGTGCAGATAGAGTGAGACTGGCAGTGAAATCTGTGTTGAAATCTCTCTATTGCTGGCTGCGGTCTGGTCTGTCGGTATTCAAGAAAAGCAAATGTCGGTTTTGGATTATGCGCGGCATTTTTCATGCCGGAGTGGCTAGCGGTGCCTTGGTCCGCCCGAAAACGTATTATTACGGTGGAGATGAGGCATGACACGGCAGCGCACAATCGCTTTGTTTTATGACGGGTACGAAACTCAAGCCAACGACGGTCCACTAGGACGCACAAAGTCTTTTCTCCGAAAATCCATGCGCCAGACTTATCGCCGGGCCCGAAACCTGCAGCCCTACACGGGGTTTTACACAGCTTTTCTAAATCTCAGACGTAGTCTGGAGAGCAGCGGCATCAAGGTCCGGGTGAATGACTTTTCATACGCGCGGGCTAACCCGAATATGCCGATAGGCATCACGGGTTTTCGATCTGTTTACGACAAGGTTCGCTTGCCCAATCCTGCTATGTTTGGCCCAGGAGAAGTGCCGGTTCCAAGTGATACGCCACGCGTTGTGCGCGACTGCAACCTACAGATCGTGACGCAACCTTCCGAGTGGTATTGTAAATTATGGAGACCAGTTCTTGGGGATATGGTTAAGCCGATGTTCGTGGGGATCGATACCGAAAAGTGGCCGGATCTTTCGTGGCAAGCAAAAGATATTGATGTGCTCATTTATGACAAGATCCGATGGCATTATGATGAACGCAAGGCGGATTTGCTTGATCCTCTATTGGCGCATCTTGAAAGCCGGGGGATGAGCTACCTTGTGCTACGGTACGGGTCCCATCATTTGCGCCAGTTTCGCGCAGCACTGGCACGTGCGCGTTCCATGGCTTTCTTGTGTGAACATGAAACGCAAGGGTTGGCCTATCAGGAAGCCATGTGCTCCGGTGTGCCGATATTTGCTTGGGATGAGCGCCAGCTTGTATGTCCGCATGAGATAAAGATTGCCCCTGCGGGTATTGAAGTGTCTTCAGTACCTTATTTCGATGATCGTTGTGGCGTTCGGTTCAAGAAACGGGACATGATCGCCGCATTTGACCAGTTTTGGGAGGTTCACAGTCATTACACTCCGCGCGACTATGTATGCGAGAACCTTTCTCTAAAGGCCGGGGCGCAACGTTATCTGGAATTGTTTGATACGCTGGGTTGAAGGCAATTATAACCGCTTTACCTGTTGATTTCCGCTGAGACGTGACCCGGTAGACCGCAAATTTTTCACTGAGAATTGACCCATGTGAACATGATATCCCTGACGGCTTTATTCAGGGAGATAT
>NZ_JAHKPE010000029.1:0-95516 GCF_018860305.1 Celeribacter halophilus
CGGTTTTTGAAAGTTTTGTGAAAAAACATGCACTCAACTTCCGAAACGCCTTATTTTACGGGCTTTCGCGCATAAGTTTTTTGCAGCGTTCAAAGCCGAATTTTGCGCTTTCCCCTCCCCTCTCACGAAATACCGTCACAAATCACCGGAATCACGCGGGTGAATCGCCCCCTTTCGCCTCTGAAATCTGCGAGTCGCGGGCGGATTCCCTTAGGGAAGGTCGCTGTTTTTGTCATCCGAAGGTGAAATCACCCGCTCTTTTACCGACTCGCAAAGGCGCAGCATCCACCAGACAAAAGAAAAGGGCGAGGTTTCCCCCGCCCTTGGACTGTTCTTGATGGTGACGCGCTCAGGCGTAGCGCACTTCGTCGTCGCTATCGCTTTCCAGAGGCTTGAGCGCATTGATGGCGTCATCCAGAGACACCGCCCCCAAAGGCGCGCCAGAGATCGACACCACAGGACAGGTGTGATCCGGTGCCTTGGTCAGCTTGGGCAGGGCCTGTTCGATCGACAGGCTGCCTTTGAGCGTCTCTCCCTGCCCCGTCGCACCCTTGCGACAGATGGAACGGATACGCACCACCTTGGCGCGGTTGATGTCGCGAATAAAGTCGGTGATGTAATCGTCCGAGGGCTTCATGATGATGTCCTGCGGATCGCCCGACTGGATGATCTCCCCGTCCCGCAGGATCGCAATCGAGTCGGCAATGTTGAGCGCCTCGTCGAGATCGTGGGTGATGAAGATGATCGTCTTGTGCAGTTCTTCCTGCAATTCGAGCAGGATCGACTGCATATCCGTGCGGATCAGCGGATCGAGCGCGGAGAAGGCTTCGTCCATCAACAGGATGTCCGCATCCGTCGCCAAGGCGCGGGCGAGGCCCACACGCTGTTGCTGACCACCGGAGAGTTGCGAGGGGTATTGCTCCTCGAACCCGTTGAGGCCCACACGATCCAGCCATTTGCGCGCGCGCCCATCGGCTTCGCCATCGGCTACGCCCTGAATTTCCAGACCGTATTTCGCATTTTCCAACACGGTGCGGTGCGGCAGGAGGCCGAATTTCTGGAACACCATAGACATTTTGAACCGCCGCAGGTCGCGCAACTGATCGCGTGACATGGACAGCACGTCCTCGCCATCAACCCAGATTTCGCCGGAGGTCGGCTCGATCAAACGGTTCAGGTGACGGATCAGAGTGGACTTGCCCGAACCGGACAGGCCCATAATCACCTGAATCCCCTTGGCGGGGATGTCGAGGTTGATGTTGTTCAGCCCCAGAGCATGCCCGTGCTGATCCATCAACTCGGGTTTGGTCATGCCCTCTTTCACATGCTCCAGCGCGGCTTTCGGGGCATCCCCGAAAATCTTGTAGAGATTGCGAATGGACACTTTGACCTCTGTGGAGGTCTCTGTCGTGACAGGATCAGCCATGGCCAGTCTCCCGATATGCTTGCAGGCGTTTGCCGTAGGTCTGGCTCACACGGTCAAAAATGATGGCCAAAGCCACGATAGCGAGACCGTTCATCAGGCCCAGCGCGAGATACTGGTTGGAAATGGCGCGCAGCACAGGCGTGCCGAGGCCTTTCACGCCGATCATCGAGGCGATCACCACCATGGACAGCGCCATCATGATCGTCTGGTTCACACCGGCGAAGATGTTCGGAAGCGCCAGCGGAATCTGCACGCCGAAAAGTTTCTCCCGTGCCGAAGCGCCGAAAGCGTCTGCGGCTTCCATGACATCCTTATCCACAAGGCGAATGCCCAGATTGGTCAGACGCACGATGGGCGGCAGTGCATAGATGCACACGGCCAGAAGGCCCGGCACCTTGCCGATACCCAGAAGCATCACCACAGGGATGAGGTAGACGAAAGACGGGATGGTCTGCATGATATCAAGGATCGGGGTGACGATCCGCTGCGCGATGTTGGACCGCGCCATCAGGATGCCGATGGGAATGCCCACCGTGATACAGACAAAGGTCGCTACCGAGATCATGGCCAGCGTGGCCATCGTGTCTTCCCACATGCCGAAATATCCGATCACCAGAAAGGCAAAGATGGTTCCGACGGTGATTTTCCAACTCCGTGCACCCAGCCATGCCAGAAGCGCAATCGCCGCGATGACCAGAGGCCATGGCGCGTGGGTCAGAAGGTTCTCGAACCAGATCAGAAATTTGAGAAGGGGGGAGAAGAAAGCTTCGAGATTGTCCCCGAAAGCGCGCGAGAAGGTGCGGAAGCCTTCGTCAACAGATTGCCGCAGGGCCGAAAGATCTCGTCGACCAAGCGACGGAAATTCAATAAGCCAGTCCATATATGATGTCCTTGTGCCATGACGTTTCCCGTCCACCTTGACACAGGTTCACGAGAACACGCCGGATAATGTCTCCATGCAGAGCGGATTTTGGCAACCTGTATCCGACAGGCGTCACGAAAACCGCGGAACTGCACGGGGGCCGCACCTCCTTTGATGCGACCCCCTCCGAAATTCAGAAAGCTGCCATCAAAGGGCGTCTTTCACCTTTTCAGCGACATCTTCAGGCACCCACTGGGTCCAGACATCTTCCTGGGTCGCGAGGAATTCGTAAGCGGCATCCTCACCGGTGGCCTGATTGTCGTTCATATAAACGAGCATCGCATTGACCACATCACCCGGCACCACGCGTTTCGCGAGATAGCCCATCGCAACAGCGTTCTCTTCGGCAAACTCGGCCGTCACCACAGAGTGCACTTCGGATGCGGTCCAGCTCGACGGTTGCGGATCGGCACATTCGTCAGCGGATTTCACAATACAGCCATCCCAGTTCTCGGTGCCGCCCCACTCTGCCTCGAAGGGCAGCATTTGCAGGTCGTATTTGCCGATCACAGCGGTCGGGGCCCAGTAGTAGCCAAACCACGGCTCGTCGCGCTCCACGGCTTTGGCGATAGAGCCGTCAAGACCGGCCGCCGAACCCGGATCAACCAGAACCCAGCCTTTTTCTTCCATGTCGAACGCACGGAACATGTTTTCATTGGCAAGCTGACAACCCCAACCCGCCGGACAACCCATGAAGGCGCCTTTGTCTTCATCTTCGATGTAGGGCACCAGCTCGGGGTGTTCGAGCATCTTTTCGACCGTATCGATCTCCGGATGGTCTTCCATGAATTTCTTCGTCACCCACCAGCCTTCGCCAAGACCCGTGATCGGCCCTTCGATGGCGGAGAGCATCCGGCCTTCTTCAATGGCCGCATAGAGCGGCTCGCGGACGGCATTGACCCAAAGCTCGGGCGCCAGATCCGGTTCGCCTTTTTCGTTCATCGAGGTGAACGTCGGTGTCGTGTCGCCGCCGATCAGCTCGACATCGCAATCATAGCCTTCTTCAAGGATGATCGCATCGACATTCGCCAGAAGAGAGGCCGAAGCCCAGTTCATCTCGGCGATTGTGACATCGCCACAGTCTTCGGCGAAAGCGCCGCCTGCGAGGGCAGCAAGGGCCAGAGAACTGGCCGCAATTTTAGTCGTAAATTTCATAATAAGGGGGACTCCCGCTTACTTCGTGTGTGTGTCTGCCGGCTCAGTCCTCCTAAAGCAAGGATGTGTCGAGACCGGTCACCACCCCGAATTGGGCGATTTCTCCGCGCTTGCCGTTCGCTGCCTGTCGTGGCCGCCTCTATACGGTATTTCTACCCGATACAGGATAATGCAAGCCACAGGCGCCCCGAGCCCCGTATCCGACCTGTTACAAGACAGGACATGGTCACATGAGGCACGATCCGGCGGAGCGTGTGCATAACCCATCATATCAAGCCCTGTGATGCAAGCGGCTTCCTGCTCAATGCATAGATATTGGGCATGTAACGTTACGCAACCGCTACACCAAGTGGCAATTCCCGCCGCCCTGCCGCATCCCGAAGCATTCCGGGAGCCATCCGCCATGCCGAATTTCCCGAAAATCTGTGGTTCAGTCTTTTCGCGAAACGCTTTAACAGTCGTCCCGACCGAGATGACCCGCGCGTATTGCCCGCGCCAAGACCTGCATCGGGGGATAAGGATAGATCATGGCCACTGACCGCACACTTACGGATGCCGCCGAGCGCGCGAAATCGAAACGCATTGGCGCATTGGCCGAGCTCTGGCCGTTCCTGCGCCCCTACACAGGCCTGATGGCCGCCGCGATCATCGCGCTTGTCATCACCGCCTGTATCTCGCTCATCCTGCCTCTGGCCGTGCGCCGCGTGGTGGACGGGTTCCAGAGCGCGGGCGTGGTGCTGCTCGACCAGTATTTCAGCGCCGCTCTGATGATTGCGGGGGCTTTGGCCCTTGGCACGGGGATGCGCTATTATCTTGTCACCCGTCTGGGTGAACGCGTTGTGGCCGACATCCGAAAATCCGTTTTCGACCGGATGATCCGCATGTCCCCCGCCTTCTACGAGAAAATCATGACCGGCGAGGTGCTCTCGCGCATCACCACGGACACCACGCTGATCCTCTCCGTGATCGGCTCTTCGATCTCGGTCGCGCTGCGCAATGCGCTGATCATGCTGGGCGGGCTAGTGCTGATGCTGTTTACCTCCGCCAAGCTCACGGGGCTTGTCCTGCTGATCGTGCCCGTGGTCATCGTGCCGATCATCGTGCTGGGCCGGCGCCTGCGCAAACTCTCGCGCGAAAATCAGGAATGGATCGCCTCCTCCTCCGGCACCGCCTCCGAGGCGCTGCTCTCTGCCCAGACCGTGCAGGCCTTCACAGGCGAAGCACAACAGGCCGCGCGGTTCGACGAGGTGACGGAAAAGAGCTTCACCTCCGCCCATACCCGCATCAAAACCCGCGCCGCCATGACCGTGATCGTCATTGCACTGATTTTCTCCGGCGTGGTCGGCGTGCTCTGGATCGGCGCGCGCGATGTGCGCACAGACGCGATGACCATCGGCGAGCTGGTGCAATTCGTGATCTACGCCATCATGGTCGCAGGGGCGGCAGGGGCACTGTCCGAAATCTGGGGCGAATTGCAACGCGCCGCAGGGGCCACCGAACGGCTTGTCGAACTGCTCTCCTCCGACGATCCGGTCAAAGACCCCGCCCATCCCAAGCCTGTCCCCTCCCCCGTCCAAGGCGCCGTCAGCTTTCAGGATGTGCGCTTCTTCTACCCGTCGCGACCGACCACGCCCGCGCTGGACGGCGTGTCCTTTGACATCAAGCCGGGCGAAACCGTCGCCCTCGTCGGCCCGTCAGGCGCGGGGAAATCCACGATCATCCAGCTTTTACAGCGGTTCTATGACCCGCAAGAAGGCGTGATCTCCATCGACGGACAGCCCATTGCCGATATGGCACGCGGAGATTTCCGCCGCCACATCGCGCTTGTACCGCAAGATCCGGTGATCTTCGCCGCCTCTGCTGCCGATAACATCCGTTTCGGCCGCCCCGAAGCCTCTATGGAAGATGTCATCAAAGCCGCCAAGGCCGCCGCTGCCGACGGTTTCCTCTCGCAACTGCCCGAAGGCTACGACTCCTATGTGGGCGAGCGCGGCATCATGTTGTCCGGCGGCCAGAAACAGCGCGTCGCCATTGCCCGCGCAATCCTGCGCGATGCACCGATCCTGCTCCTGGACGAAGCGACCTCCGCGCTCGATTCCGAATCCGAGCAAGCCGTGCAAACCGCAGTCGAAGACATGGCCCGCACCCGCACCACGCTGATCGTGGCGCACCGTCTGGCCACTGTGAAAAAGGCCGACCGCATTCTGGTCTTTGAAGATGGCAAGATTGTCGCCTCCGGCACCCATGAGGATCTGGTCGCGCAGGGCGGACTTTATGCACGGCTGGCCAAGCTGCAATTCACCAACGGGGAGTAAGACGGGGAGCAGTGCGCAAAATTCCCGTTTCCTTCCGGCCCCGCGTTCAGCATAGTTTGAATCAACCCAAATACAGGAGATGAGTGATGGGACTTTTCAGCTTTGTAAAAGACGCAGGTAAAAAAGTATTCGGCAAGAAAGAGGAAGAGGCCGATGCCGACGCCATTCTGGCCGAAATCAAAGCCCTTGGACTTGAGGCCGAAGGCGTCGAAGTGGCAATGGACGGCGACAAGGTCGTTCTGGGCGGCACCGTCACCGATCAGGTGACCAAAGAGAAAATCATCATGGCCGCAGGCAATGTCGAAGGCGTCGCCGCTGTCGAAGACACGCTTGAAGGCAATGATCCGGTGTTCCACGAAGTCAAAAAGGGCGACACGCTTTGGGGCATTTCCAAAGCGGCTCTGGGCGACGGCAACCGCTACATGGAGATTTTCGAGGCCAACAAGCCGATGCTCTCCGATCCGGACAAAATCTATCCGGGCCAGATGCTTATCATCCCGCAGGGCTAATCTGAAAATTTTACTAAAATTCAAAGTAAACTTCCGACAAGACGCCGCTTCACCGCGGCGTCTTTTTCTTGAGCGAATCCGCATTTACGTTTTAATGCGCCGCATCCCTTCCCGATCGCCCAACGGAAAACTTGCCCAAGCGCCGGAAACAAAGGCTATATGATGGATGTTCTGTTTTGTAACGCGGTCGCCGGGTTGGTGTAGATATGGATCAAAAACAGGAGTTGCTCGAACAGAGGATCACGGAGCACCTGTTGGTTGCGCGTCAAACCCCGCATGACGCCCTGCGCAGTCTCATCGCCCAGCCCGACGCACCGGACCCGATGGCGGCTGTTTTCGCGCTGACCACGGTCGCGGCGGATATGGCAGGCTGGGGGGAGCCGCCACTGGAACGTCTCGCGGATCAGTGCTTTTCCGAGGCCGCGCTTTTCATCTGCGAGCTTTGGGCGGCAGGTTACCGGCTTGAACCCCCGCCAGAATGAGCCATCATAGACCCAGCGTCCGTAGAGCAAAGGCACCGATATGTATGATCTTCTGAGAAAGCCTTTGCTGTTCTTCCGGCGCTATTATCACGCGCTCTGGCTGCGCGTGACGCTCTATGCGCTTTTGTCTCTGGTGGTCTCGCTGGTCACGCTGGTGCTGCGCCACTACCTGCCAAGCGAATGGACCCAGTTGATCGACGCCTCCGCCGTCACGCCGGTCCTGACCATTCTCGCCTCCTCCATGCTCGCGGTCTCGACCTTTTCGCTTAACGTCATGGTCAGCGCCCATGCCTCTGCGGCGGCAACGGCCACGCCGCGTATTCACCGGCTGTTGCTTCAAGACACAACCACGCAATCGGTGCTGGCCGCCTTTATCGGGGCATTCATCTTTGCGCTGACTTCCATCATCCTGTTCCGCACCCATCTCTATGGCGACGAAGAAGCGATTGTCGTCATGGCCATCACCATCCTTGCGGTCGTGGTTATCATCATCGCCATGCTGCGCTGGATCGAACATCTCAGCCAGCTTGGCAGCCTCGACAACAGTCTCGACCTTGCCGAACGCGAAGCCCGCCGCAGCCTCACCATGCTGCGCAAAGACCCTGCCTTGGGTGCGAACCTGTTAACGCCGGACACGGTGCTGCCGGAAGACACAACCGAAATCCGCGCCCACAAAACCGGATATATCCAGTTCATCGACACCCGTAGCCTCAACGACTGTGCTGGCGATCAGGGGTTGATCTATGTGTTGCAACGCCCCGGCCAGTTTGTGCTGAAAGGCAGCCTTCTGGCCCAAGCCTCCGGCCTGACGCCCGAGGCGGATCACGCGGCGATTGTGCGCGGGTTTGTCATCGGCGCCACACGTACCCATGAGGTCGATGCGGAGTTCAGCCTCACCACCCTGTCGGAAATTTCCTCGAAAGCCCTGTCTCCGGGCATCAACGATCCGGGCACCGCGATTGATGCGATCACCCGACTGACCGCGCTGTTCTGGCAGACCGCACAGATAGAGCCCACCCCGAAGCTCCGCGCGCCACGGGTGTTCTGCCCGCCGCCCGCCACGCACGACCTCTTTCACGCCGCCTTTGCCGCCACAGCCCGCGACGGGGCCGGATGTCTTGAGGTTTGCACGGCGCTCCGCCGCTGTCTTCTGGCCTTGTCCGAGGCACCGGACACGGAATTTGCGGAAGCGGCGCAAGAAATGGCGCAGCGTGCATTGGACTACGCCAACGAGGCGCTACCACTCGACAGCGAGAAACGCGCGTTGGTTGCCGTTTCCCCACTGGGGAAAACATGGGCGGATCAGAGCTTTTCGACCACCACAGAGCCGACCGAATAGCCCGCCCCGAAAGAACAGATCAGCCCCAGATCCCCCTGCGACAGCCCCTCGCCATGCTGCGCAAAGGCGATGATCGACCCCGCCGACGAGGTGTTGGCGTAGTCTTGCAGGATGTTCGGCTGTTCTTCCGGTGTCGGCACACGGCCCAGAACCTTTTTGCCGATGTAGTCATTCATCGACTTGTTCGCCTGATGCAGCCAGAGACGCTTGAGCGAGGTCGGGTCTTGCCCCTCCTCCTCCATATGCTGCGCGATATGTTGGGACACGAGCGGCAGCACCTCTTTGAACACTTTGCGCCCGTTCTGCATAAACTGCATGTCGCGGCGGTCGTCCATCTGGTCATGGGCCCGACGCAGGAAGCCGTTGTTGTTGCGGATATTGTTGGAGAATTGCGTGGCACAGCGGCTGGAGAGCAGTTTGAACTGCGGCTTGGTCGCCACATCTGCGGCCTCCAGAAGCACCGCCGTCGCCACATCTCCAAAGATGAAATGGCAGTCGCGGTCGCGCCATTCGAGATGGCCCGAAGTGATCTCCGGACACAGCACCAGAGCGCGTTTGATCGAGCCCGCGCGGATCATGTCTGCGGCGGTCTGGATGCCGAATGTTGCCGAGGAACAGGCCACATTCATATCAAAGGCAAAACCGCCCGCCCCCATGAGCGCCTGAATTTCCACCGCCATGGCCGGATAGGCCCGTTCCATATTCGAGGCAGCACACAGGATCAGGTCAACATCAGAGGCCTCGACACCGCCCATCTCCAGCGCCGTCTTGGCCGCATCCAGCGCCATTTCGGCCATAAGAGACGGTTCGTCATCACCACGCGGCGGATAGCTCGGACACATGCGATGCGGGTCCAGAATACCTTCCTTTTCCATCACATAGCGGCTCTCGATCCCCGAAGCGGCAAAGATAAACTCGGAGGAGGAATAGGACTTCGCCTCGACCGTCCCCGCCGCGATCTCGTCGGCATATTCGGCGTTGAAAAGATCAACATAGGCGTTGAAGGACGCCACCAACTCGTCATTGGAAATGGAATATGGCGGGGTAAAAACACCGGTGCCACTGATCACAACCTCTTTCATCCCGCCGCTCCTTATGCCAGATCGAAGTGGAGGCAACCTAGTCAGCCCGAAGCCATTCGTCCACCACTGCAACGCATGTGCCCTACAAGCTGACGTGGCGTCGGAACAAATTTTATGTGGGATGACGCTGCGTTGCAGGGTAGTCCTGTGCCCTTGCGCGGTGTGGGCTTTGGCCGCATCATACCCGCGAGGAGACGAAGAGACCGGAGACAAACCGGCACTTCGTATAGGAAAGGGAGGAAGGGATGCCATCAGATTTCAGCTCGCTCGAGGCGCGCAATGTGATTGAGGCGGAAATGCCGTGGGAGGCACGCGATGTGCCCGTCACGATTTATGAACGGCTGAAAAAGACCGCCGAGGCTTTCCCGGATCGTCCGGCCTTTTCCTACCAGATCACCTCTGGACCAAAGGACAAGGCCGAGACCATGACATGGCGGCAGACGCTTGAGAAAAGCACACAGGCGGCCAATATGTTCCGTGCGCTCGGCGTGGGCGAGAAAGACGTGATCGCCTATATCATGCCCAACGCCAACGAGACGGTGCTGACCTTTCTGGGCGGCATGGTCGCGGGGATTGTGAACCCGATCAACCCGCTGCTCGAACCCGAACAGATCGCCGCGATCCTGCGCGAGACCAATGCCAAGGTCGTGGTGACGCTCAAGAGCTTTCCCAAAACCGACGTAGCGCAGAAGGTGGCCGAAGCCGTCCGCCACGCGCCCAATGTGAACACGGTGCTCGAAGTCGATCTGCTGCGCTATCTCACACCACCGAAAAAGTGGATCGTGCCCTTTATCCGACCCAAGAACGCCGACGCCATCGCCCATCACGCCGACATACTCAACTTCAACACGGAGCTGGCGAAATATCCCGGCGACCGGCTGACCTTCGAGGATGTGCGCGAAGACCGTGTGGCGGCCTATTTCCACACCGGCGGCACGACCGGCATGCCGAAAGTGGCACAGCACAAATACTCCGGTATGATCTACAACGGCTGGCTGGGTTCGCGCCTGTTGTTCACCGAAGAAGACAACATCATGTGCCCGCTGCCGCTGTTTCATGTCTTCGCCTGTCAGGTGATTGTCATGAGCCAGCTTGCCTCCGGCGCACACGGGATTTTCCCGACCCCTGCGGGCTATCGCGGAGAAGGGGTGTTCGACAATTTCTGGAAGCTCTGCGAGCGCTGGAAAATCTCCTTCGTCATCACCGTTCCGACCGCCGTTTCCGTGCTGATGCAGCGCAAGGTGGATGCCGATATTTCCTCTGTGCGCATGGCCTTCTCCGGCTCCGCGCCCCTACCCGTTGAACTCTATAAACGGTTCGAACAGACCGCAGGTGTCGAGATTGTCGAGGGCTACGGGCTGACCGAGGCGACCTGTCTGGTCTCCGTCAACCCCGTGGGCGGGCTCAAGAAGATCGGCTCCGTCGGCATTCCCTTCCCGCATACGGATGTGAAGATCCTGCGCCACACGCCGGACGGCCCCGTGGAATGTGCCGTAGACGAGGTGGGCGAAATCTGTATCGACAGCCCCGGCGTGTTTGCCGGTTCCACCTATACTGAGCGGGACAAGAACCACGATCTGTTCCACCACGATGTCTATCTGCGCACCGGCGATCTGGGCCGGATCGACGAGGACGGCTATCTGTGGATCACGGGGCGGGCGAAAGACCTGATCATCCGTGGCGGGCACAACATCGACCCTGCCGAGATCGAAGAGGCCCTTGCCGGTCACGAGGCCATCGCCATGGCCGGAGCCATCGGTCAGCCGGACGCCCATGCCGGCGAAATCCCCTGCGCCTATGTGGAACTGGTCGAGGGGGCTTCGGTCACACCCGAAGACCTCATGGATTATGCCAAGGTGCATATCCACGAACGCGCCGCGATTCCGAAACATATCGAAATCATGGACGAACTGCCGAAAACCGCCGTGGGCAAGGTGTTCAAGCCGGAATTGCGGAAAATGGCCATCACGCGCATTTACAACGCCGCCTTGAAAAAAGCCGGACTTTCGGCGCGGGTTGCTGTTGTGATTGATGACAAGAAACGCGGCCTTGTCGCGCGGATCACGCCGGACCAACAGGCCGAGGCGGAACAGGTCTCGCATGTCTTGGGACAGTTCACGAACCCGTGGGAATGGGCCGAATAGGCTCTGAACATCCATCCACAGCTTCTCGACAAAGCCCCCACTAGGGGGCTTTGTCTGCTTTCAGAGGGTCACGCGCCTGCGGCAGGCCGCCAAAACTCTCTAAAATTTGACGAAATCCCAATTCTATTAAACCAAATTCAACAATTTAACGCCACGATTGTGCCCAGATGTCCGCCTAACGTGACATTCTGTTTGCCGCATATGGCGGAACGCACGTCGGGGCCGAGGCCATCACAACGGTTCCTGCCACGTCGGTTTTCCGACCCGCTCGAAAGGATAGAACATGATCGCCGGATTGCTTTTACTTTCCATGCTGACCGCAGCATTCACAACCGCTTCGGGTATCGCTTTGGGGCTGCCGCTCTGGGCCGGTCTGCTTGTCTTTCCCTTTGTCGGAACCGCCACCCTGCTGATCTCCGCTGTCGTCCTCTATACGCTGCGCAGCGCGGAGGACATTCGCGCGTCTCTTGAGCCGCCTCTCGAGTCGAGTGACGAACCGGCCCTCGCCTGACGCCAGCACCCCAACAGCTTCACGCGCGACGCAAAAGCGCCACGCGTGTCTTGAACCGGATACAAACCCCCTTCGGATCAGCGCAGATTACGCTGAGGGAAAACGAGCGCGGGTGCGGTTCGCAAAGGCCACCAGCGACAGCATCACAGGCACTTCGACCAGCACACCGACCACCGTGGCCAGTGCCGCACCGGAATTCAGACCAAAAAGGCTGATGGCCACGGCAACGGCCAGTTCAAAGAAATTCGAGGTCCCGATCATGGCGCAAGGGGCGGCAATTTTATGCGGCACGCGCATGAGGAAGGCGGCCCCATAGGCCAGCGCAAAGATGCCATAGCTCTGGATCAGAAGCGGCACCGCAATCAGCACAATCACCATCGGGCGCGACAGGATCACATCGCCTTGCAGCCCGAAAAGGATCGCAACCGTGGCTATGAGGCCGACCATGGAAAACGGCTTGATACGATGGGTGAACGCATCAATCGCCTCCTCCGACCCAAGGATCCGGCGCGTCACAAGACCCGCGATGAGCGGGAGGACCACATAAAGCACAGTCGCCAGAACCAGCGTATCCCACGGCACGATCACATCCGTGACGCCCAGCAAAAGCGCAACAATCGGAGCAAAGGCAAAGACCATGATGATGTCATTCACTGAGACCTGCACCAGCGTATAGGTCGCATCCCCACGCGTGAGTTGCGACCAGACAAAGACCATTGCCGTGCATGGCGCTGCCCCCAGAAGGATCAGCCCTGCGATATATTGCGAGGCATCCTCGGGCGCGATCCAAGGGGCAAAGATTTGATCGAAGAACAGCACGGCAAGGAAGGCCATGGTGAAAGGCTTGATCATCCAGTTGACCACCAAAGTGACCAAAAGCCCCTTGGGCTGACGCGCCACCCCTTTGATCGCACCGAAATCCACGCTGACCATCATCGGATAGACCATAGCCCAGATCAGAACCGCCACAACAAGGTTGATCGACGCGACTTCGGTGGCGGCAATGGCCTGCACCACCCCCGGCGCGAGCGCCCCAACGACAATGCCCGCAACCATAGCAAGCGCGACCCAGAGGGAGAGCAGGCGTTCAAAACGGCCCATTGGGGTTGGAGATGAATCGGACATGGCGCGTTTCCTTTTGTCTTGGTCACGTTCTCATTTCGCATTTATACGAATTGAGAGCATCTAGCGCCGCCCCTACGACCTTGTCAATAGGCCTCATTTCGCGTATCAACGAAATATGAACAAAGACCTCGCCATTGACGCTTTTGCCGCCCTCGCCCATGACGCGCGACTCTCCGTGTTTCGCCTGCTGGTGCAGCGCGGCCCCGAGGGCACGCCCGCGATGGAACTCGGCCGCCTTCTGGACCTGAAGCCCTCCACCCTTTCGGGGCATCTTTCCGTGCTGAAACGGGCGGGGCTTGTCACCACCGAACGCCATCACAGGGAAATCCACTACGCCCCGAATTTCGAGGCGGTGAACGGTTTGGTCCTGTTTCTGCTGGATGATTGCTGCGGCGGGGATGCGACCGCCTGCGCCGGACTGAACCTGTCGCATCTCTCCGCCCCCAAATGCTAACCCCCGCAGCGGGTTTGTGACCAGCGACGGGGGCAGAAAATTTCACACTCAGACGCGCGCAATCAGTCCTTGCGCCGGATCTGGCCGGACACCTCTGTGGCCCCCGCCAAAGTGTTGTAGATCGTTCCGTATTTCTGAAGATTGCGATGCAGGAGATCGAGCCGCTGGTCGGTCTCGTCCGTATCCACCACAATCTCGTAGTCGATCTTCACCATTTTCGGCGGACTGTCCTGACGCTGACCGCGCAGAGACACCTCAATCCCGCGCAGGTCGAACTCCAACATGGGGATCACCCGCTCGGTGCCCTTGAGCATACAGGCCGCAAGGCTCGCCAGCAGCATCTCGGCGGGGTTGAACGCATCGGCCCGCCCCTTCATATCCGTGTCGAGCACAATGAGCGCATCTTTGGTGCGGGCTTCGGAGCCGTGTTCATCAATCCTGCGCGCGGTGACGGTATAGTCCAGCATAGTCGTAATCCTTGAAAACGGGGGCGGCGCTGTGCGGCGGCGATCATCTCGCCCGCACAGGCCCTGTTGAGAAGGCGCCAGATCAGCCCTTCAACCAGCCTTCCAGCTTGGCCTCATCGGGCAGTCCTCCGGCATGGACGAGCTTGCCGTCCACCGAGAGACCCGGCGTGGACATGACGCCCGCCATTGCGATGGATTTCGCATCCGTCACCTTTTCCACATCCACCTCGATGCCAAGTTTCGCCGCAGCGTCCTTGACCATAGCTTCGGTAGCCGCACAGCGTTTGCATCCGGGGCCGTAGACTTTGATGGTTTTCATGGGATGTCCTTTCTTGAAATGTCAGGGGATGTGACACGCAGGGTCACAGCAGGAAGTTGAAGAGGAAGCCCGTGGCAAGAATGCCCAGCGAGACAACCGCGATAAAGATGGCGATCAGGCGATAGGTCAGCACCTGTTTGAGGATGACCATTTCCGGCAGGGACAGCGCGATGACCGACATCATAAAGGCCAGAGTAGTGCCCAGCGCCGCGCCCTTACCCAAGAGCGCCTCGACGATGGGAATGACGCCCGCCGCATTGGTATACATGGGCACGCCCACGACAACCGCTGCCGGAACCGACCACCATGCCTCGCCGCCCATGATCTTGAGCATCATCGCCTCGGGAACATAGCCGTGGATGGCTGCACCAATGCCGATACCGACCAGCACCCAGATCCAGACCTTACCGACGATCTCGCGCACCTGTTCCAGACCGATTTTCAGCCGGTCCACAAAGCGCAACCGCTCTTCGTCCAGCTCACCTACAGGCCCCGCGTTCAACTCACGCACCCAATCCTGAAGGTATTTTTCCAGATGCAGCTTACCCAGAACAAAGCCCGCAACCGTGGCGATGGAGAAGCCGAAGACGAGATAGATTGTGGCGATCTTCCACCCGACCAGACCATAGAGCAGCCCGAGACCCACAGGGCCGACCATCGGACCGGCGATCAGGAAGGAAAAGGTGACGCCCAAAGGGATGCCCGCCGACACAAAGCCGATGAAAAGCGGCACGGAGGAGCAGGAACAGAACGGTGTCAGCACCCCGAGAAACGCCGCCATCGGGTAACCCCAAAGTTCATGCCGACCCGCGAGAATGGCGCGGGTCTTTTCGGGGCTGAACCAGCTGCGCAACACGCCGATGACAAAGACGATGCCGGTCAGCAGCAACAGCACCTTGGGCACGTCATAGAAGAAAAAGGCAATGGCCTCCCCCGTATGGCTGTCACGCGCTACGGGGAAAAGCGATGTGACCCATTCCGAGAACGGGATCAACTGGCCGTAGAGCAGGTAGAGGACGATCCCGACCACAGGAACGCCGACATACCAGAGCCAGTCGGGCACCTCATGTTTCGGGGAAATGTCATGGGTTTCAGTGGTCATGCGACCTTCCTTTCCAGTTTGCCTTCCGCCGCCAGCACCGCGTCGATCACGGCCGCAAACTCCGGCGCAAGATCGGGGTTGCGGCGATAGCGGACCCATTGCGCATCGCGCCGGTCCACCACCAGCCCCGCTTGGCGCAGGGTTTTCATATGTCGCGACATCCGGCTCTGGCTCGCATCGAGCGTCTTCATCAGTTCACACACACAATGTTCGCCACCATCCCAGAGAATGGCGAGAGCGGCGCGGCGGGTCGGGTCGGATATGGCTGTCAGAATCTCTTGCATGGGATTCAAATATGCTTCTGGCTGCATATGCGCCTTGATGCATATCAAGTCGCTCTCACATGAGCACAACACCGAAAGGCCACATAACACCGAGAGACAGGGTGTCGCATGGCGCAGGACGGCACAGGGGAATAGCGGCAAGGACAGGCGCAACCACGCGCCTGCGATCCCCTGCGTTACAGTTCCCCTGCGTCACAATGGCACGATTAAATATACGGAATGTGCCAATATGCGGCGACGGAACCGCCACCATTTGACGTATCTCGCTCAGGACACAGAAGGAATGGACATGATATGAAAGCCTCTCTCAAAGCTGCCAGCCTCACCGCCCTCGTTCTCGCCGCCACCTGCGCGCAAGGCGCATGGGCCGAAAACGTCGAAATCTACGCCGTGGACAAGCTCGACAACATCCAGAACGGCTATTGTATCGATATTTCCGGCGGTCAGGGCGCACAGGCCGATCCTGAGAACGGGCTTCAGGGCCACACCTGCTATAGCCCGTCCGGTCGCATCTTTGTCGATCAGGCCTTCGACTCCACGCAGTTCGCCGACGGTGTGTTCTACATGCCGGAGTTTGATCTCTGTATGCAAGCCAGCGCGATGCAAGCCGGTGCCGCTCTTGAGCTTGCCACCTGTGACGGATCCGAGGCGCAACGCTTCACCTTTTCCGATGCGGGCACAATCTCGCCTGCCGCATCTCCCGACCTGTGCCTGACACTGGGTGAAGACACCCGCTTTGGCCGGAGCCAGCAAAACCAGATCAAAGACCTGAGTCTGGCCCAATGCGCCAGCGAACAGGCGGCCTACCAAACATGGGCCTACCGCACAGCAGATTGACACCACGGGGCGCCTGTCGGCGCCCCTTTGTATTAGAAATGGAGGGCCTCATGCGCCTTATATCCCACACCTCTTTGATCTCGGCGATTGCCCTGAGCGGCGGGTTGTCCGCACCGCTCTATGCCGCAGGGGATCTCACTTACCCCCTCGTCGACACGATGCAGGATCAATGTTTCGATCTCGCCGGTGAAGCGATCACCTGCCCCGCGACAGGCGAAGCGCTTTACGGTCAGGATGCGCAATACACGAGCACGGCCTCCGATTACACCGACAACGAAGACGGCACGGTGACCGACAATGTCACGGGCTTGCTCTGGCAAAAGACGCCGACAGACGACCGCCTGCAATATGCGGACGCCATCGGCTATTGCGAAGCGCTGGAAATCGGCGGGCGCTCCGACTGGCGCGTGCCCTCGATCAAGGAACTCTATTCCCTCGCAGATTTCCGTGGTGAATTGCTCCGCCCCGAAGAGGGCGAACCCACCCCCTATATCGACACCAGCGTGTTCGACTTTTCCTATCCCGAAGGACAAATGGCCTTCGCCGGACAATACTGGAGCAGCACGCTCTATGTGAAAGGTCCGGTCATCAACGGGCGCAATCAGGGGGCTTTCGGCTTCAACTTCGCGGATGGCCATATCAAGTCCTACGGCACGGGCCTCGATTTCTACACCGGCGCCCCAAGCACACAAAGCGGATTGCCGACGGGTGACGGGCAAGGCGCTCCGGGCAATTTCGTGCGCTGCGTGGCCGGAGATGCCGATGTCTATGGCGTGAACAGTTTCACCGCCAATGACGATGGCACGGTTTCCGATGCAGCCACAGGGCTGATGTGGCAACAGACCGACGATGGCACCCGCCGCGAATGGAAAGAGGCGCTGGCCTATTGCGAAGGGCTCGATCTGGGCGGCTACGACGACTGGCGTCTGCCCGACAGCAAGGAATTGCAGAGCATTGTCGATTACAATCGCACCAGCATCCCCGCCATTGATGATCTGTTCGAGGTGACACAGGATTCCGAGACGCTCGACTACTGGACCAGCACCACATTCGGCGACATCAAGAGCCACGCCAATGTCATCGTCTTCGGTCTGGCGCTCAGCAAATCGGCGGATCAGGACGAGTATATGGACTGGCACGGCTCGGGCGCGCAACGTTCGTCGATCAAGACCCTTGCCGATCAGGTTCTCACAGATGATGACACCTGTTCGATCAATGCCTGCGACATAGATCGCCCCGACAATCTCGTGCGCTGCGTGCGCTGAGCGTCGCGTTTCCCGTCACACCGGCTCAGGTCTGACGGGAAGCGCCCTTCCCCCTTCCAACAAACGGCATATAGCCACCCGAACGGGGCCAACACTTGTTTGCCCGATGATTCTACCGAGCCGCGCGTTTCCCCGTATCATTCATGCACAAACGCCCGCGCCCCTCTATATTTCCCGATAAAATAACAGCTTACATTGAACGCTTCCTGCAAAGTCGCGCAGCGGTCCGGACAGGACTGCCCCTCAGGGTTTAATCCAACGGGCTATTTCCTGCGCCCAATTGGCTAGCCCGCATAGATCAAACGCAGCCTGCCGAGCCTGCCCGCGCCCGCCGTCCGCCGCGAAACCTGCCCCTTTTGCCAATAGACATCAGTCCAACTGTCGCGCCCTGAAAGCCCCGCTTACATTCAGTGTCGAGGCGGTCAACACACTCACAGTAACCGAGTAACTGGTGGCCTCGTTTGGAAACCCAATGGGAGGAAATGAACTATGAAACTTTTTCTTGTTATCGCATCTGCAGCAGCTTTGACCGTAGGAGCCGCATCGGCTGACACAGTTCTGGGCACTGGATCGTGGTCCGGCTCCGAAAGCGGCGCAGCCATCACAGGCTCGTCCAGCTCGGGCACATTCGGCGGCATCTCCGGCGCATCCAACACCTCTTCGATGAACCTGTCGTCCAGCGGCCAGGCAGCTGGCTCCACCGCTCTGGGCTTTGGCGTAGCAGGCTCCGGCTCCGTCTCCGGCACCACGGCAAACGGTGCGGTGAACAACACCTCCACCTCCGGCTCGATCGGGTTCGGTGGTGCGACTGCGAGCGGCGGCTACACGGGTAGCAACGGCAGCTCCAGCGGCGCCTTCGGCGGATTTGGCACCATGTTCTAATACCTGGTGTCAAAGCCTGACCGCACACTTGCGGTTTCAGGTGGCCGGAGTGGAATCCGAACGTACCGCTCCGGCCTCATTTCAACCCTCTGCGTTCGGAGAGGAGAAGGTCTCATGTTTTATGACAAAAAGGAGATGCCAATCGGAATATTGGCAAAAGTAACGGTTATCTCGGCAGCGATGCTGTGGGCAACATCCGCCTCCAGCCAATCCACAACCAGCACTTCGACATCAAGCTCATCCAGCGCCGCGGAAGTGGAAAGCTCGGCATCCGCCTCCGTGACAAGCGGCAACTCGAATGCCCAGATCTATCTGGATCAAAGCACACCTGGCACGCTCAGCACCCGCAATTCCTACAGCGGGTCCTACACGGTGCGCTCCGCGCCCTCGGTCCAGCCCCCCTCAATGGGATCGGGCCACCCCTGCGCCCTGTCCGGCAGTATCGGCATATCCCTGATCGGTGGCGGTGCCGGCGGCGGGATGAACCGCGTCGACGAAGCCTGTCTGCTCGCCCAGATGGGACAGGGTCAGGCCGCGTTGATTATGATTGCGCGTCGTGACGCGGAAGCCTGTTTTGCGCTGCGTCAGGTCGGTTCAATCCCCTCGGGCAGCGTCTGCTCCGGCTCTGAACGCCGTTCAGCGGCCCAAGCCCAACGCGCGACCGTGTCTTCGATGAACCGCCAGACCGCGACCCGCACGACCGCGGCCCCGATCTCGCGCTATGTGTCCTGTTCGAAACGTGCAGATGGCAAGATTCTCGCCCGCAAACAGACGGGCACGCCCTATTCGAACGACCAGATCGCCAAATACTGCCGCAGTCAAATGCAATAACCCCGAAACACTCTGCCCCCCAATATGCGAGTGTAAACTTTCGCCCTGCCCGGCCCAACGCGTTTTCCGTCAACTCTGTCCCGATTGACCGAAAGAAAGCCTCACACGCACGGGTCGCAGCAGGGCGAAACCTTTTTTCGGATTTCCCACCTCATACCAACCGTATGACATCCCGCCGCGCAGGCCCTTGCCACGTCAGCAATACAGCCCCGCGCGCAAACACCCCCACATCTCACCCCGCGAACAGATGCACAGACGGATGGCCGGAGACCGGCATATCCTGCAAAGAGGCTTTCTCGTGGCTCGTGTAATTCTGGCGCACCGCATCGGCGAGACGTGCGAAGTAGCTGGCGAAGGTCGGCACCATCATCAAATGACGGGGCATGACCAAGGCCATTTTCTGCGCGGCGCGGCCCGTGTCATAAAAGGCGACATTCTCACGCACACGCTTTGGCAGGTTGCCATGCAACGTCATCGACAGGTGACAGGTCGCAAGCCCCTGCGCGACGATTTCAACGGCTCCGACATGCAGATCGCTGGAGAAATACGGCACAGCGACGGGAAGATGGGATTTATACCATGCGTTGCTCTTCACCCGCCATTCATGCGAAGCGGTGACGCAAACGCGTTTCGTCAGGGCCTGTGGCAGGGTTTTCGGAACCACGCTTCCGTTGATAATCTCAAGGGCCAGTTTCGGGTCGATGCTTTTGGGAATGGCCCATAAAATCCGGTCTTCATATAACACTTCGTATTTGAGCGACGTGGTTTCGCGCAGGGTCTCCGTCTTGGCCAACAGACCGACGCTGGCCTTGCGAATGGCGAGATAGTCGAGAAGTTCGGCGCTGGACGTTGCAAACTCCAGCGAAAACTCCGAAATTCGCGGATCGGCATGAGCCAATGCCGCCGCAAGCCCCAGCACACGCCCCGCATGAGAAGGGATCGTAGCAAGGCTCATCTTGTATTGCTGTTGCCCGAATTGCTCGCAATGGCGGCTTTTTCCCTGTTCGAGGTCGGCCAGAACATTGCGCGCCGTGGTCGCCCAAAGCTCTCCCGCTCCGGTCAGCACCTCGCAGCGCTTGCGATCCCGATGCACCAGCTGCGCGCCAAGATCATCTTCGAGCTTGGCAAGCTGGGCCGAGATGGTGGGCTGTGACAGCCCCAGAAGTTTCGCGGCTTTGCGGATCGAGCCTGAAATGGCAATCGCATTGATCACTTCCAGTTGGCGAAGTGTAATTCCGTTTGAATAACTCATAGTCCCCCCGATTTCCGGCAGCAGATCTCCAGAACGCCGTTTGTGTCCGGCTGTGTCACGACAAACTGCGGTATCACCTCACATCCGCACTTTGCGCTTCCTGTCCCGCTGCATTTGGCACCCTTCAAATGACTTTTGCTCCCGCCGGCAGAGCGGCTCGGGAGCGTCATTCAGTGATCGGGTGCGCCCATTCGTTCCGGCCGGTGTCCGACCGGCCATGGCCCTTCGCGTGTGACGCGTGTCCCAAGATGAACATGAAAGGCCAACAATAAAGATGCGGTGTGCGACGTGTCCTGAAACCCTGTGGTGCATTTCGGGAAACGCGTGACCCGCAGACCCTGCCCGACGCGTGTAAGCTGTTCGGGCAAAACCATGTGAAAAGCGCCCGCCTCTTTGGCGAGCGCACCGCGCCTTAGCAATTCTGGCTGTGAAAGCAGATTGCCGCTTCGGTCCGGTTCGTAACGCCGAGCTTCGTCATGATGCGGTGCAGGTGCAGCTTGATCGTGTGGGCGGAGACCGACAGTTCATTGGCGATCATCTTGTTCGGCTGTCCCGAAGCCACCAGTTTGAGCACTTCGCGCTCGCGCGGGGTCAGCTTGGCAACCCCTCGGGCGCAGGCCTCCTCGCGGGCATCCTTGGCGGATGTGGCAGGCGCCGCGTCATGAGAGGCCGTGTCATGAAGGGCGTTGTCCGACGACGGGGCACGCTCCCGTCTGGCGGCTTGCATCGCGCCCAGTGAACACACCGGCAGGTAATGCGCGCCGCAATCAATCAGCCGGATCAACTGGACCCAAGCCGTCAGGTTCAGGTTCATCGGCAGGACACTGACCGTATAGGTCGAGAGCCGCGCTCCCCAGCGTTCCACCACCTCCGTGGCACTGGCATCGTCCCGCACGGCAATGGCCAGCCGGACACGGGGCGTCAGATGGTCCTGATGCTCCAGAAAACTCATGAACCTGTCCGCCTGACGTTCATCGACAATCAAAAGCCGCGTCGACTGCCCTTCCGGCTGAATATGGTTTGAAAGCACAAGATCCCATGTTTCCAGATCCGGAAAGCGGGATGCGCGCACCTCGTCAAATTCCGTCTCGATCGTCCTGAGGACAACCTCCGAGAACAATCTTTGCGATCCTATGAATGTGAAGAGATCTTTCTGACACATGCTTGGCTGGATTGCCGGATGTGTGACGTCTTGGTCCGTCCCCCTCGGTTCGTACATAGCTACCTCCCTTACTATTTCTCCAATTGTGCAGATGGTTGTCCCCACAACCAAAACAAAAACTCCGCACATACTCGTATTGCAGCAAAGGTAGCAGAAAACGGCTCACCGTTAATCTATATTTAACTCTTGGAAACCCTATCACCTGTCCAAATGCATAGGTTTTCCGGCCGGTTTTTCCGGTGTATCAGGCCCAAACATTGGCCACATGACCTATCCCAAAAAGCGCAGATCGAAATCAATCGCTTGATTATATTAGGTTATGTTAGAGCCCCGCCGCTTTTCGGCCATAGACCGAACGGGTAATGCCCTCTCTGCCCGAAAAGACAGCATAAATTTTATCATTAAGTCAATTTAAAAGCCGCAATCCGGCCTTATTCCAGCAATCTCCGCCCATTAGACGTGCGACTCACACCCCGTTTCGGTGGCTTGCAAACCGCAAAGCTGAGACACACGGGCGATCCCCTCCGGTCTAGGCCGACCCTTTAGCGGATAGCCCTCCGAAATGATGCGCGGGAGTCCGCCCATGTCCGGCAGGATCAGCGCATTTCCGGCCCCCGAAATACACGGAGGCCGGTTCATACATGAAAACCTGCGTCAAAGACGGCAAAACCTGCGCTTATGTCAGACCGTCCGGCTCGGCCAAACCATGCGCGCGGCAGCAGGCCGTGAGCGTGTTGGCCAGAAGGCAGGCAATCGTCATCGGCCCCACGCCACCGGGCACGGGGGTGATCGCACCCGCGACCTCCTTGGCAGCCGCGAAATCCACATCACCCACAAGGCGCGACTTGCCTTCGCCACGCTCCGGCGCGGGAATACGGTTGATGCCCACATCAATCACCGTAGCACCCGGTTTGATCCAGTCGCCTTGCACGAAATTCGCACGTCCCACGGCGGCCACGACAATATCCGCGCGTTTGACCACCTCGGGCAAATCCTTCGTCCGGCTGTGCGCGATGGTCACGGTGCAGCTTTCGCGCAGCAAAAGCTGTGCCATCGGCTTGCCAACAATATTCGAGCGCCCGATCACAACGGCATCCTTGCCGGACAGATCGCCCAGTTGATCACGCAGCATCATCACACAGCCCAGAGGCGTGCAGGGCACCATGCTCTTTTGCCCCGTCGCCAACAATCCGACGTTGGAGATATGGAACCCGTCCACATCCTTCGCGGGATCAATCGCGTTGATCACGAGGCTCTCGTCAAGATGTTCCGGCAACGGCAGTTGCACCAGAATCCCGTGCACGCTTTGATCGGCGTTGAGCGTCTCGATCAACTCCAGAAGCGCCTCTTGCGTGGTATCGACAGGCAGCTTGTGCTCGAACGAGTTCATCCCCGCCTCGACCGTCTGCTTGCCTTTCGAGCGCACATAGACCTCGGAGGCCGGATCATCGCCCACCAGCACCACGGCCAGTCCGGGGGTCACGCCCTGCGCCTCCTTGATCCGCGCCACATGGGTCGCGACCTTTTCGCGGATCACCGCCGCAAACGCCTTGCCGTCAATCAGGGTGGCCGTCATCTCAGTCTCCATTTCCTTCGCCGCTGCCCAGCACACGTTCTTCGCGGGCAATCATTTCCTCGACCATCAGCGCCCACATCCGTCGCGCAAGATCGGGGGTGAAGCCGGCCTCCCGCGCCTGCGCCTCGACCTTGTCCAGCACGTCCTGCACACGGGTCTCGATCCGCGCGGGCAGCCCCTCGCCGGGTTTGAGTTCAATCGCCCGATCCACATGCGCCTGACGCAGCGCCAGAAGGGCGACGAGGTCGCGGTCGATCCGGTCGATCTGCTGGCGCAACTCGGCCATGGTGGGGATGTCTTTCGGTGGTTTGAGCATCGGCATATCCTCTTTGCCTGCCCTTTAACATGTGCCCGCCACTTGGGAAAGATCAGGAGGGCGCAGTCACATCCAGAAGGCCCAAAGAAAAACCGCGCCTCAATCGAGACGCGGCTTTAATTGATGTGTCAGTTCGTTCTGTCAAACAGTGGGTTCAGGTTCCAGACCACTGTCGTCTTTCGGCTTTTTCTTGGTCTTCGGAATGGCCGTGACCGAGGGAGCATCCTCTTTCTTGCCAGAAGCACCACCCTCATCATCTTCGCCCGGTTGCGGCGGCTGGCCCGCGATCACGCGTTTGATCTCGTCACCCGTGAGCGTCTCGTATTCGAGAAGCCCCTGCGCCAGACGCTCGAACTCTTCGGCATTCTCGGAAATGATCCGGTAAGCTTCCGCATAGCCTTCATCGATGAAGCGTTTCACTTCTTCCTCGATCAGCTCTTTGGTATGCGCCGACACGGAGAAGCCCGCGGTATTGCCCGAATAGCCCTCGGCCGCCTCGGCATAGTCCACGTTGCCGACCTTGTCCGACATGCCGTAGCGCATCACCATCGCGCGTGCCAACTGGCTGGCCTGCTGGATGTCGCCAACGGGACCGGAGGACACTTCCTCCTCGCCGTATTTGAAGATTTCCGCCGCCTTGCCCGCCATGGTCATGGCGATGCGCTGACGGGCCTCGTCCTTGAACATCTGGAGTTTGTCCATCTCCGGCAGGCTCATCACCATACCCAGAGCACCGCCACGCGGGATGATCGTCGCTTTATAGACCGGATCGCATTTCGGCAGTTTCAAACCGACGATGGCGTGACCGGCTTCGTGATAGGCGGTTTTTTCCTTTTGCTCGTCGGTCAGGACCATAGAGCGGCGCTCGGCCCCCATCATGACCTTGTCCTTGGCATGTTCGAAATCGTCCATCGTCACCTGACGCCGCCCGATCCGTGCCGCTGTCAAAGCCGCCTCGTTCACAAGGTTGGCCAGATCGGCCCCCGAGAACCCCGGAGTCCCGCGGGCAATCAGGCGCAGGTCCACATTCGGGCCCAGCGGCACTTTGCGCGCATGGACGTTGAGAATTTTCTCGCGGCCTTTGATGTCGGGATTCGGCACTGTGATCTGACGGTCGAACCGGCCCGGACGCAAAAGCGCGGGGTCGAGCACGTCACGACGGTTGGTCGCCGCCACGATGATGATGCCTTCGTTCGATTCGAACCCGTCCATCTCGACCAGCAACTGGTTGAGCGTCTGTTCGCGCTCGTCATTGCCGCCGCCGTAACCGGCCCCACGGGCACGGCCCACAGCGTCGATCTCGTCGATAAAGAGGATACAGGGCGCGTTCTTTTTCGCCTGTTCGAACATATCGCGCACACGGCTGGCACCGACACCCACGAACATCTCGACAAAGTCGGAGCCGGAAATGGTGAAGAACGGCACACCGGCCTCGCCTGCAATCGCACGCGCCAGAAGCGTCTTACCCGTGCCCGGAGGACCGACCAACAAAGCACCTTTGGGGATTTTGCCGCCAAGTGCGGAGAATTTCTGCGGGTTGCGGAGGAATTCGACGATTTCTTCCAACTCTTCCTTGGCCTCGTCGATGCCTGCGACATCGTCAAAGGTCACACGCCCTTGCTTTTCGGTCAAAAGCTTTGCCCGCGACTTGCCAAAGCCCATCGCCCCGCCTTTGCCGCCACCTTGCATCCGGTTCATAAAATAGATCCAGACACCGATGATCAGGAAGATCGGCAGGAAGGACAGGATAAAGGGCATGATGCCGCTTTCTTCCTGCGGTTTGCCCTCGACGGTCACGTCTTTGTCGAGCAGTTCGGAAACGAGCGTATCATCACCCGGGTTGATCGTATATTTGCGCCGGTTGTCTGAATCGACGAAATAGACTTTCTCGCCATCGATATCGACGGTGTTAACCGTGCCGTCATCCACTTTCGACATGAATTCGGAATAGGGAACAACTTCTGACGACATGCTGCTCTGATTGCCGCCGAGCACCTGAAACAGGGTCAGTACGAGCACCAGAAGCACAAGCCAGAAGGCGAGATTACGTGCGTTGCCCAAGGGGGGTCTCCTCGAAATAGTCAGGGGTCACGCCGATAGCGTGAGGCTTCCCCCTAAGATAGGCATCCACGGCCCAAGTTCAATGCGATAAAAGCGATGTGTAGAATCCGCCAGTCGGATGGATCAGCCGCGCGGAGGCCGGCCCCAGTCCGGCAAGAGGGGCGGAAATCAGTGTATTGCCGTCAAAAACCGCCGGAGAGGCGGCCAAAGTCTCGCGCGGCGGGGCGCTTTTCGGGCGTTCACCCAGTTGCAACAACCCGTCTTCGCCCAGCGCGCGGATCACGAAGCCCTTGTTTTCAATGCCTTCCAGACGCCAGCGCCCGTCCCAGACCTGATCCGGAGCGGCCACGACACCGGCAACCGCGCCATGTTCGCGGGTCAGCCGGAAGACATCCTTGCCCCCCAAAAGCCGCACGCCGTGCAGCGTCGCATCGCGGCCCCGCATCATGGCAGAAAGAAATTCCTGAAGCTTCATCCCGCGCGGGCCATAGTCCGCCGAGGCAATCCACCGCAGGGCGGCGGCGACCAGACGGCGATTCACTTCGGGCGATCCTTCGGCAAAGCGGCGGCGGTCGATGATCAGATCACCCTGCTCCTCGCGCACACAGTCCATCGCGTGATCATGGGTGGCAAAGTCGAGCGCCGAACGCACCTGTCCCAGATGGTCCATCACCCGCCCCACCACATGCACGTCGATGCCGAGTTTGGAGAGTTCCTCCATCGCGCGGCGGGCTTTCACGCGGTCATAGGCCTCGTCGTCATTGGACGGATCATCCACCCACGGTTCGCGCAATTCACGCAGATATTGCCGAAGCTCGAACCGCTCCTGCATCAAGAGAGGCCGCACCCAGGTGATCCCGTCAGAGACCCTGCGTCGCTGCATCCCCGTCAGCCCGTCAATGCCGGAGGCCCGCGCCAGACGCATGAAAAACGTCTCCGCCTGATCATCTGCCGTATGGGCCAGTGCAATCGTGGAAATCCCGCGCCCCTTGGCCCAGTCGGCCATCAACCGATAGCGCGCACGACGGGCGGCATCCTGCAAATTGCCCTTGCCCGTGTAGCCCGTCCAGTTGAGCGTGGTGTGTTTGACCTTGAGACGTTCGGACACTTCCGCCACGAATTTCGCCTCTTCGGCGGCCTCCGGACGCAGCCCGTGGTTCACCGTAACGGATTCGAGGCGCACGCGCTCCTCTGCGGCCCATTCGGCCATCAGATGCAAAAGCGCGAGACTGTCGCCGCCGCCAGACACGGCCACAGCCAGATGGTCCGGCTTGTCGAAAGAAAAGGCGGAGGCCACGAAATGCCTGAGCATCGCCCGGTTCGCCGCTTTTTCTTCCATCATCCGGCCTTTACAGAGAACAACCGCGCAAGGATGCGTCGGTCTGGGCCTGAGTGGCGGCTTGCGACCCTGCAAAACGGGACACGACTTCGCCATACATGACACAGCCCTTTTCCGTCTGCCCCAGATCGCTCAAAGCCCCCGCCAAACGCAACAGGGCATCCGGCGCACGGTCGCCTTCGGGATTGCCGGAGAAACTGTCGAGATAGGCCCGCGCCGCATCTGCGGTCTGGCCCGCCGCCGAAAGCGCCTCGCCCCGCATGAAATGCGCGTCACTTGTGAGGTATCCACCGGTATAGGTCTGCGCGAAAGTGGCAAAGGCCTGCGCGGCCTCCGTGTATTTCCCCGCATCAAACAGCGCCTGAGCCGCGTCGAAATCGGCCTGTTCGGACAGAGCCAGATCGCCGCCCCCGTCCATCGGAGGCGCGCTGTTCGGCCCCGCAATGACCAAATCGGTCGCGCCGGTCTCTCCGCCAATCGGCTTGAGCGGCGGCAGGTTGCCGATGTCACAGCCCGCTTCCAGCTCGCAAAGCCGGAAGTTGAGATCGTCCAACTGGTTGGTCCCGTCCTTCACGACGCGATCAATGCGAAATTCCAGCGCCTCGATCTTGGCCGTCAGATTGGCCAGCGCACTTTCCATCAGATCGACCCGCTCCAACGTGCTGGCCCCCGCAATCCGCGTATTGGGTGCGCCGGTCGTGGACAGTTCGCGTTTGAGCGTGTTGATCTCGACCGAGAGCACCGCCGCTTCCTGACGGATATCGGCCAGCGTCTGCGCGTCCTGCGCAAACAGCGGCGTGCACAGACCTGCTGTCAAAACAGCACTGAGAAAGAGGGCTTTCATCGTCACGGCTCCTTACATGCCCGCGCCAGCCGCAAGCACCGTCACAGCGCGGCGGTTCTGGCTATAGCAGGACTCGTCGGAACAGATCGCCAGCGGGCGTTCCTTGCCGTAAGGAATGGTCTTGAGCCGCGAGGGGTTCACACCCTGACTGATCAGATATTCCTGCACAGAGGCCGCACGCCGCGCCGAAAGCGCAAAGTTGTAATCGCGTGTGCCCTGCTCGTCGGCGTGACCTTCGATGATCGCCGTGTAGGCCGGATTGTCGTTGAGCCACTTGGCCTGACCGGCCAGAACAACGCGCGCCTCGTCAGACAGTGTGGACTGGTCCACAGCAAACAGCACACGATCCCCGACCGTCTGGTTGAAATAGGCCACGGAGGTCGGATCGGAGGCAGAGCCTGCCAGAGCGCCATTCGCGCCCATGCCCGCGCCATTGGCCCCGCCACCGGCACCAAACCGGTCTGGGTTGGTACAGGCCGAGAGGCCGAGGGCTGCGATCAGGAGGACGGCACGCGAAGTGCGGGAAATCAGAATGTTGGACATGAGGTTCTTCCTTTGCGGAAACTCGAAACTGCTCTTTTAAGACACTATAGCACCCTCCCCGCGACTTGGGGAGGGTTGCCGCATTATTTCAACAGGGGCGACCACGCCGGATCGGATGCGCCCGCATTGGTCGGCACGCGTTTGAGGTTCCGGCCCGAAATATCGACCGTATAAAGCGCGCTTGCGCCCGATGCGCCCTGACTTTCACGGGTGAACATGATGACCCGCCCGTTGGGGGACCAGCTTGGCCCTTCGTCAAGGAAGGACGCAGTCAGAAGCCGCTCTTCGGAGCCGTCCGTGCGCATGACACCGATATGGAACCGGCCCTGATTCTGTTTGGTAAAGGCGATGAGATCACCGCGCGGCGACCACACGGGCGTGCCATAGCGACCCTTGCCCGAGGAAATCCGCCGCGCCTCACCGCCGCCTGCGGGCATGATGTAAAGCTGCTGGGTGCCTGAGCGGTCCGATTCGAACACGATCTGCGACCCGTCCGGCGAGAAGGACGGCGCGGTTTCAATCGCGGGCGTGTTGGTCAGCCGTGTGTTCTGCCCCGTGGCAATGTCCATCCGGTAGAGATCGGTGTTGGTGCCCGTGGACATGGAATAGACGATCGACTGCCCGTCCGGCGAGAAGCGCGGCGCGAAGGTCACGGATTCGGCGGGCAGCGGCAGGCGGCGGCGCGTCACCGTGCCCACGTCCAGCATCATGATCTGCGGCGTGCCGTTTTCATAGGAAGTATAGAGCACACGGTCACCGGTGGGCGAGAAGCGCGGCGCGAAGACGATGAAACTGTCGTCGGTGAGATACTGGAGCCCTGCCCCGTCGTAATCCATCACCGCCAGACGTTTCTTGCGGTCGTTCTTCGGCCCGCTCTCGGACACAAAGACCACGCGGCTGTCGAAATAGCCCCCCTCGCCGGTGATCCGCGCATAGACCACATCGGCCACCTTATGCGCGATCCGACGCCAGCTTGAGGTCGAGCCGCCCAGTTGCAGACCGGAGCCCAGAGGCGCTTCGGCGTAGATGTCGAAGACGCGGAACTTCACCGACAGATTGCCGGAAGCATCCATGCCCACAGCACCGGTCACAAGCCCCTGCGCATTGATGGCTTTCCAATCCGCATAGGACACGGAGGAGGAGAAATTCGTCACCTGCGCAATGTGGGCGGACGGCGGGATTTCACGGAACAACCCCGTACCCACAAGATCGGCCGCAATCACATCCGAGATCTGCTTGGCATATTCTGCCGCCTGCGGCGTCTCCGCAATAAAATCGGGGATCGCAAGGGGCACCGGCTCGATCACACCTCTGGTAATGTCGAGCTTCAGCGGCCCCGGGTCCTGTGCCATCATCGGCGCAGCCCCCACAGTGAGCGCGGCAGCTAGGGCACAGGCGAGTGTCGTCAGGCGTTTCATTTGTACCTCATCTGTTCGGGATCGAACGTCATTTCGATATTGCGCCATTGGGCGTATTTTTCCACAGGCAACGGGAAACCGCTGGCTCCGCAGCGGATTATTGCGCGTCGGGCCACAGCAAAGGCCTGATCCGCAGCAGATTGTGATCCACCTTCAAAGCCCAAGAGCTTGATCGAGCCGTTTTGCGGCGTCCCGTCTTCGTTCATGGACACGCCCACGGTGATGGTGGTGCGCATCGCTTCGGTGGACATTGCGCCCACGTTCCAGCATTGCGACACGGCGACCCGCATCCCTTCGCGCTCGCCTGCGGTGAGCGGCGGCCCTGTCGGGCGGGCGGGCGCAGCCGGTGTGGCGGCACTCTCGGCAGCCAGCGCAGCCGCCGCAGCAGCCGCCGCCTCGGCCACAGCATCGGATGTATCGCGCGGCGTCTCGGCGGGTTGCTCGGCGGGTTTGGCCGGTTGTTCCACAGGCTCCTGCGCCGCTTCCGCCAGCGCCGCCAGATTGGCCGGACGCGTTTTCGGGCGCGGCGACGAGGTCATGCCGGAGGGTTTCTCCGCCTCGGTCACAATTTCGGTCGTGGTTTCCTGCGGCGCGGCCTGTTCGACCTGTTCCTCGACCACCTCGGGACTCTCGGCCTCCTCATTGGCGGCCTCGACCGGCGCATCGGAGATTTCCGGCTGCGGCTCGGGCGCGGTCACCACCTGATCGGAGATGCGCGGCACGGGGCGCGGGGTCGGTTTCTGATTGGCAATATCCGGCAGATTCGCTCCGGGATCCTCAAGCGACAGTTCCGGCTCCACCTGCGGCGCGGGCGGCGTCGGCGTCACCTCGACAGGCGTCTCAACCGGCGCGGGCGCTTCGGGCGCGGCAGGCTCGGCGGCACTCTCCTCGGGCGTATTCACCTCCGGCACGGTCTCCGTCTGCGGGGCCTGCAATTGCGGGGCTTCTTCGAAACTGTCGGGCGCGGTGCTTTGTTCTACCAGCGCGGCAAATTCGGACTCGGAGATCAGGGCAACCTCCTGCACGGACATCTCGTCCGTTCTCTCGGGACGCAGGAACAGCCCCCCGAAAAGCATATAGGCAATGAGCCCCAAATGGCCCGCACCAGAGATATATTGGCCCGCGTTCACGATGCCTGCCCTTTAATTCCCGGACCCGTCGAGACGTGGCCCGCCTTGCTCCGTCACCAGACCGATCTTGCGAAATCCGCCTGCATTGAGCGCACCCATCACCTGAGCCACACGTTCGTAAGGCACCGATCCGTCGGCACGCAGGAAGATTTTGTCATCATTGCGCTCGGTCGCGATGGCACGCAGCTTGGTCACAAGATCCGCCTCCGGCGTCTCGTTCGCCATCAAAAGAACCTGCCCGTCCGCTGTCAGCGTGATGGTCAGCGGCTCCTGCTCCTCCTGCGGCAGCGCCGTGGCCGCCGTTTCGGGCAATTCCACCGGAACGCCCACGGTCATCATCGGAGCGGCCACCATGAAAATGATCAGAAGCACCAGCATCACATCCACAAAGGGCGTGACGTTGATCTCGCTCATCGCGGCGGGACGACGACGGCCTCTGCCGCGTCCACCCCCGCGCTGTTTCTGCACGACACCTGCGCCCATGTCAGCTATCCAGCTCGCGCGAGAGAATGGTGGCAAACTCGTCTGCGAAAGCCTCATAACCGCCAAGGATACGGTCGCTGTCCGCGTTGAGCTTGTTGTAGAAAATCACCGCAGGAATGGCCGCCAGAAGACCCAGAGCCGTGGCCAGCAAAGCCTCCGCGATCCCCGGTGCCACAACCGCAAGGTTGGTGGATTGCGCCATGGCGATGTCTTCAAACGCGGTCTTGATCCCCCAAACCGTGCCGAACAGCCCGACAAACGGCCCTGTCGAGCCCACCGTGGCCAGAAACGACAGGCCTGCGGTCATCTCTTCGCTCTCTTTGGCAATCGCCACATCCATCGACCGGTCAATGCGCGACTGCGCACCGGCGATCAGCCCGCCATCGGCCTTGTGAGAGCGCCGCCACTCGGTCATGCCCGCGGCAAAGACCCGCTCCGGCGCACTCATCGGCCCGCCTGCGATCTGGTCATACAGCTCGTCGAGAGGCTCGCCCGACCAGAACGCCTGATCGAAAGCCGCCGCCTCTGCACGGGCCTTTTTATAAGAGATGAATTTCTGGATGATGATCGACCATGACCAGAAGGAGGCCACGATCAAAAGGATCATCACAATTTTAACCGTGAAGGTTGCGCGCATAAAAAGCGCCAGCAAGGAGAAATCGATCTCCTGCGCCATCGCAAGGGTTGTCTGGTCCATGAACCTGCTCTTTTAATCGCCTGTTGGCCGTATTTACACGGCTCTCATCATTACCAAGGATTCTATCCTATCCACAGGGCCCTCGCCAACACGAAGATGCGAGAGTTTCGTGAAATTATCGGATTTTGGGCGATTTCGCGGAGATTTCAGTGCAGATTTCGGCGGAGAACCGCCGGAAGCCGCGCCGGATGGCCGGTCGGGGTGAGCGCCACAAGCGTCACCTGCGCCGAAAAAAGCAGGTCCTCGCCGCGTTTGACCTCTTGGGTCAGCACGATCCGCACGCCTGTCATCGCTTCCAGCGCGGTTTCGACCACCAGATCATCATCGAATCTGGCGGGGGTGAGATAGTCCGCCTCGACACGGCGCACGGCAAAGACCACGCCCTCGTCCTCTTTGAGCTTCACCTGATCCACGCCCAGATCCCGCACCCATTCCGTGCGCGCGCGTTCGATGAATTTGAGGTAATTCGCGTAATAGACAATGCCTGCAAGGTCGGTGTCTTCGTAATAGACATGGACGGGAAATTTATGGGTCATCTGCCACGCACCTCTGTTGCTCTGTGCGCAACCCTAGTGCCTTTCGGGAAAAAGCTGAACCGGATTTTCCGGCGCTCAATTTTCCGCAGCTCGGGCGCGGGGCCGCAGGGGTCATCACCCGAGCGGATAGGTCGCAAGCGTGTCGTATTGCGCGCCTTCCGGCGTCAGGGTGGACCCGATCATGGCAAATTCCGGCGGCTGGAAGGCGGGCCATGCAAAAGCCCCCTGCGCCGCGATCAGATGGTCCAGTTCCTGCTGCTCCCCCGCGCGAAGGCGATGGAACCGGCGCAGGGAGATATGCGGGCGAAAGCGTTCATGTGGCAGGTCGATCCCCACCGCCCGTGCCGCCTGACGCACCTTGTTGCGCAGCGCGGTCAGGGCCTCGCCTTGTGTCACAGAGGCAAAGAGCAGGCGCGGTTTGCCGCCGCCGAAGACATCCAGCCCCGCCACCGCAATCTCCGGCGCAGGCAGGGAGAGGGAGGCCAGTTCCTCGTGCAACTCGGCCAGAAGGTCTTCGGGCCGGTCATCCAGAAAGGCCAGCGTGACATGCATATTTTCCGCAGGCACCGCACGCCCGAACCGCAGCGGCGCAGCCAGCGCCTCAAGCCGGTCGGTCAGATCATCCGGCAGAGGCAGTCCGACAAAGGCCCGCATAGCCGCTCACCCCGCAACCACCCGCGCATAGAGCCTGAGCGCATGGGCGGCATCACGCGCCGCATCGGGCAGCACAGGATCATAGGCCGCACGCAGCACATTGGCCACATCGGGGCGCACCACCGTGCCCTCGACCGTCTGGGCCAGCGGGCTGTCTTGCGTGAATTCCTTGTCGGACCACAGCAGCATCGCCTGCACCGCCTGCGACAGCGCGATCACCTCGGCGGGCACCTCGTCCATCGCACCGCCCATGCGCACAAAGCTGAAACACGCCTTGATCGCACCGGCATCATCGAAACGGAAGGCGCGGTATTGATGCGCGTTCCGGTCTTGCAGCGTGGCGACGCGACTTTCCAGTTCGGGAATCAGATCCCCCATATGCGGCACATCGAGAAGCTCCGCCCAATCGGACAGGAAGAACACCATCAGGTTCGTCCCCAGTTCGGGGTCCATCTCCTCGATCCGGTGCCCCGCGATGGCGACACAGGCCTCAATGGCGGATTTCACCGTCACAAGGGTCTCTTCCTCCACCCCGAACACCACAGGCGCAACGGGACGCCCCCAGCGGGCAAAGACATAATCGCCATTTGATCGGGTGAAAAACTGCTCGATACGTTCCGGTGTGATGTCGCTCATGTGGCCCTCTCGCGTCTCATCGCGTCTCAAGGCCTCCTTTTGCAACAGGGTGGCTTGCGCGACAACCCCTGCCCCGCGTAGCTTGGCCGCAAAACAGACATGCGGCACGCGGCCCGGAGACAGCTATGAGCAAGACCATCTACATCCTGAACGGCCCCAACCTGAACCTGCTGGGCAAGCGCCAGCCGGAGATTTACGGCAAGGACACGCTCGAAGATGTCGAATCGCTCTGCGCCGCCGAGGCCGCAATCCATGATCTCGACATTGTCTTTGCCCAGTCGAACCACGAAGGCGAGATCATCGACCTGATCCACGAGGCGCGTGAAAAGGCGGCCGGCATCGTCATCAATCCGGCGGCCTATACCCACACCTCCGTGGCCATTCTGGATGCGCTCAACACATTTGAGGGACCGGTGATCGAGGTGCATATCTCGCAGGTCCACAAGCGCGAGGCCTTCCGCCATCACTCCTATGTCTCGATGCGGGCCGATGCGGTCATGGCGGGGTTCGGCGTGAACGGCTACCGACTTGCGGTGGCGCAGATGGGGCACCTTCTGGGCTGATCCGGACGGAGTTTTCCGCCCCCCGACCAGCGCCTTACCCTCCGCGCTTACTTGCCGAACAGGTCCGACTGATCCGGCGCTTTCGGCGCCTCAAGCCCGAGATGCGTCCATGTCTTTTGCGACAGCATCCGCCCGCGCGGGGTGCGCTGGATAAGACCCTGTTGCAACAGATACGGCTCGATCACATCCTCGATGGCATCGCGGCTCTCCGACAGCGCCGCCGCCAGCGTCTCCACACCGACCGGCCCACCGCCATAATTCTCCGCGATCATCGACAGGTAGCGCCGGTCCGCACCGTCAAGACCCAGAAGGTCCACCCCCAAGCGCGTCAGAGCCCCATCGGCCAGAGGTTTGGAAATCCGCCCGTCGCCCTCGACCACAGCAAAATCCACCACCCGCCGCAAAAGCCGCCCCGCAATCCGGGGCGTGCCGCGGGCGCGTTTGGCGATCTCGTAGGCCCCGTCAGGATCGGTCGGGATCCCCAGCAACCGTGCGCCACGAGTGACGATCTCGTGCAATTCCTCGGTCGTGTAGAACTGAAGCCGCGTCGGGATGCCGAAACGGTCGCGCAAAGGCGTGGTCAAAAGCCCCAGCCGCGTGGTCGCGCCCACAAGGGTAAAAGGCTGCAACTCGATCCGCACGGTGCGCGCGGCAGGGCCTTCACCGATCACCAGATCAAGCTCGAAATCCTCCATCGCCGGATAGAGCACCTCTTCGACCACCGGATTCATCCGGTGAATCTCGTCGATGAACAACACGTCGCGGGCTTCGAGATTGGTCAGAATCGCCGCCAGATCTCCCGCTTTGGCCAGAACCGGCCCCGAGGTCATCTTGAAATTCACGCCCAGTTCACGCGCCATGATCTGCGCCAGCGTGGTTTTCCCGAGACCCGGCGGGCCGTGAAACAGAACGTGGTCCATCGCCTCGCCGCGCATCTTGGCACTTTCGATGAACACGCGCAGGTTGGCACGCGCCTCTTGCTGGCCGATGAATTCCTCCAAGACCTGCGGACGCAGGGCGCGGTCGGTGTCCTCCGGCTGGCGGTCAGGGCGCAGGGTGGGATCGGGCGCGTCCATTCATCTACCCTTTCGGAGCCAGAAGTTTCAGCGCGGCGCGGATCAGATCAGAGGTCGCCGCCTCCGGCGCATCCTGCGCCGCCTGTGCCACAGCCCCCGCCGCATCAGAGGGCGAATAACCAAGGTTCTGAAGCGCCGAGAGGGCTTCGGCCTCGGCACTGGCATTGGCCTTGGCGGGCGCTTTGCGGGCCGGTTTCGCGGCGGGCGCGGGGGCGTCCACCTCCACAACGTCGGCGGCCTCCGGCGCATCCAGCGTTTCCGAGAGGCTGCCGCCCATAGACATCACCGTGGGGGCCTTGTCCTTCAACTCGTTCACAACGCGCTGCGCGATCTTCGGCCCGACACCCGGTGCGGCCTTCACCGCGGCCCAGTCGCCCAGCGCAATCGCGCGGCCTGTGGCCTCCGGCCCCAAAGTGCCGAGAATCGCCATGGCCGCTTTCGAGCCGATGCCCTGCACCGAGATGAGCAGACGATACCACTCCTTCTCCAGAAGCGAGGTAAAGCCGAAAAGCTGCAAATTGTCTTCGCGCACCAACAGATCGGTATAGAGCGCAACCGGTGCCCCCTGCCCCGGCAGCGCCATGCGCGTGCGTTCGGAAATATAGACGATATAGCCGACACCACGCACGTCGATCAGAACATGATCCGTGCCGATATAGTCGATAACACCTGTTATTTTGCCAATCATGAGGCTGCTTTCTTGAGCGCATCCGCCAGCCGCGAGGAGGATTGCGCATGGTAGGAATGGGTAATCGCGATGGCCAGCGCATCGACCGCGTCCGGCCCTTCGAGCTTTGCACCGGGCAGTTGCAGCTTGATCATATGCTCGACCTGTTGCTTGGCCGCGTGCCCCACACCGACAACAGTCTTTTTCACCGCATTGGGCGCATATTCCCCGATGGGAATCCCCGCCCGCGCAGGCACCAGCAACGCCACCGAACGCGCCTGTCCGAGTTTCAGCGTGGCCACCGCATCCTTGTTCACAAAGGTCTGCTCCACCGCCGCACAATCCGGCGCATAGGTTTTGACAATTTCTGTCAGCTGGTCGAACAGCGACAAAAGCCGCGTGGCCAGTTCATCAGAGGCCGCCGAACGACAGGTGCCGTTGGCCACATGGCTTATGCGCGATCCGGTGACATCAATAATGCCCCAGCCCATATTGCGCAGCCCAGGGTCGATGCCCATCACACGCATGTTCTCACCTGCTCTTTTATTCGTTAGGATCGAGTTAGCACGAAACAAGAACATTTGCCAAGCACGGGTTTCACGCGCGGGGCTCATGTCCGGCGGAGTTTGTCCGTTGCGGACCCGTTACGGGCCTAGCCAGCACAGTGACGCAGACCACAAACAGGCCAACACCACGACCGACGCCACGACAGCCGCCAACGCAAAAGCCCGCACCGGTTGAACGGTGCGGGCCTGAACGTGGAATGGTGCGACAGGGCATATTGGGAAACAGCCCAATGTCGCACCGGAAACTATTTAACTCAGAAGCATCTTACCTTGGAGCGCCAACCAGATCGTCAACTGGTCGGCTTGCATCACCCAAGCGCCTGCACGCTCGATCGCGGTGCCAGCCGCGAGATCCTCGACACGCGCCACATATGTGGACGATCCGAGTGTAGCATAAAGCGCGGCTTTGAACAGGATAATTCCCGCCAGAGCCACAAAGACCAAATGGATCGGCCGCCGCAGACCGCGACGACGCGGACGGGCAATGATCAGCCCGTCATGATTAACGGAATAAATCACTCCACGGCGCAAAGCACGACGGCGCGCCTCGATCCGTGTCAGTCGTTTATTCAATTGCTGCGAACCGGCCTGAGCCATAGCAGCCTCCTCATACATCGGCCCCCACCGACCATGACGAGATTACGGCGAAATGTGGCGAGATCAAGGCAAGATGGGCGAAACAGAGGTATTTCGTCGAAAAATCAGCCTTCCCGCGCCATAGTCAGCGTCGTCCAGTCAACAATCTCCTGCCGATCCACAAGATTGAAGCCGGAGCGTGAATAAACCTCGACGACCTCATCGGCCTGCGGATTGAGAATCCCCGAGAGAATCACATGCCCGCCCGGAGCCACATGGCGCGCCATATCGGGGGCCAGCGCCACCAGCGGGCCTTTGAGGATATTGGCAAAGACCAGATCGAAGGGCGCTTTTTCGGCAAGGGTTTCATGGTTAAAGCCCGCCGCTTCCAGACAGACGACCCGACCGGTCAGGTCATTGGCATCGACATTCGATTGCGCGACCTCGACGGCCACCTCGTCGATATCGGAGGCATAGACGGTCTTGTCGGAGATCTTCGCCGCCGCCATCGCCAGCACCGCCGTGCCGCAACCGATGTCGGCCACCATGTCAAAGCTCTTGCCCTCCGCCAGCAGACGATCCAGCGCCTTGAGACAGCCCAGCGTCGTGCCGTGATGTCCGGTGCCAAAGGCCATCGCCGCCTCGATCAACAGACCGATCTTGTCGGCGGGCAGCTTGTCGGCGTCATGCGAGCCGTAGACAAAGAACCGCCCCGCCTCGACAGGCGCCAGATCGCGGCGCACCTTGGCGACCCAGTCGGTTTCCGGCAGTTCGGAAATCACGAAATCCGGCGCATCATTGGCCTTCGCCAGAAGCGCCAGCGCGATCTCGTCGGGCGCTTCGGTGAAATAGGCCCCGACTTCCCACAGTCCCGAACCGTCCTCGATCTCGAACACCCCCACGCCAGTGGGTTCGGGATCGAGAAATTCCAAAGCCTCCCCGATGGCTTCGGCGGGGGCTTTGCCCTTGGTCTTGGTAAAAGCGGTAAAGGTGGTCATCTTGGTTCTCCGAAAGGGCTTTTCTCCGCCATAAAGCGAAGCCGCGCTTTACTCAAGCGCGGCCCGTTTCAAAACATCAGCTCACGGGAACCCCCGAAAGGCTCATTCCTGCGACGCAGGCCGCTCCGTCGGGTCGCTCCATTGCATCTGGCGGCTCATCGAAAGCCCCACAGGACAGCTCACCCCCGTGCCACCAATCCCGCAATAGCCCGCCGGATTCTTGGCCAGATATTGCTGATGGTCGGCTTCGGCAAAATAGAACGCCCCTGCGGGCAGAACCTCGGTCGTGATCGCACCGAACCCCTTGTCCTGCAACAGCACATTGTAGCCCGCAAGGCTGGCATCTGCTGCGGCGCGTTGGGCCTCCGAACTGTAATAAATGCCGGAGCGATATTGCGTGCCGCGATCATTGCCCTGGCGCATCCCCTGGGTCGGGTCGTGCCCTTCCCAGAACACCTTGAGCAACGCCTCATAGCTTACCTTTGAGGGATCATATACCACCCGCACCACTTCGTTATGGCCGGTCTTGCCGGTGCAAACCTCTTCATAGGTCGGGTTGGGCGTATAGCCCCCCGCATAGCCCGCCGCCGTATTCACCACGCCCGGCACCTGCCAGAACATGCGTTCAACACCCCAGAAACAGCCCATCCCGAAAACCGCCACCTCGCAGCCCTCGGGAATGTCGCCCTTGAGCGGAACATGAAAGACGAAATGCTCCTCGGCGGTCGGGATTTCCTCCGCCCGTCCGGGCAAAGCCTCGTCAGGCATCGGCATCGTGAGTTTTTTCGTCAGGGCAGAGAACATGATCAGGCTCCGTCATTGCATTGCCTGACCAATATAGAACGCAATTGGCAAATCACCAAACTTACTCTGCGGGGTCCTGCACCACAGGCACGTCGCGCACCAAAGGCAAAAGCCGCCACTCGTTGCCCTTGACCGGATGACGCGGGATCAGCGCCGCCAAACCAAGCGACGCCATCGCCATGATCGCCGCCAGCGCGAACACACCGCCCGGCGAGGCGACCCAGAGATAGCCCAGAAGCGCAGGCAGGAACACCGCCGCGATATGGTTGATGGTAAAGGCCACCGCCGCCGTCGGCGCGATGTCTTCGGGATCGGCAATCTTCTGGAAATAGGTCTTGAGCGCAAAGGCCAGCCCGAACAGCATATGGTCGATCACATAAAGCGTTCCGGCCACCAGCACGCCCCAGCCCAGCCAGTAAATGCCGCCATAGGCCAGAAACACCAGCACCAGTCCGGCATATTCCAACATCAACACAAAGCGCTCGCCCTTGATAAAGACCACTTTGCCCATATAGGGCGCGATCACCATATTGGCGATGTAGTTGATCAGGAACAACGCCGTGATCTCATGCACCTGAAAGCCGAATTTCTCGACCATCATGAACGCGGCGAACACCACAAAAATCTGCCGCCGCGCCCCCGCCATGAACTGAAGCGCATAATAGAGACCATAGCGCCGCTTGAGCACCAGCTTCTTGGACTGCGGATTGGGGGCTTCGAACTGCGGATAGGCCACAAGCGCAAACACCGCCACCACAGCCGTAAACCCGCCGGAGACCATATAGACCAGCGCATAGGACAGATCGAAACTCTTCCACGTCAGCACCAGCACCCCGTAAGCCACCAGAGAGGCCGCAGAGCCCGCCGCCATCAAGCGCCCGATCACGATGGGCGCACGGTCTTTCGAGAGCCATTGCAACTGAAGCGACTGGTTCACGGTCTCGAAATAGTGGAACCCGATGGAGGACAGCATGGTGATGGTCAAAATCCCGCCCAGAGAAGGGAAATAGGCGGTCACAGCCGTCGCCACCCCCAAGAGCAGCAAGGCCACCACGCCCAGCACCTGCTCGCGGATCACCATAATCAGCGCGATCACCCCGATGGCCAGAAAGCCCGGAATCTCCCGCACCGTATGGAGCCAGCCGATCTCGACACCGGTAAACCCCGCCGCCTCGATCACAAAGTTGTTCAACAAGGCGTTCCATGTGGCAAAGGCCACAGGCATGGCAAAGGCCATCAGGAACAACAGGCTCTCCGGCCTGCGCCAACGCGGCAGGTTCGGAGTCTCGGACAAGGGGATCGGTGTGCGTGTCATACGTCTCCTTTAGGGCGCACACGGGAATTTGAATAGCAGGAATTCTTGCACACCCCCCTGAACGCCTCCCGAAACCGCCTCCACCGAACGCCTCCGATGAACGCGCCTCGAAGCACAGGCCCAATCCGGCCTTCCCTCCTCCACCCGTCGCAAAGCTGTGCTTTCATTTCTCCGCCTTGCACGGTAGCTAAAGGCCATAGCCACTCCAACCTCACGGACTCCCATGACACGCCTGATCCAGACCCTCTCCGAGATTTCGACCGATTACGATGCGCTCTTTGTCGACCTGTGGGGCTGTGTCCACAACGGGATCAAAGCCTTCCCCGACGCCTGCGCTGCCTTGCAGACCTATCGCGCCGGTGGCGGGAAAGTGGTGCTTGTGACCAACTCGCCTCGCCCGTGGCGCTCGGTCGCGCAGCAGATCAAGGAATTCGGCGTGCCCGATGACGCCTATGACGCCATCGCCACCTCCGGCGATTCCGCGCGTCTGGCCATGTATCTCGGTGTGGTGGGCGAAAAGGTGCATCACATCGGTGACAAGTTCAAAGACGACTTCATGCAGCCGATGGACCTTGCCACCGACGAGGCCGTTCAGATCACCGAAGTGCCGCTGGAAGAGGCCGAGGGCATCGTTTGCTCCGGCCCCGAAGACCCGCTGGCCGATCCCGAAGTCTACCGTCCGCAATTCCTCTATGCCAAGCAGAAGGGGCTGAAGCTTCTCTGCGCCAACCCCGACATTGTCGTGGACCGTGGCGAGGTGCGGGAATGGTGTGCGGGGGCCTTGGCCGCGCTTTATACCGAGATGGGCGGCGAGAGCCTCTATTTCGGCAAGCCGCATCCGCCGATCTACGATCTCGCCCGCCGCCGTCTGGCGCAGCTGGGCCAGATTGACGACAACCGTATTCTCTGCATCGGCGACGGCATCGGCACGGATGTGATGGGCGGCATTGGCGAGGGGCTGGATGTGCTTTTCATCACCGGCGGTCTGGCGGCCAAGGAATTCGGTCCCGATCCGGTGAACCCCGATCCCGAGCGACTCAAGCGGTGGCTCTCCGAACAGAACCTCTCCCCGACAGCCGCAATCTCTTTCCTGCGCTGAGTATTTCAGGCAGCAAAGGAAACGGGCGCCGGACGTGATCTGGCGCCTTTTTTATGGGCATGACTTTAGGACACGGCGGGCCCTCCAGGGTGCCCGACAAAAGTCCGACGCTTATCCGACGCCTATCCGACAGGGCGAAAAGGCGGTTTGGCGCGGGAATCTGGTCTTTGTGTGGCGGGATGAAGGCGGGATTGTCGGGAAATTTATTTCCGATTTTTGCGCCAACATACAAATTTTCTTGCGCGCAATATTGTTTCTTCGCTAAATCCGGCCTATGCTGCATCGCAACACTGGGAAGGAATCGGAGCGCATGTTGGACAATCAGCCCCGCGGAACCATCTGCATCGAAGACATCGAAATCGGCATGACGCGCTCTTTGCGCAAGACCGTAACCGACCGTGATATCGAGCTTTTTGGCGAGATCTCGACGGACCGCAACCCTGTGCATTTCGACGACTCCTATGCCGAAGACACGATTTTCGAAGGCCGCATCGCGCATGGCATGCTGACCGCCGGCCTGATTTCCGCCGTGATCGGCGAGCAGCTACCGGGGCACGGGACGATCTACATGGGGCAGACGCTCAAGTTTCTGGCCCCCGTCCGCCCCGGCGATACGGTGCTGGCCGAAGTGACCGTCACCGACATCATCCACGCAAAACGCCGCGTGGCCCTTGAATGTCGCTGCACCGTGGGCGATACCGTTGTCCTGAAAGGCGAGGCCATGGTCCTCGCACCAAGCCGCAAATTCGACTGACGACACGGGGGGCGCCTCCCGTGAGGAGCCCCATGCAGACCTACACGCACTGGACCGACATCCCCGAAGAGACCAAGGGCTGTTCCGCCGCCATCGGCAATTTCGATGGTGTGCATCGTGGTCACCGGCATGTCATTGATCTGGCCCGCGCCCACGGCCCGCTTGGCATTGTCACATTCGAACCGCATCCGCGCGAATTTTTCGCCCCCGGCGCACCGCCCTTTCGCCTGATGAACCCCGAAGCGAAAGCCAACCGGCTGGAAAAACTCGGTGTCGAATGTCTATTCCAACTGCCCTTCAACGCAGAGCTTGCCGCAATGACGCCGGAGGCCTTTGCGCGCGAAATTATTGTGGAAGGTCTGGGGCTTAAACATATCGTCGTCGGGGCGGATTTCTGTTTCGGGGCCAAGCGTGCGGGCAATGTCGAAGACCTCAAACGTTTCGGTGCACAGATGGGCTTTGGCGTCACCGTCGCAAAGCTTCTGGAAACCGGCAGCGGCGTTTCCTCCTCCTCCGCGATCCGCGCCGCACTGGCCGAGGGCGAGCCGCGCAAGGCCGCCGAGATGCTCGGACACTGGCACCGGATCGAAGGCATGGTCGGGCATGGTGACAAACGCGGCCGCGACCTGGGCTTCCCCACAGCGAATATGTCGATCGAGGGGCTGCACGCGCCGAAATTCGGGGTGTATGCCGTGCTTGTGGATGTGCTGACCGGCCCGCATAAAGGCAGCTACCAAGGCGCCGCCTCGCTCGGCGTCAAACCGACCTTTGGCGCCAATCTGCCCTGTCTTGAAACCTTTATTTTCGATTTCGAGGGCAGCCTCTATGACGAACATCTGTCGGTGGCCTTCGTGGAATATCTCCGCCCCGAGCTTGCATTCAACGGGCTTGAGCCGCTGATCGAACAGATGACCAAGGATTGCGCACAGGCCCGCGACATTCTCGGGTCAGTGGAATGAGCAATCGCTCGCGGTTCTGGGAGACAGTCCCTCTGACAAAGATGTCGGAAGAGGAATGGGAAGCGCTCTGTGACGGTTGCGGCAAATGTTGCCTGAACAAGATCGAAGATGCCGACACCGGCGAAGTCTATCTGACCCGCGTGGCCTGTCGTCTTCTGGACGACCAGTCTTGCCAGTGCGGGCAGTATCAAATCCGCAAAAAGCTGGTGCCGGAATGTATTCAGCTTACCCCGCAGAACATTGAAACCCACGCCTACTGGATGCCCACAACCTGCGCCTACCGGTTGCTGTGGCAGGGGCGCGCCCTCCCCGACTGGCACCCGCTTTTAACGGGGGATCCCGAAAGCGTCCATGCCGCAGGCGTCTCGATCCGTGGCCGCACCGTGCCCGAATTCGAGGTGGCCGAAGACGAGTGGGAAGACCATATCATCGAGGAGCCGAACTGATGTTTTTTGCCTCCGACAACACCTCTACCGTGCATCCGAAAATCATGGACGCGCTTGCCAAAGCCAATGACGGCTATGCTGCGCCCTATGCCGAGGACCGTTGGACCGCAGAGCTGACAGAACGGCTGCGCGACCTGTTTCAGGCCCCTGACGCTCTGGTCTATCCGATGATGTCTGGCACCGGCACCAATGCAGCGCTACTGGCCGCAATGACCCCGCCTTGGGGAACGATCTATTGCCACCAGAGCGCACATGTCGACGTGGACGAGCGCAATTCTGTGCCCTTCTACTCCGGCGGGGCGAAACTCATGCCTCTGACCGGACGCGGCAGCCGCCTTGACCCGCAGGAGCTTGGTCTAGAGGTCCGCAAGGGTAAAGCCGCAGAAGACATTCACATCAGCCCGCCTGCGGCCGTGTCGATTACCAATCTGACCGAATTCGGCGAGTTGTATCGGCCCGAAGACATTTCGCAGATCGCCGACGCCGCGAAGCTTCCTCTGCATCTGGACGGTGCCCGTTTTGCCAATGCCATGGCGGCAAGCGGAGCCAGCCCGTGGGAAATGACTCGCGAGCTTTCGACGCTCTCCTTAGGGGCGACAAAGACAGGGGCAATGGGGGCCGAGGCCGCGGTGCTGTTTGATCCCGCCTATCAAGAGGCTTTCGAGAGCCAGCGGATGCGCGGCGGGCACAACCTGTCGAAGGCCCGCTATGTTTCGGCACAGATTCTGGCGTGGCTAGAAGATGATCTCTGGCTGGAACTCGGCGCCCATGCCAATGCGATGGGCGCGCGGCTGGCGCAAGGGATCGCGGAAATCGGCGGCGAGTTGCCCTATCAGGTCGACGGCAACCTTCTCTTCGCCCGCCTGCCCCGCATCATGCATGTGAAAGCCAAAGCGCTAGGTGCCATCTATCACCTTGCGGAGCCTGACACCGGGCTGATCGGAGACCCTGAAACCCCGCTCATGGCGCGGTTCGTGACCAGCTGGTCCACCACAGAGGCCGATGTGGATGCGCTTCTCGCGGCATTCGTGAGCGATCTCTAAACGCTCCTCCCGTGCATTTGACTGCGAGGGAGGCAGACTGGTCACTCCGTATGGCGCGGCTCAAAGCGTTCCGAGATGCGCGTCCAGCATGTCGAGCCGGTCCTGTCCCCAGAACCGCTCATCCGTGTCCGTGACGATAAAGAACGGCGCACCGAAGACGCCCGCTTTCAGCCCCTCTTCCAGATTTTTCGCATAGATCTCCGCGCCCTTGAGCATCCCTGTCATCGACAGCATCGGATCAAAACCGTTGTCCTTGAGCCCCGCCGTTATCACGGCATCATCTGCGATGTCGCGGTCCTCTTCCCAGACCGCTTTGAGCAAGCTGAACACCAACCCGTCAAGATCACCGCCACCGGCCTCCTGCGCGGCAATCACCGCATAGGAGGCAGGCGCGACATTGGTCGGCCAGAACGCCGGCTGAAACTTCATCGGCTTGCCGGATTTGGCCGCGAAACGCTTCAACTCCTGCATGCGGTAGACCTTGCGCGACTCGGAACGTTCCGCCGGACGCGGAGCGCCGATCCGGTCGAACATCGTCAGAATATCGAACGGCTTGTAACGCACGCTCGCACCGTGCTTTTGCGCGATACCGGCAAAACCTTCGGATGCGAGATAGGTGAAAGGGGACAGAAGAGAAAAATAATAGTCGATATGTGCCACTTTGCCCCCTCCTCGGGACCTTGGGGATGTTTCCAAGACGCTAACCGAGTGGTAAGCGGTGTCAACGTCACGATTCCGTGACGGTTTGGCCGAAAACACCCCGGGAAAGCTGCTATGCCCATGACTCACGAGCCCAAAATTATTTCTGGCAACGCCAACCGCACCCTCGCGAACGCCGTTGCGCGTCGCCTGTCGATGCACCGCGGTATGTCGATTGACCTCTGCGACGCCCGCGTCGAGCGGTTCAACGATGGCGAGATTTTCGTCGAAGTGTACGAAAACGTGCGCGGCGAAGATATGTTCGTGGTTCAGCCGACCTCGAATCCGGCCAATGACAATCTCATGGAATTGCTGATCATCACCGATGCGCTGCGCCGCTCCTCTGCGGGCCGCATCACCGCCGTGGTGCCCTATTTCGGCTACGCCCGTCAGGATCGCCGCACCAAGGCACGCACGCCGATCACCGCCAAGCTCGTCGCCAACATGATGGTCGAAGCAGGGATCGAACGGGTTTTGACGCTTGATCTGCACGCGACACAGATTCAGGGCTTCTTCGACATCCCCGTCGACAACCTCTACGCCTCCCCCGTGTTCGCCCTCGATATCAAACACCATTTCAAAGACGGTCTCGAAGACATCATGGTGGTCTCCCCCGACGTGGGCGGTGTGGCGCGTGCGCGTGAACTGGCCAAACGCATCGACGCCCCCCTCTCCATTGTGGACAAACGCCGCGAGAAACCGGGCGAAGTGGCGGAGATGACCGTCATCGGGAATGTCGAAGGCAAGAAATGCATCATCGTGGATGACCTTGTGGACACCGCCGGCACGCTCTGCAAAGCCGCCGAATTGCTGCTGGAGCACGGTGCCGCCGAGGTTCACGCCTATATCTCCCACGGCGTGCTTTCCGGTCCCGCTGTCGAGCGTGTGACCAATTCCAAGCTTTCCTCGCTGGTCATCACCGACTCGATCGAAGCCAATGACGCTGTGGCAAAATGCAAGAACATCCGCATCGTGCCCACCGCGCCCCTGTTCGCTCAGGCAATCATCAACACATGGAACGGCACCTCGGTGTCCTCTTTGTTCGACGACAAAACGCTGGTCCCGCTTTACGAAGGTGTTTACCACCCGTAAGCGCAGGCCACCCCGAACAGACAAAAGCGCAGGACATTCTCCTGCGCTTTTTTATTTAGCAAACCGTTTAGTAGAGATCCCAATCATCCTCATGGCGCACAGAGCCAAAAGCGGTCCAATCGGCACGGGCGCGAGCAATGCGCGTATCGCCCCATGTCTTGAAAACGATCACAAAGCCGCTCTCCGACACCATTTCGGCAGAAATATCCACGCGGTGATTGGTTGATTGGTCAATATCAAGCATCGACAGGCTCACCTGCACCACAGGCGGCTTGAGAAAGCTTTCGTCAAATTCGACAACGCGACGCAATTCTCGTGGGCCGGTGCCGGTCCACATCACGCCACCATCCTGAAAATCGGAAAAAAGAACGAGAGATCCCTGCGTGATCCCGAGTTGATGCGTATCTATTCTATCCATGTGTCTTTTTTAATTTTTGCCCCCGCCGGAGATTGCCCCGAAACAGGGCCAAAAGGGAAGCGTATTTTAGAACTCCGGCTTTTCCGCGTGTTTGGTGCGAATTTTTGCAATGACTTCAGGATGCGCGATCCGCGAGAGTTCGCCTTCGCCCGCTTCCACCATATCGATGCCCTGCGTTGCACAAAGCGATGCCAGCGTGACCATCACGCCGCCCACCTCTTGGACAGGCTCGCCCTTTGGACGCGCAAAGACATAATCGACAAGATCATGGGCAAAGGCCTTTGACGCGCCGAGCGACTGCACCAACTCAAGGGCTTCTTCGAGAAACCGGCGATTGCGCTCCGTGCGATCCAAAGCGACCTCCTCACCGAAACAGGTAAGAACCCAGTCCTGCACGCGCTCCTGAAAGTCTTTGTCCAACGTCGTTTCCCCTCTCTTTCAAAGAAAAAGCCCCGCGCGAACGCAGGGCCTTTCCAAATTCATTTCACAAGACCAATCAGAGATTGGTGTGGAACCCGAGATCTTCGGCGATATGCATGACATCGGCGAGGAAGGAATGCGTTTCCGCTTGGTCTTCCTGAGATGCCTTGTCGTGTTCCGCACGTGCTTTCGCGATCAGGTCTGTGACGATCTCCTGAGACATCTCCCCACGCGGCAAAGCAACCTCGGCCAGCACGGAGATATGTTCAGGCGACAGTTCGGCAAAACCGCCCGTCACGATGTACTCCTGCTCACCTTCGCTGCTGCTGACGATCAGACGACCGGGGCGCAGCGTAAGGATTGTGGGCTCATGGCCCGCCATCGCGGTGAGACGACCTTCGGAACCCGGGATCTGGACCTGCTCCACTTCAAGAGACGCAAGTTTGCGCTCGGGAGAGACGAGATCAAATTGGACTTTAGCCATGAGAGGCCTCCTTCAAAAGGTGTTGCCCACGGTCCCGCTCAAGAAATGGGGCAAACCCGTGCACCGTTTCTATGTTGCGGGCGTCCCGTGATGCGCATCAAAGACACGCATCGCGGAACGCTTTGGGTTCGATTAGGCGGCTTCCGCAGCCAGTTTCTCAGCTTTCGCAAGCACTTCGTCGATGCCGCCAACCATGTAGAAGGCTGCTTCCGGCAGGTGGTCGTATTCGCCAGCCACAACCGCCTTGAAGGACGAGATCGTGTCTTCGAGCGGAACCTGCACACCGTCGGAGCCGGTGAACACTTTCGCCACGTCGAACGGCTGGGAGAGGAAACGCTGGATCTTACGGGCGCGAGCCACGGTCAGCTTATCTTCTTCCGAAAGTTCGTCCATGCCGAGGATGGCGATGATGTCTTGCAGCGATTTGTAGCGCTGAAGGATGTTCTGGACATCACGCGCGACCTGATAGTGCTCTTCACCAACGATCTGCGGATCAAGGATACGCGAGGAGGAGTCGAGCGGGTCAACGGCCGGATAGATGCCGAGCTCGGAGATGGCGCGGTTAAGAACCGTCGTCGCGTCCAAGTGGGCAAAGGTCGTTGCCGGTGCGGGGTCGGTAAGGTCATCCGCAGGCACATACACAGCCTGGATCGAGGTGATCGAGCCGTTTTTGGTGGAGGTAATACGCTCCTGCATCGCACCCATGTCGGTGGCCAGCGTCGGCTGGTAACCCACAGCGGAGGGGATACGGCCGAGAAGTGCGGACACCTCGGAACCGGCCTGTGTGAAGCGGAAGATGTTGTCCACGAAGAACAGAACGTCGCTGCCGGACTGGTCGCGGAATTGCTCGGCCAGTGTCAGACCGGTCAGAGCCACACGCATACGGGCTCCCGGAGGCTCGTTCATCTGACCGTAAACCAGTGCCACTTGCGACTCTTCAAGAGCGTCGGGCTTAATAACGTTGGATTCGATCATCTCGTGGTAAAGGTCGTTCCCTTCACGAGTCCGCTCACCCACACCGGCAAACACGGAGAAACCGGAGTGCACTTTGGCGATGTTGTTGATGAGTTCCATGATGAGAACGGTTTTACCCACACCAGCACCACCGAAGAGACCGATCTTACCACCTTTGGAGTAAGGCGCGAGAAGGTCGATCACCTTGATGCCGGTGACGAGGATGGAGGTCTCTGTGGACTGCTCGTTGAATTCCGGAGCTTCCGCGTGGATCGGGCGGGACTCGGAGGCGTTGACGGGGCCTTTTTCGTCAACCGGCTCACCGATCACGTTGAGGATACGGCCAAGCGTTGCGTTGCCGACCGGAATGGTGATCGGGCCACCGGTGTCGGAGACTTCCTGACCGCGCACGAGACCTTCGGTCGCGTCCATAGCGATGGTGCGGACCGAGTTTTCGCCGAGGTGTTGAGCAACTTCGAGAACCAGACGGTTGCCGTTGTTGTCGGTTTCAAGTGCGTTGAGAATGGCGGGAAGCTCGCCGTCGAACTGTACGTCGACAACGGCGCCAATCACCTGCGTGATCTTGCCTTTGGACTGTGCCATGTTTCTTTACTCCGGGTCTTAGAGCGCTTCAGCGCCCGAGATGATTTCGATAAGCTCGTTGGTGATGACGGCCTGACGCGAGCGGTTATACTCAATCGTCAGCTTGTCGATCATGTCGCCTGCGTTACGGGTGGCGTTGTCCATAGCGGACATCCGCGCACCCTGCTCGGAGGCACCATTTTCCAAAAGAGCCGAGAAGATCTGTGTTGCCACACCGCGCGGCAGAAGGTCGGCCAGAATGGCCTCCTCGGAGGGCTCGTAATCGTAGAGCGCACCACCGGCATCCTCATCCGCTTCATAAGCGGCGGGGATGATCTGTTGAGCGGTCGGGATCTGGGTCACGACGTTTTGGAATTTGGCATAGAAGATCGTCGCCACGTCAAATTCGCCGTCATCGAAACGGGCCAGAAGGTCCTTTGCGATGCTTTGCGCATTTGTGTAACCGATTTTCTTCACCTCGGAGAGGTCCACATGGGCGACAGAAAGATCCGCATATTCGCGTTTGAGCTGTTCACGGCCTTTTTTGCCGACGGTGAGAATCTTCACCGTCTTGCCTTTGCCCTGAAGCTCAGCGATGCGGGCTTTTGCCAGCTTCACAATATTGGTGTTGAAGCCACCACACAGACCCTTTTCAGAGGTCATGACAACGAGCAGATGCACATCGTCTTTGCCGGTCCCGGCGAGAAGCCGGGGCGCGGTATCGGAGCCACCTACCGAAGCCGACAGCGCACCCAGCACAGCGTTGAAACGCTCTGCATAGGGGCGCGAGGCCTCAGCCGCATCCTGTGCCCGCCGCAGTTTCGCGGCGGCCACCATCTGCATGGCCTTCGTGATCTTCCGCGTGGACTTCACGCTGGCGATCCGGTTTTTGAGATCCTTGAGGTTGGGCATTAAAGCTGTCCTTCAGGATTAAGCGTAGGTTTTGGCGAATTCGTCCAGAACCGCTTTGAGCTTGTCAGCAGGCTCGCCTTTGATCTTCGGATCCTCATCGGTGATCCACTGAAGAACATCAGCTTTCTGGTTGCGCAGGAAGTCGAGAAGTTTGGCTTCGAAAGCGCCGACTTCGGTCACCGGAATGTTGTCCAGATAGCCGTTGGTGCCGGCGAAGATAACGCAAACGATCTCGGCGTTGGTCAGCGGCGAGTATTGCGGCTGCTTCATCAGCTCGGTCAGACGCGCACCACGGTTCAGCAACTGCTGGGTGGAGGCATCAAGATCGGAGCCGAACTGGGCAAATGCCGCCATCTCGCGGTATTGAGCCAGCGACAGCTTCACCGGACCAGCCACAGAGGACATGGCTTTCGTCTGAGCCGAGGAGCCCACACGGGACACGGACAGACCGGTGTTCACAGCCGGGCGGATACCCTGATAGAACAGCTCGGTTTCAAGGAAGATCTGACCGTCAGTGATGGAGATCACGTTGGTCGGAATAAACGCGGACACGTCGCCACCTTGGGTTTCGATGATCGGCAGAGCCGTCAAAGAACCGGAACCGAAGTCTTCGTTCAGCTTCGCAGAACGTTCCAGCAGGCGCGAGTGGAGGTAGAACACGTCACCCGGGTAAGCTTCACGCCCCGGCGGACGACGCAGAAGCAGGGACATCTGGCGATAGCTCACGGCCTGTTTGGACAGGTCATCGTAGATGATGAGCGCGTGTTTGCCGTTGTCGCGGAAGTATTCGGCCATTGCGGTCGCGGCATAGGGTGCCATGAACTGCATCGGAGCCGGATCGGACGCGGTTGCGGCCACAACGATGGAATATTCGATCGCACCGGTTTCTTCGAGCTTTTTCACAAGCTGCGCAACGGTGGAACGTTTCTGGCCAACAGCTACGTAGATGCAGTAGAGCTTCTTGCTCTCGTCATCGCCAGCAGCATCGTTGTAGGACTTCTGGTTGAGGATCGCATCGAGCGCCACAGCGGTTTTACCGGTCTGACGGTCACCGATGATCAGCTCACGCTGGCCACGACCGATCGGGATCATGGCGTCCACGGATTTGAGGCCGGTTGCCATCGGCTCGTGCACGGATTTACGCGGGATGATGCCCGGAGCCTTCACATCAGCGATGCGACGCTCGGAAGCTTCAATCGCGCCCTTGCCGTCGAGCGGGTTGCCCAGACCGTCCACAACACGTCCCAGAAGACCTTCGCCAGCGGGCACGTCCACGATGGACTTGGTGCGCTTGACGGTGTCGCCTTCTTTAATGTCACGGTCGGACCCGAAGATCACGACACCGACGTTGTCGGCTTCGAGGTTGAGGGCCATCCCGCGGATACCACCGGGGAATTCAACCATCTCACCGGCCTGAACGTTATCGAGGCCATACACGCGCGCAATACCGTCACCGACGGAGAGCACGCGGCCCACTTCAGCAACTTCGGCTTCCTGACCGAAGTTTTTAATCTGCTCCTTTAGGATCGCAGAAATTTCAGCTGCCTGGATTCCCATTATCCGACCTCTTTCATTGCATTCTGGAGGGAGTTGAGCTTGGAAGCGATCGAGGTGTCGATCATCTTCGAGCCCACCTTAACGACAAGACCGCCGATGAGTGCTTCATCCACGGTCGCATTGATGTTCACGTCTTTGCCAAATTTCTCGGAGAGGGTCTTGGCAAGTTTGGTGGCCTGGGTCTTGGTCAGCGCTTTCGCGGAGACAACCTCGGCAGTCACTTCACCCCGTTCCTCGGCGAGCAGAGTGCTCAGACCGGCCAAAAGTTGCGGCAGGGCGAAAAGTCGGCGGTTCTGCGCCATCAGCGCCAGAGTGCTGGACGTGAAGTCCGTCAATCCGGCCTTTTTGGCGATGGCCGCAATCGCGGCTCCCATTTCTTCACGGGTATAAACCGGCGAAGTGATGAGCGCCTTGAGATCATCGCTTTCGGAGAGCGCTGCCGACAGCGTCGCCACGTCCCCTTCAAGCGCCTTGATGGCATTGCTTTCCTTGGCCAGTTCGAAAACGGCCGTTGCGTAGCGTGCGGCGATGCCGCTGGAGATCGAAGCTGGTTCGGACACGTCCACCCTTCCGATGTCTTAGGGCCCTCCCCCGAGCACCCCGTTCGGGGCCCTATTCGGAGACAGAGCAGATTGTTTGACCCGCGCGCGAGCCGCGCAGGCAGCAAAATCAGCGTGGATGTAGCAGAGCCTCGGCCTCGTCGCAACCTCGTTACGCCACTTTAGCGCCAACAGAGCAAACTCTCATTGCAGTTTTTTCAGGGCTTTAGCCGATCTTCGCCTCGCGTGCGTTTATGTGGACGCAAAAAAATTGCGCCGCCGAAACGGTTTCGGCTCACGAAACCGTGTGATTCCCCCGTCCATGAGGCGCAACGCAAAAGAACGGGAGCCCGAAGACTCCCGCTCTGCCTGTCGTGTCTGATATTCAAACTGCCCGATGTAACCTCGGATTACTTGAAGGAATAAACCAGAGACACACCGAGGGTGTTGTCTGTCTTTTTATACCCATCAAGCGGATCGGAATGGTATTCGGTCAGAAGCGAGGTGCGCATTGCCAGCGGCCCCGAAATCGACACGTTGAAACCGAGGTCATTGGTCACGGACGTATCGGCATCGGACGTGATGATGTCCGTGTCGTTGGTCAGGAACATGCCATTGCCCAATTCGTAGTAGAATTTGGAGGCAAAGCTGCCTGCGACTTCGTCGATGTCATCGGCGAGAGTTTCGTCAGCAACTTCTGCATAGCGCCAGCCCGGACCGGCCTGAAGCGACCAGGTCATATCATGCGTGTTCACAACGCGGTAGCCGACACCCAGACCGATAAAGCTGTCGGTTTCATAGGAGCTGAACTCGTCATATGTGGTGCGGATTTTGCCGTAGCCGTAGAAATCACGGCTGAACATGCGTGTGTAGTCATAGGCAGCCGCCAGAGAGTTCGCGGTCGATTCATCGTCATCTTCGCTATAGTTATAGCTCAGGATGAAATCATGGCCGTTCACGCCGTCGCCATAGCCGAAACGCGCACCCACGCCGAGATCTGCCGTATCGGAGTTCCCGCTTGTGCCGTTGGCTGTCGCAGAGACGGAGCCATACCAGCCGCGAGCACCGGTTCCGTTGCCGAATTTGCGCGAGTCGCGCGCATCAGCAAATTCGTCTTGGATATCATCTTCGAGATCGTCGACAGCATCATCCGCAGCATCAACATTGGTGAAGACTGCACTTTGCTGTGCAAAGGCCGGAACAGCGAGCACAGAGGCCAGAAGAACCGCAAAAGGAAGTGTTTTATTTTGAAGACCCATAGTCAGGTTCCTTATCCATTGAATTGGTCGTAGCGGAAAATAGATGAAATATTTCAGAGAGTTGGAGGGGGAAATCTCAAATATATTTCCCTTGGGACATGGCGGTCTTCGGCGGAAAATGACCGAATAGGCACCTTTGGGGTGGCGAAAACCGGCCAGCCCGCCGCTTTCGTCAAAATTGACGTAGCGTAAAGTGGCGACGGAATTTTTCAGGCGGGTTTTTAAGAGGGTGCTGCGCGCTCAACTGCACCGGCTCACAGGTCGATGGCTAGACCGGTTTCGCCTCTGGCGCGGGCCGCAGCCCTTCGAGCACACCACCCTTGCGGCGCACCGCCTCGGGCGTGCCGGAACCGGTCTTCGCATAGACCTGTTTCGAAGCTTCGACGACCAGCACACCACCGGCCAGCCCGCTGGACAAACGCCGCCCGATCTTCTCCCAGACCGGCCCCCAGCGCAGCCAATGGCGCTTGTGCGAGGGAGGCTGGAACAACACGGCGGCGTGGCGCTCCGGCACGAACCGCGCACGGCGGAGTTGCGATTCGAGTTGCCCCAAACTGTAAGGACGGCCATAGCCGAATGGCGTGCTGTCCGAACGCGACCAAAGCCCGCCACGGTTCGGCACGATAAACATGGCCTTACCCCCCGGTCCGAGCGCCCGCCAACATTCCTCCAAAAGCGCGTCCGGCGCGTCAGAGGTTTCAAGCCCGTGCATCACCAGCAGCTTGTCGACAAACCCCGTCTGGACCGGCCAGCGCGTTTCTGGACAGAGCGCAGAGACATTCGGCATCCCCGCAGGCCAATGCATCACCCCTTGTTGATCTGGCATCAAGGCAATCACACGCCGCGCATCGGCCAGAAACGGACGCAACAGCGGCACGGAAAAGCCGAACCCCGCCACGGTCTGTCGCCGCGCATCCGGCCAGTAGCTCACGACCTGTTCACGGATCGCACGCTGTGCCGCGCGTCCCAATCCGGTCCGATAATAGAAATTTCTCAGCTCAACGACATCAAGATGCATTGCAATCCGCGGGCCTTCCCCAAATGGTAGAGTCAGCATAGACGCAAGAGACGGGAGAACGCCATGCTAGAGATCGTCACCATTGCCGCCCTGACCGACAATTACGATTTTCTTGTCCATAATCCGGCCAGCGGGCACACCGCCGTGGTCGATGCCGCGGACCCTGCGCCAATTCTTGATGCGCTTACCGAAAGGGGCTGGACGCTGGATGAAATCTGGCTCACCCATCACCACTGGGATCATGTGGAGGGCACGGCGGGACTTGTCGAGGCCACGGGCGCAACAGTCACAGGTGCCAAGGCCGACCAGCACCGCCTGCCGCCACTGACACGCGTGGTAGAACCGGGGCAGAGCTTTACCTTTGCGGGCCACGAGGTCGACGTGCTGGCCGCAGATGGTCACACGGTGGGGCACATCGCTTATTACATCCCCTCAAGCAAAGCCCTGTTTACCGCCGACAGCCTGATGGCTCTGGGCTGTGGCCGCCTGTTCGAGGGCACACCGGAACAGATGTGGGAGACCCTCTCGCGATTTGCCGCGCTGCCCGACGACACGGTGATCTATTCCGGCCATGAATACACCGCCTCGAACGCCCGCTTTGCCCGCACCATCGAGCCGGAGAACACAGCACTTCAAGCCAGAGCACAGGCCATTGAAATCGCGCGGCAGAATGACGAACCCACGGTCCCTTCCCTGCTCTCCGTGGAGCGCGCAACCAACCCGTTCCTGCGTGCGAATCTGCCCGAGGTGAAAGAGGCTCTGGGTATGGCCGATGCCTCTGATGTGGAGGTTTTCGCGGAAATCCGCGCCCGCAAGGACTCGTTCTGACCCCGCAGGAACGCCCTTGTTTTCCTGTCAAGTCAACTTACATGAAAGAGGACAAAAGTGGAAAATTTGCTGCCCGAACCGCACAAAACTTGGCGCATCACAAAAATTTACCACTGTTAACGACTTTTTTCCTTGAAGCGCGCGCGTTTCAATCGAACTTTAAGAGTATGAGGCCACGGTAAGGGGGCCGGGCCCTAAATGCGCCCCCTTAAGAGACCCCGAATGCGAAGGAGCACCCACAACGTGCCGTCATTTTCGAACACCCTTGAGCAAGCCATTCATGCAGCTTTGGCGCTGGCGAATGCCCGTCGCCATGAACTTGCAACCTTGGAACACCTTTTGCTGGCCCTGATCGACGAGCCCGACGCGGCCCGCGTGATGCAGGCCTGCAATGTCGAGCTTGAGGAATTGCGAAAAACCCTTCTGGACTATATCGAGGACGATCTTTCGACGCTCGTCACCGATGTCGAAGGGTCCGAGGCCGTGCCTACCGCCTCGTTCCAGCGCGTGATCCAGCGCGCCGCAATCCATGTCCAGTCGTCCGGCCGGACCGAGGTCACCGGTGCCAATGTTCTGGTTGCGATCTTTGCCGAACGCGAATCCAATGCCGCCTACTTCCTGCAAGAACAGGATATGACCCGCTATGACGCAGTGAATTTCATTGCGCATGGCGTGGCCAAAGATCCCGCTTTTGGCGAACAGCGTCCGATCACCGGTTCGGATGAGCATCAGGACGAAGCCCAGACGCAACAAGCCCAGTCCTCTGGCGAGGACAAGGAATCCGCGCTGGCCAAATACTGTGTCGATCTGAACAAAAAGGCCGCCGAAGGGGATGTTGATCCGCTGATCGGTCGCGCCCATGAGGTTGAACGCTGCATTCAGGTGCTCTGCCGCCGCCGCAAGAACAACCCGCTTCTGGTGGGCGATCCCGGCGTGGGCAAAACCGCGATTGCCGAAGGTCTCGCCAAGAAAATCGTCGACGGCGAAACGCCGGACGTGCTGTCCAAATCCACGATCTATTCGCTGGACATGGGCGCGCTTCTGGCCGGCACCCGCTATCGTGGCGATTTCGAAGAACGCCTGAAAGCCGTGGTCAAGGAACTCGAAGAGCATCCTGATGCCGTCTTGTTCATCGACGAGATTCACACCGTGATCGGTGCGGGCGCGACCTCTGGCGGGGCGATGGATGCCTCCAACCTGCTCAAACCCGCGCTTCAGGGCGGCAAGCTGCGTTGCATGGGCTCCACCACCTACAAGGAATTCCGCCAGCATTTCGAAAAAGACCGTGCCCTGTCACGTCGGTTCCAGAAAATCGACGTGAGCGAGCCTTCGGTTGATGATGCCGTGAAAATCCTTCAGGGTCTCAAACCCTATTTCGAAGAGCATCACGACATTCGCTACACGGCAGATGCGATCAAAACCGCTGTGGAACTGTCCGCGCGCTACATCCATGACCGCAAACTGCCGGACAAGGCCATCGACGTGATCGACGAGGCCGGCGCAGCGCAGCATCTTGTGGCCGAAAGCAAACGTCGCAAAACGATCTCTCCGAAGGATATCGAAGCGGTCGTGGCGAAAATCGCCCGCATCCCGCCGAAAAACGTCTCCAAGGACGATGCGGAAGTGCTCAAGGATCTCGAAAGCACGCTCAAACGCGTGGTCTTTGGTCAGGACAAGGCCATCGAAACGCTCAGCTCCGCCATCAAACTGGCGCGTGCGGGTCTGCGCGAACCGGAAAAACCCATCGGCAACTACCTCTTCGCGGGTCCGACCGGCGTCGGCAAAACCGAAGTGGCCAAACAACTTGCCGACTCGCTGGGTGTGGAGCTTTTGCGCTTTGACATGTCGGAATATATGGAGAAACACGCGGTCTCCCGTCTGATCGGCGCGCCTCCGGGCTATGTCGGCTTTGACCAGGGCGGCCTTCTGACCGATGGCGTGGACCAGCATCCACATTGTGTGCTTCTGCTCGACGAGATGGAAAAGGCGCACCCCGATGTCTACAACATCCTGTTGCAGGTGATGGACAACGGCAAGCTCACGGATCACAACGGCCGCACGGTCGATTTCCGCAACGTGATCCTGATCATGACCTCCAACGCCGGTGCTTCCGAACAGGCGAAAGAGGCCATCGGCTTTGGCCGCGACCGTCGCGAAGGCGAAGACACCGCCGCGATCGAGCGCACCTTTACACCCGAATTCCGCAACCGTCTGGATGCGGTGGTCTCCTTTGGCCCGCTGCCGAAAGAAGTCATTCTGCAGGTGGTCGAGAAATTCGTGCTGCAACTTGAGGCCCAGTTGATGGACCGCAATGTGCATATCGAACTGACCCGCCCTGCTGCCGAATGGCTCGCGGATAAGGGCTATGACGACAAGATGGGGGCACGTCCTCTGGGTCGTGTCATTCAGGAATATATCAAAAAGCCGCTCGCGGAAGAGTTGCTCTTTGGCAAGCTCGCAAAAGGCGGCGTGGTGAAAATCGGCGTCAAGGATGGCGAGATCGACCTGCGGATCGAAGAGCCGAATGCCCCGCGCATCGGGCGCTCGAAAAAGCCGCCTCTGCTCACCGCCGAGTAAAAGAAAAGCACTGCAAAAAGCCCTGTCATCTTGACGGGGCTTTTTATCACCGCCAGCTTGCATGACATGACCAAGACCTTTCCAAACCTCGCCCTGATCGCCGCGCTTTTGGCCACACCTGCGCTGGCGCGCGATCCTGTATTGTCACCGCCGCTGGACTGCATTTTGGGTGAAACCTGTTATATCCAGAGCTATGTCGACACGGACCCCGGCCCCGGTGCGGCGGATTTCACCTGTGGCACCCTGTCCTATGACGGGCACAAGGGCACGGATTTCGCCCTGCCTGCGATGGCGGACCTCTGGAGCGGGGTCGATGTCTTTGCCTCCGCGCCCGGCACGGTGTTGGGCACCCGCGACGGTATGGAAGACATTCCCTATGGCAGCGAAGACGCGCCGGATGTGACAGGCAAGGAATGCGGCAACGGGGTTGTTGTCGATCATGGCGACGGCTGGGTCACGCAATATTGCCACATGCGAAAAGGCTCTGTCGCGGTCAAGAAAGGCGACCGTGTCTCCGCGAAAACCGTGCTCGGGCAGGTCGGCCTGTCCGGCATGAGCCAGTTCCCGCATGTGCATCTCTCGGTGCGCCACAATGGCAAGATCGTGGACCCGTTCAACCCCTCCGGCACCGTGGCCTGCGGCACCGAAGCAATCCTCAGCGGCACCCTTTGGAACCGCGACATGATCTATCACGCCGGCGGGCTGATCGACGTCGGAATCGCGACAGAAGTGCCCGACTATGACGCCGTCAAAGCCGGAACCGCTGCGGCAACGGTTCTGACAGCCGACAGCCCTGCGCTTGTCGTCTACGGGTTCTCTTATGGTGGACGCGCGGGCGACATCCTGCGCCTGTCTATTTTCGGGCCGGAAGGTGAGGTGGTCAGTCAGGACAGCACCCTCGACAAGACCCAAGCGCGCCAGTTTCGCGCCGTGGGCAAACGCAATCCCGGCTCATGGCCCGTGGGCGGCTATAGCGCCACAGTGCAAATGATCCGCGATGACAAGCTGATCGACCAACGCGAAGAACGGTTTCAGATCACGCGTTGACGCTCCAACGGACAACTATTTCTCCGTCAGCTTCAACTCAATCCGGCGGTTCTGCGCCAGTGCTTCGGGACTGTCGCCCTCTGCCACCGGTTGATATTCCCCGAAGCCCGCCGCAACCAGCCGCGACGGATCGAAGCCCAACACTTCGGACATATAACGCACCACAGACAGCGCCCGCGCCTGTGACAGTTCCCAGTTGTCGCGATAGGCGCCGCTGCCGGACAATGGCGTTTTATCCGTGTGCCCGTCGACGCGAATGACCCAGTCGATTTCCAGCGGTATCTCTGACGACACTTCCGACAGGATCGCGGCCACACGCGCAATCTGCGCTTTGCCCTCATCATTGAGATCCGCAGACGCGGGCTCGAACAGCACTTCGGAGCTGAACACAAACCGGTCGCCCACGATCCGGACACCTTCACGATTGCCGAGAATCTCACGCATACGGCCAAAAAATTCGGACCGGTAATTCTGAAGCGTCTTGGCCTCTTCCTCCAGCCGCTTGCGCTCCGCCTCTTCCAGAGCCGCGCGTGCCCGTTCTTCGGCCGCGACCTGTGCCAAGGCGGTGTTCAGCCTCTGGGTCAGACTGTCAATCTGCACCTGATTTTCCGCATCCCGCGCCGTGCGCACATCCAGCGTCGATTGCAGCGCCGAAAGCTGGTTGCGCATCTGTTCGACCTGCGCGTTCAACAAAGCAAGCTTGCGTTCGCCCTCGGCGGACTTGGCCTCTTCCTCGGCCAGAGCCGCCTGTGCCGTCGCCAAAAGCGCGGCCTGTTTCTCGCGTTCCGAAATGTCCTGATCCAGTTGCGCCTGCATCTCGTCGCGGGCGGTGCGCGCCGCAGCCAGAAGCGTCAGCGTCTCTTCCGCCTCCTTGCGCGCCTCTTCCAGAGCGAGGCTCATCGCGGTCAGTTCCTCATCGGCATTGGCAAAACGCTCCTTGAGCGCCTGCAACGCCGCCGCATCAGCCAGCCGGTCCTGCTCCGCCTGCGAAAGCTCGGCCTGTGCGGCGTCCAAGGCGGCCTGACGGTCTTCGGATTCCGTGCGCAACTGCGTCACCAAAGCCTCCAATGCCTCACGCCGCGCGGCGGCCAGTCGAGCCTCTTCTGTAGCAGCGTCAATCTCGTCGCGCGCCTTGGCGAGCGCGAGTTGGGCGGCTTCCTGTTCGGTGATCAACTGCGCCTTGGCCGCTTCCAGATCGTCGATCTGTGCGGCCAGTTGCGCCCCTTCGGTCAAGGCGGCATCACGCTCCGCGATCAGGCTGGCAACCTGTTGCTCAAAAGAAGCAATCCGTCCGGTGAGCGCGGTATTCTCCGCCTCCAGACCGGCGATGGTCTCGCTCTGCGCTTCCGCCGTGGCGCGTAACTCGGACAGGGTGGCATTGAGCGCACCGATCTGTGTTTCGAGGCCGAGGTTCTTTTGCTGTTCCAGCCCCAGCGCATCGGCCAGAACATTCAGCTCCGCACTCAGCGCGTCCAGCTCGTGTTCCTGTCCCGAAATCTGGTCACGCAGCATGGATTGCACGACCATGAAGATCGTCAGAACGAACATCAGCACCAGCAAAAGCGCCGTCATGGCATCCACAAATCCCGGCCAGATAGAACCGGACATGCGATGGGAGGCACGGCGCAGAACGGCCATGTGTCAATCTCCCTGCTGGTCCTGCGCACCCAAGTCGCGCAGCGTTCGGGTCAGACCGGCAATCTCGGCCCGCAGTTCGGCAAGACTTTCCTGACGTCCGGCGGAGAGTTCTTCGAGAATGCGCAAAAGCTGCACGTCAATGGAGCGCAGCCGCATACGGGATTCCGCATCCAGCGCATCGCTCTCGGCCGGATCACGCGCTTGTAATGCGGCCAGAAGCCGTTCCTGCCCCTCGGCCACACGGGTCAACACCTGCACCGTGTTGTTTTCCCGATCCGCCCGCGTGACCATCGTATCAATGGAGGAGGCAAGCCGCTCAAGCCGCGCACCGGTTTCCATACGTCCGGCCTCGGAACGGGCGAAAAGCCCCTGAAGCTCGTCCATCTGACGACCCATGTGGTCCAGCACCGCCACGGCCCCCGACAGATCATCCCCGTCGCCATCGCCCGCCACGCCAAGGCGCGTAATGGTCGAAAGCCATTCTTCAAGCTCGCGGAAAAAGCGGTTCTGCCCATGGGAGGCGAAAAGTTCCAGCATACCGACGACAAGCGAGCCCGCGAGACCCAGAAGCGAGGAGGCAAAGGCCGTGCCCATCCCGCCCAACTGGTTCTCCAGCCCGCTCATAAGCTGGCCCAGCACATCACTTGCCCCCTCACCCTCTGAAGGAGACAGGGAGCGGATGGTTTCGACCAGCGCCGGAACCGTAGTGGCCAGCCCGTAGAACGTCCCGAGAAGGCCAAGGAAAATCAGAAGGTTGGCAATATAGCGCGTGATGTCGCGGGCTTCGTCGATCCGCGTGGCCACCGAATCCAGAATGGAGCGTGCCGAAGATGACGAAATCTGGGTCCGCGCATTGCGGTCGCGCAGGAGGGCCGCCAAGGGGGCCAAGAGGCGCGGCGCGGCCTTGCCCGGCACATTCGGGCGCTGCCCCGTGAACCGTTCGATCCAGTTGACCGACGCGACAAGCTGCACCACCTGAAGGAAACAGGCGAGAATGCCGATGATGAACACGACGGCGATAAAGCCGTTGAGATAGGGATTGGCGAGAAACACCGGACCGACGCGCGGCAAAGCGATGTAAAAGCCGAAAGAGACCAGCCCGAGGACAATGATCATCATAGTGATCTGTCGCACGGGTTGAGAGAAGAATTTAAGCTCGGCCTCGCGATCGGGTTGGTCCATTGACCCTGTCCTGACCTGTCAGTTCCTGTTACCGCCACGATAGGGGCAAGAGGCCCCCAATGCCAACACGCGATTTCGTGTATCAGGCATTTAAGCGATGGCGCACCATATCAGAGAGCTCGGTCAGCTCCGGATCTTCCATGCCGATCTGGGCCAGATGCCGCGCGGTGGAGAAAAGATAGTCGCAATTCGGCCCCCGCCCGCCTGTAGCAGAGGCGATCACCTCGGCCTGACGCTCAAGACTCAAAGGCCCCGTATATTGCACATGATCCGGATCGACGACATAGGCCAGTGCCCTTTGGTCCCGCCCGTCCTCCAGCCGCAAGACCACTTCGCGTTCGAGATAGGCCGAGGAGACCAGTTCGCGCTCGCGCAGATATTCCAGAGTGCCCGCCGCCACTTCCGGCCCGACGCGAAAAGCCAACCCGTGACATTGGGCGCTCTCGTCCTCGTCCAGTGCCAGCACCAGCCCCGGCGCCTCCGGCGTGCCGCGATGATGGATCGACCACATGCAAAAGCTTCGCGCATAGCCCGAAAGTGTCGCAGGGCGGCGCTCGGTAAAGTCGAACCCCGGATTCCATATCAGGGAGCCATAGCCAAAGACCCAGAAACCATCCCTGACCAACGCGTGATCGCCTGTCATCGTCTTTTCCTCATTGCCGTCTTTCCAGCCCCTCCGCCCGCGGTTAATACGGGTGTGAAAGCGCTTCCCGAACACCTGAGTCACAGGCTTTCCCGAAACGCAGCACAACATAACGATGTCGCAGGCCTTTCAAAATCGACTTGTATCCCAAGTTCGTCACGAAAGGTTTTAAATACGGGGCGGGCAGGAATGAAAAGCCCGATCCACTTACAAGAGGTGAAGATGCGCAAACTGTTCTGGCTCCTTCTGGCCGCCGTCGTGATTTACAGCGGTTACTGGATGATCGGTGCGAAAGGCACGGAAAGCGCCATCGCCGCATGGATCGACAGCCGCGCCTCCGAAGGCTGGCAAGCCGAGGTGGCCGACATCAAGACCCGTGGCTTCCCGACCCGATTCGACACGGAGATTCGCGAGCCGCAACTGGCCGACCCGCGCACGGGTGTGGCGCTTTCGACGCCGCGCATCGAGATTCTCAGCCAGAGCCACCGCCCGACACGGTTCACTCTGCGCATGGCGCCCGAGGTCACACTGGCCTCACCCTACCAGCGCCTCGACATCACACAGGACTTGGCCGAGGCGCAGCTTTTCGTCGATCCAGGCCCCAGTCTCACGCTCGATCATGCCGCGCTCAGCTTGCAAAATATGCGCGTTGCCTCCACGGCGACTTGGGGGTTCACGCTTGAGAGCGGCGAGATCACCACCCAGCGTCAGGCAGACGATCCGCTCACCCATGACATTGCACTCCATGTCGAGGGCTTCGCCCCCACTGGCGGGCTGATTGACGGGCTGGACCCGAAGGGCCTTCTCTCGGACCGGTTCGAAGCGCTTGATCTGGACATGCAGGCCACATTCGACGGGCCGTGGAACATCCATGCACTCGAAGGACCGCGCCCGCAGCCCACCCATATCGACCTCACCACGCTTTCGGCCCATTGGGGAGAACTTGACCTCAAGCTGGCGGGCGCGTTCGACATCAACGCGCGGGGCTATCCGGTCGGCAAGCTGGCGATCAAGGCAGAGAACTGGCGCGAGATGATCGAACTGGCGATTTCCGTGGGGGCGATCCCTGAAAACATGAGCAATCTCACGCTGCGTGCCGGTGAAATGCTAGCGGGATTGTCCGGTCGCAAGGATACGATTGATGCGGAACTGACGTTGAAAGACGGGATGATCTCGCTGGGGTTCATCCCTCTGGGCCCTGCCCCGCGCATCGTGATCCGGTGATCGCCTGAGCGCGCAGAAACAGACGCCCGAACGGCCTTACTCGCCCTTTTTCGCACGTCCGAAATCGGGCGCATCGGTGTCCTGCCCCGCTTCGATAATGCCGCGACGGATAGCGCGGGTGCGGGTGAAATAGTCATGCAGGTGATCGCCGTCGCCCGTGCGGATGGCACGTTGCAGGGCAAACAACTCTTCGGTGAACCGTCCGAGAATTTCCAGCGCTGCCTCTTTGTTGGTCAGAAACACATCGCGCCACATGGTCGGGTCAGAAGCCGCAATGCGGGTGAAATCCCGAAAACCGGCGGCAGAGAATTTGATGACTTCCTGATCGGTGACGCGGCCCAGATCATCGGCGACCCCCACCATCGTATAGGCGATCAAATGCGGCACATGGGACACCACGGCGCAAACCGTGTCATGATGCTCCGGTGTCATGCGTTCGGTATTCGCACCCAGGGCGGACCAGAAGGATTCGAGCTTTTCGATCTCGGTTTCGTCCGCCGTCTCGGAAGGCACAATCAGGCACCAGCGGTTCTCGAACAACTCGGCAAACCCCGCACGCGGACCGGAATGTTCGGTCCCTGCCATCGGGTGTGTGCCGATAAACTGGACGCCTTCGGGAATATGCGGCAGCACGGCGTCGAGCACGGATTTCTTCACCGAGCCCACATCCGTGACAATCGCCCCCGGTTTGAGCGTGGCTTCGATCTCTGCCATCACCGGCCCCATCGCGCCCACAGGCACGGCCAGCACAACCAGATCCGCATCTTTCACAGCCTCGACAGCCGTGTCGCAGACCCGATCCACAAGATTGATTTCGCGCGCCGTGTCACGGGTGGCTTGCGAGCGGGCATAACCCGTGATCTCGCCCGCCACGCCCGCACGCCGCATGGCCAAGGACATGGACCCCGCGATAAGCCCCAAACCGATCAGGGCCACGCGGTTATACATCACCTTGGACATAGCTTCAGACACCGGCCTGTTCTCCACGGAACTGACCGATCACATGGGCAACCCGACGACAGGAGGCTTCGTCCCCCACCGTGATGCGCAGGCAATTCGGCAGGCCATAGCCCGCCACACGACGCACGATGATGCCGTTTTGTTTGAGGAACTCGTCACAGGCTTCGGCTTCGGCCTGATCTTGAAACCGCGCCAGAATGAAGTTGGCACAAGACGTATCCGAAGGCACGCCCAGCTCCATCAGTGCTTCGGCCAGCCATGCCCGCAACCGCGTGTTGTCTTCACGGCATTTCTCGACCCAGTCGCGATCTTTCACGGCGGCTTCGGCGGCGGCCAGTTGCGGCTCCGACAGGTTGAACGGACCACGGACTCGGTTCAGCACGTCGATGATGTCTTTCGGACCATAGCCCCAACCGACACGCACCCCGCCCAGACCGTAGATTTTCGAGAATGTCCGTGTCATCACCACATTGTCCCGCGACTCAACCAGAGCCGCACCGCCATCGAAACCCTCGACAAATTCGGCATAAGCCCCGTCCAGCACAAGAATCGTCTGCGGCGGAATATTCGCGGCCAGATGTGCAATGTCACGCTGGCCGATCATCGTGCCGGTCGGGTTGGCCGGATTCGCGATAAACACCAGTTTGGTGCGCTCGGTGCAGGCCGCCAGAATGGCATCCACATCAACCACGCGCTCGCGCTCCGGCACACAAACCGGCTGTGCCCCTACCGCACGGGCAGAGATTTTATACATGGAGAACCCGTGTTCGGTGTAGATCACCTCGTCGCCCACACCCGCATAGGCCTGACACAGAAAGGTAATCACCTCGTCGGAACCGACACCACAGATGATGCGCTCGGCATCCAGCCCGTGCACTTCGGCAATGGCCTTGCGCAAGTTGGCGTGATCCGTGTTCGGATAGCGATGCAGGTTATGCGCCGCCTTGGCAAAGGCTGTCTTCGCGCTTTCTGGCGCACCGAACGGATTTTCGTTCGACGACAGCTTGATCACATTGTCGACGCCCTGCACATGGCTGGCGCCCCCCTGATACAGAGCGATGTCAAGGATGCCAGGTTGCGGTTCGATCAAACGGGTCATTAGTCCACTCGCATAGAATTCTCCGCCTCTCTTAGCGCCGCAAGAGAGACATTGCCAGACAGATGAACACCGCGCGCGCAGATGTTGCTTTAGCGCGTCGGTTTCCACCCCCCTCGCCATGAAAAAAGGCCACCCCGAAGGGCAGCCTTTCCGAAATCTTCGATTTTCGGCCCAGACTTAGTTCTGAGCGTAGAATTCGATGACGAGGTTCGGTTCCATCTGCACAGCGTAAGGCACATCGGAGAGGCCCGGCTTGCGCACGAAGGTTGCGACCATTTTGGAGTGATCAACGTCGATGTAATCCGGAACGTCACGCTCGGGCAGTTGCGTTGCTTCAAGCACAACAGCGAGCTGTTTGGATTTGTCGCGCACTTCGATCACGTCACCCTCTTTCACACGGTAGGAGGGGATGTTCACACGTTTACCGTTCACGAGCACATGGCCGTGGTTCACGAACTGACGGGCAGCAAAGACAGTTGCCACGAATTTCGCACGGTAAACAACGGCGTCGAGACGGGACTCGAGCAGACCGATGAGGTTTTCACCGGTATCGCCTTTTTGACGCTCGGCGTCGGCAAAGATGCGACGGAATTGCTTCTCGGTCAGGTCACCGTAGTGGCCTTTGAGTTTTTGCTTGGCGCGCAGTTGCAGGCCGAAGTCGGACAGTTTGCCCTTGCGGCGCTGACCGTGCTGGCCGGGGCCATATTCGCGACGGTTGACCGGGGACTTCGGACGGCCCCAGATGTTTTCGCCCATACGGCGGTCGATTTTGTACTTGGCAGACGTGCGTTTGGTCACGGCTGGTCTCCTTCTAAAAATTTCGAAGGGCGTTGTCCTCTCCCCGGACGGTCTGAGCCGCTCCCCGGGTTGACAGGGTTCCTCTTGCGAGGGCCACCAACACCAATGAATACCCGAGGCACATCGCTGCACACCGGATGGCGGGCTTATACAGGCGATCCGAAGGGAGTCAAGCCATCCGCCGATCTTTTCGAAGCCGCACCCTAACCCTCATGCCACCTTATGCAACAGGATTGCCGCTTCCGCCGCCGTGAGCGCGCGCCGCGCGGCGGGGCCGTAATCTTCGGTATGGGTCTCAAGATAGGGGAAACGCGCCAGCAGGGCCTCACGCTGGCGTGGCGAGACCTCGTCCAGATCGGCAAATCCGGGGTGGAAGCTCTCCGTCTCCAGCCCGTTTGCGAAAATCACCTGATGGGCGTCAAACAACAGATGGATATAGTCCAATTCCCTGATCTGGCGCTCGACGATGATCGAACGGTCATTCACCAAGTCCTTGGCGCAGACCAGCACCTCGTCGGCATTGAACAGGTCACGCGCCGCCTGTCCGCGCAACACCATCCGGTGCTGGGGCGAAACGATCAGGTCTTCATCCGGCTCGCCCATGCCCAGTGCATCTGCCCGAAAGCGGATCGGACGCAGTTGCGGCATGACATACAGGCGCGCCCCCGAAATGTGCCGCTGACCGATCCAGCGCAGCTTCTGCACCCCGTTGTCCTTGGTTTGCACCCTGTCGCCTTCGCGCAGCGCCTCGACGGGACGCGGCCCTTCCGGCGTCAGAATTCTAGTCCCCGGCGTGAAACAAATCACCCCGCCGGGCTGTGCCTCCTGCGCATCCGCCACCGTGTCCACATGGACAGAGACCACCCAGAGGTCGGTCTCCGCAGGGGGCATCTCGCCAAGGAACATCAGCAAGGGTGCTCCGAGGTCCGGCATATCGATCAAAGAGATTTCATAGCGCTTGAGGCCATCCGTCACATCGAACCCACCATTGAAAAGACGCGCGCGAGTCTCGCCGTCCTGATAGGCGGGAGCGTCGTCCAAGGCTCTCCCGATCATCCGGCGCACGGATTGCGCGGCCCGCTGATGTAGCTCAGCCTGCCCGATTGCATTCTCCAAAACGTAGACATCGCGTGCACCGTCGATACATACGGCCTCCCCCGTCCAGCGCCATGTCGCGCCAACGGTCAACGCCGAAAGCGGCGCAAAGGTCAGCCCGTCAAGCTCTCCTTGCGTCCACGCGATGACAAACGTGCCTGAAAAGCCCGTCTTCATTGCCTATATGCCTGCCTAAATTCTTTTTATTACAGCGACGTTAGCACAGGCGATTCGCGCTGTTAACGCTTTTCTGGACAGGACGCGCCTTTTCAACATGCGGTTGTGTCGCCCGAAAGCCGCAGCCAGACACGACCATCCCTCCCGAGGGCTCACAGAATCGAAATCGCCGCCACTTGTGCCCGAAGTGCGGAAATCGCGGGCACGGGGTCGAGACAGACCATCAGCCCGCGCTTGCCGCCATTGATAACCACCGGATGCTCGACCGTCAGAACCGTGTCGTCAAACAGCACTGGCACGGCTTTCTTCTGACCAAAGGGGCTGATCCCTCCGGTATGAAACCCTGTCAGCCGCTCGGCCTTGGCGGGCTCCATCATCGTGGCGGATTTTCCTTTGAGTGCCTTGGCCAGTTTCTTCATCGACAGGCTCCGGTCGGACGGGATCACAGCGCAGGCCGGTTTGCCATCGAGTTCGACCATCAAGGTCTTGAACACCCGATCCGGCGTCCAGCCAATCGCCTCGGCAGCCTGCAATCCGATCGGGCCATCTCCCCCGCCGTAGGAATATTCGAACACATCATAGGAAATCTTGTGCCGGTCCAGAAACCGCGTTGCGGGTGTGGCGGTGCTCATGGGAGGCCTCCTTTGTCGGCACAGGATCACGGGGTGGCTGCGTTTATAACGGCGATCAAACCGGACGGAAACCATGCATTAAACAGCGCTGGAGCCGCCGCAACGGAAAGAGCAAAACCATAGCTCGTAACGGCGCGTATATAATCTTGACAAAATAACTAAGATATTATAGTCCAAGCGCGACTTGCAAGCGCCACCCTGGCTGCCAGCCTGATGTTCCGACATTTGAATCAGGGGAAACCGCGCTATGTCCACCGCTCCCTCCCCCAACCAGTTGCCAAGGTCTTTTGACCCGAGCCAGCGCGCGGGGTTTCCTTCGTGTCCCGCGCGCCATCACTCTATCCCGTGAGGCCCACGCCATGAACAAACCCCTTTCTCCCGAAGACATCCGCCGCGCCAAAGCGGACAATGCAGACAAGCGCGACCGTGACCTCGCCGACAGTCTCGGCATTTCCGAAGCCGAACTTGTCGCCGCCCATATCGGGGACACGCAGGACGGCATGACCGTCACCCGCATCGCTCACCACCCTGACGAGGTCATGCCACGCCTGACCGCCTTGGGCGAGGTCATGTCGCTGACGCGGAATGCCTCGTGCGTGCATGAACGTGTCGGCACCTTCGAGGATTACAAATCCGGCCCCCACGCCGCGATGGTTCTGGGCAAGGAGATCGACACACGGATTTTCCCGAAGTTCTGGGCTTTCGGCTTTGCCATCGAGAATGAAACGCCCAAGGGGCTGCGCCGCACGTTGCAATTCTTCGACCCGTCCGGCGATGCCTTGCAAAAGATATTCCTGCGCGACACATCCAACCAAAACGCATGGCAACCGCTCGTCGATGTGTTGCGGCTTGAAGTCCAGAGCCCCGAAATCACCGTCGCGCCACGCCCGCCGGTCGAAGGGGCCAAGATCCATGCGGAAAAGCGCGATGATCTTGTGGAGGGCTGGAAGGGCCTGACCGACACGCATCAGTTCAACCGGCTGGTGTCGAAACTCGGCATGAACCGTCTGGGGGCCTATCGCCTCGCGGGTGCGCCTTTCGTGCGCAAAATCGCGCCCTCTGCGGTGGAGAGCTTTCTCGACGCGACATCCGGGGTGCGGCAAAAGGTGATCCTCTTTGTCGGAAATCGCGGCCATATCCAGATCCACTGGGGCACACTCGACACGATCAAACCTATGGGCCCGTGGCTTAACGTCCTTGATCCGCGATTCAACCTGCATCTGCGCAGCGATCATATTGCCGAGGTTTACGTTGTCGACAAACCGACGAAACGCGGCCCCGCTGTCTCGCTGGAGGCCTTCGATGCCGAGGGCGGGTTGATCTTCCAGTGTTTCGGCCAGCGCACGGACGACACGGACGATCTGGCCCAATGGCATGACATTCTCGCCAATCTTCCGGAGGACGCATGAAACACCTGCTTTTGAGTGCCGCTCTGCTTCTGTCCGCCCCTCTGGCGGCGGCTGCCGAGAGCTATCCCGAAGCCCGCGCCATTGTCTCCATCGGCGGACCTGTGACCGAGATCATCTATGCCTTGGGCGAAGAGGACCGGCTTGTGGCCCGTGACACCACATCGACCTATCCCGAAGCGGTCGAGGCCCTGCCCGATGTCGGCTACATGCGCCAACTCTCCGCCGAAGGTGTGCTCTCGGTCGGTCCCGATCTGATCGTCACTCGCGACACGGCCGGCCCGCCCGAAGTGCTCGACCAGCTTCGCGCTGCCGCCATTCCCTTGGTCCCCGTGAAAGACGGGTTTTCCGAGGACTCCGTGATTGCCGCGATTCACACCGTGGGCGAGGCTCTGGGCGTCCGTGACAAATCCGATGCGCTGGCCGCAAAGGTCCAAGCGCAGTTCAAAGACCTCCACGCCGCCATTGATGCCGCCGACACTCCGCCGCGTGTGCTGTTCATCCTGTCCAATCAGGGGGGCCGCCTCAATGTCGCCGGATCGGGCACGGGGGCAGACGGGATCATCACCCTGTCAGGGGCCGAGAATGTCATGGCGGAGGCGTATCAGGGCTACAAGATCATGAGCGACGAGGCGATCATCGCCGCCGCGCCCGATGTGATCCTGATGATGACCCGCACCGGAACGCCGGAGATGGATCACGGTCAGGACGACATCCTCTCCCTGCCCGCCATTTCACAAACCCCTGCGGGTGAAAACGACGCGCTTGTCCGTATTGATCCGGCGGCTCTGGGCTTTGGGCCGCGCACAGCCGAATTTGCCCAAGAGTTGCATGACGCGCTCAGGGCCGCTGCCGCACCAAAGAGTAAGCCATGACCATCGCCGAACCCCGCCCGTTCGAACAAACCCGTCCGGTTGCCGGAGACCGCCGCGCCAAGGCCCGTGCCTTGCGCATGGCGCTATTCATTGTGCTGGGGCTGACCATGCTCATGGGGCTCGGTTGGGGGGCGGCGGGCGAGACCGATGTCATCGGCGCACTGTTTGCCAAATTCGGAATTGGCGAGGTCAGCCGCGTGGATATGACCGTGGTCTGGGACATCCGCATGCCGCGCGTGCTCACAGGCGCATTGGTCGGCGCGGCGCTTGCCGTGGCAGGCGCGGTGATGCAGGGATTGTTCCGCAATCCTCTGGCCGATCCGGGCCTTGTCGGCGTCTCGGCGGGCGCAGGATTCGGAGCCGTGGCCGCCATCGTTCTGGGCGGGCTTTTGCCGCTGGCTCTGCAAAACCTCGTGGGGGCCTATCTCATCCCTCTGGCGGCCTTCTCTGGCGGTTGGGTTTCCACAATTGTGCTCTACAAAATCGCCACGCGCGGCGGGCGCACCTCTGTTGCAACCATGCTTCTGGCTGGGATTGCACTAGGGGCGCTCACCGGCGCGCTCACCGGTTTCATTGTTTACAAAGCCACGGACGACCAGCTGCGCGACCTGACCTTCTGGGGCATGGGATCGGTGGCGGGCGCGACGTGGGCAAAGCTTCTGTCCGCAGGGCCGATCATCGCGCTGGCACTTGTCACAGCCCCCTTTCTGGCGCGCTCACTTGATGCTCTGGCGCTTGGCGAGGCGGTCGCCTCCCATATGGGGATCGACACGCAAAAGATGAAGCGCATCGCGATCCTGTCTGTCGCGGGCTCTGTCGGAGCCTCTGTCGCCATCACCGGCGGGATCGGATTTATCGGCATCGTGGTGCCGCATCTGTTGCGCCTGATCCAAGGCCCCGAACATCGCAACCTCTTGCCCAACGCGGCCCTTCTGGGCGCAATCATGCTGTTGCTCGCGGATATGGTCAGCCGTCTGGCTGTGGCCCCTGCCGAACTGCCCATCGGCATCGTCACCGCCTGTTTGGGCGGGCCGTTTTTCCTCTGGATCCTGCTGAAAAACCGCGCCTTGCTGGAGAACTGACATGCTTGTGGCTTCCGAGATCACCGTGCAATTCGGCGCGCGCAAAGTGCTGGACCGCGTCAATTTCTCCGCCCGCGCAGGCGAGGTGACGGCCATTGTCGGCCCGAACGGGTCGGGCAAGACGACACTCTTGCGTGCCATGACTGGCGAACAGGACTTCACCGGAGACGTGAGCCTCGACGGTGCGCCGCTGCATCACCTCTCCGCGCTCGACCTCGCGCAACGCCGCGCGGTGCTTCCGCAGTCGGGCAATATCGCCTTTCCCTTCACCGTGCTGGAACTGGTGCGACTAGGCCTGACCGCAGGGCTGTCCACAGGACGCGCGGACGGGCTGGACCACCTGCCCCAAGCCGCGCTCGCAAGGGTCGGACTGGAGGGGTTCGAAGGTCGCATGATGCAGGAACTCTCCGGCGGGGAACGGCAAAGAGTGCAGCTTGCCCGTGTTTTGGTGCAAATCTGGGAACCTGTGCTGGACGGGCATCCGCGCTGGCTCATCCTAGACGAACCGGTGTCCGCGCTGGACATCGGGCATCAGCTCACCGTGATGGAAATCGCCCGCGACTATGCGCAGCGGGGCGGCGGGGTGATTGCGGTGATGCACGACCTGAACCTGACCGCCATGTTCGCGGATCGCGTGGCCTTGTTGAGCGAGGGACAATTGCGCGCAGAAGGCACGCCCGAAGAGGTGCTCACAGACACTGCCCTCTCCGCAAGCTATGGCTGCACCGTGCGGACCAATACGGAGCCGCCCACCGGTGGCCCGTGGATTTTGCCGCAAGCCAGCGCGGTGCGTCCCGACCTCTGAGGGGCGCACTCTCGCATATGGCGGCAAATGAAACGCTGCACGCTCTTCACGCTGAGGTCAAAAGACGGTAGAGGGGCTGCGCGTTTCCCTTTCATTGACACAGAGCATATCCGCCTATGACCGTTACAGCCCCCGAGTTTCTCGTCACACATTCGGGCGGATTTCACGCCGATGAAGTCCTCTCCACCGTCATTCTGAGCCGCCTTTTCCCGAAGGCCCAAGTCATCCGCAGCCGCAGCGCCGAGTGGATCACACCGCAGGCCGACCGCGTCATCTATGATGTCGGCGGGGCCTATGATCCCGAAGTGCGGATTTTCGACCATCACCAACGTGGTGCCCCCCTGCGCGAGTCCGGCGAGCCTTACAGCTCCTTTGGTCTGATCTGGAAACATTTCGGGCTGGACTATCTGCGCAGCTTCGACATTCCCGAAGACCACCTCGCCACGGTCCACGGCTCTTTCGACGCGTCCTTTGTCCTGCCGGTCGATCTGGTCGACAATGGCGCGACAAGTCTGTCGGAGGCGGGTATCTTTTCGTCTCTCGCCTTGCCAGGATTGATCGAGACCCTGAAACCCGTGTTCGACGATACGGGTGAAGACCGCGACACAGAAGCATTCCACGGCGCGGTCGCCATTGCCCGCAGCTTTGTCGAAGCACGGGTCAACCGCAGCGCGGCCAAACTGCGCGCCGAGGCGATGGTGATGGAGGCTATCGAAAAAGCCGGAGACTGTGCGATCCTTGAACTGCCGATGGGCATGCCCTTCCGCCCCGCCGTCATCAAGGCCCAAGCCGATCACCTGCTCTTCGTCATCACCCCGCGCGGTGGCGACTGGACCATTGGCGGCATTCGCAAATATGATGAAGGCTTCGAGCAGCGCGCAGACCTTCCGGCGGCATGGGCCGGCCTGAGCGGCGCTGAACTGGAAGCCGCCTCGGGCGTCAAAGGCGCGAAATTCTGCCACAACGGATTGTTCATTGCCGCGGCCAGCAGCCGCGAGGCAATTTTGAAAATGGCCGAACTTGCGGTTGAAAACGCCTTGAAGGGCTGAGCCGTTCAGAGGCCCAAAGCTCAAAATGCAGATGTGGCCGCAACCGGTCCGTCGACCACCTTGCCCAATGGCGAGGTGGTCTGAACACGCAGAAACCTTTAGAGATCAGCCCACCTGACGCCCGTGAGACCAGACGCCGCGGACCACTGGCGTGCCTTCGATTCGGGCGATCCGCACCAGATCGGCATGAAGCTCCGGTGCGATCCGGCCACGGTCAGACAGTCCCACCGCCTTTGCCGGATTGGCGCTCACCGTGGCAATCGCGCGGGGCAGATCAGCCCACAAATCCGCCAGCAAAATCGCCGATGACATCAGCGCCGACGGCACATAATCCGAGGACACAATGTCCAAAAGCCCGCGTTCGGCCAGATCATGAGCTGCGACATTGCCGGAGTGCGAGCCGCCGCGAATAAGGTTCGGGGCCCCCATCATGGCCGCAATGCCATGCAGTTTACAGGCCTGCGCCGCCTCAATGGTCGTCGGGAACTCCGCCACTCGCACCCCGTGCCGGCGCGACACTTCGACATGTTCGGCGGTGGTGTCGTCATGGGAGGCCAGAACCGCACCCAAACGTTTCGCCTCCGCCACGGCGACGGCTTCGTGACGTGCGCCAAATGTGTCACGCAATTCGTAGAGGTGGTTCACATGGTCGTCGAACTCGGCATCTGTCATGCCCCGTTTCTTCTGCACATAGTCCTTGAGCTTGGACAGGTCACGAAACTGCCGCTGGCCCGGCGTGTGATCCATGAGCGACACCAGCCCTACACGATCCTCCGGCCCGAACTCGGCCAGCTCCTCTTCCAGCGTTTCCGAACACACCTCGGCACGCAGATGCAGGAAATGGCTGATTTTCAAAGCGCCAAGATCGCGCAGATGCATCAACTCGTGCGACAGGCTGCGAGCATATTTGTGATAGCCCGCATCGCCTTTCTGGCGGTGAATAGACCCTGCGCGCATGGCGTCGAACACGGTGGTGATGCCCACAGAAGCCAGTTCCGCATCATGGGCAAGAATCGCGGCCTGATGCGGCCAGTCCACCTTCGGGCGCGGCTCGATGTGGCGTTCGAGGTTGTCGGTGTGCAACTCGATAAGGCCGGGGATCACCAGATCGCCCTCCACATCCACCGCACCGGCAACCGAGGTGCCGCCCGCGCTCACATCCTTGATCATGCCGCCTTCCACGCGCAGCGTTCCGGTAAGCACTTCCGTCTCCAGAACGATCCGGGCATTGGTCAGTGTAAAATCTGTCATCGTCTTGTCCTTGTCAGAAGGCCCGCTCTGCCCGAGAATTGTCACACGCATGTGACGTAGGAGCGCTAAGAGCAGCAGCATGGAAGAATTTAAAAGATACGCGGTCTATTACGCCCCGCCGCCAGGGGAATTTGGCACGTTTTGCGCACGATGGCTGGGCTGGGACGCTGCCGCAGGTGTTGAACGGACGCATCCCGATATCGACGGTCTGCCCCGCCCTGTGCAGGACATCACCGCCACGCCGCGCAAATACGGGTTTCACGGCACGTTGAAACCACCGTTCCGCCTGACCGGCACCCGTGCGGCTCTGGAGGCCGATCTGGAAACATTCGCCGCCCGCCATGCCCCTGTCACCCTCGACGGGCTGACGCTGACACGGATCGGCAGCTTTCTGGCGCTCACGCCCACGGGCGATCTCGCGGCGCTGGAGACCCTTGCCGGAGAAATCGTCACCGCGCTCGACCCGCATCGCGCGCCACTCGCCGACGCCGATATGGCGCGACGCCGCGCAGCGGGGCTGACCGAGCGGCAGGACGCGCTGTTGCGGCAATGGGGCTACCCCTATGTGATGGAAGAATTCCGTTTCCACCTCACACTCACCGGCAAGCTCGCAGAGACCGAAGCCGAAGCGGTCAAAGCCGCGCTCAATCCCGTTCTCACGCCGCTCTTGCCCGTGCCTTTCGACATCCGCGAGTTGTGCCTCTTTGGCGAGGCCGAAGACGGGCGGTTCCACCTGTTGCACCGCTACACCCTCTCCGGCTGAAGCGCGGCGAGAAAGGCCTCCACCGCCGCTTCCAGTGCCCCGTCATTTTCCACACGCCGCACGGGCAAGCCCGGCGCGATGTCATATTCGGCCCGCGCCAGTCGCTTTTCGATTTCCTCGCGGCTCTCCCGGCCCCGCGCCGCAAGCCGTGTTGCCAGCACTTTCGGCGAGGCGGCAATCAGGATCACACCCATGTTCGGATAAAGCGCATAGGCTTCCGGCAGGATCGCACGTGAGCCGTTGAACAACACATCGCGCCCTTCGTTCAGCGCGGTCTCGATCGAGATGGGCACACCGTATTTGAGACCATGCGCCTCCCAGTGCAGCGCAAACTCTCCGGCCTCCAGGCGCCGGTCGAACTCTTCGACCGTGACGCCCTCGAACTCTTCACCACCGGCTTCGGTCGGACGGGTGATGACCCGTCTCGCCACCGCAATATCCCGCCGCCGCTCTATCGCAGCTTCGATCAACGTGTCCTTGCCGGCGCCCGAAGGCCCGACCACCGCATAAAGACGCCCCACCATCGCTCAAGCCACCTTGACCGGTGTGAAGGCAGAGACGTTGATCTCCCGATCCGCCACGCGGTCGCGCGCGGGGGCATCGTGAAAAATTCCTATGATCGCCGCGCCGCGCGCCTTGGCCTCTTCGATCAGGCTCAACACCGTTTCGCGGTTGGCGGCGTCCAATGAAGCAGTCGGCTCGTCCAGAAGCATCGCCGGATAGTCATGGGCAAAGCCGCGGGCAATGTTGACGCGCTGTTGTTCTCCGCCGGAGAATGTCGTGGGCGACAGGCCCCAGAGCGTTTCGGGGATGTTGAGACGGCTTAACAGATCGCGGGCGCGCGCAAAGGCCACGTCTTTCGCCACACCGACGCTCAAAAGCGGTTCGGCGACGACCTCCAGTGTCGGCACGCGCGGCACAACCCGCAAAAATTGCGAGACATAGCCCAAGGTGGCCCGCCGCAAGGCGATGATCTCGCGCGGTTCGGCATTGGCCACATCCGTGTCCCCGATCCAGATGTGACCGGATGCCGAGAGATAATTGCCATAGATCATCCGCATCAGTGTCGATTTGCCCGCGCCGGAATTGCCCGTCAGAGCCACACATTCTCCGGCACCGACCTCGAATGTGGCCCCGTCCATGACCGGAATGACTGCCGCGCCCTGATTGTGCAGCGTGAAGGATTTGGAAACGTTGTCGATCTTGATCATCGGATTACAGCCATTTTTTCCATTTCGAGAGAAGATAAGTGCCAAGCGCCGAACCGATCATCAGGACGGTCGCAATCAGATAGCCATAGGGGTGGTCGAGTCCCGGAATGAACGGAAAGTTCATGCCATAGACAGAGGCCACCAGCGTCGGCGGCAGGAACAGAACCGCCACGACCGAGAGGATACGGCTCGCCACGCTTTGTTCGAGATTGATGAGACCCAGCGTCACATCGGTCAGTTGCGCGATCCGGCTGGACAGGAAATCGCCATGCACCGCAAGCGCCTGACAGTCCTTGACCTGCGCCTTGAGAACCTCGCGCAGCCCTTTTTCCTTGTCGCTCTCCAGCCCGAGACCGAAACTCGACAGCGCCCGTTCAACGGTCAGAAGCGCGTGGCGATATTTGGCCACCTGTTCGCTTTGCCGCCCCAGTGCGCGCAAGGTATCGGCCAGTTCGTCGCCACGCGGTTCGGGATCGCGAAAGGTGACATGCGATTGCTGGTCCAGCGCCTCGCCCACACCTTCCAGAAGGTCGGCGATGCGGGCGACGATTTCCTCGATGAGCCCCAAGAACACCCGCCTGCGTCCCGAATATCCCGCGCTCGACTGTCCGGCATGGGCGGCAAAGGTCTCGAACGGGCGTGGCGTATGATAGCGCACGGTGAACAGACGCTCCGGCGTAATCAGAAAGGCGACAGGGCCGAAGGTCGGCTCTTTGTGCTTGTCCAATCCCGGCAGAACGATGGTCAGAACCTCGGTATTCCCGTCGCGGTAAAGCCGGTTCGAGACTTCGATCTCCTGCATATCCGCAAGCGTCGGAACAGAAATGCCAAGCGCCTCGACCGCCGCGACCTGCGCCGGTTGCGGGCTGAGCAGATCGACCCACAGCGCGGCCCTGAGTTCATCACCCGGATCACCGCCGCCGGGCACGCGCTCAAGACCGGTTTCACTGGGACGGTAGGCGAAAATCATGTCTCAGACCTGCAAGACAGAGGAGACAAGAAGCTGGGTATAGGCATGTTGCGGGTCATCGAGCACCTGATCCGTAAGGCCTGTTTCGACAACATGGCCGGATTTCATCACCATCAGACGATCCGCCAAAAGCCGCACCACGGCAAGGTCATGGGTCACGATAATCGCCGACAGGCCCATTTCACGCACCAAACCGCGCAAAAGATCGAGCAGACGCGCCTGCACCGAGACATCCAGCCCGCCGGTCGGCTCGTCCATAAAGACAAGTCGCGGCCCCGTGACGAGGTTGCGAGCGATTTGCAGCCGCTGCTGCATCCCGCCGGAAAAGGCCGAGGGCGGATCGTCCATCCGGTCCTCATCAATCTCCACACGGCCCAGCCAGTCCACCGCCTGTTCGCGAATCTGTCCGTAATGCCGCGCGCCGACCGCCATGAGACGCTCGCCCACATTGCCCCCCGCAGAGACCCCCATGCGCAGCCCGTCGCGGGCGTGCTGGTGGACAAAGGCCCAATCCGTGCGCGACAACATCCGGCGCTCCGGCTCGGACATGGTCAGCGTATCGACCATGCCGCGGTCCCGCGTGTCGAACAGAACCTGCCCGCCATCGGGCGGCAGATGTCCGGCCATGCAATTCAAAAGCGTAGACTTGCCGGAGCCGGATTCGCCCACGATCCCCATGACCTCACCGGGGTAGAGGTCAAAGGACACATCGGTGCAACCGATCCGCCCGCCATAGGTTTTGCGCATGTCTTTGACAGAAAGAAGCGGGGTCATTGCGCGGCCTCCTCGGCAAGCGTTTCAGGGGGAGAGAGCCGCCCGCGATGGCCTTTGGCCTGCCGCTCGGCGCAATAATCCGTGTCGGAACAGACAAACATCCGCCCGCCATCGTCATCGACGATCACCTCGTCCAGATAGGTATGTTCCGCCCCGCACAGATCACAGGGATGCTCGGCTTTCGACGGGTCGAACGGGTGGTCTTCGAAATCCAGAGAGACGACTTTGGTATAGGGCGGCACCGCATAGATGCGCTGTTCGCGCCCCGCGCCAAAGAGCTGGATCGCCGCCATTTCCATTTTCGGATTGTCGAATTTCGGGATCGGTGACGGGTCCATCACATAGCGTCCCTCAACCTTCACCGGATAGGCGTATGAAGTGGCAATATGGCCGTGTTTGGCGATGTCTTCATAAAGTTTCACATGCATCAACCCGTATTCCTCAAGCGCATGCATCTTGCGCGTCTCGGTCTCGCGCGGCTCCAGAAAGCGCAAAGGCTCCGGAATTGGCACCTGATAGACGAGGACCTGCCCCTCCGTGAGCGGCTCCTCGGGGATGCGGTGGCGGGTCTGGATCACCGTGGCGGCGCGGGTTTTCTCCGTCACCGCAATGCCGGCGGTCTTCTCGAAAAACTTACGGATCGACACGGCGTTTGTGGTGTCATCGGCCCCTTGGTCAATGACCTTGAGCGTATCTTCCGGCTTCAGACAGGCGGCAGACACCTGCACGCCGCCGGTCCCCCACCCGTAGGGCATGGGCATTTCACGCGAGGCAAACGGCACCTGATAGCCGGGCACGGCGATACCTTTGAGGATCGCACGGCGGATCATCCGTTTGGTCTGTTCATCGAGATAGGCGAAATTATAGTCGCTCATTGTGCCGCCTCCTGTGCGCTGTCCTGCGCCTGTCCGGCGGCAATCTCCGCCCGCATCTTGCGGACCAGCTCCATCTCCGACTGGAAATCCACATAATGCGGCAGTTTGATATGTTCGAGAAATCCGGTCGCCTGAATATTGTCGCAGTGATAGAGGACAAATTCCTCGTCATGCGCGGGCGAGTTCGATACTTCGACACCCAGTTCCTTGCTGCGCAGCGACCGGTCCACCAAGGCCATGGAGATCGCCTTGCGCTCCGTCTGACCAAAGGTCAGCCCGTAGCCCCGCGTGAATTGTGGCGGCTCCACCTTCGAGCCTGCGAATTTGTTCACCGTCTCGCATTCGGTCAGTTCGACCTCGCCAATCTCGATAGCAAATCCCAGTTCGGGAATGTCCATCTCCACCGCGACCCGTCCGATACGCAACTCGCCCACAAAGGCATGGCTGTTGCCATAGCCGCGCTGAGTCGAATAGGCCATCGAGAGGATAAACCCCTCATCGCCCCGCGTGAGCGCCTGAAGCCGCAGCGCACGGTTTGCGGGCAGTTCCAGCGGCTCGCGGGTCAAATCCGGCGGGGTTTGCACGTCCAAATCCTCGCCCTGCGCTTCGCTCTGGATCAGCCCCTCTTTGTTGAGAAAGCTCGTGACATGCGGCGTCGGCTCTTGTCGCGGTTCGGCTCTGGCCGCCTCGGGCACCTCCCCTTCCGCCATCAGTTTGAAATCCAGAAGACGATGCGTGTAGTCGAAGGTCGCGCCAAGCACCTGCCCGCCGGGAACATCCTTGAACGTCGCAGATACGCGCCGGTCACAGGCCATATCGCCGGTCTCCACCGGACGCGAATGTCCGATCCGTGGCAGGGTCGTGCGATAGGCGCGGATCAGGAAAATCGCCTCGATCAAATCGCCTCGCGACTGTTTGATCGCCAGTGCGGCCAGATCGGGATCATAAAGCGAGCCCTCTGTCATCACCCGATTGACCGCCAACGCAAGCTGCTCGCGGATTTGCGCCACGTCGAGTTCCGCAACCTCGGGATCCCCGCGCCGCTCCTCGGCCAGCCACGCATGTGCATTGTCGATGGCGCGCTCGCCTCCTTTTACCGCGACATACATCAGTTGGTCTCCATCATGTCAGACACCTGCGTGCTGCGCGGCAGACCTGCGATCTGCGTGCCGGAGGTGAAGTAGAAATCAAGCCCGAGCGGAAAGAGCGCGGCGTTCATCTGAAACGGTTCCAGCGCAGGCAGGGACAGGCTCGCGACCGTCTTGATCCCCGGTCCCGTGAGCCGCGCACCGTGTTGGTGAAGCGCGTCCGTTTCAACAATCAGCGTGGTAGAGCGGTCGGGATATTCCGCCGTGCCAATCGGGAACTCCGTCACCGGCTGCAAAGCCTCCCATGTGCCCAACGCGAACATGGCCTCGGCAGGTGCGACAATCGGCGCTCCGATCTGGAAAGCGATCCAGTCGCGGATCTCTGCCCTGTCATGCGCGCCGCTCAGGCAAAGCGGTGTTTCCGGATCGCACAGCGTCAGAAGAAGCGTTGCCGCCGCCTCGGACATTGGCGCGGGCGCTTTGCCGCCGGTGATCTCATGGATCGAACCGGGACGCGCCAGTGCTTCCAATGCGGCCCGAAAGGCCCGTGCGGCATCTTGTGGCGGGGCCTCGAAGGCACCGATCAGACTTTGTTCGTTCATATGTTTTTCCGGCATCAGTCTTCCCCTCTCACCATGGTGAAGAAATCCACCTTCGTCGCGGCGGCTTTGGCCGCGCGGGTCTCGCGGAGCTCCGTCTGTGCCGCCTCCAGCGGGGCCAGCACCGTCTCTCGCAACTCTGCGGCACGCGGACCTTGCATAAGCGCATCCGTCAACGCGGCCTGCTCTGCCTGCCGCTTGTCGCGCCCTTGCACATAGCCGTGTCCGACCTCCCCGCTCTCCAGCCGCAAAGCGCAGCGCGTAACGGTCATCTCGCCAAGGTTGAACGGCGCGCCCGTGCCGCCCATGCGACCACGCACCATGACGCCTCCCACCTCCGGTCGGCGCAACCACTCGAAATCTGGCAGGTTTTCCAATCGGCCAATCAAACCGGCCAACTGTGCCGCGTCGGATTTGGCCAAAAGCCCCATCCACGCCTTGCGGGCCTCTTGATCGGGGGACAGCGGGCTATCCGGTTTTCCCATGCGCTTCATCTTTCTCATCTAGACAGCTTGCGGAGTTGTCTAAACTCCTATACAACTAGACAAATCATGGCCGATCCACAGCGACTCGGCAAGGAATAATTCATGAAACTTTGGTGACGTCTCCCCATGCCTCGCACACCCGTCTGGAAATCCATCGCGGAAACGCTCTCCGAAGAAATCGCCAAAGGCCATTACCGGCCCGGTGACAAACTGCCGACCGAGGCCGAGCTTTCCGCACGGTTCGGGGTCAACCGCCACACGGTGCGCCATGCGCTTTCCGACCTGACAGAACGCGGCATCACCCGCTCCCGCCGTGGCGCAGGCGTCTTTGTCCAATCGGCTCCCGTGGACTATCCGCTGGGCAAACGTGTGCGCTTTCACCAGAACATCCGCGCCACAGGCCGGTTGCCACACAAGAAAGTGCTCCGGATCGAAACCCGCCCCTGCGACAAGGCCGAAGCAGAGGCGCTGGATCTGGCCGAAGGTGCCCCCGTTCTGGTCTATGAAGGGCTTTCCCTGTCCGGAGATGCCCCCGTTGCGCATTTCATTTCGATCTTCCCCGAATCCCGCACTACGGGTCTTAAAGACGCATTCACCGAGATCAGCTCCGTCACCAAGGCGCTCAAATCCATCGGTATCGAAGACTACCTGCGCGCCGAAACCCGAGTCAGCGCCGAACGCGCCACGGCGACACAATCGCTCCACCTCGGCCTGCGCGAGGGCGATCCCCTGTTGCGCACGGTGAGTCTCAACACCACGGTTGACGGCGTGCCCATCGAACGCGGAATGACATGGTTTGCGGGAGAGCGGGTCACATTGACGGTCACGCCGGACGACTGAAATCCGCCTGTTTCCACCTGTGAAAAAGCCAAACGTCACGCGGACGATACAATGTCTGGGTAGAACATCTGACACAGGCAACACGTCACAGATTTTGCGCAGGTATCCAGATGGCCCTCCTTCCGCCGCTCAGCTTCACCGGTGCCTCCGTCCTTACGGAGAACACACTCCGCCCGCAGACCTTCAGCATTGAGGGCGGCTATATCACCCATGGCCGTTTCCCCTCGGTGGACCTCTCCGGCTATCTGATCCTGCCCGGTATCATCGACCTGCATGGTGACGCGTTCGAACGCCATATCGCGCCGCGCCCGCGCGCGCCCTTTCCGATCCGTTCCGGTCTTGCCTCCGCCGCCCGTGACGCCGCCGCGCATGGGGTGACGACTGCGTGGTTCGCGCAGTGCTGGAGTTGGGAAGGCGGATTGCGCGGGCCCGATTATGCCGAGGAACTGCTCTCCGAGATGCAGGCTTTCGAGGCCCATGCACCGATCGACATTCGTCTGCAAATCCGCTGCGAAACCCATATGATCGACAGCCGCGAACGGCTTGTGGCGGCGATCCGGCGCTTTGGCGTGGACTATGTGATCTTCAACAACCACCTGCCCGAAGCCATCGAGGTCGCCAAGAAAGACCCGCTGGAATTTGCCGCATGGGCCAAGCGTGGCGGGCGCACACCGGAAGAGTTCATCAAACTCCTGCGTGACGCCAAAGACCGCAAACACGAGGTGCCGCGCCATCTCTGCGCCCTGTCCGCCGCCTTCGACACGCTGGGCGTCACCTATGGCAGCCATGATGATCCGGACGCGGAAACCCGTGAAGAGTTCCGCATTCTGGGGGCGCGCGTGGCCGAATTTCCGATCTCCGAAAAAGCCGCCGCCGCCGCCAAGGCGATGGATGATCCGGTCCTCATGGGCGCTCCGAATGTGGCGCGTGGCGGGTCGCAATCTGGCAATATCTCCGCGCAGAAACTGATCGAACGCGGGCTGTGCGATGCGTTGGTCTCCGACTACCACTACCCCGCCCTGAGTGCAGCCGCATGGACGCTTGTCGACAAGGGCGTCTGCGATCTGCCGACAGCATGGGCGATGATCTCGACCACCCCCGCCCGCATCATGAAACTGTCGGATCGGGGCTGTCTGGAGCGGGACAAACGTGCGGATTTCGTGGTCATCAACCAGACCACCCGCGAGATCGAAGCCACCGTCGCAGGCGGTCGCATCGCCTATATGAGCGGACAGGCCGGACAAAGACTGGCACAGGCCGATCACCGGATGTCTCTCGCGGCGGAGTGAGGGTCACTCGTATTTGTCGAGAAAGGCTTCGGCCTCAAGGGCGCGAAAATCTGCAAGCGCCTCCCTGAGCCGCGCGTGATCCCAATCCCACCACGCCAACGCCTCCATCCGCGCCGCGATGCCCGCCTCGAAACGCGGGCGCATGGGCTGCGCGGGCACGCCGGAGACGATCATGTAAGCGGGCACATCCTTGGTCACCACCGCCCCCGCAGCCACAATCGCACCATTGCCGATTGTAACCTCCGGCTTGATCACCGCACCATGTCCGATCCATGTGTCATGCCCGATCACCGTGCGCCGCGCCGCGCGCTGTTCGAAAAAGGCAGGATCATCCTCTGCATCTTCCCAGTAGTAGGAAGAGCGATAAAGAAAGTGATGCAGGGAGGCGTTCCGATACGGATGATCCGTCGGCCCGATCCGCGTGAAGGCCGCGATATTGGCAAACTTCCCGACAGTGGTGTTGGCAATATCGGCATATTGGTCGCAATAGGCGTAGTCTAAAAACTCCGAGTTCAGCACCCGCGCCCCCTTGCCCACTTCGCAATAGCGCCCGAAGGTCGCGGACACGATCTTTGCGCCCTCATGGATCAACGGGTCCGTGGCACTCAGTTTCGGCATGGTTCACCTGTTTGCAATTCCGGACCGCCTCCGGCGGGAGTATTTCGAGCACAAAGGAAACGCCGATTCAATTGCTGTTTCCTTTGTGCCCCAAATACTCAATCCCCCTTGATCAACTTGCGCCGCAGCCAGCCGGAGAAGCTGTCCATCGCCATCACGAGAAGCACCACAAGCACGATGTAATAGGTGACTTCTTCCCAATCCTTGTGGGTGTTCATGGCCTGGGTCAGCAAAAGCCCGATACCGCCGCCGGTGATCGCGCCGATAATCGTGGCGGAGCGGGTGTTGGATTCGAGGAAATAGAGCACCTGCGACAGAAGCACGGGCACGATTTGCGGGATCACGCCAAAGCGGTAGCGTTGCAGGGGCTTGGCGCCGGTGGACTGGATGCCTTCGATCTGTTTGTTGTCGACATTTTCCAGTGCCTCGGAAAAGAGCTTGCCGAAAGAGCCGGTGTCCGTCAGCAGGATCGCCAGCGCACCGGTCATCGGGCCGGGGCCGAAGGCGCGGGACAGAAGGATGGTCCAGATCAGCCCGTCCACACCGCGCAGGAAATCGAACACCCGCCGCGCCGCCATCCGCACCACGAGCAGGGGCGCAAAGTTGCGGGCCGCGAGAAAGGCCAGGGGCAGGGCGATCATCGCCGCACCGAATGTGCCTAGGAAGGCCATCAGGACGGTTTCGAACAGGGCCCAAGCGGTATCGCCGTGCCGCCACATGCCGTTGTTCCAGAAGTCCTGCCACGCGCCGACCGGATTGGATCGTGTCGGATCGATGCGCGGACCAAAGAAGATCTCGGCAAAGCTGTGATCGTAATAGGGGCTGTCGAGAGTGAACCAGAACAGTTCCCAGCCATAGTCATAGACGAAGACCTCGGTGCGGGTTTTGGTGAGCGTCAGCCGCGCCACATCTGTGGTGATGGACACACGCGCACTCGACCAGTTGATCCAGTCGGGCAGGTCATTCGTGTCGAGGTTCAGCGTCACCCCGTCGGTGCGGTTCTGCGTCGCCTCGATGAGGCCGAAGCCCGGCACATCAAAGCGCACGAGGTCGCCGTCGATCACGATGGAGCCGCCCTGTTCCAGAGCAATGGTGGCCGCGTCATCACCCACCTCGACCCATTCGGGATAGTTCGTCGCGTCATAGGTGCCTTTGCGCTCCCCTTCCACAGAGACCGCAATGCCCCCGCGCCGGTTGTTGCGCTCCACCACGGTTTTATAACTGTAGGCATCCGAGATCATCTTGGAGGCATTGTCCCAGCGCGCCCGCTCGGCGAGGCCCAGAATGTCGAAGGCAAAGAAGATATAGACACAATAGGCGAGGATCACCGCAGGCAGGGCGAAGGAGAACAGGCGCTTGCGGGCAATGAGCTTGACCGCTTGATCGCGCAGATCGGTGTGGCTGTCGGCGGCGAGGGTCATTGGGACGCTCCCTTCTTGGAACCATGTGTGAGGTGATTGCGCACAACCGAGGACAGTTGGTCAAAGAACACGATGCTCAGGAACAGCAGGATAAAGACCGCAGCGGCTTCGTCGAACTTGCCCTGTCCCCATGAGATTGCGTTTTTCAGCTCGTAACCGATGCCGCCTGCACCGACGAATCCGAGGATGGCGGAGGCACGGATGTTGATCTCGAAACGCAAAAGCGCATAGGAGAACCAGTTCGGCGCGACCTGTGGCAGGAGTGCGAGGACCATGCGCTGAAACCATGTTGCCCCGACCGAGGACAGCCCTTCGAGCGGCTTCAGATCGGCGTTTTCATTGACCTCGGAAAACAGCTTGCCCAGCGCGCCGATGGTATGCAGGGCGATGGCAATGGCGGCCGGAACGGGCCCGCCCCCCAGAACGTAGATCAGAACCAGCGCGGTCACGATTTCGGGGATCGCGCGCATCAGGTCCATGATCCGGCGAAAGACCGGAATGAAACGCGGCCAGGGGGCGAGCCCCCGCGTGGATAGAAGCGACAGGACAACCGCACCAAACCCGCCCGTCAGCGTGGCGATGGCGGCGATGTTGATGGTCTCGATCAGGGCCGGAAACGCATTGGCCAGATGATCGGGCATATTGGCGCGTTTCTCCCACGCCTCCTGCACCACCTCGGCGGGAAAATCGAAAATCTGCGGCAGACCGGGCAGAAATCCGCCCGCGTTGCGTTCGTTGGCGATGCCAAATCCCGAAGCCAGCAACAGGACAAAGACCAGCAACATGAGCCCGCCATAGAGGCGGCGCTGGCGCGTGAGCGCAAGATAATGGTCACGGGTCACGTCCAGCGACGTGGCGTTCATATCGGTCATGTGGTTGGTCCTTACGTAGAAAAACCCCCGCGCAGGAAAGCGCGAGGGCCGGTATCAAATCGAAATCAGTTGGCTTTCGACAGACGCGCCGCAACGATGGATTCATACATCTCGTGGGTCACCGGACGGAAACCCTGACTTTCGCCTGCGGTCACACCATAGGCACATTCCGGATCAGCCTCATAAAGACCGTCCATGAGCGCCGTCATGGTCGTCTTCACGTCATCAGGCAGAGCCGTGCGCAGAACAATCGGGCCTTCGGGGATCGGCTTGGAGCGCCAGATTTCCACGAGGTCGTTCATGTCCACAAGACCCGCGTCCACAGCTTTGCGCAGAGCGCCGTTGTTAAACCCGTCTTCCCATTCGCCCTGACCGTCGGCCCAGGTCACACCGGCGTCAATGTCGCCATTGTTCACCGCCACGATGGTTTGCTCATGGCCACCCACAAAAGTCACATCGCCAAAATAGTCGCCCGGTTCCATAGTGATACCGTCTTTATACTGCGGGATCTCGATAGAGGGGATCAGGTAGCCGGAGGTGGAGTTCGGATCGCCGAAACCGAAGACCTTGCCTTCCATATCGTCGAGGCTCGTAATGCCGCTATCCTTGCGGGCAAAGCCGATGGAGTGATAACCGATGGAGCCGTCGAGGTTCACCTTGATGAGCACCGGCTCAACCGCCTCGGGGTTCTGGATGTAGACACCCGCATAGGAAGACGACCCGAGCCATGCCATGTCGATGGAACCGCCCAGAAGGCCCTGCATCACACCGTTATAGTCGGCCGGTGCAAACATTTTCACCGGAACGCCCAGCGCCTCTTCGACGTAGCCGCCAAGACATTCATAGGCGTTCAGACGGTCCTGCGCGTTTTCGCCGCCCAGAATACCGATGTTGAATTCTTTGATCTCTTGCGCCTGAGCAGCACCGACAAGCGCGGTGGTGGTCAAAGCAGCAGCAAGCAGTTTCTTCATCGTATGTCTCCGTGTTGAAACCCGCGGGATGTTCGGTTGCGGGGGGATGAAAGAGGGTTAAAGCGCGACTTCGGCGGCCCGAATTTCTTCGGCAACAACCGCGTCGTGGTCGCGTATTTCGGTGGAGGTGGCAGCCTCGGAAAAATCCGCGCCTGCCCCGTAGATGTCGCGGGCCACGCCGGTGGTCAGTTGCTCCGGCGTGCCGTCAAAGACCACGCGCCCGTCGCGCATCCCGATGATGCGGTCACAATAGCGCCGCGCAGTATCGAGCGTGTGCAGGTTGGCGATGACCATGCGCCCGTCCTCGTCATGAATACGCCGCAGCGCCTCCATGACGGTCTGTGCGTTCATCGGATCAAGAGAGGCAATCGGCTCATCCGCAAGGATCACCTTCGGGTCCTGCATCAAGGCGCGCGCGATGGCGACACGCTGTTGCTGGCCGCCCGAAAGCGCCTCGGCCCGTTTCGCAGCATGTTCGGCAATGCCGAGACGACCCAGAATGTCGATGGCCTTGTGGATGTCACCCTCGGGGTAGAGATTGAACATGGTCGTCAAGGTGGAGCGCCGCCCCAAAGTGCCATGCAGCACATTCGACACCACATCCATACGCGGCACCAGATTGAACTGCTGGAAGATCATGGCGCAGTCGGACTGCCAGTCGCGCTTGTCCTTGCCGGTGAGCGTCAGGACATTGCGGCCCTCGAAACACAGCTCTCCTTCGGAGGCATCCGTCAGCCGGTTCATCATCCGCAAAAAGGTGGATTTACCTGCACCGGAACGGCCGATAATGCCGATCATCATCGGGCGGTCGATAGTGAAACTGACATTATCCACAGCGGCATTGGAGCCGAACCGCTTTGTCAGGCTCTTGACGTCGAGCATATCTGTCCCCTCGTTGTTTGACGGGATAAGGCACAGGCTCTGAAACGCTTGTGTGACGGCATGGAAAAACTTTTGTGACACACCGGATTTCCCGCGCCGGATGCGTAAAAACCCGTGCAACGCCCAAGACTTGTGCGCAAAACTCCATCAACGCGATCTTGCCCTGTCGCCCGATGACAGTATGTTGGCGCGACATTTTGCCCTTTTTCGAGGACATCAACGTGCTGACACCGCCCGCCCCCAAACGCGCCCTGCGCATTCTGCTGACACTCTGCGTCGGGGCAGCAGGCGGCACGGGGTTCTATCTGGCCGGCCTTCCGCTGCCGTGGATGCTGGGCTCCATGCTGGCGGTGTTTGCTCTCGTAATGGCGGGCGCACCCCTTGAGACCTCCGGACGGTTGCGCCCCACCGTCATTCCGGTGATCGGCGTGATGCTGGGCTCCGGCTTCAACACCGAAACATTCCAACACATCGGCCAATGGGGCCTCTCTCTGGCGGGGCTTGCGCTCTACCTCGTCCTCGCGGCGGCCCTCGTCGTGCCCTATTTCATCAAGGTCGGACGGCTCGATCCGGTGACGGCTTTCTTCTCCGCCATGCCCGGCGGCATCAACGAAATGACGGTGATCGGCGGCGCGTTGGGAGGCGATGAAAAACGGATTATTCTGGCGCACGCGGGGCGCATTGTGGTGACCATCTCGATCATCGCCGTGTGGTTTCGCGTGGTGCTGGGCTATGAGGTCCAAGGCGTGCCACTTCATGACGATGCCCCAAACCTGACCGTGTCAAATGCGCTGGTCCTTCTGGCCTGCGCGGTCTTGGGTGCATGGCTGGGCGGAAAACTGAAACTGCCCGCGCCGGGGCTTTTGGGGCCGATGCTGCTTTCAGGGGTGGCACATATATCCGGCCTGACCGCCTCCTCCCCGCCGGGGTTTCTGGTCATCGTGGCGCAGGTCGTGCTGGGCTCCACGATGGGCTGTCGCTTCCGTGGCGCAAAACCCCGCCTCGTCGCGGAGACCCTCGCACTGAGCCTTGGCGGCACCCTGATCACCATGGGCCTGTCTCTGGGCTTTGCGGTATTGCTGCACAAACCTTTCGGCCAGACGGTTGAACAGGTGCTGCTCGCCTATGCGCCCGGAGGGCTCACGGAAATGTCCCTTGTGGCTTTGGCGATGCATGCCGAGGTGGCCTATATCTCGGTGCACCATCTGGTCCGCATCGTGATCCTGATTGCTGTCGCCCCCTCAGTCCTGACCCGCATGGCGGAGCGGTTGCGCTACAAATGACGTCGCGTCCGACCGCCCTGCGGCAAGGCGTCCGACCCCTCGAACTTGACTCGCATCCCCCCGTGTGAAACCCATTATTCAAAGAAATCAAACGCGCAGGCGCTTGGTGTGATATGAGGATGAGCCGGGTTTGAAGACACTCGCGATCACATGTATCCGCGACGAGGGGCCGTGGCTCCTTGACTGGATTGCCCATCACCGTGCGGCCGGATTTGCGCATTTTCTCATTGCCTCCCATGACTGCACCGATGGCACGGACCGGATGCTCGACGCGCTCGACGCCGCAGGCATCGTCACGCATCTGCCCTTTGTCCCCGATGGCGAAAAAGCCGTGCAGTGGCAGGCGATGAAACTGCTCTCCAAACATCCGCTCTATAAAGGGGCCGATCTGGCGCTGTTCTTCGATGTCGACGAATATCTGGTTCTGAAAGAGCCTTTGGGTGCGCTTTTGCCCGACACAGCGGACGCCATGCCTTTGCGCTGGCATCTCTTTGGCAATAGCGGGATTGGCACATGGCAGGACCGCCCTGTGACCGAGCGGTTCATCATGGCCGCCCCCGAAGACATCGCCCTGCCGCTGGCGCATTTTTTCAAGACATTGCACCGGCCTGCGGCGTTCAAGGGGCTGGGCGTGCATCGCCCGAAAGGCAAAGAGGCCCGCTGGGTCTCCGCCTCCGGTCGCGCTTTAGGCGAGGATTTCGCCGCGCAACAATCGCGGATCAATCTCTTTGGCCTGAGTTCCAAAGGCGAACGGGCATGGCTCAACCATTACTCCGTGCGTTCGATCGAGGAATTCATCCTCAAAGCCCGACGCGGGTTGCCCAATCACATGGAGAAACCTGTGGGGGCGGGCTACTGGGCCGAGCGGAATTTCAACCTTGTCGAAGATACGCGGATCGCGGAGATGCGCAAAGCCGCGCGGGAGGCTCGCGCGGGACTGGACGCCTTCGACGCGCTGCATGAAGAAGCCGTCCAACATCACCGCGCACAGCTCAAAACCCTGACGCTTCGTCGCGACATTATCGAATTGATGTGGCAACTGACGCTCATGGCCAGTTCCACCGCGCCCGGCCCGACCCAACTCGCGGCCCATCTGGCGCGTCTCAAAGCGGCGAAAGCCCATGCGGAGTCCGCAGGCTAAATCCTCTCGCCCTGCCCTTCAACGCCTATCGCCCGAAACAACTTCGGCCTCTGTATCATGCAGAGTGTCACTCTGCGTATCATACTGGCCCTCCCTGCCCTCAAACGTCTCAATCGCGTCCAGAACATCCGCGCCCAAAGAGCGCTCGGCAAACATATCCGCGACCCACGCGGGATTAACCGGACGGGTCTTGAGAAACAGCAACTCCTCCAACGTGACAATCGCCCCGCTGGTTTTGAACACCTCCCGCATCGGTGCATTGAGCGGGTCGAGGAAATTGTCGACGTAATCGAGATAGATCATCGTCGGCACCCCCTCTGACATCGCATCCAGAGCCGCGGTCGAGGTGCAGGTGATGGCAATCGCCGCCTTCTCCAGCGCCTCCTGCATCACACAGGCGGTCAGCTTCAGGTTAGGCGGCACATCTGAATATTTCTTTAAAAGCGACGGATAATCGTATTTTTCCACATGGAGATGCTGCGCGTTCTCGCCGGGAAGGTGGCGCAGCTTGATATACACGTCCCGCTCCGGATTGCGCTCGGCAATGGCGATCAGCGCATCCAGAATATGCCTGCGCCCCGCCCGAGACTTGGGGGAAATCGCCTGCGCAAAAAAGTAGATGTCTTTGCGGCTGTGCAGATCGGCGGGCGGAGCCTTCGGCGCAAGGGCCGCCGGATGGCCGAACCCCACATGCTGCCAGAACGCCGCACCGCCACTTTGACGCCGGATCTCCTTGAAAAGCGCGATGTCAGGGCGCGGGAACACGAACACCGCATCAGAGACCAAACGATGCCGCAGCCCGCGCTCGGGAAAGAAATCCAGCCCGCCCAGAAAGCTGATCAGACAGGGCCGCCCCGCTCTCAGCCGACCTTGTCCGGCCTTGTCCATATCCTTGAGCGCATTGCGCAAAGGCGCATAGACGCGGGAGGTCACGATGGCCCGAATGTTGCGGTTTTCGAACACGGCATGAAGGCCTTTCCTGTCCAGAACCAGATCCGGCCCCGCCGGCAGCAAGGTTGTGATCTGGCGCTCGGACAGGGTGTTTTCGTCGGAATAAAGACAGAACGCGACCGGACAATCCGGCGCGGCAGATTTCAACAGATCACGCATCAACCGCGCGAAAAACAAGGTGGAATCGTCACTGAAGACCAGCAGGACCGGTTGTTGCTCCTGCGGCAGGTCAACCGGTGTGTGTTGCGTTTGTGAAAACTCGTGCATGTTATCCGCGCTCAAATTGTGATCCGTTCAAACTCTCAAGACATCGGACGCGCCCCGCGCCCTGCCGTCATGTCCCCATATTGCCGAGGTGGAAATCTATTGCCTCCTCCACATCGTCGAAATACCGCAGGTGGCCGTTTTCCAGAACCGCACCGGCATTACACAGGCGACGGACATCCTTCATGGAATGTGTGACAACAATCGCATTGCTGTCGCGCATCCGGTCCTTGAACATGGCGGAACTCTTTTCCCGAAACGCCTGATCGCCCACTGCGGTGATTTCATCCACCAGATAGGTGTCAAACTTGATCCCCATCGAAATCCCGAAAGCAAGGCGCGAGCGCATGCCGGAGGAATAGAGCCGCACAGGCATGTTGAAATGCCCGCCGAGCCCCGCGAAATCCTCGACGAAGCGTAAAAGCTCATCCGTATCGACCCCGTAGATTCGTGCGATAAATCGGGTGTTCTGCGCGCCGGTCAGGTCTCTGTGAAAGCTGCCGGAAAACCCGACGGGAAAGGACACCTGTCCTGTCGAAATGATCTGACCTGAATCAGGGCGCATATTTCCCGCAATCATTTGCAACAAGGTCGATTTTCCGGAACCGTTGCGCCCCAGAAGCGCCACCGAACAGCCGGTCGGGAACACGATGCTGAGGTTGCGGGCGATATGTTTTCGGCCGCGTCCGGAGCGAAAGCTTTTTGAAAGATTGCGTAGCTCGATCATAGCGGTTCAACGACGGTCTCGCAGGGAATAGAAAATCAGCGTGGCGGTGCTCCAGCCCATCACCAGAAACAGCGAGGCGATCCCCAAAAGGATGAACCGGCGCGGATATTCTGCGGCTTCGGCAAGAGTCGGGCGCACGAAAGCCGCCAGATACCGGCTTTGCCGCTGGGCTTCGGCCTGAGCGGAGTCGAAATTCGACAGGGCGGAGGTATATTTCTTCTCGGCAAATTCCCGATCCACCGTCAGGCTTTCGAAATTCTCCAGCAATGTCGCATAGTCCTCGTCATCCGGCGACGCCCCTGCCGCCATCGCCCCGCCCACCCCGAACTTGGCACGTTCCTGTCGTATGCGTTCGGAAATCGCCGCAATGCGCCGCTTGGCCTCAACCACCCGCAGGTCATCCTCGCTTGTGTTGTTCAGCAACATGTCATGGGCGATCATCTCGTCGCCCAGCTTTTCCTGCAACGATGTGAGAAGACCCATCTGGATCTGGATATCGGCATTCGGATTGAGAATCTGGTTCTTGGACCGAAAGGCCGTAATCGCCTGCCGCGCCTGTTTGAGTTGCTCCATCGCCTCTTCGAGTTCGAGACGCGCATATTTGAGCGCATCTTCACGGGCAATCGCAGAAAGGGCGTTAATCATCTGTGTGCTTTGGCGATAGACCTCCTCCGCAATGGCCTGTGCGTCCTCCGGCGTAAAGGCGCGGACCTCGATTTTGATCAGCCCCGTGCCCGACGTGTAGGACACTTTCACCATCCGCTGCCAATACTGTAGCAACGCCTCGATATTCGCGTCAGGCCGGAGGGAGAACACGGCATCTTTTTCGTAAAACCGCGAGTAGAGCGCGTTCAGGTCGAGCGAGGCGTTAACCGCTTGCACCATCTCCTGAGACTGGATGAATTCATAGAGAATATCGCTGTCCGACGAGCTTGAACTGGACAGATTGGCCAGCCCGCCGAAGAGATCGACCGCCGAGGCGCTTTCCTCACGCCGCACGGCAAACCCGACGCGCGACACATATTGATCCTGCGCCTGCGTCCACAAATACCACGCCATCGCCAGAATCGGCAGAACCACAACCACAAGGAAGCTGACGAACAGCGCACGATGGCGGAATTTCAGACGCGCAGAGCGCACGGGGGGCTTTTGCGCAACCGTCGCCCTTTTGCGCGCCGCCCCCTGTTTCTTTCGCTTTTTCATCGCGGGCTTCGCCGGTTGCGGTGCGGCGGCCTCGACATCCTGCTGCGAAACAGGGCTCTTGTCTTGGGGTAAATTCTTGTTCACTTTTATACTCTAAGCCTAGTCTTGTTCCGAATGCCGCCGCGTTTGGACCGAGACAGAAAATAACGATCAGGATGCGGGTATGTCGCAAGAAATTCAAACATTTGCAGCAATCCAGCCTGCACAGGAACCGTCCTCTCCCAATCTGCGTTTCAGGACATTTCGTACAATAACAGCGTTAATATTGCGTGAAATGTCGACCACCTATGGCCGCACCCCCGGAGGGTATATCTGGGCCATTCTCGAACCTCTGGCGATGATTGTGCTGTTTGCCATCGGTTTCTCCCTGATGTTGCGTAGTCCTTCCCTTGGCACCTCGTTTCTCTGGTTTTACGCCTCTGCGATCCTGCCCTTGCGGATGTTCCAGCGGATCAGCGGCAATGTGGGCAATGCGATTTCCTTCAACCGTGCGTTGATGAGCTATCCCCGTGTCACCTTCATTGATGTTGTCACCTCGCGTTTCCTGCTGGCCGTTCTCACACAAAGCATGGTCGCGGCGGTCGTTCTTGTCGGCATCCACAGCTATGACAATGTGCGGGAAATCATTGACTACCGAATCCTGTTCACCGCCTTCGCCGCCACGATCTGGCTGGGGTTGGGGGTCGGGACGTTGAACTGTTTCCTGACATTCCGCTATCCTTTGTGGTCAACCCTTTGGGGCATTGCCACGCGGCCGCTCATGCTGATCTCCGGCGTGTTTTTCATCTACGAAGACCTGCCGGAATTTGCCCAGAACATCCTCTGGTTCAATCCGGTCCTGCACATCACAGGCTATGCCCGCGCGGGGATGTTCTATTCGATCTATTCTCCTCACTACATTTCGTTAACCTATGTCTTCCTCTGCGGAACAATTCCGTTGTTTTTCGGGGTGTTGCTCCTGCGCAAATTCGGTCAGGAGGCGCTTTACAAATAGGCGCCCCCTCTGCCGCCCCCCCCCCCCCC